>CANJRG010000043.1 GCA_947476745.1 Acidimicrobiia bacterium | reverse complement strand
GACGGCACGTTCGTGCCGATGGCGGGGCCACCGACCCGGCAGGCCGACATCCATGACTGCTCGGCGGGAGACTTCGATCGTGACGGCGACGTCGACCTGTACGCCGCGGTGGGTGCCTGTGAGGGAACCTGCGCCCGGACCGATGACCTGTGGCTCAACGGTCCGTCGGAGTGGGTGCTGCGCAACGACCTCCTCGGCGCGACAACCTATGACCGGGCCCGCGAGACCGCCGTTGCCGATCTGAACGGCGACGGGTGGCTCGACGTGGTGGTGGTGTCCGCCGGCGGGGGTGTGGGCTCGCACCACAACATCTACTGGAACCGGGGCCGGGTGGGCGCGGTCTGGCAAGGGTTCCAGGCGCAGCCGATCGCCGATGCTTCCGGGCCGGTGGATTGCGTCGAGGTCGCCGACGTCACCGGCGACGGTGCACCGGACGTGATCATCTGCCAACGTCAAGGCCTGCTGCTGGCGGCCGCCCCGACCTTCGTGCCTGTACCGCTCGGTGTGTCCGACGTGGTCGACGTGATCGTCACCGACGACGGCCGGTGGCTGGTGACCCGGGACCGATCCTTCGAGATGTGGGATGCGAACCGCCACGTGACCGACTCCTGGCCGTTGGTGGCCGGCGCCGATGCCGCTCTGGTCGACTTCGACGGTGACGGGGTCGACGAGATCGTGGTGGTGCAGGGCACCTCGGGTCGTTCGCCCGATGATCCGGCGGCGCATTTCGTGTTGCAGGAGCACGGCGGGCAATGGGTTCGCGTTTCGATTCCGCAACCTGCGGTCGGAGCCGGTGCCCACGTCGCCCGGGTCGGCAACCGGGCACTCATCCTCAACGGCGGCATGGACCGCATCGCCTCGGTGTGGGATCGCATCGGGCCCCGACAGTTGCTCGCGCTGCCGGGTGTCGGCGTCGCCGTCGGCTCCCAGCCCCGGCCGACGCTGGCCGCCGGCGCCGATCATGCGTGTGCGGTGCGTGTCGAGGGGTCGGTGTGGTGTTGGGGTCGTGGTGGGTCGGGGCAGTTGGGTGATGGGGGGTTGGTCGATCAGGCCTCCCCGGTGCAGGTGGTGGGGTTGCGTGATGCCGTTGCGGTAGCGGCCGGGTCGGCGCACAGCTGTGCCTTGCGAACATACGGGTCGGTACGTTGTTGGGGGGCGAATGCATCGGGCCAGCTCGGCGACGGCGGGACGACCCGTCGCGGGGTGCCGGTCGATGTCCATGGACTGGTGACTGCGTCCAGGCTCGCGGCCGGCGGCGATCACACCTGCGCGGTCCGCAACGGCGGAGCGGTGCGCTGCTGGGGCGACAACGACGAGGACGGGCTCGGGGTCGGCACGGGCAAGCCGTCAGCGGTCACCACCCCGACCGCGGCGGCCGGGCTGAGCGACAGCACCGGCCTCGGGCTGGGGCCCGGCGACTCCTGCGCCGTCGGCGGGGCGGGCACACTGAGCTGTTGGGGCCGCAACGACGACGGGCAGGTCGGCCCGACGGACGACGTCGTGGTGACCGAGCCCGCGGCGGTGGACGGGTTGAACGAGGTGGTCGTGGTTGCTGCCGGAGGGTCGCACACCTGCGCGTCGACCGGGGACGGAACGGTCTCCTGTTTCGGCGACGACACGTACGGGCAGCTGGGGCAGGGCGAACCGGCACCCGACCCGACAGGAACACACCCGGTCGCAACACCGCAGGTGGTGCGTGGCTTGACCGGGGTTGCCCTGCCCAGTCGGCTGCCGAGCGCACCCCGATCGGTGCGCGCCGCGGCCGGCCCGGGCCGGATCGGCCTGTCGTGGCAGGCGCCGGTGGATGCAGGCAGCACGGCGATCGACGACTACGTGATCGAGGTCCGGGCCGTGGGCGACACCACCTGGCAGCGGGTCACGGACGGCACCGGCACGAGCCTGTCGGCGACGGTGACGGGGCTGGCCAACGGCGTGGCGTACCACGTCCGGGTCGCTGCGGTGAGTGCCCTCGGCCAGGGCATGTCGGCCACCGGCGCGACGGCGGTCACCCCGGCGACCGGCCCGCCACCACCGGTCGGTCTGACCGGGGTTCGCGGGTACCGCCAGGCGGTGCTCACCTGGTCGGCCCCGAGCGGGGTGAGCGGCGTGTCCGACTACGCGGTGCAGTACCGGGTGGTGGGCACCGGGATCTGGCAGAACGTGACGGCCGGGGTGAGCGCGGCGACCGCGGCGACGGTGACCGGCCTGACGAACGACACGGCGTATCGCTTCCGGGTGGCGACGCGGGCCGGTGCGGAGCAGGGCCCATGGGGTGACCCGTCCGTGGTCGTGGTCCCGGCCGGGTCGCCCCCGGGCGTGCCCGGGCCGCCGACGGGTCTGCGGGCGGCGGCCGGTGCGAACGCGGTCACGTTGAGCTGGTCGACGCCGAGCAGCGGTGGCACGGCGGCCGACTACGTGGTCCAGTACGCCGTGGTGGGCGGGATCACCTGGCGTACGTTCGCCGACGGGACCGGCACCGCGACCTCGGCAACGGTGACCGGTCTGAGCGCCGGCAAGACCTACCGGTTCCGGGTGGCGGCGACCAACACGGTCGGACAGGGGCCCTGGAGTGCCGACGTGCTCCTTGCGCTGGGCAGCGCCCGCCCGGGGACGCCCACCGGCTTGACCGCAGTGGCCGGGGCGCGAGCGGCGACGTTGCGTTGGACCGCTCCGTCGGGCGGCGTGGTGGTGAGCGACTACGTGGTGCAGTACGCGTTGGCGGGCGCTGCCACCTGGCGCACCTTCACGGACGGGGTGGGCACGGCGACCACGGTGACGGTGACGGGCCTGACCACCGGCAGGACCTACCGGTTCCGGGTGGCCGCCAAGGCCGGCACCACCACCGGATCGTTCAGCGGGCTGTCCAACTCGGTCAAGGTTCGCTAGCGCTCGCGGCTCGTGACCGGCCCGGCCCCGGCCGCTACGTTCTGGGCGTGGACGATCTTCCTGGCAACCCGTTCGCGAGCGGGCTGGAACCCAACCCCGCCAACTCGCTGCCGCTCGACCCGACCAGCTTCCTGGTCCGCACCGCGGCGGCGTTCCCCACCCGCACCGCGGTGGTGCACGGTGAGCGGCGGGTCAGCTACGCCGAGCTGCTG
>CANJRG010000042.1 GCA_947476745.1 Acidimicrobiia bacterium | reverse complement strand
ATCACATCCGCGCCGAACTCGTCGCCGACGCGTTGCAAATGGCAGCCTGGCGGCGCCGGCCAACTGCCGGCCAGACCATTGCGCACAGCGACCACGGAGCGGTCTACACGTCATGGTTGTTCGGCAAACGGCTACGAGACCACAAACGCGGCATGATCCCCACACCCCAACCGTGCGTCAGAGCGGGGGACCTCCAGCCACGATCAACGGGTCCCGATGCGCCCAGCCCTTCGGTCAGGCCGGCGGGGTGCGCAACAGGTCCAGCTGTTCACCGCTGACCACATTGTCGCCCCCCAGCGGCATGGGACCACTTGGTAGGAGTTCCGCCAGTGTGATGGGACCACCCTTCCGCCAGTCATGGGACTACCCCTTGCGCCAGTGATGGGACCACTCCGGGGTCCGTTGGTTCGGTGCTGTCACGGGTGAGCATCGCCGCTCCTGTTGATGGTCCGAGAGGCGGCGATGGCGTTCCGGGAGGTTCCGATGTTCGAGGTGCGAGAGGTGCTGCGGCTCTGGTTGGGGGGTGAGGGCCTGCGGGCAGTGGCCCGGCGGAGTCGGGTGGACCGCAAGACCGTTCGCCGCTACGTCGACGCCGCCATCGAGGCGGGCGTCACCGCTGATGGCGGTGTCGGCCAGCTCACCGACGGGGTGCTGGGTCGGGTCGTGGAGATCGTGCGCCCGCACCGGGTCGATGGCCACGGCCATGCGTGGGCTGCGCTGGACGCCCGCCGCGATCAGATCGGGACGTGGGTCAAGGCCGGCGTCGCTGGCGTGAAAATCTGCGAGCTCCTGGCTCGTGACGGCGTGAGCGTGCCCGAGCGCACGGTCCAGCGGTTCATCACCACCGAGTTCGGCCCGCGTCGCGGGCAGCGGGGCACGGTCCCGGTCGCTGACGGCAAGCCGGGTGAGGAGTTGCAGGTCGACTTCGCTCGTCTCGGCCTGCTGCAAGACCCCGCGACCGGAAAGGGTCGGGTGTGTCACGCGTTGATCTTCACGGCGGTGGTGTCGCGGCACATGTTCGTGTGGTTGTCGTTCACGCAGACCACCACGACGGTGATCGAGGGTTGCGAGGCCGCGTGGCGGTTCTTCGACGGGGTGTTCGGGGTGCTCGTCCCCGACAACCTCACCCCGGTCGCGACGACCGCGGACCAGCTCGAGCCGCGGTTCAACGAGACCTTCGTCGAGTACGCGCACGCCCGCGGGTTCGTGATCGACCCGGCCTGCGTGGCCACACCGACGGACAAGCCCCGCGTCGAGCGCATGGTCCAGTTCGTCCGCTCGTCGTTCTGGGCCGGCGAGACCTTCACCGACCTCGCCGACGCCCAAGGGAAGGTCGAGACCTGGTGCGCCGGGCGGGCCGGGATGCGCGTGCACGGCACGACCCAATGCCGACCCGTCGAGCACTTCCGCCTCGAAGAACACGCCCAGCTGCTGCCCGCACCGGACGACGCGTATGACGTGCCGATCTACGCGGTCTGTCGCGTGCATCGCGATCATCACATCGAGATCGCCAAGGCCCTCTACTCGGTCCCGGGGAACCTGCTCGGTGTCCGTGTGCAGGTCCGCGCCGACCGTCGCGTCGTGCGGATCTTTCACCGATCCCAGCTCATCAAGGTCCACCCCCGCCAGCTGCCCGGGCGACGATCGACGGACCCGGCCGATCTGCCGGAGGAGCAGACCACGTACGCGTTGCGTGACATCGCCCACCTGCAACGCCTCGCGAACTCGCACGGGCCCGCGATCGGCGCGTACGCGGCCGCGGTGTTGGACACGCCGTTGCCCTGGACGAAGATGGGACAGGTCTACGCCCTGCTCGGCCTCGTCAAGACGTGGGGCCCCGACAAGGTCGAGGCCGCCTGCCAACGAGCGCTCGACGCCGAAGCGATCAGTGTCCCGTTGATCGGCCGGATGCTCGACCGCGCCACCGAAACCGACCAGACCCAGCCTTCCGCGGCGGCGCCGGCGACGACACGGTTCGCTCGCGACCCGGCCGAGTTCAAGGCGTCACGGAGGTCAGCATGAGTCCCCAACTGACCGCCACATCGGAGCTGAGAGCCTTGTTGCGACGGGTGAAGCTCGGCCGCTGCTCGGACACCCTGCCGGAGCGGTTGACGCTCGCACATCAGCACAAGCTGACGCACCACGAGTTCCTCGAAGCCCTCCAGGCCGATGAGGTCACCCGCCGCGACACCCAGTCCGCCGTGCTGCGCGCCAAGACCGCGGGGCTCGACGCGTCGATGACCTTGGATCGCTGGGACGACACCGCCAAGATCACCTACGACCGGGCCGTCTGGAACGAGCTCTGCGCACTCCGGTTCGTCGACACACCCAACGATGTCGTCGTCCTCGGCCCCGTCGGGGTCGGCAAGACGTTCCTCGCCACCGCCCTGAGCCACATCGCTGTTCGGCGCGGGCGCATCGTCCACTTCGAACGCGCCGACGTCATGCTGAAACGGTTGAAGGCCACCCGGCTCGACAACAGCCACGACACCGAGGTCCGCAAACTGCTGCGCGTTGACGTGCTCATCCTCGACGACTTCGCGCTCCGGGCGATGGACCAGACCGACACGGCCGAGGTCTACGAGATCATCGTCGAACGCCACCGACGCGCATCGACGATCCTGACCTCGAACCGGGACCCCGGCGAGATGCTCGCCCAGATGGCCGACCCCCTCCTCGCCCAATCCGCCATCGACCGGTTGCACAGCAACGCCCACGAACTCGTCATCGACGGCGAGTCCTACCGCCGACGCCAACGACCCACCCCTGACGCCAACGACCACCCCGCCGCATCAACCCCATGCCGAACCTGAAACCCCGGACCCGGTCCCATCACCCTGGCGCACACGTGGCCCCATCAAACTGCCGGGCGACAACATGGAAGTTGCTCCTACCCCGTCTGACCAGGACATATCGTTCCATGATCAGGTCAGAGGAAGTAAGGCGGTGGTGAGGCTCCAGACGGCGGCCGTTGACCATCCAGCCCCGTTGCTCGAGCAGACGTCGCGCCTCGGACCTCGACGAAGCCAAGCCGAGCTCTGCGGGGAACCGGAAGTACGGGGCTCAGACATAGCGCAATACGCGTAGTCCCGAGCAGGCCCACAGCTGAGCAAAACTGCAAAGGGACCCTCCGAAGAGGGTCCCTAAGCGTTCGAAATTCGGCGGCGTCCTACTCTCCCAGGGCGAATCCACCCAAGTACCATTGGCGCTGACGGGCTTAACTTCCGTGT
>CANJRG010000041.1 GCA_947476745.1 Acidimicrobiia bacterium | reverse complement strand
TGAAGGCGTGGAGTGGATGGCCTGTTTCCCGAACAATCCGCTGATCGAGGCCGCGGCGCGTGCCGGCATCCGCCCCATCGCGTTCCGGCACGAACGGGGCGCGGTGATGGCCGCAGACGGCTTCAGCCGTCTGAGCGATCGCGCGCGGTTCGGCGTGGTGGCCGTGCAGTCGCAGGCCGGCGCCGAGAACGCCCTCGGCGGTGTGGCGCAGGCGTATGCCGACAACATCCCAGTCCTGGTGCTGCCGGGTGGTCCGGCCTCCAACGAGATCGGCGTGCGTCCCAACTATTCGGCGGTACGCAACTACCAGGGCGTGGCCAAGTCGGTGGAGGCGGTGCATCGGCCCGAGGACATCGTGGCGATCATGCGACGGGCCTTCAGCGCCCTACGCAACGGCCCGGCCGGGCCGGTGGTGGTCGAGCTGACCGCTGATGTGTGCCGCCAGGCCGTGCCCGACGGCGCCGCCGATGCCTACAGCCCGCCGGTGCCGGCGCGCCAGGGACCCGACCCGGCCGCCGTCACCGCCGCGGTCGACGCCCTGCTCGCGGCCGAGCGCCCGGTCATCTGGGCCGGGGGCGGGGTGCTCTTCGGCGGGGCGACCGAAGAGCTCCGCCAGCTCGCCGAGCTGACCGCGACACCGGTGTTCTGCACCATGCAGGGCAAATCCGCCCTCGACGAGCGTCATCCGCTGTCCCTCGGCTGCGGCGGGATGACCGCAACGGCCCCGGCCGCGGCCTGGTTGCGCGAGTGCGACCTCCTGCTGGCCGTCGGCACCAGCCTGACCCGCACGCCGTACGGGCAGCGGGTGCCCGGCCGGGCCATCCTGGTGCACAACACCGACAACGCCGACGCGCTGGGTAAGGACGAGCGCGTCGATATCCCGCTGCCTGGCGACGCGCAGCTCACGCTGGCGGCGTTGATCGCCGAGGCGCGTGCCCGGCTCGCCGGCAGTGCCCGCGATGTCGCCCCGCTCGCTGCCGCCGTCGCGCACGCCCACGCTTCCTGGCAGGACACCTGGCGCTCGGCGTTGCAGTCCGACGAGCTGCCGTTGGGCTACTACCGGGTGATCGACGTACTCAACGAGATCCTCGACCACGAGCGCAGCATCGTCACCCACGACGCCGGCGCCCCGCGCGACTGCATGGTCCCGTTCTACCGGGCCACCGTGCCGCACTCCTACGTCGGTTGGGGCAAGACCACCCACCTCGGCTTCGGCATCCCGTTGATGATCGGCGCCAAGCTCGCCCATCCCGACCGGTTCTGCGTCAATGTGATGGGCGACGGCGCCTTCGGCATGTCCGGCACCGATCTGGAGACCGCGGCCCGCTCCGGGGTGGCCATCACCACCGTGCTGTTGAACAACGGGGCCATGGCCACCTATCCGATCGGTACACCGATGGACCCGGTCACCGCCCGCACCCGGTTCGGCGTGACGACCATGACCGGCGACTACGCCAAGATCGCCGAGGGCATGGGTGCGGTGGGGCTGACCGTGCACACCGCCGAGGAGCTCCGGGCCGGCCTGCGCCGAGCCCAACAGCTCAACGCCGAAGGCCGCACCGTGCTGCTCGACGTGATCGCCAACACCGAGTCGCGCCGCTCGCCGGACCGACCCGGCTGAGCACACCCGCACCCGGTTGGTGCCGCCGGGCCCGCACCAACCGGTCCGGCGAAACCCACCGGTTCAGCCGGCACGGCACGGCACGGAGATACGGGGCGGCGCGGCGATACCGACCTGTACGTACCGACAAGGACCGGGATACTAACCGGTACGCCGGGACCGACCGGCACGGGTTGCCTCAGCCGTGGGTGTCGTCGGTAATCACCGGCGGATCGGCGAGACCGGCCTCGGCGCAGCGCCGGCGGTACGCCGCAAGCACGCTCGCGGCGTCGGTTACCGACTCTACCGAGCCGTCCTCGGCGAGGTTGAGGTTGGCCCCGTAGATCTGGAACCACACATCGGTCGCCTCCGTGTTCGAGGCCGGCACCACCAGCGTGTGGATCGACCCGGCCGGCTCGTACAGGAACGAGCCGGCCCGGTTCACGTAGTCGGACTCGAGGTAGCGCCACGAGCCGCCCGAGGTGTAGGCGTAGACGGCGCCGGTGTGTTTGTGGGTCTGGACCGCCACCCCGGGGGAGAAGCGGGCCCGCACGATCCACAGACCCTCGCGAACCTTGGCCACCAACAGCTTGGTCTGGGTGCCACGGCCATCGTCGATCCAGGGCAGTTCGTCCTCGCCGCGGTGCACCGCGCTCGGGGCATGCTCAATGTCCATCGTCATGAGCCGAACCCTAACGACGGTTGGCCGGGACGTGCCGACACGATCGCGCGCCACCCGAGCGAGCCGACACGGGTCACCGAGGAGCCCCCATCGGCGGCCGGTGGAACCGCCGTCAACGACACGCACCGCAGCAGGCGGCGCGGTCCACTTGCGGGTAGCTTGCTGCCAGCGCGAGCACCGGTGCCGAGAATCGACGGGCCGGACTCGCCAGGAGCAAGGGGGAACACCATGCGTGCCGTGATCTGCAAGGCCTTCGGACCGCCCGAGAACCTGGTGGTCGAGGAGGTGGCCGTACCGGTCGCCGGTCCGGGTCAGTTGCTCGTCGAGGTCAAGGCCTCGGCGGTGACCTTTCCCGACACCCTGATGCTGGAGGACAAGTACCAGTTCAAGGCGCCGCCGCCCTATACGCCCGGCGGCGAGGTGGCCGGTTTGGTGACCGCGATCGGCGACGGGGTGAGCGGCTTCGCCATCGGCGACCGCGTCGTCGGCGGGCTCGGCACCACCGGCGGCTATGCCGAGTACTCGCTGGTGGCCGCGGCCGGGGCCCGTACGCTGCCCGACGGGGCGGGCTTCGCCGAGTCCACCGGCCTGAACTACGCCTACGGCACGACCCTGTACGGCCTGAAGTACCGCGGCAACCTCAAGGCGGGGGAGACCCTGCTGATCCTCGGGGCGGGCGGCAGCGTCGGCCTGACGGCGGTCGAATTGGGCAAGTTGATGGGTGCCCGGGTGATCGCCTGCGCCTCGAGCGAGGAGAAGCTGCAGCTGTGCCGTGAGCGTGGCGCGGACGAGACGATCAACTACACCACCGAGGACCTCAAGGAACGGGCCAAGCAGCTCACCGGTGGGGCGGGCGTCGACGTGGTCTACGACTGCGTGGGCGGTGCCTATGCCGAAGCGGCGCTGCGGGCCATCGGGTGGGAAGGCCGGTTCCTGGTCGTCGGCTTCACCGCAGGTATCCCGTCGGTCCCGCTCAACCTGACGCTGCTCAAGGGCTGCCAGATCGTCGGGGTGTTCTACGGGGCCATGACGGCGCGCGATCCCGCCCTTCGCGACACCGTCGTCGCCGAGCTGATCGACCTGACGGCATCGGGCAAGCTCCGCCCGCACGTGTCGGGCCGCTACCCGCTCGAACGTGCCGGGGAAGCGCTGCGTTCCCTCATGGACCGCAAGGCACTCGGCAAGGTCGTCATCGAGCCCTGACCGCCGTCCGGCCCGCAGCCACCCGCCGACGCCGGCACACCCCGAGCCACCAACCCCTGACTGAACGGGAAGCTCCGATGGAACAACGATTCGCGAACGGGTTCGAAGGCTGTGTGGCCGTGGTGACCGGCGGCGGCACCGGCATGGGCCGCGAGCTGGTGCGCCAGCTCACGGCCGGGGGCTGCGACGTCGCCACCTGCGACGTGCTCGTCGCCAACGCCGATGCCACCGCGGCAATGTGCCTGGCGGACGGCCATCGCGGCGAGGTGCTCACCTTCGCCGCCGACGTCTCCGACGAGGCCGCGGTGCTGGCCTTCGCCGAGGCGGTGCAGGCCTGGCGGCCGCACGTGAACCTGTTGTTCAACAACGCCGGCATCGGCGGGGGCGGCACCATCGTCAACGGGGATCGTGACCAGTGGGAGCGGGTGTTCAACGTCTGCTGGTACGGCGTGTACTTCGGTACCCGGGCATTCTTGCCGCAGCTGCTGCGGGCACCGGTCGGCCACGTGGTCAACACCAGCTCGGTGAACGGCTTCTTCGCATCCATCGGCCCCGGTATGCCGCACTCGGCCTACAGCGCCGCCAAGTTCGCGGTGAAGGGCTTCACCGAGGCTCTGCTCGTCGATTTCGCCCAGAACGCCCCGCACCTCGGGGCGTCGGTGGTGATGCCGGGCCACATCGGCACCGAGATCGCCGCCAACTCCGACCGCCTGTTGGGCCTCGACGACGTCGAGCGCCTCCGGGCCCGGTACGCCGGGGCCGGCCGCGACGCATCGGCGCTATCCGACGACGAGCTGCGGGCCCGGATGCAGCGCCGGGGCGAGGCGTTCCGCGACAGCGCCCCGACCACGGCAGCCGAGGCTGCGACGATCATCCTCGACGCCGTCCGGGCCGGGCAGTGGCGCATCCTGGTCGGCCACGACGCCGAACTGCTCGACGATCTGGTGCGGGCCGACCCCGAACAGGCCTACACCCCGGCCTTCTACCGGAGGTGGTTGGTCCAGGCGGTAGCCGAACGCCCGGATCGGTAAGCCGGCCGTCCGCCGTGCGGGATCAGATGCTTGATACCTGAATTACATATTTAGTATTCATGCACCGCATGATCGGCATCATCGCGGCGTCCTCCCTGGCCCTCGCCCGTGACAACCTCACCTCGATACCTGTCCTCGCCTTCGCACTGGGCGCCGTAGCCACGTTGGCCCGCAGCGACGTCCGACTGCCGGCGTCGGCGGTGAAGCTGATCTCGGCCTACCTGCTGTTCGCCATCGGCCTCAAGGGTGGCCACGAGCTGGCCAGCACCTCCGCAGCGGACATGGTCGGGCCGACCATCGCCACGGTCGCGCTCGGCGTCGTCATCGCACTGGTGGTGGTCGGGGTGCTGCGGTGGCGGGCGCGCTTCTCCCTCGCCGACTCCGGGGCGATCGCCGCGCACTACGGATCGGTCTCGGCGGTGACCTTCACCGCCGCGGCCGCCTTCACCACCACCGCCGGCCAAGCCCCCGAGGGTTTCATGCCCGCGCTCGTGGTCATCATGGAGATCCCCGGCATCGTCCTACCGCTGGTCATCGTGGTGCTCCTCACCGGCCGCGCCAGCCTCGCGGAGGCACGGGCCGAGGTCCTGCTGGGCAACACGGTCATCCTTCTCGGTGGCGGCCTGATCATCGGCTGGCTGGCCGGTCCACGCGGCTTCGCCGACGTCGCCCCGTTCTTCGAGGCGCCTTTCAAGGGCGTCCTGCCGCTGTTCCTGCTCGAGCTCGGTGCCCTCGCCGCCACCCACGTCCAGGCCGTGCGCAAGGTCGGCCTGCCGCTCATCGGGCTCGCCATCGTCGGGCCGGTGATCTTCGGCACCATCGGCGTCGCGGCCGGGGTTGCCGCCGGGCTGTCCACCGGCGCCGCCGCCGTGCTCGGCGCCATGGCTGCGAGCGCCTCCTACATCGCCGCCCCCGCCGCGGTCAGCGTCGCACTGCCTGACGCCAAGCCCGCCTATTCGTTGACCGCGGCGCTGGCATCACGTTTCCGTTCAACCTGGTGATCGGGATCCCGTTCACCCTGCAGCTGGCGATATGGCTCGGCTGAACGAGCCGGTCGAGCGGTCGGCCAAGGCCGAGCTTCACCCTACCGGAATGGCAGAGTGTCCGATGTCATACGTAATGGCTAATGTCTCTCCTCCGGGCCGAACGGATTCCGGACCTTCACAAGGGGGATACATGCAACGACGTAGCGCATCGCCTCGCCTCTGGGTCGGCGCAGTCGCCGGCCTCTCATTGGTCGCCGCAGCCTGCGGCGGCGGCAGCGACGGCAGCGAGGGAGCCACCGGGCTCACGGTAGACAAGTCCATCAACGCGGCCCTGAACGCCAGCACCACGGTCAACGCCAGCGCCACGACCGTGGCCGCCAAGCCCGAGCCCAAGACCATGGAGGAGTGGGAGAAGCTCTGGGAGACCGAGCGCGCCGCCGTCGTCAAGCGGATCACCGACAACAAGTGGGGACTCTCCGCTGATGGCAAGACCATCACCGGCCCCGAGGGCTTCACCGTCGACATGACCAAGTGTGCCGCCGGTTG
>CANJRG010000040.1 GCA_947476745.1 Acidimicrobiia bacterium | reverse complement strand
GCCATGTACCTCAACACCGCCGGGTGCGTACCCGGCCCCAGCCCGGACTGATCCGTCACCCGACCGGTCCGATAGCGGCCGGTCCGATGCCGGCCGGTCCGATGCCGGCCGGTCCGATAGCGGCCGGTCCGATGCCGGCCGGTCCGATAGCGGCCGGTCCGATGCCGGCCGGTCCGGGTCAGTGACCCGACGTCACCGGCACGGTCGCCGCGAGCAACGTGGCGATGCCGGTGGCGTCCAACCGGTCGAAGCGACGGCAGCCGTCGAGCACGGCGTCGACGGCCTCCGGGACCAGGTTGCCCCGCGCCAGGGCGGCGCGCGCCTTCGCCTCGTGGACCTCGGGCGGCGGCGGGAACCGCCAGCGGCCCGGCAGCTCGCCGACCCGCTCGTGCAACGTCGTCGCATCGTCCAGCACGACCTCGAGGGTGACCCACATCTGCTCGAAGCGAGCGGGGATCGCGCTCGACGTCACCACCTCGACCGAGGCCATCAACTCCTGCAGCGCGGGACGCCGCACGGCGTCGTCGGTGAAGGAATCAAGGTCCACCAGACCGTCGAGCAGCGCGGTCGCGACCGTGTACTGGAAGCTGAACTTGCCGTCGAGCCCCGAACGGGGCAGGGGACGGTCGACGTAGGCCATCTCGGGCACGGTGAGCCTGGCCCCGCGAATGCGACCGGTCGTGGGCATCCGCCGCCGTAGCCGCAGCGCCGCCTCTATCCCGAAATGCGTGCCGTACTGGCTCGGGAACAGCTTCACGGCGTAACCGGGGTCGACGACCCGGTACGGCGGACCGAACCGGTCGAGCACCGAGGCGTCGAACCCGGGGAAGAACGCGTCGACGAGCCCGCCCGACGCTGCGATCACATCGGCGCTCGCGCCGAACCCACGCGCTGCCAGCAACGCCGCCGTGCTGCCCGCGGCGGCGGCGTGGCCGCAGTGCAGCGACTTGGTCATCGTGCCGACGTTCGCCATCAAGCCGCCCGAGCGCGATGCGGCGATGCCCAGCGCCGCAGCCAGGCCGTCGACATCCAGCCCCAGCAGGTGCCCGGCGGTGACCGCGGCCCCCAACGGCCCGACCAGCCCCGGCGGATGGAACTGCAGGCTCCGCGCCTCGAACTGGCCGGACCCCTCCCGGAGCAGGCCCTCCACCTCGATGCCGGCCACCATTGCCCCGAGCACCTCGGCGCCGTTGGCGCCCACCCGTTCGGCGAACGCCAACGCCACCGGCAGAGTGCTCGACAACGCATGGTTGGCCGGGCTCCACATCGGCTCGAAGTCGAGCACGTGCATGGCTGCGCCGTTGATCTCCACCGCCGAAGCCACCGGCAACCGCTCGGCACGCCCGATCAACGAGGCCTGCCCGGCGCCACCCGATGCGACGTGGTGGGCGGCCAGTAGCGATATCGCCTGCTCACCGCTGCCTGCGACCGCCACCGCAACGCCGTCGAGCACCAGCGGGAGGGCCGCTGCCAGCGTTGCCGCTGCCAGCGGCTCGCGCCGTTGCGCCACGATCGCCTCGCACAGGGTCGCGGTACGTCCAGACGCGGGTCGTGCTGCACCGTCGCTCATGGGCGCGACGGTACTCGCAGCCAACGCCTGCCCTCACCGGATCGCCCCACCGCTCAGCCCGTTCCCGCGCCGGGGTCCTTCGGGCAGCGCTTCCCGGCCGAACGCGGACACACCCGGCCCGATGGGCCGGGTGTTCCGCTCGGTTCCCGCCGAATGGGGCGACCGGGGAAGGCGTCCACCGAGGGGTCGCACCGCTCCGCCACGGCCCGCAAACCCTCCGGCGGCCCGAAGGCCGCGGCAATCGCCCTCCCCGGCCGCGGCGACGGCCCGGCCGACATCCGTGTCGGTATGGCCCGCAGGAGGATTGTCATGGCCTCCTCCGCCCGGCCTCGGGCCGCCCTTCGCCGTGCCAACCTTGCCGTACTACCCGGCAGGGTATGGCGCGGCGGTGCTCAGAGATTCTCGAAGATCTCGATGCGTGGGCTGCCCATCACCCCGCCGTCGGTCATCGCCATGCGCAACCCGGGGTCGGCAACGAACGCCCGGGCCTGACCCACGGACGGGAACTCGTGGGTGATCGCCAGGTCGCTCGGGTTGTCGGGGTCACGCATCACCTTTCCCGCCGTGCACCCATAGGTACGGCGCAGCTCCGCAGCAGACTCGAAAGCCGGTCGCCAGGCGGCGTAGTCGGCAACGACATGGCGTCCAACCAGGGTGGCAGTCATCGGACGCTCCCCACGCAGGTGCCACATCAGGCACTCGCTGCAGCATGGGCGCGTCCCGACCGTGGCTTCTAGGGCAGAACGACAGGTCACGCCCGGCCGTAGGACACCCGGCCCGGCCCGCCGCAGCCATCGACCGTAGGCTCTGCGGCCATGAGCACACTCGTCACTGGGGGCACCGGGTTCATCGGGGCCGAGATCGTCCGCATGCTGATCGAGGCCGGCGAGGGCCCGATCACCGTGGCCCAGCGATCCACCGACCTCGGCCGCCTGTCCGACCTCGCCGGACCGATCGACCTGGTCCGCCTCGACCTGACCGATGTCGAGGCGACCGAGCAACTGGTCCGTGACCTCGCGCCGCGACGCATCTTCCATTTCGGCGCCATGCTCACCGGCCCCGGCGAGCAGGATCCCCCGGCCCTGCTGCAGGCCAACGCCTGGGGGTTCATCAAGCTGATCGAGGCCGCCCGGGTGGCGGGCACCGAGCAGATGATCTTCGCCTCCTCGATCGGCACCTACGGGCGGGACCTCGACGGCAGCCCGGTCCACGACCGGTCCCTGCAGCGCCCCAACACCGTCTACGGCGTGTCGAAGGTGCTCGGCGAGAACCTGGGCGCCTACTACCGGACCCGCTACGGCTTCGACTTCCGCAGCGTCCGTTACCCGTCCATCATCGGCCCCGGGGTGACCACCTGGAGCCTGGCCCAGTACACGAGCTGGATGATCGAGAAGCCCATCCTCGGCGAGCCCTTCGAGGTGTGGGTCAAGCCGGAGGCCATCATCCCGGTGCTCTACTTCAAGGACGCGGCCCGGGCCGCCATCGATCTCGCCGCGGCGCCGGCCGAGTCGATCCGGACCATCAATTACCTCGTCGACGGGCTGCCCCCGCGTCCCGACGCCGGCGAGATCGCCGAGGCGGTACGGGCCAAGGTTCCCGGCGCCACGATTACCTTCGACCCCGAGGCGGGCAAGGCCCGGGCGTTGCGCATCGACGATCGCTATGCCCGCGAGGAGTGGGGCTGGTCGCCCGGCTACGACCTCGAGCGCATGATCGACGACATGATCGCCGAGCTGCGCCCCTGAGCAACCATACCGGCTGGCATTGCCGCTCCAAACCGAATGGTGTGTTCAAACCGAATGGGATCAACGGCACCCGGGCCGGCACCGACGCGCCGACCCGGGTAACGCCGGTTCGTTCAGCAGGTTCGGCTCAGCCGCCGACCACAGTGGGGTCCGGCACCACGTCGCGGACGAGATACTGGAAGGCATGCCAGGGCACGTTGCCCTTGGTGTACTCCAGCGCCACGCGCTTGGCGCCCTCCTCGGAGATCGGGCGCCCCGCTGCCCCGGCCTTGACATGCACCTCGGAGACCCGCTCGGCGAGCACGAACCGGGAAACGGCTCCCTCGACGCTGTCGGCTGCGGTGAGCAGGCCGTGGTTACGCAGGAAGCACAGGTTGTGGCCGCCCATGGCGTCGGCGATGCGCTCGCCGCCGTCGGTGCTGAACACCGCCAACTCCTCGTCGTCGAAGAGGGCCTGGTCGAACACGAACATGCACGATTCCTGGCTCAGCGGCTCGAACAGCCGGGCCTGCGCCGAGAACGGGGTGCCATAGTGCGAGTGGCAGTGGGCTGCGGAGACCACGTCAGGCCGGGCGGCGTGTATCGGATGGTGGATGTGGTAAGCGGCCATGTTGATGCCGCCCTTGCCCTGGGCCAGCGTGCCGTCGGGGGCCACGAGCACCAGTTCGTCGACGGTGGCGTACCTGAACGGGACGCCGTAGCGCAGCAACCAGAAGTGGTCGGTCAGCTCGGGGTCGCGGGCGCTGATGTGCCCGTCGCCGGTCTGTCCGAAGCCGAGGTTTCCGAAGATTCGGTACCCGAGCGCACACATGCGCTTGCGATGGGCACGTTCCTCCTCCACCGTGGCGAAGGTCGGGGGTCGGCTGGAGGCGTCGTAATGCGGGTGGGCGGCCATGGAGCCAACCATACCGCGACGAACCCGGCCGGGGTCCCGCACCGCACCGGACCGCGTGGTACTCCCGTCGGCCGACCTCGGCCTGGGTCGATCTGCCGACGGGGGCCACCGGGCCGACCGGGCCGACCGGGCCGCGTGAGCGTGGCACGCGGCCCCTAGGGTGCCGCGGCGTCCTGTGCCCGGCGTCGTGCCGGGCCCGCGGCCCCGGAGGAATCGACCCGTGTTGCGTCTCGGTCTGCAGATCCCGAACTTCACCTACCCCGGCGTGGCAACGGCCGAGCTGTTCGAACGGGTGGCTACGGTGGCCGTGACCGCCGAGCGTTCCGGGTTCGACACGGTGATGGTGATGGACCACTTCTACCAGCTCCCGATGCTCGGCAATCCCCACGACGAGATGTTCGAGGCCTACACGCTGCTGGGTGCGCTGGCGGCACGCACCGAGCGGGTGCAGCTCGGCACCCTGGTCACCGGGGTCACGTACCGCAACCCGGCGTTCCTGGCGAAACAGGCCACCGCCCTCGACGTGATCTCGTCCGGTCGGGCGTTCCTGGGCATCGGCGCCGCCTGGTATGCGGAGGAGCACCACGCGCTGGGCTTCGACTTCCCGCCGGTTGCCGAGCGCTTCGAGCGCCTCGAGGAGGCCCTGCACATCTGCCGGGCGATGTTCAACGGCGAGCGCCCGACCTTCGTCGGCAAGCACTACCGGGTCCACGACGCGGCGAACGTGCCGGGCCCGGTGCGACCCGAGGGCATCCCGGTGATGGTGGGTGGCAGTGGCGAACGCAAGACCCTCCGTATCGCTGCCCGCCACGCCGATCTGTGGAACACCACGGCGCCGTTCCGGGAGCTGCCCCACAAGATCGAGGTCCTGGCCCGGCACTGCGCCGACATCGGCCGTGACCCCGGGACCATCGCCAAGTCGTCGCTCGGCTCGTTGTTCCTGGCCGACAGCATGGAGGCCGCGAAGGCGAAGCAGCACGCCACGCTGCGGCGGCGGGGCATCGACCCCGACCAGCTCGACGAGGCCGGCTGGCGCGAGATCGGGGCCCGCCAGGTGGTCGGCGATCCCGACTCGGTTGCCGAGCAGGTGCGCGACCTGCTGGCGTTGGGCTGTGACGGGGTTTGCTTCAACATGCCTGCCGACGGCTGGGAACCCGAGGCCGTCGCCCGCGCCGGTGAGCTGCTGGCGCCGCTGGTGAACTGCTGAGCGCCGGCGGGCGTCCCGGTCGCAACGCAACGCCCGCCGCCACCCGACCAACCGGCGATCCGACTACCCGGCCCCCGCTAGTGTCGGGCCGGACAGCGCGCCGCGCCAGGCGGTGACCGAGGCCGGAGGTCGACACCGCATGCAGCCACGCTGGGCGGACGAGGTGACCGCGGTGCTCCGACCGGTGCTGGCCGACCGTCACGCCGAGATCGACCGTCTGGGCCGCCTGCCCGACGACGTCGTTGCGGCCATGCACCGCTCGGGCTTGTTCCGCACGTGGATCCCCGACGAGTTCGGTGGCCGTGACGGCAGCGTCGCCGACGGGCTGGCACTGATCGAGGAGGTTTCGGCCCTTGACAGCTCGGTCGGCTGGGTGACGATGATCGACATCACCACCACCGCGTTGGCTGGCACGATCGACCACGATGCCGCGCGGGAGATCTTCGGCGACCCCGCAGCGGTCGCCGGTGGAACCACTGCGCCGACGGGTCGGGCCGTGGCGGTGGACGGCGGTCTGCGGCTGACGGGCCGCTGGTCGTGGGGCAGCTCGATCCACAACGCCACCTGGATGGCGTGCGGTGCGCTGCTCGACGGTGAACGTCCCCGTCCGGTCCTGGCCCTGGTACCGGTCCGCGAGCTGGAGATCCTCGACACCTGGCACGTGTCGGGCATGAAGGGCACCGGCAGCACCGACTACGAGGCCCACGACGTGTTCGTGCCCGCCGGCCGGGTGCTCGACCTGTCCAAGGGGGCGCCGTGGAGCACGCGGCCGTTCCATCGCTTCGCCATCTTCGGGTTGCTGGCCCTCGCCGTGTCCTCGGTGGCGGTCGGGCTGGGCCGGCGGGCGCTCGGGGAGTTCCGGGCGATGGCCACCGACCGCACCCTGCTCGGCACCCGCACGCCCATCGCCGCCGGGCCGGTGGCGCAGGCCGCCTTCGCCCGGGCCGAGGCCGCGGTGCGCTCGGCGGCGGCGTTCAAGGACCAGATGGTGGCCGAGGCCTGGCAGCAGGCCCTCGACGGACCGCTGCCGCTGGAGACCCGTCGCCTGCTGCGCCTTGCCGCCACCAACGCCGCGTTCGCGTCGGCCGAGGCCATCGACAGGCTGTGGGAGCACGCCGGGGCCGGAGCCGTCTACGACCATGGGGTGCTGCAGCGGCTGCACCGTGACGTGCACGTGGTGACCCAGCACTTCCGGGTGGCGAGCCGCACCTGGGAGATGTGCGGTGCGCTCGGCCTCGGCCAGCCCTTCGACGGGCAGCTCTGACCGGGCGCGCGATCGCGGCCGCACCGACCCGATCGACGCTGGCATGCTGGGTCCATGCTGACCCGCGGCCGCGACGTCCCCTACCTCCGTTTCCGCCCGTCCGAGGACGGCCCGGCCGACAGCCGCCGGCTCGAGCAGGAGGGCTGGGCGTTGCTGCGTGGCGTGCTCGACGCCGACGAGGTCGCAACCCTCGCCGCCGACATCGCCCGGGTGTACGACGAGTACCCACCCGACAACCGGCGACCGCACCGCGCCGGCGCCGAGCACGAGCAGTTCCGCTACGAGATGATCAACCGGTCCGCTGCCTGCCAGCGGGTGGCCGGCCACCCGCGGATCCTGTCGGTTGTCGAGCCATTGCTCGGCGAGGACTGCCACGTCATCGCCTGCACCGCCTGGCGCAACCCACTCGCGGTCGAGCACACCCACGGCGGCGGTCTGTGGCACCTCGACGCCGGGCCGCACCTCCCCCTGCCACCGGGGGTCGACTGGGACGAGCGCATTCCCCACCCGGTCTTCGCCGTCGGCTGCCACCTGCTGCTGCAGGACTGCCCGGCGGCGTGCGGCCCCACCGGGGTGATCCCGCGCAGCCACCTCTCCGGCATCGCACCGCCCGCGGACCGGCTCGAGGACCCGTCGCTGTCGTGGCGGGACAACGAGCCGCTCTCGCTCGCCGCCGAGGCCGGCGACGTGCAGCTGTTCGTCTCCGATGTGTGGCACCGCCGGCTGCCGACCGGGCCCGGCGACGCCGGCCGGTTCTTCCTGCAGATCCACTACGGGCGCCGTGATCTCGCGCAACGGCTGCGTCCGACGGCGTCGGCCAACCAGCTGTCCGCCGAGGCGGCCGAGCGGGCGGTGAGCGACCGCGAACGCACCTTGGTCGGCCTGCACCGGCCGCTGTTCTACGACGGCTGAGACCGCCACGCACGAGCGGGTCGCCACAGAGCGTGAGCGTCCGATCGTGCACGGGACCTGAACGAACCGCCCTATCGCTCCGGACCCCGACGATAAGGCAGGATGGAGTCGTGCACCCCGCGGTCGACGTCGTCTTCCATGGCCACTGCCCCGACGGGGCCGTCGCCGCCTGGATGCTCAGCCGCGCCATCGAAGGGCCGGTCCGGCTGCTCCCCTACCTGCACGGCGGCCCGCTGCCCGAGCCGGTGAGCGACGAGGTCTGGGTCCTCGACGTGGCCTTCCCCGCCGAGACCCTGCAGACCTGGGCCGACCGGTGCAGCCGGGTGTTCGTCCTCGACCATCACCAGACCAGCGCCGCGATGCTGGCCGGGCGCATCGACCCGTTGGCGGTCACCCTCGCCCATGCGGTCGACCCGGCGTTCCGCGGGGTCGGCGTCAGCATTGCGATGGAACATTCCGGAGCCGGCCTGGCCGCCGCCGCCGCGTGCGCCCTCAACCCGGCCACGACGGTGCCCGATTTCGTGTTCGACATCGAGGACCGCGATCTGTGGCGCTGGGACCGGGCCCAGTCGCGCGAGGTGTGCGCCGCGGTCGATGCGGTCGCAAACGTCGATGCGTTGGCGCCCGAGGCGCTCTTCGCCGTCTTCGACAAGCTCGCCGGACTCGACCGTACGGACCTCGCGGCACAGGGCGCCCCGATCATCGCGGCGTTCGACCACCGGGTCGACGAGTTGTGCCACGCCGTTCGGCTGGTGGACATCGCCGGGGCCACCGTTCCGGTGGTCGAGGTGCCCGAGGCCCGGTTCGGTTCCGAGGTCGGCCATCGTCTGTTGGAGCTGCACCCCAATGCGCGGTTCAGCGGCTACTGGTACCGCGCTGCCGAGGGTGCCGGACTGCGGATCGGACTGCGTTCCGACGACGGACGCGCCGACGTCGAGCAGGTCGCGGCCCGCTTCGGCGGTGGCGGGCACCGCAACGCCTCGGGCCTGATGTGCGCGAGCCTCGCCGAGCTCGCCACACCACCGGACCGCCCCCGACGCTGAACCGCTGGGTCAAGCGCGCTCGCCTGCCAGGGCGTCGAGCGCGGCTTCGGCGTCGAGCAGGGCGTCGAGCTGCGGATTGCGTGCGCGCCAGGCGGCGACCGCCCGGCCCACCGCAGCGTCGTGGGCCAGCTCTTGGTAGCCGTCCACGCCGAAGGTCACCTCGACCGTCGAGTAGCTGAGCCGGTGATCGCCGTGCCAGTCGAAGACCCCGTAGGCGGGGTGGGTGAGCAGCTCGCGTTCGGCCGCGGTGAGGAACGTCGGCTCGGCCATGGGCAGGCTCCGGGTACCGCAGGCCTCAGCCCGCGGCTCCCCAGACCGACAGGTCGAGGTCGGCCGGGAGGCTGACGAACACCTGCAGGCGGGGGCCTTCGATCTCGCGGCTGATGTGGCCCTGCCCGGTGGTGTCGTCGGCCAGCAGGACGTCGCCGACCCCGAAACGCCGGGTGGTGCCGTCGCCGCACTCGATCTCGACCCGGCCGGCGAGGTGGATGACGAACTGCCGGCGAGGGGCGACATGGAAGTCGTACACCTCGGGCCCGCCGAGCGCGGTGTCGCGGAAGAACACCGTCTGCGCTGCGGCCGGGGCCGTCAGGCCGCCGATCGCCGACTGCGTGTAGGGGATGTCGAGATCCTCGAAGTGCGACTGCTGATCCGCACCGGTGTAGATCCGCACGACCTTCATCGGCTGCTCCTCCGTTCGGCCCTGCCGAGGGCCACCGGCAGGTCACCCTACGCCCGAACTGGGGAGAGCGGGGCCCGATCGCCTCCTCGGGCCGGATGACCCATCGCCCGGGTTGGGGAGTGAATGACACCCTCGGTGAGGAAGCGAACGCACCTCGCAAGGAAGCAGCCCATGGTCTTTCTCCGCCCCAACCTCGCCGCCCGCACCCGTCGCCGACGGACGTTGATGGCCGCCGCCCTCAGCACCAGCGTGCTCGTCGCTGGGGCGGTCGGCGTCGCCCAGCCGGCCTCGGCCGCCTACGGCAGCGGCGGCTGTGCCCCGAACAACCGGTTCGGCTCGATGCTCCGCGGCCTGCCCGCGGCGCAGGCCGCCCCGGCCGACCTGAGCTCGGTCGCCCGCTACATCACCGAGACCTCGCATCTCGAGAACCTGCCGGCCACCGGAAAGAGCAAGAAGCCCAACAGCGCCAAGGCGGGAAAGGAATCCGACGACGAGAGCGATATCGACGCCGGCTACACCTACGTCGGGCAGTTCATCGACCACGACATCGTGCTCGACCCCCGGCCCGACACCCTCACCGGCAAGGTCGACCCGGCGACGCTGATCAACCGGCGCACCCCGAACCTCGACCTCGACTCGGTGTACGGCCTCGGGCCGACGAGCTCACGCGAGTTCTACAAGGCCGATCGCTTCCACCTGAAGCGCGGCGCGGTGCAGGACCCCACCGAATCCGACCCGATGCCCCGGGACCTCGTGCGCGGCGCCTACGGGATGGCGGTCATCGGCGACGCCCGCAACGACGAGAACCGCATCGTGGCCAGCTTCCACTCGCTGATGACCCGGTTCCACAACAAGATCGCCGACGACGTCCGGGCCGCCCACCCGAACTGGAGCGCCGAGCAGGTCTACAACGAGGCCCGCCTGCAGGTCACCTGGTACTACCAGTGGGCGATCCTGACCGACTTCCTGCCCCAGATGTCCGGCAAGTCCAGCGTCGAGAAGGTGGCCAAGCGCAGCAAGTCGGCGTGGCAGACCAACCTTCGCTACTACAACGCCTGCTCGGGCAGCATGCCCATCGAGTTCTCGGCGGCGGCCTACCGCTGGCACACCATGGTCCGCAACGACTACGAGATCAACGACCAGTTCAGCGACCTGCCGGTCTTCAGCACCAGCGGCGCCAACCTGGCCGGGTTCAGCCCCGCCCCCCGCAACTTCGGGTTCGACTGGGACTACTTCTTCAGCGGCGGCAACCGCAGCGCCCAGAAGGCCTACAAGTTCGACAACTCGCTGGTTCCGGCCCTGGGCATCCTGCCCGGCGGGGCCGCCGGTGCCGGCCCGGTGAACCTCTCGGAGCGCAACCTGCTGCGCGGCCTGCAGCTCAGCCTGCCCTCGGGCCAGTCGATCGCCCGGGCGCTGGGCAACAAGGTCCTGCGCGACGACCAGGTCATCGTCGGTCCCGCCCTGGGCAAGGGCGCCCCGACCAAGGCGCTGACCAGCTTCTCGCGGTCCTTCGCCGGCAACTCCCCGCTGTGGGTGTACCTCGCAGCGGAGTCGGTGAACGCCAAGTACACGATGGAGAACGGCACGATCGTCAAGGGCGACTCGCACGCCCTGCGTCTCGGCCCGACCGGTGCGCTCATCGTGAACGAGACCCTGGTGGGCCTGATGGCCAACGACCCCGCATCGGTCCTGAACCACCCCGAGTTCACCCCCGATCCGGTGTTCGAGGCGAAGAAGAACGCCTTCACCTTCCGTGATCTCATCGAGGTCGCCATCTCCCCGGACCGCACCCCCTGCGGCACCGAGCCCTACGCCGATACCGCCGAGTACGCCAGCCCGAAGGCCGCCGCGGACGCCGCCGAGGCCACCAAGGCCGCCGACGTCGCCCCCGCCGATGCCGGCAAGGGCAACACCGACCCGGCCGGCAAAGAAGCAGGCGCCAAGCAAGCAGGCGGGAAAGAAGCAGGCGGGAAAGAAGCAGGCGGCAAGCCTGCTGACAAGCCGAAGCCGTGCAAGGAGCTGCCGGTCACCACCCGGACCTACACGACGGCGACCCAGCCCTACGTCTACCGCTGATCCCGATCAGCCCGGACCTCAGCCGGCGG
>CANJRG010000039.1 GCA_947476745.1 Acidimicrobiia bacterium | reverse complement strand
CGGTGAGCCGGTAGAAGCCGACGCTGCCGTAATCGGTGTAGCCGGTGCTGAGCGGGTCGCCGTAGCCGACCCCGTCCACGAGCACGGTGTAGGTACCGGCGGCGAGGGTGGCCGAGATGGTGGCGCCGAGGCCGGTGGCCGCGTCGCCGCTGGTGGAACCCGAGGCCGGGTCGTTGGCGGCGACGACGGCGCCGGAGCTGTTGCGCAGCTCGAGCTTGAGATCGAGGTCGGGGCTCGTCGGTGCAGGCGTTGCGGTGAAGGTGGCCGCGCCGGCACCGACGGCGATGGTGAAGGCATCGACATCGGTGCGGGTCGAGATGATCCCGTTCGTCGTGGCGTTCGGTGCGGCCAGCGTCGTGGCGGTGGCCACCGTGTCGCCGTGGTCGTCGCTGCGCAGGGTCAGGCCGTTGCTGATGGCGACGGCGAAGTCGTCCTCGGTGTTGTTGGCCCCGGCATACTCGCCCTTGGACCACTGGGCGAGGGCCTCGTAGTAGCCCACACCCATGATCGGGGCCCAGTTGCCGTGGCCGGAGTAGTAACCGACCGTGGCGGTGCCGTCGTGGGAGAGTCCGACGTTGTGGCCGACCTCGTGGGACACCGCCTCGGCGACGTACTTGGCCTCCCAGCCGACGCCGTCCTGGAAGATCAGGGCCGGCTGGTAGTAGTCGTGCTCGGCGCCGATGCCGTCGTAGACCCCGACGAAGGCCACGCCTCCGCAACCGCCGGCGCACACCGAGGCGTACAGGCTGGTGGCGGCCATGGCGGAGCCGCTGCTGACGCACGGGGTGTGCTTGGTGACCACGGCCCGGGTGCCGTACACGGTGTCGGAGATCGAGGCGCGGTTGATGGCGTCGTAGCCGGGGTCCTGGGTGGTGACGTCGATATCGAAGGGCGCATAGTCCTCGGACACGCGCTTCCACACGCTGACGATCTCGTTGCGCTCGGCGTCGGAGAAGGTGCCGGGTGCTCCGTCCATGTCGTAGGCACCGGCCTCGCAGTTGTTGCCGCCGGTGTAGTTGTTCCACGCCGTGTTGGTGAGGCTGTGGCCGTCGAAGTCGAGGTAGATCACCCGGTTGGCGCCGGGCTTGGAGTGCAGCAGGAACGCACTGGCCGTCGGGATCGTCGGGTCGAGCGGGCTGGGCGTGGTGGCGGCCGGCTCGAGCGGCGGCTCGACGAAGAGCAGTTCGTCGGTGTCGTCGACGAAGAGGGTCTCGTCGGCGAGCAGCTGCGCGCTCAGCTGTGCGGCACTCTTGCCGTGCTTGCGGGCGACGGCGTCCATGCGGGTGCCGAGCTTGTCGATGGCGGCCTGGCCCTTGGGCTGCCGGTTGGCTGCCTTGGGGATCCGGGTGGTGTTCGGACCCTGCGCCGTGGCACCGGCGGGCTGGGAGGTCGACTTGGTGGCAGCATCGGCGGCGCCGATGGCCAGCAGGCTTGGCAGTGCCAGGGCGACCGCTACCGTCGCCCAGATACTCCAACGCTTCATGGTCTCACGGACCGGTCACTCATAAAAGCCGACGGTACCGATGGGGGGTCGGGAGGTCATGCCCCTAATTGAGGTCTACGCCCTCAGGAACGGGGATCGTGATCATGGTCCTACTCGCGTTGGCCCACCGATCCCGGCAGGTCGACTCGACCGGTCGGGTATCAGAAGCCGGGCTCGCCCTTGCCGGGCGCGCCGAGTGAGCGGCCGTAGATGACCACCGGTGAGCCGTTGGGCAACAACGGGAACAGGAAGTCCTGGTCCCAGTCCGCGGTGCGGGCACAGCCGTGGCTCGCCGGGTAGGCGGGCACCACCGGCGAGCCGTGGATGGCCCAGCCCCGGTGGAAGTACAACGGCCGGTAGAGAGTGCCGAGGGGGGCCTCGTCGGGGCCGTCGACCCGACGGAATATCTCGAACGAGCCGGTCGGGGTGTAGGCGACCGATTCCGAGCCGTCGGCCTCGGTATAGGTCTCACCGGACCCCGTCGAGGTGTTGATCGTGGTCACCTGGCCGGTCTTGGGGATGAAGAACAGGATCTGACGGTCGAGATCGATCTCCACCCGCGGCCCGGACCTGGTATTGCGCGGACCGGCACCCTTGGGCTTGTCGAGGCGGGCCAGCACCTCGGGGGTAACCTCGGAGTCGCGGGGCAGGCCCTCGCGCTTCTGGAACGCCAGCAGGGCCGAGGCGGTCTGGATGCCGTAACGCCCATCGGGGGTTCCCGGGCGGTATCCGAGCTCCACCAGCCGTTGCTGCATCTTCAGCACCTGTGCCGGGGTGAGGTTGACGCTACCGTCACCCTCCTCGGGCTGCGGCTTGCCTGTACCGCTGGGCGGGGGCTTGGGGATACCGCCGATCTCCTGGTCGTACAGCTCCTGCAGGGCCACGAAGCTCTGCTGGCCGAACACCCCGTCGACCGGGATGCCCGCGGCCCGTTGCAGGCTCTTGACGGCCTCGGTCATGGCGGGGGTGTTGGCGTTCCCGTCGATCGGCCCGCGGTAGAAGCCCAGCTGCAGCAGCTGGGTCTGCAGGGCCTGCACCAGCATCGTCTGCACCTCGGGCGATGCCGCGGCGAGCGCACCGACCGTTGCGGCGTCGAAGGTCCCGTTGACCGGCAGGCCCTGGTCCTTCTGGAACGCGCTGACGGCCTCGCGCACCTCGGGGCTGAGGTCGCCGTCGATCGGACCCTCGTAGTAGCCGAGCAGGCTGAGGGACTCCTGCAGGTACTGGATGATCGGGTCCGCCCCGGCATCTGCGGGCGAGGGGACGGTGGCGCTGGTCGGGTCCGACGATGCATCGCTGCCCGATCCACAGGCCACCAGGGTGGCGCAGCACAACACGAGGACCAAGACCGCACGACGCATGCGGGACACCTTTCCCGAGTTCCCCGGAGGTGCACCGGCCCCGTCGGCCGGCTCGCTCGCCGAGTCCGGTGCGAAACTAGCCGTTGGGTCCTGCCGGGTTGGTGACGCCGGCCGACCGGCAACACCGGTACCGCCCCGACGGGGCGGCTCAGGCGGTGAGCACCAGCTTCGGACGGTTGGCGGTGGTGGTGTTCTCGCCGCTGGCCGCCTTGATCTGGGAGCTGGTGGCCTGATCGGTCTGCACGACGAAGGCCACCATGTTGCGCCCGGCGCTGCGCTCGGCATTCACGTAGGCGGTCACATCGAACTCGTACCAGGTCGCGGTGCTGCCCACCACCGACTTCGAGGCGATGACGGCACCCGGCAGCGGCTTGGTGTTCCAGGTGACGGTGGACTCGGCCCACGTGGTGGGCGCCGCCTTGACCACCAGCGGGGTGGTGGTGTTCCTGGCGCCGGTGAGGTAGAGGCGCAGCACGGCTGCGCTCACCGCGCCGGCATGGGCGGTGGTGTTGACCTTGAGGTGGTACCGGCAGTTCTTGCCGCTGTTGAGCCCGCCGGACTGGACGAGCGCGGTGGTGGCGGTTCCGTAGTTCTTGGCGGCGTTGGAGCCGTCGATCACATGGGCGTCGTCGGTGATGGTGAGGGTGGTGGTGGCCACCGGCGGGGGTGGGGGGTTGGGCAGGCTGCCGGTGTCACCGGTGCCCACCAGCGAACAGTCGAAGCCGATGTCGCTGCTGGTACCCCCGGACTGGTGGATCTCGACGGCGAGCACGTTGACGCCGTTGTACAGCTGGCCGGAGATGGTGAGCGGCAGGTAGGTGGTCTCGTCGGTCCCCGCGATGGCGGTCGTCGCCAGGGTCGCGGCGGTGACCGTACCGGACGGCATGTTCGTGCGGGCCACCTCGGTACCGTTGAGGTACACCACGGCCCCGTCGTCGCGGCGCAGGTTCAACGTGAGGGTGCTGAACCCGTGCGTGGCGCTGAACGTTCCACGGAAGTACGTGGTGGTGTACTTGTTGTTGGCATCGGGGCCGTACCCGATGGTGGTGGCCATCGGATCGCCGTAGCCCAACGGGGCCGCACCGCTGGCCCACGCCGAGTCGTCGAAGTAGAAGTTCCGCCATGCCGTGCCGAGGTCGACGCCGGTGTCGCGGTACTTCCAGGTGCTGCCCGCGGCGAGCAGGGTCGTGCCGACCGGCGGCGGGTTGGTGGTCGTGGTCGTCGTCGACGGGGGCACCAGGGTGGTCGTCGTGGAGGGCGGGGTCACCGAGGTGCGGAACGGGCCGGTGATCTCGTAGGTACGGCCGGTGGACCCGTTGGTGCCGCGCTGGCTCGACAGGTACATGCGGGTGTGGTCCGGTGAGAAGGCCACCCCGGCCCACTCCGAGGAGTTCTGGCCCGTGATCCGCAGGAACGGTGCCACCTCGATGTCGCCCAGTCCGTTGGCGGCGAGGATGCAGACCTCCATGTTGCCGCCGTCCTCGCTTACGTACACGTCGCCGGAAGGGCTGTGCACGGTCACGTTGTCGACCGCGTTGAGGGCCGCCGTGGTGTTGGTGACCCCGTCGTAGAGGACGCTGATGGCCATGGTGTCCAGGTCGACCTGCCACACCTTGATGTCGTACTTGGTGGTGAAGTACAGCGTGCGGCCCTCGATCCAGATCCCCTCGCCACCGCTGAACGCCGTGGTGGTGGACTGGCGATCCGGGGTCGTGGACGAGGTGGCCACCCAGCTGATGACCCCGCTGGTGACCTTGGCGGCGTAGAGCTGCCCGGCGGAGAAGTCGCCGGTGGTAGTGGGCACGAAGCGGTAGAAGCGGCCGGAGGGGTCGTCCTCGGTGAGGTACACGTAGCCGGTCACCGGGTCCTCGAACGCCGCTTCGTGGCTGAAGGACCCCAGCGCATCGCGGCGGACCCCCTGGCCGGCGGCCTGCGGGTTGCACTCGAACACCTTGCCGCTGCTGCCGTTCTCCTCGCAGGAGAACCACTTGCCCGCTGCGGTCTTGCCGCCCGCACAGTTTCGGCTGGTGCCGCTGAGGATGCTGTAGGCCCCGACGACGGCGCCCGTCGAGTCGAACTTCAGGGCACCGGCGCCGCCGCCGCCGCTGGAGGTCTCCGAGTTCGACACGTAGACCCAGCCGCCGCCCGTCACCGGGAAGCAGGCGCCGCCGTCGGGGTTGGCGTGCCAGGTGTAGCCGGTCGCGCCGACCTGGGTCCCCGACACCGCGAGCAGGCGGCTGCTGAAGCCGGACGGGAGTTGGAAGCCGTTGGCGTCGGTGGTCGGGGAGAGTGTCCCGTAGGGGCCGCCGCCGGTGACGGTGGCCGCGCCGCTGAGCACCGGCCGCAGCAGGGTGCCGCCCAACGCGGCCCCGCCGACCGCGCCCACGGCGTAACGGAGGAAGTCTCGACGATGGATGACCTTGGCCACGGGTGCTCCTCTGGAACCGGTACGCTGCCTGGCCGCACACCAGCGGCCCAACGGTGGTCGACCGCGAGCGTACCGATGGCCTGGGCAACTGTCGACGCATGCCCGGCGATTCGGGACCTTCGGCAGGTCGTGCCGGAGACCGGCCCCGGCCCTCAGGCCGAACGGGTGCCGACGGTGACCGCCCGGCCCCGTTCGGTGCCGCGCAGGATGTCGAGCTCGAGTCCCTTCATCAGCCACGAGGCGCCGAACGCCCACACCGAGGCCACCTCGGTGACCAGCAGGGCATCGTCGGGGCCGCCGGCCAGGGTCGACACCCCGAACAGCCCCACCGACGCTGCGATGACGCCGGCGCATCCCCAGTGGAAGGTCCGCCAGAAGCGGGGCGAACGGCGCGCCGATGCACGTCGGGGCCGGGCGCCCTCGCGGACGCCGAAGTAGTAGCAGAGGATGCCGAGGGTGCCGATGAACACCGCGGCGCTGAGATAGTGCACCGTCTGCACCGTGGTCTCGCCCAACCGCTGCTGCAACGGGGTGAGGGCGACGGCAAGGGGGTCCGGCCGAGCGGTGGGGAAGACGGCCACACCCAGGGCCGCGGCCCCGGCGACCAGGCTGAGGGTGTTGTCGAGGTTCGTCTCGGCCACCTTGTAGGTCACCAGGAACACCGCCACCGCGCACAGCGTGCCCACGAAGAGGTCCCGGGCCCCGGAGTAGTAGTAGGCGCTGAGCGAGCCCCGACCGAGGGGATTGCTGCCGGACAGGACCAGGTCGCCGATGGCCAACCCGACCGGTAGCGCCACCCCGATCGCCCCGACCGTAGCGCGCATCAGCAGGTAGGAGCGCAGATAGCGCAGCCGGTCGGGTTCCGCTGCGGTGGGCCTCGGTTCGGTCACGACCACCGGCGTGCAGAGCCGTCGGAGGCGCTCGGCGCTCGCGATGGCGGGACGAGATCGTGATGGGCGGTGGTGGTCCATGGCCTGGCGTGTGCTCCCGGGCGGGGGCGTCCCTCGCAGCCCCCGCCGTAGTCAAGCGCAGCGCAGCGGGTCGTTCCCGCCGGTCGTTCGGGTGGGCCGTCCGGGCGGGGCCGTGTTCGTGGTCCGGACGCGCCGAAGGGGCCCACGGAGGGGCCCCTTCGAGCGGACTCGCCTACGCCGTGGGACGGCTCGACTCAGCCGACGGTCCAGGCCTGGCAGTCGGTGGCGGTGATCGGGGCGAACAGGCCGCTGCTCCACACCGCGCCGCTCCGGGCCAGGTTGGTCACGCAGAACTTCACGACCTGCCCGTTCGACACGGTGAGGTTGCCCGAGGTGATCGAGGCGACCCCGTTGGTGCCGGTGTTCACGCTCTTGATGATCGTCTTGGTGCCATAGGTCCAGGCGCCGGTGACACCGGCCCCGCTGACCGGGTTGCCGAGGTTGTCCTGCACGGTGACCGTCGCGGTGCCCGATGCGGTGGTGGTGGTGGTCTTGGCCATGGTCAGCGTCGTGGCCGCCACGTCGATCGGACGGGTCACGGTGATGGTCTGGGCCGCGGTGGCGGTGTACCCGTCGGCATCGGTGACGGTCAGCCGGGCCGTGAAGGCGCCGCCCTGGTAGACGTGGCTCGGGTTGGTCTCCGTCGAGGCGGTGCCGTCGCCGAAGTCCCAGCTGTAGGTGAGGCCGCTGCCGTCGGGGTCGGTGGAGCCCGAACCGATGAACGCGACGGTCAGCGGCGCGGTCCCACTGGTCGGCGTGGCGGTGACGGCCGGGACCGGCGCACTGCCGACGGGAGCCACCACGGTGCCGCTGAGGCGGTAGTTGCCCACGCTGCCGTAGTCGGAATAGCCGGGGGTGACGGTGCCGCCGAGCGGGTTGCCGTACCCGACGCCGTCCACGAACAGCGTGTAGGTGCCCTGCGTCAGCGTGGCGGTGATGGAAGCGCCCATGCCGGTGGCGTTGTCGCTGCTGGTCGAGCCGGAGGCCGCGTCGGCCGAGGCCACCAGCACGCCGGTGCGGTCACGCAGCTCCAGCTTGACGTCGAGGTTCGGGCTGGTGGTCGCCGGGTTGACCGTGAAGGTGGCGGGGCCTGCGCCGACCGCGACGGCGAAGGCGTCGATGTCGGTGCGGGTCGAGATGAGCCCGTCCAGGCCGGGGTTGGTACCGCTCAGTACGGTCGCTGCGGCGGCGGTGTCGCCGTGGTCGTCCGGTCGCAGCGGCAGGCCCTTGCCCACGGCGACGGCGAAGTCGTCCTGGGTGTTGTTGGCGTTGGCGTACTCGCCCTTGGACCACTGCGAGATGGCCTTGTAGTAGCCGACACCCATGATCGGGGCCCAGCTGCCGTGCCCGCCGTAGTACCCGGAGGCGGCGGTGGTGGCGGTGGCCACGGTGCCGTCATGGCCCAGGCCGGCGTTGTGGCCGACCTCGTGGGAGGTGGCCTCGGCGACGGTCTTGGCGCCCGCACCCACCCCGTTCACGAACACCAGCGCCGGCTGATAGAAGCCGTTGTCGGCGGTGCGGTCGAAGATCCCGACGTAGGCGACGCCGCCGCACCCGTTGGTGCAGACCGACTGGTAGAAGGTCTTGCCGTTGGGGCACAGGCTGGTGCTCTTGGTGATCAGCGCCCGGGTGCCGAAGGTGAGATCGGTGCTGGAGCTGCGGTAGAGGGCGTCGACGCCCGGGTCCTGGGTGGTGACGTTGACGTCGAATGCGGCGTAGTCCTCGCTCACCCGCTTCCAGATGCTGATGATCTGGGTGCGCTCGGCGTTGCTGAAGGTGGCGGGCAGCTTGTCGCTGTCGTAGGGATCGGCGGCGCAGTCGCCGCCGGCGGCGTTGTTCCAGGCCGTGCCGGAGATCATCTGGCCGTCGAAGTCGAGGTAGATGACCCGGTTGGCGCCCGGCTTGCTGTTGAGCAGGAAGGCGTTGGCGGGCGGGATCGTGGTGTCGAACACCGAGTCTGCCGCCGCAGCTGCTGCGCCCGCGACGATGGGGGCGGCGGGCTCGACGTAGAACAGCTTGTTGGACTTGTCGACCTTGAGCGTGGGGTCACGCAGCAGCTCGGCGCGCAGCTGGGCCTGGCTGAAGCCGTGCTCGGCCGCCACCGCCGGCAGCGATGCGCCGATCTGGTCGACGGCGGCCTGGCCCGCCTTGCCGCCCGGGGTCAGCGGTGCCGTCGGCGTCGCGGCGCCCGAGGCCGCGCTCGTGCCGAGCACACTCGACACCAGCGCGCCGACCACGAACCCGATCACGTACTTGCGTTGTGTTCTCACTTGGATTGCGCCCTCTTGGATCTTCGGGAACCGAGCTGTTCCGCTCGTCTGGCGAGTCGATCACCGTCCCAGTGGAAAAAAAATCCAACTTTGCCGGGATGCCGGGATGCCGGGATGCCGGGATGCACACGGCCGCAGGGCGACCGCGGGCGACCGGGGTCCTTTGCTCGGCCCGGACGCGACGGTGCCGGCCGCCGGATGGTCCCGACGGCCGGCCCCGGGCTCGATCAGGGGGCGAGGACCACCGGGGTCCACACCAGGATGTCGTTGCCCACCTGGCCCTCGGCGTCGACGGTGGCGCCGCGCACCTCGAAGCGCAGCAGGCGACCGCCCGCCACCTGGGCCTCCTCGACCACGGTGTGGCGGAACGCCAACAGGTCGCCCTCGAAGGCCGGCCCGACATGGTCGCAGCCGTCCCAGGCCACGACGGTGGCGATACCGGGCAGGACGCGGCTGAGGGAGGCCTGAGCCAGACCCTGGACGTGGCCGCCGTACACCAGGCGCTTGTGGTAGATGCTGGCCGTGCCGTCACGGTGGACGAAGGCCTGGTTGAAGGTCATGCGGGCCAGCGACGGGGCGAGGTCGACGTGGTCGCGCATGGCATCGGCCCGGGTCTCGCCCACCGCCCACTCGGTGCGGGGCAGCACCGACAGGTCCCACGACGGGGCCAACGGGGCGACCTCGGCCAGATCGACCGGGGCCGACGGGCCGGGGATCTCGTCGCTGTGGCCGGGCGAGCCGTGCCGGGCGGCCACCAACGCACAGCGCTCGTAGCGGACCACCGGGCCGTTGTCGCCGACGGTTTCGATGCCGAGCCACACCTTGCCGCGGTGCTGGCCGTCCTTGGGCTTGCCGTCGGAGAGGCCCAACACGGCGGCGGTGGTGCGCAGGGTCTCGCCCACCTCCACGGTGCGCAGCAGGCGCACCGAGCGGTAGTAGAGGTTGGCCACGGCCCGCCGGGTGGCGTTGGTGGTCTGGCCGATCGAGTACTGCATGGCCAGCGCCGGGTAGACCATGGCTGCGTCGCGTCCGGTCAGGCGGGCGGCGAGGCCCCGGTCGGCCGAGGGTAGGTGCTGGTCGCCGGTGATCATCCGGTAGGCGACGTTGTCGGCCTCGGTCACCGTCACCGGAGGCAACCACGGGATGGTCATGCCCTTGGTGAACTCGTCGTAGTACGGACCGTCGTTGGATGCTCCCTGACTCATGGGCGCACAGTGTACGGAACGGCATGCCGGCCGACAGAAGCGAACGGCGCGACCGGCCCGACCGGCCCGACCGGTCCGATCAGACTGCCCGGCCGGACGCCGCGGCGTGTCCTCAGCGGGCGTCGAGCGAGCGGATGGCCAGCGAGAACGGGCCCGCCTGCTTGTCGAGGACGTACAGCGAGACCTGGACCACCGCCGCGGGGTCGACGCCGGGCGCTCCGGGCAGGCGGTCGAGACGGAACCCGACCGGCTCGAAGCGATCGAGACGCAGGACATGGGTCTCGGCCGTACCGGCGGTGGTGCTGAACCGGGCGATGTGCAGGGCGCGGCCCGACGGTTGCGACCGCAACTGCAGCACGTAGGTCTTGCCATCGCCGGCTGCGTCGAGCAGCAGCTCGGTGGCGTCGCCCATGGCCGCGCCGATCGCCGGGTCGAAGGGGCTGCGGGCCGAGGAGAACCCGCCGTTGTTCTCGAGCGAGACGGTACCGGCGAACACCAGCGCGCCGTCGCGCCAGGCCACCGTGCTGTCGGACCTGCCGCCCATCACCGTGTCGTCGACGCTGGTCCATCCGGTCGCCGAGCCGGCCCCGGCGAAGCGCAGGACCGGCCGCCGTGAGGCGGCGTCGGGGCCGGAGGTCGTGCCGGGTTTGCCCGGCCCGGTGGTCGGGGTCGCCGCCGGCCCGGAGGTCGTACCGGGTGTGACCGGCCCGGTGGTCGATGTCGCAGCGGTGCGGCGACCGGGGTCGGCGCCGGACACGGTCGTCGCGGTCTCGGCGGCGGTGTCGGCGGCGGTGGTGCCCGCCTCGGCGCGCCCGCGAGCTGCGGGGTCCACTCCCGAGCAGGCGGCCGCCAGCAGGACGGTGCCCAGCACGAGCGGAGGGGCGACAAGGGTCGGACGGCGCACCACGTCTTCGTAGCAGCGTGCCGACCGCTTGTCCGACCCGGGGCTGCCATCGACTGTGCTCAACTGACGGACGTGACGACCCGAACCGCGGCGCAGCGCGCTACCGAGGCCCGGGCGCTGGGGCCCACCGATCTCGTGCTCAGCCATCTCACCGTGCCCCGGGCCGGATTCGAGGAGCGGGTGGCGGCGGCTGCCGCCGGCGGGTTCGCGGGGATCGGGCTCAACCTCGGAGGGTACAAACGGCTGCGCCGGGAGGGCTGGGGCATCGACGATCTGGCCGCGGTGCTCGATCACCATGACCAGGTGCTGGTGGAGATCGAGTTCCTCCAGGCGTGGTCGGGTGGCCCCAGCAGCTTCGAACGGGCCGAGGAGGAGGCGCACCTGGCCTTCGAGCTCGCCGCCGGGTTGGGGGCCCGTCACCTCCAGCTGGGTGGGCTGTACCGCCAGGCGAGGTCGGCGGGTGGCCCCACCGGGGTGGCCGGGTCTGCCGGTGGCTCCGCAGGTGGCCCTGCCGGCCTCGATCTTGCCGAACCCGGGGACTTCGACTTCGGCCGGGCCGCCGAGGCCTTCGCTGCGTTGTGCGATCGGGCGGCGGCGTTGGACCTGTGCTGCAGCATCGAGTACCTGCCGGAGATGACCGCCATCGGCTCGGCCGCCGCCGCCGCTGCGGTGGTGCGCGAGGCGGGGCGGGCCAACGGCGGCATCTGTGTCGACAGCTGGCACCACGAACGAGGGCCCGACACGCTCGACACGCTGGCCGGCCTCGACGGGCGGCTGATCGCGTCGGTACAGCTCGACGACGGTGGCCCGCGCCCGCCCGGGATGGACTATCAGACTGACACCGCCACCAACCGCCTTGTACCGGGCGAGGGCTCCTTCGACCTGGCCGGGCTGCTGCACATGCTGCGGGGACTCGGTGTGACCGCGCCGATCGGGCTCGAGGTCATCTCGCCGTCCCTGGCCGGCTCCGGCGATGCCGAGGCCGTCGCCCGCCGGGTGGCCGACGGCATGCGGGCCGTCCTCGCCGCCGCCGGTCTGGGTTGAGCCACGCCGCAGCTCGCTCGGCCTCGCCGGACCGCTCGGCCTCGCCGGACCGCTCGGGCCGATTCGGCGCAATGGGTCAGGCCGGAGTCGACCCGGTGCGGGCGATGACGTCGCGCGCCACCTCCGACCAGCGGCCGAGGCTGGTGGGGTCGCGGTGCCAGTCGGCGAAGGTGAAATACATGATCAGCCGGTCCGCGAGGCCCTGGTAGCGCTCGACGATGCGGTCCGACAGCTCGTCCCAGCCGGCGACCACTGCGTAGTGCTCCAGCAACTCGTCGCTCACCAGCGCCTCGGCGGCGGCCTGGTCGCCGGCCTTGATGGCCTCGTTGAAGCGGGGGGAGAGCTCCTCGTGGCCGTGGTGGGCGAGGACCGGGGCGTAGTTCTTCGTCGAGCCGTAGAACGCGATCTGGCGGCGGGTGCGGCGGGCCGCCCTGCGGCGTTCGTCCTCGGTGTCGCCGACGACGGTCATGCACGGGATGGCCAGCTGCACCTCGTCGGCATCGCGCCCGGCCCGGGCCGCACCCTCGGCCACCTTGGGCAGGACCACGTCCTGCAGGTACTCGACGGAATGGAACGGGTGGATGTGGATGCCGTCGCACACCTCTCCGGCCATGCGCAACATCCACGGTCCCACGGCGGAGATGTAGATGGGGATGTCGGGGTGGGCGATCCGCCCCGGCGACCACTGCTTGTTGAACAGCGTGAACGAGTAGTAGTCGCCGCGGAAGTCGAGCTTCTCGGTGCCCTGGAAGGCCCGGAAGATGGCCCGCAGGGCCAGCACGTACTCCCGCAGCCGCGGCCCGGGCGGGTCGAACGGCGCCGAGTAGCGCCGCTCGATGTGGGCCCGCACCTGGCTGCCGAGCCCCAACGTGAACCGGCCACCGGACGCCTCGGCCAGCTCCCAGGCGATGCCGGCCGTGGTCATGGGGCTACGGGGGAAGGCCAGGGCCACCGCCGTGGTGTAGTCGAGCTCGGGCACTGCCAGCGCCGCGGCCCCGCAGGACAGGTAGGCGGTGCGGCCACCCTCGGCGAAGGCGATGCCGCTCCAACCGCCGTCGCGCACCTGGCGGGCCAGCTCGGCGGCTTCGGTCATGCGGGTCCCCGCGGCGATCAGATCGACCTTCATGCCGTCCCCGTTCCGATGCGGTGGTCGGCGCCTCGGTGAAGCCGACCTTGCCACCGCCCTGCTCGGACCTCAGCCTGCCAGATGCAGGGCCCGGACCCCGGCGGT
>CANJRG010000038.1 GCA_947476745.1 Acidimicrobiia bacterium | reverse complement strand
CGTTGGACCGACATCAACAAGGGCCGCTGACCGACCACCACGACACACGGTGTCACTCGGCGCAACACGGCGTCATACCGTCGGGTATTCCCGAGGGTGGGCGTTGAGAACGGGAGACGGGCCGGGCGTACACACGCCCGGCCCGGCCGGGTCCATGCCGGCCGTCTGGCCGTGTGGCCGGTCGCTTCCCGGCGGAACAGAGCCCCGCATCCATCGGGGCAGCCGAACCACAGGATCGATCACGTAGGGAGAGGCGGTCCTGACCCTTGGTGCCCGTGGTTCGGGCACCGGCTCCGTCGCCGGGTCGGCGTTCGCAGTTGTCAGACGTTTTCAAGGCCCCTGCTATGGCCCATGGAGTGGCGACATGGTTAACTGCGACGGCGCCTTGCGCTCCCGCCGCGGTGTGGGTGGTCGCGGCCGTTTGGTTGTGCGACGTTGCCGTGTGGCGGCGCAGGAGAGGCGGAGCGATGCGCGGGTCATCAACGAGTTCCGTCCGGTGGCGCTTGCGAGCGATGACGACACTGGGCGCGGTGGCCCTGGCTGGTTTGGCGATCGTGCTGGTGCTCGGTGGTCATCTGCCGGGTCGGTCCGGGTACGACGGTAGTCCCGTTGCAGGGGCGTGGGAGCGGGTGGCCGATACCGGCTCGTACCGGTTCCGGGGCGAGATCGAACAAACCCGTGCCCCCGGCCAAGGGGTGCTCAACGCCGGGCGCGAGACGCGGGTCGACCGGATGCAGCTCGAGGGTCGGGCCGATCTCACCCGCTCCGACGTCACCCTCGACGTGTGGTCGCAGGGCGACTCGCTTTCCACCACCGATGCTGACCTGAGCCTACGCGTGCAGGACGGGGTGTCCTCGCGGAGCCTGCGCGGTGGGCCGTGGCAGGTCACCGGTGCCCCCGGCGAGGCCGGCGCGGTACTCGGCCCGGACGGCAACCCGATGACCTTCCTGCTCGCCGCACGTGACGTCAGCGCTGTCGACACCGCGGTGCGCGGCGGCCGGTTGGTGACCCGCTACGCCTTCACCGTCGACGGTCCGACCATGGGCAAGGTTGTCGCCGAGCACCTCGCCGACCGTATGAGAAAGAACGGCACCCCGGCCGCGGCGGTCACTGTTCCCTCGGAATACCGCGACCTCAGCGGCCATGGCGAGCTCTGGGTCGGTGCTGATGGGCTGCCGGTTCGCCAGGTGCTCGACCTCGTCATCCCCGACCGCAGCGGTGAGTCGGTGACGGCATCGATGCACATCGACTTCTCGGGGTTCGGCTATGCGGGCCGGCCATGGGGGCTTCTCACCGCGCTCGGGCCCGTGGCACCGTGGTTGGCGCTGCTCGCGGCGCTCTCGCTCGGCGGTCTGCTGATGGTCCTCGCGGCGCGCCGCGGTGGGCGCAGCGTGCGCCGGGCCGTGGTGGTGGTGGTCTCCGCGGCGCTGGTGACCACCACCCTCGTCGGCGCCGCCGGCGCAGCCGAGCCGCCCGCCGGTGGTACGGCGGACATCGCTGCCGCAGGGGCAACCGCTGCCGGTGCGGACGCGATGGCCGCGGCCCGCGCTGCGTTGGGATCGGCCTCTGCAACGGCCGATCCGCACCGCAGCGCGTTGGAGGTGACCGGCAGCACCTCGAACGCCGGGCAGAGCCCGTCCGCCGGCGCTCCGGCTGCGATTGCGCCGAGCACCGCCGTCGAGAGCGACACCGGGGTCGACACCGACGCTGACGGCCTGTCGGACTTCATCGAGAACCGGATCGGCACCAACCCGGCGGAAGCCGACAGCGATGCCGACGGGCTGTCGGACCTCGTCGAGGTGACCGGGGCGCCCGTGTCGGGCGGTGGCATCGTGTGGTTCACCGATCCGAAGGTGATGGACACCAACAGCGACGGCAACGGTGACGGCGCGGAGTGGGACCGCAACGGCGACGGGCTGGCCGACGACACCGACGGCGACGGCATGGCCGACGTGTTCGACGGCGACAACGACGGCGACGGCGTTCCCGATCACAAGGACGTCTCCCCGTACGCCGCCGGGGCGACCTACAGCAACCAACAACCCCTCGCGCTGCGGATCGACGGGCTGAGCACCGACCGCCGGCTGCCGACCGCCGTCGACATCCAGCTGCGGCCCTCCGATCCCTCGCAGCTGCGGCTTGCGCTGAGCCCGCTCGACTGGCCGAGCGATCGCAAGGGCCAAATCCGCGATGTCGACAACAGCAACGACGATCTCATGCTGGTCCCGATGTTGGAGATCACGATCCCGGACGCCTCGTTCGTGCTGCCCACCGACGAGCAGCTCCACACTTACGGCATCACCGTCACCGCGGCGGATGGCAGCGGGGCCCGTGTCGCCTACGTGCCGCTGAGCCTGGTGAGCGACGAGCACAGCGGCAGTCGTGTGGGGTTCAGCGGTCGGATGCTCTACCTGTCCCAGCCGTGGGGCACGACACAGACCGTCCGGTTGGTGTGGGTGGTACAGGTCGACAACGACCTGGTGTGTGACCCGCACGCCACGCCGCCGCAGGCCGGGTGCGGCGCCGACGGCTACATCCGCAACCAGCGACAGGCCGTGCACCGGTATTACGACGACTGGCAACTCACCGGACTCCGTGCGAGCGAGTCGCACGGCGCGACCGCGGCGCTGCTGAACGCCGACCCGACGCTCGATACCCGGGGCCGCGACCACGGCATGACCTGGCTGCTGGCCGACGTGCTCAGCCAGCGTTTCCTCACCGCCATGCCCGATGGCACGGGCGGTTTCGGGTACGCGGTCACCCCGCAGAACATGGCGGATCGTTTCGACCGGGTCCGCAACGGCGGTGGGGCGGCTGGGCCGTACGGTCTGCCCAACGTCTTCCGCGTCCGGAGCGCTGACTACGTGACGCTCGACGAGGCCATCGCCGACGTGTCCGCGACCGTCACCCCGGTGGTGCTCGGCGGGTACGGCTGGAGCGGCGCCGACTCCACACGTCCCCTGTTGCTCACGGCCTACACCGACGACGCACGTTCTCTAGGCCTCGACGAATTGGGCAGCCGTTACGTCGTGTCCGGCGCTGGCGGCGCGCTCACCCTCGATCTGCGGCCGTCGGCCGCAACCGCCGTCCCGATCGACACCATCGGCGGCTTCAAGGCCACCGAGTATTGCGGTGGCACCGGGCAGACGCCGGTGTGGAAGGCCTGCACGGCCGAGGAGAGCTTCTCCAGGCTCGAAGCACAGGCCGGATCGGTGCTGCTCGACCCGACCGACCCGTCACGCACCGTCAGCAGCCTCGACCCGGCCACGGCCGAGGCCGAGAACGTCTTCATGTACACCTATGCCAGCGCCATGCTGAACGGTACGTCAGCGGTGTTGGCCCGTGACTTCGGCCCCGGTCTGGGCAAGGTCATCGTGTCGCAGTTCGACTTTGACTCCGACTCTGCTCTGATCGCCCGCATCTATGCCACGTGGGACAAGTTCAGTACCTACCTCGGGCCGGGCATGGCGTTGGTGAAGTTCGTCGCCAACCAGTACATGTTGCGCGTACTGGTCAGCACCGGCCAGCTCTCCGCCGGCGTCGCCGCGCAGGGAACCCTCTCGCAGATCGCTGCGTTCCTGAGGCAGCTCACAACGACGAAATGGGGCATTTTCGCCTTCGGAGTCGGCTTGGTGGTGACGCTCGCCGCGCTCGCCGTTGCCGCCTATTTCTACGCGAAGGGCAACCCGGCAGCCGTCCTGACGGTGAAGGTGCTCGCCGTGGTCCTGCCGGCATTGATGAACATCGCCGCGCCGCTTTACACGGTGGCGTCCCTGAAAGCCTTTGCCGCAGCCGGGGGCGTCGTGGCCGGCGGGACGAACCTCTCGAGCCTGGCCAGCCAGACCATGGGCCTGTCCAATGGTGCCGCGATCTTCGGCCTGGTCCTGAGCCTCGGGATCACCTGGGCCCTGTTCATAGCCGCGGTCGCCGGCTCGGGGATGCCGTGGTTCGGTGCGGCATTCAACCGCGCGCTCGCCACCTCGATCGCCAGCAGCATCCTGGCGGTGATGATGTTTGCGCTGGCCCTGTCCGGGGTGGGACTGATCGTGGTCGGGATCGTCGCCCTCATCGACGGCATTTTCTTACTGGTGTGCGACCTGGCCGACGGCGGTGATGTCCTGCGAACGAACTTCACCGACGGCAACTGCTTCACGGTCAGCGGCGCCGTCACCAAAATCATCACCACGTTCCTGTACGCCTACGAGCTGATGGTCGACACGGCGGCGAGCAACCTGGTCGACACCGGGACGCCGTCCATCACCCTGGCGGACCCCGACCGTAGCTACTCGGCCGGTAACAAGCTGCACGTTTCGCTCCCGGTGACCACGAACCTGGCCCACCTCGATCCGTCGATGGCCAGCTTCCTCGTCGGGCCGTACCTGTGGCTCTACGACAAGGCCAGCCTGCGCAGTTCGACCTTCAAGTACTCCCTCACCGAGCCCGACCCCGAGACGCTCGTCGCGGAACGCGGGGAGATGTCCGGATCGTGGGCGGAGCCGGTGTTCCACCACAACTTCATCGCCACGCCCTTCTACGCCACCCAATACGCCCAGACGGTGCAGGCCCCGCCGATTCCCCTGGCGGTGGCTGGCCTCGACCAGGAGTTCAGCCTGAACTTCAACCTCGCCCTCGCCGTACCGGCCGTCGAGTGCTGGAACTCGGCGCTGGTGACGTGGATCGTCGGCGGGCTGCTGGCCCCGGTGCCGGTCTGTTACCGCCGTAGCTTCTCCGACGCCAGCACGACACGGTTCGATCCCCTCTATTTCGACGTCATGCCGGCGACGCTGCACGGCTTCGCAGCCGTCGCCGCCCGGTCCGGCGGCAAGCTGGCCCTGGCCTGGGACAACCGGTTCGGGGCCCTCGCCGACGCCGACGGGGACGGGGCACTGGCCCTCGGTGCCGGCGGGCTCGATCCCGACGACAACTCGGCCGATCTCGACGCCGACGGTCTCACCGACGGCTTCGAGCTGCAGCAGCGCGAGGCCGGCATGGCCATGAGCCCGTCGCTGTGGGACACCGACCTCGACGGTCTCACCGACGCCCAGGAACTGCAGTACGGGACCGACCCGGCCAGGGCCGACACCGACAACGACGGCCTGAGTGACGGTCAGGAGGTGCGTCACCCGCAGTACGCCCAGTCCGCCGGTGGCCCGGCGTGGGACGGCACGTTCAGCGGTGGCTGGCAGATCAGCGTCGAGGGCAGGTGGGCTCCCGCCAGCCCCATCGTCTCGTCACGGGTGATCAACGTCTCGTCCGACCCGACGCGCGCCGACGGTGACAGCGACGGGGTGACCGACGCCGCGGAGCGCCAACTGGCCCAGTCGGCGGCACCCGCCGACCGGCTCGACCAGGCCGGCCGCCCGTACCATCCGAGCGACCCGAACGTGGCACCGCTTGCCGTGTACGTGAACAGCGACGATCCCGACGGGTACGTACGGCCCGACCAGGCACTGACGGTGCAGACCAGCGCCGTGGCCAATCGGGCGGTCGAACCCGGCGTGCTGCAGATCGGCCTGCCGGCATCGTTCGGGCCGTCGCCCGCCCCGGCCGGCCTGGCCTTCGACCCCGCCACCTTCGTCACCACCCAGACGGCGTCGAGCGAGACGCGGACCACCGTGCCCAAGATCGGCAGCGGGGCGGTGACGGTGAGCGCCGATGCCCGGGCCCGTCTGGTCTCGCTGCCCGCCCAGCCGGTCGAGTGGACGATCAGCGACGAGACGCCGATCGCCGGGAACAAGGCCTACGGCGGGGTGTCGGTGACCCCGAGGCAGGCCGACCGAGCCGGTAGCTACCTGCTGTCCGACGGCTCCTCCAGCGCGAGCGCGGCCAAGGGAGCCGGCGACGTGCGGGCCGTCCCCCTGCCCGACGGCACCCGCCCCGTGCTCGACCGCGACACCGAGCCGGTCGCACCGAGCCGCACCGACTACGCCTTCCTTCGCGGCGACGACCTGCCCCGGGCCGCCTGCACCACCGATGGGTCGTGCTTCACGGTGTGGGAGCACTACGACAACTGCAGCGCCATCACCCTCAACTGGTTGAGGGTCATCGATCAGCAGGAACCGGGCAGCAGCGGTATCGAGCCCGGCGTGTACCTCCGCCGCCAGAACCAGAACGACCTGCTGTGGTTCCCGCAGAACAACGGCGGCAACGACATGGGCGACGGCACCCAACGTGGGCCCAATGCCAGCGGCTTCCCCACCGCCGTCGCCACCTATTGCGGCGCGGCGAACCTCACCGTGCTGGAGATCGACGGCAACGCCGTCACCCTCGACAACTTCGAACAGTTCCAGTACACGACCGCCAGCGGCAGCGCCGTCAACCAGTCCCAGGGCAACTACTTCGGCTTCGACGAGCAGACGGTGCTGGCCGGGCGCACCCTCGACTTCACCAACGCCGACTACCGCGACAACCAGACCCGCACCACGAGCCGCTGCCACTGGTCGCTCTACCCCAACACGTACTGCAACCGGGTTCAGGTCAACGTGTCGATCGCGCCGAGGCCCCACGACCGGGTGGCCGGTTCGATCACCAACGCCTCCGGCGCGGTCTCCACCGCCCAGTTCCAGATGACCCCGGCCAGCCCGCAGTGGCCGGCCGATGCCGAGGACCGCAACCCCGATGTGGCCAGCAACGGCCGGGAGTTCGCCGTGGTCTCCGAACGGTTCCGACGCAGCGGATCGAACCAGGAGCGTTGGGTCGTGCTCACCCGCTACAGCGCTGCCGGGCGGTTCGTGGCGGAGCGCACGCTGTGGCACCGCCCCCTCGGCGCCGCCGGCGAGGCCGACACCACCGTGGAATGGGTCGACGGGTCGTGGCGGGTCACGTTGCGTGACCAGTCGGCGTCGGCCACCCTCACCGTGTTCGACGTCGACGCCGATCTCGGGGCATCGAAGTCGTCCTCGTTCGTCACCTCGGCCTCCGGCTGGTTCCGGCGGGACAGCTTCTCGCTGGCCTACGACCCACCGTCGGGCCGTTCCCTGCTCGCCTACGAGAGCAACGCCGGGGGGATCGTCGCCTCGGTGTACAACCGTGGCGCGTCGACCCCCGCCGCTACCGCCACCCTCTTCGCCACTGGCAGTCGGCCCGAGGCGGCGGCGAACCCGTTGACGCGGGGCTGGCTGGTCACCGCCCAGAACGCCGGCAGCCTGTGGGCGGCGTCGACCGGTCCGCTGCTCGAGTCGCCCGCGAACAAGCAGGTACCGAAGAGTTCGCAGTCGGGCGCCGTCGATGCCGGTTCCGTGGCCTGTCCGGCCTGGCAGTCGCTCCCCGTCGCCGACCTCCGATTCGAGGAACTGCCCGGCGCGACGACGTTCGTGGACGCCTCGGCGTGGGCCCACAACGCCACGACAACGGCCGCCGCGGCCCCAGCCGCCGGCTATGCCGGTGCGCCGGGTGCTCCGGCTTCGGACTTCGCGGTGGGCTTCGACGGCACGGGCGACCGGCTGCAGCTCGCCAACCCGGTCGGCAACGAGCTGTCCCTGACGTTCTGGTACCGGGCCACCACCGCCCGTACCGGTCAGGCGTTCGCCCTGCGGGGCGGTGGGGGCAACGGCTACGCCCTGGAGATCTCCTCGACCGGCGCGGTGAGCTGGGTGTCGAACGGCTCACGGGCCTCGGCGGCGTCAAGCCGTCTGGCCGACGGGGCGTGGCACTTCGTCGCCGCCACCCGCTCCGCGGCGGGAGCCTTGAAGGTGTCGGTGGATGCGACGGGGGTGGCGTCGCTCGCCACGTCGCACGCACCATCATCCGGTGGCGAGCTGCGGATCGAGGGGGGTGCCGGCGTCAGCCTGGTCGACCACCTGCGGGTGTTCGCCACCGGCCTGGGCGACGTGGCGGTGGCCGAGCTGTACAACCGCACCGATCAGCAGGTCTGCGTGACCGCGGCCACCATCGACGTCCCGTCCGGTACGGCGCTGTACCCGTGGAATCGCCATCAGTTCGTCACCGCCGACACCCGCGGCGGGCAGATCACCCAGTCGGCCCAGCTGCGTCTCACGGTCGACGACGACCTGCCGACCGCGGCGGTGCTGGTCGGCGACGCCGCGGTGGCGGGCTCGGCAGGCGCTCCCGTCGCCCACAAGGTCGGGGGCACGGCGCACGACGCCACCTCACCGGTGATCAAGGTCGAGGTCAGCGTCAACAACGGCCCGTGGCAGCTCGCCGACGGCGCCAACAGCTGGACCTACGACGTCGCGGTCACCAACGGTTCCTACGCCATCCGCTCGCGGGCCACCGATGCTGTCGGCCATGTCGGCCCGGTGAGCGCCCCGGTGGTGCTGGTGGTTGACGCCGTGGCCCCTGCGGTGCGCCTCACGGCGCCGTCCAACCGGCCGGTGCGCCCGGCCGCCGATCCGACGAGCGGCGTCCCAACCGTCGCGCTGTCCGGTACCGTGAGCGACAACGTCGCAGGCGTTGCCCCCGACGGCGTGGAGGTCCGACTGGCCCTGCCCGCCGACGGCGCGACCCAGTTCGGCTGGCAGCCGGCGACGGTGAGCGGGGGGAACTGGGCGATCGACTACGCCTTCTCGGCCGCGGCGACCGACGTGACGGGCTCGTACCGCGTGCTGGTGCGGGCCGTGGACCGGACGGGGAACCGGACGGCGGACGACGCCGCAACCGGCACCCTCCTGCTCGACGACGCCGCCCCGGAGGCGTCCCTCACGCCCGCCGACCTGGAACGACCGTTCCTGGCCGCCGGGAGTGCCATCGGCGGTTCGGTGCACGATCCCGGCGGGGCGGGGGTTGCCGCCGTCGAGGCGGCGTTCCGGCCGATCCAGGAGGTCTCCGGCGGTACGGGCACGCCGAACTGGATTCCGGTGACGGTGTCGGCGGCAGGCCAGGGCGGCGTCGATGCCTCGTGGAGCCTGACCGCACCGGTGGGTCTCGAGAACTTCTACCAACTCGATCTGCGGGCTCGTGATGTGCTCGGGAACGAGAAGGTCCTCACCAACGTGTGGCGCGGCAACGTCGACACCACGGCCCCCCGTGTCACCCTGACCGCCGTACCGACCGGCATTGTCCGCAGCGGCGGAACCCATGTCGAGCTGGCCTACCGCTGCGCGGCGGTCGACCTGTTCCTCCTCGCAGAGTCATTCAGTTGCCCCGGGGAGGCGACCGGACCCCCCAGCCGGACCTTCGACGACGACGCCGTCCGTCGTGAGTTGTTCCCCGACCAGGCCCTGCTGACCGGTCTGGAGCTGCAGTACGCCCAGTGGGAGAACGCCGGGTCAACGGTGGCCACGATGCGGGCCTGCGACGCCTATGGGAACTGTTCCTCCGCTCAGCCCGCCGGGGCGGCAGCGCCGGTGGCACCGGCTGCTGCGGCTCTCGCTGCGGCTGCTGCCGCCATCGTGTCACCCACCTATGGACAGTACGTGGCGGCGAGCGGCACCCTGGCGGTCGCCGTTGCGGCCGAGGCCGCCGGTTCGATCAAGCGCCTCACCCTCAGCGTCGATGGCGTACAGGCCGCCGAGCGCACGTTCGCCGCCGGCGCAGTCACGTCGTTCGAGGACTTCCTGCCGGTGGCGGTGAGCGGCGAGCGGGTGCACCGGCTCACCTTCCAGGTCGAGGGGCATGCGGGGGCGGTCTCTGATGCGGTGCCCGTCGACTTCTTCCTCGACCTCGCGGCGCCGACCGTCACTCTGACCACCACGACCATCGCTGCGCCCGGGACCTGGGGCAACGGCAGCGACGTCGTGCGTCTCGGCGGCACCGTCGCCGACGGCGGTGTGCTGGTGGCGGTGCAGATCAAGGTCGGCGTCTTGCCGTGGGCCGAGGCGATCGTCGACACCGTGACCGGAACGTGGCGCGCCGCCACCCGGATCGAGGACGTCGACGGCGATGTGCTCACCGTGCGTGTGCGGGCCTACGACCTCGCCGGGCGCCTGACGGAGATCACCGGTAGCAGCCAGGTCGACCTGGCCCCCGGCACGCCCGGATTCTCACGTCCCGACACGCTCATCGACAGTGGCCCGTCCGGTACGACGGCCTCGTCGTCGGCCATCGTCACCTTCCACGGAGTAGTCGGTAGCGGGGAGCTCGGTGGGACGCGCTGCCGGGTCGACGACGAGCCGCTGCAGCCGTGTTCCAGCCCGTGGACGGTGGCCGGTCTCGCCGCCGGTAGCCACCGGGTCGAGGTCGTAGCCCATGACGCCGCGGGCTATGTCGACCTCACCGCGGCACGACGCAGCTGGGCGGTGAGTGCCGGTGGGCCACAGGCCGCGCTGACCGAGAAGCCGGCCGATCCGACGGCGGCCAAGGACGCCACGTTCGCCTTCACCGGCCCGAAGGGTGCCACGTTCCGCTGTTCGCTCGACGGCGGGCCATACACGCCATGCCGCAGCCCGCAGGCCTACCGTGGGCTGGCCGAGGGCACCCACAGGTTCCGGGTGACGGCGACCGTCGGCAGCACGACCGGCACGCCGCTGGCCTACCGGTGGCAGGTGGCCAACGACGTGCCGCTAGTGCGCAGCCAGGTCATCACCGTTGCGGCGGACAGCCCGACCGGTGAGCCGGTCACCTTGTCGGCGGTGGACAGCGACCCGGTCGACTTCCACCTCGTCGAGCAGCCCCGCCACGGCACGTTGGAGGGCAGTGCGCCGAATCTGCGCTACGTGCCCTTCTTCGGCTACAGCGGGCCCGACTCCTTCAGCTTCGTGGCCGACGACGGCCAGGCGGTGTCGGGCCCGGCCACGGTCGACGTCACGGTCCGGGCGGCGGGGTTCGCCGTCTACGCGGACGAGTGCGTGGTGGTCGGCGACGGGGTCACCGTCGATGTCGGCGGCATCGGGGTCAACCAGGCCGGCTCGACCGCGTGCGCCGAGCACGCCTGGGAGCTGTCGGTGGGCCAGGACGTGCGGATGAAGGACGACACGGCGATCGTCGTGGCCGACTCGATGCGCATCCAGAAGGGCAGCACGCTGGTCAACGTGCGCTACAACGACTGGGACAACAAGGGCACCGTGCGCGGCACCGTGGTGCGCGGGGTCACCCTCCCGTGGCGAGCCCTTCCCTTGAGCACTGCAGCGGCGGTTGGAAGCACCGATGTGCGCATCGCCGACTCGAAGACTCAGCGGCTCGAGCCGGGCCCCTACCGCACCCTCGAAGTCGGCAGCAATGCCACGCTGGTTCTGAGCGGCGGTGTCTACAGCTTCGGCAGCTGGTCGTTGGCGAAGAAGGCCAAGATCCGCTTCGAGGCGCCGACCGAGATCCGTATCGCCGGACGCGTCGTCGCCGGCGAGATGGTGTCCGTCCAGCCGCAGGGTGGGGTGGCCGGGCTCGATGCCACCGACCTGGTGCTCGAGGTTGCCGGCACCGACGGCACCGGCGGTGCCGCCCCTGCGTTCGTGATGGGCAAGGGCGGCAGGCTCGATGCCTACGTCCTCGTGCCGAGCGGGACGCTGCAACTGGGAGAGGCGGTGGACGCCGCAGGCAGCTTCCTGGGCCGTTGGGTCACGGTCGGCAGGAACGCCAAGCTGACCACGGCACGGCGGTGAGCCCCAGCCGGACCCCCCCACCGGTCGTAGCTGTCGGTGCGAACCCGACGAGCGATGCGGCGGTGGCCCCGGGGCGGGTCACCGCAACGCGCGCTGATCTTCGAGCCTGCCCGCCTCGCGGCGTAGCGGAGCCTCCTGGTGCGTGGGCGCGCCGGTAGCGTTGCCGCGGTGAGCGTGATCGACGAGTACCTCGCCACGTTGCCCGAGCCGCAGCGTGGAACGCTGATTCCATTGTGTGAGGCCCTGCGCAAGCTGCTGCCGGGCGCAGAGGAACGCATCAGCTACCGGATGCCGTGCTTCGCGGTACGGGGCAAGGCGGTGGCCGGCTTCGATGGGTTCGGGCAGCACTGCTCGTATTTCCCCCACAGCGGCTCGGTGCTGGCGGCAGTGGGGGAGCTGCCGGCATGGGTCGACAGGCAGGGTGGCACCTTGCGCTTCCCGATCGGTCGGCGGTTGCCCACGTCGCTGGTGAAGCGACTCATCCGGGTGCGTCTCGACGAGCTCTCGGCGGTGCGCAACGGCAAACGGTTCGAGTTCTACGACGACGGCACGGTCAAGGCCGAGGGCCCGGTGAAGGACGGCCTGCTCCACGGCACCTGGTCGTGGTACCGCCGCGACGGCTCGCTGTTACGTACCGATCGGTATCGCATGGGCGAGCCGGTCGGCCCGCCGGCGGTGCCGCCCGCCCGCCGGGCCGGGCCAGCGAAGCCCGGCCGTGCCGCCGGCCCGGTGCTGCTCGCGGGCGGCAACCCGCAGGTCGCCAAGGGCGACGGTGGCGAGCCGGTGCAGGCCTACCTCGACGCCCTGGACGGCTGGAAACACGATGTCGTGGCCGGTCTCGACGAGTTGATCGCTCGGGCCGTGCCCGGTGTCCGCAAGGCGGTGCGGTGGAACTCGCCGTTCTACGGGGCCGAGGCGGGCGGCTGGTTCCTGGGCCTGCACTGCCTCACCCGGTACGTGAAGGTGACGTTCTTCGCCGGTACGTCGCTCGAGCCGATGCCGCCGGTGGCGTTGAAGGCCGCGGGAGCCCGCGGTGTGCATCTCGGTGAGCGGGACCGTCCCGACGACGAGCAGCTGCTGGCATGGGTCCGTCAGGCTGCGGCGCTGCCGGGCTGGACGGGGTTCTGAGCGGTCGGGCAGGTTCGCTCTGCTGCTGGAGGTCCGTCAGAGCCCCAACACGACGCGGAGGCCGTCGTCGATGTCCTTGAGGAGGATCTGCGGCAGACGGCCGGCCTCCTCCACGAGCAGCGACCGGTCGATCAACTCGAGACCGAGAGGCACGGCGACGGAGTCCTGCGGTAGGCCGGTGGCCGCCGAGGGGAGCAGCACGTTGCCTGCGATGCCGGCGCGCTCGACGTTCGTGGTGAGCGGTACGACGTGGGTCTGCCACACCTCCACGCCGAGAACGTCCTCGGACGAGACGACGACGCACGGGCGGCGCTTGTCCAGCTCGAGCCAGTACACCCCGCCCCGAACGACGCCGCCTCGAACGAGCCTGCGGCGACTCGCCCCGCCTCGGCTCACCTTGGCGCAGACCGCTCCATGCGTTCGACCGCAGCCCGTGACTCTGCCTCCGAAGGTGCGTGCGAACCTGCCAAAGCGGCGTCAGCGAGGAGTTGCCGGCCCATGCTCGAGCCGGCCTGCAGCGCGGCATGACGCCGAAGCGCGTCGGCGACCCAGGTCGAGAACGGCATACCCAGGCTCTCGATGATCGGCACGACGTCGTCGGGCACACTGATGGTCTTGTTCGGCATGTACGTAGTCTACGTACGTAACGGACGAGGTCGGCCCTGCTCGCTCAGGAGGCGAGGGCGCCGGAGAACACCTGCCAGGCGAGCAGCGACTTGGCCACGAAGCTCAGCACGATGTACGTGCGTTCGCCGTAGAGGTAGTCGGCCCATCGGCCCCGGGCCCGGTACTGCTTCCACTGCACGATGGCGAAGCAGTTGAACAGGACGAACAGCGAAATCACGATTCCGTAGACGAAGCCGGGCACGGTGGCGTCGGCCGGGCCCTTCGGGGTGATCACGTTGAAGGCGACGGCGATCCAGGCGATGGAGCCGGCGATGCAGCCGAACCAGAAGGGCAGCAGGTCGCCGTCGCCGGGGGTGGTGTAGCGCTCCTGCAGCCAGCCGAACAGGATCATGGAGACGTTGACCCCGAAGATGCCCAGCAGCGCCAGCACGTCGGACGCGCCGGTCAGCTGCAGGATGACCACGATCATGATCGAGGACGACAGCGAGTACTCGACCCACCGGTAGGGGTTGATGTGGCGGCTGAGGCCGTCGGTGTATTTCGGGAAGACGCCGGGCAGGCTGACGAAGAAGTGGAAGAACGCCGAGAGCGCCATGAACGCGGCGACGGCGTAACTGATGTTGATGTCGAACAGGTGCACCGGCGCCGAGAAGTTGCCGGTGCCCGGCGCGTCGGTGAGGTAGGTGGCCTGCACGGGCAGGGCTGCGTCGTTGGCCAGTACCAGGATGGCGATGAGGGAGGCGAGGTGCAGGAACCCCGCCGTGATGTTCAGCTTGCGGAGTTTGCGCAGGTTCGGTTCGATGCGATGACGCTACTTGGCGATCGGCCCCTGGGGCGCGACGCAGCCGCGTACCGTGGCGGCATGTGCCGCAACATCACCATGCTGCGTGGTCGGGCCTGACCCCGTCGGCAACCGGTCGACCGGTCCGAGACGTCGGGCGTGGAACGATGCAGGCGCTCGGACCGGCGCACCGCCCAGCGCGCCGTCGCTCCGGCGCCGACCGTCTGCGGTGGGGGCCCGGCCGGGTGTCACGCTAGCGTTCCGGAGTGATCCCCGACTCGCCGCTGGTCGAACGAGCGTCGCGCAACATCCGTCTGTTGCGGAGGTTGAACGTGCTCACCCTGTGTGTGGCGGTAGCGGTCTACGGCGTGCTGCTGGGCATTGCGGCCTATCAGCGGATCTTCGGGTTGGCGGTGTT
>CANJRG010000037.1 GCA_947476745.1 Acidimicrobiia bacterium | reverse complement strand
GCAACCCGTTCGCGAGCGGGCTGGAACCCAACCCCGCCAACTCGCTGCCGCTCGACCCGACCAGCTTCCTGGTCCGCACCGCGGCGGCGTTCCCCACCCGCACCGCGGTGGTGCACGGTGAGCGGCGGGTCAGCTACGCCGAGCTGCTGGAGCGGGCCACCCGCCTGGCCGGTGCGTTGCGCCGCCGGGGCATCGGCCCCGGTGACGTGGTGTCGCTGATGGCCACCAACACCCCCGAGGCGGTCGAGGCCCATTACGGGGTGATCATGGCCGGGGCGGTGCTGAACCCGCTGAACATCCGGCTCGACCCCGCCGGGGTGGCGTTCATCCTCGACCATGCCGAGACCAAGGTGCTGCTGACCGACAGCGAGTTCGCCCCGGTGGTGCGCGAGGCCCTCGGCCGCTGCGCCGGCAGCCCGCTGGTGGTCGACATCGTCGATGCGGTGCGCGGCCCGCAGCACGACCGGCTCGGTGCGCTCGACTACGAGCAGCTGGTGGCCGAGGGCGAGGGCGTGGCGCACGACGTGACGGCGGGGGTGCTCGACGAGCGGCAGGCCATCCTGCTGTCCTACACCTCCGGCACCACCGGCGATCCCAAGGGGGTGGTCAGCAACGCCCGGCAGGTGTACCTCAACGCCCTGGGTCTGGTGACGACCTGGGCGATGCCGCGCCACCCGGTGTACCTGTGGACGCTTCCGATGTTCCATGCCGTCGGCTGGTGCGCGCCCTATGCCGTGGTGATCATGGCCGGGACGCAGGTCTGCCTGCGCAAGATCGATCCGCCGGAGGTGTTCCGGCTCATCGAGGAGCACGGCGTGACCCACCTGTGCGCCGCGCCGATCGTGCTGAACACCCTGTCGGGAGCGGTCGACGCCGATCGGCCGGCCGTGTCGCACCCGGTACACGTGCTGACCGCCGGGTCGGCTCCGCCGCCGAGCGTGCTGGCCAAGGCCGAGGCCCTCGGTTTCGACGTGCTGCACGTCTACGGGATGACCGAGACCGCGGGGGTGCAGGCCTACTCGCCGTCACAGCCCGGCTGGGACGAGCGCAGCCGCGACGAGCAGGCGCGTCTGCATGCCCGTCAGGGTGTGGCAATCGCCACCCTGCAGGGTGGGCTCATCGTCGGCGACCCCGACACCACCGAGCCGGTGCCCCGTGACGGGCAGACGGTGGGCGAGCTGTTGATGCGCTCGAACACCCTCATGAGCGGCTATCTCAAGAACCCCCGGGCCACCGCCGACACGTTCCGGGGTGGCTGGTTGCACTCCGGCGACCTCGGCGTCTGGCATGCCGATGGGTATGTCGAGATCAAGGACCGGTCCAAGGACATCATCATCTCCGGCGGTGAGAACATCTCCTCGCTCGAGGTGGAAGCGGTTCTCTATGACCACCCGGCCATCGTCGAGGCTGCGGTGGTGGCCGCCGCCGACGAGAAGTGGGGCGAGACGCCCTGCGCCTTCGTGACGATCGCCGCGGGAGCGCAGCTCGACGAGCAGGAGGTCATCGCCTTCTGCCGTGAGCGGCTGGCCCACTACAAGTGCCCGACCCGGGTGGTGTTCACCGAGCTGCCCAAGACCTCGACCGGCAAGATCCAGAAGTTCGCGCTGCGCGACCGGGCCAACGGCTGAGCCGCGGTCAGGACAGCTCGCAGGGCAACTGCACCACCAGCGCCTCGACCCCACCGGTGCCGCTGACCGCGACTTCCTCGCCGCGGGCCGACCACACCGCGGTCCACCGGGGCCGGACCCCTCCGTCGACCTCGAGGCCGTCGCTCAGGGAGAACACCAGCTGCGTCCGGTCGGGCCCGAGGCCCAGCACCCCGCCGTCGAGGCGGATCCGGCTGAGCGACACATCGCGTTCGGTGAAGCTGCCGAGCCGCTTGCACTGCACCAGCGGGTCCTCGGCGAGCGGCGTCCAGTCGAAGGCGTCGGGGTCGATCAGGATCGGGGCGGGGTAGCGCGGCCGGGGGTGGCGGATGGGACGGCCCAGCGCCTCGGTCCACACCGCGTCGACGGCGTCGCGGACTCGGGCCTCGCCGCTGGCGGGATCGGTGTCGTGGTAGTCGCCGCCCTCGAAGTGACCGCGCGTCTCGAGCGCGGCGTGGGCTCGCTTGTACTGGTCCGAGGTGAGGTAGTCGGTGCCGAACTGCAGCAGCAGGATCACCCCGCCCGACACCCGCTGCGGCCCGTAGGGGGCGCCGGCGGGGAAGTAGCTCAGCCAGCCCTCGGGAACCTGCTCGCCGGGCCCGTAGTTCAGGTCGCCGACCAGCGGGGCGCGGACCTGCTCGAAGGTGTGGTGGTGGCGGGGGGTGACGAAGGCATCGGCGTCGCTGCCGTAGCGGGTCAGGGTGAGGTTGTAGTTGACGCCGTCGGCGGAGCCGCGGCCCATCGGGATGACCTCGAGGGTGCCTTCGCGTGGGTGCTGGTAGTGCTTCCAGCCGTGTTCCGACGCTTCGATGATCTGCATCGCTGGTGCGCTCCTGTCCGGTGTCGTGCGGGCGCTCAGCCGTCGAGGCCGAGCTGCTGGTCGAGGCGGGCGTGGAAGTGGCGGATGCGGCTCTCCTGGTAGTCGGCGAGCACCACCGCACGGTGTGACGCGGCACGCAGCCCCTTCTGCACCCGGGGCAGGTTCTCCATGTCCTGGTCGATGACCAGGCCGAGGGCCTCGAAGCCGGGGGCGTGGGTCCAGCTCTCGCCGGGTTCGAGCCAGTGCTCGGCGGCGGTCTCGAAGCTGCCGTCGGCGGGGACGGGGTGCAGCAGCATGATCTCCATCAGGCTGTGGCCGGGGTCGTCGCCCCAGGGCCGGAAGCGGTAGGTGATGGGCAGGCTGTAGCCCATCCACGGGGCGAAGTTGGGGAACAGGAAGTACTGGATGCTGTCGAGCAGCTCGGCCTCGGAAGCGTCGGTGAGGTCCATCCGCCAACGCCGGGCGTAGGAGGTGCGGAACACGTCACCGAGGAAGGCCCGCACGTCGACGTCCTCGGGCACGTCGCGACGGTCGGCGGAGGGCACCATCTTCTGGATTGTCCGGGCGATCTCGTCGGGCGGCACCCGGCCGATGAGCGCACTGGTCGGTATGCCGATGGCTTGCATCAGCCGGCTGACGTTGGGCCCGAACAGGTCGTACTGGGTCTCGAAGTCGTTGGCGAAACGGATGGTGTGGGGGTGGGTGGTCGACAGGTGGTAGCCCTCGAGGAACGCTTCCATCACCGCTTTCCAGTTGGCGGCGACGACCTGGCAGGCGTGATGGGCGACGTAGCGACCGTCGAGGGGGTGCTGGGCGAAATGGTCGGGCAGCGGTGCGGCGTAGCGTTCGAACGGCTCGGGGTCGGTGCCCGGATGGACGAACACGAAGCCCTGCCACTGCGCCACCGCCACCTCGGGCAGCTGCATCGAGCCGGCTTCGACGTGGGGGAAGTCCCACGCTGCGGGCATGCCCCGGAAGGTGCCGTCGAGGCTCCAGGCGAAGCCGTGGAAGGGGCACTTGAACAGCGCGGCGTTGCCCCGGCCCTCGACGAGGGTGGTGCCGCGGTGCAGGCACGAGTTGTGGAACGCCTTGATCGTGTCGGGTCCGCTGCGCACCACGATCAGGCTGAGGTCGCCGACCTCGTAGAGCAGGTGGTCGCCGACGGTGGGCAGATGCTCGGCCCGGCAGGCCATCTGCCAACTGTTCTTCCACAGCCGTTCGTGCTCGAGACGGGCGAACTTGCGCGAGGTGTACCGGTCGACCGCGATGTCCGGACCCGGTGTCCACGGTGCGCTGACGGCGCGCAGGGCCGGGGGAGGGCGCTGCGGGTCGGCGTCCAATACCGACTGGTATGTCACGCCGGAGGGTGATCGCGCATCGCCACGTGCGTTCATGGCGGCGAACACTAGGTCAGTATCGGCCGGCCGGCGCCCGATAGCGTCCCGGGCCGGTGCGGCAGATCCGACGCCGTGGGCCGGCTGGGTCGGGCCGGCTGGGCTCGCCCGGTGGGTGCGCTGGTCTGGGCTGGTCGGTCAGTGCAGCGGGCCGAGTTCGGCTGCGAGGAGCGCCTCGACCTCGCCGGGCCGGATCCGTAGCCGGCCCCCGACGTGCAGGCAACCGAGCCGGCCCGAGCGCAGGGCCCGCAGCAGCACCGCGGTGGGCACGTCGAACACATCGGCCGCGAAGGGCACCGACCACACCTCGAGCCCGTACTCGTCGGTGTCCTGGGGCTGCACGCCGTCACCGTACCGCCCGGGGTTGCGGTCCGCTCCCGTTGTCCCGAACCGTCGGAGGCCGATGGACCTTCCTACACTCGGCTTACGCTGTTCCGATTCCAGGAGGAACCATCATGAGCGATCGTCGTGCGGCCGTCCCGACCGCAGCCCGGCTCCACCACAACGCCTACGTGACCCGTGACCAGGAGGCCACCCGGCATTTCTACGAGGACATCATCGGCTTGCCGTTGGTGGCGACGTGGTGCGAGACCGACGAGCTCTTCGGGGCCGAGCGGGTCTATTGCCACACCTTCTTCGGGCTCGCCGACGGCAGCGCGCTGGCGTTCTTCCAGTTCGCCGAGGAGAGCGACCAGGAGCAGTTCGGCCCGCAGATGCCGTTCACGCCGTTCACCCACATCGCCCTGAAGGTGGGCGCGGCCGAGCAGGCCGCGGTCGAGCAGCGCCTCGCCGAGGCCGGTTACGAGGCACCGGCAACCTTCGTGCTCGAGCACGGCTACTGCCGGTCGCTGTACGCCACGGACCCCAACGGCCTGATCGTCGAGCTGACCGTCGATCATCCCGACATGGAGCAGATCAACGCCACCCGGCTGGCCCGGGCGCACGAGGAACTGCAGCGCTGGCTGGCCGGCGACCACACGTCGAACAACACGTATCGCTGAGGCAACCGGCCTATCGCCGAGCACCTATCGCCGAGCACCTATCGCCGAGCACCTATCGCCGAGCACCTATCGCCGAGCACCTATCGCCGAGCGACCGGTTGTCGGCCGTCGCTCGCCGGGCCGGCCCGGCGGAGCACCGTCCCGTGGGTGGCGGTGTCCGCCAGCCACCACCGGGCAGGCCGGGTGTCGGGCCGGTCGTCGTCGTCGGGCCACCAGCCGCGGCACCGGGGACACCACGATCCCCATCGCCCGGCGGGCCAGGCCCGGCCCGAGAGGAAGCCGCCGCAGTCGTGACAGGTGCTCGACGCCATCGGCCGATCATCGTCGCCGGGTGTGACGGTGCGCGTCGGTGGCGGGCCCGCGGTCAGCGGGTGCGGGACCGCTCCTCCACGCACCCGGCCGACCTGGCTGCGGAGCGAGGGGGATTCGAACCCCCGGGGCCTTTCGGCCCGGCCGCTTTCAAGGCGGCTGCATTCGTCCGCTCTGCCATCGCTCCGTCGCCATCATCGCGCACCGGCTGCAGCGGGCAGTAGGCCGGGCCCGGAGGTCGTGTCGGACCGGTCCAACCGCGCGGTCCCCGTCGATCTGGGGTGACGCGCTACGGTCCCGCGGTGATCTGCCGTGGGCCGTCCCGCTTCGCCGTCGTGGACGGGAACTGGGTGGTGGTGGCGGCCGCGTTCGGGGCCAGCTTCGTGGCGTTCCTGGGCCTGTTCAACTTCGGGGTGTTCCTCGACGCCCTGACCGTCGAGTTCGGGGCCGGCAAGGGCCCCACCGCTGCGGTGTTCTCGGCCACCACGCTGGTGTACTACCTGTGCGGCATGGTGGCGGGCCGGTTGGCCGACCGCTACGGCCCCCGACCGGTGATCGCCGCCTCGGCGGTGTTGATGGGCACCGGTTTCGTGGTCGGCTCGCAGGTTCATGCCCTGTGGCAGCTGGCGCTGGTGTGGGTGCTGACCCTGGGGCCGGGGGTGGGGGCGAGCTATTCGCCGCTGGTGGCCGCGGTCGGCGGGTGGTTCGTGCGCCGCCGGGCCATGGCGCTGGGGGTGGCCTTGTCGGGGGTGGGGGCGGGCATCCTGGTCGGCGCGCCGGTCTGTTCGGCTCTGTTGCACCGCTTCGGCTGGCGGGGTTCCTTCGTGGTGCTCGGCGTTGGTTCGGCGGTGATCCTGGGCCTGTGCGCCCTGGCCGCGAGCCCGGCCCCGGGGTTCGTGCGGGGTACGGCGGCGCCCCTGGGCCCGTTGCTGCGCACCCGTACCTTCGGGCTGCTGTTCGCCGCCGTCGGCGTGCTGTCGCTGGCGTTCTTCACCCCGTTCGTGTTCCTGGTGTCCTACGCGCAGTCCCGGGGCATCGCCCCCGGCACGGCATCGTTGCTGGTCGGCCTGATCGGGATCAGCAGCACGGTGGGCCGCCTGCTGCTTGCCGCGGTCGGTGGGGTCGTGGGTGAGATCCGGATGTACCAGCTCTGCCACGGCCTGATGGCGCTGGGGTTCCTGGTGTGGCTGTTCGCGGGGGCGTCGGTGCCGGCCATCGCCACGTTCTCGGTGTTGATGGGCGCGGGGTACGGGGGGTTCGTGTCGCTGGCGCCCGCGGTGCTGGCCACGGAGTTCGGGGCCGCCCGGCTCGGCGGGCTGGTCGGCACCCTCTACAGCGCCTTCGCCATCGGCAGCGCCACCAGCCCGCCACTGGTGGGGTGGCTCACCGACCGGGTGGGGGCGGTGCCGGGCATCGCCTTCGCCACCGGGGCCGCGACGGTGGCCTTCGCCATCACGCTGGCCCTGCGGCCTCGCCCGCGGCGCCGGATGAGTGCCGGATGAGTGCCGGCGATCCGATCGACGGGCAGGGTGGTCCTTCGGCGTCCGCCGTGTAAGATGCAGGCGCAGTTCGGGAGAGGTGCCGGAGCGGCCGAACGGGGCGCCCTGCTAAGGCGTTGTCGGGGTCAACCCGACCGTGGGTTCAAATCCCACCCTCTCCGCGCTGTACTCCGTCTACAGAGACCGGGTTCGACCCGGTTCCGGGGGTCGCCGCCATCGTCGTGGCTCCGGGCGAGCCGGCTCGATCCGGCCCCGGCCGGGTAAGAGGCGCGCTCAGGCCGGTGCGGGCTGGAGCAACTGCACGAGGTTGCCGTCGGGGTCGGTGAACGTGGCGATCCACCCGCCCCACGGTTCGGGCGAGGGTTCGCGCACGAAGGTGACTCCTCGGGCGCGCAGGGCCGCGGCCGCAGCGACGATGTCGGGGGCGGCAAGGTTGAGCATGACGCGATGGGGGTCGCGCGCCGGGCCGTCGACCAGGGTGTGCACCCCGAGGGTGAGGCGCATGCCATCGGGCCATTCGAGGGCGAGGTGTCCCGGCCGGTCGGTACGCACGGGCAGGCGCAGCACGTCCCGGTAGAAGGCGGCGAGTGCCCCGAAGCGCGCAGCCGAGGTCCACAGCAGCACGCCGTTGATACCGCCGAGGGCGGCCGGATCGGTCATGTGCCCAGTCCACCACGAATCGCGATTCCCGGTCGGTCGGGCAAGCCGCTACAGTGTGAACCCGCCTGCGCTCGTAGCTCAATTGGATAGAGCATCTGACTACGGATCAGAAGGTTGGGGGTTCGAGTCCCTCCGAGCGCGCTGCACATTTGCCCTGGTCACTACCGGTTTCTGGTCGTTCCCCTGGTCTGGGTCATGGTGGCATCCCTCTATCAATCCCTATGGTTCTAGGGATGGCAGGTCGTTAGAGGGATGACGTAGCGCAGTTAGGGCGTGGCCGCCGAGGTTCGGGGTCGATGCGGGAACGCCGCCCCGGGGTGTGGGAGATCCCGGTCGTCGTCGATGTCGACGAGCGCACTGGTGTGTCGGTGCAGCAGTCCTCCACGGTGCACGGTGCACGGTGCACGGCGACACGCAGCGCGCTTTGCAGCGTCGGGCGGAGCTCGTGGCGGGCGATGGCGCTTGCCGGCAGTCGGTGGTGTCGGCTGCAGGCAGGATGACGGTCGGGGAACTGTTGGACCTGTTCGTGACGGCCCCGCAGGCGTGGAAGCCGGCCACGCGCTCGTTGCACCGGTACGTGGTGAAGTCGTTGGCGACCGATCCGTTGTGCCGGTCGCGTCTGGTGGTGGTGACGGCGGGATCGGTCCAGACGGCGATCGGCCGATGGCAGGAGTCGGGTGCGTCGATCGCGACGGTGTCGGGGCGGTGGCTGGTGCTGCGTTCGGCGTTGTCCTGGGCAGTGCGCGAACGTCTGTTCACCGTGAATCCGCTGCTCGGTATCCGCGGTCCCGCCCGCCCGGCACCGAGGCATCTCAGCTTGGTCGAGGTCCGCCAGTAGGGCGGCTGGATCGGGCACGTTCCGTTTCATTGTCGTGGAGGGCTACGTCGACGGTCGGTTCAGCGAGCGCGTTGGTCAGGCGCGGATCGAGTTCTCGTGGAACGGCACCGATGAAGCTGATCAGATCTCCGGACGCGGCTGGCCTGAGCTCACGCCCGATGGCTCGTTGGAGGGGCGATTGTTCTTCCAACTTGGCGACTATCCGTTGTTGTGGCCCGCCAGCACGATGGGACCACTGGTGCGTCCCGTTCCGGCGAACTGCAGAGGGTGTTGGTGCGGAGGGGCACCAACACCCGTGAACCACGCCAGCGTGCACATGATCCCCAGCTGCCGCGATGCTTCCGCTGAGCTCTGCGCCTTCCTAAATGCCGATGATCTAGCCGTGCCGGTGTGGTGCCATGGGAATACCCATGACGTCCGCGACACGGTCGAGGTCAGTATCGCCGGCCAGCAGGCTGGCGTCGTGGCGGAGGGCAACGGCGGCGATCATGATCACACCCACCCAGATGGCCGTGGTGACGGTGAAGGGCATGAGCACCACCAGGCCCAGCCCGCAGACCAGGGGGGGGCGAACCGGCGCCAGCCCGACCAGCGACCGGCCCGCAGGGTCTGCATCCCGACCGCCAGCATCCCGACCGCCAGCATCCCGACCGCCAGCATCCCGACCGCCATGGCCAGGCCCATATGGCCGAGGGGTTGACCAACGTCGGCCCGGGCCGGCGGCGGCTCAGTCCTCCTGCATGCCGGCGCCCTCGAGCGCGGATCGCGCCGTGGAGCGCATGCGCCGCAGGAGTCGGCCCTCGATCGCCACCGCGTTGGGGTGCATGCCACCGTTGGCATCCACGGCCGCCTGCCACGCCGCCGCCCGCTGCTGCTGGGTGGCCGGTTCGGCGAGCTGCATACAGTCCAGCCGGTTGTCGCTGAGGTCCACGGTGATCGTGTCGCCATCCTCCACGAGGGCGATCGCCCCGCCCAGGTAGGCCTCCGGCGACACGTGCCCGATCACCAGCCCCACCGAACCGCCGGAGAACCGGCCGTCGGTCATCAACGCCACGGTGATGTCGCGCTCGCGGCACAACGTGGTGATACGGGAGGTCGGATCGAGCATCTCGGGCATGCCGGGCGCCCCCCTCGGGCCGATGTAGCGGATGACGATCATGTCGCCGTCTTCGATCGTGTCGGACCGCTCGGCCAGGGTCTCGAGGAGGCTCTTCTCGCTGTCGAACACCCGGGCCCGGCCGCTGAACCGACCGTCGACGATGCCCCGCTCCACGCCGGCCAGCTTGAGTATCGCCCCGCCGCCAGGCGCCAGGTTGCCGCTCAACAGCCGCAGCCCGCCAGTGGCCTTGAACGGGCTCGACAGCGGATGCACCACATCCCCGTCGGGGGCCGGCGGCGCGAGGCGGGCGACCTGTTCGGCCAGGGTCTCACCGGTGCACGTCAGCGGAGTGCCGTCGAGCCAACCGCCGCGCAGCAACTCGGCGACGATGACGGGCAGGCCGCCGACCTCCTCGACGTCGACCATCGAGTACGCACCGAACGGGCGCATGTTCACCACGACGGGAAGCTTGGCCGACAGCTCGTTGAACTCCTGCTGGCTCATGACCTCGGTCCAGAAGTCGAGTCCGGCCGAGCGGGCGATCTCGACCGCGTGCAGCGCCACGTTGGTCGAACCGCCCATCGCCATGGTGACGGTCACCGCGTTGCGCATCGACGCGGGGGTGACGATGTCGCGCGGTCGGATGCCCTTGTCGCGCATGGTGACCAGGCAGTCGACGAGCTCACCGGGGAACTGCTCGACCCGGCGGCGGTCCTCGGATGCGGCGGAGACCATGTGCAGCGGCTCCATGCCCAGCACGGCGATGAACGTTTGCATGGTGTTGTAGGTGAACATGCCGCCGCAGCTGCCCTGGCCGGGGCAGCTGTGCAGGGCGACGCGGGTCCGGGTGTCCGCATCAGCGCTCGCCACCTGGAAGGCGGCGACGATGTCGAGACGCTCGTCGGTGACGGGGTCCACGCCGGGGTGGATCGAACCGTCGGAGAGGATGACGGCCGCTACGTTGGCGTCGAGGATGGCGGCCAGGGTGCCCACCGGCGGCTTGTCACAGGCCACCACCGCGATCACGCCGGCCATATCGCTGGCCCGCAGGTGCAGCTCGGTGGCGTCGTTGACCGCTTCCCGCCCGATCAGCGAGTAGCGCATCTGGGAGGTGCCGTTGAGCTGTCCGTCGGACACGCCCAGGGTGAAGCCAGGGGCGATCAGGCGGGTTCGGAGGCCGTCTCGTCGGATGCGCTCAGACAGCGCCCGGTGCACGGCGTCGACCTTCTCCCGGACGCCCAGGTAGCACTGGCTGTCGCCGAGGTTGCCAAGCACCCCCCACACCGGTTCGTGGATCAGCGTCGGATCTTCCCCAAGCCAGCGGGCGGTCCCGACCCGCTGCACGTCGCGCCCGGGGTTACCCGACACGAACACGGTGGTTTCTCGGACTTGTTCTTCGGCCACCCAAACTCCTTGCGGTCCTGCGGCCTCGTCGGCCTGGGCAAGATTCTGCCGCCTGGCGCCCACCGCGCGCCCACCGGCGGCCACCGTGAGCTAGGCCCAGAGCATCCGGAGGCCGGAGGATCACCAAGCGGGCGTGGCCGGCGGTGAAGCCCGTTTCACCACCCCAAGGGACCCAGTCACAGCGCAGTGGCCTGCCACACATGGTCCACCGGCGGTGAAACCGGGTCGCTGATGGTCCTTGATGGGCAGCGCCGCAGACACCCCCAGCGCCGAGCTCCCCCGCCAGCTGCACGTGCACCCCACCGAGTTCGCTCTCCACGAGGACACCCCGCACATCCAAGACGTGTTCCGAGCACTCGCCCACGACGAGGCCCGCAACTGGATGATCGCCGACAACCTGGCGTCCCTGGCCCGCGGAGGGCGACGGATTCTCGTGCTCTCCCAACGGAAGGACCATCTCGACAAACTCGGCGCGCTGCTTGCCGCCGAGGGCCTCGATCCGCTTTTGCTCGTCGGTGGCCAAACCCGCAACCACAGCCGCACGGTGATCGACGAACTCACCGAAGGAGTCCAAGGCGGCGGTGGGGTCATCGCACTGACCACCGGGAGCTATCTCGGCGAAGGCTTCGACCTTAAGCGCCGACTTGTACGTGGGGCGCCAGTCGTGACGGGTTCAGGTTCGGAGCGCGACAACGACCGAACCGTGAAATCGTCGATGGGTAGAGGGTTGGCCCGTTTCGTTGACCTCGACGATGTGGCGTGAGGTTCAAGCTCGACGAGAACCTGGGCCGCAGCGCCGTACGTTGCGTTCGGGACCGTCGATGACATCGTGGGCCAATGCAGCGAGATGTGACGGGCGGGGGCGGGGCATTCTGCACCGTGTCTCAGCTGCGTTGGGTCTCAGCTGCGTTGGGTCTCAGCTGCGTTGGTGGCGGGTGGAGAGGTAGTCGTCGGTCCATGCGCTAGTGCTGCGCCACTGAGACGACGAAGCGGTAGAGGTTGTGCAGCACGGCGCGGGCGAGCGCGAGCGCTTCGATCGGGAGATCGGCCGCGGCGATGTCGTTGAGGCCGTCGATCCACGTTCGGATAGCGCTGGGCACCTCGGGCCACGGCGTCGGGGTCATCCCGCCTGGGAAGGGCTGGATGTCGTGTCCGCGGAAGCTGCCTGGTCGTTTCCGGTCCGTCGCGTAGGGGTGAGGGGCGACATCCCACGCGGGGCCGAGTGCCATGGCGTGCACTTCGAGGACCTCGGTGATGGTGAGCAGCTTGCCGGTTTGCGCGATGAGGCTGGCCTGAATTGAACCGTACAAGTAATGGCGAGCCACGCCTCCGCTCGACGGTCTTGATCGCCGCTGTCGGCCGGAGCCACAACGCAGGACGCGCACCCCGCAACGTCAGCGATCTCGACGCCGGCCCCCATCGCCAGAATTCGGGACGGTCCCTGCACCACCCGAGGTACCACGCAGCGTGATCGACGTCAGCGAAAGGCTTCGGCACTCCCGACGACCGCAGACGACCGCGCTCGTGACAACTATCTCGTTCGGGCCTGCCCTCCTCGGGGGAGGGAGCGTTCCGGGCCGTCGCCGGCCGCAACGAACCGCGGTGATGCACGCTGGGCCTTGGATTGCGGTCATGGAACTACCCAACGTGGCGAGTACCGATCATTGCCGGTTTCCAGTTCATGAACTGTTCCTGCTTGCTCGCTGCGTACCCACCTTTTCGTGGCACCGGCAAACGGCACGCCAGCTATGTTCCGCACATCGGTGACGTTCGTCGCAGACGGGAGTAGAAGTCAGTCATGGGGAGCTCACGTTCAGTCGGAATACGCCGCGTGTATGCCCGCAAGGTGGGGGGAGCGCTGCTGGTGGGAGCGGTGTTGCTGGCAACCGCGGTCACCGCGGGCGCGCAGCCTGCTCCGGAAGCGGCGACGGGAAGCCCGGGAGGTCAGTCCGCGCCCGGGGGTGGCGCGGCGCTCGCCACCGGTCGCGCGGTCGAGGCCTCGCCCGCCGACGGTGCAACCGCACCGGCGGCGAACGACACCCGCTCCGCCACGCCGCCTCTGGGTGACTACACGCCGGAGGCCTACCGGGCGGCCAAGGCCCGGGCCCAGCAGGCCGATGTTCCTGAGGCCGCAGTCGGGTCGGCGCTCCGCCTCGACGCCGGGGTGGGCAAGGCCGGGCAACCGGCAGCGCCGACCCTGTCGTTACAATGGGGGTCCTTCCCCTTCACCGGGTGGAACCCACCCGATGCGCAGGTCGCCGTCGGACCGTCGAACGGTGTGGCCGCGGTGAACGGCGGGGTCAAGGTCTTCTCGAAGACCGGGTCGCAATCTGCCTCATGGTCGCTCGAGTCCTTCTTCCCGGCCACTGCCCGATGCGGCACGTCGAGTTGTCCCAGTGGCACCACCACCTTCGATCCGTGGGTCATCTACGACTCGTTGAGTGGGCGCTTCGTCGTGCTGGCTCTGGCCAGGAACGCCACCACGAAACTCAGCCGCATTGTGCTCGCGGTGTCGAAGACGTCGACGGCCAGTACGAGCACTTCCGGATGGTGGATGTACGGGCTAGACGCCAAGTTGCGGGGCAACACCTCGGTCGAGGACTGGCTGGACTACGCCAAGGTGGGCGTGACCAACAACGCCTTGGTGATCACCGGCAACCAGTTCAACTGGAGCAACTCCTTCGTGACGTCCAAGATCAAGGTGCTGTGGAAGTCGCAGATCTACAACGGTGTGTCCTCCGTGAACTGGTACGACTTCTGGAACCTGAACGGTTCGCCCTTCGGTGTCCACCCGGCCTCCAGCTCGGTGTCGAGCACCACCGCCTATCTGGTCAACACCGATTCGAGCGGGTCGACCCAGCTCAAGTTGCGCACCCTGGCGATTCCGACGACCACGCCGGGGACACCCACCTTGAGTGCCCAGATCGCCCGGACGGTGTCGGCGTACTCGACGCCGCCCGATGCCCGGCAGCCGGGTTCCAGCACCCGTATCGACACCGGTGATTCGCGTGTGACGATGGCCGTACGATCGGCGGCCGGGATCTTCGCCGTGCACACCACGTCGTGCACCTGGAGCGGGGTGGCCGAGGCGCGTTCGTGCATTCGCTATTACCAGATCGACCCGGGCACCCTGTCTGTCACGAAGTGGGGAGGGCTCGGGAACCGGGACTTCTTCTACTCCTACCCGGCCGTCGCCGCGGACAGTTCTGGCGGGATCGTGGTGCCGTTCCAGTACTCCGGGGCAACGGCGTACATGAGCAATCGTTACACCGCACGCGCCGGCACGGAGACGTCCCTCCAGAACTCGTCGCCGCTCGGCACCGGTACCGGGTGCTTCGTGCGACTCGGGGCGGACGGACGCAATCGCCAGGGCGACTACAGCGGTGCGTCCTACGACGCATCCACCAAGAAGTTCTGGGTGATGGGCGAGCACTCGTCGGGCACGTCGAGCACGTGCTCGAACAACACGTGGACGACGCGCATCGGTGTCGTGAACGCGCCATGAGCAGAGGCGGCCCGGGGTGGGCACGGTGGTGGGGCAGTGGGACAGCGCTGATCGCCCTGTTCGCCCTCGGCTGTCGAGCGGGGAGCGGGAGTGACGTGGAACCGTCGGCCGGGTGCACGACGAACGGAACGGTCACCATCGAGGTCCGTGATGTGTCACTCGATGCCGAACGTGGTGGTGGCAGTTTCGCCGGTCAGGTGCTCGAGGTGGCCGAGGCGGGCGCCTCGGCGCTGCGTCCGGGCGCCGAGGTGATCGTCGTCGTCCGTTCCGCCGAGCCGTTGACGGCGCTCACCGTCGACGCTCACGCAGCGACGCTGGCCGAGGTGCGGGCCGGCAACCGTGCGCTCGTGGCGTTCAGCACCAGGTGCGGGGCCGTCGACCCGACGGAGGAGCCGCTCATCGCCCGATCGGTGTCGGTGCAGACCTGACGGCTGGGCGTGGGCCGGCCGCATCGCCAGGTGTCGTGTCGGGCAGCGCGTCGGCCAGGGCGGGCCCGGCGTCGCCGTGTCCGACCGTGTCCGTCAGGCCGGGTGCGCGACAGCGTCGCGGGCAATGCCGTCGAGCCGGCCGGGGAACACCAGCCGGTGGAACGGGGCCACCTCGTACCAGTAGGCCCGGCCGAGCAGGCCGCGGGGGCGGAAGCGGGCGGTCTGCACCAGCACGCTCCCGCCGTCGACCGGTTCCACCGTCCACTCCAACCACGCCACGCCGGGTAGGCGCATCTCGGCCCACAACACCAGCCGCCGGCCCACTGAGGTAAGCCCGTCGTAGTGGTCCATTCGTTGTGCGACTCTGTTGCCCGGTTTCCGGGCAGGAAGAATCAGCATCGACATGCTCAAGGAGATCTCGTCGGGAAACTTCTGACCCCGAACCGCAAGCGAGCAGCAGTGACGATGCTGCTGGCCCGGTTCGG
>CANJRG010000036.1 GCA_947476745.1 Acidimicrobiia bacterium | reverse complement strand
GTGGAGCTGATGGGACTCGAACCCACGACCCCCTGCTTGCAAAGCAGGTGCTCTAGCCAACTGAGCTACAGCCCCCCGACGGAGCGGTCAGCTTAGCGGCACGGGGTGCCGGACCGACACGGCCCGGCACCCCAGCATCCGGCTAGCGGACCGGGCCGATCACTTGCAGGTGCCGCTCGGCTGGTCGTAGGCACAATTCTTGGACTTGCCGGACAGCTCCACGATCGAGCCCTGCTGGACCCAGGCCTGCTTGGCCGAGTCGTACTTCGACAGGTCGGACCCCTCGGTGAGGTACGCGTCGGCGTTGCCGTTCATGTTGTACTTGATGCCCTCGAGCAGCATCGGGTTCGTGGCGTCGAGATGGCGCAGCGCAGTGATGAAGTTCGACCGGGTAAGTCCCCCGGGCAGCTCACCGGCGGTGCGCATGGCCTGCACGAAGGGGAAGGCGAAGATGAAGCCCGACCCGAACGAGCCCGACGTCTTGTAGTCGATGCCGTTGTCCTTGAGCAGTTGGCGGGCCCACTGCACGTAGGCGTCGCCCGAGTTCGACTCGGCGTTGAGGTCCATGGCGCCTCCGCCCATGATCCACCAGCCGTCGGAGGCCTTGCCGTCACCACCGACCTTGTCCTTGCCCACGAAGCTGGCGGCCTTGCACACCGAGGACATGAACAGGTACTTGGCCGACTCCTTCATGCCGTTGCCGGCCGCTTCCTGGATGATCTGCGGGCACTGGGCGCCGCCGGTCATGGTGATGAAGATGTCGGGCTTCTTCGACTGCAGGGTGGTCATCGGGTCGGTCACCGTCGGCGCGGTGATCTCGAGCACCTCGGAGAAGTACTGGACCTTGTCCTTGATCTTCGAGTCGTTGATGTACGCCTTGAAGAAGCTGTCGTAGGCCCGGCCGAAGTCGCTGTTGGCCACCAGCGAGGCCACCTTCACCCCGTTGGGGAACTCGTTGATGTGGTTCTCGATGAACGAGCCCCACAGCACGGCCTCGGTGTTGTACGCCATCTGCTGGCCGGTGGTCCACGGGTGCTTCACCGGGTCGCCCCAGGCTGGGTGGCCGCTCATCTCCAGCGGGTGCGGGATGCAGCGGGCGTTGAGCTTGTCGTACACCTTGAGCCCGTTGGGCGAGCCGAGCGTCCACACCGCGAACACCTTCTCGGAGTCGATCATCTCGTCGACCAGCGGGATGGTGCGGGTGGCGTCGTAGCCGTCGTCCTTGACGATCAGGTTGACCGAGCGGGTCTTGCCGTTGACATCCTTGAACGCCCCCTGCTTGCTGTAGTTGGCGTAGATGGCGGTCATCGCCTTGGCGATGTTGCCGTAGTCACCCGCTGCGCCCGACAACGGCATCGGGTTGCCGACCTTGATCTCGGCGTCGGTGATGCCCTCGGTGTCGGACCAGTTGTTGGAGCAGGTCGTCAGGTCGATCTTGAACCCCTCGGCCCCGTTGACGGTCTTGCCGTCAGCGGACTTGCCCCAGTTGTTGTCCTTGATCCGCTTGACGACCTTGGCCCGCTGCTCGGCCCACAGCTTCTCCCACTCGTCCATGCTCTTGGGGCGAGGCTGCACCGCGGCGGTGGTGGCCGTCGCGCCGGCCACGGTGGTCGACCCGCCGAGCTGCGCAGCGACCCCCGACTTGATCCCGGCGTCGACCGTCTGTGCCGTTTCGGTACCGGAGCCGTCCCCGCCACCCCCGCAGGCTGCGGCAACCAGGGCCGACACCAGCCCCACAACCATGATCCGACCAACATTGCGCATACAGGGTCCCCTCTCCCTCGGATCCGTGACTTCCGTCACGAACTATGACGCGGACTGTAGCAAGGCTGCCGGTTCAGGTGAGATCAACGTCACGCCGCCGCGATCGGCACGCGTTGCCGCCCGCCGGACACCCCCAACTAGCCTGCGAACACCCCGCCCGGGCGCCTTGTGGACCGTGTCCCTCTGCCCGGACGAGCCCGCCCTGCTGCCGAGGAGACCCTTCGTGACCGCTGCCGAGTCCACTGCGTTCCGCGCTGCTGTCGACGTGATCGCCGCCGTCGATCCCGTCATCGCCGGAGCCATCGTGGGCGAGCTCGGCAACCAGCGCAGCCAGCTCAAGCTGATCGCCTCGGAGAACTACGCCTCCCCGGCCGTGCTGCTGGCCATGGGCAACTGGTTCTCCGACAAGTACGCCGAGGGCACCGTCGGGCACCGCTTCTACGCCGGGTGCGAGTTCGTCGACCGGGTCGAGGCGCGCGCCACGCAGCTGGCCTGCGAGCTGTTCGGCGCGGCCCACGCCTACGTGCAGCCCCACTCCGGCATCGACGCCAACCTGGTCGCCTTCTGGTCGATCCTGGCCCGCCAGGTCGAGTCCCCGGCGCTCGAACGGCTCGGCGCCAAGCACATCAACGACCTGACCGAGCCCGACTGGGAACAGCTGCGCCAGGAGCTCGGCAACCAGCGTCTGCTGGGCATGTCCCTCGATGCCGGCGGGCACCTCACCCACGGCTTCCGCCCCAACATCTCCGGCAAGATGTTCCACCAGCGCTCCTACGGCACCGACCCCGACACCGAGCTGCTCGACTACGCCGAGGTCCGCCGTCTGGCCCAGGAGTTCCGGCCGCTGGTGATCGTCGCCGGCTATTCGGCCTACCCCCGCCGCATCAACTTCGCCACCATGCGCGAGATCGCCGACGAGGTCGGTGCCGTGCTGATGGTCGACATGGCGCACTTCGCCGGCCTCGTCGCCGGCAAGGCCCTCACCGGCGACTTCGACCCGGTGCCCTTCGGCCAGGTCGTCACCACGACCACCCACAAGTCGCTGCGCGGCCCGCGCGGCGGCATGGTGCTGTGCCAGCCCGAGTACGCCGAGTTCGTCGACAAGGGCTGCCCGATGGTGCTCGGCGGCCCGCTGGTCCACGCCATGGCGGCCAAGGCCGTGGCCTTCACCGAGGCGCTGCAGCCGTCCTTCCGCGACTACGCCGCCGCCGTGGTCGCCAACGCCGCGGCCCTCGCCGAGGGCCTGATGCGCCGCGGGGTCCGCCTGGTCACCGGCGGGACCGACAACCACCTGGTCCTGCTCGACGTCACCACCAAGTTCGGGCTCACCGGACGCCAGGCCGAGTCCGCCCTGCTCGACTGCGGCGTGGTCACCAACCGCAACTCCATCCCCCACGATCCCAACGGCGCCTGGTACACGTCGGGGGTCCGCCTCGGCACCCCGGCCCTCACCACCATCGGTATGGGCGCCGCCGAGATGGACGAGGTGGCCGACATCATCGTCACCGCCCTCGCCGCCGCCACCCCCACCGCGGCTTCGACCGGCCCGTCGAAGGCCAAGTACACGCTCGCCGACGGCACCGCCGCCGCCTGCCGGACCCGCTGCGCCGATCTGCTCGGCCGCTTCCCGCTCTACCCCGGCATCGACCTCAGCTGACCGGCCAGGGCGGGCACGGCCGATGCGGCTCGCCCGACCGGCTCGACCGGCTCCGCCCGCTCAGCCCTTGCGGGGCGGGCCGGGAAAGAACGCGTTGGTCCGCCGGACGTACTCGGCGTAACCGGGACGGCGTTTGCCGATCGTGCGCTCCAGCAGGTCCTTGCCCGACACCCGGGTCAGCAGCACCGTCATCAGGATCGGGCCGACCACGCCCAGCAGCGCGGTGCCACTGGCAGCGCTGATGACGAACAGGCCCCACCACACGCAGAAGTCACCGAAGTAGTTCGGGTGACGGGTGTAGCGCCACAGTCCGCGGTCCATGACCTGGCCCTGGTTGGCCGGGTCGGCCTTGAACCGGGCCAGCTGGCCGTCGCCGACGGCCTCGAAGAACAGCCCGACCAGCCACAGCGCCAGTCCCACACCGGCCAGCGGGGTGAGCCCCGCCGGGGTGGGATCGGCCATCGCCAACGTCACCGGCAGGGCCACCACCCAGGCCAGACCGGCCTGGGCCAGGAACACCGCGTAGAGGCTCCAGCGGGCGAAGGTGTCAGGACGGCGACGGCGCATCGCGCCGTAGCGCGGGTCTTCGCCGTGGGGCAGGTTGCGCCGGGCCAGATACGCCGCCAGGCGGACACCCCACACGGTCACCAGCACCGCCAGCAGCCACGACCGCGACCGCGCCCCGTCGCCCACCGCGAACCCGACCCAGGCGATCAGGGCGAAGGACAGACCCCAGAAGATGTCCACGATCGAGGCATCCTGGCGGCGCACGCTCAGCACCCACACCCCGACCTGCAGCACGACCACCGCCACCAAGGTGGCCACCAGCGTCACGATCACGATCGCACCCCCATCGCCCGACGGGACAGTTCCTCGTCGACCCAGCCGTCGAGCTGCTCCCAGCGATCGAACAGCCAGTCGACCCGCTGGCGGCGCCCGCGCGGCACCTCGGCGGCGGCGAACCGCCAGGTCCGCACGGTGACCGGCTCGCGCAGCGGCACGTTGCGCCACAGATCCGCCACCGTCGAGAACCCCTCGAACCCGACATGACCCAACAGCACCACGTCGGTGTCCGCCGGGGCGCCGCCGAGCAGGGCCAGCACCCCACCCGGTCGGGGTGGCAGGACGTGACGCAGGCCTGCGGCCCGTTCGGCCAGAGCAGGATCGTCGGCGGTGAGCCGGGCCAGCGCCCGCTCGCGCCGCTCGGGGGTGAAGAACTGGCCCTCCGGGAAGATCACCGCGGCGTCGCCGTGGGACATGCCCCGGGCCACCCGCCCGACGGCCAGCAGCTCGCCCGCCGCCCCCGACGTGCGGTTCACGAAGTGGTTGCGCAGCCGGTGCCCGTACAGGTCGAGCGAGGGCAGCCAGGCCAGGCCCAGGGTGAGCACGTAGCGCAGCTGCAGCCGATGTTCGTGGCCGAAGAGCACCGCCGGCAGCAGGGCGTCGCCGTAGCTGCAGTGGCGACCCATCACCAGCAGCGGACCCGGGGCCAGGGCGTCGGGGTTGTCGTAGGCGAAGCGCAGGCCGAGCGTGCGCCGGGCAGCGGCCAGAACCTTCGACGCCCACCACCACTGCACCCGGGCGTGCACCGCGAGTGACCGCTCGCCGCCGAGCCGGCGACCGAAGCCGAACGCCACCCACAGCACCGCCGCCGAGAACACCGCGAACAGGTCGAGGGCCAGGAACTGCACGGCGAACGCCCACAAGCGCACGGTCGGCTGCCGGTGACGGCTGCGCAGCACGTCGACGGTGAACCCCACCGGGACGATCACCGGGGCAGCCAGGACCGCCGCGACCAGAACCCCCACCGACGAGGGGATCGACAGGCTGCGCCGACGACGGGCATTCGCGAAGCCCGTCCCAGGAGCCGGAGCCGCAGCCCCAGCCGACGGCGTTGATCGCGCCGACCCGGACGACGACGACCCGGACGACGACCCGGACGACGACCCGGACGACGACCCGGACGACGACCCGGACGACGACCCGGACGACGACCCGGCCGGCGAGGAGACCTGATCGGAGGGGGTGGTGGCCATCACCTCCCGTTGTAGCCGCGGACGGGCACCTATGGGGCCATCGGCGACGGAACGCGCCCGCCCGGGACCGCGCGGCGCGGAGCCCCCGGTCGCCCGGCGGTGGTAGCTGCCACATTCGTGCCATCCCCGGCAGGGGCTGCGCCGTCCCGTTAGCGACGCCAGGGTGGACGAGCACACGACGGCGGACCCGGCCGAACACGGTGTCGGCCTGGTCATCGGCACCGAGGACGCCACCCCGCTGGAGTTCTGGGTCGGGGTCCCAGCCGACCAGTTCCTGCAGCTCGACGACGTGGTCGCCACCTCCCGGCCGGTGCCCGGGCGCGACCCGGTGGACATCTACGGCGTCGTCACCCAGGTCCGGGCCCGCCACGAAGGGTCCGCTTCGACTCCGACGTCTTCCTCGTCGCCGACGGCGTGCTCGGGGCCCAGGCGGCCAACACCAAGGCCCTGGTCTTCAACGTCAAGGGCGAGGACCTGCTGTTCCTCGACCATCCCAACCGCTTCCTCGAGGCCGAGGACGTGGACCGCTACCACCTGCTGCACCTCCCGGCGGACCGCTTCCCGTCGGTGGGGATGTTCGCCCCGCCGCGCCGCGGGGACCCCAACGGCACCCCCGAGGCCGAGCGGCTGGTCTATCGAACCCTGTTGCGCCTCGCCGGCGAGGGCCGGCAGGTGGTGGTCATCGCCGGCAACCACGACCACCGCCGGCGCTGGGCTGGTGGTGGTCGACGGGCCGATCCGCCGTCGCGAGGGCGTCCCCAACGCGGTCGGCCACATCAAAACCCACCACCACCGATACCTGCCGCCGGCACTGGCCCCGATCATCGGCGAGCTCGACGCCGGTGAACGGACCCCGATGTTCGCCATCGGGGCACCGTTCCCCAGGCTGTCGTAGTACCTGCGGCTGCCCGGCCCCCGGCAGCACCCGTGGTCGGGCGTGGTCCGCCACGAGATCGCCATCGACGACGAGCACGAGGCCCGACGCCTCGCCGACCTCGCGGCCGCGCTCATCCCCCGTTTCGCCTCCCGGCCGGAGCGCGACCCGCGCGCCCCGCAGAACCTGACCCCCATCAGCGGGCTGGAGTCGCAGCTGCGCCACCGCCTCGGCGACGGCCTGATGCTCTACCGGGCGCTACGGATCGCGCTCGGCTGACCCCGGTTCAGCCGGACTCAGGCCGGGATCAGGAACCGGTGGTGCTCCAGTGCCACGGCTCGCTGGGCAGGTTGTACAGGCCGTACCCCGCGGCGTTGGCCGCCAGCCACTGGTAGGCCGACGTGGAACGGCTGCGGATGAGGTCACCCCCAACCAGAAAGTCGACGGCCAGGCCCTGCTCGTGCATCGAGTAGCCGGGACGGGCCACGGGAGGCGAACAGTCCATCGAGTTCATCGCCCAGATGGCGTACTCGCTGGTGCCACAGTGTTCCATCCGCAGCTCGATCTGGGTGGAGATGTCGCGGTAGCCGTACCCACCGAGATACACCCCGTCGGCCTCGGCATCGACCAGGAGCGCCGCCAGGGACGAGGCGATGGACGCGTCGACCGTGATGCCGCCCACGGTGGACACCCGAACCCCCGAGGACACCCACGACGGCCGGGTACCGCCGGATCCGGAACCCACCCGCGAGGCGAGCTGGCGTTCCCGGCTGCTGATCTGATCGGCCAGATCCTGGCTGCGGGCGCTGATGACCGCCGCTTCGCCCAGGGCCCGGTCGAGACGGACCTGCACGTCATCGGCCAGCGATTGCTGGGCTGCCAGCGAACCATCGAGCTCGGCCAGCACCCGCTGTTCCTGGGCGGCGGCCTCGCGGGCGGCGACGAGGGCCGAGGCCGCCCGCAGGCCGGCCCGGCGGGCCCGCTCCGACGCCGCCCGGATCTCGTCGATCACGTCGGCGACGCTGCTGGTGTGGGTGGCGGCCAGCACGGTGCGCTTGGCCCCGGCGCTGGGGTCCTCGTCGGCCAACACGGTGGCCAGGTCGTCGAAGGGCGGGCGCACGTAGGCCGACAGCGCGGCGTCTGCCAGCTCGATGCGCAACGCCGCCAACGTTGCATCGGCCTCGGCCTTCTGGTTGCCGGCCTGCACCAACTCCGCCTGCACGGAGCGCACGTTGGTCTCGGCGTCGTCGGCGCGGGCCTGTTGGCGGGCCACTTCGGCATCCAGCGCCGTGATGGCCGCGTCGACGGCGTCGGCGTCAGCGGTCAGCGCGTCGACCTCGACGGCCTTCGCGGTCTCCTCGCGGCGCAGTTCGTCCTGCTGCTGCTGCAGGCTCGCGGCCTGTGCCTGTACCGGGGCCGCGAGCAGTGACGCCGATGCACCGGCGAGAACCACGGCCACCGTCACGGCGCCGACGAGTCGGCTCCGGCTCCGTCCGATCCGTCCCTGCATCGCCCTCAAGGGTAGGGGACAGGGCCTCGCAAGCCGCTCGCATGCCCGGCCACCGCCCACCCCGTGGCGCGACAGTTTTGGGCCCCCGGGTCGGTGAGCTGCTGGAATCGGGCCATGGGAAACCGTTTCGACCTGTCCGGGAAAGTTGCGGTCGTCACCGGCGGGAGCCGCGGGATGGGCCGGGAGATGGTGCTGGCCTTCGCCGAGAGCGGTGCCGACGTGGTCATCGCCAGCCGCAAGCTCGACGCCTGCGAGGCGCTCGCCGCCGAGGTCACCGCCCGTTTCCCCGACCGGCGGGCGTTTGCCGTGGCCGCCCACGTCGGCCGCTGGGAGGACTGCAACCGGCTCGCCGACGCGGCCTACGACCATTTCGGCCGGGTGGACGTGCTGGTCAACAACGCCGGCATGTCGCCGCTGTACGAATCGCTGGTGGACGTCAGCGAGGAGCTCTACGACAAGGTGCTGTCGGTGAACCTCAAAGGCCCGTTCCGGCTGATGGCCCTCGTCGGGGACCGCATGGCGCAGGGCGACGGCGGCTCGATCATCAACGTGTCCTCGATCGCCTCGATCCGGCCCACCCCGGTGGAAGCCGCCTACGCCGCGGCCAAGGCCGGGCTCAACGCCCTCACCGTCGCCTACGCCCATGCCTACGGCCCGAAGGTCCGGGTCAACTGCATCGTGGCCGGCCCGTTCCTCACCGACATCTCCAAGGCCTGGGACCTCGACGTGTTCAACGCCCGGGTACAGGACAGCTACGCCCTCGGCCGCGGCGGTCAACCCGACGAGATCGTCGGCGCGGCCCTGTACTTCGCCAGCGACGCCTCGAGCTACACCACCGGCGCCCTGCTGCGCATCGACGGCGGCGCACCCTGATCGAGCGGTGAGGCCCTCGGTGCGACGCGCGCTACCCGATGCACGCACCGGCGCACCGGGCCGGACGCGCACCGGCCCGGAGCGGCCGAGCGCTCCGGGCCGGGTGGATCGTCGTCACGCCCGAAGGCGATCGGTCAGATGCGCTCGATCAGGGTCCCGGTGCCGAGGCCGCCACCACAGCACATGGTGATCAGGCCGTAACGGCCGCCGGTGCGCACCAGCTCGTGCACCGCCTTGGTGGCGAGGAAGGTACCGGTGCCACCCAGCGGGTGACCCAGCGCGATGGCGCCGCCGTTGGGGTTGACCCGCTCCATGTCGGGCTGCAGCTCCTTGGCCCATGCCAGCACCACCGAGGCGAAGGCCTCGTTGATCTCGACCACGTCGATGTCGCCGATGGTGAGATCGGCCCGATCGAGCAGCTTGCGGGTGGCCGGGATGGGTCCTTCGAGCATCAGCACCGGGTCGCAGCCGACCAGGGCGGTGCCCACGATGCGGGCCAGCGGGCGCACGCCGAGCTTCTCGGCACGCTCCGCCGACATCACCAGCACGGCCGAAGCGCCGTCGGCGATCTGCGAGGCCGACCCGGCGGTGTGGATGCCGTCCTCACGGGCCACCGGCTTGAGGGTGGCCAGCTTCTCCATTGAGGTGTCGCGGGGGATCTCGTCGCGGGTGACGATGCGGCGCTCGCCGGTGCGCTCACCGTTCTCGTCGACGACGTCGACCTCGAGCGGGATGATCGAGGTCTCGAAGCGGCCTTCGGCGATGGCCCGGGCGGCACGGAGCTGCGACTCGAGGCCGAGGCGGTCGGCGTCGAGACGGGTGATGCCGTACTTCTCCGCGATGCGCTCGGCACCCTCGAACTGGCTGGCGAACTCGTAATGGGCGAAGTAGCTGCGCGAGATCGGCTTGCCGTACCCGGCCTTGGCGCCGGCGAAGGCGTCGGACCCGATGGGCAGGCGGCTCATGTTCTCCACACCACAGGCCAGCACCACGTCCTCGGCGCCCGAGGCGATCAGGCTGTAGGCCTGGTTGAGGGCCTGCTGGCTGGAGCCGCACTGGGCATCGATGGTGGTGGAGGCCACGTGCTCGGCACCGCCGTGGGACAGCCACGCGGTCCGCGTGACGTTCATGGCCTGGGCGCCGACCTTGTTGATGCACCCGCCGACCACCTGGTCGACCTGACCCGACTCGAGCCCGGCCCGACGGATGACCTCCATCTGCACCGGCCCCAGGACATCGGCCGGGTGGGTGGCGGCGAGCGAGCCACCCCGCTTCCCGATGGCCGAACGACCTGCCTCGACGATCACCACGTCACGCATCCGCGATCCCCCTTGTGCGGCAGTGCGGTGTCTGCCCGCACGCTCACCCTCCAGCGTGCCGGGCCGGGTGCCCCCTCCACAAGCGCGGGGCCGGCGTGCAGGGGTCGCGACCGACGGCGGCGCTGTGGCAGGCTGCACGTATGTACGGAGTTGAAGGGTCTGCTGATCGGGGCGACGTTGCCGGCGAGGGAGGTGACGAGGACATCGACCTCGGCCACTGGTCCGTGAACGCCGATCCCGATGCGTTCGCCGAGCGGATGTTGGCCGGGGACCCGATCCGGCGCAGCGAACGCAACCGGGCGTGGCTGCTGATGTCCTACAAGGCGGCCACCGAGGGCTTCCTCGATCCCCGCTTGTCGTCGGACCGCACCCGGACCTTCACCCGCCAGATCGAGCGGCGCGGTGCTGCCTTCGAGCGCACCTACGAGTTGCTGTCGGGCTGGATGGTCTTCCGCGACCCACCGACCCACACCCGCCTGCGCGAGCCGGTACGACGGGCGTTCACCCCCAAGGTGATGGAGCGGTTGCGGCAATCGGTCGAGGACACCGTGGACGAGCTGCTCGGCGGCTTCGAGCGCGGCGAGCGCCTCGACCTCAAGGCCCGTTTCGCCAACCCGCTGCCGGCGCTGGTCATCGCCGACCTGCTCGGGGTGCGCCGCGAGGAGCGGGTGCGGTTCCAGGCATGGTCGGACCGGCTGGCCGAGATCGTGTTCTCGGTGGAGACCGACAACTACGACGAGGCCGGCGTCGTGGCCGCCACCGAGGAGTTCATCTCCTTCTTCGCCGAGCAGATGGAGCACCGTCGCCACCATCCGGGCGAGGACCTGATCTCCAAGGTCGTCAACAGCGGCCTCGACGAGCTGACCGAGCTCGAGGTCGTCGGCGCCTGCACCCTGCTGCTGTTCGCCGGGCACGAGACCACCACCAACCTGCTGGCCTCGAGCGTGCGGGCGCTGTTCGAGCACCCCGGCGAGGTCGAACGCATCCGTCGCGGCGAGGTGGAGGACACCTTCTGCGACGAGCTGATGCGGGTGGCGGGGCCGGCCAAGGCCATGGTGCGCAAGGTGGCCGAGGCCCACGAGCGCGGCGGCCACGAGCTGCGGGTGGGCGACACGGTGTTCCTGGTGATGCTGGTGGCCAACCGTGACCCGGCCACCTTCGCGGACCCCTACCGGCTCGACCTCGGCCGCACCTTCAACCCGCAGCTCGGCTTCGGCTGGGGCAGCCACCTGTGCCTGGGGGCCAACCTGGCCCGTCTCGAGGGCACCATCGCCCTCGGCCAGTTGCACCGGCGCTTCCCCGACCTCGCCCCCGACGGCGAGCCGCCCCGCTGGCGCGGCAACCCGCTGGGCCGCTCGATCCGCGACCTGCCCGTCGTTCTGTAACGGCGGCACGACCCGGCCACACCGGGTTTGTGGCAGGAACACCGCAACGGCCAAGGTGAGGCGATGCAGACCATCGAGTTCCGGGGTAGCTCCGGCCTGTCCATCGTCGCCGACGAGCACGGCCCAGCCGACGGTCCGGTCGTGCTGCTGCTGCACGGCGGCGGCCAGAACCGGTTGGCGTGGAAGGGCAGCGGCGCGGTCTTGGCCGCACGAGGCTACCGGGTCGTCGCCCTCGACGCCCGGGGCCACGGCGACTCGGCGTGGTGCCCCGACGCCCAGTACGAGATGGAGACCATGGCCCATGACCTGCTGGCGGTCACGGAGCAGCTCGGCGCCGGCCGGTCCGCCGTGGTCGGCGCCTCCCTCGGCGGGATCACCGCCCTCGAGGCCCACGCCGTGACCGAGTACCGGGACCTGTTCAGCGCGGTGGTGCTCGTCGACATCACCCCGCAGGTGGAACTCGACGGCGTCCGCCGCATCGTGGCGTTCATGACCGCCCATCCCGACGGCTTCGCCAACCTCGAGGACGCCGCGGCGGCCATCGGCGCCTACAACCCGCACCGGCCGCCGCCCTCCAACGCCGCCGGGCTGTCCAAGGTGCTGCGCCATGGCGCCGACGGCCGCTGGCACTGGCACTGGGATCCCCGGTTCATGACCGAACGCCACGCGCTGATGGAATCAGATCCCGAGACCTGGGCGGCGCAGCGGCAGGCCATGGCCGACCGGCTGCACGACTCGGCCGGAGCGATGAAGGCCCCGTTGCTGCTGGTGCGCGGCCTGCAGTCGGATCTGGTGAGCGACGACGCCGTCGCTGCGTTACGCGCCGCCGCTCCCCGGGCCCAGTACGTCGACGTGCGCGGGGCCGGACACATGGTCGCCGGAGACGACAACGACGCATTCACGGCTGCGGTGACCGACTTCCTCAGCCGCCACGTCCCCCTGTCCTGATCGCACGCACGTCCTGAACCCACACGTTCCGAGCACAGACGGACCGCCACCGCTACTCCCGTGCCCCGCTTCTGCCGTACCGCGTACCTCCCGCACGAACCGAAGGATCATTGACGATGGCCTACGCCAGCGGACGCACCTACCACGACGCCGACAGCCACATCATGGAGCTGCCCGACTTCCTGGCAGACCATGCCGACCCGGCATTCCGGGACCGTATGCCGCGGCTGGGCATCTCGGCCATCGGCGAGGCGGCCGGCACCACCACGGACTGGCAGGCCAAGACCTGCCCGCTGCACAACGACCCCGCCTACCGTGACGACGAGACGCAGCTGCTGCTGCGCAAGAACTACTACGCCGTCGGCAGCTTCGAGCGGGACCACCGCCCCCAGGCCCTCGACCAGCTCGGGTTCGCCTCGCAGCTGGTGTTCAACACCTGGTCATCAACCCCGATCCTCAGCGCCGAGCACGGCGGCGACGTGGCCTTCGCCTACGCCATGGCCGACGCCCACAACCGTGGCATGGTCGAGTTCTGCTCCGCCGACCCTCGCCTGCTGCCGGTGGGGTACGTGGCGCTGATGGACGTCGAGCACGCTGCGGCGCAGACCACCCGGGCGATCGAGAGGGGTTGCAAGGCGCTGATGATCGCCAGCGCCTGTCCGGTGGAGCACTCCCCCAGCCATGTGGCGTTGGACCGGGTCTGGGCGCAGGCCGCCGAGGCCCGCATCCCCGTCGTCATGCACGTGGGGGGGACCGGCCAGCTGCTGTCGCCCAAGTACTTCGAGAACGGGCTGCCGCCGGTGCTCGACTTCCACGGCGGCGCCGAGAACTTCCGCTCCATCGACTACATGGCGATCCCGGTGCAGCCGGCGCAGACCATGGCCACGTTGATCCTCGACGGGGTGTTGGACCGCTTCCCCGAGCTGCGCTTCGGCATCATCGAGCTGGGCGCGTCGTGGGTGCCGGGATGGATGCGCTACCTGGATTCGGCCTACGGCTCGTTCTTCCGCAACGAGGAGCGGTTGCAGAAGCTGTCGATGAAGCCCAGCGACTACGTGCGCCGCCAGGTGCGGGTGACGCCGTACCCAGGTGAGGACACCGGCTGGATCATCCGCCAGAGCGACCCCCGCATCTGCCTGTTCTCGTCGGATTATCCCCACGTGGAGGGCGGGCGCAACCCGCTCAAGCGTTTCGCCGCCACCACCGAGGACTGCACCGAGGAGGAGCTCGACCATTTCTACGAGTTCAACATGGCCGACCTCATGGGCCCGCACCTGCCCGCCGCCGTCCTCGCCGCCGCTTGAACCCCCCGGCACCGGACCGCATGACCGACCGACGGCGCTGGACGCTTTTCGCCGCGGCCTGGCTGGTCTACGCCGGCTTCGGGTTGACCGCGGGGGCGATGGCCCCGGTGGTCGGTGAGATCCGCACCGACCTCGGCCTGTCCACCACGGCGATGGGCCTGGTGCTCGGCGCCTGGCAGCTGGTGTACCTGTTCTCCGCCATCCCCGGCGGCCGTGTCATCGACCGCATCGGCGCCCGACGCGCCGTCACCGCCACCGCAGTGCTGGTCGCGGCGTCGGGCGCGGCCCGTGCCGGGGCCCAGGGCTTCTGGACGCTGTACCTGGCGGTGGCCATCTTCGGGCTGGGCGGGCCGCTGATTTCCATCGGCGGACCCAAGCTGATCGCCACCTGGTTCCCGCCGACCGATCGGGGCAAGGTCGTGGGGCTGTTCAGCACCGCACCGGCGGTCGGGGCGATGATCGCCCTGTTCGCCATGCACAGCATCGCCATCCCGATCACCGGCTCCTGGCGGGGCGCCATGCTGCTCTACGCCGGCTTCACCCTGTCGACCGGCGTGGTGTGGTGGCTGGTGTCGGCTTCGGCACCCGTCTCTGCACCGGTTGCGGCCGGCCCGGCCGCAACCGCCGCCGGGACCCTCGCCGAAAACAGCGCCCAGGCGGCACGCCACGAACTGCAGGACGCGGTGCCGACGGCGACCAGCCGCCAGCTGCTGGCCATGAAGTCGGTTCAGCTGGTCCTGGTCCTGGCCCTCGGCTCGTTCCTGTACAACCACGGCATCGGCAACTGGCTGGTCGAGATACTCCGCGCCGGTGGCCGAACCGCCGGGCAGGCGGCCGACCTGGCGGCCCTCACCACCCTGGTCGGGATCGCCTCGGCCCTGGTCGTGCCCCGGCTTGCGACCCCGGCCCGTCGCAAGCCGATCTACCTCGGGGTCTACCTCCTCGGTGCCGTCGGGGTCGCCCTGGTCCCCCACCTCGACGGGGCCACGGTGTTCGTGGCACTGGTGGCGGTGGGGATCACCCGGGCTGCAGCGCTGCCGCTGGGCATGATGCTGCTGATGGACGACCCCGGCGTGGGCGCGGCCAACATGGCGGTGGCCGGCGGGCTCTACTTCACCGCCGGCGAGGTCGGTGGCGTGGTCGGGCCGCTGTTGGTGGGCAGTGCCGCCGGCGCGTCCGGTGGGTACAGCCTGCCGGCGCTGCTGCTGTCGGCGTGTGCCCTGGCCATGGCGCTGGTGCTGGGAGGACTGCCGTCGCGGTCCCGGTTGGCCAGTGCGGCAAAGGTCTGACACGCTGCTGGCGTGATCGACTTCGAAATCCCCGCCGAGCTCGCCGAGCTGCGTGACCGCACCGCCGCCTTCGTGCGAGACGAGATCATCCCGCTCGAACCGCACACCCGCAGCGACCACCACGGCCCGACCGAGGAGTTCCGCCTCGAGCTGGTCGAGCTGGCCCGCAAGGCCGGCCTGCTGGTGCCTCACGTCAGCAAGGAGTTCGGCGGCCTGGGCCTGAGCCATGTCGGCAAGGCGCTGGTGTTCGAGGAGTCGGGCTATTCGATGCTGGGCCCGGTGGCGATGCACATCGCTGCCCCCGACGAGGGCAACATGCACCTGCTCGAGATGGTGGCCAGCCACGACCAGAAGGAGCGGTTCCTCCGCCCGGTCACCTCGGGCCTGGCCCGCAGCATGTTCATGATGACCGAGCCCGACGGCGGCGCCGGCTCGGACCCCTCGATGATGAAGACCCGGGCCGACGAGCAGGCCGACGGCAGCTACCGCATCAACGGCCTCAAGTGGCTGATCACCAGCGCCCTCGGGGCCAAGGTGGCCATCGTCATGGCCCGTACCTTCGACCGTGACGGCACCGACCTCGGGGCGACGATGTTCCTCACCGAGGCCGACGCTGCGGGCATCGAGATCGAAGAAGTGCTGCAGACCATGGACCACAACGCCGTCGGCGGCCACGCGGTGATCCGCCTGAACAACCTGCACGTGCCCGCCGAGTCGGTGCTCGGCGAGGTCGGCGGTGGGTTCCGGTATGCCCAGGTGCGGCTGGGCCCGGCCCGCCTCACCCACTGCATGCGCTGGTTGGGCGCCGCACGACGCTGCCACGACATCGCCACCGAGTACGCCCGCACCCGTCACGCCTTCGGCAAGCCCATCGGCGAGCACCAGGGCATCGGCTTCCAGCTCGCCGACAACCTCACCGACATGCAGACCTCGCGTCTGCTGATCCTGCATTGCGCCTGGGTCCTCGACCAGGGCAGCCAGGCCCGGGAGGAGTCCTCGATGGCCAAGCTGTACGTGTCGGAGGCCACCAGCCGGGTGGTCGACCGCTGTGTGCAGATCCTCGGCGGCCAGGGCGTCACCGGCCGGACCGTGGTCCGTCAGATCTACGAGGACATCCGCGCCTTCCGCATCTACGACGGCCCGAGCGAGGTGCATCGCATGGCGATCGCCCGGAGGGCGGTCCGCGGCTAGAACAGCGATCGCCCGGAGGGCGGTCCGCGGCTAGAACAGCG
>CANJRG010000035.1 GCA_947476745.1 Acidimicrobiia bacterium | reverse complement strand
GCCGCTGCGTCCGCCGTCGACCGGGGTGACGCCGGCCTGGGCGCCGCGCAGGGTGAGCGACTTGGTGATGCGGATCGTCGGGGTGCTCGAGGCCGGGGTGAAGGTCCCGGCGTTCACACAGATCACGTCGCCTGCCGTGGCGGCGGTGATGGTGCTCTGCAGGGCGGACAGGTTCACCGTCGTGGTGCACGCCGACACCGCCCCGGCGCTGGGGGCCACGGCCAGGGAGGTGCTCACCAGCGCCGAGGCGACCAGCGACGCCACGCCGAGACGACGCCACAGGCCCCGCTTGGTGCGGTGCCGGTCGCGGTGGGCCTTGCGCGGATGCCGGTCGGCTCCAGGCTGGTTAGGTCGGCGGGCTTGACTCGTCGTCGTCATGACGGTATCCACAGTGGTCCCCTCTTCTGGTGATACCCATAGGGGTAGTCAACCCGGAGTGCCCTTGGAAAGGGGCGTTCGACCCAGTTTGATGAACGCCGTTGCCCGATTCGGGTGGTCGCGGACGGTTCGGGCCCCTGCCGTGACCGTTTCGGGGACCGCCCGGCGGCGATCAGGGGATGATGCCGGCCTCCTTGAGGGCGTCGATGCGGTCCCAGTCCCAGCCCAGCTCCATGAGCACCAGCTCGGTGTCCTGGCCCAGCTCGGGCACGGCCAGCTCGGCGAAGTGCGACCGTCCGGAGAAGTCCACCGGGGAGGCCACCATGCGGGCGGTCGTGCCGTCCGCCATGGGCACCTCGATGAACCCGCCGGCGGCGCTGACCTGCGGATCGTCGACGAGATCGTGGGTGTGCTGCACCCGGGCCCACCACACGCCCTCCCGGTCGAGGATCGGCGCCCATTCGTCGCGGCTGCGGGTGGCGAAGCGTTCCTGCAGGGTCGTGGTGACCGTCTCGGCGTGGTCGCGCCGGCCGTCCATGCCGGCGAATGCCGGGTCCTCGGCGAGGTGCTCGAGCTCCAGCGCCCGCATCACGTTGGGCCAGTGGCGGTCGCCCTCCAGGCACAGCAGCCACACCCAGGCGTCATCCGCGCAGCGATAGCCGGTGAGCAGCGGGTTGGCCACTTTGCGTATCGAGGCGGCCACGGTCGGCAATCCGGCCCGAACGTTGGTGTTGAGGTCGGTGCCCATCTGGTACATCCCGGCGCGCAGCAGCGACGTGGCCACCAACTGGCCTTCGCCGGTGCGGTCGCGCTGGTAGAGCGCCGCGGCCACGCCTCCGGCGAGGCACATGCCGGTGAGGTGGTCGCCCACCCCGCCGCGCTGGTAGGGCAGGTCCTGGCCGGGCAGGGTCAGCGAAGCCGCCACCCCGGCCCGGGCCCAGTAGGCGCCCATGTCGTACGCCGCCCGGTCGCGTTCGGGGCCGTCGAGGCCGTAGCCGGTGATGCTGGCGTAGATCAGCCGGGGGTTGTGGGCGTGCAGCGTCTCCCAGCCGAGCCCCAGCCGGTCGAGCCCGCCGGGCCGGTAGTTGGTGACGAACACGTCGGCCTCGGCCAGCAGCGCCAGGGCCACCTCGAGGCCCTCGGGGCGGCGCAGGTCGACCGACACCGAGCGCTTGCCCCGGTTGTCGAGCTCGAAGGGCGGGTTGATGTGGCCGCCGAACATCCAGGCGTAGCCCCGGAACGGGTCGCCGTCGAGCGGTTCGAGCTTGGTCACCGACGCACCCCAGTCGGCCAGGATCGCCGCGCAGGCCGGGCCGGCCAGCCACAGGCCCAGTTCCACCACCCGAACTCCGGCCAGTGGTCCGCTCGTGCTCGTGTCGCTCATCTCGTCGTCCCCGTTTCGTCGCCCTGCCGGGCGGGTTCAGGCCCATTCGTAGCACCGCTCGGCCCGGCGGTGCGGGGCAGGCCCACTACGCTCGGCGGGCTCTCGCCCGGGTTCGTCGCCCGGGCGGGCGACGGTAACGAGGGGGCGTGGTGGCGAGAACGGTCGAGCAGGTGATTGCGGGCGAGCTCGGGGTGCGCGAGCACCAGGTCCAAGCGGCGGTCGCCCTGTTCGACGGCGGTGCGACCGTGCCGTTCGTGGCCCGCTACCGCAAGGAGGCCACCGGCGGCCTCGACGACGCCCAGCTGCGCACCCTGCACGAGCGCCTCGGCTACCTGCGCGAGCTGCACGAGCGCCGTGCCGTGGTGCTCGAGTCCATCCGGTCCCAGGGCAAGCTCACCGACGAGCTTGCCGCCCAGATCGCCGCCGCCGACTCCAAGGCCCGCCTGGAAGACCTCTACCTGCCGTACAAGCCCAAGCGGCGGACCAAGGCCCAGACCGCCCGGGAGGCCGGCCTGGAGCCGTTGGCCGATCAGCTCCTGGCCGATCCGGGCCTCGACCCGTCGTCGGTCGCAGCCGGCTACGTGGACGACGGTCGGGGCGTGGTCGACGCCGCCGCCGCCCTCGACGGGGCGCGGGCCATCCTGGTCGAACGTTTCAGCGAGGACGCCGATCTGGTGGGTGAGCTGCGCGAGCGCATGTGGGGCCAGGGTGTGATGCGGGCCGCGGTCCGCGAGGGCATGGCCGAGGCCGGCGCCAAGTTCGCCGACTACTTCGCGTTCGCCGAACCGTTCACCAAGCTGCCCTCCCACCGGGTCCTGGCCCTGCTGCGCGGCGAGGCCGAGCAGGTACTCGATCTCGATCTCGACCCCGAGCCGATGGCGCCGGTTCGGGTTGCGGCAGGCACGCTCGGTGCAGATGCTTCCGGTGCGGATGCTTCCGGGATCGCGGGGCCGTCGGTCTACGAGCGGGCGATCGCCGCCCGTTTCGGGTTGGCCGACCGTGCCCGGCCCGGCGATCGATGGCTGGCCGACACCGTCCGCTCGACCTGGCGTACCCGGATCAAGCTGCGGCTGACCGTCGACCTGCGGATGCGGCTGCGGGAATCGGCCGAGAACGATGCGGTACGGGTATTCGCCGACAACCTCCGTGATCTGCTGCTGGCGGCGCCGGCGGGGACCCGCACGACGATGGGCCTCGATCCCGGCTACCGCACCGGTACGAAGGTCGCGGTGGTCGACGGTACCGGCAAGGTCGTGGCGACCGACACCATCTACCCGCACAAGCCCCAGGGCCGTTGGGACGAAGCCCTCGATCGCCTGGGACGCCTGGCGGCGACCCACGGGGTGCAGCTGGTGGCGATCGGCAACGGCACCGCGTCACGCGAGACCGAGAAACTCGCGGCCGAGCTGGTGCGGGCGGTGCCGGAGTTGAAGCTGACCAAGGCCATGGTGTCCGAGGCGGGGGCGTCGGTGTACTCCGCGTCGGCCTACGCCTCCCAGGAACTGCCCGACCTCGACGTGACCCTGCGCGGGGCGGTGTCGATCGCCCGTCGCCTGCAGGACCCGCTGGCCGAGCTGGTCAAGATCGACGCGAAATCCATCGGCGTCGGCCAGTACCAGCACGACCTGGCCGATTCGAAGCTGTCGCGCTCGCTCGACGGGGTCGTGGAGGACTGCGTGAACGCGGTCGGGGTGGACCTCAACACCGCATCGGTGCCGCTGCTGGGCCGGGTGGCCGGGATCACGCCGTCAGTGGCGGCCTCCATCGTCGCCCACCGCGACGTCAACGGGCCCTTCGCTGATCGCCGAGCGCTCAAGGCGGTACCCCGGTTGGGGGAGCGGACCTTCGAGCAGTGTGCCGGGTTCCTGCGCATCCGTGGGGGTGTCGACCCCCTCGACGCCTCGGCCGTGCACCCCGAGGCATACCCATTGGTACGCAAGATGGCGGTCAAGGCCGGTGGCCGCGTCGACGCGCTGATCGGCAACCGCGAGGTGCTGCGCACCATCCGCCCGGACGAGTTCGTCGACGACCGGTTCGGTCTGCCGACGGTGACCGACATCCTCGCCGAACTCGACAAGCCCGGCCGCGACCCCCGGCCGACCTTCACCACCGCCACGTTCGCCGAAGGGGTCGAGGACGTCGCCGACGTACGCCCTGGTATGGTGCTCGAGGGCGTGGTCACGAACGTGGCCGCGTTCGGGGCCTTCGTCGACATCGGGGTGCACCAGGACGGGCTCGTACACATCTCGGCGATGTCGCGCAGCTTCGTGTCCGATCCCCGCCAGGTGGTCAAGCCGGGTGACGTGGTCAAGGTCAAGGTGCTCGACGTCGACCAGGCCCGCAAGCGCATCTCGTTGACCCTGCGCCTCGACGACGAGGTCGACCCATCCGGCTCGAAGCCGGCAGCCCGGTCCGGGGGCGGCGCCCGGGGCGATCGAGGTGCCCGGGGCACCGACGGCAACCGCTCCGGGGACGGCAACCGTTCCGGTGGGGGCAACCGCTCCGGGGGCGGGTCGCCCGGCGCGTCCGGCGGTGCCATGGCGGACGCCCTCCGCCGGGCGGGGCTCGCCACCTGACCTCTGCCGCCGTCGGGTTCGGCCGGCGGGTGGTCGGGGCCGGTGGGTGGTCGGGGCCGGTGGGTGGTCGGGGCCGGTGGGTGATCCGGGGCCGGTGGGTGATCTGGCCCGCCGTCGAGTTCGTCGGTCGGCGATCTGGCCGTCCGGGGAGCGGGCCTCGGGGCCACCCGTCCCGGCCAATGGGGCCGGGCCGGATTCGGTTTGTAGCCCAATGGTTCCATCCGCCGGCCGGGTTCCGGCACGCGAGGCTGTGACCAGGGCTTTCGTGGTCGTCCCGAGGCGAGCGCCCTGCCGGCCGAACCACTTCGCTACAAACCGGATCGAGAGACTGTCCGGAGTGGGTCATGCCGGCGGCTCTGGCGCCCGGCTCGGGTCCCCGGGTCACCGTCGGCCACCGGGCCGAATCGCTGTCGATTCGCCGCACCGAATCGACGGCGAATCGGCCCGACGTGCCTGCCGCCGTCTGGGACCCGGAAGCCTCGCCCGAGAATCCGGCGCCGAGGGTGGGCCATCACGCGCCCGCCGCCGTCAGTCCGGTGCGCCCGCGGTGCTCAGCCCAGGGCGCCGGCGGCGCGCAGTGTGGCCACCCGTTCCGGGTCCAGCCCCAACAGGCCGGTCAGCACCTCGTCGGTGTGCTGGCCGAGCGTCGGCGCGGCCGATCGCACCCGGGTGTCCTCGCCGTCGATGAGCCACGGCACCCCGGCGTGGGTCCGCACCCCGACCTCGCGGTGGGCCAGCCGGGTCAGGAACCCCCGGGCGAACAGGTGCGGGTCGTCGGCGAGATCACGCGGTGACAGCGTCGGGAACGCCGCCACCCCTGCAGCCTGCAGCGCCTCGGTGGCCGCCCACCGGGTTCGCTCGAGGCACCACGCGGCGACCGTGGCGTCGAGGTCGTCCTCGTTGGCCTTGCGATCCGTTGCGGTGGTGAACCGGGCGTCGGTGGCCAGACCCTGGGTGCCGTCGGGGTCGAGGACGTCGCACAGGGCCAGCCAGTCGGTGTCGTCGGTGACGGCGATGGTCACGAAGTCACCCGCCTCCTCGGGCGGTTCGCCGTCGGGGGCACAGCGGTAACAGTTGTGCGGCGCCCATTGGGCATGGCGGTTGCCGATGCGGGCCGCCTCAGTGCCCTGCAGCATCCAGGCCATCCACCCCTCCAGGCCGTTGACGGCGGTGGCCTCCCACAGCGACGTGTCGAGGCGGGCGGTGCGGCCGGTGCGGCGCCGGGTGACCAGGGCAGCCACCACCCCCCAGGCGCAGGCGATACCGGCGGCGGGGTCTCCGAAGGCGATGCCGAGTTCCCGCGGGCCGTCGCCCGGTTCGTACCCAGTGAGCGAGGCGATGCCCGACAGCGGCGAGGTCGTCGGCCCGTAGCCCATGTAGGCCCGCAGCGAGCCGGTCTGTCCGTACCCGGCGATCGAGGCCACGATCACGTCGGGGTTGATCGCCCGCAGCTCGTCCACGCCGAGGCCGAGCCGCTCCATGACCCCGACGGCGAAGTTGTCGATGACCACATCGGCCTCGGCCACCAGGCGGCGAGCCAGGTCGAGCCCTTCGGGGCGGCCCAGATCGAGCGAGATGGAACGCTTGCCCTGGCTCCACTGGTTGAAGTAGCCGCTGGTGTTCATCGTCGGCTCGACGCCCGGCGGATGGAACGGCAGCCGACGCCCCAGGCACAGCCGGGCCGGGTTCTCCACCTTGATCACGTCGGCCCCGAGGTGGGCCAGCTGCATCGTGCAGAACGGCCCGGCCCACACCCAGGTGAAGTCGAGCACGCGGACGCCCTCGAGGGGCCGGGGTGCCGATCCGGCCCCGTTCCCTCCGAGGCCGCCCGGCCCGCCGGCCCCGGCTGCCCCGGTCGCCCCGGCTCCGGCCGCGTCGGCACTCGGGGTGCGGGCATCCCAGTCGGGTGTCGCTGAACCGGCGAGGGCCGGTGCGGGGGAGCGCAACGCCCACGGCGAGGCGGTCTGCTCGCCGGAGCTCTGCCACACGAAGGGGGCCCCGGGTAGCTCGACTCGGCCGAGGTCGGGTTGGTCGACGGTGGCGAAGAAGCCCCGCTCGCGCGGATGGGGCTGTTGGGACAGGTCGTGCATGGAGAACACCGGGGCGAAGGCGATGCGCCGCTGCTGGCCCTGATGCCAGAGATACTCGACGGTATGTTCCTCGGTGAAGGACTCGACCAGGGCGAAAAGGGCCTCGGCGGTCTCGTTGCGGCCGGCTGCGGTGGAGAAGATCTCCTCGGTCGCCCATTCGGGCGAGCCCATGAACTCGACCAGGCGCGCCCACTGGTCCTCCTCCACGCAGACCAGGAACACCAACCCGTCCCGGCAGCGGAAGATGCCCCACGGGTTGAGGGTGCGGATGCCCATCCGGTCGGGGTTCCAGCCCGGATAGGTCCAGGCGATGAACGCCGCCTCGAGCATGGAGGTGACATGGGCCTGCATCGAATAGTCGATGTGGGCACCGATCCCGGTGCGCTGGGCCCGGTCGACGCAGGCCAGCGAGCAGATCGCCGCGCCGGTGGCCGACTGCAACGAGGCCAGGTCGACCGGCGGGCGCAGCGGCGGCAGGTCGGGCCGTTCCGATGCGCCCGGTGCCAGCCACGCCCAACCGCCGCCGTGCACCACCCCGATCTCGGTCGCCCGGTACCCGGCATACGGCCCGGTATGTCCGAACGGGCTCAGCGAGCACACCACCAGGTCTGGCCGGGTGGTGCGCCAACGATCGGGGTCGATGCCCCATGCCGGCCACTGCGCCGGCGGCAGCTCGTGCACCACCAGGTCCGCGCCGGCCACCAGGGCGTCGAGGTCGACCGCGCCGGCGCGGACCGAGGTCTTGTTGGTGTTCAGCGCCACGAACAGCCCGGCGGTGTCGGGGTCGCCCTCCTGCCCGGGCCGCCACGGTCCCCGGCGACGGACCGGGTCGCCGTCGGGGCCTTCCACCTTGACCACCTCGGCGCCGAGGTCGGCGAGGAGCTTGGTCGCGTACCCGGCCGCCACCCCGCCACCGATCTCCACCACACGGATACCTTCGAGCCCCTGCATCGGCCCAGGACGGTAGCGCACCGCACGGCCCCGACGGTTCCGTTCCCGGCGCAGGTCGGCATCGGGCGCGTTACGCTCCTGCGCCATGAGCTCGGCCCGCGACGACGTGGCGACCGGCGACGCGACGCCCGTTGTGACGCTCGACGTGGCGACCGGTGACGCGAACCTGCCGGGCGGTGGCGTACCGACCGCGGCCCGGCCGGCTGGGTTCGGCCACGCTTTCGCCTCACTGCGCTGCCGGCACTTCCCGAAGGTGTACGCCACCGGCTGGATCTGGAGCATCGCCCGGTGGGGGCTCGGCTTCCTCGGGGCCTTCGTCGCCAACGACCTGACCGGCTCGCCCCGCATGGTGCAGCTGACCGGCACCATGATGTGGGGGCCGTTGCTGTTCGCCGGTCTCATCGGCGGCACGGTGTCGGACCGTTTCGATCGGCGCCGCACGGTGCTGGTGCAGCTCGGGGTCCTCGTCCCGCTGACCGCGATGATGGGCGCCCTGGCCCTCACCGACAGCCTGCGGGTGTGGATGATCTACCCGTTCATGCTGGTGGTGGGCCTGGGCTGGATCGTGGACATGACCGCACGGCGGGCGCTCATCTACGACCTCGTCGGCGCCGAGCAGATCAACGGGGCGATGGCGCTGGAGATGCTCAGCTCGTCCGCCGGCCTGCTGCTCGGGGCGCTCATCGGCGGCACGGTGATCCAGATGTTCGGCGTCGGCGCGGCGTACCTGGTGATCGCCACCGGGTTGCTGGTGGCGATGCTGATCATGTGGCGGGTTCCCGCACCCGGTGCCGCTGCTGCGGGCCCGGTGTCGTCGGCCGAGAAGCCGCCGCCGTTCCTGCGGGCCATCGCCGAGGGCTTCCGGGTGCTGCCCACCAACCTGGCGTTGGTGTCCATCCTCGGGGTGACCGTCTTCGTGGACTTCTTCCATTTCTCCTACTTCCCGATCGTGCAGGTGATGGGCAAGCGGGTCGGCGCCTCCCCGGCGATGATCGGCCTGATCTCGGCCGCGGCCGGTGCCGGGATGATGGCCGGGTCGTTGTGGGTCGCGATCCGCACCCCACACCGGGGCAAGGCCTATGTCGGCGGGTCCCTGGTCGCCTGCGTGCTGCTCATCGGCTTCGCCAGCCTGCCCTCGTACTGGATGATGGTGGCCTTTGCCGGCGCGGCCGGGGTCGCCCTGGGCCTGTTCGGCGCCACCCAGACGGCGCTGGCCATCACCACCACCACGCCCGAGATGCGGGGCCGGGCCATGGGCCTGCTCAGCATGGCCATCGGGGCGTTGCCGGTGGGCATGTACGCTCTCGGCGAACTGGCCCAGGCGGTGGGTGCCCCCACGGCGCTGGTGATCTTCAACGTGGCGGGGTTCGTCGGGCTGTTGGTCTGGCTGCGGGTGCGTCCCGAGGTGCTGTCGGTCCGCTGAGCCCGCCGGTCCCTGCGGTTCGAGCCTTCCGCCGGACAGCGCATACCATGCTCCTACACACAGACCTGATCGGACCGTCAGGTTCGCGAGAGACCAAGGAGCGCGGCGATGACCATGACCGCACCGCAGCAGGGCGACATCCTCGCCGGGCTGAAGATCATCGACACCGACACCCACCTGTCGGAACCGGCCGATCTGTGGACCTCGCGTGCCCCGGCGCGTTACCGCGACGAGGTGCCCCGCCAGGTCGAGCTCAACGGCCGCCGGCGCTGGGTCATCGGCGGTGACATCGACCTCGGCGGCGTCGGTGCGGCCAGCGTGGTCGACCCCGCTGGCGACAAGATCTACGGCATCGGCTGGCTGAAGCTGTCCGTCGAGGAAGTGCATGCCGCCTCGTCGCAGATCCCGGCACGCCTGAAGCTGATGGACGAGGTCGGGGTGTACGCCCAGATCGTGTACCCGAACCTCGCCGGGTTCGGGAACCAGGCCTTCATGCGGGTCCAGGACAGCGAGCTGCGCCTGCTGTGCGCGCAGATCTACAACGACGCGGGGGCCGAGCACCAGGAGCAGTCCGGTGAGCGGATCTTCACCATGGCGCTGGTGCCGTGGTGGGACATCGACGCGTCGGTGGCCGAGGTGCGGCGTTGCGCGGCGATGGGCATGCGCGGCGTGGTGATGTGCTCCAACCCCGAGGACGCCGGCATGCCCGACCTGGGCCAGCCGGTGTGGGCGCCGTTCTTCGAGGTGTGCGAGGAGCTGGGCATGCCGATCAACTTCCACATCGGGGCCAGCTCCGGGGAGATGGACTTCTTCGGCAAGACCCCGTGGAAGTCCCACGGCGGCGAGACCCGCCTGGCGCTGGGGTCGGCCAACCTGTTCCTGGGCAACGCCCGGGTGATCGGCAACCTGATCTACTCGGGCGTGCTCGAGCGCTATCCGACCCAGCGGTTCGTGTCGGTCGAGTCGGGTTTGGGGTGGATCCCGTTCTATCTCGATGCCCTGGACTACGAGATGTCCGAGACGATGCCCAACGACTCCAAGAAACTGTCCCTGACGCCGTCGGAGTACTACAAGCGGCAGTTCTACAGCTGCTTCTGGTTCGAGAAGACCGGGCTGAAGACCAACATCGAGGCGCTGGGGGCCGAGCGGGTGCTCTTCGAGACCGACTTCCCCCACCCGACCTGCCTCTACCCTGGCGGTGGCGACCACATCCGCTCGTCGCTGGCCGGCCTCGACGACTACGCCCGTCGCCGGGTGCTGCAGGACAACGCCGCAGAGCTGTACCGCATCGGCCTCTGACCCGCCGCACACCCGGCCGACGGCCGCTACCGGCGGGCAACCGAACCCTTCGTCGAACCCGGCCCATCGTGCGGCCGGGTTCGTCGCGTCAGCGGCCCGAGGACCCCGCCGGCCGTCAGTGCGCCCACCCGACGTCGGCCCGGCCCGACGTCGGCCCGGCGGTCTCCGGCAGCACCCGGGTTGTGGTGCGCCGAATCGCCACCGATTCGGCGTAAGCCCTGGGGGGGTATCGCGGCGAATCGACGTCGATTCGTTGCGAGGGCACCACATTCAGTCGAGGCGAAAGCCTTTTCGCCGCAAGAACGCGGCCAGGTCGGCACGCTCCGTGGCGGAAACCTGACGGGCCTTGTCCAGCGACCACCCGTAGAAGCTGGCGGTCCCGAACCTCTCGCGGTACTGCTGACGGTCCGGCGGGATGGAGAACACCGCATCGCGGCGATGGTCGTAGCCGTCGAGTTCGTCGACGAACGCCGCATCGTCGTAGCGGTCGCGATGCACGGTCAGTGCCGGAGGCAGCCGCAACACCTGGTGGCCGGTGTCGCCCCGGTGACCGATGCACAGCCCCGATACCGGGAACACCAGGTCGGGCAGCTCGCAGATCTCGCTCACCGCGTCGATGTGGTTGCGCACCACCGAGATCGGGCAGGTCCCCAGCCCCATCGACTCGGCCGCCCACACGAAGCTCGACAGGTGCAGGGCGGCGTCGACCGCCGGGTTGAGCACGGCGTCGAGATGGTCGTTGCCGAAGTCGATACCGTGCAATTCGCAGATCCGGCGGATGCGCCGGCCGTCACCACAGAACAGCAGGAAACGGGCACAGGACCGGATCCACGGCATGTCGGGGATCAGGTCGGCGATGCGGCCCCGACGCTCGGCATCGTCCACGACGATGATGGCCACCTGCTGCAGGTCCGACTTCGCCGGGGTCGACAACGCCGCGGCCAGCAGGCGTTCCAGGGTCGCCTCGTCGACGGGTTCGTCGGTGAAGCGCCGGCAGATCCGGTGCCGCAGCATGGTCGCCACCGTCTCGGTCTGCGGCGCATCCTGGGCGAAGTGCGGGGCGAGACCGAACCGTGCCTCGATCAGCCCGGCGGTGTCGGGTCCGCCGGTCGTCGCTTCGCCGGTCGTCGCTTCGCCGGTCGCCTGTTCGTCCGTCGACATGCCCGTCCTCTCAGGTGCCGGGCTCGGTGGTGGCCCGCTCGATGTCGTAGAGCTCCTCGAGGCCGGCCAGCGGGGCCAGCTGGTGGTAGAAGGCATTGCGCGGCCGCAGGTCGTCGCCGGCCCGGTCGGGGTTGTCCAGCTGCCGCTGGTAGAGGTCGCGCACCGCGGCCATGGCCGCGACCTGGCCGCTCATGGGGTCGATGACCATGGCATAGCCGAGCTCGGCCCACTGTGCCGGGGGCCGCACGTCGAGCATGGTCATGGCCACCGCCGGCACGCCGAGCCGCTTCGGCGCCTCGGCCCACTGCTCGTCGGTCTGGGGGAACAACATGATGGCGTCGGCCCCCGCCGCGACATAGGCCTCGGCCCGCTCCAGGGCGGCCTCGAAGCTCTCGTGGCGCACCGCCCCGGTCCGGGCGATCAGCACGAAGTCGGGGTCGCGACGCTGGGCGACGGCCACCTCGATCTTGGCCACCATGGCGGCGATGGGCACCAGGTGCTCGATGCCGCGGTGGTGGCTGACTCGCTTCGGTGCGACCTGGTCCTCGAGTTCCACCCCGACCGCGCCGGTCGCCTCGAACTCCCACATCATGCGGGCGACGTGGACCGGGTCGCCGAAGCCGACACCCCCGTCGATCACCAGGGCGAGGTCGCTGCGCCGGGTGATGGCCCGGGCGAAACCGGCCAGCTCGTCGACGGTCAGCAGCGCCTCGGACACTGCCAGCTGATAGCCCAGCCCGCCGCCCGACAGGTACCCCGACTCGAAGCCGATCTGGCTGGCCAGCCGGGCGGTCAGCGGGTCGAGGCACAGCGGGGCCAGCAGCGGGGCCGCCTCGCCCGCCGCGGCGGCATGCAGGCGTGTCCGGAAGGCTCGGCGGTCCATCAGCGCACCGCCCGGGCGGCGCTGGCACCGGCGATCTTGCCGAACACCGAGCCGGCTACCAGGCCCGTCCCACCGGGATAGTTGTGGTAGAAGAGCCCGCCCACCAGCTCCCCACAGGCGAACAGGCCACCGATCGGCGTCTCGGTGGTGTCGAGCACCTCACAGCCGGTGGACACCTTCAACCCGCCGAAGGTGAAGGTGATCCCGCAGGTGACGGCGTAGGCCTCGTACGGCCCGGTGTCGAGGGTGTTGGCCCAGTTGGTCTTGGGAAAAGAGATGCCCGGGGTGCCTCGGCCGTCCTTGATCGCCGGGTTGAACGGCACGTCGGTCTGCACCGCGGCGTTGTAGGCCTTGATGGTCTCGAGGCACTGCTGCGGGTCGACCCCTTCGAGCTTGGTGACCAGCTCCTCCAGGGAGTCGGCCCGGACCCGGGTGACCTCACGGATGCGGTACTCGTCGCGCAGCAGGTCCAGGACCTTGGCGTCGAAGATCTGCCAGGCGAACATGTCGGGCTGGTTGAGGATCACCGCGCCGTACTTGGCGTAGGTGTAGTTGCGGAAGTCGGCGCCCTCGTCCACGAAGCGCTCGCCCCGGGCGTTGACCATGATGCCCAGCGGGTAGGAGTGCTTCTGGAAGCCGTCGCCGACCGCCAGGTCGCCGAAGGGCGGGGCGTTGAGGTCCCAGGCCACGGCGTGCGAACCCGACCAGTGCCCGTAGGGCATGGCCCCGAGGTCGAGCGCCATGCGGATGCCGGCGCCGGTGTTGTACTTGGTTCCGCGCACCTTGGCCAGGTCCCAGTTGGTGCCCAGGTAGCGGGCCCGCCACTCGGCGTTGGCCTGGAAGCCACCCGCCGCCAGCACGACCGCCTTGGTGGCCACCTCGTGGACCTGCCCGTCGTGGCGGATGCGGATGCCGGTGATGGTGCCGTGCTGGTCGGTCACCAGCGACTGGCCGGCCGCGCCGTAGACCACCCGTATCCCGTCGCGCCGGCAGGCCTTGTGCTCGAGCTCGACGAGGCCTTCGCCGCCGCCCCAGGCCTCGACCGCCAGGCCGCCCCAGAATGTGAACTTGCCGTCGACCTTGAATGCCTGGCGCCCGTAGCTGGGCTGGAAGCGCACGCCCTTCTCCTGCATCCACACCATGGTGGGGAAGCTGTTGCGCACCAGCAGCTCGACCAGGTCGGGGTCGGCCCGGTACTGGGTCACCCGGGCCATGTCGTCGAAGTACTGCTGGTCGGTGTACGTCCCGAAGTTGACGTTGGTGCGCTCGTCCTCGGTGAGGTCGGGCATCAGCTGAACGAGGTCTTCGACCCCGTTGAACACCACCCGCATGGCCCCGGCGGTGTAGCGGGTGTTGCCGCCGGCCTGTGACTCGGGCGCCGCGTCGATCATGAGCACCGACGCGCCTCCCTCACGTGCTGCCAGCGCGGCGCAGGCCGCGGCATTCCCGGCACCCACCACCACGACATCAACCGGTTCGAACGTATCGCTCCCCATGGCGGCACACGCTACCTGTGCGCCGGTTGGGCGTCACCACCGCTGCGTCACCACCACTGCGTCACGACTGGGGAGGAGCGAGGTCGGGATGGTGCCGGTCGGGATGGTGCCGGTCGGCTCCGGGGCAGAACTAGGATCCGGCCCGTGGAGCTGCCGGTTGAAGTGCTCGATGACCTGCAAAAGCGACTGCGCCGGGCCGAAGGCCAGCTGCGGGGCATCCAAGCGATGCTCGAGGACGGTCGGGATTGCCGCGAGGTCGTCACCCAGCTCTCGGCGGTCATCGGTGCCCTCGAGCAGGCCGGCTTCAAGCTGGTGGCCAGCGGGCTCACCTGGTGCATCAGCAACCCCGACGAGGCCGAGGCCAGCGGCCTGGGCATCGACGAGGTAGAGCGCATGTTCATGAAGCTGACCTGAGCCCGTCGCCTGTGCCGGGCCCGCCGTAGCCTCGCCGACGGGGCTCAGTCGGCCAGTTCAGTCGGCCAGTTCAGTCGGCCAGTTCGACCGTGGCGGTGCCGATCACCGAGGTGACACCCTCGTGGTTCAGCATCGTCAGGTCGACCTCGACCCGGTGGTGGTCCTCGTCGAGGTCGGTGACCGCCCCACGGCAGGTGGCGGAGGTGTCCACCACCATCGTGGTACGGAACACGGTGTCGAGCTTGTGGATCTTCGCGCCGGGCGCCCACTGGTGGATCATGGCGGCCAGGAACCCCTGGCTCATGACCCCGGGCACGATGGCGCCGGGCAGGCCCTCGGACTTGGCGAACTCGTGATCGGTGAAGCGCGGGAAGTCCATGTACGCGGCCTTCACGAACAGCCGGACCTTGTCCATGGAGATGTCGGGGTGGGTCTCGGGCAGGTCATCGCCCAGTTCGACCTCGGAGAATCGCACGATCAGCCCTCCACGGCCTTGATCTGGCGCAGGTCGACGGTGGCGACCGGCTCGTCGTTCTGGTTGAAGAAGTTCAGCCGGTGCACGATGAACACCATCGTGCCGCTGCGGCCGGTCTTGGCGTAGATGTCGGCGATCTCCGAGCGGGCCGAGAGACGGTCGCCGGGACGGATCGGCCCGTGGATCTCCACCGACTTCCCGCCGTCGATGCTGCGGCCCCGGCCGAGACCGGGGAAATCCTTCGGCGTCATGGCGTCGCGGGTGTTGCCGAGACAGCCGATGAAGGTCGGGTGCGCCTCGAAGTCGGGGTTCGACGGGTCGCTGTAGCGCGGGTCGGTGTCGCCGCAGGAGGCGGCGTAGTCCAGCACCTGCTGTTCCTTGATGGTGTAGTCGGCGCGATGGAACTCTTTGCCGACCCAGTCGCGTCGGAGGGAATCAATATCGACCACGGCAATACCGCCTATCGGAAGGTGCGGGCACGGCAGCGTCCGGCCTGCAGCGCGGACACCAGATCTTCGATGCTACGGATGGGATCGTCGAACTCGGTGGCGGCGTAACCGATCCGGCTGACGATGTGGGAGTCGCTACCGCCGAACCCGCGGTAGCCGAAACGGTCGGCCTCGGCCTCGGACATCTCGTCCTCGCCCGGGCGGCTGCCGCCGTTGTAGATCTCCACCAGGTCGACCCCGTCGATGGGGCCCTTGCGTTCGTAATGGGCGAACAGCCCGACGTTGGGCCGGCCCGGGTGGCAGGGCGCGGCCACCGCACCGCAGCGCCGGGCCGCGGTGAGGACGTCGCCGATGTGGTTGTCGACCCGGGTGAAGTTGAAGGAGCGGGTGAGGTCCTCGTTGACCCCGAAGACCAGCACATGGCCGTAGTCCGTCTCGACCTCACTGGCCTTGAGGATCAACAGGCCGTACTGGTCCTCGAGGTCGCGGTAGTCAGAGGTGTCGTCGTACTGACGGTGCTCGGTCAGCACGAAGCCGTCGAGCGGGAGCTCCTTCTTGCGGATCCACTGGCAGTAGTTGTCGACCTTGGCCCGGCCGTCGTCGGAACGAACGGAGTGGGTGTGCAGATCCAGGATCATCGTTGGTCAGTCAGCCCCGTTGTTCGATCAGCCCGCAGGACGGAAGCGCACCACGGCGAACTGCTCGCCGTCGGTACGTTCCTGCGGCTGGAAGTCGGCCACAACGGCCATACCGATCTGGACGGCCTCGGGGTCGCAACCCACGATGTGGGTCAGGATACGAGGGCCTTCCTCGGTCTGGACATAGGCCATGACGTAGGGGCAGGCCGCGGCGAAGGGCGGCGCTTGGTTCTGGTGGGTAACGGTGAAGGTGTACACCGTGCCCCGGCCGGAGGCGACGACGTGCTCGAGGTCGCCCGACAGGCACGTCGCGCACACGCCGCGCGGCTTGTGTTGCACCGTCGTGCAGGCCCGGCAGCGCTGCAGCACCAGCTCACCACGGGCTGCGCCTTCCCAGTACCCCCGGGTCTCCCAGGAGGCGTGAACCTTCGGATGGGTGAGATCGGCCATCACTCGACTCCCAGGATCAGCGTGGCGCCTGAGTGCGCCACCCCCAATGTGCCACCGGTGCCGTGGGCCACCGCCAGCTTGGCGTCGGCGACCTGACGATCGCCGCACTCGCCGCGCAGCTGCTTGGTGGCCTCGATCGCCAGGAAGATGCCCCGCATGCCCGGGTGGTTGGAGGAGAGGCCCCCGCCGTCGAGGTTGACCGGCAGCTCGCCGCCGAGGCCGATGCGGCCGCCAGAGACGAAGTCGCCGCCCTCGCCGACCTTACAGAACCCCAGGTTCTCCAGCGTGGAGAGCACGGTGATGGTGAACGAGTCGTAGACCATCGCCAGGTCGATGTCGGAGCGCTGGACCCCGGCCATGCCGAAGGCCCGTTCGCCGGCCTGGCGGGCACCCATGGTGAGCAGGTCGGGCGAGCCGATCTCCTGGTGGCACACCGATTCGCCGCAGCCGAGGATCTGCACCGGCTTGCGGCGAAGGTCCTTGGCCCGTTCGGTGGAGGTGACGACGATGGCGCCGCCGCCGTCGCTGATGATGCAGCAGTCGAGCAGGTGCAGCGGGGCGCTGATCAGCCGGGAGGACAGCACGTCGTCGACGGTGATCGGGGTGCGCATCTTCGCGGCCGGGTTCATCGAGGCGTGGCGCCGCATGGTGACCGCGATCTCCGCGAGCTGTTCGGGCTTGGTGCCGTAGCGCTGCATGTGCAGCTGGGCGACCATGGCGTAGCTGCCGACGGTGGTCATGCCGTAGGGCGACTGGAACGAGTCCCACGGGTTGCGGCTGCCGTGGCCCATACCGGTGCCGATGGCGACGGAGTGGCTGGCCGCGGTGGAGCCGTACAGCACGATCGCCACCTGGCACAGACCGGCGTGGATGGCGGCGGCGGCGTGGGTGACGTGGGCCAGGAACGATGATCCGCCGATGTTGGTGCCGTCGATGTAGTTCGGCTTGAGGTTGAGGTACTCGGCGAGCTCGACGATGCCCATGGCCCCCATGGTCATGGAGGCGCCGAACAGGCCGTCGACATCGTCGATGGTGAGGCCGGCGTCGTCGAGGGCGCCCTTGGCCGACTCGGCCATGATCTGGAACTCGGTCTTGTCGGGCGCCCAACGGGTCGGGTGCTCGTAGACACCGGCGATGGAGCAGGCTCCGGACAGGCTCATCGGGTCACCTCGGTGGACGTGGCGGCGGCATCGACGATCTTGGCGAGCACCGCAGGGGCTTCGATCACGCCGTGCCGGCCGGCGCCGGCCAGCGTCACCACCCGGGCGTTCGGGAGTTCGGCGGCGAGGGCCTCGGCGGTGCTGCGGGCGGCGTCGTCCTCGTGCTCGCCGACGACGACGGTGACCGGGCAGGTGACGGCGCCGAGGTGGCCCCGGCCGTCCCAGGCCTGCTGGGCGAGACGGTCGCCCAGGGTGGCCCGGGGGTCGGTCCGCACCCATTCGGCGAAGGCTTTCTGGAACACCTCTTTGGCGGTGTCGGGCGCATAGCCGGTGTTGTCGAACGCCCGGCGGGCCTTGCCGCTGGTGATGCGGCGCAGCTCGTCGACGACGGCGTCGAGCCCGTCGAAGTGGGCGGCAGCACTCCCGACCAGCACCAGGGCCTTGGGCCAGGCCGGATCGACGATGGCGGCGGCGAGGGCGATGGCGGCACCGAGGCCCTCACCGACGAGCACCGGCCGGCCGAGACCGAACCCGGAGGCGAGCCCGCGCAGTTGCGAGACCATGGCGTCCACCGAGCCGGCACTGTCGAGGCTGCCCGAACGGCCGTGACCGGGACGGTCGAAGGCCAGCGGGCTGTGCGACGAGGCGAGGGCATCGAGCAACGCGCCGAAGCTGTTGCCGTTGTCGCCGGCCTCGTGCAGGCAGATGACCACCTCGCCCTGCGTCGTCGCGGGTGGATGGCCCGGAAGGGTGGTGGGTCCACGATGATGGACCAGGGTCGCCACACCGTCGACCGAGAGATACTTCTGGGGCACCCGCGGACGGTAACGGCGACTTGACGCCCACGTCAAAGAGGCCGATGGGGACTATCTCTCCGGGCTATGGAGCGGCCGTTGCTATCGCTGGGGGAGGGAGGTGGGGTGGGGTTGGTGGCCGACTCCCTCGAAGCGATTCGACGTCGATTCGCCGCGATTCGGATTCGCCGGATTCGCCGGGGGTCAGTGTTCGCCCTTGCGGGCCTTGCTCCAGGGGATGTCGCGGTCGACGCGAGGCTCGCTGGGTAGGCCGAGGACCCGTTCGCCGAGGATGTTGCGCTGGATCTCGTCGGTGCCACCCCGGATCGACATCGAGGGTCCGGTCAGGAACTCGACGTGGCCCTCGTGGCTCGCGAGCATTCCCTCGGCCCCCCGACTGTCCTTGTCGAGGTAGGCCCGGCCCTGGAACGAGAAGGTCTTGTGCACCTTCGCCCCCGATCCGGCCGGCCCCGGGTTGCGTGAGGCACTGGCCCGGTCCGCGGTCCAGCCGGCTGCGGCGTCGCGGGCGTGGATCGTCATGGCCCGCTGGCGGGCCACCGGGCTGCGCAGGGCGTCGCGGCCGGCGAGATCACGCAGCCAACCGGGGGTCCGGACGCCCTTGATGCCGCCGTCGCCGCCGCCCCGGTTGGTGCCCGCCGCCGCCCGTTCGTGGGCCAGCACGGTCATGGCCACCTTCCAGCCGGCACCGATGTCGCCGATCCGCCAGGCGTCGGGCACCCGGGCACCGCTGAGGAACACCTCGGAGAAGTGGCCGTCGCCGTTCATCTGTACCAGTGGCCGGACCTCGATCCCGGGCGCCTCCATGTCCACGGCGAACATGGTGAGCCCAGCATGCTTGGGCACCTCCGGGTCGGTCCGGGCCAGGCACAGGCCCCAACGGGCCCACACCGCCCGGCTGGTCCACACCTTCTGACCCTCGAGGGTCCATTCGTCGCCGTCGCGGGTGGCCCGCAGCGCCAGGTTCGCCAGGTCGGAGCCGGCCTCGGGCTCGGAGAACATCTGGCACCAGATCTCCGCTCCCGACGCGATCGTTGGCAGCCAGCGTTGCTGTTGTTCGTCGCTGCCGTGCATCAACAGGGCCGGGCCGCACATGCCCAGGCCGATCATGTAGACGTAGAGGTCGGGCACGGAGAAGTCACGCAGGACCCGGTTGATCAGCGCCACCTCCTCGGGCTCCGCATCACGACCGCCGAAGGCCCTCGGCCAGGCCGGAAGGGCCCAGCCGCCCTCGACGGTGGACGCCAGATACGCACGGGCCGGCTCGAGGTCGTCGCTGCCGGCGCCCATCGTGGTCATGCGTTCATCGGCCCGTCGGGGCGTCAGGATCTCGGCGAGTGCGTTGCGGATCTCATCCTCGGTGATCACCGCGGCGACGGTAGCCGCGCCGCTCGTCACGCGCCGATAGCGTGCGGCGATGGAGCTGATCGTGGCCCCCACGCCCAACGCCGCGGCTCGGGCCCTCGCCGGACGTCTCACCGTGCTGGCCCGCCAGGCCATGGGTCGCCGAGGGGTGTTCAACCTGGTGCTCGGTGGTGGACCGGGGGCGTCGGCGCTGTTCGAGGCCCTGGTGAACACCGAGATCTTCTGGGGCCGGGTGAACGTGTTCCAACTCGACGAAGGCGTCGCCGGCGACGGCGACATCACCCGCACGGCCACGGCGCTGCTCGAAGAGCTGTCCGACCAGGTCGGCCTGCCGCCCGGTCGGCTGCACGTGGTGGACCCGACGGCCGCCGACCGCGACGCCGTCGCCCGGCGTTATGCGGCGTCGCTGCCCGAACATGTCGACGTGGTGCAGCTCGGCCTCGCCGCAGATGGCCGGCTCGCAGGCTGGCCCGTTGGGACCGGGCCGACCGGTGACGGCCTCGACAGCGGCGCGGCGGTGGCGATGGTCGGCCCCGCCGATGACCGCCGGCTCACGCTGACCCCGGCGGTGGTCAATCGTGCCGACCACCGCTTCGTGCTGGCGGTCGGCGCCGACCGCCGTGACGCGCTCGCCGCTCTCGTGGCCGGCGAGCCGGCGTCGTGGGCTGCCCGGCAGCTCGGCCCGGCGGTCGCCTACGCCGACCGGGCCGCCGCCGACGAGGAGTCCGAGTAGCCAGCGCTGTTCTAGCCGCGGACCGCCCTCCGGGCGATCGCTGTTCTAGCCGCGGACCGCCCTCCGGGCGATCGCCATGCGATGCACCTCGCTCGGGCCGTCGTAGATGCGGAAGGCGCGGATGTCCTCGTAGATCTGACGGACCACGGTCCG
>CANJRG010000034.1 GCA_947476745.1 Acidimicrobiia bacterium | reverse complement strand
GACCCGCTCCACGGCCGCCCACATCGTCGACCACGACCCCCCGCAGTCCCGGGCGAGCGACGCCGTCGTGCCCTGCAGCGCCGCCAACCGGTCCACCGCCCACTCCGCCGCCCGCTCGGTCAGCACCCGGCGGGGCCGGTCCAGTTCGGCGGGGCCGGTCCAGTTCGGCGGGGCCGGTCCAGCTCGTCGTTCTCAAGGTCCAAACCATCATGACCACCCAAGCCGCTCAGGCGGCCTGACCACCCACCCAACCTGGCACCTATCCGTGCAGCAGTCCCAGGACCCACGCGGCGGGGTTCGCTGGGTGATCCCGCAACGCGCTGCCTACTGGAAAGGGGACTGATCCCACCGGGGCTACTGCCGCCTGCGCATCGGATGGCAGGACGGCAACTGCGCCGAGCTACGAACGAGCCTGTTCGACCACTTCGAGACCGTCTGGGCGGGCACGACACCAAGACGGGCTCAGGCACAGCATCCCGGCCAAGTCCCGCTTGTCCACCGAGGGGCCCGAACTGCCCAAAGGCTGTGTCCACCAAACCTGGCAACTCCGCTGCCGGCGTAGCAGGCGGTACTCGGATCCCTAGGGGCCCGCTGTCGTTGCGCTTGCACTGCTCGCTTCGCCGGTGGCGAGTTCGATGGCGAGCTTGCGCACTTGCTCGGTGAGTTCGGTCGAGGGGCGGTTCATCGCGTTGATGTGCTCGAGTGCGGCTTCGACGTTGAGGCTGCCTGCGGCCAGATGGGTTCGGGAGCGCGGGTGATGTCCGTTCACGAGCAGCCTCGTGGTGACTGCGGTGCGGTTGCCGGGGTAGATGATCGCGGCTCGTGCGTCGACGTCGGCCGTGGCGAGCGCGTGGGCGTAGGTGGCGGCCTGGTAGATGTCGCTGGTGGTCAGCTTGTGGTCGCTGTAGAGCTTGTACTTGATGTCGACCGGGGTGGTGCGGGCTGGTTCGTGGCAGCGGACGATGAGGTCGGGGACGAGCGTCGCGTAGGTGCGGCCGGTGTTGGCGTCGGTGATCCGGGCGTGCAGCCGGTGCTGCGAGTCGATCTGGAGGTGCGGCCCGGCCGCAGCCGCGAGGAGCTTCGTGACGAAGCGTTCGAAAACGGCGTTCATGTCGATCAGGAAGGCGTTGACGTTGACCGGTCCAGTCGTCTGGAACAGGTCGTCGAACGCGAGATGGTCGAGGATGAGGTAGGCGATGTCGTGGGCGTCTCGGTAGCGCTCGTTGAGCCTGCTGTAGACGATACGGTGCCGATACCAGTCGGACTCGCGTGTTGGCGGCGAGCACGCCTCCAGGAAGACGGCATGGAGGCGGGCGAGATCGGTGCGGGTCTCATCGCTGGTGGCGAGTGGACGTGCGGCGTGCAGCGCGGCGCAGAGGAGTTGGTTGTCGGTGTTGTCGGTGTCGTGCTCGTCGAAGTGGCAGACGAGACGGTCGAGCTGCCCGAAGCGACGTAGGAGTTGTGCACGGTGGTCGAGCCGGCCGCGCAGCACCGGCAGGTCGTCGCTCTCGGGCCGGTAGCTGCGTCGGAGACCGTGGCGCAGGACGGCGTGAGTCGACTGTGCGAGGAGCTGGCAGAGCAGTTCCGGGAGGTGTTCGCCGGTGGCGTCCAGTGGTCGTGTGTTGGGCAGCTGGCGGGCGAGTTTCGTGTCGTTGGCGAAGTCGAGCATCTTGAGCAGGCGGCGGCTGCCGCCCACATACTTGGGGGTGATGTGGATGTCGAGCGTGCTGAGCCGCAGAACGCCGACCCATTCCGATGCGGTGATGTCGATGTCGCCGTTGGCCAGCCATCGAAGTTGTAGGCGTGGGCTTTGCGGGTCTGCGAGCCGGTCGGCAAGTCGGAGATCGGCGTCGGTGGGCGGTGGCGCGGGCTGGCGGATCCGCTGGTATTCGCCGAGTTCAATCGTGGCCCGCCCGTCGGTCATCCGGGGGTGGCTCCGAAGGTGTCGGCGAGGAGCCGGCACAGCGTTTCGGGGTCGTCGAGCAGTGCGGTGACGCGTTCGGTGTCGGGGTCCACGACATCGCGGCCGAAGACGTCGGCGAGGTCGGCGTAGCTGTCGTAGAGGTATTCCTGTACGAGCGGGAGGAGTTCGTGACGGAAGATGTCGGCGAACGCGCTCGGGGTGTTGACGACCGTTCCGTTTTGGAAGAAGAGGGCGTGGCCGACCTGTCGTTCCCGGCCGACGCGTTGACGGATCTTGTCGTTGAGGTGGTCGAGGAAGTCCTGCAGCGAGAGACCGGCGATGACGACGCCCTGCAGTGTCTCGCTGTCGGGCATGAGCTCGATGAACCGGAAGCGTCGCCGCAGCGCGGTGTCGAGCATCTGGATGCTGCGGTCGGCGGTGTTCATCGTGGCGATGATGTAGACGTTCGGCGGGATGGTGAACTCGTCGCCGCTCTGCGGTAGCCGCACGCTGAACGCGCCGCGCTTGTCGTGTTCGATGAGCGTGATCAGTTCGCCGAAGATCTTGGCGATGTTCCCGCGGTTGATCTCGTCGATGAGCACGACGAATGGTTGATCGGGCTCCGCTGCGCCGGCGGCGCAGACCTTCTTGAACACGCCGTCGGTGAGGCGAAGTTCGAGGCCGCCGTTGCCGGACGGGTTCGGGCGGAAGCCCTCGATGAAGTCCTCGTAGGTGTAGGAGGGGTGGAAGGTCACTCGTGTGAGTCGAGGCGTGCTGCTGCGGGCGTCGTCGGCGAGGTTGGGCTGTGCCTTGGCGATCAGCGTGAGAAGCCGGTCGGCTTCGATGTCGTTTAGGGCGAAGAGCGTTCCCTGGAACCCGAAGCGGACCGGTTCGCTGTCGGCGAGAACCGGATCGTTGCGGAGATCCTCGAGGGACGGTCCGTTGCTGATGTCGCTCACGGCCTCGAGCGTGATCGCCGCTTCGGGGGGTGCGTCGGGGTCGTACTCGTTCGTGATGCGGGCCAGGGCGACGATCCGTTTGGTCGGCGATGCCTCGTAGCCGGCGACGAGATCGCCGGCACGTACGTTCGGGTAGTTCCGCCGCAGATGGCCGTAATGGAAGCTCTCCGGCCCGGAGGTCAATAGTTGGCTCCACGCCCAGAGCTTCGGGTTCGCCACCATCACCCACACCCTGGGCGAACCGCGGCGAGCCTTCGTGTACTGGTTGATGCGTGCGGACAGTTCGCCCTGGTCGGCGAGGACTGCTGATGCTGCGGCATCGGCGCTGCCGCCGGCAAGGAACCAGGCGGCGGCACGGTCGGCGTAGTAGGTCTTCCCGGTTCCCGGGGGCCCGTACAAAATGACCTGACCACGTTGGCGGAGGGCGTTCTCGATCTCGAGGTAGGTGTCCTCGACCGCGACGCGCAGGTCGGTAGTTTGCGCTGGTGCGGTTCCGAGGATGTCGCGCAACTGGCTGGCGCTGACCTTCTTGACCGTTGTCGTCCGCCAAGCCCCGATGGGAGTGATCCGTCCCGCTGTGCTCAGGTCCCAGTCCACGCCGAGTGTGTGTCGGTACTCGGGCCGGTCCGTCCGGTAGGCGTAGCCGGCGTTGTTCACGGTCCCGATAGCGAGAACCTCGTTGATCCCACGGTTCGCGATCACCTTGTCGCCCGGTTCGAGCGTCATCAGCGTCCACAACTCGTTGGACTTCCGGGTGAGCGTCGATGCGTGACCGTTGTACACGGCGCTGTAGGCCTCGGAAAACGCAGCCCGGAACTCCTCCTTGGTCGCATAGTTCGTCAGATCGCCGATGTCGTCCCAACCGACGCAGATGTAGCTGCCGGTCCGACAGTCCTCCCAGAACCGTCCCTCCTCACCGGGCGCGATCTTGACGACGTTCTTGACCGAACGCGGGTCCGACCAGTGGTACAGGAACGACATCAGCTCGTGGGAACTCAACCCGGACAGTGCGTCGACGCTGTGCAGGACGCGCATCAAGGTGAGATTCGATGGCAGGACGCCTCGCGGATCGGGGTCGAGGCCGAACTCGGACAGGAAGTGGACGACGTGCTGTGAAGAACACACCGGGAAGATGCGGTCCGGGAAGTACATGTACAGCGCTTTGGTGACGACCGCCGGTGCGCCCCCGAGCGCGTCGATCGACTCGATGTCCTCGAGCTTGCCCTCATCGGCGAGGTTGAACGCTTGAACGAACCCCGCACGTACCGCGTCCCACGCCGCGTCGACGGAGTCGTACCGCGCCGGATACCGCCACTGACCATCGGCAGCTTTGAAGATGAGGTGCTTGAACGACGACCCCCCGGAGATCGACGCGATCTCGCGGGTGTGGAACTCCAACCACCAACTCACCGTGCCATCGGCAACCGTCTGCCCCAACGCGTACCGTTCGAGCGGCAACGTCGGCCATGCCGCTACCGGAAAGCGTGCGACGAACTGCTTGCGCAGCGTCTCTGCCGCCGTCGCCGAGGCCTCCGCCGCCGACCGGTCCCAACCGGCGAGTGCCCGTTCGATCGAATGGATCGTCTCCGGACTCGCGGTGAAGGGTTCCTCAGGATTTCCTGCACTGCTCATCTGCACGTTCGGACCGTATCGCGTGCCGCTGGTGTTCCTTTGGGACTGACTTCGGGCACTCACCGATTGCCGCTCGAGCCACGGGAACAGCCAGGAATAGGGCGCATGCCGCCGGGCCGGCTACGGAGAGGGCACCTGGCACGAAGCGCATGGCAATCCCCTCCCTCGACAACGCCTGGCACACGGGTGCGTTTGCCCTGCGAGGGCGTCGGTGGGTGGGCCAGCCGGTATCGCCTGGCCGTGCCGAGAAACCGTGGTAGAGAGGGGGGTGTGATCGTCGAGAGCGCCGATGGGTTGCTGAACGGTCGGCTGCTGTCGGCATCGGAGGTGTGCGGGTCGCCATCGGCGGTGCCTGCCGTGGCTGGTGTCTATGGCTGGTGGTTCGACGAGGTGCCCGGTGGCGTGCCCGTTGATGGCTGCGTGCGTCGCGATCGTTGGACGCTGCTGTACGTGGGGATTTCGCCGAAGCGCCCGCCGGTCAACGGGCGGCCTCCGAGTCGTCAGACTGCACGGGATCGTATTCGCTATCACTTCCGCGGGAACGCCGAGGGGTCGACGTTGCGGCTGACCTTGGGTGTGTTGCTCGGCCTCGAGTTGCGTCGTGTGGGCAGCGGTACGAGGCGGACGTTCGCTTCGCAGGAAGTTGCGCTGTCGGAGTGGATGGCTTGCCATGCTCGGGTGAGCGTGGCGATCCACGAGGAGCCGTGGGTGTTGGAGAGCCGGTTGATCGGCGAGCTGGTGTTGCCCTTGAACTTGGATCAGAGCGGGCATCCGTTCCGGTCGGTGCTGTCAGCGATGCGAAGCGCGGCGAAGGCTCGTGCGGTGGAGCTTCCCGTTGCTCTTGACTGAGTCCCGCTTCGGTGCCGTAGGTGTCCGGTCGCCTGGTGGTCTGGTGGGGTTGCTGGTCAGAGCCGGGTGAGGACCGGGTTGGTGCGTCGAGTCGTGGTGTTGTCGCCGAGTTGACCGTTCGTGTTGACTCCGGAGGCGCTTGCGGTGGCGATGAGTGTCGGCGAGGCGGTGAGGGTGATGGTGTGATTCCCGCCGGCGGCAACGGCGGTGCCGGTGGTCAGGCCGATGGCGTTGGTCGACGCGTACGCGATGGTGGCCGTGTTCCCGGTGCCGAGCTGGCCGGCTGCGTTGTTGCCCCAGCACCGCACAGTGCCCGTGTCCAGCGCCGCGCATGTGTGCGTGCGTCCAGAGGAGATGGCGCTGACGCCGTCGAGCGGCGTCGATGCTGCTGTGAGCACGGTGGTGGGTGTGGATCGCTGGATGGTGGTGCCGTCACCGAGGCGGCCGTTGGTGTTCAGTCCCCAGCACCGTGCGGTTCCGTCGGAAAGCCGTGCGCACGTGTGTGACGTGCCGGCGGACATTTGGGTAGCGGGTGAAGCGCCCCGGGTTTCATAGAGACTGGGTGGTTTGTGTCTTCGCGGGTTCGGCGGAGATGGTTTGACTGTAGTGGTCGGCCTCGAACGCGGCTGGCGTGGTGAAGCCAGGGCCGGGTTCGATCTCGCCGTGGAGGCGACGGTTGTTGAACCAGTCGACATAGGTGAGAGTCTCGAACTCGACATCATCGAGGCCGCGCCACGGGCCTTGCGGGTGTCCCGTGTCAAGGAGTTGGCAGGGTTTTCGGTTCGGGGAAGTTGAGGGTGGTGGGGTCGGCGTGGCCGAGGTGGACGTCGACGGGCCGGTTCCAGGCGAGTGCTTCGTGGGGGCGGATCCGGTTGAACTCGACGCGGAACGCTTCGGCCTCGCGGACGAGGTCGAGCGGGTCCTCGATTTGCTCGCGGTGGAGCCGCTCGTACTTCAACGACCCGAAGGCGCGTTCGCGCACGCCGTTCTGGCCCGGTGAACGCACCCGGGTGCGTACATGACGCAGCCCGGGTCGGGCGGCGATGAACGCGGCGAAACGGAAGGACCGGAACGGCCCACCGTTGTCGGTCACGAGCGTGATCGGCACGATCTCACCGGTGTCGGGATTGGTGAGGTGCTCCACGAGCGGCGTCGCCCCGAGGAGTCGCTGCGCTTCGCCGAGGGCGAGCTCGACCGCAGTGATGGCGTCGTGCTGGTTCGCGGTCGGGGACCAGTGCCAACCGAACTCGTACTTCGACCAGTAGTCCGCAACGCCGGCCACCCGCCAGGTGCCGCCGGCGGTGGTCTCGTACTCGCTGAAATCGAGCTGCCACACCTGGTTCGGGCCACACGGCGCCGCCGCGAAGGCCGCCTTGCGGGCCTTAGCCAACTCTCGGCGCTCACGCTGATAGTCGGCCTTCAACAACAGCCCCTCAGCGTCGAGCAGCCGGGCGACCGTGCGTTGGGAGAGCCGGTGGCCGTCGTGGCGGGCCATCGCCCAGATCTTGCGGTGCCCCCACGCCGGATGCGCGGTGGCCAACTCGACGATCACGTCCCTTTCGCCCGCCAGCACCGGGGTCGGCCACGGCCCCTTCGCCGGGCGTCCCGCCCGCTGTCTGGCCTGCCAGCGGCGATACGAGCGTTCCGGGATGCCGACCAGACGGCAGAACTTCGAGGTCCACCATCCCGGCCTCTCGGCGGACTACCTCGAGGTCCTCAAAGGGCCCAGGCGTCCCTCCGCCGACTTCTTCCACACCCGCAGCTCGACCGCTGCCTCACCCAACGCCGTGGTCAACTCGGCGATCTCTGCCTCTAGCTGCGTCTCCCGCGACGACGGGCCCTGCCGGCCCGCAGTCAACGCCGAGCGGCCCGCTTCGAGGAACTCGTTCTTCCACCTGTGGATCGACGCCTCCGACACCCCCTCCTTGCGGGACGCCTCCGCCACCGACACCTCACCGGCGAGCACCGCCAACACGATCCTGATCTTCTTCTCCGGCGCAACCTGCGGCGGACGGCCCATCAGCCACCTCCCCGATCAGCCGGCCAATCCTCTACCAACCGGCATGCCAGAAACCGTGACACGGGACAACACCGTCGAGACGCTCACCCAGGCGCAGACGTCTGACCAGCAGTTCCGGGCGGTGCGGGCCGCCAACGCGCCGGAGGCGGGGTCCCTTGCGGGATCCCGCCTCCGTTTGGGGTGAATATCGCTAACTCGATCGCTCGAATATCGCTAACACCCCCGCTGTGGAGCTGGGGAGAATCGAACTCCCGTCCGCTGAGCGGTCGTCGTTCGCGCTACGACCATCCCCGAGATGTGGCTCGCGGTCGCCACCCTGCCGGGTCAGGTGATCCGTACACCGAGGTGTCCGTATCGTCCGCCGGAACTTTCTCCGGGGTCAGAGTTCTTTCCTTCCGTCAGCGGTCTTTCCACGCCGTCCCCCACTGCTTCTGTTGCCAGGCTGCAGTGAGCAGGCCCCGCGTACCGTCACCGGTCGCAATGTTCCTCACGTCTCCTGAGTTATCAGGCGGCGAGAGCGAGATCGTCAGTTTTGGCGTCTCATTGGTTGCCCCGTTTTACGAGTCTGAGCAACTCGGGTCGCACGTTCGATTTCCGATCCCAACGTCGAAACCGGTCAGCCCCGTACCTTGGCCATCGTAGCAGCGCCGCCGGCCTTGTCGTGCGGGCCCGGCCGCGACGACCCGCTGCCGTACCGCTCATCCGTGCCGGCCCCTGCCGCCGGCGCCGGCGCGCACCGCTGCTTCGGTCCTGCCCGCTGCGGTCAGCCCGGCCAGCCGGGTTCCCGGATGGTGATCGTCGGGGCACCAAGCGGCAGGTTGAAGTTGTCGACGAGCACGGCGTCCTCGGTGCCGAGGTTGGCGGCGGTCATCAGCGTGTTGGGCGGCATGTGGTAGCAGGTGCCGGCGGGCGCCACCATCGGCTCCATCCGGCCGTCGGGAACGGCACCGTTGATGGTGCTGACGTCCGTCGCGGTGCTGGCCGTCTGGGGCGTCGCCGCGTCGCCGCTCTTCTCGGCGGTCGAGCTGCCTCCGGCGAGTGCGATATCGACGAGGACGGTGCCGAGCAGGGTGCGGCCGCTCCAGTCGACCTGCGAGGAGACCGGGCGGCGTTTCCGGCCACTTTTCGGAGAACGGTGCCCGGATTCGGGTCCTCTCCGTGCGCCGCTACTGACTCAGCGTCAGCGACTGGCCCGTGCCGCGGCGTTGTGGCGCATCGCCGCCGAGAGGGCCTTGCGCTTCTCCATGTCGGCGTCGCGTTTGGCGATCACCCGCCGCTTGTCGTAGTCCTTGCGGCCCCGGCCCAGCCCCAGCTCGACCTTCACCCGGCCGTCCTTGAAGTACAGCCGCAACGGCACCATGGTCAGGTGCTGCTGCTCGGCGATGGACTGCCAACGCTCTCGCTCGGCCCGGTGCACCAGCAGCTTGCGTTGCCGTTCCGCCTCGTGCGAGCCGAACCCCTGGGCCATCACGTAGGGCCCGATGTGCAGCGCCACCAGCCACAGCTCGCCGCGCACCACCCGGGCGAACGCATCGTTGAGCCGAACCTTGGCCTCGCGCAGCGACTTCACCTCCGAGCCGTGCAGCACCAGCCCGCACTCCATGGTGTCGGTGATGTCGAACTCGCGGTGCGCGGTCTTGTTGACGGCGATGGTCCGGTTGCGATCGTCAGGGCGTTTGGCCGCGGCCATAGGGCCACTGACGATAGCCGACCCCGCCGTCGACCCGGCCGGGCCACCCACCCGACCCCGCCACCCACCCGACCCCGCCACCCACCCAACCCCGCCACCCACCCGGCGGGGTCACCCGACCCGACCGTCGGGCTAGCGTTCGGCCCGTGCTGACCCTGCCGCCCGACGTGTACCACGACATCGTCGCCCAGGCCCTCGACGAGGCCCCTCTCGAATGCTGCGGCCTGCTCGCCGGCGACCCCGATACCGGGCAGGTACTCCGCTACTTCCGCTGCACCAACGCCGCGGCATCGGCCCGGGTCTACACGGTCGAGGCCCGCGACCAGCTCCGTGCCACCCGCAGGGCCGAGGACGACGGGCTCGAGATCATCGGGGTGCTGCACTCGCACACCCACACCCCGCCATACCCGTCGCACACCGACATCACCCAGGCTCCCGACCCGACCTGGCACTACGCCATCGTCTCGATCGCCGACGCCGAGCCGTCCCTGCGCTCGTTCCGTATCGCCGACGGCGTTGTCGCCGAGGAGACCGTGGTCGTCGGCCCGGTCGACTCCGCAGGCTGAGCCATCGCGAACCTGCCCTCCCGGGAAGCTGCCTGCGCTGGGCATGCCTACGTGGCGGTGGGTATATTCCTGACCAGGTTTCTCGTATTTCGGAGTGTGACCGTGCCCGTCAGTGTTCGCCTGCCAACCGTGCTTCGACCCCATGCGGCGGGCCAGTCCGTCGTCGAGGCCAGCCCAGGCACCGTCGGCGCGATCGTCGCCGAGCTGGTCGGGCGGTTCCCCGGCATGAAGGGCAACCTGCTCACCGACACCGGCGAGCTGCAGCGCTTCGTCAACATCTACGTCAACGACGAGGACATCCGTTACCTCGACAAGTCCGACACCGCGGTGGCCGACGGTGCCGAGCTGACGATCTTGCCCGCAGTGGCCGGCGGACTGGCCTGACCGTGGTCCGCGTCGGTTCGGTCGTCGACCTCATCGGCAACACGCCGATCGTCGACGTCTCGAACCTGTCGCCCAACCCCCGGGCCACGATCCTGGTCAAGCTCGAGGGGTTCAACCCCGGCGGCTCGGTCAAGGACCGCATCGCCAAGGCCATGATCGAGCGGGCCGAGGCCGACGGCGAGCTGTACCCCGGCCGCCGCATCATCGAGCCGTCCTCGGGCAACACCGGCATCGGCATGGCCCTCATCGCCCAGCTGCGCGGCTACCCCATCACCATCGTGATGCCCGACAACAACACCACCGAGCGAACCCAGCTGCTGCAGATCTACGGGGCGGACATCATCTACACCCCCGGCGTCGAGGGCTCCAACGGGGCCATCCGCCGGGCCCAGCAGCTCGCCGACGAGAACCCCGAGTGGGCCTTCCTCTACCAGTACGGCAACGAGGCCAACCCCCAGGCCCACTACGAGGGCACCGGGCCGGAGATCCTCGCCGACGTCCCCGAGGTCACCCATTTCGTGGCCGGCCTCGGCACCAGCGGCACCATCCTCGGCGTGGGCACCTACCTCAAGGAGCACAAGCCCGGGGTCAAGGTGTTCGCCATCGAACCGCCGGTGGGGGAGAAGGTGGAAGGCCTGCGCAGCCTCGACGACGGGTTCGTGCCGCCCATCTTCCAGAAGTGGGGCGGTGCCGACCTGCTCGACGGCAAGCGCATCGTCAGGCCGCGAGAATCGGTCACCTGGACCCGCCGGCTCGCCGCCGAGTGCGGCATCTTCGCCGGGGTTTCCACCGGCGCCGCGGTGGCGGGTGCGGTCAAGGTCGCCGAACGCCTCGAACCCGACGAGGACGCCACCATCGTGGTCATTTCGCCCGACGGCGGCTGGAAGTACCTCTCGACGGGCATCTACACCGTCAGCCTCGACGAGGCCGTGCAGATCGCCGAGACCGTCAGCACCTGGTGATCCTGCCCGGCCGGGCTGCGAGCCTAGAGTCTGGCCCCGGTCCGAACGAGAGGCGCGACATGCGACGGCTGAACTGGATGGTGGCAGCGGCGACCGCAGTGGTGGTCGCCCTCGGCGCCTGCGGCAGCAGCAGCGCCACCGCCGACCGCGGCAACAAGGCTGCCGACGCGCTCTTCGCCAAGGACCTCGGCGCCAACGGCGCCACCCTGCGCATCAGCAGCCCCAACGTCACCGACGGTGCCGCGCTGCCCTCCCGGTTCAGCTGCGACTCGACCGCCATCTCGCCGGCGCTGGTCATCGCCGGCGTCCCCGAAGGCACCGCCGAGCTGGCCATCGTCCTGGACGATCCCGACGCCGAGGGCGGCACCTACGTGCACTGGATCGTGGCAGGCCTGCCCGCCGCCGACACCTCGCTCGCCGAGGACTACCTGCCGCCCGCGGCGACCTCGGCCCGCAACAGCGCCGGACGGCCCGGTTACGCCGCGGTGTGCCCGCCCAAGGGCGCCGCCGCCCAAAACTACCGCATCTCGGTGTACGCGCTCGACGAGCCCACCGGCGACGGCGTCGACAAGCAGCTCGCCACCGACGCCCTCGAGGCCATCGCCGAACGCGCCACCGCCCGGGCCACGATGAGCGCCACCTACGAGCGGGCCGGCTGAACGCCCGAACGCCCGAACGCCCGAACCCGACGGTGCCACGCACCGACGACGAGCCCCACCTGATCACCGAAGACCCGACGAACCCCAGGAGAACCCGTGCGCCCCGACGGCCGTGCCCCCGACGAACTGCGTCCCATCAGCTTCGAACGTGACTACACCGACATGACCCCCGGCTCGGTGCTGGTGACCTTCGGGCGGACCCGCGTGCTGTGCACCGTGTCCATCGAGGAGGACATCCCCCGTTGGCTCAAGGGCAAGGGCTCGGGCTGGGTCACCGCCGAGTACGCCATGCTGCCCGGCTCCTCCAACGAGCGCATCCGCCGTTCGCTCACCAACGGCCGCTCCCAGGAGATCCAACGGCTCATCGGCCGTTCATTGCGTGCGGTGACGGACCTGGTGGCCCTCGGCGAGACCTCCATCACCGTGGACTGCGACGTGCTGCAGGCTGACGGCGGCACCCGGACCGCCTCGATCTGTGGGTCGTACCTGGCTCTGCACGACGCCTGCAGCCGCCTGGTCGCCGCCGGCAAGCTGCGCCAACACCCCCTCACCGACGCCCTGGCCGCCATCTCGGTGGGCATCCTCGACGGGGTCCCGCTGCTCGACCTGCCCTACGTCGAGGACTCCCAGGCCGAGGTCGACTTCAACGTGGTGATGACCGGTGCCGGTCGCTTCGTCGAGGTCCAGGGCACCGCCGAGGGAGCGGCGTTCTCCCGCGCCGAGCTCGACGCCCTCGTCGACCTCGCCGCAGGCGGCATCGCCCAGATCGTCGCCATGCAGAAGGCCTACCTGGCCACCCCCGTCGCGGTCCGCTGAGCCCGGTGCGCGCCCTGGTGGCCGCCACGGCCAACCCCGACAAGCTGGTCGAGATCAACGCCCTGCTCGTCGCGGCCGGCATCGAGGTCCTGCCCCGACCCGACTCGGTGCCCGACGTGGTCGAGGACGGCGACAGCCTGCTGGCCAACGCCCGGCTCAAGGCGGTGGCGGTGGTCGCCGCCGCCGGGGGGTTGGCCGCGGTGGCCGACGACACCGGCCTCGAGGTCGACGCCCTCGACGGCGCCCCCGGTATCCATGCCGCGCGGTATGGAGGTCCGGACGCGAGCTACGACGACAACGTCGACAAGCTGCTCGCCGAGCTCGACCGGGTCGGGGCGTCGACCCCGGCCCAACGCCGGGGCCGGTTCCGCACCGTGGCCGTGGTCCGCTGGCCCGACGGCCGGGAACTCGCCGTCGAAGGCGTCGTGGAGGGCCACATCACCCCCGCCCGTCGCGGCGAGGGCTGGGGCTACGACCCCGTCTTCGAACCCGACGAGGGCCACGGCCGTACCTTCGCCGAGCTCGGCGCCGCGGCCAAGGACGCCATCTCGCACCGCGGCCGGGCCATGCGGGCGCTGTGCGAGGCCCTCGCCGCCCAGCCCGACTGACCCGCCGGGCCGGCCGGCCGGGTTCACCAGCCGCGTAGGTCGATCTCCCACTCGTCGACCACCAGCCCGTCGCGCACCACCTGGTAGCGCTCGTGGTACGCCACGGTGGGATCGACATGGGCCGGCCGGATCGCCACCAGGTCGCCGAGCGCCGGCCGCGCCGCCGGGTCGGCCCCGGCGGGCACCGCGAAGGTCACGTGTTCGTCGGAGCAGAACCAGACCTTGGCCAGGGTGCCGTCGGACAGCTCGAGGTCGGGCAGGCCGTGGTCCATGCCGAGGGACTTGAGCCCGGCGTCGGCCACGAAGTACTCGCGGCCGTCGCGCCGGCCCCGTGACACCACCGTGGCCGCCACCGCCAGAGCCTGGCGGAACGGCAGCCCGGACTTGGCGTAGGCGGTGTCCATCAGCGTGTAGCTGCCGGCCTGCACCTCGCTGACCCAACGGTTCAGGTCGTAGGTGCCGGTACCGCCGCCCGAGATCACGTCGCCACCCACCAGGCAATGCGCTTCTGTCAGCGCCGCCATGGCCGGTTCGAGCCCGGCCCGGCGTTCGGCCCGGTCGGGGTTGCCCATCAGATGGCCCTCGTAGCCCATGACCCCGCGCACCTCGAGGCCCAGGCGTCGGGCCCGGTCGGCCAGCCGGCCGGCGTCGGCCGGGTCGCAGCCGCAACGGGCCAGGCCCACGTTCACGTCGACCAGCACCGCGGCGATGCCGGCGTTCGCCGCGGCGTCGACCGTCTCGTCGGAGTCGACCGCCACCGTCACCCGGGCCTCGAGCGCGGCCATCTCCGCCAGGCGGCCGGCGTCGAGCGTCTCGTTGGCCAGCAGCAGGTCGGTCCCGAGACCGGCCCGGGCCATGCCGATGATCTCGCGCGGGGTCGCCGCACAGAAGTGGTGATGTCCGGCGTCGCGCAGCCGACGGGCCAGAGCGGTGGACTTGAAGGCCTTCACGTGAGGACGACAGCGGTCGCCCGGCAGGGCCGCGGCCATGGTGGTCACGTTGTGGACGAAGGCGTCGGCGTCGAGGACGAGGGCGGGCGTGGCGAGCGCCGGCAGCAGCATGGACCCGACGTTACCGGGTCCGTGACCGGGTCTCGATCAGGCGTTGGCCAGCGGTGGGCGGCGTTGGAACGGCCGCAGCGGGACCACGTTGTCGAGGTCGCGATCGCGCACCGGACGGGGCCGCAGACGCTCGAGCCGTTGCTGGTGCAGCAGTACCAGTGCCTGGCTCAGCAGCTCCCGGTACTGGCCGCCCGCCCGCATGGCGGGGGAGCGGCGGCCGCTGCGCCGGTAGTCGCGCAGACCGAGCCGGACCTCGGTCTCCTCGTTGTGATGGTCGCGCAGTTCGATGTGCAGGACCCACAGCAGCTTTCCCGACGGTGCGATCCCTTCGGACCGGGGCCCGTCGGGCTGGCGACCCACGACGAAGTGGCGTTCGTGCACCCGGCCCGACCGGTTGCGCCGGAAGTCGAGGTCGGCCTCGATGCCGTAGGCGGCGGCGTTACGGGCCAGGAACTCGGCGGTGTCCAGGCAGCGCGCCGGGTCGAGGTCGACGGCCACCGAGAGGGTGCGGTCCAGATCCGATTGCTTCGCCCACATACCTTGTCGCCTCCCTGCCTGCGACACCCGCCACGGAGTGTCGCAGGGCTATCGGCGCCTGCGCGGCGGTCATTGAGCGCGGCCGATGGATCGGGGCGGCCGGTGGGCTCTCCCGGCCGGCGAATCGATCTCGATTCGCCGGTCGGGAGAGCCGCCGGTGCCGACGGAGAGATTCGAACTCTCACTGACGACGACCTAAACGTCGTGCCTCTGCCGTTGGGCTACGTCGGCGCAGGGCCCATCTTGGCCGAGCGAGGCCTCCGGCGTCGACCATCGAGGGAATCGGGCCGGGGGAACGATCCGCAGACCGTCCTCCGCGGGTAGCCTAAGACCCCATGACCACCCGGTTCGACCCCCGCATGAACGACATCGGCCCGATGATGGGCGACGCGTTCGTGTTCAACCAGCTGCTGCGCGATCGGATCGTGTTCCTCGGCTCCGAGGTCGACGACGAGTCGGCCAACCGGGTCATCGCCCAGCTGCTCTACCTCGAGGCCAACGACCCCGACAAGGACATCTGGCTGTACATCAACAGCCCCGGCGGCTCGGTGACCGCCGGTATGGCCATCTACGACACCATGCAGTTCATCAGCCCCGACGTCGGCACCGTGTGCATGGGCCTCGGCGCATCGATGGGTCAGTTCCTGCTGTGCGCCGGTGCCCCAGGCAAGCGCTTCGCCCTGCCCCACGCCCGAATCATGATGCACCAGCCCCTCGGCGGCGTGCGCGGCCAGGCGTCGGACATCGCCATCCAGGCCGAGCAGATGAAGTACATCAAGCGCCTCATGGCGGAGCGCATCGCCTTCCACGCCGGCCGGACGGTGGAGCAGATCGAGGCCGACTCCGAGCGCGACCGCTGGTTCACAGCCGAGGAGGCCAAGGCCTACGGGCTCATCGACGAGGTCCGGGCCAAGCGCGCGCGCTGAGCCAGCACCCCAGCCCGACCCGTGCAGCAGCCGACCCTACGGGGTCCGCTGCGGCGCGTCCGGAGCCGTTCAGCCGGTCTTGCCGAGGTCGATGTTGCAGGTGTTCGAGGCGAAGATGACCACGTTGTCGCTGGCCGCCTTCCACGCCTCGGTGGCGGTGGCGACCCGCTGTCGCGCCGCCTCGACGCCGGCCTGGTCGCCGTTGGAGAGCGCCACCTCGAGATCCTCGGCCACGCCGACCAGCACGCTGACGTCGCCCCGGATCTCGGTAGGCGCTGACCCCTGCAGCCGGCGCAGCTCGGTGACCAGCTGCCCGGTGGCGGTGGCGGTGTCGGGCACCGTCAGGTCGTCGCGTTCGGTGATGACCGGCACCCGTTTCAGCTGGGCGCAGAAGGTGTCCCGATCGCCGGCCGGCTCGCGGCATGCCGTCATCAGCCCTGCCAGCCCCACCAGCCCCACCAGCGCCACCAGTGCCGGCAGCGCCCCGAGTGCGGGACGGCCCGACTGGCCTGACTGGCCTGACTGGCCCGACTGGCCCGGACGGCTAGGCCGGCCCGACCGCCCGGACCGGCGGGTGCCCGTCGCCCGGCGGGGTTCGGCCCGTTCGCTCAACAGCGGGCTTCGATGGCGCGTTGCCGCAGGTCCGACACCGCGTGCTCGAGGCCGAGCGGGTCGCGGAACAGGGCGGTGCCGGCGATGAACACGTCGGCACCGGCGGCGCTGGCCCCGGCGATGGTGGCCGGGCCGATGCCACCGTCGACCTCGAGGTCGATGGCCCGGCCGCTGGCGTCGATCAGCTCGCGCATACGGGTGATCTTGGGTTCCATCGACGACAGGTAGGCCTGGCCGCCGAAGCCGGGGTTGACCGTCATGACCAGCACCAGGTCGACGAGGTCGAGCACGCTGGCCACCGCCTCGACCGGGGTGCCCGGGTTGATGGCCACCGCGGCCTTGCCGCCGGCCTCGCGGATCACCCCGAGGCTGCGGTGCAGGTGTCGGGTGGCCTCGGCGTGGATGATGATCAGCTCGCAGCCGGCCCGCACGAACCCCGGGGCGAGCAGGTCGGGCTCCTCGATCATCAGGTGCGCCTCGAACGGCAGGTCCACCCACGAGCGCAACGAGGCGATGACATCGGAACCGAAGGTCAGGTTGGGCACGAAGCGCCCGTCCATGACGTCGAACTGCAGCCGGTCCACACCGGCCTTCTCCAGCTCGACACAGGCCTCCCCGAAACGGGAGAAGTCGGCGGGGAGCACCGAGGGAACGATGCGGGGACCGGGGGCTGCAAGGACGTCCGTCACGATCGTCCAAGGTACCCAACTCGGGGGGCCCACGGGGTGTCGGTGCCGCAGCGGTACCGTGACGGGATGACCGGCGGCGCGAACCCCGATGAGGTGGTGACGGTGCAGGCCCTCGCCAACGGCGGGGAGGGCGTCGGTCGCCTCGCCGACGGGCGCGCGGTGTTCGTCCCCGGGGTACTGCCCGGCGAGACCGCCCGGGTCGAGCTGACCGGACTCAAGGCCCGCTACGCCCGGGCCACCCTGATCGAGCTGCTGGTGGCCTCGCCCGATCGGGTGGTGCCACCGTGCACCTGGCAGCAGGCCGGCTGCGGGGGCTGCGACCTGATGCACCTGCGGACCGACGCCCAGCACCGGGCCAAGGTGCAGCTGGCCCGGGAGGCCCTGCAGCGACTCGGCCGGCTGGTCGACCCCGAGGTACACGCCGGCCCGGTGCTGCCCTCCGTCGCCGTGCGCACCACCGTGCGGGTCGCGGTGCAGCACGGCCGGGCCGCGTTCCGGCGCCGGGCGGGCCACGAGCTGATCGAGGTCGGGGACTGTCAGGTGGCCCACCCGGCCCTGGCCGCCCTGATCGCCGAGGGCCGGTTCGGCTCGGCCCGCGAAGCCACCCTGCGGGTCGGTGCCGCCACCGGCGAGCGGCTCGTGGTGCTCGACCATGGCGAGGGCGGCCCCCACCCCGGTGGCCGCGGGGACACCGGCACCCGTCGTGCGGCCCGCCGGGGCACCCCCCGTCGCAGCGTCAGCCGGACCCGCGGCGTGGAGCTGCCCGACGACGTGCTCGTCGTCGACGCCGCCGAGCTAGGTCCCGGATCGGCCGGGCTGGGTACGTCCGGCGGGTCCGGCGTGGGGCCGGCCATCCACGAGGTGATCGCCGGCCGGCGCTGGCGCATCTCCGCCGGCAGCTTCTTCCAGACCAGCGCGGTCGGGGCCGAGGCCCTCGTCGCCGCGGTCGCCGCTGCCGCCCGTCCGCCGGCCGGTTCGCCGTCCGCCCGCCGGGTGCTCGACGCCTACAGCGGTGTGGGGTTGCTCACCGCGGCGATCGGGCCGGATGCCGCGGTGGTCTCGGTCGAGTCGAACCCGTCCTCGGTCGCCGACGCGCTGGTCAACCTGGCCGATCGCCACGCCGAGGTGGTGCAGGCCCGCTTCGAACGCTGGCGGCCCACCACCGTCGACCTCGCGGTGGCCGACCCGGCCCGGCGCGGGCTGGGCCGCGCCGCCGCCGAAATCCTTGCCGCCACCAATGCCCCGGTGATCGTGCTGGTCAGCTGCGACCTCGCCGCGCTGGGCCGTGACAGCGGCGACCTGGTGGCGTTGGGTTACGACCATGCCGGCTCGACCGTGCTCGACCTGTTCCCCCACACCTCCCACGCCGAGGTCGTCACCCGCTTCGAACGGCGCTGACCGCCGGCCCGCCGGCCAGGCCGTGGGGCCGTCGGTCAGGCCGTGGTGAACCGTCGCCGGGCGAGCTCGAAGGCCAGCACGCTCGCCGCGCAGGCCACGTTGAGCGACTCCACCCCGCCGGCGAGGGGGATCGCCAGGCGACCGTCGAGCGCCGCTGCGACCTCCGCCGACAGCCCGTCGGTCTCGTTGCCGAGCACGTACACCGCCCGCTCCGGCAGCGCGGCACCGAACAGGTTCTCGGCATCGGGATGACCGCCGTCGAGGCCGATCACCGTGAAGCGGGCGTCGTGCAGCTGCGCCACTGCCTCGGCTGCGGTGTCCACCCGTAGCAACGTCGCCCGTAACGCCATCCCCGCCGAGGCCTTGAGCACCAGCGGGCCGAGCTCGGCGGTGCCGCGGTGAGGTACCACGATGCCGTCGAGGCCGGCCCCGGTGGCCGATCGGATGATCATGCCGACGTTGGCCGGGTTGTGCACCGCGTCGAGCAGCAGCAGCGCGGTGGCATGGCGGCGTCCCCGCCGTTGGGTGAGGAACGGCCCGAGCGCGTCCAGCCCCGGCGGGGCGATGTCGGCGGCCACGCCCTGATGGTGTCGCCCGTTGTGGGCCAGCATCGCCAGGCGGGATTCGGTCACCCGCTCGATCGCCACGCCCCGACGTCGCGCCGCGGCACCGATACGGTCGATGGCGTCGCCACGGGCGGTGTCGGCCACGAAGACCCGGGCCAGCGGCACGGTGGTGTCATCGAGGGCCTCGGCGACCGGCATCCGCCCGTAGATGGTGACGTAGCGGTCGCGTGGGGTGCGTTCGCCGCTCAAGGCTGATCGTCGCAGGGGCCGTGGAACGCCTCGTCGTAACGGGCTTCCGGCGGCGTCGAGCCGGCGGCCGCCCCGACCAGGGTCACCTCGGGTCCGTAGATCTCGGCGAAGGTTGCGTTGATGGTGTCGAAGGGCAGGTCGGCGAAGGTGCCCCGCTGGCGGATGTACTCCATGTGGCGGCGGCCCTCCACGTCGAAGGCGTGGTAGAGGGAGTCCTCGGAGCCGTCGAACTCCAGCGGCTTGACCCCGAACCGGGTGCACATCTCCAGGTTGAACGCCGGGGTGGCTTTGACCCAACGGTCCTCGAGCCGGAACTCGACGTAGCCGTGGAAGGCGAACACGTCGGTACCCATCTGCTCGAGCAGCTTCTCGGAGGCCAGGTGGTTGCGGACGTCGGCGAAGCCCAGCCGGCAGGCCACGCCCACCGCCCGTGACCCGGCGCACAGCAGCACCGCCTTGGGGATGCACCAGTTGCGGTCGCCGCTGAGCACGGCACTGGCCTTGAGGTCGTCGCGGTCCACCGCCAGGGCGTAGGGGTCGTACCGGATGTCGTCGCGGACCCGGTAGTACAGGGCGACGGCGCGTTCCCGGTCGTCGCCGGCCCCGGCGGTGACCTCGTGGCTCCAGGTGCGGATCGCCTCGTGGTCGCTGTCGACGAAGTACGCCGACTGTCCGAACGCCGGATCGAACACCTCGGGTGCTGCCATGGCCTCCGACGCTAACCCATGGCCCATGGCCCATGGCCCGCGGCCGACCGCCGGTCGCGCCAGCGTTGCCGGGCAGGGCCCAGCGGACCGGGCCGCGCCGGGCTGGGTTCGCCCTCAGGTGCCGGCGAGGCGGGCCACCACCGGGGCGAAGGCGTCGATCTCGCCCTCGTGCACCACGACGTAGTTGATGCCGTACAGCTCGCGCCGTCGCTGCAGCTGCTCGCACAGGTCCTCGACGGTGCCGGCCAGTACCAGCGGCACCTCACGGGCCTCCTCGGGGGTCAGCCCGAACCCCCCGGCCAGGCTGTCGAAGAGATGGCCGGCCTCGGCACGGGTGGCGGTGACCTGCACCAGGAACGTGTTGACCTGCAGCTCGAGGCGGGCGAAGCGTTCGGGGCCGGCGGCCTGCTCCACCCAACGGCGTCGTTCGGCGAATCGTTCCGCCGTCGCGGATCGGGCGACGGCGGGACCGAGGAAGCCCTCGTGCAGCGAGGCGTTGAGCCCGACGATGTCCGCCACCGCCGCAGCCAGCGCGAGCATCTTCGGCCCGCCGCCGCCCAGCAGCAGCACCGGCCCGCCGTCGCGGTGCGGCCGGGGCGTGCCGGTCATCGCCGAAATGCGGTAGTGGCGGCCCTCGAAGTCGAACGGCTCACCGCTCCACAGGCCCCGGCACACCTCGACGGCCTCGGCGAGGCGGGCGATACGGACGCCGGGCGGATCGAACGTGAGGCCGGCCCGTTCGTAGTCCTGGCGCAGCCAGCCGGCTCCCAGGCCGCACTCGACCCGGCCCTCGGTGACCAGGTCGAGGGTGGCCATCTCCTTGGCCGTCAGCACCGGGTGCCGGTAGTCGATGTCGAACACCAACGCGCCCACCCGCAGGGTGGTGGTGGCCTCTGCGGCGATGGTCATGGCCACCGTCGGTGCCCACTGGTCGTCGAAGTGGTCGGGGCAGAAGGCCGTGCTGTAGCCCAGCGCCTCGATACGCCGGGCCTGTTCGCGCCAGGCCCGCCCCGAGGCGGCCCGGGAACACTGCACGGCGAAACGGAACGGAGCCATCGGCGAACCCTAGAGGGTGAGGTCGCGACGAGGCCGGTGCCTGCATCGATCCGCTCCGGTGGGCGGACAGCGGCGGCGGACGTCCCGGGCGCTACGGTTCTCACGTTGACGAACGGTGTTCGCCCGACGGTCGACCGGCTGCGTCGGGGTCGGCGGGAGCGGCGGGAGCGGCGATTGGGTGTCGGAGCGAGGTTGGGGTTTGGGTTTGGGTCTCGATGAACCGATACATCTGCTGTGGTCGACGTGTCTCTCGTAGCCGTGCCGCTGAGCGGTGTCCGCAGCGGGCGGAACGCCACCGCCCGGTCGAGGTCCTGCTCGCGGTCGTGCCGGCGGGCCCGATGATCGGCACCGAACGGCGCCACCGGGTCGCCCTGGTGTGTGCGGGGCTGAGCGCCGTGGCGTTCGCCGTGGGGTCCTTGGCCGTGCGATCGGGACCGGCCGATGCCTCCGAGGCGTCGTCCGGCGACGCCGGTGGCGCCTCGTTCCTTGTGGACCGGCAGGCCGGCTGCTGTGCGACGACGCCCGGTTGGGGGCAGACCCAAGGCCGTCTCGTCGACACGTTCGTGAGTGCCGCCCGCGACGCCGCCCGGGCAGCGGTCGTGGCCGATCGACTCGCCGAGACCCATCTGGGCATCGACCTCGAGGACATGCGCCAACGCGCCGCCGCCGCGGCCGCCGCCG
>CANJRG010000033.1 GCA_947476745.1 Acidimicrobiia bacterium | reverse complement strand
GTATCGGGCAGTGCGGCCAGGCCCGAGGTCGACGGCCGGAAGGTTTGCGCCCATCTCACCGGGCCCGTCGCCCCGCCATGCGGTGTCGCCGAGCCCCAACTGGCCGGAGCCGTTGTAGCCCCAGCATTTGACGGTGCCGGCACGCAGTGCGCATGTGTGATGAGCGCCGGCGGTGATGGCGGTGGCGGTGCGGCCCGGCCCGAGGTCGACGGACGGAAGGTTTACACCCATCTCACCGGGCCCGTCGCCCCGGTTCGCGGTGTCGCCGAGCCCCAACTGGCCGTAGCCGTTGTCGCCCCAGCATTTGACGGTGGCGTCGTCGAGCAGCGCACACGTGTGGGTATAGCCGGCGGTGACGGCGGTCGCGGTGCGACCCGGCCCGAGGTCGACGGCCGGAAGGTTTACGCCCATCTCACCGGGCCCGTCGCCCCGGTCGGCGGTGTCGCCGAGACCCAACTGGCCGGCGACGTTCTCGCCCCAGCATTTGACGGTGGCGTCGTCGAGCAGCGCACACGTGTGCTCTAGGCCGGCGGTGATGTATCGGGCAGTGCGGCCAGGCCCGAGGTCGACGGCCGGAAGGTTTGCGCCCATCTCACCGGGCCCGTCGCCCCGCCATGCGGTGTCGCCGAGCCCCAACTGGCCGGAGTAGTTGACGCCCCAGCATTTGACGGTGGCGTCACGCAGTGCGCATGTGTGGTACCCGCCGGCTGCAATGACCATACCGGTAATGGGGGTGGCGCTGGTGGTGCTGCTGTAGCTGCCGGTGCCGGCGGCGTTGACCGCGGCGACCTGGAAGTCGTAGCCGGCGCCGTTGGTGAGGCCGGTGACGGTTGCGGTGGTGGTGGAGGAGGTGCCGTCGGGGAAGGTGAGCCACGATCCGGCACCGGTGACCCGGTATTGGACGATGTAGTCGGTGATGGCGGAACCGCCGGTGGAGGTGGGAGCGGTCCAGGTGAGATCAACCTGGGTGTTGCCGGCGGTGCCGGCGAGGGCGGTAGGTGCACCGACACCGGTGACCGTGGTCGCAACGGAGAAGGCGGACCACAGGCCGGTGCCGTACGCGTTCTTGGCGCGCAGCTGGCAGCGGTAGGCCAGGCCCGGCTCTACCACCGCGGTGACCACCGGCAAAACCGCGTCCTTGCCGGTCACGATCGACGTGGTTCCCGACACACAACGCGCCTCGTACTCGGTGATCGCCGAGGTCCCATCCGACACCGGCGCGTTGAACGCGACCCGCAGTCGGGGCCCATCGGCTTCAGTGACGGTCAGCCCGTACGGTTTCGACGGCGGACCGGGGACGCTCACGACGGGTGACTCGACCGACGCCGGCCCGACCCCATCCGCGTTCACTGCCCGCACGACACACCAGTAGCGGGCACCGCCGGTCACCGACCCCACCCGGACCGGCGAAGCCGACCCGGCCACAGTCCGCGACACCCCACCGGTGTCGCTCGAACACGTCGCCCGATACCCCTTGACCACCTTCCCGCCGTTGGACGCCGGCGGCAGGAACGACACCGACAACCCGTCGGCACCCGACACCACCGCCGTCACGCCGGTCGGCCGGCCCGGAACCGCCGCCCCCGCCGGACCCACCCCGACAAGACCGACCATCAACACCGTCAGCACACCGGCAAACCCGGCACGCGCCACCCGAACCAAAACTTCACGCATCGAACCCCTCCAGCTCCACGACGCCCGGACCGTAACACCGACATCGGCAAAAGGCCCTAGGCCACCAGACATGCACCGGACCCGGACCATCCCGGCTACGGCCCGCCCCGGAGCACCACCCGGCCGCTGACCCGGCGTCGACAGACCCGCAGCCGCCCCGACGCCCGGCCCACAACCGAGACCAGCCACCCGCAGCCGGCACCGCCGCGCCCGCAGGGTGGCTTTCGTGCATCCCGACGGTCGGCCGGGTCTGTCGTCCACACCCCGATAGTCACCGGCCGGACAATCCTGCCCGGCGAAAAGGCCGGACTGAGCGATCCGGCGAACCCGTCCTAAAGGACGATGAACCTAGGAAAGGACCGGCGTCGACAGCAACAGCAGCGAACGGGCTCGGCCGTGTCGCTCGGCCTGCGGGCTTCGGCCTCGGCGTCGCCCGCTCCGGGCTCTCGGCGCACCACAGCGCCGGCGAGGTCGGCCACCGCTGCCGCTGCGACGGCGACCCCTTCGTCCTCGGCCAGCCCCCCGGGCCCTAGCTGGAACTCGCGGAGACCGCAGCGGAGATATGGCCCGCCAGCTCGCCGCTGCTGGCAGCGTTCCAGCATCGACGCTAATGCCGACTTCTCTGGGCGGTGACTGTGAGTGCCCAAGTGGCCTTGATGCGCACCCGCGCTGTCGCGTACCGGCACCAGGACTGTTGAATAGCGCCCGGCGTGGAGGGTACCGGGGGGCCGGCCGGCGCAGCAGGCGCCGTATCGAGCATCACCCCGGCCCGATGCGCGACACTTCGTGCGCCGCCACCCGACAGAGGGTGGCCACGATCCCTGTGGGGAGCAACGCCGATGAAGGCTGCCGTACTCAACGAACAACCGGGTGGGCTCGACATCGAGGATGTCGTCATCGACAATCCGGGACCCGGCGAGGTCCTCCTCCGGGTGATGGGCGCCGGCCTGTGCCACTCCGACCTGCACTACATGGAAGGCATCTTCCGCTCGAAGCTGCCGGCCGTTCTGGGCCACGAGTCCGCCGGCATCGTCGAGGCCATCGGCGAGGGCGTGTCGTATTGCAAGCCCGGCGACCACGTCATCTGCTGTCTGTCGATCTTCTGCGGCCAGTGCAAGCAGTGCCTGTCGGGTCACCCCTATCGCTGCTCCAACCCGGCCGCCACATCCCGACCGAAGGGTGCCCCCTCGCGGCTGCGCAGGCACGACGGAACACCGATCGACCAGTTCGCCCGCCTCGGCGGTTTCGCCGAGATGATGCTGGTCCACCAGAACGCCCTGGTGAAGGTCACCAACGACATGCCCCTCGACCGCGCCGCGCTGATCGGGTGCGGTATCACCACCGGGATGGGCGCGGTGTTCCGTACCGCCAAGGTCCCGCCCGGCGCCTCGGTGTGCGTGATCGGCGCCGGCGGCATCGGCCTCGCCGCCATCCAGGCGGCGCGCATCGCCGGCGCAGTACAGGTCATCGTGGTCGACGTGTCCGACGAGAAGCTCGAGGTCGCCCGCCAGCTCGGCGGCACCCACGTCGTCAACGCCTCCAAGGTCGACAACGTGGTGGAAGCGGTCAAGGAGCTCTCCGACGGTGGCGTCGAGTACAGCTTCGAGGCCATCGGCCTCAAGGCCACGGCGGAGCAGGCGTTCAACATGCTCGGCGTCGGTGGCACGGCCACCGTCATCGGCATGGTGCCGCCGAAGCAGGTGCTCGAGATCCGCGGTATCGACCTGCTGGCGGAGAAGAAGCTGCAGGGCTCGATGATGGGCTCGAACCAGTTCCGCACCGACATGCCGGCGATGGTCAGCATGTACCTCGACGGCCGCCTCAAGCTCGACGAGATGGTGTCGGCCCGGCTCAGCCTCGAGGAGATCAACGAGGGCTACGCGGCCATGAAGCGCGGTGAGGTGACCCGCCAGGTCATCACCTTCGACTGATCCGATACAGACGCGCAACGGGGGCGATACCAGCCGGTATCGCCCCCGTTGCGCGTCACCCCCGATGCGGTACGACGACTCAGTCGAAGGTCAGCACCGTCCGGGTGACCTCGCCGGCCTCCATGGCCGCCAACGCCACGTTCACGTCGCTCAAGGGCATCCGCTCGGTGATCATCGAGTCGAGGTCGAGGCGGCCCTGGCGGTACAGCTCGAGGTACTGCGGCGCCTCGATGTGGAAGCGGTTGGAACCCATGATCGAACCGGTGATCATCTTCTCGACGTAGAAGTGCCCGGGCTCCAGCGTCAGGGTCTGGCCCCGGGGGATGGCGCCGACGATCACGGCGAGGCCACGGGGGGCCAGCGCATAGAAGCACTGCGCTGCCAACGTGGCGTTGCCGACCGCATCGAAGGCGAAGTCCACGCCGCCCTTGGAGAGCTTCTTGATCTCCTTGACCGGGTCGATGTCGGGGTTCTGCGGACCCACCAGGATGGTGTGGGTGGCACCGAAGCCCTTGGCCACCTCCAGCTTCTGGGGGAAGATGTCCACGGCGATGATCTGGCGGGCGCCGGCGATTCGGGCCCCCTGGATCACCGAGTTGCCGACACCGCCGGCGCCGAACACCACCACCGACGAACCCGGGGTGACCTTGGCGGTGTTGAGCGCCGCGCCCACACCGGTCGTCACGCCGCAGCCGACCAGCGACGCCCGGTCGAGCGGGATGTCGCCGTCGATACGAACCACGGCCTTCTCGTGCAGCAGCATGTACTCCGAGAAACCCGACAGGTCGGCGAACTGGTACAGCTCCTGGTCGCCCTGGGACAGGCGGGGACGCTCGCCCTTGCGGCGGCGCATCGGGCGACGGTCGGTACACAGGTGCAACCGGCCCAACATGCACTGGGTGCACTGCCCGCAGAACATCGAGGTGCAGGCGATGACGTGGTCGCCAGGCTGCACGTTGCGCACGTTGGCGCCCACCGACTCGACGACGCCGGCCGGCTCGTGGCCGGGCACGGTCGGCAGTGGGCCGGCGATGTTGCCCTGCATGAAGTGCAGGTCGCTGTGGCACACGCCGCAGGCGACGGTACGGACTCGCACTTCCTCGGGGCCCGGCTCGTCGACCTCGATCTCCTCGATGGTCAAGGCTCCGCCGAACTCGCGGAAGATGGCTGCTCTGGCTTTCATCGTGTGGTCTCCCTCAGGGGTTGGACATCGGAACGAAGGACTGGCGCACAGCGCGCCGCCGGGGCGCACGGCCGGACGCGGTGGCGTCAGGCGCCGCCCACCACGCCGCGGGCGGCGAGACCGGCGATCTCGTCGGGGCCGAGCCCTGCCTCGACAAGGACCTCGGTGGTGTGGGCGCCCACCGTCGGGGCGGGACGGCGGGGCCCGACCTCGGCTTTGGCGAAACGCATGGGTATGGATACTGATCGGTATGGACCGCGCTCGGGGTGCTCGATGGTGGGGAACAGCCCGAGCGCCTCGGCCTGGGGGTCCGACGCCACTTCGTGCAGGCCCAGCACCGGGCCCCAGATGATGCCGGCAGCGTCGAGCCGCGCCCCCCACTCGTCGCGGCTACGGGTGGCGAGGGCCTCGTCGATGCCGGCCACCAGCTCGGCCATGTGGTCGAAACGGCCCTTCACCGTGGCGAAACGCTCGTCGTCGAGCCAGGCCTCGCGCTCGATGACCGTGCAGAACTTCCGCCAGGCACCCTCGCCGGGCGCGTTGAACACGATCCAGTTGCCGTCGCCGCAGGGATAGCGGTTGGCGGTGGGGGTGATCATCTCGTGGCGGGCGCGGCGGCGCACCGGGGCCCGGTCGACGGCGGTGACCGCGAAGTCCGACGCCTGGGTCCAGATGGCGGTCTCGAACAGCGACGTCTCCACCACCTGACCCTCGCCGGTGCGCTCGGCGAGGCGCAGCGCAGCCAGCACCGCGGCCAGCAGCGCCAGCCCGGTGGTGTGGTCACCCTGGGCGGGCCGGGCCATGGGCACCGCACCCTGCTCACCCTCGCGCATGGCGTCGTACAGGCCCGACCGACCGAAGAACGCGGTGACGTCGTAGCCGGGGCGCCAGGCCTCCGGGCCGTCGGTGCCGTAGCCGGTGAGCGTGGCATGCACCAGCTTCGGGTTCTCGGCGAACAGCGATGCCGGGTCGAGCCCGAAGCGCTTCTGACGGGGGGCGATGAGGTTGCACAGGAACACGTTCGCCGTGCGGCACAGCCGCCGTACCAGGGCCGTGCCCTCGTCGGTGTCGAGATCGACGGCGATGGAGCGCTTGCCCCGGTTGTCGACGTCGAACTGGAAGTCGTAGCCGGCCAACGGGCCGTCGACCTTGGCCGGCCGACCCATGGTGCGCATGGGATCGCCGCCCAGCGGCTCGATCTTGATCACGTTCGCACCCAGATCGGCCAGGGCCGCCCCGGCGCTCGGCGCGGCCATCCAGTTGTCGATCTCGATCACGGTCACATCATCGAGCGGCGCAGCCACACCTTCCCCCTTCGGCTGCCGGACCCGTCAGCACGTTCCGGCATCGGACAGCCTGGCACGACAACGCCGGCTGATGCACGCAGCGCGGCACCGGTCGGCCCGATTCGGTGGAAGGCCGCGACGCACTCGTCGACCCGGACCGGCTCGATGGGCGCGATCGGGCGCGGATCGCTCGGACCGAGCGGGTGCGGACGGGTCGGGCTCGTGGAGTCTAGGTTCGCCTCCGTGCAGCAGGACCACGCCTCACCGACCATCGCCGTCATCGGTGCGGGCGCCGTCGGCGGCGCGGTGGCCGCGGCGCTGGCCGACGCCGGCACCCACGACCTGCGGGTCTGTGCCCGCCGGCCACTCGAGGGCCTCGAGGTGCGCCACGCCGACGGCACCGTCGTACGCAGCTCGCCCACCGTGCTCGTCGACCCGGCGCAGGCCGAGCGGACCGATCTGGTCCTGCTGGCCACGAAGGCCTACCAGAGCGAAGGCGCCGCACCGTGGCTGGACCGCCTCGCCGGCCCGGGCACGATCGTGGCCGTCCTGCAGAACGGCATCGACCAGGTCGCACGCATCCAGCCGCTGGCACCGGATGCCGAGATCGTGCCCGTCGTGGTGATGCTGGCCGCCGAGGTGCTCGCCCCCGGGGTGATCGTGCAGTCCAGCATCGGCCTGCTCGAGGTGCCCGACACCGCCGCCGGACGCCGGGTCGCCGACGCCTTCGAGGGCTCCGACGTCCGGGTGGACGTGCTGGCCGACTTCACCACCCGGGCCTGGCGCAAGCTGCTGCTCAACGCTGTCATCGGCGCGATCGGCGCCCTGACCGTGCGCGATCTCACGGTGCTTGCCGACCCCTTGGTGTTCGACGCCGCCCTGGCACTGGCCGACGAGGTCATCGCCGTGGGCCGGGCCGAAGGGGCGAGCTTCGCTCCCGACGCCGCCGTACGGGCCCTGGAACGGGCCCAGCGCGGTGCGCCGGGGCACTGGTCCTCGATTGCCGTCGACCGGCGCGCGGGCCGTCCGCTCGAGTGGGAGGTGCGCAACGCGGTCATCGGCCGGCTCGGTCGCCGTCACGGCATCCCGACCCCGTTGAACGACCTCGTCACCGCCCTGCTGCAGGCCTGCGACCCGCGCTGAGAGCGGCATCGCCTGCTCGAATACCCCTCGCGCGGGCAGGACGTTCCCGAGAGCGCCGCACTCCACCCGTCGAACGGGTCGAACGTTCGGTCCGGCCGGTCCAGCATCGGCTCGCAGCCGTCGGGGGCATCTTCACGTGCCGAGTCTTCCCGGGTAACCACCCGGCGGCACCTCCTTGGCAGTACGGTGCCCGTCATGGGGGAAAGCACCGTGCGCCGATGAAGCAGCGCGAGCCGAGCGCCGTCGGGTCCGACGTGGACGCTCCTGGGGGTGCGCCGACGTCGGAAACCGCGGCGAGGCCGGCACTCGAGGCCGTCCCCCGCCGGGCATGGCTGGCCCTCGCCACCGTTGCCGCGGCCTACATGTTGATCTCCATCAACGTCACCGGCACCAACATCGCCTTCCCGTCGATCGAACAGACCTTCTCCTCCACCCCGCGCACCACGCTGGCGTGGGCCCTGTCGGGCTACAGCATCGTGCTGGCGTCGTTCATGGTGATGGGCGGCCGACTGGCCGATCAGCTCGGACGCCGCCGCATCTTCAACACCGGCCTGGCGATCTTCCTCGTCGGCTCGCTGTTGTGCGCCGTGTCACCGGTGGCGGCGCTGTTCATCGCCGGCCGGGTCGTCCAGGGTTTCGGCGGCGCGCTGCTGGTGCCGTCCTCGCTGGCCCTGGTCCTGCCTGATTTCCCACCTAGCCGGCGCACCTCGGCCGTGGCCACCTGGGCCGCCACCGGCTCGCTCGGCGCGGCAGCGGCACCCAGCCTCTCAGCAGTGATCGTCGACCTGACCAGCTGGCGGGTGGTCTACCTGCTGTCGGTCCCGGTGGTCGCCGCGGTGGCCCTCGCCGGGCCGCGGCTGCTGCGTGACAGCGGCGTCACCACCGAACGCCAGGCGATGGACCTGATCGGGATCCCGATGGGGACCGCAGCCATCGGTCTGCTGGCGCTCGGCATCATCGAGGGCCCCCGCTGGGGATGGGGCAGCCCCCAGATCCTGGCGGCGTTCGGTGGCGTGGCGATCCTCGGACCGCTGTTCGTGCTGCGCTCGCTGCGGCATCCGGCACCGCTGCTCAACCTGCGGCTGTTCAAGAACCCCGCCGTGTGGTCCGCGAACCTCGCCAACATCTTCATGGCCATGATGGGCCTGTCGATCTGGCTGGTGTGGCCGCTGTTCCTGACCCAGATCTGGGGGTACTCGCTGCTCAGCGCCGGGCTCGCCATCACCCCGGGGCCGGTGTGCTCAGCCCTCGTCGGCGTCACCGCCGGTCGCCTCGCCGACCGCCACGGGCCGCGCATGCTGATCTCGGTCGGCTCGGTGTTCCCGATTCTCGCCATGTTGTGGATGGTGTGGCGATTCGGTCCCGAACCGCACTACGTCACGGTCTTCCTGCCCGCCACGATCCTGTTCTCGCTGGGGTTCGGGCTCACGTTCTCGCCGCTGAACGGTGCGGCGCTGCGCGGCGTCGAGCCGTCGGCCTTCGGTGAGGTCAACGCAACCTTCAACACGGTACGCAACCTCGGTGGCGGCCTCGGCGTTGCCATCGTGGTGGCCCTGCTCGGCAACGAACAGCCGATTCCCTTCGAACGGTTCGACCACACGTTCTTCGCCATGGCCTTCCTCGGGATCGTGCCCGTGGTGGTCATCGGCCTGTTCTACCCCAAGGGCACGGGCTGACCGTCGCCGTGCGCCGTGCACCGTGCACCGTCCCATGAACCAGGAGAGCTGCGATGGCCGACCAGTCCACCGGCCCCGTGCCGCCCGCCGGCGCCGGAACCGCAACCGCGGACCCGATGGCCCTCATCGACAGCCGAGCCGGCTGGCCGACCGTGGCAGCCACCTTCGTGTCCACCTTCACCGTCTTCGGGGTCAACTACAGCTTCGGTGCGTTCTTCAAGCCGATGGCCGACGAGTTCGGCAGTAGCCGCAGCTCCACGGCGCTGGTCTTTTCCATCACCACGTTCCTGTACTTCCTGTTCGGGGTGGCCACCGGCCGTATCGCCGACAAGATCGGCCCACGCAAGGTGCTGGCGGTGGGTGCGGTGGCCATGGTCCTCGGCCTGCTGGCCACCTCCCGGGTGCAGAGCATCGAGGTCGGCTACGTCACCTACGCCATCGGCGTGGGGATCGGCGTGGCCTGCGCCTACGTCCCGATGGTGGCGGCGGTGGGAGGCTGGTTCAACACCAAGCGCACCAACGCCCTCGGCCTGGCGGTCGCCGGGATCGGGGTCGGCACCCTGATCATGGCGCCGTTGGCCGAACGGCTCATCGACGCCTACGGCTGGCGAACCACCTACGTGATCCTGGCCGTCGGTGCCGGGGTGCTCATGACCCTGGCCCTGCTCGGCGCCAACCCCCCGCCCCGGCCGGCGAACGCCGCACCCCCGCCGTCGATCCTCGGCGTGGTGCGGGCCAGCCGCGACTTCTGGGTGCTGTACGCCTCCATGTTCCTCATGACCCTGGTGCTGTTCGTCCCGTTCGTATTCATGGGCGACTACCTCAAGCAGCGTGACGTGGCCGGTACGGCCGGCTGGCTGATCGGCACCATCGGTATCTGTTCGGTGATCGGGCGCCTCGGCTTCGGGGTCATCGCACGCCGGTGGTCGCTCATGGGCCTGTACCGCGGCTGCTACCTGGTGGTGGGGGCCAGCTTCGGGCTGTGGATCGCCGCCGGTTCGAGCTACGGCCTGCTGCTGGTATACGCGGTGGTGCTGGGCGTGTCCTACGGCGGGTTCATCGCGCTGTCGCCGGCGGTGGCGGCCATCATCTTCGGCCCGGTCGGCCTCGGCGGCATCCTCGGCCTGCTCTACACCGGGGCCGGTATCGGCGGCCTGGTCGGCCCGCCGTTGATGGGCGCGTTGATCGACGGGCTCGGCTACACCCCGACGCTGTTGATCGCCGCGGCGCTCGGCATCGGCTCCGGGCTGGTCCTGCTGCTGCTGAGCCCCGACACGCGGGCGCATCGGGCCTGAACTCGCCGGGGCACTCGCCGCCGAGCTACTCGAGCAGCTCGGCGGCGGCGAGCTCGGCGATACGGTCACCGTCGTAGCCCAACACCTCGTCGAGGATCTCGAAGGTGTGCTCGCCGAAGGTCGGACCGCCATGGGTGACGCGGGCCGGGGTTCGCGACAGCCTGAACCGACTGGCTTCTACCACCGTGGTGCCCTGGGTGGCATGGGGCACCTCGACGAAGTGGCCACGGTGCTGCAATTGCGGGTCGGCGCCGACCTCGGCGGAGTTCTGCACGATGTGGGCGGCGATCCCGACCGACTGCAGCCGGCCCATGAGCGCCGGCCCGTCGAGGTTCCGGGTGGCGGCCTCGATCAGGGCGTCGAGCTCGTCGTGGCGGGCGTGGCGCTCCGCGAGGCTCAACGTCGCCAGGTCGGCCCGCCGCAGCTCGCCACACAGCGCCGACCAGGTCTCGTCGCTGGTGCAGCTGATCGCCAGCCAGGTGTCCTCGCCCAGGGTGCGGTACACGCCCTGCGGGGCAAAGACCAGGTCCCGGTTGGCAGCACGTTCCCAGATCCGCCCGTTGACCGAGGCCTCGAGCAGCGCCGGGGCCAACAGCGACAGCGCCGACTCCCCCTGGGACAGGTCGATGTACTGCCCTTCCCCGGTGGCCCGGCGGTGCTCCAACGCCGCCATGAGCGCCGCCACCAACCAGCGCGGCGAGGTGTAGTCGGTGTAGGCGCCGAACGGGCCGCACGGTGCCCGGTCGGGCCAGCCCACCGGGTAGAAGAACCCCGAGATCGCCGCAGCCATGGTGCCGAACCCGGCGATGGACGCCAGCGGGCCGTACTGGCCCATCAGGCAGCTCGACGACATGATGATGTCGGGCTTGCGGGCCTTGATCTGCTCGTAGCTGAGACCCCACTGGGCCATGGCCCGGGGCGAGAACGACTCCACGACCACGTCGGCCCAGTCGATCAGGTCCCACACCACGTCGAGCGCACCGGGTTTGGACAGGTCGAGGGCAAGGTCCCGTTTGCCGGCGTTCATGTTGTTCCACAGACCCGAGTTGTCGGGGTTGCCCACGTCGTCGCGGAAGGGCTGCAGGTTGCGGGCGGCGTCGATCTTGTTGACCGACTCGACCCGGATGCAGTCCGCGCCGTAGTCGGCCAGCACCCGCGACGCCGCCGGGCCGGCCATGACCCACATCATGTCGAGGATCTTCACGCCTTGCAGCGGACGTGCCGTGGGCGGCGGCTGCACCGCCGGGGTGATCGCGACGTACGGCGACCGAGGCCCGGCCCCGAGCACCTCGTCGGTGTGCTCCGCCAGCTTCGGCGCCGCCGGTAGGGCGGGTAGTGGGGTGGCGCTGAACTTGGCGAAGGCGCCCGGGTAGCGGACGGTGCCGAGCGCGCCGTGATCGACGTCGTCCCAGAAGTTGCGGGAGGCCAGCTGCTCGCTGACCAGCACCTCGGCGGTGGTCCACACCGGGGTGATCAGCACCCGGCGGGAGATCGACGCCTCGAGCAGCTCGGCCTTGGTCTTGGTGGCGAAGAAGTTGGTGAGGCACTGCTTGATCCGGTCGTACTCGGCGACCGGCTCGCGGCCGTCGAGCAGCATCATGGCGTAGAGAACCCAGTCCTTGTCCCGGGTGGCCTCGTCGCAGAAGCCCTCATCGCACACCCAGTCCATGAGCCGCTGGGTGAAGCGGGCGAACCCGGTGCCGAACAACAGCGTCACCGACGCGTGGCCGTCCTTGCACGGCCACATCAGCTGGATGTCGATGCCCTGCAGGTTGGCGCCACCGGCGATTCGGGTGGTCGGCGTGGCGTTCAGCTGCCTTGCCAGCATCATCGACTGCGACGCCTGGTTCATCGACTGCTGGGCCGACAGGTCGATGTGCTGACCGAGGCCCGACCGCGTCTGGCGTTCCCACAGGGCGATGAGCACCGCGCCGGCCGCCTCCGAGGCGGCGTTGTGGTACGCCTGCGGCAGGGTGCCGCCGGCCCGCAGCGGCGACCGGTCCTTGTCCCCGTTGAGCGCCATATTGCCCGCCGACGCCTGGATCACCAGGTCCGCTGCCGCCCAGTTCGCTTTCGGACCGTCACTGCCGAACGCGGTGATCGAAGCGTGGATCAGGGCCGGGTTCGCCGAGGCCAACACGTCGCGGCCCAGGCCGAGCTCCTCCATCCGTCCCGGGTTGGCCGACTCCACGAGCACGTCGGCCCCACGCACCAATGCAAGCAGCTGCTCGCGACCCTCGGGTCGCTGGTAGTCGACCACGACGCTCTTCTTGCCCCGGTTGTAGGCCCAGAAATGCAGCGATCGCTCGGGGTCGGACACGTCGCCGGCGAAGGGGGCCAGCCGCCGGGCCGACGATCCGCCGGGCGGCTCGACCAGCACGACCTCAGCACCGAGTTGGCGAAGGATGAACCCGGCGAGATGGCCGCGCTCGTCGGTCAGGTCGAGGACCCGGTAGTTGGACAGCATGGGTGCTCCTCGTCAGCAGGCGACCGTCGCAGGCCGCCCGATCGATATCAGCGCAGGTAGACGCGCAGGCCTACCAGGCAAACCTGTTCGTCGTTCACGTAACAGCCGCGGGCCCTCGCCCCGGCCAGTACGGCCTCGCGATCCACCACGGTCACGTCGATCCCGCCGAGCCCGTCGCCACGCCCGTCGGTGGCCTCCACGAAGCGCAGCCGCGCGTTGTCGAGCTCGACGACCGGGTTGCCCTTTGCGTCGCGTCCCAGCTCGATCTCGGCCATGTCGGCCCAGCGGCGGGCCAGTGCCTCCGGGTCGGCCGCCTGTAGTTCGGCTGCGCTGATCGCGGACACCACGTCGGTGCGGACGTACGGCTGCCAGTTCCGCCCGGCGGGGCTCCAGGGGCCATCCGGTTCGTCGCCTCCGTCCATGGTCATCTGATCCATCTCGAAGAACGAGCCACCGGTGTCGGCGGGGTGCAGCTGGATGCCGTCGTGGCCTTCCTCGGGCATCGACAGGTCGAACGCCACCCGGATGCCGAGCTCGGCGGCGCGGGCCCGACGGCGGGCGACGTCGTCGACCTGGGTGATCACCATGTAGCCCGTGTCGCCGCCGCGACGCTGCCGGTAACGGCCACCCGCGGTGTTCTCAGCGATCGGGGTGACCACCTCGAGGAACTGGCTGCCGATGGGCCACAGGGTGTTCTTCAGGCCGAACATCTTCACACCCGGATCGGTGAAGCACGCCTCGGCCCCCAGGACGGTCCCGATGTCGAGGGCCGCCCGACGCAGGTCTTCGGCAACGACGGCGATCTGACGGAGGCGCAACCACATCGCCGGAGCCTCTCACACCCGTGAGCGGCCGACAACAGCCTCAGGTCACCAGCCGTTCCAGTGCACGAATCGTTCCGACGGCTTTCGGACACCGGGCTTGAAGTCCGTGCCCAGCGTGTAGGCCACCGGGATGAGCGCGACCTGCTGCACCGTCTCGAAGGGGATGCCCAGGATCTCGGCCACCTCGGCCTCGGCACTGAGATGCACCGTCGTCCAGCAGGTGCCCAGGCCGCGGGCCCGGGCAGCCAGCATGAAGCTCCACGCAGCCTGGATGATCGAACCCCAACGCAGCGCCTGCACCGTGGCCGGCGTGCCGTCGAGGCGTCCGTCGATGCAGGGCACCAGCAGCGCCGGCACGTCCGGGAAGTGCTCGGCCAGGTACCGGGCGGAGTCCATCATCTTCAACCAGCTCGCACGGGCCGCCGGGTCGGGCTCGGCGGCCGCGGCCTTCTGCAGGTAGCCGTCGCTGACCATACCGAGCCAGATCCTGCGGTAGACCTCGCCCACCCGGCGGCACTGCTCGCGGTCGTTGGTGAGGACCAGGTGCCAGTCCTGGCGCAGCGACCCGGTCGGTGCCTGCAGGGCCAGCTCGGCGCACTCGGACAGCACCTCTCGTGGCACCGGGCGGGTGAAGTCGAGGCGGCGGCGTACCGACCGGGTGGTGGACAACAGCTCGTCGGGGCTCAGCGGCAGCAGCATCAGCGGATCGTACCCCCGGGCCGGGCGGCGGAGCAGTCCACCGGGCGACCGTCCTGTGGTGTGACGACCGGCGGGATAAGTTGCCGCCGGACGAGCCGCAGGAGCTCGCGACACAAGGAGCACCGACATGGCTGGACGTCTCGAAGGCAAGGTCGCCCTGATCACCGGGGGTGCCTCCGGCATCGGGCGTGGCTGCGCACTGCGCTTCGCCGCGGAGGGCGCGGCGATCATGGTGGCCGACCTCAACGGCGAGCGTGCCGAGAACGTCGTGGCCGAGATCATCGCCGTGGGCGGCCGGGCCGACTCGGTCGTCGTCGACACGTCCACGGAGGAGTCCTGCGAGGCCATGGCTGCGGCGACCGTGGCATCGTTCGGCCGGATCGACACCTGTGTCGCCGCTGCGGGCATCTCCCACGCCGGCTACGTCAGCCGGGAGATCGACGAGCAACGCGGCCAGGACCGCATGGACCGCACCGACATGCTGCTGCTCGACAAGTCGCTCGAGAGCTGGCACAAGCTGCTTGACGTCAACCTCACCGGGGTGATGCTCACCGACCGGGCCGTCGCCCGCCGCATGGCCGCCCAGGGTGACGGTGGCACCATCGTCAACATCGCCTCTGTCGCCGCGGTCACCGCGCTCATGGGCTCGGCCGACTACTGCGTGTCCAAGGCCGGCGTGTGGATGCTCACCAAGTGCTACGCCCTGGAGTTGGCCCGTCACAAGATCCGCGTCAACGCGGTCGGCCCCGGTTACATCAAGACGTCGATGTCCGGCGCGGCCATCACCCACCAGCCGTGGGTCGACTCGCAGATACGCCACACCCCGCTGCGCCGTCTCGGCGAGCCGGTCGACATCGCCAACGCCTGCCTGTACCTGGCCTGCGACGAGTCGAGCTTCGTGACCGGCGAGATCATCTTCCCCGACGGCGGCTACGGCGCCGCTGTGCGGGCCTGACGCGACATCAGGCGTGGCGGTGCAGGACCGACCCGTGACGGTGCACCCGAGGCACGTCGTCGGTCAACGACGCGCGGACCGGTACCAGCTCGGTCAGCACGCCACCGGCAGTGCGGGGGTGGAAGAACGCCACACGGCGACGCTGATCGTCCGGTCGTGGCAGGTCGATCTCCTGCATGCCGGCGGCGAGCAGCCGTTCGGCCTCGTCGTGCACGTCCTCGCACGCGTAGCACAGATGGTGCAGGCCCGGTCCTTTGCGTTCGAGGAACCGGGCGGCACCGCTGGTGGCGCCCGGTTCGGGCACGAGCACCTCCACCTGGGTCTCGCCTCCGCCGACCTGGAAGAAATAGTTGTGGGTCTGTTCCGGCGGGAAGTAGCTGCCCTCGGGCCAGTGGGAACGATCCTCGTCGAGCTCGAGTCCCACGGCTTCGCCAAGCACCTGGCGTGCCTGTTCGATGCTCGACGCCACCAGGCCGACGTGGTCGATGTGCACGAAACCCATGTTCGATCCTCTCCCTGCTCCACCCCGCCGGGGCCACCGGAGGGGCCGACACGATGCGCTAGAGCGCCTGATCCGCATCCCCGAGGGCGGCGATCTCGGCGTCGCTGAAGCCGAACGATGTCAGCACCTCGGCGGTGTGCTGCCCGAACTGGGGAGCCACCGCCGGGCGGTTGGGCCGCACCCCGCCGAAGCGGATGGGGAAACCCGGCACGACGAAGGTCCCGCCCTCGCCGTCCTCGACGTCTCGGACCGCGCCCTGTTCACGGAACCAGGGATGGTCGATGGCGTCGGCCGGGCTGAGGACCGGACCACTCGGTACGCGGTTGGCCTCGAGCACCTCGAGCAGTTCCTCGTCGGTGGCGAAGGTGGCCATCCACCCCTCGATGAGGGCGGTGAGGGCGTCCCGATTGGCGATGCGGGCGTCGTAGTCGGCGAAACGGGGATCCTGCGCCAGGTCGGGGCGACCCATCGCCGCCCACAAGCCGTCGATCTGGTTGGGCATGCACAGCACCACGATCCAGCCCTGCGGCCCCTTGAACGTGCCGGCGGGGGAGGCCGGCTGGTAATGCAGCCCCTGGCGGATGGGCACGAACTCGCCGTTGGTGCTCGACGCCGCAACCACGGCGTTCTCGTGCATGTGGAACAGCGCGTCGACCATCGACACGTCGATGTGGGTGCCCCGACCGGTGCGATCGCGCTGGTACAGCGCGAACCCCACGCCGGCGAAGGCGTGCACCCCGGCATTGGTGTCCCCGAGACCGATGCCCACGAAGTACGGCGGGCCCTCCTTGTCGCCGGTCATGTGCATCACGCCGGCCATGCCCTGGGCGATGAAGTCGAAGCACGACCGGTGGGAATACCGACCGGTCTGACCGAACCCGCTGACCGACACGTAGATAAGGCGCGGGTTGATCGCAGAGAGGTCGTCGTAGCCCAGTCCTCGTCGGGCCATCAGCCCGGGCGTGCCGTTCTCCACCACCACGTCCACCGAGCGGACCATCCGCCGCACCGCCTCGAGGGCCTCCGGCCGACGCAGGTCCAGTGCCACGCTGCGCTTGCCCCGGTTCTGCTGCGCGTGCAACACGGCGATGCCGTTGCGCTGGGGGTTGAGCCTCCGGGTCGGATCGCCGTCGGGCAGCAGCTCGACCTTGATGATCTCGGCACCGAGCTCCATGAGCAGCCGGGTGCAGGACGGGCCCGCCAGGTACTGGGTGAAGTCCAGGACCCGCACCCCTTCCAACATCCGCTCCGGGGCGGCCGGCAATTGCGGTGCCGGGGGTTGTTCTGCTTGCACGACCTTGCCTCCACGCCGGACCCGGCATGCGCCCGGCAACGCCCGGACCCTAACCCGTGCGGATCCTCAACGCAGCGGCACGCCGTCCACGTCGGCCGCGGTACGTCCCGGCAGATGCAACGGGGCCCGCAGGTTCTGCGCTGCTGCCTGGTGGCGCAGCTCGCGCTGGCGCACCTTCATCTCGTCGCTCACCCAGGTGCGCTCGTGTCCCCACAGGCTCGGGCCTTCGGTCAGCTCCCGGACCTCCCAGGCCGCCTCGTCGAGGATCAGCCGGCCGCCCCAGCCCACCTCGACCGCCCAGTTCGACGGTGTCCGCACGTAGAACGAGGTGACGTGGTCGTTGGTGTGACGGCCGAGGCTCGAGATGATCGGCCAGCCGCCCTCGATCGCGGCATCGTAGGAACGGCCCAGGTCATCGAAATCGAGCACCTCCACCATGAGGTGGTGCAACCCGACGAAGCCCAACTGACCGAGTGCCAGGCTGTGGTGCCGAGGGTTCACGTGGAAGAAGTACAGCTCGCCGGGGACCGTGGCGTAGTCGCTGGGCCGGAAACCGAGGACATCCTGGTAGAAGCGCCGGGCGGGACCCGCCTCGTCGAGGGACCACACCGCATGGCCCAAGCCCAACTCGCCGGTTCGGAACCCGCCGTGGGGGCGTGCCCCGACGAACGGTTCGGCCGTCTCGAACGGCCCCCAGCACAGCTCCAGCCGTTGCCCGGCCGGGTCGTCGAAGGCCACGAAGCCGTCCACCCCGCGAGCCGCCGCCTCCTGCGGACCGCCCGGTATGGCCGCGACCCCGGCCCGAGCGGCGAGGTCGCGCGCCGCGCGCTCCCCCGCCACCTCCCAGCCGGCCACGACCGGACCGTCGAGTTCGGCACGACGCAGCACCAGGCGCGCCGCCCGCTCGTCCAGTCGGACGGTCACGCCGTCGGGGGTGTCGACCAGCCCGGCGCCGAGGACCCGTTCGACGAAAGTACGCCAGGCCCCGAGGTCGGCCACGTCGGCCACCACGTAGGCAAGTTCCTGCACCGCCGTGCCACTCCCCTGCGAGCCGGTTCGACCGGTCATTCGGCGTGCCGCCGTTCGAGCTCGGCCCGCAGCTCCTCGCCGTGCTCGTCGAGGGTCGCCGGCGAGCGGTAGATACCGGCCGGTGTGCCGGTGAAGCGGATCGGGCAGTTCACCTGCACCGTCGGGCGGTGGTGGGGGTGGTCCACTCGTACCACCATCTCCCGGGCGATCACGTGTGGATCGGTCAGCCAGTCCTTCGGCTCGTACACCGGCCCGACCGGGACCTCACCGCCAAGGGCGGTCACCACCTCGGCTGTGGTGTGGCTCGCCGCCCAGCCACCGATGGCGGCATCGACGACGTTGCGGTTCTTCAGCCGGCCCCGGATGTTGGAGGTGCGCTCGTCCTCGAGCAGGTCGAGGCGGCCGATGACGGTGCACAGCCGCTCCCACAGCGGCGGGGTCGGCGCGGCGATGGCGCAATAGCCGTCGGAGGTGGGATAGATGTCGAACGGGCTCAACCCGTCCACGGTGTTCCCCGAGGGCGCCTGCGGTCGCCCGGTGTAGCTCCACTGGGTGAGGCTCTCGCTGGAGATCGACATCATGGCGTCGACCATGGCCACATCGAGGAACTGGCCCTCCCCGCTGCGCTGCGCATGGTGGATGGCCGACACCAGGCCCAACGCCGCCATCAGGCCGGGCACCGTATCGCCGATGGCCGGCCCGCAGCGCAGCAGGTTGTCGGTGTCGGTGCCGGTGGAGGCCACGACGCCGCCCATGGCCTGGGCGATCGGGTCGAACGCCGGCCAGGCGGCGTAGGGGCTCTCCCCCGTGCGCGGATCGCCGAAGCCCCGTACCGCGGCGTACACGAAGCGGGGGTTACGGGCCCGGCAGGACTCGTAGCCCACCCCGAGCCGATCCAGCACCCCGGCCCGCTGGTTCTCGAGCAGCCCGTCGGCGGTCTCGACCAGCCGGAAGAAGGTCTCCCGATCGGCCTCGTCGGCCAGGTCGAGCGCGATCGAGCGCTTGTTGCGGTTCCGGGAGCCGTACCGCGAGCCGTACCGACGCTCCTCGTCGCCGCGCACGAACGGCCCGTTGAAGCGCACCAGCTCGCCCCTCGGAGGCTCGATCTTGATCACGTCGGCGCCGAGATCGGCCAGGTACATAGTGCCGAAGGGACCGGCCAGCGCGTGGGTCAGGTCGAGGATCCGCATCCCGACCAGCGGTCCGGTCGGGCCATCGGCCATCGGCGCGGCAAGGAGATGGGCTTCGAGGTGGTCCGTCATCCCCGCCATCGTGGCTCACCGGGACCGCATCGTGCTCGCAATCGGGGTACACCGGCCGGGCGCAGCGGCGGGCAGATGCACCACGTCCGCAGCCGGTGTGCCACGTCCGCAGCCGGTGTGCCGCGTCCGCAGCCGGTGTGCCACGTCCGCAGCCCGGTGCGGCTCCGCTGGAAACGATACGGTGGGCACTGTGCCTCCCGTCACCGCCGAGAACCTCACCATCGTGCAAGCGATGCTCACCGCCTCCGGGCTGCAGCCGTCGGTCGAGGAGGTCGAGCGGCTCGCCGAGCTTTACGGCCCGATCCGCCGCCAACTGGCGATGATCCACGCCGCCGACGTGGGCGATGTCGACCCCTCCAACGTGTTCCGAGCCGGGGAGCTCGGCGCATGAGCACCCCGTGGACCATCGCCGCCGCCGCCGCCGCCTTGCGCTCCGGTGAGACCACCAGCGAGGCGCTCGTCTCGTCGATGCTCACCGCCGCAGACACCCTCGACCCCACCCTCGGCGTCTACCTGGCCCGCTTCGACGAGCAGGCCCTCGAGGCGGCCCGCCGTGCCGACGCCGAACTCGCCGCCGGCCACGATCGGGGGCCGCTGCACGGCATCCCCGTCGGGGTGAAGGACATCCTGGCCACCGACGAGGGCCCCACCACCTGTCAATCCCTGGTCCTGCCCCCTTCCTGGGGCGACCAGGGCGACGGCCCTGTCCTGCAGCGGCTCCGCGCCGCCGGTGCAGTGATCCTCGGCAAGCTGACGACGATGGAGTTCGCCGTCGGCAGGCCGGACCGCAGCAAGCCCTTCCCCCTGCCCCGCAACCCCTGGAACCCCGAGCGCTGGACCGGCGGGTCGTCCTCCGGTTCGGGCAACGGCGTAGCCGCCGGCCTGATGCTGGGTGCGCTCGGCACCGACACCGGCGGCAGCATCCGGGTTCCCTCCGCCTACTGCGGCATCACCGGCCTCAAGCCGACCCACGGGCTGGTCCCCAAGAGCGGTTGCTTCCCGCTCGGCTACACCTACGACCACCTCGGCCCGATGTGCCGTTCGGCATGGGACTGCGCCGCCATGTTGACGGTCATGGCCGGCGCAGACCCGACCGACCGCACCTCGGTGCCTTCCGCCCCGATCGACTACGTCGCCGCCATCGAGGCCAATGGCGGCTCGCTGGCCGGGGTCCGCATCGGGGTCCTGGTCAACGACTCGATCCGTGACCACACCGCTGCCTGGACCTGGCAGGCCATGCGCGACGCCCTCGAGGTGTTACGAGCCGCCGGCGCCGAAACCGTCGAGGTGGAGGCCCCGCTCTACGACGAACTACACGTCGCCACGTTCCTCGGATTGCAGGCCGAGGCGTTCTCCTACCACCGCAACTGGCTGGCCACCCGGTGGGAGGACTACGGCCGACCGACCCGGCTGACCCTCGCCCTCGGTGCGCTGATCTCCGGCGGCGATCTCGCCCAGTGCGAACGGGTCCGTCAGGCCGGACGCGAGCAGATCCACGCCATGATGGAGCGCGAGCAGCTCACGGTGCTGGTGAGCCCGACCATGGGGTACGGCGCCACGCACCATTCGGGCGCACCGCGGCAGACGATCTCGGCGCGGGCCATGCACTGCCCGGTGTGGAACGGAACCGGCTTCCCGGCCCTGGCCCTGCCCATGGGGCTCGATCCCGACGGCCTTCCGTTGAGCCTGCAGATCATCGCCCGACCGTTCGAGGACGCCACCGCGCTGACCGTCGGTCACGCCTACCAGCAACGCACCGACTGGCACCTGGCCAAAGCACCGTTGCACGCCTGAAGGACCCGGGCCCCGCCCGTTTCTGGACACAGCCGCGGCCCGACGGCCTCAGCCGCGGCCCGACGGCCTCAGCCGCGGCCCGACGGCGCCACCGTCGCGCCGGCATCGACGACGAGCACCGCCCCGGTGATCATCGAACCGGCATCCGAGGCCAGCAACAGCGCCGGGCCGACCAGTTCGTCGGGATCGCCGATCTTGCCCAGCGGATTCGCAGCACCGCGGGCGCTCAGGGTCTCCTCGCTGTAGGCCTTGGTCACCATGTCGGTGCGGAAGGTACCGGGCGAGATGGCGTTGACCCGGATGCCCTCGGGGCCCAGGTCGAGCGCCATGGATCGGGTGGCCTGCGCCAGTGCCGCCTTGATGGGCGGGTAGTAGTACCGATCGGGGCTACCCGCGGCCATGGCGATGGACAGGATGTTGATGATCGCTCCGTGACCGCTTTTGGCAAGGTGCGGACGGGCCGCCTCGACCAGCAGGAACGGTGCCAGGAGGTTGGTTCCGAACGCCCCGTTGAAGGTCTCGGCCTCGACTCGGTGCAGCGGCCGATCGAGCACCGTCGCCGCGTTGTTCACCAGGATGTCCAGACGTCCGAACCCGCCGAGGGTGGCCGCAACGAGCCTGGCCGGGGCATCGGGATCGCTCATGTTCACGTCCACGGCCAAGGCCCGACCCCCGTCGGCCTCGATCTCCGCCACCGTCTCCCGGCAGGACTCCAGCTTGCGACTGCAGATCACCACGGACGCCCCGGCACGGGCGAACCCACGGGCCACCGCCCGTCCCAACCCGCGGGAGCTACCGGTGACCAGAGCGACCCGGCCGGTCAGATCGAACAACGAGTTCAGTGCAGCGTGCATCCCCTCGTTCTAGCGGACCGAACCGGACCCCGACCGCCCGACGTGGTGGTGCTCACCGTCGACGTCGGCCGGTACCCCTCCGCGCCATCCGTGCCGACCCGACCGGCCGAAGCCGGACCACACGACCACGACCGCCTCCCGGACCCGCCGTTCATGGGGCGAGTCGCGTCGTGATCCACCCGACCTG
>CANJRG010000032.1 GCA_947476745.1 Acidimicrobiia bacterium | reverse complement strand
CCAACCGTGACCCGGCGGTTTTCGCCGACCCCGACCGGCTCGACCTGGGGCGTCGCCCGGTCGGTCATGTGGCGTTCGGGCACGGTGCGCACTTCTGCGTCGGCGCGGCATTGGCCCGCCTCGAGATGGCGGTGGTCCTGCCCCGTCTGGCCCGGCGGTTCCCCGACCTGGCGCCGGCCTGGGGGGAGCGCGGCCCGCAGTACCAGCCTGCGGTGGTGATGAAGTCCCTCCAGCACGTACCGGTGGCGGTCTGCGTTGGTGTGCGTGCGACGATGGGGCCGTGACCCCCTCGCTCCTGTTGCTGATCGATGGTGCCGTCAATGGCGACAACCGGGCTGTCGAGGAGCTCGTGCGCCACACCCGGGCACAGGTCGCCCTGGTCTGTCGGACGCTCGGATCGGGCGACGACGTCGACGACCTCGTGCAGGAGACCTACCTGCGGGTGTTTCGTTCGTTACCCGGATTCCGGGGCGAGGCGGCGTCCTTTTTGCCGTGGGTGCTCGCCATCGCCCGCAACACCTGTGCCACCGAGGTGCGGCGCCGGGTCCGCAGGCGTCAGGCCGTCGACCGCTTCCGGGCCGGCCGCCATGAGGACGCGGTGCCCGGCCCGACGAGCCCGGCCGAGCTCGCGTCCCTGCTCGCAGGGTTGAGCAGCGAGCTACGGGAGGCGTTCGTGTTGACCCAGCTCGTCGGGCTGTCCTACGACGAGGCGGCGCAGACGTGCGACTGTCCGGTGGGAACGATCCGCTCGCGGGTATCGCGGGCGAGGGTCCAGCTGGCGGCGCAGGTACGAGCGGATGACCGGATCGCCTAACGCCGGACGCCGGGTACCTGCGAGGGGCTCCGGGTCGGCCGGGGGGCCGGCGGTGCGATGCGTCGGCACAGCGCCCAGACCAGCACGACACCGGCGATCTCCGGCACATGGCGGAGCTCCGTCAGCCATTGCGTACTTCCCCGTACGGTATCGACCACGGCGGTGATGGCCAGCGCGGCGGCCACGACAACCGCCACCGGCAGCACGGTTCGGGCCCTGGCGGGGCGCAGTGCCACCACGAGCAGGGCGATGGCATAGGCCAGCGAGAACGACCCCACATGGCGGGCCTCATGGCCCTCGGGGGCGATGAGATCGATGGCGGCGAGCACGGTGAGGTGCGCAGCGACCAGCACCAGACCGATCCGCAGCACGGCGGGGACGCGGGTGCGATCGTCCCGGGCCACCGCGGCGGTGATCTCGCCGCTCGACAGGCCTGGCGAGCGGCCGATTGCGTGAGCGACCAGCCGTTGCTCGTCGATGGCGTCGGCGAACGTCCGGCAGGCCGGGCACCGGCGCAGGTGGGCCTCGACCAACCGGAGATCGACCCCGGCGGCCGCCCCGTCGGCAGCGGCAGAGATCGCCTCCTGCCAGGTATCGCAGCCGTGGTCGGTCACCGGTCCCGCCCGGCGGCGGCCGTCGCGTCGAGCGCCGTTGCTGTCGGCTTCGCGTGCTGCACCGGGGCGTACACTACCGGCTGACCCGTTCCGGCGGGCCATCGCGCCCCTCAGGCCCCCGGCCGGCGCCGGCCGAGGGCGACGACACCGACGACCAGGCCGATCACCCCGGCGACGAGCCCGATCGCTCCGAGCGTGCGGGCCGTCGTGTCGGACACGGGGGCCTGCTCCGGCGGCGAGTCGGTGGCCGACCCTCCGTCGTCGGCGGCGCCGGTGGTCGTCGGCGCTGCGGCGCTCGCCGTGGTCGTGGTGCTGGCCTCGGAGGCGACGAGTTGCAGTACCGGGGCCGGCTTCGCCGGTTCCGGCTGACCGGTCACCCGGTCCTCGACCCAGCGGACGACCTCGCCGTTGTCGTAGGTCTGCAGGGCCCGGAACGGCATCGCCGCCACGTTCTTGGGCAGCGGGCCGAGGGAGATCTCGAACTCCTGGAACTCCCCGGGCCTGATGGCGCCACCCGACCAAGACACCGTGTCGATCGCTTCGGTCATGGCGTTCCCGTTCGCCGTGGTGGCCGGGGGTGCCGGCGTGCGCTTGATGATGGTGGCGGTCCAGCCCGGTGTCGGCTTGATGCTCACCGACGCCATCGGGGCATCGGCCGGGAACTGCACCTCGAGTTTGATCGTCGAGGCGTCGGCCCGCTCGTTCGGCACGCGGAAGGCGAGCTTGGCGTAGCTGCCGGCAGTGGCCTGCGAGGGGTTCACGGTGACATGAGCGGCGGCGCCGGGACCTGACAGCCCCAGTGCCACGAGCCCGAGCACGAGCACTCCAAACGTCTTCCGGATCATGTTCTTTACCTCGGAGCAGTCTCGACCGTTCCGGCGGAACGGTCACGGTTCGTCGTCCAGTCCCTGCCCGCGGTTCGTTGGTTCCGTGATGTGACCCCTATCACGTCACCGCCCGAGCGGGGTCTACGCCGTTCGCAGCGAATCGACGTCGAATCGTCTCGATCCGTCGACGATGCGGGTGCCCGGACGGGTGGTCCGGTCCGCCGGGCCGCTGCCGGGCGGGTCCGGCCGCCGGCCGGGCCGAGCCGCCGTCGAACAGGCCGATCACCGACCGTGCGGAGGTGTACGGTGACCGCCAGGCAACCTGCATCCCCGGGGGGACAGACATGGCTCATGACCTCGTCATTCGTGGTGGAACCGTCGTGGACGGGACCGGTGTCGAGCGTCGCTCGGCCGACATCGCCGTCGACGGCGACCGCATCACCGCCGTCGGCCGGGTGGAGGGGACCGGTCGTCGCGAGCTCGACGCCGACGGTCTGCTGGTGACGCCGGGCTGGGTGGACATCCACACCCACTACGACGGTCAGGTGTCCTGGGACAGCCAGCTCGCCCCGTCCTCGCTGCACGGCGTGACCTCGGTGGTGTTCGGCAACTGCGGGGTGGGCTTCGCCCCGGCCCGTGGCGGCGCCGATGAGCACGAATTCCTCATTGCGCTCATGGAAGGCGTCGAGGACATCCCCGGTACCGCCCTGCACGAGGGCCTGACCTGGGACTGGGAGACCTACCCCGAGTACCTCGACGCACTCGCCCGCCGGCAGTACACCGTCGATCTCGGTTCGCAGATCCCCCACTCGGCGCTGCGGGCGTTCGTGATGGGTGAGCGTGGGGCCAACTACCGCGAGGTGCCCACCGAGGCCGAGATCGGCGAGATGGCCCGCCTGGTGGCCGAAGGCCTCGACGCCGGGGCCATGGGCTTCGCCACGTCCCGGTCGGTGAACCATCGCAGCCGTGACGGCCAGAAGATCGGCACCCTCACCGCCGAGGAGGCCGAGATCCTCGGCATCGCCGAGGCGTTCGCCGTCACCGGCAAGGGCGTCATGCAGTTCGTGTCCGACTTCAAGGACCTCGACGCCGAACTGGGCCTGATGAAGGCCGCCGCCATCCGATCCGGTGGGCGGCCGGTTTCGGTCTCGTTGATCCAGGCCGAGCAGGCCCCCGACCGCTGGCGGCAGGTGCTCGAGCGGATCTCGGCCGCCGCGGCCGAAGGGCTCGACTTCAAGGCCCAGTGTGCGCCCCGCTCGGTCAGCTTCCTGGTCGGGCTCGAGACCACCATGAACCCGCTGATCAAGTGCGCCACCTACCGCAGCCTGGGGCTGGCGAGCCTGCCGCTGGCCGAACGGGCCCGGCGTCTGGCCGATCCGGAGCTGCGGCGCACGCTGCTGGCGGAGGCCCGCGAGGTGCGCGGCGGCTTTTTCCACATGGCCCGGGGCAACATGGACAAGGTGTTCCGCCTGGGCAGCCCGGCCGACTACGAACCGGCCCCCGAGGCGTCCCTCGGTGCCGAGGCGCGCCGTACCGGCGCGGATGCCTTCGAGCTGGTGTACGACGCGCTGCTCGAACGCAATGGCGAGGAGCTGCTGTACTTCCCGCTCGCCAACTACGCCGGCGGCTCGATGGACGCCGCCCGTGAGATGCTGCTGCACGACCGGGTGGTGCCCGGTCTGTCCGACGGCGGCGCCCACGTCAGCTTCATCTGCGATGCGTCGTTCCCGACGTTCCTGCTGACCCACTGGTGCCGTGACCGCACCCGTGGCGAGCAGCTGCCGCTCGAGTTCGTGGTCCGCCGCCAGACCCATGACACCGCCCGTCACATCGGCTGGCACGACCGTGGGGTGCTCGCTCCCGGCTACCTCGCCGATCTCAACCTGATCGACTTCGACAACCTGTCGCTGCCGGCACCGCGCATGATCTACGACCTGCCTGCGGGCGGCAAGCGGCTCATGCAGAAGCCGTCGGGCTACGTCGCCACCGTCAAGCGCGGCACGGTCACCTTCGAGCACAGCGAGCCGACCGGCGCCCTGCCCGGTTCGCTGCAACGCGGCGCCCAGCCCGCCCCGGCGTGAGCACGTGAAGCCCGCAGGGCCGGCTTCTCGTTGCCTCGCAACTGGAAGCCGGTCCCCGTGCGTAGGCTCGGCGCCCTGCGCGCCGCGGGTCAGGAACGGACCGGGAACGTGCCGTAGCAGCAGATGCACCAGCCGATGTCCTGCGAGGACCCGGTCAGTTTGGTGGTGATGTTCGGCAGGCCGAACGTCGTGGAGTTGTTTCCGCCGAAGCGGTTGCTCAGCAGACTGAAGGGAGCGGTGTACTCGCTGGTCTGCAGGCTCGCACCGTTGCACTGCAGGAAGCCGCTCGGGACATAGGAACCGGTGAGCACGTGATGACGCCGATGTACTCATCCATCGGGCTGCTCGTTCGGAGATCGTGGGCCTGGGAACCTCGGTCGGTGCGTTGACGGCCGACGAGTCACTCAGGGGCGGGTTGGGTAGACGCCGTCGGTGCAGATGCACCAACCGATGTCCAGGGACGAACCGGTCAAGTTCGTGGTGACCTTCGGCAGGGCGAAAGTGGACGGTCCGGTTTCCCCGTACGTCGTGCCGATCACGCTGTACAGCGTGGTGTAGGCGACGATCTGGAGGAATGCGCCGTTGCACTTCATGTAGCCGCTCGGGACATAGGTGGTCGTGAAGTACTTGATGACGCCAATGTATTCATCCATCGGGCTGCTCCTTCGTGGGTTGGTCGGTCCGGGCACGCGGGTCCCGGCAGAGGTGGCGGTGCGGCCGGTCAGCTCGGCCCGGCTGCGGGGAGCAGCGACACCACCAGTCCGCTGGTGCTGCTGTCGGTGCCGGTCCGCCAGGTGAGCCGGTAGGGCTGTCAAACCGCGGCGTCGCGCTCGCTGATGAGGGCTGTGCGGTCGCGATCGAAGACCGCGATCGGGCTCTCGTCGCCGTCGACGTCGATCCGGTAGACGAGTCGGCGAGACACATCGGCCAGGTACCGGTTGCCCTCGGGGTCCATGGCGAAGCCGGTCGGTGTACCTGCCAGCGCGGTCATCGAGCGCGCCTTGCCGTCGGTGCCGAACGTGGTGAGGCGCCTGGCCGCGTTGTCGAACACCACGACCGAGCCGTCAGCTGTGACCTCGACCGCCTTGGGGTTGTCGAGCACCCCTGCCTCGGTGGTGCTCCAGCGGTGGCTGCCGGACACGACGCTGGGAAGGTCCTCGACCCGGGTGCCCAGCCAGCGACCCTTGCCCGTGCCGTCGGTGATGGCCACCAGTCCGAGGCCGCGGTCGGCGATCACCAGGTCGGTGTCGGCCATGGCGATGCCCTGCGGCTGGGACAGCCGTCGCCCGGCGACGGTGTCGACGGTGCCGAGCACGGCCATCCCCGGGCCGAGGTGGATGAGACGTCCGTTGCCCGCGTCGGTCACCCAGAACGTTCCGTCGGGCGCGCGGACGGCGTCGTAGGCGGCGTTGAGCAGGCTGCGATCGGCGGGGCTGCCGTAGGCGACAGCGGTGCCGTCGGGACGCACCAACTCGACGGCACCGTGGTCCCTCCAGTTGCGCTCGATCTGTCCGTCGGGACCGGCGTGCATGACCAGGCGGTCGTAGCTGACGGCCTCGCTGACCGGCGCCGTGTCCGCCGCCGATGGGGTGGGACGGTCGGTGGAGGTCGCGGTGGTGCCGTCGGTACAGGCCTCGAGGGTGGAGGCGAGCAACAGGGCGCCGGTGCCCACGCCCACTCCTCGCAGGAAGCCCCGGCGGGAGAGTCTGGCGTCGAGCATGCGCGCATGGTTCCTGGGCGCGTCGGGCGAAACGCGGCATGCCGGCGCGGTCGGTGGTGGCCGACGGTGATGCGGTGGCTTACCCTGGGAGGGCGGGGGTGGTTGGCCGCCGGGGCGATCGTGCCCCATCCCGACGAGGAGCGAGCGAGGACGATGAGCGACGTGACGAACCGCCACCACGAGGTTGTGGTGCTCGGCGCCGGGGTGTCCGGCATCTACCAGATCAAGTGCCTGATCGACCGGGGCATCGACGCCATCGTGTTGGAGGGCGACGCCGACCTCGGTGGGACCTGGCACCGCAACCGGTACCCGGGTGCCCGGTTCGACTCGGAGAGCTACACCTACGGCTACTCGTTCTCGCGTGAGGTGCTCGACGAGTGGCACTGGAAGGAGCGGTTCTCCGGCCAGCCCGAGAACCTCCGCTACCTCAACTTCGTGGCCGACAAGTTCGAGCTTCGCCGCCACATGGTGTTCAACGCCCGGGTGCAGTCCATGGTCTGGGACGACGACAGCCGGACCTGGACCTTGGAGCTGGCGGACGGCACGTCCTACACCGCCCGGTTCGTGATCACCAGCATCGGGCCGTTGTCGATCCCCACGGTGCCGTCCTACGAGGGCATGGACCGTTTCGGGGGCCGGGCGTTCCACACCTGGGCCTGGCCGACGGAGCCGCTCGACCTCAGTGGCCTGCGGGTTGGGGTCGTCGGGACCGGGGCCACCGGTATCCAGGTGATCGCCGACATCGCCGACAAGGTCGGCCACCTCACCGTGTTCCAGCGGCGGCCGAACTGGAGCAAGCCGCTGCGCAACGGGCCGATCTCCGACGAGGAGATGGCGCAGATCCGGGCTCGCTACGACGAGATCTTCACCAACTGCTCGGCGTCGCCCAACGGCTTCGAGCACATGCCGCGGTGGGGCTTCTGGGACGCCACCCCCGAGGAGCGCCGGGCGCTGTGGGACGAGCTGTACGACCAGCCCGGCTTCGCCATCCTGGGCTGCAACTACGCCGAGATCTTCTTCGACGAAAAGGCCAACCAGGAGATGTCGGACTACATCGCGGACCGCATCCGGGCCAGGGTGAAGGACCCGGTGGTGGCCGAGAAGCTGATCCCTCGTGACCACGGCTTCGGTCTGCAGCGCCTGCCGTTGGAGACGAACTACTTCGAGGCGTACAACCGCGACAACGTGGAGCTGGTGTCGCTGGCGGAGACGCCGATCGTGCGCTTCGACGAGACCGGCATCGAGACCACCGCCGGTCATCACGACCTCGACGTGATCGTGTACGCCACCGGCTTCGACGCCATCACCGGTGGGTACGACCGCATCGACATCCGCGGGGTCGGTGGGGTGTCGCTGCGCGACAAGTGGAAGGACAGCCCGACCACCTACCTCGGTGTGCTCTGCCATGGGTTCCCCAACCTGCTGATGGTGGCCGGACCGCAGAGCGTGTCCGGTTCGACGAACTTCCCGCGGGCCATCGAGACCGGGGTCAACTGGGTGACCGCCCTCTTGGACCACGTGCGTGAGGGCGGCCACACCCGGGTCGAGCCGCAGGCCGATGCCGAGGAGAAGTGGGTGGCCGAGGTGCAGCGAGCCCACGAGCGGATGCTGTTCCGTCGTTCCAAGGGTTGGTTCACCGGCTACAACTCCAACGTCGAGGGTCACAACGACGGCCGGGTCCGCTACCAGGCCTATTTCGGTGGTGCCCCGCGCTACACCACGGTCATCGACCGGGCCACCGCCGACGGTTACCCGGCGCTCGAGCTGAGCTGACCGGGTCGCCTCTACCAGGAGCACCGATGCGTGCCCCGTCCGGCCGGTCCGGGCGGGGCACGGTCGCGTCGGGACCGGCAAGCCCGGTGCCCGTGCAGGTCAGGCTGCAGCGGTGACGGCCGATGCCGGTCGAGTGCCGGCGTCGGGCAGGATGCGGCGACGGTCGGTGTCGCCGAGACGACCGATGCGGTGGGGCCCGCTGACCGGCACCCACAGGTCGGTGGCGGACACCACGCTGGGCTTGCGCAGCCCGGCGGCGGCCCAGTCGAGCAGGCGGCGGCCCATGCCTTCGCGCCGAATGAACGAGTTCGACCCGTGGATGGGGCGAACCCGCATCTCGTGGCCCGCCACCTCGACCACGACGCAGGGCCGGAGCTTGCTTGCACGGTCCTCGCCGTTGTCGCTGCTGAAGCGCACCCGGCGTAGCAGCACGTCACCAGCGACCGGGGCCGTCGCACGGGGCAGCGTGGAGCGGGGCGAGCAGGCCCGTGGACGGGTTGCTGCGGGGCGGGCGTGGGCCGGCTTACGCAGCACCCGTTGCACCGTCCAGCTGAGGCCGTGCGAGCGGACCTCGACCACCAGGCGGTCGCCCCGGGCCAGGCCGTCGAGGCCCAGGCGGTCGGTGCCGTGACGACAGACCTGGGTGGCCCGCCATGCCCAGCGACCATCGGTCAGTTCGGTCAGTTCGGTCAGTTCGATCTCGATGATTTCCATCCGGCCCCTCCACGGATCGGTCGGTTTCGACACGATGAACGATACGGATGGGGTGTGACAGCGAAACTCGGCGGCGGGGAGCGTAGGGGGACGGTTGGGCGCGTCCGTGGCCGGGCGCGGACCCGTTCGGTCGCCGCGGCACGGCCCGGGATCCGGCCGTTCCGTCGCCATACGGTCAGCTCGGCCGCACCATCGCCGTGGCACCCGTGCAAGGAGGAAACCCCACCGGCGTGCCCGCCGTGCCCACGCGGCGACTCGATGGCACCGACTGGAGAGATCTGTGGACTCATCGTGGTAGAACCGGCCAGGAAGCAACGGACGCCGATGCACCTCTCGCACGGCTCACCGTTCTGCCCCGAGCGACGACGAGCCAACCCGGCGAAGGGTGAGGTCATGCCCACTGATGAACGATTCGGCACTGTTCGGCAACTCACGGCGTCGTTGCGCTCGGCCTGGAGAGAGATCGACGGTGTGATCGCCACCCTCGATGCCCGGCTCGAGGAGGCCCGGGTCGCCGCCGTGCTGGCCGCCAAACAGGTTGCCCGGAATACCCTCGACGAGGCTTGTAGGCAAGCCCCGGTGGCGGTGCTCGACCAGTACGGCCTGTGGCGGGAGGCGTCAGCTCGCCTTGGCCGTACGCCCCTCAGGACGGTATCGACCGTGGTAACCCTTGGTAGGGACGGCCTTATGAGGCTGCCGGGCATCGGCCCCGGCACCGCCGACCCGGTGATGCGGGCAGCCGCACGGATGCAGGCGGCCGTGATCGGCTCGGTGCGTCTCCCCCCGGATCCTGACAACACGCGTCCCCACGACGGTGCCCTGCTGCGGGCGGTGTACCGGTACGACGACCTGCGCCGGGCCCTCCGCCCAGCGCGCGCCGAGGCTCGGACCTGGCGCGATGGGCAGGACCGGGCGGTCGCCGCCGTGCTCGAGGACGCCGGCACGGTCGGTTTGCTCTTTTCCAAGAAGCGCCGGCGCGAGGTGGCCGAGCGGGCCGAACCGCTGCGGGATGCGGTGATCGAGAAGCGCGCCGCGCTCCATGCGGTGTTGGACGCGGCGAGCACCAACGATCCGACGACGGAGCAACGGTGGGCGCAGTATCGGGCGAACGCCGCCTCCTTCGTGGCGGCCCTCGAATCCCTCCAGATCACCTTCCAGCCGGTGACCGACGGTGTCGACATCGACCGCACCGCCCTCGACCCGTGGCCGCCACCAGGATGGACGTCCGGCGCGGATTCCGTGCTGATCGAGGACGGTCCGCGGGATGACCGCTGGCCCGAACAAGGCCCGTCCGCCGGCGATCGGGGGACCGGCAGCTGGTCCGACAACCCCCGGACGGACACTCGCCGGCACGATGCCGGTCGTCCCTCCCCGGTGCTACGGAGAGCGACTCCGCAAGCCCAGGTGCCGGCGCCCTACGTGCCCGACCAGCGAGCTGGCCTACCTGCCGAGATCGCCGATCAGGTCGAACGACTCAGCCTCGAACCGGGCCCGTTGGTGGCCACCCTGCGGCGCTACCAGGAGTTCGGCGCCCGCTACCTCGTCCACCAGCGCCGCACGCTGCTCGGCGACGAGATGGGGCTGGGCAAAACCGTCCAGGTGCTCGCCGCGATGTGTCATCTGCATGCTGGCGGCGACCGGCACTTCTTCGTGGTGGCGCCCAACAGCGTGCTGATCAACTGGGAACGTGAGGTTGACAAACATACGGTGATGCGGGCCTATCTGGCCCACGGTCCGCACCGGCTGTCGGCCCTGGCGGCATGGAAGCACCACGGCGGGGTGGCCATTACCACCTATGGCACCGTGTCCAAGCTGCTGCCGCACCTGGACCGGGTCGATCTGCTGGCCCTTGACGAAGCGCACTTCGTGAAGAACCCGGAGGCGCAACGCACCCGGGCGGTGAAGCGCCTCGTCGAACGGGCCGGCTACGTGGCCATGCTGAGCGGTACGGCCCTTGAGAACCGGCTGGAAGAGTTGCATTCGCTCGTCGTAATGGCCCAGCCGGGCATGGGTCGCCAGCTCGCAACGCTCCTCGAGCAGCACCGGCCCGACCCGGTGCGCACTCGCCGCGAGCTGGCGCCCGTGTACCTGCGTCGCACCCAGGCCGATGTGCTGACCGAGCTGCCGGAACGTGTCGAACTCGACGAGTGGGTCGCCCTCGAGGCCAAGCACCTCGATGCCTACCGCCTGGCGGACGGTCACATCATGACGAAACGTGCGGCCGCCACCCTCGGGGCGGGAGCGCATAGCGCACCGAAGTTCGAACGGCTCCGCGAGCTGTTGGATACCTACCGGGAGGAGGGGCGCAAGGTGGTGGTGTTCTCGTACTTCCGGGAGGTCCTCGACGCGGTGTGCCTGCAAGCCAACGGTTGCCCCCAGATCAACGGCCAGGTGAGCCCGACTGTCCGCCAGCAGATGATCGACGAATTCAGCGAGCGGAACGGCCATGCGGTGCTCGCGTCGCAGATCGACGCCGGTGGCCTCGGGATCAACCTCCAAGCGGCCCAGGTGGTCGTCATCATGGAACCGCAGCTCAAGCCGTCCTCCGAGCAGCAGGCCATCGCCCGGGTGTATCGGATGGGTCAGACCCGGCGCGTCACCGTGCATCGGTTGCTCGCCAAGGACACAGTCGACGAAGCCCTCGTCCGCCTTCTCGCTCGCAAGCAGGAGATCTTCGACACCTACGCCGATCCCAGCAGCGTGAAGGAAGCCAGCGACATGGCCACCGACGGCAGCACGAGGGACCTCGAGAGTGAATTGCGGGCCTATCTTGCCGACGAGCGGACCGGAGGCATCCGGGATCGTTGAGGCTGTCGCCGAATCGGAGGGTCGCTAACTGCGGACGCCCGTAGGGTCAGCGGGTGAGGCCCTCGCAGACCATGGTGACGGTGGTGGCGATGCGCTCGGCACGTGTCGCCGGGCGCTTGGCATCGGTGACCCAGCGGACGAACTCCTTGCGGTGGGAAGGGGCCAGTGCGGCGAAGGCGGCGTCGACCGCGGGATCGGCCTGCAGGGCCGTGTCGAGGTCCTCGGCGACCTCTACGGTCCGCTCGGCCGCGTCGAGGTTGATGGCCACGGCGTAGGTGCCGCCGATCCCGACCCCGGCCTCCCGGCGCGCTGCCTTGGACAGTCCGACCAGGCTCTCGCCCTTCATCCGGGCCACCCGGAGTTGCAGGACGGTGCCGTCGATGCGCAACGTGTCGGACATGGCCTGCACGCTGCGGGTCGCCCCGGTCGGCCCGGTCGGCCCGGTCGGCCCGGAGCTGCTCAGCGCAGCGCGGCGATGACCCGTTCGCCGAACCGTCCGAGCAGTTCGTCGGGGTCCGCGGCGAAGGCATGGGCCGACAGCACCACCCGGCTGACCCCGGCCGCGGCGAGCTGTTCGAGCGCGGGAAATGGTTCGTGAACGGACGCGTCTGGGCAGCCTGCCATGACCCGCAGCGCCTGCGGATCGCGCCCGACCGCATCGGCCGCGCGGCGGACCTCGTCGAAGAGCGGCGTGAGGTCCCCGGTCGAGCGGATGACGTCGATGGTACGCGCCGACACCGAGGCCGCGAGCCGCCGCCAGGAACAGGCCCACACCGTGGCGGTGACGGCGGCGATCGTGGCGGCGAGCTGCAGGTCGTCGAACCGGGCGATCAACTAGCCGGCAGGTGCCGGGCGCTGGGCCACGCCCACGGTGAGCCCGACGGCCAGCCACAGTGCCGGGGCCACCAGGTAACGCAGCGCGCTGGTGGGCGTGCGGCGCACCAACGCCACCATGGTGTCGACGTAGCCGCGGATGATCGCAGCGTTCGATTCCGCCTCCTGGCGTGCGACGACCGCGACGGAGGTGGCGTCACGCACCACCGATCCGCCGTAGGAGACGTGGTCGGTCCACCGGGTCCCGTACCACTGGCGTGCCCCACCAATCTGGGCCGGGCCCGGGTACCAGCCTTCGTTGCGTCCCTCCACCACCGATGTTCTCGGGGTGGACGACCCGGACAACAGGGCCGAGAGCGGGCCACCGCGAGGGGCGAAGGTCCCTCCGGCGGCGCGTACCGATCGGAACGGGGCGGCGAACAGAACGGGGCGGCGAACAGAACGGGCCGGTCCGGCGGCCGGGGCGGGTCAGGCCAGTTCGAGCCCGGGCAACTCGTCGGTGGCCCGCCACGCCTCGAGCAGCTCGTTGAAGGCGTTGGTGCCCGGGGTGTAGGCGCCGAAGAAGGCGCTGCCGGCCTGGGGTGCACCCTCGTTGTTGTAGTAGCCGGGCGTGCACGCCTCCAGGAAGCCGAGCCCGCCCACCTTGAAGCCGTTGATCGTGGCGACCCAGTCATCCACGGCCGCCTGGGTCGGTTCGACGGTATGCGCACCCCGACGCATCGACTCGGCGACGATGTAGGCGATGTGGCGCGCCTGGTCGTCGAACATCGAGGTCATGTTGACGCTGAACGCGTTCTGGGACATACCGATGTAGAACCAGTTGGGGAAGCCGCGGGTGGTGAAGCCGTGCAGCGTCTCGAGCCCGTCGGCCCAGTGGTCGAACAGCGACTGGCCGTCGCGGCCGTTGATCTCGATCCCGAGCCGCCGGCGGAACTCGGCGGAGATCTCGAAGCCGGAGGCGTAGATGATGCAGTCGACCTCGTACTCGACGCCGTTGGCGACCACGCCGCGTTCAGTGATGCGTTCAACGCCCTTGGTCTCGCTGACATCGACGAGCGTGACGTTGCCGCGATTGAACGCGGCGAGGAACTCGTCGTTGAACGTCGGCCGCTTGCACATGACCCGGTACCAGGGCTTGAGCGCCTCGGCCGCGTCGGGGTCCGCCACGGTCTCGGCCACCCGGCCGCGCAGCTGCTCCATCTTGCGGAAGTCGGAAAGTTCGACCACCCGGTCGCGCTCCTCCCTGGTGCGAGGACGGTTCGGTCCCTTGGGGGCGCTCACCGCCCGGAAGATGTCGGTCCAGCCGTCCTCGATCAGGTCGACCTCGACCGCTTGACCGGCCGCCTGGGCGCCGAAGTTCTCCCGCCGCTCACGCTGCCAGCCCGGCTGCAGCGATGCCCACCACTGCGGGTCGGTCGGCTTGTTCCGGCGCCAGTCGACCGTCGAGGGCGTACGCTGGAACACCAAGAGCTGGCCGGCGTCGGCTGCGACCCGGGGTACGCACTGGATGGCGGTGGCGCCGGTGCCGATTATCGCCACCCGCTTGTCGGCGAGGCCGGTCATGCGGCCATTGGTGTCCCCGCCGGTGTAGCCGTAGTCCCAGCGCGACGTGTGGAAGGCGTGCCCGGCGAAGGTCTCGATTCCGGCGATACCGGGCAGTTTGGCCCGGGTGGCGGTACCCAGCGCCATGATCACGAACCGGGCCCGCAGGTCGTCATCCCGATCGGTACGGATATGCCAACGCCCGAGCTCCTCGTCCCAGTCCATCGAACGGACCCGGGTGCGGAAATGGGTCCGGTCGTAGAGGTCGTAGGACGAGCCGATGCGCTGGGAGTGCTCGAAGATCTCCGCTGCGAACGAGTACTTCTCCTTGGGCATGTAGCCCAGCTCCTCCAGCAACGGCAGGTAGCAGTATGACTCGGTATCGCACTGGGCGCCGGGGTAGCGGTTCCAGTACCAGGTGCCGCCGAAGTCGCCGCCGGCCTCCACGATCCGGAACGAGGTCACCCCCTGCTCGGTCAGACGGGCCGCGGCCAGCAGGCCGCTGAAGCCGCCGCCGATGATGGCGATGTCGAGGTCGTCGCTGATGGGGTCGCGGGTGAACCCCGGCTCGACGTAGGGGTCGTGCTCGGCGAATCGGGCGAAGTCGCCGTTGAGCTCGAGGTACTGGTCGGCCCCGTTGTCGCGGATACGCCGGTCGCGTTCGAGCCGGTAGCGCTCCCGCAGCTCGTCGGGATCGAACCCCAGGTCGTGTTCGTCGCGTTCCATCGGCAGCAGCCTCCCTGTGTCGGACGCGAGTATCTCCTGCCGCGTGCCGACCGGCAAGCGCCCCGGCCCCCCGGGGTAGCGTCGGGGCCATGACGACGTCACCGATCCCGGCCGCACGGCGGCTCGCCGCCGCCATCGAGCCGATCGCCGGACAGGCCCAGTTCGCTCCGGAATGCCACGCCAACTACGCGGGCCTGGGCTTCGGTCCCAGCCCGGCCCGGGTGGGCCGTACCGAGCTGCCCGACCGCAGCGCCTACTTCACCGCACGTGGTTCGGTGCTCGGCCAGGTGCCGGGCACGGTGGTTGCCGCGGCGTTCGCGGTGTTCAACCCGGCGGTGGTGGTACCCCTGGTCGCTGCGGGCTGGCAGCGCACCGATGCGGCCGCCATCTGGGCGGCCCGCCAGGCCGGGGCCGTGGCCCAACTGCACCGCGTGCTGGGCGCCGGCCCGGCCGGCCCGGCCGGCCCGAACGTACCGACCGGCCCGGCCGGTACGTTCGGCGCCGACGAGCTCGCAGCGGCGGCCGGCCTGGCCGACCTGCTGCTCGAGGCTGCGCTGCCGCTGCCGCTGGCCGGCCGGGCCCTGTACGCCGGCCAACGTGCGCTCGACGTCCCCGACGAGCCGCTGGCCCGGTTGTGGCGGGCCACCGACACGCTGCGCGAGTACCGGGGCGACTCCCACATCATCGCCTGGGCCGCCGAGGGCCTCGACGCGGTGGAGGTCGGCCTGCTCGGGGACCTGTATTGGGGCCTCGCCCCGCGTGCCCATACCGCGGGCCGCGGTTGGGCCGCGGAGGAGCTGACGGCGGGGGAGGAGCGCCTGCGGTCGCGGGGCCTGCTGGCCGGTGATCGGCTCTCCGCCGAGGGGTTCGCGCTGCGTGACCACATTGAGCGGCGCACCGATGCCCTGGTGGAGCCGGCGCTGGCGGTGATCGGCGAACGCCTCGACGCCGTCGTCGACCGGCTCGGCCCCTGGGGCGAAGCGGTGGTGGCGGCCGGTGCCTATCTCAGCCCGGCGGTCCGGTTCACCGACGCCACCCCGCAGCCGGCCCAGCGGTCCGGACCGGCCGTGTCCTGACGGGCGATGTCCGGCCCGGTGCGCGCCGAACCGGACGGGTGGGGCCTGGCCCGGTCGGTCAGATCATGGCCTCCACCTGCTCGACGCCGAGCAGGACCTTGCCCTGGACCTCGAGGGCGGTGTCGAAATCCAGGGTTGCGTGGTGGGTCGCGGTGTTGAGATCGCGGTAGGCCCGCTGCAGCACGTTGCTGTCGTAGGCGGCGCTGGCCCCGGCGCCGGCGAAGAGCCGCTCCGAGGCCCGGCGGCACAGATCCGCCGCGTAGGCCGCGTTCCAGCGCACCTGCGCCCGGTCGGGGGTGGGCATGGGCGGGGCGTGACGCATGGCGTCCTCGAGTACATCGCAGTTCTGCATCGTGAGGCTCCAGGCGTGGGCGATCTCGGCCTTGGACTCGGCTACCCGGCGTTGGATGCCGACGCTGTCGACCTTGGCCTGGCCGGTGTAGGCATCCCGCCGGGTACGGGCCTGCTCGATGTACAGCTCGAGGCCGCGTTCGGCCATGCCCACGATGGTACCGAGCAGCATGGTCGACAAGGTGCCGCCGACGGGCAGCTGGTAGAGGGGGATCTCGACGCCGGGCACGGTGCCCAGCCACGCGCCGGCCATGTCCACCGCCCGGTGGGCCGGAACGAAGGTGTTCTCGAGCACGATGTCCTTGGAGCCGGTGCCGCGCATGCCGAGCGTGAACCAGGTGTCGTCGATGACCACGTCGCTGCGGGGGATGACCACCAGCATGCCCGGGCAGGGCTCGCCGGCCTCGTTGCGCACGCCGCGGCTGCCCACCATCAGCCAGTCGCCGTGGTCGGCCCCGCTGGCGAAGGACCAGCGACCGTCGAGGTTGTAGCCCCCGTCGACCTTGCGGCAGGTGCCCTGGCGGGACGGCACGCCGGGGATGAGCATGCCCGGATCGGAGCCGAACACCTCGTCCTGGCCCCGGCGCGGCAGACGACCGGCGATGAAGGTGTGAGCCTGGCAGACCATCAGCACCCACGACGCCGCAGGGCTGCCATGGGCCACGATCCGCTCGGCCTCGACCAGCGCCCGCGGGGAACGCTGGCCGCCGCCGTAGGTGTCCGGGCTCATCAGGCGGGTGAGACCGGCGTCGTGCATCAACGCCACCGCCCGGTCACTCACCCGTCGCTGACGTTCGGACTCGGCATCGGTCTCCCGCAGTGCGGTGACGATGTCGGCGGCGTCCATGGCGACGTCGATCATGCTGGCCCTCCCTGAGTCGGTCGGCGCGGGGGCTGCAAGCGCCGGTGTCGGCAACTGGCATACTAGTCGAGCACTATGGCGACGTCGTTCAAGATCGGGCTGCCGGGGGTGCCGGCCGACTTGAGCCGTTCCGGGCTGCGCCGTCACGACCTGGCCTATGCCTATCTCAAGGCGCTGTTGCTCGACGGTGGCCTCGAGCCGGGGGAGCAACTCTCCTCCGATCTCGTCGGACGGGCATTGGGCATCAGCCGGGCCCCGGTCGCGGACGCCATCCGGCGCCTAGCCATGGACGGCCTGATCGAGGTGGTTCCGCAGGTGGGCTGCCGGGTGGTGAGCCCGGTGCCGGCCGAGGTGGCCGACTTCTACCGGCTCTTCGCCGCCGCCGAGGCCGTCATCGCAGGGTTCTCCGCCGAGCGGCGGACCGCCGAACAGGCCGTTGCGCTACGCCAGTTGCTGGTGGAGCTGTCGTCGCGTCAAGGCCTACCCGCCGAGCCCGACGCCCGCGCCGCGGAGCTACGTCGGCGGAATCGCGTCCGTTATGAGCGGCTGCACGAGCTCGCCGGCTCGCCGTTGAGCGCCGCTATCGGGGCGATGTTCTGGGATCGCAGCGACTTCTTCCTGCGGGTCGCCTTCGGCCGCTTCGATACCCCACGGTATGTCACGACCGCGTACCGGGCGTTGTTCGACGCGGTCGTCGAGGGCGACGCGGAGACCGCGGCCCGTCAGGCGCACGACTACCTGGCCCGTCTCGGCGGTGACGTGGCCGCGGCCTTGGCCCGCAAGGTCCCGGCGTCCGGCGAAGACGCGGTGGCCTCGGCTCAGCGGCCGGTGGCGCGCCAGGCCCGGTAGGCGTCGGGCAGGCAGACGGCGCACGGTCGGTAGCCGGCGGCCACCGCGGTGGCCCCGTCGGCGAAGAACACCCGGTGGGCGCGGTAGCCCCCCCGGGCCAGGGCCCGCAGCGCTGCCGGGCAGTCGAGCCGTCCGTAGATGCGGCTGCGACGATGACCACCGAGCAGCCCGGGCGTCGGGCTGGGCCGTAGGGAGCCGTCCGAATCGGTCAGCCGGTAGGGCCCGGGTCGTTCCATCGTCCTCGCCGTCCTCGGTGTGCGTCGGTGTCCTCGTCCTTCGGACCGGTCCGTCGGCCGACGCGGGCGACCCTACGCTGCAGCCATCGCTCCCACCGCGGTCCTGAACGTGAGGGCCGCGCTGGCTAGGGTCGGCGGCGCATGAGCGTTCGATTCCTCCCCGGCGCCGACGGCGCGACCGCAGCCCTGCACGACCTCGGCGGTGACGGCCCGCCGTTGCTGCTCACCCACGGCAACGGCCTCAATGCCGGCATGTGGGCCACCGCGGTCCCGCACCTGCGTGGCCGGTTCCACTGCTACGGCCTCGACTTCCGGGGTCACGGGGCGTCACCCACCCACGACGACACCATGTCGGTGGATCGCGGCCGCTTCGTCGACGAGGTCCTCGCCGCAGTCGACGCCCTTGGGGGCGGGCCGATCGTGGCGGCGGGCCATTCGCTCGGTGCGGTGACCCTGTTGAAGGCCGAGCTGGCCCGGCCGGGCACGTTCAGGGCGCTGTGGGTGTTCGAGCCGGTGATGGTGCCGCCCGAGCTGGGCAGCGACCGTGCCCCGACCATGCTCATCGAGGCCTCGCGTCGCCGGCGGATGGAGTTCGACTCGGTGGACGACGCCATGGCCCGGTTCTGTTCCAAGCCGCCCTACGCCAACTGCGAACCGGAGGCGGTGCGGGCCTATGTGGAGATCGGCACCTATCCTGTGGACGAGGGCCGGGTCCGGCTGAGCTGTTCGGGTGAGATCGAGGCCCGTATCTACGAGTCGAACGAACGTCGCCCGCTCGACGAGGTGGCCCCCATCACCATCCCGGTGGTCGTTGCCGCCGGCGCCGAGGTGGCGATGGGCAACGACCTGCCGCCGATGGTCGCTCCCCTCATCGCCGAGGCCCTCGGCAACGGTCGCCTGGTGCTGTTCGACGGCCTCACCCACTTCGGGCCCATGGAGAACGGTGCCGTGGTCGCCGCGGCCATCGTCGAACACCTCGCCGGCCGGTGATCTGCAGGGGTTCGGGCAACCGGGTGCGCCGGGCGTCGGCCGTCACGAGTGGCCGGGCAGAGTTCCCACCCTCGCTCCGGTGAGCGACCCGGGTCCGGCAGGTCCGGCGGGTCCGTCCTGGTTGCAGGTGGTGGCGGCGTTCGTGGTCGAGTTGGTGACCTTCGGCGCGGTGTATACCTTCGGCGCGGTGCTCGACCCGGTCCGAGCCGATCTGGGTGTCAGCCGCGGCGCCGTGGCTTTGCTGCCGGCGGTGGCGGCGGCGAGCCTGTTCGTCGTCGGCCCGTTCACCGGCCGGCTGGCCGACCGCCGGGGGACAGCCTTCGTGCTGCGGCTCGGAGCCCTGCTGCTGGCGGCCGGGTTGTTGCTGAGCTCCGTCGCGCCGTCCTTGCCGGTGGCCCTGGTGGGCTTCGGGCTGCTCGCAGGGCTCGCCGCCGGCTGCGTGTATGTGCCGGTAGTGGCGTCCATCGCGGCCCGGGCCGGCGCCCGCGGTCCGGTGTTGACCGGGGTGGTGGTGGCCGGGGTCGGGATCGGCACTGCGGTCATGGCCCCGGTTCTGAGCGCCCTTGCCGAGGCGTGGGGCTGGCGCTGGGCTTACCGCGTCTACGGCCCGGCGGCAGCGGTGGTGCTGCTGGTGGCCTCGCTGGTCTTCGCCGGGTTGCGACCGCCCCGTACGCGTTCGCGAGGCGGTGAGGGTTTCGGTGCGACCATGGGCGCGCTGGCTCGGCGCCCCGAGTTCCGCCGGCTGTACGCCGCCCTGCTGCTGGCTGCGCCGAGCATCTACATCGGCCTGGTGTTCCTGGCCAGCTACGCCCGCGCCTCCGGGGTGGACACCGGTCGGGCCGCTGTGCTGCTGAGCATCTTCGGGCTCACCAGCACGACCGGACGCCTGCTGCTCACCGCCCTGGGCCGGCGACGAGGTCCGGCCTGGGTGTTCCGGCAGTGCTTCGCCGCCTTGGCCGCCAGCCTGGTGCTGTGGGCCCTTGCCGGGAGTTCTTACCCGCTGCTGGTGCTCTACGCGGTGGTGGCCGGGCTCGGCTACGGCGGGATGATCGGGCTCGCACCCACCGTCACTGCGCTCACCTTCGGGGTGGACGGGCTGGCCACGACCCTTGGTGTGCTCTACACCAGCCTGGCGGTGGGCGGGTTGCTCACCGGTCCGATCGCCGGGGTGGTCATCGACCGTGCCGGCTACCGGGTGACGCTGCTGGTCCTGGCGGGCCTGACCGTCGTGGCCGTGGCCCTCGTCCCACGTGCGTCGGCCCGTTCCGAGGGCTGACGGTTCCGGGCGGGGCCCTCGTCGGCGGTGACCTCAGTCGTCACAGCTGCCGGCCAGCTCGATCAGGGCGGCTCGTTCGGCGTCGGCGACGGTCAACGACCAAGCCTGTTTCAGCCGAGTCCAGGCTGCGGCATAGCGACACCAGGCCGGGCGCAACGCCGGTCGCCACTGGTCGGGCGTCTTGTCGCTCTTGGCGGTGTTGTTCGACCCCTCTAGGGCCAGCAGGGCGTCGGGATCGTCGAGGTCGTTGGCGAAGCGACGCCGCTGCTCGTCGGTCCACGCCCAGGCCCCGGACACCCAGGCATTCGCCAGCGGTATGGTGTGGTCGATCTGGAAGGTCGAGGCCAGAGGTGAGCTGGTGCCGTTCCACGGATCGGTCCACAACCCGCGGTCCACGGTGCAGCCGTTGGATCTGAAGGTGACGGTGGCGGTCGCGTCGCGCAGCAGGACCTCGGCGCGGGTGTCGTGGCAGTCTCGGTCGTTGTCCGCCCAACCCTCGTCGAAGCGTGCCCGGCGATAGGGTTCCGGTGCGCTGCGTTCGGCGACCACGAGGCCGTCGACAGCCCGCAGCAGGTCGGCTCGGGTGAGCCCGTGTCCGGCCGCCGCGGTGAGGCTCGTGGCCGTGCCGGTCGCACTGGTCCCGCCGGTTGGCCCGGTTGGCCCGGTGGTGCCGGTCCCGTCGGTGATCGGCGTCGTGCCGGCCGTAGCGCGTTGGCCTGCTCTGTCGTCGCGGCCGAGGAGGAGGCCGCAGCCCGACAGGCCCGACAGGCCCGGCAGGGCCATGAGCAGTGCCAAGGTGACGCGCACGCCGATCGTCGCCGGTGCGGTCCGGCCGGGCGGGGCGGCCGCGGGTGACGGGCGCCTGGCCGTGTGTGGGGGCCACGCCACAGGGGTCAGCTCTCGCATGCGATGCCGTCGCCGTCGCGGTCGAGGTGGCGGGCGTAGCCCGGCTGGCCCCGGTACAGCGGTGCCTTCCCGGCCGCTCGGACGGCCGTGCAGTTGGCGTAGGAGACGGCCGCGGCCGGCGGTGGCGGTGCCGCGGTCGACGGTGCGGCCGCGGTGGCGCTTGGGGGGGCGACGACCGCCGCCGCGCCGGGCGCGACCGCCGCCGCACCGGCAGCGACGGCCTTTGCCGTCGGGGCGAGCGTCGTGGGCGCCGCCGCGGTGGTGGGCGGTGCGGCGATCGGGGAGCCGGCGGTCGTCGGGCTCGCCGCGGTGAGGACGGTGGCCGACGGCGTATCCGCCGCGGCGAGGGCGGTAGCCGACGCCGTGTCCGCCGCGGCGAGGGCGGTGCGGCGCGCCGCCGTTTTGGCAGCCGCATCGCTGCCAGCCCGGCGGGCGAAGACGACGGCGAAGACGAGGGCCATGACGACCGGTATGGCCAGGGCCAGGACCGGCACGGTGATCCTGACCCATCGCGGCAGGGTCCGGGTCGCCGTCCACGCCGGGTGTTCGTCGATGGCCGGGCCGTCCCAGCCGATTTTCTGACCTACCATCCATCCCCCCCCGCCGGCCGAGCGTAGACCGGCCGGCCGTGGCCATCGTGGTTGGCATGTCGGCGTAGCTGTCCTGGGGAGGTCCGCTCAGCCCGTCGTGTTCTAGCGTTGGGACGGTTGGCCGGCTCGGAGAGGAGCTTGATGGACGTCGCGGCGTTGGTGGGGGAGTTGCAGACCGATGGGTACGCCGTGCGGCCCGGGGTGCTCGGCCGGTCCGAGGTGGCCGCGTTGCGGTCGGTGCTCGACCCCATCCTGGCGGTGACCCCTACCGGCCGGAACCCCTTCGAGGGCTACCGGACCAAGCGGATCTACTCGCCGCTGGCCAAGACCCGGGTGCTCGACGAGTTGGTGCTGAGCCCGTGGCTGGAGGAGTTGGCCCGGGCCCTGATCGGCCCGCACACGTTGTCCTCGCTCATCGGGGTGCAGATCGGTCCCGGCGAGGTGGCCCAGGAGATCCACTACGACGCCGCGGCGTATCCGCTGCCACGCAGCCATCGCGAGGTGGTCTTCACCACCATGTGGGCGCTCGACGACTTCACCGTGGACAACGGGGCCACCGTCATCCATCCCGGCTCGAACCGCTGGCCCGAGGCCACACCGCCCGACACCGAGCCGGCGCGCGGCGTCATGTCGGCCGGTTCGGTGCTGATCTGGACAGGCAAGACGTTCCACGGCGGTGGGGCCAACCACAGCAACGGCTGGCGCTTCGGTCTGATCGTGGAGTTCGTGGCGGGCTGGTTACGTAGCCATGAGAACCTCCAGGCGGCCATGGCACCCGAGGTGGTGCGGGAGCTGCCGTCGCGGCTGCAGGAGCTGGTCGGCTACCACCTCTATCCCGATTTCCTCGGCTACGTCGACGGCCGTCATCCGCGCAAGGTGCTGAGCCGCCCGGTCTGAGCCGCCCGGTTCCGTGGGACCGGCCGGACCCCCGGGCGGTCCGGGGCCGGCTCACATCGCCAGGATGGACCGCGTGGCGATGTAGACGGCCAGTACCACCAGCAGGCCGACGAACCACCGGGAGAGCGTCGCGGCGGGCAGGCGGTCGGCGAGCCGCTTGCCGGCGGCGACACCGAGCACGGCGGCGATCACGAACGGGCCGGCGACCCGCCAGTCGATGCCGGTGGTCTGCACCCGTTGGGAGAGCGTGAACGCCGAGTTGGCGGCGATGACCAGCAACGAGGTGCCGATGGCCTCGGGCATGGGGTATCGCAGCGTCAACACCAGCGCAGGGACGATCACGAACCCGCCGCCGACACCGAAGAACCCGGTGAGGAAGCCCACCACGGTTCCGGCGACGATGACCTTGACCACGGTGGCGAAGTCCACGGCCGGGCGGGAGCCGGCCGTGGACGGTCGTGCGCTCGCGCTCGCGCTCCCGATCGTGGCCGCGGTTGCCGTGGCCTGCTGAGCCGCCACGGCAACCGCCGCGGTTGCCGGGTCGCCGCCCCTGCCGGCTCCCGCCGGTTCCACCGGGCTGACGGCCCCGGCCGACGCCGGCCCGGCCGGGGCCGTGGACGCCAGGGGCGGCAGGCTGCGGGCCGAGATCCGCATCCGCCAGGCGGTGACGAGCATCAGCCCGGAGAAGGCCAGCAGCAGTACCTGCGGGTCGACCGCGGCGTTGAGGCGCGAGCCCAGCAGCGACCCACCGATGCCCACGGCGCTGAACGCCAGGCCGCTGGCCACCCGGACCCGGCTGGCTCGCCAGTGGGCGATCATGCCCGTCGCAGCGGTCACCGCCACGATCAGCAGCGAGGTGGTGGTGGCCGCCTTGGGGTCCATGCCGGCGCCGTAGACCAGCGCCGGGACGGCCAGGATCGACCCGCCACCGCCCAGCGCACCGAGCGACAGGCCGATGGCGAACCCCAGCGGCGAGACCAGGAGCACCCGTAGCTCGTTCATGTCAGCTCCGTGCTGTCCGTGGGTCGCGGTCAGGCCCGGGCGGGCTGACGCGGCGCGAGTGGCTCGGCCGGTTGTCCGGCTCCGGTCCAGGCGCCGAAGCCGCCGATCAGGTCGGATACGTCGGCGAACCCGTTGGCCCGCAGCACGCTGACGGCGATCGACGAGCGGTAGCCGCCGGCGCAGGTGACGACGGTGGGCAGCTGCGGGTCGAGCTCGCCGAGGCGGTCGAGCAGCCGGGGCAGCGGTACCAGCGTGGCCCCGGGGATGGTGCCCCCGAGGCGGGCCTCGCCGTCGCTGCGTACGTCGACGATCTGCAACCGGCTCAACTGCGTGCGCCGGACCACCAACTCGGCGGCGGTGATCCGGGCCGAGGGCTCGATGCGCTCGCGGTGGGTGAGGAAACCGGCTGCGGGATTGGTCACCGCTCCGACCACCCCGTCGAAGCCGATGCGGGCCAGTCGCACGGTGGCCTCGACGGCGCGGTCGGTGTCCTCGGCCACCACCACGACGCCCTGGTCGGGGCGGATGACGTCGCCGGCGTACTCGGCGAAACGACCCTCGAGGCCGACGTTGACCGAGCCGCGCAGGTGGCCGAGGGCGAACTCGAGCGGGCTGCGGGTGTCGAGCACCAGGTTGCCGGCGGCCTGCAGGCCGAGCAGCTCGTCGAAGCCGAGCTCGGTCGGGGCCCGAGCCTCGTCGAGCAGGGGGCGGTCCTGCATGTTCCGGCGGGCGGAGAAGGCGAAGTACAGCGGTGCGGCGGGCTGACCTTCGGTGACGGCCGCCACGAACTCGGCTTCGCTCATCGGTTGCAGGGCGTAGTTGGCCCGGCGTTGCTCGCCGATGGTGGAGACCGTCTCGGTGGAGAGGTGCTTGCCGCAGGCCGACCCGGCGCCGTGGGCGGGGAAGACGCGGGTCTCGTCGGGCAGGGTGAGCAGCTGCTCGTGCACCGACCGGTACAGCTGCCGGGCGAGCTCGTCGGCCCCGACTCCGACCGAGGTGAGCAGGTCGGGCCGGCCGACGTCGCCGATGAACAGGGTGTCGCCGGTGAGCACCCCGTAGGGGACGGCGTCGTCGGCGTGTTCCCACACCACCATGCTGATCGACTCGGGGGTGTGGCCGGGGGTGGCGCGAACCTCGAGCACGACATCGCCGAGGGTGATCCGGCGGCCGTCGTCGAGCAGCTCGATGGGGAACTCGGCCCGGCCGGCTGCCGCCTGCCCGTAGCCGATGACGGCACCGGTGGCGCGGGCGAGCTCGAGGTGGCCGGAGAGGAAGTCGGCATGGAAGTGGGTCTCGATGACCCGTTCGATGCGCAGCCCGTTGGTGGTGGCGTCCTCGAGGTACTGCTGGATGTCGCGCTGGGGGTCGACGACCACGGCCGCGCCGCTGCCCTCGTCGCCGATCAGGTAGGAGGCGTGCGACAAGCAGCCGAGGTAGTACTGCCGGAAGAACATGCCCGCAGCATATACCCATAGGGGTATCCGTCAACGGTCGTTGGACCCGATCTGGACCCTCGCAGCCGCTACTCCAGGGCGCCGGCGATCACCAGGTCGGCGATGCGGTCACCGTCGTAGCCCAACATGCCGCTGAGCACGTCCTCGAGGTGTTGGTTGAAGGTCGGCCCACCCCAGCGGACCTCCCAGTTCGTGCGGGACAGGGTGAACGCGCAGCCCTCCACCCAGGTCGTGCCGTAGGAGGCGTGGGGGACCTCGGGGAACATCCGCCGGAACACGAACTGCGGGTCCGACACGCAGGCACCGGAGTCCTGCACCCGGTGGGCGGGGACGCCGACCGCCTGCAGTTCCTCCTGCGCCACCGACGGGTCACGGCTCGCGGACCAGGCTGCCACCAGGGCGTCGAGCTCGGCGCGGCGGGCCAGCCGCTCGGTTGTGCCGAGCCCGGCGAGGTCGGGCCGGCCCAGCACCGCTGCCAGGGCCTGCCACTGCTCGTCGGTCTCACAGGCCACCGCCAGCCAGCGGTCCTCGCCGGCTCCGGCGTAGACGTTGTGCGGGGCCATGTCCGGGTCCTCGTTGCCCAGCCGGGTGGCGCTGTGGCCGGTCAGCTCGTCGGACCACAGCACCCGGCCCAACAGCAGCAGCGAGCCCTCGAGCTGCGCGAAGTCGAGCCGCATGCCCTCACCGGTGCGGCGCCGGTGGTCGAGCGCGGCCAGCACCGCGGCCACGGTGAAGCGCGGCGAGATGTAGTCGGTGAAGGCCGTGAACGGCCCGGCCGGCAGCCGGTCGGGCCAGCCGGTGATCGGGTAGAACCCGGCGATGGCCGCCGCCATGGTCCCGAACCCGGCGTACTTCCGCAGCGGCCCGGACTGGCCCATCAGGCACGAGCTGAAGAACACCAGCCGGGGGTTGATGGCCCGCAACGCGGCCTCGTCGAACCCCCAGGCGGCCATGGCGCCGGGCGAGAACGACTCGGTCACCACGTCGGCCCAGCGCACCAGGTCGACGATCACCTGACGCGCTTCGTCGGTGCGCAGGTCGAGGGACAGGCCGTACTTGCCGGCATTGAGCGAATGCCACTGGAACGAGCCCTCCTGGTCGCCCTCGGGCCCGCGGAAGGGGTTCACCGCCCGCAGCACGTCGGGCCGTGACTGGGACTCGACCCGGATGACCGTGGCCCCGAAGTCGGCCAGGGTGCGGCTGCCACCCGGTCCGGCCAGCGCCCACATGAAGTCGAGGACCTTCACCCCGGCGAGCGGGCGGGTGTCGTCGGCGGGGACGTCGAGCGGGGCGACCGCCGGCTGCTCGACCACGGTCCGGCGGGGTTCTGCCGCCAGCCGGGCGGTGTCGGCCCCCAGCTCGGCGGGATGTTCGCCCAACCGCCGCAGCGGGGCGTTGTCGGCCTGCACGAACGGGCCGACCATGCGATGGCCGTCGACCCGGTCCCAATAGTCGCGGAAGGCCAGCTGTTCCATCTCGAGCACGTCGCGGGTGGTGGTCAGCGGGGCGATCAACAGGTTGCGGGCCAGGGCCGCCTCGTACAGCTCGGCCTTGGTCTTGGTGCGCAGGAACGCCGCCAGCACGTCGGTGGCCCGGTCGAGCTCGGCCGGCGACTCGACGCCGTTGAACACGTTCATGGCGAAGTCGATCCAGTTCTTCTCGCCCAGGTCGCTGCCGCAGCGGCCCTCCTCGAGGATCCAGGCCCACAGCCGTTCGGTGTACCGGCCGATCATCGGGCCGAACAGGAACGTCACCGTCACCTGGCCATCGGCGCACTCGTAGACGAACTGCACCCGCAGCGGGCCGAGCTGCACGCCGCCGGCGGTGCGGTGCGGGCTGGGGTTGCCGACCAGCGCGTTCATCATCGTGAACTGGGTGGCGGTCAGGAACGACTGCTGGGCCGACACGTCGACGTGCTGGCCGATCCCGGAGCGGTGCCGTTCGTGCAGGGCGATCAGCGCGCCGCCGACCGCGTCGGCGGCGGCGTAGTGCCACGTCATCGGCTCGGTGATGCGTACCGGGGCGCGGTCGGCGTCGCCGGTGACCGACAGGGTGCCGCTGGCGGCGGCGACGATGAGGTCGGTGGCCGCCCACCCTGCCTTCGGTCCGTCCTGACCGAACGGCGAGATCGACACGGTGATCAGCGCCGGGTTGGCCGCCCGCAGCGCCGCGAGGTCGACCGGGACCGCTCCGCACTCGACGACGATGTCGGCCCCGGCGGCGAGGTGGTCGAGCAGCGCCGGGTCGTCGAGCGTGACCGACGCCTTGCCCCGGTCGAACACCTCGTGGCCGAGGTCGCCGCGGCGCCGCGACCGGTTGCCGCCCGGCGGTTCGACCAGGAT
>CANJRG010000031.1 GCA_947476745.1 Acidimicrobiia bacterium | reverse complement strand
ACCGCCGGTCACCGACCCCACCCGGACCGGCGAAGCCGACCCGGCCACAGTCCGCGACACCCCACCGGTGTCGCTCGAACACGTCGCCCGATACCCCTTGACCACCTTCCCGCCGTTGGACGCCGGCGGAAGGAACGACACCGACAACCCGTCGGCACCCGACACCACCGCCGTCACGCCGGTCGGCTGGCCCGGAACCGCCGCCCCCGCCGGACCCACCCCGACCAGACCGACCATCAACACCGCCAGCACACCGGCAAACCCGGCACGCGCCACCCGACCCGTAACCTGACGCATTGAGTCCCTCCAGATCCACGACGCCCGGACCGTAACACCGACATCGGCAAAAGGCGTTAGGCCACCAGACCTGCACAGGAACCGGACCATCCCGGCTACGGCCCGCCCCGGCGCACCACCCGGCCGCTGACCCGGCGTCAACAGACCCGCAGCCGCCACGACGCCCGGCCCACAACCGACACGAGCCACCCGCAGCCCGGCACCGCCGCGCCCGCAGGGTGGCTTTCGTGCATCCCGACGGTCGGCCGGGTCTGTCGTCCACACCCCGATAGTCACCGGCCGGACCATCCTGCCCGGCGAAAAGGCCGGACCTGTTGGTCCGGCGAACCCGTCCTAAAGGACGTTAAACCTGAGAAACGACCAGCGGCGACAGCAACAGCAGCAACCACGGCGACGCAGCGGGACAGCCGCCCCATAGCACCGCAGCCGGCCACGGCGACACGATGTGGACGTGAACGACTGGCTCTCCACAACCACCGCAGCGAACCGGATCGCGGTCGCCGTGCGGACCCTCTACCGGCTCATCGACCGGGTCGAGCCGGGACGATGCCGATAGCGCCGGTCAGGTCGGCGCGAGCCAGGTCGGCGCTGCGCGTGTAGCAGCCGGACAGGTCTCGTTTGGAGGCCTGCGCAGCCTCGACGTCAAGTCCCAATGCACGCAGTCTCTCGCTCATCATCGCCGGCCCCCCGACCTCGTCATCGACAACGGCCGGGACCGTATCGCAATGCGACGACCCGGACCGGCCCTCAACGGCACCCGACGATCCGCCCCGACCGGCCATGCCGTACGGTACGGTGGCCGAGTACCTGCGCATCAACGACGCCGCCCGAGAGGGCGAGGCCGCCATGCGCTATCTGGAGATGCGAATTGGTGAACTGGCGGGTGATGCCGTGATCGGCGGCGATCGACGGTCTGAGGCATGGTCGGAAGATGTCGAGGGTTCGCAAGTTTGCGAACCCTTTGGTGCCGTGCTGGTGCCGGTGAACCGGCGCAGCCGCCGACGCAACGCCACGCTGGCGTGCGGCGACACCGGCCACACCACCGGCCCCAGCTCGACCACATCGGCCCGGAGGACCTCGCGGGTCGTCGTGCCACGCCAACGGTCGACGCCAGCGGGAATCGTGAACCGGAATGACGCACCGCTGATAGCACCGGACCGCAAACCCTCACGCACCAGGTGCGGCGCCGGCACGTCGAACAGCCGGGCCCGCAAAAAGAACCCGGTGCTGTCCTCGGCGGCGTGCAGCAGCTCGGCGATCGGTGCCGACCCGACCGCCGGGTCGTGGCCGTGGGAGATCTGCACGATTGGCGAGCGGGCCCGCAGCGACGCAGCGAACGCCCCGGGACGAACGATCTCGTCGTACGTTCCCAGCGCGTCGGTCACCCGGTAGGGCCGGTCGAAAACGCTGGCGTAGCCGGCCAGCTCGGAGCCGGACGCGTCGAGTTCAAGCGCAGCGTCGGCGGTCAGCACCGGAGAGGTTGTCGAGCACCGCAACGTCCTCGGCCAGGCGGATCTGATGGTGGAACGGCAGCACCGCGATGTCGGTCGACACCCGCAGGGTGGTGGTACGTGCCAGCATCGCCCCGGCCACCAGAACCCACGACGGCAGGTACCCGTCGGCCACGAAGTGGTGCTCGGCCAGCCAGGCCACGTCGTAGCCGAGCTGCTCGGCCACCACCACCTGCTCGAGGCACCCGGCGTAGACGGTGGCGTCGGAGATACCGCTCGAGGGCGGATTGCGGAACTCGTAGGCCACGCCGAAGCGCAGCGGTGGACGGCACTCAGCCACGGCCTGCCCCGGCATCGCCGGCGGCCCGGCCCCCGGTCACGCCGGCCTCGGCGGCCTGACCCATCGCCGCCTCCAGCACGGCACCGACGGCAAGCACCCGGGCGTCATCCCAGCGGGCACCGACCAGTTGCACCCCGACCGGCAAACCCATCGAGCCCGTACCTGCTGGTACGGTGAGCGCGGGGCCGCCGAGCAATGTCCATACCCGACAGAATGCCGGGTCGCCGGTGGTTTCCATGCCCGGCGCCTCCCCCGGCACCGCCGGGGTGAGCCAGGCGTCGAAACCGGCGACGGCCGTATCGAACGCCGCCCGCATGGCGATCGTCGCCCGTTGGGCCGAGGCGTACTCGTCGGCGGTGACCCGCTCGGCGCGGGCCAGCAACCGGCGCAGGCCCGCGGACAACACGTGCTCCGGTTGGGACCGCTCCCAGGCCAACGACCGCCAGACCTCGGCCAGCATGATCGTGGTGGCCACCACGGCGGCATCGGCCAGGCCGGCCACCGGCTCGACCGGCTCGACCACCGCCCCGGCGGCACGCAACGCGGCGACGGCCCGTTCGAGCACCGTCACCGTGTCGGGACCCGCCGCCGGCCACTGGTGGCTGCGGTAGACGCCCACTCGCAGCGGGCCCGCTGCCGCACCGGCGGCCCCCCGGTCTGACCCGTCGTAGGTCACCTGGCCGGTCAGGGCGGTGTGCAGCGCCGCCACGTCGGCCACGCTGCGGGCGAAGCACCCCATCGTGTCCAACGACGACGACACCGGGTGCACCCCGCTGACGGGCACCCAGCCGAAGGTCGGCTTGAAGCCCACCACCCCGCAGAACGACGCCGGGCGGATCACCGACCCGGCGGTCTGGGTGCCCAGGGCCAGTCGCACCATCCCCGCCGCCACCGCCGCCGCCGAACCGCTCGACGAACCGCCTGGGGTGCGGGTGGCGTCGTGAGGGTTGGTGGTGACGGTCGGGGTGACCAGCGCCAGCTCGGCGGTGGCGGTCTTGCCGGCCACCACCGCACCTGCCTGCCGAGCCAGCGCCACCGCCGCGGCGTCGGCCTCGGCGGTGCGGCCCTGATAGAGCGCCGCACCGCGCTCGGCCCGCAGCCCGGCCGCGTCGATCACGTCCTTCACCCCGATGGTCCAGCCCTGCAACGGCCCCGGCGGTGCGTCGGCAACCGACCGGCGCAGCGCGCCGGCGGACGGCCGGTCGACCCATGCCCGAACCACCACCTCACGTTCGGCCACCGCCGCCAGCTCGGTCTCGAGCTGCGCCAGGGGCGACGCATGGGACCCGCCGCGGGGGCCACCGGCGTGGCCGGGCAAGCCGTCGGTCGGACCCGCGTCGGAGCGGCCCCTGCCGGTCGGGCCCCGGTCGGTCGGGCCGGTCGGGCCCCGGTCGGTCGGGCCCCGGTCGGTCGGGCCGGTCGGGCCCCGGCCGGTCGGGCCGGTGATGGCGGGATCGGCAGGCAGGTCGGGGTGGTCCACACCCCCATCCTGCCTGCTTCCGGCAGCTCAGTCCGCCGGCTTGTACATCCGGATCGGGCCGGGGCTGGTCACGCTCTTGGGCTGGCGGCGCCACGGCTTGCCCAGGGTGAGCCCACCGTCGACCACCTGGGCGGTCCCGGTGATCCACTCCGAGTCCTCCGACGCCAGGAACAGGGCCATACGGGCGATGTCGTCGGGGTCGCCCATCCGGCGCAGCGGCTGCGAGTCGGCCATACGCTCGCGCACCTTGTCGAGGCGCTCGGCGTTCTCAGCGTCGTCGATGGCGGACAGCTCGCGCCCGGCGGCCAGCTGCGTGGCGATGAAGCCAGGGCAGATGGCGTTGACCCGGATGTTGTCCTCGGCCATCTCCAGAGCCGCCGACTTGGTCATCATGATAACCGCGGCCTTGGCCGCGTTGTAGAGGTGGGTGCCGACGTCAGGCACCAGGCCGCAGATCGAGGCGGTGGAGATGATCGAGCCCGAACCCTGGGCCTTCATGATCGGGCTGGCGTGCTTGATGCCGAGGAACACCGACTTGAGCAGCACGTCCATGGTCAGGTCGTAGTCGTCGACCGTGATCTGGGCGAACGGGCCCTGCGCGCCGACGAACCCGGCGTTGTTGTAGAGCACGTCGAGACGGCCCCAGGTGTCCGTCGCCGCAGCGATCAGTGCCGCGACCTGGTCCTCGCGGGCCACGTTGCAATGCCGGTAAATGGCGTTGTCGCCCAACGACGCGGCGAAGCGTTCGCCGACCTCGTCCTGGATGTCGCCCACGACGACCTTGGCACCCTCGGCCACGAACAGCCGGGCCGTCGCCGCGCCGATGCCCGACGCCGCCCCCGTGATGACCGCCACCTTGCCTGCAAGCTTCACGCTGTCTCCTTCGTCGTTTCCCGGTTCTCGCGCCGGAAGGGCGAGCGTAGAACACCCGCACCGGGCGGCGTCCCGGGCGGATCGGGCGTTCGGGCACACCGCACCGGTCAACCCGCGGCGCAGGCGAACCGCAGGTTGGGCGGCCCGCTAGGGTCTGCGCCCATGGCAGTACCTGGAGCGGTCAGCGACACCACCACCATCGAGACCTCCGACATCGGTGTCGGCGAGATCGACGCCTACCTCGCCCGGGCAGTCGGTGACGGCCCCCGTGGCGGCGTCATCGTCATCCACGAGGCGTTCGGCATGGTGCCCCACATCAACGACCTGGCCCGGCGCTTCGCCGCGGCCGGCTACAACACCATCGCCCCCAACCTCTACACCCGCACCGGCTCGCCCGACCCGGGCGACTTCCCGGCGGTGTTCAAGGCCATGTTCGGCAAGTCCGACGCCGAGGCCGTCGCCGACCTCGAGGCGGCGGCCGCCTATCTGCGTGGCCTCGACAACGCCAACGGCAAGGTCGGCGTGATCGGCTTCTGCTCCGGCGGACGCCAGACGCTGCTGTTCGCCTGTTCGTCGCAGGCCCCCGACGCCGCCGTCCCGTGCTGGGGTGGTTTCGTGGACCGGGCCGGCCCCGACGACGTCACCACCGAAGCCCGGCCGACCCCGGTCCGCGACCTCGCGGCCAACGCCTCCTGCCCGATCTTCCTGGCCGGCGGCGCCGATGACCAGAACCCCACCCCCGCGGTGCTCGACGACGTGGCCGAGCGGCTGAGCGCCGCCGGCAAGGACGTGACGCTCAAGGTGTGGGACGGCGTCGGCCACGCCTTCCTGGCCGACTACCGGCCGAGCTACTCCGAGAAGGAGGCTCATGAACTGTGGGCCGACGTGATCGCCTTCTTCGGCACCCACCTGGCCTGACCCGGCCGCGGGACGCGACACGGCGCCGGACCCCGCTCGGGGCCCGGCGCCGTCGCGTCCGGAGCAAGTCGCCGTCGGGCCGGTGGCCCCGGGGCGACGCCGGGCTCAGCGGTCCGGCGGGCGGTGGTGACGGATCGGCCGCTCCATGCGCGCGAAGCGCGGCCAGCGCGACCACGGCGGGCCGGCCTCGAAGCCGCCGTCGACCACGAACTCACGGCCGGTGATCCACTCCGACTCGTCGCTGGCCAGGAACAGGGCCATGTTGGCGATGTCGAGCGCCTCGCCCACCCGGCCGAGGACCTGCGAGGACGCCCCGGCGGCCCGCAGCTGGTCGATCTGGCTCTCGTCGGCATCGGGACGGCCCGCAGCCAGCGGCGTGGCGATGAAGCCCGGGCAGATGGCGTTGACCCGGATGGACTGCTCGCCGAGCTCCATGGCCACCGTCTTGGTCAGGTGTATGACCGCACACTTGGCCACGCTGTAGAGGTGCGGGGCGTAGCCCACCCGTAGGCCGGCCACGCTGGCGGTGGAGATGATCGAGCCCGAACCCTGGGCCTTCATCACCGGCGCGACGTGCTTCATGCCCAGGAACACGCTCTTGACCAGTACGTCCATGGTCAGGTCGTAGTCCTCGACGCTGGTCGACTCGATCGGGCCGAGGGCGCCGCCGAAACCGGCGTTGTTGAACAGCACGTCGATGCGGCCCCAGCGGTCGGTGGTCTCCGCGATCATCGCGGCGACATCACCCTCCTTGGACACGTCGGTGCGCAGGAACGCCGTGGCGACGCCCAGCTCCTGCGCCAGGGCCTCACCCTTGTCGGCGTCGAGGTCGGCGATGAGCACCTTCGCGCCCTCCTCCACGAAGCGGCGCACCGTTCCCGCTCCGATACCGCTGGCCCCACCGGTGATGGCGGCCACCTTGCCGTCGAGTCGACCCATGTCGTTCCCCCTCGTGATCGTGAGGGTTGACGCTATCGCTTCGGTGCCGCCGGGTCCGACCGGCCGCACGACAGCACGGTCCGCCGCCCGCGGGCGCTCAGCGTGCTGCGGCGAGCAGGTCGAGGGCCTTGGCCACCAGTCCCTCGACCGACAGCCGGAAGCGGTCGGTGTCCTCCTCGTTGCCCATCACTCCCTGCAGGTATCGGTTGAGCACGCCCTCGCTGATCGAAGCAAGGCGCCAGGCCTGGAAGGCCCGGTAGTAATTGATGTCGCCGACCTCGAAACCGGTACGGGCCGAGTACCGGGCCACCAGCTCGTCGCGGCTGAGGAACCCACCGGCCGATGACGGCGGCGGGGTGGCACCGGCATGGGTGGCCTCGTCGGGCCCGACCCAGTCGTTGAGCAGGTACCCCAGGTCGGCGAGCACGTCGCCCTGGGTGCACAGCTCCCAGTCGAGCACCGCGTTGACCTTGCCGGCCACCGGGTCGCTGAGCAGGTTGCCCAGACGGAAATCACCGTGCACGATCCCCGAATACCGCTGCTGCGGTTTGGCCGCGACCAGCAGCCGGTGGGCCTCGTCCATCTCGGGCAGTTCCCGCGTCTTGGACTGCTCCCACTGACCCGACCAGCGGCGCAACTGCCGGTCCAGGTAGGCGTCCTTGCGGCCGAGGTCGCCGAGGCCGACGCCGTCGGGGTCGACCAGGTGCAGTTCGGCCAGGGCATCGATCACCGATTCGCTCAACGCCCGGCGGGTCGCCGGGTCGGGCAGCGCCTCGCGGGTGATGTCGGCCTCGCTGACCACCACCCCGTCCACGCAGTCCATGACGTAGAACGGCGCACCGTTGACCGTCTCGTCCTCGCACAGGCCCAGCACCCGGGGCACCGGCACCGTGGTCCGGCCGACACCGGCAAGGATCCGGTGCTCGCGGGCCATGTCGTGGGCCGAGGCCAGGATGGCCCCACGGGGCGGACGGCGCAGCACCAACGCCCGGCCCTCAGCGGTGTCCACCCGGTAGGTCAGGTTGGAGTGGCCCCCCGCGAGCAGGGTGAACCGGTACGGTCCACTCGCCCCGGCCACGGTCGCATCGAGCCAGGCCGTGACCCGCGCCGCATCGATGCCGAGGACGTCGCCCTGGCTTGCTCCTGCAGCGTCCGCTCCGACACCTTCGCCCATGTCTGCCCCCATCTGACTGCCCGTGCACACCGTGCGCCGGCCGGGCACGGTCTGGCCTCCGGCCGCAGGCAGTATCGCGCGGCCCGACCGCTCGGACCGGCCCGGCGGGTCGGGGGCCGGTCAGGCGCGACCGGACCGCCACGACAGCAGCAGCTCGATCGCCGCTGCGGCGTCGGCCACCTCGACGTCGGGCCGAACCGGGCCCTCGAGGTTGCCGTACTCTCCGGTACGGACCCGGATGGTGGTCATACCGAGCGCAGCGGCCCCGGCCACGTCCTTGAGCGGGTTGTCGCCCACGAAGACGACCTCGACCGGATCGGCCCCGAGCGCGTCGAGCGCCGCCCGGAACGGCGCCGGGTCGGGCTTGCGATGGGCCCGGCCCAGCGAATCGGACAGAACCACGGCCGACAGGCAGTCGCCGAGCCCCAGTGCGGCGAGCTTGCCCTGTTGGATGCCGCAGTCGCCGTCGGTGACAATACCGATAGGCATGGTCGCGGCGAGCCGGGGAAGGCCGGCTCGTACCCCCGGGTATGGTTCGAGGCGATCGGGCTCATGGGTGCGGAAGGCATCCACCAGCGGGGCGATCGCCACCTCGAGCCCGCAACTCGCCACGGCGCGGTCGATGATCCCGCCCTGGGCCGATCCCCCATCCGCCGACACGGCCCGCAGCGCGTCGGCCAGGCCCCAGGCCACGCCGCCACACAGCTCGACGGCGCGGCGCGCCACCGCGTCCCACGCCCCGTCGAGCCAGTGGCGCTGATCGAACAGCGTGTCGTCGAGGTCGAACAGGACGGCGGCCGGCACGATCACGGCTGGATACGGCTCCCCACAGCGGGTTCCTCGATCCGCAGCAGCTCGACCGTCTCGGGCCGGTCGAGCAGGTCGGCGACGCGGGCCGCGGTATGGCCGTCGCCGTACGGACAGTCGATGGCGTCGAGCGCAGTGCGGGTACCGAGGTGCATGAAGCGTTCGGCCGCGGCCAGCGCCCGATCGGTGTCGAGGCCGACAACCTCGGCCAGGCCGACATCGACGCCCTCCCAGCGCGGCGTGGTCGGCCGCATCACCACCGTGGGCACACCGAACCAGGCCGCTTCCTCCTGCAGGCCACCGGAGTCGGTGACCACCAGGGCGCAGGACGCCAGCAGCCGGATCATCGCCGAGTACGGCAACGGCTTGGTGACCTCGAGACCGGGGGTTCGCAGGCGGTCGCCGAGCCCGAAGGCGTTCACCCGGTCCGCCGTCCGCGGATGCAGCGGGAAGGTCACCGGGCCGTGCCGTCGGGCCAGCTCGGCGACGAGGTCGAGCAGCCCGGCGAGACGGTCGGCGTCATCCACGTTGGAGGCCCGGTGCAAGGTCAGGGCGATCCCCCGGCGTTCGGCCACCGGCACCCGGGCCACCCCGGTCAGCCGCAAGGCGTCGAGCACCGGGTTGCCGACCACCGCCACCCGGCGGGGCTCGACCCCCTCACGCAGCAGGTTCGCCTCGGCCAGCGCGGTCGGGGCGAGCTGCAGCTGCGCGGTCACCGCCGCCACCTTGCGGTTGGTCTCCTCCATCGAGGTCTCGTTGCCCGAACGCAGACCGGCCTCGAGATGGATCGACGGCAGGCGGTGTGCCCGGGCCGCCAGGGCGAACAACGGCACCGTCCAGGTGTCACCGAGCAGCAGCACCGCATCGGCATCCGCCGGCGCGAAGCGTTGCATGGCCTGCGTCAGGATTGCGCCGAGCCGGGTGGCCTGGTCGCCCTCGAGGGTCCAACGCTCGTCGGGGACGAGCTGCAATTCCTCGAAGAACACGTCGCTGAGATCGGGGTCGAAGTGCTGCCCGGTGGCGATGGTGCGGACCTCGTGACCGCGGCGGCGCAGCTCGAAGATGACCGGGGCGAGCTTGATGAACTCGGGTCGGGTGCCGAACGAGCAGATCAGCCGCACGTCTCGAACACCTCCTCGAAGTGTCGCACCATGAGCACTCCGGGACGGGCCACCAGTCGTTGCGGGTCGGGCCGGCGTCCGAGCGCCCGATCGACGTAGGCGCCGAGCAGATCGGCCCCGGCGTGCTGGGTGAGGGCCAGCCCGCCGGAGAGCCGCGGGTTGATCTCCATCACCGTGACCTCCCCGGTCGGCGCCACGAACCCCTGCACGTTGGCCGGGCCGACCAGGCCCACCGCCGCAAGGGCCGCGGCCACCACCGACTCGACCTCGGCGTCGCGGAACGTGAGGCCCTTGGTCGAGATGCCGGCCTTGGTCTCCAGGCGCCAGCGCGGGCAGACCGTCAGCACCGTGGCGTCGTCGTCGACCAACGCATCGGCGGTGAACTCCCGGCCCTCGAGGCGGTGCTGCACGATCGGGTCACCCACCCGGGCCAGTAGCACCGCCAGCGTGGACGGATCGTCGACCGCGTAGACGTCGCGCGAACCCCGGCCCGAGCGCGGCTTGACGATCCACGGACCCGGCACGCCGTCGGCGCAGCCCAGCCCGGTGGCCGGGGTGGGCACCCCGGCGTCACGCAGCGCCACGAAGAACCGCATTTTGTCAGTACAACGCTCGACCGCGTCGGGGTCGGGCAGCCAGGCCACCAGGCCGGCGGCGTCGAGCTGCGCACGATGCCGGGCCAACACCACCAGCTCCTCCGCGACCGTCGGCAACAGGACCGTCGCGCCGGTCTCGATCGCCGTGGCGCACAGGGCCTCGATGAACCCGTCCTGGTCGGCGCGGGGAACCACCCGTGACGCACCGGCCAGGCGCAGCCCGACCGCACCCGGGTCGGCGTCGACCGCGACCACACCGAAGCGCGGAGCCAGCCCGCGGATGGCGCACACACCGGCGGGGCCACCGGCCCCGGTCACGAGCACACGAACGGTCATAGCCGCCTATCGGCGCGCCGGAGGCGCGGCCTGAGTGCTCGAGGCCCGCCGTTCGGCCAGCCACCACAACGGCGGCCGCGAGGTCGCCGGACGGTCGAGGCTGGGCCCCAACGGCTCGACCACGACATCACCGCTGCGCAGGCGGAGCCCGACCAACTCCTCGCCGAGGATGTGCTCCAGTCCGGCGACCAGGTCGGACCGGTCCGAGCGACCGGTCGGCGCGGTCTGCGCAGCGTCCGCCGAGGCCCCGGCGACACCAATCGGTCCGACACCGACTCCGGGCACCGGGCGTTCCGCAGCCCAGCGCCGCAGGGCCACCACTTCGGGGCGTTGGCCGGGCTCCCACAACGAACGACGGACCAGCGTCGCCAGGGCATCCACGACGGTGGGGTCGGTCTCGCCCAGCGCCGCCCGGTAGAGGGCCCGGGCATGCAACGCCACGCCCTCACGCTCCACCAGGTCGAGTGCCTGGCGTCGGGCCGCCGGATCAGGGTCGGCCAGACGCCGGGCGACCGCTGCGATCGAGCGACGGGTGCGCAGCGCCCGCAGCGTCGCGGCCGACAGCAGCAGCGCCAGCGCAGCGAGGAGCAACCAGGTCAGCATCAGGAGACCTCCACGAGCTTCGGGGCGACAGCGGGCACCGGTGACGTCGCCGGATCGGGGGGCGACGGGGCGAGCAGGGTGCGCAGACCCACCAGCAGGCCGACGACGACGTACACGTAGCTGAAGGCGGCTCCGACCGAATCGTGGAAGGCCACCAGGGCACCGACACCGAACCAACGGCCGGCCAGCAACGACAGCAGCAACCGCAGCAGGTTGCCCACGGCGATGACGACGGCGGCGAGGCCGACGGCACGCACCCCGCGCCGCAGGCGCTGCCCACGTGGGGCCAGCGGCCACAGCACCGCCATGGCCAGGACCGGGGCCAGCGACGAGCACGACGGCAACAGCACGGCCCGGATGTAGACCTCGCCCTCCGGGAAGACCACGACGGACGGGCCGACCACGACGACCTCGCCGGTGCGGGGCAGCACCCGCAGGATCGCCCCGAGGAGCCGAGCCTCCAGCAGCCGGAAAGGCTCCTGGATCAGGCTGAACAGGACCACGATGCCCAGCACGAGCCCGACCGCCCTGGTGAGCGCGGCGCGGCCGGCGGCAGTCATGCCGCACCGCCCGGCGCAGGGGCCCCAGCCCGACGCGGTGTCTTGACCCAGGAGTAGCTCGAGCCCCACAGACCGTCCACGAGCGCCTTGGTGCACACGGCCATGGCCAGCACGTAGAACGGCAGGAACAGCAACAGGTCCCACACCATGCGGCGCGGTACCCGGCCGATGGCCATCCCGACCCCGGTCTCGACCAGCGGCCCGCAGAACAGCAGGGTCCACAGGGCCACCCCGGCAACCGGGGCCACCGGCATCGACTGGCCCTGCACCAGCATGGCCAGCGACAGCGCCAGGCTGAAGAGCGCGAACGCCGGGAGGTGGAAGCCGAACAGGAACATCGTGGTCTCGACCTTCTGGCCCAGGCTGAGGTGCGGGCTGCGCCACACCGCGCCACGGAAGTCGCGCCAGGTCTGCTGATGACCGCGGGCCCAGCGGTAGCGCTGGCGCCAGTAGCGGCGCACCGTGGTGACCGCCTCCTCCTGGTCGACGGCGGTGATGTCGTAACGCACCTTGTGGCCGAGCAGGACCAGGCGCAGGGTCAGATCGGTGTCCTCGGTGACCGACGCAGCGTTCCAGCCCCCGACCTCCTCGAGCACCGACCGGCGGACGGCACAGTTCGCACCGCCGTACGCCGGCAGCTCGAACGCCGCCTGCCGGCCGTACTCGTTGACCAGGTAGCCACCGAGATAATCGATGGCCACGACCCGCGACACCACCGAGTCGCTACCGTTGTGGATCACGCAGCGGCCCTGAGCGGCGGCGACCTCGGGGTCCGCGAAGTGACGCACGAGCCGCCGCAGGCAGTCGGGCCGGGGCCGGTGGTCGGCGTCGAACACGACGACGATGTCACCTCCGGCGATGGCCAGCGCCTCGTTCAGCGCCGCCGACTTGCCACCCCCGGCACCGGCAGAACGGTGCAGCACCCGAACCCGGCAATCGTGGTCGGCGAAGAAGTCGAGCATGGTGCCGGTGCTGTCGACCGAACCGTCGTCGACCAGCACGAACTCGAGGCGGTCGTCGGGGTAGTCGAGGCCACGCAGTGCCCCTGCCAGCGAGCCGACCACCAGCTCCTCGTTGTGGCACGGCACCAGCACGGTGACCGACGGCAGCTCGGCACCGGGATCGCCGGGCTGGGCCGCGAGGTCTTCCGGTGCATAGCGAGCGGCGCACATGGCGAAGGTCAGGTGACGCAGGAAGTAACCCACGAACAACGCCAGCAACGCGGCGAACACCAACTGCGGTACTGCCTCGACCCCGAGCAGCGCCGCGCACAACAGGGCCAGGCCAGCAACGGTGCACGACACGGCAGGCAGCGACGGCCGCCGCGACGACGTGGCGCGGACCCGTCGGGCCGAGCGAACGGCCGAGAACGCGGCCGGAGGCACAGGGGGCAGCGCCGGTGCTGCCGTCGCCGCGCTCGGCGCATGGACGGACACGGATCCCGATGCGGGGTCGGCCGGTACCGGGCGCGACGCCGAAGGCGCAGGCAGCGACACCGGTGGCGTGGTGCGTGGCCCGCCGATGGACGGCAGGTGGGGCGGAGTTTGGGGCAGAGTTTGGGGCGGCATGTGGTGGTGGGGGCCGCCACACCCGGCGAAGGTCGGTCGATTCGCCGAACGACCGACGCCGGGGGTGGTTCAGGCCGGCCGGTCAGACCGAGACGAGCTCGGAGGTGCCGATCTTGCGCTGACGGTAGATCACGTACCCCATGCCGGCGGTGAGGGCCAGGCCCCCACCGACGATGCCGGCGGCCGGCACGTTGGTGGTGTTGCCGCAGTTGTACCTGTTGCTCTTGCCGCTCTTGCTGTGACCCGAATCGGCGGCAACGTCGGACTTGCAGCTCTTGCCGTGGCCCGGATCGGCCGTCGTGGTCGATTCGGCCGCTGCCGCGGCCAGCGGGAGTAACGCCCCCATCATGACCCCGACGCCCGCCAGTAGAGCCTTCTTCACAGGAGCACTCCTTCGTTGTCCATGGCCGCGACACCCGCCGCGTCCGCCGTCGCCGCATTGGCGCCGACATCGTCGATCTGCCACAGGAACCGTGCGGCGGCGAACGCCTCGGCGTGGCGGATACGTGCTTGGAAACCCCGGTACCGGGCGAGGGCTTCGAGCGCCTCGAGGTCGACGAGGCCGTTCTTGAGCACCTGCGAGGTGTGGGCCCGCAGGGCGGTCAACTTGGTCTCCATCGTGTCCTTGACATCGACGAAAATCGTGGGTTCGAAACCCAGCGTGGTGGGCCCCTCGTAGAAGCACACCCGTGACATCCGCCGGCAGGCGCTGAGCGAGGCCTGGGCCACGGCCCGGTGATCCTGGTGGGAGTCCTCCGGGGCGTGGGTGTAGACGATGTCCGGCTTGACCTCGGCGATGACCCGCTCGATCAGCGCCACCGTCTTCGACCCGGCGCTCACGTCACAGTCGGAGAGCCCGCCCCAGAACAGCTGCGCCCCGAGCACGTCGCAGGCGTCGCGCTGTTCGGCCATCCGGGTGGAGAGCAGCTGCGGCCCACGCTCGCCGACGGTCATCACCAGCACGGAGACCCCGTGACCGGCGGCCCGGTGCTTTGCCAGCGTCGCGGCGCAGCCGAGCTCGACGTCATCGGGATGGGCGCCAATGGCCAGAACCTTCATGAGTGGTCGATCTCCCGGGGCACGCCGGCGGTCGCCGGACGGTCAGATGGAACGGCTACGGTGCGGGCGTCGAACGAGGGGCGGAACTCGACCGGCATGATCCAGTCGATCCGGGCGAGTACCTCGGCACGACGAATGAACGCAACGGCGACGGTCTGCTCGCCCGAGCGGACCAACCGCAGGACCCTTGTCGGGGTGACCAGCTCGACGGCGTCGTAGCGATCGAGCCGGTCGAGCAGGCCGGATAACACGGCCACCTCGCCGACCTCGCCCATGCCGTCACGGCCGCCGGGGTGGGCGACGACCACCGCCGCCACGAGGTCAGCGGCCAGGGCGTCACGCAGCGTCCGGATGTCCGGTACGGCGGCGGGACCGCTCGGCGGCGGCACAACCGCAGTCGCACCGGCGCCGGCCCACCTGCCGGTCTCCTGGATGGCTTGGGTTGCGTTCACGGGTGCTCCGGGGTTCGGCGTTCTCGTCGGGTCGGACCGGCGGGGTACCGCACGAGGCGGTATCGCTGTCTTCTCCCTACCGAGTCCATCAATGGACGTCGAACCCGGCGTTGAGGAGGGGACATTCGGTGGCGGAAAATGGTCCTACCCCGGCTCGACGGCCGGGGCAGGATCACCGCGACCGGCCCGGTTGGGGCCGGCCGCGGCACGTCAGGGTCGACCTCAGATCGACGCCAGCTGGCCGGCGCGGAGCTTGCGCTGGCGGTAGACGACAAAGCCGAGACCGGCGGTGAGAGCCAGGGCGCCGCCGGCGATGCCGCCGACCGGCACCGGGGTGCCCATGCCACAGGTCTTCGCGGCCTTGCCGCTCTTGCTGCCCTTGACGATGGTGTACGCCACCACCCGCCGGTTCGGGTCACCGAGGTTGCTCTTCACCGGGATCCCGTTGGGGAACGAGTCCGAGCAGGAGACGTGCAACATCGTCGCGATCAGCCCCGGGTTGGTCTGCTTGGTGATGTCGTTCTGGGTCGCGCACCCCTTGTCGAGGCCCACGACGTTGGAGTCGTTGTACTGGAACAGGAAGTACGTCTGACCGGCCGGGCAGGGATTGACGGCGGTCACGCCGCCCCCCTTCTGGCTCTTGCCCCCGCCGGGTGCGGCCGAGGCCACCCCCAGGGGCAGCAGCGCACCCAACAGCACGCCGACCACCGCCAACAGCATCTTTCTCAGCGGAATCCACCTTCTCTCGTGTCCTCGACGGCCGGTGCCGCCTTTGCTGGTCCGTGCATCGGCGCCAGCGCCCGCCGCGCGCCGCTCGGGGAACGTCGCCGTGTCTCCCCGGACCGTCACTCGTGACGCGGACTACCCAAAACAGAGCACGACGACTCCCCTCATTGGGATGGGCCAAATGGCCGGGCGGTCCTTCGACCCGGACCGCTCCACCCCTCGCCGGCACCGCAGTCCGGACGCGCCACGACCCCGCACCGGGCGGGGTCGTGGGCAGTTCGGCGAGGCGTTGCCGGATCGGGCGGTCGCCCCGGTCACGTTCGGTCCCGACGGTCAGCCGGGACGGGTTGGTCGGCTCAGTCGGTGCTGACCGCGTCGGGGATGGTCACATCCGCACCGGGACGCCATTCCTGCTGCTGCTTGTCCTTGGCCCGGGCCGAGCCCTTGGCCAGCGTCACCTTGAGGGCGTCGTAGGCACCGGGCGTCTCGCGGATCTTGGCCATGACCGCCTGCGACGCGCCCTGCATCAGCTCCTGCTGGTTCTCGGTGAGGAACTCGGCGGACTTGCGCAGATTCCGCAACTGGCCGTTGATCTCGGGGATCACGTACCGGGCGACCATCTCCCAGGAGCGCCGGGTGGCATCGTGGTTGGCCCAGTCGTGGGCGAAGCCGATGGCCGCGCCGAACCCGCCAGTCACCCGGTACAGGTTGCGCACGGTCTCCACCAGGTCGTCGGGCGTTCCCACGACGGCCGCGCCCGAGGCGGTCATGCTGTCCATCAGCGCCCAGGGGTCGTCGTAGTGCTTGGCACCGGGCCGGCCCAGCACCCGCACGTTGTACTCGTTGTGCCAACGCTGCAGGCCCAGCAGGGCCTCCTCACGGGCCTGCTCGCGGGTCTCGGCGATGTGCCAGTTCATCATCACCCGCCAGTTGCGGCGCAACACGGTCTGGCCGTGCTCCGCGGCGGCGGACTCGGCGAAACCCCACTGGGTGGGCAATGCCGCGAGGCCTTCCGAGGAGGTCGAGGCGATGGAGATGACGCCGGTCCCGTGCTTGCCGGCCAGCGTCATGCCCGACGGCGACAGCGACGACGCCGTGGCCATCTCCATGTTCTCCTGGTAGGGCAGGATCTGCAGCTGGGCATCGCGGAGGGTGAACCAATCCGACTCGTGGGAGAACCGCTCCTCGCCGCGCAGCAGGCGGATGATGACGCCCATCGCCTCGTCCTGACGGTCGCGCTGGGTCATCGGGTCGATGGCCAGAGTGTGGGCGTCGGAGGGCAGAGCGCCCGGACCGGAGCCGAAGATGATGCGACCGCGGGCCATCTGGTCGAGCTGGGCCAGCCGCGACGCCACGTTGAAGGGATGGTGGTAGGGCAGCGAGATGACCCCGGTACCGAGCCGGATGGTGCCGGTCCGCTCCGCCGCAGCGGCCAGAACCAGCTCGGGCGAGCCGATGGTCTCCCAGCCGGAGGAGTGGTGCTCGCCCACCCAGTACTCGTCGAAGCCGAGCCGGTCGAGCTGCTCGGCCAGGGCGATGTCCCGGCGGAAGAGCAGCATGGGTGACTCGCCCAGCGGGTGGTGCGGGGCGACGAAGGCTCCGAAGCGCATGCGTTCCATGGGCGAACGCTACCGCCCGGTGGCCTCGGGCGGGTAAGCGTTGGGAGACCCCGCCGGGCGAACGCCCGCCCGAGCCACTCGGAGTGGCATGGTTGGGGCGGGCCGGGCACGCGGCCCGGACACGAACGGGGGAACGTCCATGAGCACTGCGCCGGCCACGCCGACCGTCGAACTGCACCGCAACGTCGAGATCCCCATGCGCGACGGGGTGGTGCTTCGGGCCGACCTGTACCGGCCAGCCGGGGACGGCCGCCATCCGGTGGTGCTGCAGCGGACCCCCTACGACAAGTCGCTGAAGGCCAACGCCTTCATGATGATGGACCCGCTACGCACCGCCGAGGCCGGCTTCGCGGTGGTCGTTCAGGACACCCGGGGCCGCTTCGCCTCCGACGGCAGCTTCACACCGTTCCGCGACGACACCGCCGACGGCTACGACACCGTCGAGTGGTGCGCCGCCCAGCCGTGGTCCACCGGTGTGGTCGGGATGTACGGCGCGTCCTACGTCGGGGCCACCCAATGGCTCGCCGCCATCGCCGCCCCGCCGTCGCTACGGGCCATCTTCCCGCAGATCACTGCGTCGCAATACCACGAGGGATGGACACACCAGGGCGGGGCCTTCGCCCTAGGGTTCAACCTGTCGTGGACGGTGGCGGGGCTGGCACCGGACACCTACCGGCGCATGCGCAAGGAACGGCCGGACATGACCGCGGCCTTCCACCGGGTGGTGGGCGCCATCGACGAGCTCGGCGAGTGGTTCACCCACACCCCGTTGTCGGACCTGCCGCTGCTGGCCGACGGTGCGCCGTACTTCGCGGAATGGGTCGCCCATCCCGACGACGACGACTGGTGGGCGCCGATCCGGGTCGAGGACCACTACGAGCAGGTCACCACCCCCTCGCTCAATGTCGGCGGCTGGTACGACATCTTTCTGGGTGGGACCCTGGCGAACTACGTCGGGATGCGGGCCCGTGGTGGCACCGAGGCCGCCAGACAGGGCCAGCGCCTGGTCGTCGGGCCGTGGCACCACATGGTGTCGCCGTCCAACATCGCCGGCGAGGTCGACTTCGGCGCCGGGGCCAACGCCCTCGCCGTCGACCTCGACGGGATGGGCATCCGCTGGTTCGACCAGTGGCTGCGCCACGACGAGCCGGCACCCTCGCAGGACCCGCCGGTACGGCTGTTCGTGATGGGCGAGAACCGCTGGCGGACCTTCGCCGACTGGCCGGCGCCCGAGGCGGTCGATACCGCGTGGTACCTCCACAGTGGCGGACGGGCCCAGAGTCTGCGCGGCGACGGAAGCCTCTCCCCCGAGCCACCGACGGCGGAGGAGCCCTTCGACGCCTTCGTGTCCGACCCCCGCAACCCGGTCAAGACCAAGGGCGGTGGCCTGTGCTGCTGGCCCGGGGCCATCCCCGGCGGGGCCTACGACCAGCGCAGCGTCGAGGAGCGCAGCGACGTGCTGGTGTACACCTCGGCCGTGCTGGACGAGGACGTGACGGTCATCGGACCGGTCCGTTGCGTGCTGCATGCCGCCACCAGTGCGCCCGACTGTGACTTCACCGCCAAGCTGGTCGACGTCCATCCCGATGGGTATTCCCGCAACCTGTGCGATGGCATCCTGCGCGGCCGCTATCGCGAGGGCACGTCACGGTCGGTGCTGCTCGAGCCGGACACGGTCCACGAATGGCACATCGACCTCGTGGCCACGGCCAACGTGTTCAAGGCCGGGCACCGCATCCGCCTCGAGATCGCCTCGGCCAACTTCCCCCGCTTCGACCGCAACCCCCAGACCGGCGAGGCGTCGGGCACGGCGACCGAGTTCGCCACTGCTTTGCAGCAGGTGTTCCACGACCCTGCCCGGCCGTCCCGGGTGGTCCTGCCGATCGTGCCGAACGCCGACTGACCCGCCCGACCCGGCCGGCGCGACCCGACCCACAGGGGTCCGACCGGTCCGGCCGGCACGACGCGTCCCGGCCACCCCCGGCCGGTCAGTCGAGCGGACGGAAGCTGGTGCGATCGGCGATGTAGATGAACGTCGCTGCGAGGGTGGCGAACAACAGCACGGCGTAGGCCAACGGCCGCACCGTCCCGTCGTACGCCCCGTCGACCAGCGAGCCGAGAATGGCCCCGCCGGCGGTGCTCACGGTGCCCAGCATCGCCGCAGCCATACCGGCCACCCGGCCCACCGGGCCCATGGCTGCGGTGTTGCAGTTGGGCAGCAGGGTCGGATGCAGCGGCAGCAGCACCGCCATGATGGCGCAGAAGGCCCAGAACGGCGGGCGACCATCGGTCACGGTGGCGACCGCGGCGAACACCGCGGCCACCGCGACCAGCGTGAGGGACAGCACCCGCAGCAGCTTGCGCAGGCCCAGCACCACCACGAGCCGGGCGCTGAGCAGGGTGGCCAGTCCCATGCCGACGGCCAGCGCCCCGAAGACCAACGGGAACTGCGGGCCGTGGCCGAACACCTCGTCGATGATCACCTCGGAGTTGCCCAGATACGCCGCCATCGAGCCGAACAGACACATCGCGGCCAGGCCATAGGCCACCGTCGGCCGGGTGCGGATGACCACCCCGGCGGCGTTGGCGAGGTCCGATACCCCCGACGTGCGCCGGCGCTCCGGCGGCAGCGTCTCGGGCAGCCGCCGGCTCCATACCAGCAACGCCGCGGCCCCGACCACCGTTCCCCAGAAGATCGCCGGCCACGACGCGACCTGCAACGCCACCGCCCCCAACGACGGGGCCACCACCGGCACCAGCAGGAACACCGCCATGGCGAAGGACATGGTGCGGGCCATCATCTCGCCCTCGAACCGGTCGCGCACCATGGCGATGGCCAGCGAGCGCGGCCCTGCGGCACCGAGGCCACCCACCACCCGGCACAACACCAGCACGGTGAGGGTCGGGGCCAGAGCCGAGCCGACGCCGCCGGCGATGTACAGGCCGAGACCGACATACAGCAGCGGCTTGCGGCCGAACCGGTCCGACAGCGGCCCGTAGAACAGCTGCCCGAAGGCCAGGCCCAGGAAGTACGCGGTGATGACCCACGACACCGAGGTGGACCCCTCGGGCAGCCCGAAGTCGCTGCGGATGCGGCCGAACGCGGGCAGCACGGCGTCGATGCCGACCGCGGTGAGCCCCATGCAGGCCGCGATCAGCCCGACGAACTCGCGCCGGCCGGCCACACCCTTGCCGACCGTGGCGCCACCGGACGCGCCGGCCTCCGCGCCCGCTCCGGTGGGGCCCTGTGCCGCCGAGGCGGACGCCGAGGCGGTCATAACGGCACCACCGACAGGGTCAGCCGGGCCGGGACGACGGCATCGTGGTGCACCGTGTTGGTGGCGACGCGAAGGTCGGCGTCGGTATCCGCGGCGAGCAGCGGGTGTCCGCTGTTGGTGTTGCGGGCCCGGCGGGGGAAGTTGCTGCCGGTGAGGTCGACCCCGATGCGGCTGCCGGGCGCGAACACATGGTGGAGGTGGCCGAGCTCGACCCGGACCTCGACCGGCACACCGGGCTGCAACGGCTCGGCCTCGGCGGTGCCGTTGCGGTACATCGCCCGCACCACCCCGTCCATCAGCAGCACCGACCGGCCGTCGGGTTGGTCCTCCACCAGCTTGGCCACCACGTCGGTGTCGGGACAGTCCGACTCGAAGCGCAGGACCACCGCCGCCGGGCCGGCGAGCACCAGCTCCTCGGTGAGTGGATCGCTGCGGTAGAGCAGTCCGTAGTCGTCGCGATCCTGGACCGGCCGCTGGTCGCGGGCTCCGGCGGTGATGAGCATGTTGCGCCCTCCGAGGGTCGGCACCGGCTGGCGCGGGTCGTAACGGAACATGGCGGGGGCGATGGCCGGTCCGGCGGCGGGGGCGACAGGGTCGAGCCGGCCGTCGCCGTGCAGGTACCACGACCGCGGCGCAGCCTCCGGCGGCGGCCAGGACGCGGCATGGCGCCAGTCGTCGGCGACATAGGCGTCGGCGCCGGCCACCCAGCAGCGGGGCGAGAAGTACACCGGGGGCTCCTCGACGATCGGGGTGGGGATGCCCTTCAGCCAGTGGTCGAACCACTCGAAGTACGGGTCGCGGGGCCAGAACTGTTGCTCGTACACGAAGTAGTGGTCGTTGGGACCGATCCAGAGCTTCTGGTCGCCGACCCGGGTGGTGAGCTCGCAGAAGGCGCGGATCACGCTGGTGGAGAAGATGTCGAACCAGGTGGTGACGTGGAAGCCGGGCACATCGATGGTGGAGCGGAAGTCGTGACGGGCCCGGAAGGCGTCGGGTGCCGGGTGGCTGATCAGCTCGTCGAGGTAGGGCTGCCACACCGAGAAGTCGGGGTAGCCCAGCAGCGGCAGGTGCATCCACTCGTCGACCTTGACGTAGGGCGGCCGTTGGTGCCGGGCCCCGTCGAGGGCCTGGTAGCGGGCCCGGGCCGAGTCGGTGACGGCATCGAGCTCGGCGTCGGTCAGCCCGGTGCGGGCCTGCACCGCGTCGCGGTGGCTGCGCGACAGGCCGGGGATGTTGTTGGCCACCCACAGCCACAGCCGTTCGAGCTCGATGGACTGGCCCTCGTACACCACGTCGTCGTAGATGCTCGAGCCGCCCACCTGGGCGAAGAAGGCCCGGACGCTCGGATGGCACTGCGACGCCGCGGCGAGGGCGGTGGTGGAGGCGGCGGAGGACCCGGACAGGCCCACGTTGCCGTCGCTCCACGGCTCGGAGGCGATCCACTCGAGTAGGTCGTAGCCGTCGGCTGCGTCGTCGCCGTAGACGTGGTCCTCGCCCTCGGAGCCGTTGCGGCCCCGGCAGTCCTGGAACACCGCGGCGTAGCCGTGCTCGACGAGGCGACGCCAGCCGTGTTTGAGCGCACCGGCCATGGGCCGCGCCGGGTCGGGCAGCCAGCCCCTGGCCGGGTCGGTGGCGTCGACACCCTGCACCGCGGTGATGCCGTACGGGGTCCGCTGGACGATGACGGGGAACCGTGGTCCGCCGCGTTCGGGCAGGTAGACGAAGGTGTTCAGCCTGACCCCGTCGCGCATCGGGACCATCGCCTGGAAGCATCGGGCGCCGTCGATGTCCTGCATGGCCTGCTCCACTCCCTGTGCGCGTCCCGGCCGGACGGCCCGAGCCGCCGGAGGTTACCGTCCGATGGCCCCGGCGTCGCGAACCCGTGCCGTCCACCGGGCCGCGAACCCGCTAACCACTTGACACCCCCCGGGGCAGGGACCAATCTGCCCGATGCGCCCCGATCCACGCCGTCAGCTCGCCCTACGCTCAGTGGTTGGCCTGGCGGTGCTGGCCGGCCTGCTGCTCGGCCTCTCCGGCGTGCCGGCTCGGGCCGGGGCGGCGTCGTCCTACACCACGCGCCGCCTGTCCTCCCCCGCCCGCACCCAGGTGCTGCAGGGCACCAAGGTGGTGGCCACCTTCACCGACGGGTCGCGTTCGGTGGCCCTGAGCGCCACCAGCCGCACCTTCGCCGAGCCGACCTACACCGCCAACACCGTCACCACCCCCACCTGGGTACGGCTGTTGGGTTCGCCCTTCACCGGCACCGTGGACCTGAACTGGGTCACCGCCCGCCTGGCGGACACCTCGCCCGACGTGCTGGCCATGGCCATGCAGTACCGGGTCAGGGAACCGGCGATCGTGGCCGGTGGCCTGCAGATCGCCGGTGACGCCGCCTATGGCCCGTTGCAGCCCGACGGCAACCGGGCGGAGGGCTCGGACTTCAACGACTACCTCGGCATCAGCTACACCTACCCGGGCGGCGTCGTCGACGCCCCCGAGGCCGACCAGTTCCGTTCGCTGGACTGCTCGGGCTTCATGCGCATGGTGCTCGGCTACCGCGGCGGGGTACCGATGACCCTCGCGGCCGGAGCCGCCGACCGCCTCCCCCGCCGTGCCGTCGACCAGGCCTCGTCGGGGACCGGGGTCGTGCTGATCGCCAACACCGGCGTGGCCCCGGCCTCGCGGAGCGTGCTGCAGGCCGGCGATCTGGTGTTCTTCGACGTGAGCACCGACGACGGCACGCTGATCGACCATGTCGGCATGTTCCTTGGTCGCGACAACGCCGGCAACGACCGGTTCATCTCGAGCCGCAAGAGCGCCAACGGGCCGACCATGGGCGATCTGTCCGGCCGGTCCGTGCTCAACGGCACCGGCCTGTACGCCACTGGCTTCCGCAGCGCCCGCCGGGTCTGAGCGGCCTCCGATCGCGCCACCACAACCCTTGCCGTCGCCCCCGATCGGCCCGCCTCGGTCGCCGTCTCTGTCCGGACCGGGACGGCCGGGACGCCTAATCCGGTGGGCCGATCGACCCGATCGCCCGGTTTTGGGACGCCAGGACGATAGAGTCGTAGCGCGGCCGGTTCACAAGGGACCTGGCTCGCTGTAGAGAAGAGTCATTTTGATCACAGGCACCGTCAAGTTCTTCAACGCCGAGAAGGGCTTCGGCTTCATCTCGCGAGATGGGGGCGAGGACGTCTTCGTGCATTACTCGAACATCCAGGGCAACGGCTACCGCAGCCTGGAGCAGGGCCAGACCGTCGAGTTCGACGTGGCCCCCGGACGCAAAGGCGAGGAAGCGCAGAACGTCCGGCTCATCTGAGCTGAAGGACTACTGACGTCTGAGCCACCGGTTATCCCGGTGGCTCTTTCGCGTTTTCGCCACGTTGTCATCGGGAATCGTCCCGAGTAGGCCGAATGTCCTGGGCAAGCTGACTGCCGGATGAACAAGCACCGGATGCTTTCGCGGCGGGGCTGCGGGAAACCGTCCGATTGGGTGATCAGGAATCGGCAGGCCCCGCCGACAACCAGGGTGGCACCAGATTTTCGACTGACCGTTGCCGAGCCGCTCGTGGGCATCGTCGCCCGGGGGTGGAGCGCTGGTCGGTCAGCTCCGGGGCCCCGACTCAAGGAGGAGCGATGTACAAGAGCACCAGGCGGCTGCTCACCGGCGCAGTTGCGGTGATCGGCGTAGCCGTCACCGCCGGCACGGCGTTCACCGCCAGCAACACCTTGGACGACCAGAGCGCCGGCCAAGGCGTGGCCCCGGTTTCCGGTTACACCATCACCGACGTCGAGTACTTCACCGACGTCGACGCAGCCAACGTCAACACCAACGCCACCACCGTGGTCGAGGTCCAGTTCGACATCGAGCGCGACGTGACCACGCTGTACGCCAACGTGGCCGACGTCAACGCCCGGGTGTTCGTGCAACTGCGCAGCGACACCGCCACCGACGGCAACTGGGCCACCTGCACGGTGACTGCCGGCGAGGCCACCTGTGCCCTCACCGGCGGCCAGCGGGTCCTGATCGACGACGTGGACGACATCTCCGTGGTCGCCTACGACATCGACCCCACCCCGTGAGCCGTCGCTGAGTTCCTGTTAGCCGAGGCCTCCTTCTCGTGGTCGGTGCCACCGCCGTGGTGGTGGCACCGACCGTTGGCCTCTCCCGCCGACGATCTCCTCGCGGGGACCGTACGGCTCGACGACCCTGTTCTCCTGCCTGGCGCCCCTGGGGGTGGCGGGCTCGACCCCTCGCGCAGCCGCACCCCGACCGACCTGGGAGGTGATCACCCATGACGCCGCGCCGCATCCTCTCGATGCTGTGCTCGCTCGCCGCCACCGTGGCGTTGTGGGCCTGCATCGCCCCGACCCACCTCGGCGGATCGCTGTCCTACGTCACCATCAAGGGCACGTCGATGAACCCCGGCATCCACGCCGGTGACGTGGTGGTGCTCAAGCCCTCACCGCCGTACAACATCGGCGACGTGATCGCCTACCGGTCGAACATGAGCGGTGCCCCGATCCTGCACCGGGTGATCGACATCACCGGTGACCAGTTCCTGATGCAGGGCGACAACAACAACTTCGTGGACGACTACCGTCCGACCGAGGCCGACGTGATCGGCCAGAAGGTCCTGCTGATCCCGCGGGGCAGCTCGGTGGTCGAGCTCGCCACCAGGCCCTGGTTCATCACCGCGGTCGGGGTTCTCACCCTTGTGTTCGTGGTGGTCCTGGCCATCCGGGCCGAGCGCCAGCGCCGGCGGATCGGTCGTTCCCGCAACGGCGGCACCCCGCTGGTCCGCCGCCCCAACCGCCGCCGACACCTCGAGCACCACGAGCTCGAGGATCCGGCCCACCCCGAGCCCCCGGTCCACCCCGAACCGCCCGTCGTCGCCGCCGAGGGCGTCGAGGGCGTCGAGGGCGTCGAGGGCGTCGTCAGCACGCTGGCCGTCACCGAGGCGCCGGACGACCTCGCCGGAACCGACGACGACCGGGCCGAGGACGTCCACGATGCCGGGATCGACCCGCCGTCCGCACCGGCCTACTGCGACGGCACCCCGGACGGGTCCGATGCGTTCGACGAGCGTGAGCTGGCCGGAACCGGCGCCCCGTCCGCTGGTGCAGGCACAGCCCGGCGCCTGCGCAGCCTGCCGACGATGCACGTGCCCGGCCGGCCGTTCGTCTGGCTGATGCTGGCCGCGCTATTCGCCGGCATCACCCAGGTGGCCTGGAGCGCCCCGCTGCACACCGATGCCGCCCAGACCCGCCCGCTGCTGGTGAAGTACCGCTTCGGCTACGGCGCCAAGCTGCCGCCGAACCCCGTCTACGACAACCCCGAGCTGCGCTTCGGCGACACCATCTTCCTCTCGGTCGTGGACCGTATCGACGTCACGGTGGGCTGGTCGCTGCCGGCCGACCAGGTCGCCGTCACCGGTGGCCTGCTGACGGTGAAGACCACCCTCGAGTCGACCGCCGGTTGGACCCGTGAGTTCGGCGAGCCGATCGTGGTGCCCATCGACGGCGTCGCCGCCTCGACGGTCATCCCGGTGGACTTCCGGGCCGCCCGCAGCCTCATCACCCAGGTCGACGCCGTCGCGGCAGTGAACGGCTCGGTAGCCCTGAACGTGGTCGCCAGCGCCAAGGTCGACGGTGCCACCATCGCCACCGGCACCCCCGGCCCGCTGGCCCAGGAGACCTCGAGCCTGCTGACCTTTCGCCTGACCGACAACACCGCGACGGTGGCCATGAGCCCCACCACCAAGGACGGCACCAACAGCAAGTCCTCGGCCGCCGCCCCGGCCGCCGCCTCATCAGGCAAGACCCGCGCCGCGGAGACCAGCAGCCTCTCCGGTGGCCCGGTACCCAGGTCGGAGGCGATCGTCGAGCCCGGCGTGCACGAGGTCGTCCAGTGGATCCAGAGCGCGCAGCTGGTGCCCAACCGCCTGGCGCTCGGCCCGTTCTCGCTCGACGTGAGCACCGCCCGCCAGGGTGGCTCGGCCGGCCTCGCCTTGTTCCTCGCGCTCGGCCTCGGTGGCCTGGCGATCGAGTACCTGGCCCGCCACCGTGGTGAGCCCGCCTACATCGCAGCCCTCCACGGCGCACGCCTGGTGCCCATGCGCGACCTGCCGGAGGACCGCCAGCACGAGATGATCGACCTGGCCAGCTTCGAGGCGCTGCTGGCCATGAGCCGCCGCCTCGACCTGCCGATCATGGTCGAGACCCCGGGCCGGAACTCGGCGTACCGCGGGCTGGTCCGCTACTACGTCTACGACGGCCCGGCCACCTACCGCTACGTGACGACCACCTCGACCCGCGCCGCCGACCAGCGTCCGACCGAGGACCCGATGCACGGCCCGGCCGACCACCTGGCCGATCACGCAGCCCATCAGTCGGCCGACCATGCGGCCCACCATCCGGGCCGGCAGCACGCCGAGGACCTCCGGCCGGCCGCAACGACGGCGGGGACCTCGACCCTCCAGGACAGCCGGGTCGAGACCCACCAGGGCTGATCGGGCCGCTGACGATGCCGTCGCCGCGACGCACCGCCACCCGCTGGCTCACCTCCCGACGAGCCGGCCGCTGGGCGCGGCGCGCCCTGCCGTTCACGCTGCTGACCCTGGCGTTCACCACCATCTCGCTTTCGGCCTTCGCGGCCAGCAACGACGTGCCCGACACCGGCGCCGGCCAGTCGGTGCCGGCGCTGCCGGGATCGCCAGCCATCGTGTCGGTCGGCAGCGCCGACGGCGAGCTCGACGTCGTCTTCGACCCGCCGGGCAACGAGCCCACCGCCAACATCACCACCTACCAGTACTCCACCGACAACGGCCTAACCTGGAAGGCCCGGGCAACCGGCACGACCGCGTCGCCGCTGGCCATCACCACGGTGTCGGGCGGCGCCGCCGGACTGGTCAACGGCACCCAGTACTCGGTGCGGATCCGGGCGGTCAACGCCATCGGCACCGGCCCGGTGTCCAACCAGGTGAACGCCACGCCCTACACCGTGCCCGACGCCCCGACCTCGGTCACCGGCAGCGAGGGCGACCAGCAGATCGCCGTGGCCTGGCAGGCCCCGCTCGACAACGGTGGCAGCGCCGTCACCGGCTACCGGGTGCAGATCCGCACTGCGCCGAGCGGTGCCTGGGGCGATCCCGGCGGCACCTGCGCGTTCGCCGTCACCGGGTCGTCCACCGCGCTGTCCTGTGACGCCACCGGCCTCACCAACGGCACCGCCTACAACGTGCGGGTCGCAGCCGTCAACGCCGGCGGGACCGGTGCCTCGAGCGACCCGACCGGCGACGTGACCCCGATGGCCCCCACCCCCGGCGCGCCGACCGGCGTGAGCGCCGTTGCCGGCAACCAGCAGGCCACGGTCAGTTGGACCGCGCCGACCGGAACCAGCAACCCGATCACCGGCTACACGGTCACCTCCTCGCCCGGCGGGCTCACCTGCACCACCAACGGGGCGCTCAGCTGCGTCGTCACCGGGCTGACGAACGGCACGGCCTACACCTTCACCGTGGTCGCCGGCAGCGCCGGTGGCGACGGGCCGGCGTCGAACCCCTCGGCCGCGGTCACGCCGTACACCACGCCCGACGCCCCGACCGCCTTGAGCGCCACCCCCGGCGAGCAGGACATGACCCTGGCGTGGACCGCACCGGCATCGAACGGCGGCGTGGCCCTCACCGACTACACGGTGCAGTACCGGGTGCTCAACGCCCCGACGTGGAGCACCTTCGCCGACGGCACCTCGACCGCCACCACCGCCACCGTCACCGGCCTGACCGTCGGCACCACCTACGAGTTCCGGGTGGCGGCGGTCAACACGGCCGGAACCGGCAGCTACACCGCGGCGGTCACCGGTGATGGTTCGACGGCCTGGGGACCGGAGGACCTCAGCGGTGGCGTGGACCTGTGGCTCGACGCGGATGACGCCGCCACGTTCACCCTGTCGGGCTCGACCGTCAGCCAGTGGAACGACAAGTCCGGTCACCTGCGTCACGCCGGACAGGCCACCGTGGCCAACCAGCCCGCCCGGACCGCATCGGTGATGAACAGCCGGGCTGCGGTGGTCTTCGACGGCACCAACGACTCGCTGCCCTTCGACGGGTCCTTCGTGGTCAACAGCGACTACTCGGCGGCCGTGGCCGTGGCCCGCAGCTCGAACCAGAGCGCCAACTACTTCCTCGCCGGCACCACCTGGGCCGACAACCAGATGCTGTCGCTGGGCTGGCGGTTCAACACCTCGCTCACCCACGCCCAGTTCAACAACGACTACGACATGACCGTCAGCGGCTACTCCGGAAGCCCGACCAACCAGGTCATGACCTTCCGTCACTCCACCACCGGGGGCAAGAGCACCTGGATCGACGGCGGGACCAGCGGACTCGCGGCGTCGGGAACGTCAGGCAGCACCACCTCGCTGAGCGGTTGGGGTGGCTCCTCGGTCGGCCGGCTGAGCAACAACTACTTCAACGGCCGGGTCGGCGAGATCGTGATGATGGCCTCGGCGCTGTCCACCACCGACCGCCAGAAGCTCGAGGGCTACCTGGCCTGGAAGTGGGGCACCACCAGCCTGCTGCCGTCGAACCACCCGTACAAGACCCTGCCGTCCTACACGTCGACACCGGCCACCGACCCGGGCACCCCGACGAGCCTCGCCGCCACCGCCGACGACCAATCGGCCGTGCTCACCTGGACCGCCCCTGCCTCCAACGGCGGCAGCGCCGTCGCCGACTACCTCGTCCAGTACAAGGCCTCGAGCAGCGGCACCTGGCTCACCTTCGCCGACGGCGCCACCAGCACCACGGGCGCCACCGTCACCGGCCTCACCAACGGCACCGCCTACGACTTCCAAGTCGCCGCCGTCAACGCCGTCGGCACCGGCACCGCCACGGCGTCGACCTCGACCACCCCGGTGACTACCCCGGGTGCACCCACCGCCCTCGCCGGAACCGCCGGCAACACCCAGGTCGCCCTCACCTGGACCGCCCCCGCCTCCACCGGCGGCGACCCCATCACCGACTACGTGGTCCAGTACAAGGTCTCCGGCGCCGGGTCGTGGTCGACCTTCGCCGACGGCACCTCCACCACCACCTCGGCCACCGTCACCGGCCTCACCAACGGCACCACCTACGTGTTCCAGGTCGCCGCCACCAACGCCGTCGGCACCGGCACCTACTCCTCCTCCGCCGGCGTCACCCCGCGCACCACTCCCGGCGCCCCCACCGCCCTCGCCGGCACCGCCGGCAACACCCAGGTCGCCCTCACCTGGACCGCCCCCGCCTCCGACGGCGGCGACCCCATCACCGACTACGTGGTCCAGTACAAGGCCTCCAGCAGCGGCACCTGGCTCACCTTCGCCGACGGCACCTCCACCACCACCTCGGCCACCGTCACCGGCCTCACCAACGGCACCACCTACGACTT
>CANJRG010000030.1 GCA_947476745.1 Acidimicrobiia bacterium | reverse complement strand
GCTCAACGAGACCAACACCGGCTACGCCAACGCCGGCGTCGCCCCGCGTCTGCGCCTGGTGCACGTCGAGGAGGTGGCCTACACCGAGAGCGGCAACATCTCGACCGACAAGAACCGCCTCGCCGCCTCCGCCGACGGCTACATCGACAACCTGCACACTCTGCGCAACACCTACGGCGCCGACATGGTCGGGCTCATCGTCGAGAACGGCGGTGGGTATTGCGGTTCCGCCGTGGCCATCATGGCGACGGCCGCCACGGCGTTCCAGGTGACCGCCCGGAGCTGTGCGACCGGCTACTACTCCTTCGGCCACGAGTTCGGCCACCTCCAGGGTGCCCGCCACGACACCTACGTCGACTCCAACACAACGCCCTACGCGTACGGCCACGGCCACGTGAACACCAGCGCCGACTCCACCAAACGGTGGCGCACGATCATGTCCTACAACGACCGCTGCGAGTCGCTGGGCTACAACTGCACCCGCCTGCAGTACTGGTCGAACCCGACCAAGACCTACCTGTCCAATGCCATGGGCGTGGTCAACACCTCGGAGAACTACAAGGTCCTCAACAACACCGCCTACACCGTGGCCAACTTCAGGACCGCCGTGATCGGCAGCGATTTCACCAACGACTTCGCATCTTCGGCCGGCGGCTGGAGCGCTGTCAGCGGCACATGGGCGCTCAACCTGCTCGGTCAGTACGCAACCGGCGGCGTGACCAACGGCTGGGCGACGGCCAAGAACAGCGGCAAGTTCGGTGACGTCACCTTCCAGGCCACCATGACCCGCACCGGCGGCCCGGCCAACCTGGCCAACCGAATCGTCATCCGTGGCAACCCGGCCATCCTCCTGGGTGGTGTCTGGAACCCGTCCTACAGCTTCCAGTACGCCAACAACGGCTCCTACTCGGTGTACAAGACCGTCGGTGGGGTGACGACGGCCCTGGCCCCCTGGGCGGCGAGTGCAGCCATCGTGAAGGGTGGCGCCAACACCCTCAAGGTGGTGGCGGTCGGTTCGTCGCTCAAGTTCTACATCAACGGCTTGCTGGTGTGGAGCGGGACCGACAGCTCGCTTCAGGTCGGCCAGGTCGGTGTCGGCTACTACCGTGACGCCACCGCGGCAATCCTCAAGGTGGACGCTGCGTCGGCCTCGAACACCCCCACCGCCGACCGCATGGCGACGGCGGATGTCGTAGCGAGTGGCACGCCGCTGTCGGGCGGCACCATGGAGCGGTCCCCGCTGGCCGCTCGCTGAGCCGACTGATCGGTACGTCCGGCGGTGGCCGGTCGGGAACGGGCAGCACGCCCGGCCCCGGCCGGCCACCGCCGCGTCCGGTACCCGGCAGCCGGTACCCGGTGGAACGGGTACGGTGCGGGCGTGTCCTGTCCGCACTTCGATCATCACGAGTTCCTCGGCGACGAGGATCGCTACGCCCGCTACGAGGAGCTGCGGGCCTGTCCGGTGAGCCGCTCGGAGGCCTCCGGCGGGTTCTGGGTGCTGTCGCGCTACGACGACGTGCTGGCCGCGGCGGAGGACTGGCGGACCTACTCCTCCGCCGAGGGCGTGCTGCTGCCGGCACCGGCCGGCCGCCGTGCCCGTCAGGTCGCCCTCGAGCAGGATCCGCCCGAGCACACGGTGTACCGCCAGCTCTATGCGGAGCTGTTGAGCCGCCAGCGGGTTCGGGCGATCGAGGAGTCCATCCGCGCCACCGCGGCGGCATGCCTGCAGCGCCTGGCATCGCTCGAGCAGGGTGACTTCGTGGAGCAGGTGGCGGCCCCGGTGCCCATCGAGACGCTGGCCCTGCTCCTCGGCCTCGATGCCGATGTGACCGCCCGCCTGCGCGAGCTCACCCTGACCGAGCTGAGCCACGTCAACCGGCCCGACGGCGCCGCGCCCCGCCCTGCGTTCACCCTCATGGACCTGCTGCGCGCCGAGCTCGAGGCGCGTCGCGAAAATCCCCGCGACGACTTCGTGACGCTGCTGAGCCGGCAGGACCTGCCGCCGGTGGGCATGCTGTCGTTCCTGGTCGGCACGGTCATCGCCGGGCACGAGACCACCCTGTCTGCAGCCACCAACCTGGCCTACCAGCTCGGCCGTGAGGCGGCCCTGCAGGAGCGGCTGGCCGCCGAGCCGGCGTTGATCCCCCGGGCGATCGCCGAGAGCCTGCGGCATCGTTCGCCGGTGCAGAACTTCGTGCGAACCCTCACCCGCGACGTCGACCTGGGCGGGCAGACCATGGCCGCGGGCGACAAGGTGATGCTGCTGTTCGGGGCGGCGAACCGCGATCCCGACCAGTATGCCGATCCTGACCGGTTCGATGCCGAGCGGTATGTCGACGATCGCGATGCCGGTCGTCACCTGGCCTACGGCTGGGGGGTGCACCGTTGCGTCGGGGCGTTCCTGGCCGAGACCGAGCTGCGCATCCTCACCGAGGAACTGCTGCGCTACGAGCTGATCCTGCGAGGCGAGCCGCGGTTCGTGCCGGTCACCTTCGGAGCGTTCCTGGCCATCGAGGAACTCCCGGTCACCTTGCGTCCCCGGTCCTGACCCTGCGGCCGGACCCCGGGTCCGTCCGGTCAGTTCGTGTCGGGCCGGTTGGTGCCCGGCCGGTTGGTGCCCGGACCGGTGACGGGCCCCGGCGGACCCGTCACCGTCGTCGGGTTCAGATCCCCAGCGACTGGTAGCAGCCCCGCAGGATGGTGTGGGCGCGGTCGTCGCCGACGGTGCCCTCGCCCATCCGGTTCATCACGTAGGCCATGGTGAGGCCGGCGTCTACGTCGTTGACCACCAGGGACCCGCCCCAGCCGCCCCAGTAGCAGACCCGCGCATTGGGGCTGATGGGGGCCCGCGGCGAGTTCAGGCCGTAGCCCACGCCGAAGGTGACGCCGATGCCCAGTACCAGGTCGCGCCCGGCGGCCTGCACGTCGAAGATGCGCTCGACGGTCTCGGCGCTCAGCAGGTCGACCCCGCGGGCGCTGCCGCCGGCGGACACAGCGCACTGGGCCAGGGCCACGCTGCGGGCGTTGCCGTGGCCGCCGGCGGCGGGGATCTCGGCCCGGCGCCACGGGATGGTGAAGGAATCCTCGGCTGCCAGGCGGGGGTTGGCGGCCCGGTAGGGGATGGAGTCCTTGTTGGCGCCGCTACCGTCGCCACCGCCATAGACCAGCGGCGGGGCCGGGATCACCGGCGCCACCCGGTGGTCGTGCTCGGGACCGGTCCCGATGTGGAAGTCTGCGCCGAACGGTCCGGCGATCTCCTCGGCGAAGAACCGGCCCACCGAACGGCCGTCGACCCGGCGTAGGACCTCGCCCACCAGGTTGCCCTGGGTGATGCCGTGGTAGCCGGACTTGGTGCCCGGCTCCCACCACGGGGCCTGTTCGGCCAGCAGGCCGGTGACCTTGTCCCAGTCGTAGAGGTCGGCGGTGTCGATGCGCTGGTCCCACGCCGGCAGGCCCGCGGTGTGCGACAGCAGGTGGCGTACCAGCACTCCTTGCTTGCCGGCCTGCTCGAACTCGGGCCAGTAGCGGTACACCGGGGCGTCGACGTCGACGAGGCCCCGGCTGGCCAGTACCAGCAGCGCCAGGCAGCTCATGGTCTTGGTGGTGGAGAACACGTTGATGATGGTGTCTTCGACCCAGGGGGTGGTGCCTTCGGCGTCGAGGGTGCCACCCCACAGGTCGACCACCAGCTCGCCGTGCAGGGCCACCGCACAGGAGGCGCCGACGTCGCCGTTGCGCTCGAAGTTCGAGGCGAAGGCGTCCTTGACCGCCTCGAAGCCCGGCTTGCACGAACCGCTGATGTCAGCCATGAGTCCCCCTGGTTGTCGCTGCGGGCGAATGTAGCCGTGGCCACCCCGCAGCGCCCGGTACGAGCGCCGGGCTGGTCGTGGCCGGCCGCTACGGTTGCCGGGTGGACGATCCCAGGACCGCGGGCGAGGCCCCGTGGGCGTTGCAGCTTGCCGTTCGGGTCGAACGCACCGACCCGCCGACGGTGGCCGAGGCCTGCCGGGCTGCGGCGTCGGCGACCGTGGCGCTGCTCGACGACGAACGGGCCCGTCCCGGCGGCGCGTGGCACCCGTCGGTGGTGGCGTGGCGCACGGCCCGCATCCGCAAGCTCGTCCGGCGTGGTCGCGGCGGCGAGTGGCAGCGGGCCCAGGCGGTGCCGGGGGTGACGGTGATCGACGGGGCCGAGGTGCGGGCCTTCGTCCCGGCACCCATGGACGCCATCGACCCGGCCCTGGCGAAGCTGCAGATCGACGCTCGCGCCGTCGAGCTCGACGAACCGGCGTTGGTCGACAGCGTCACCGCCGGGCGCGGATCGCTGGTGGTGGCGTTGACCCCGCTGGTGGCCATGAGCTGGGGCAAGCGGGCGGCCCAGGCCGCTCACGGTGCCCAGCTGGCGTGGGAAGCGGCAGCGCCGGCGCAGCTGGCCCGATGGGAGGCGGTGGCGCGCCGGGTCGAGGTGGTGTTCCCCACGGCCGCCGCATGGCCTGCGGTCGAGGCGGCGTCGCTGGTGCAGGTGCACGACGGCGGGTTCACCGAGATACCGGCCGGTACGCTCACCGCGGTCGCCTGGTTCGAGCGGTAGGCCGGGGCGCCTCGGACCGGGGTCGCGCCCGCGGTGGCGCAGACCGTTCGGGGTGACAACCGGCGGGGGCTGTCATCATGGCTCTCGGGACGAACCGGGCCGCTGCGGCCCGGGCAGGACGCAGCGCCGTCCGCAGGGGAAGGGACCACCATGGACAGCTTCAGCGGGAAGATCGCCATCATCACCGGCGGCGGTTCGGGTATGGGCCGGGAACTGGCCCGCCGGCTCAGCGCCGAGGGCTGTCACCTGGCCCTTTGCGACGTCGGCGAGGAGGGCCTGGCCGAGACGAAGCGGCAGTGCGAGGCGGCGGCGCCGGCGGGCACCACGATCAGCCTGCATCGCTGCGACGTCACCGACGAGGCCGACGTGTTGGCCTTTCGCGACGCGGCCCTGGCCGCGCACGGCACCGACCACGTGCACCTGGTGTTCAACAATGCCGGCATCGGCGGGGGCGGCAGCTTCCTGCAGGACCGTCGCGAGGACTGGGACCGGGTGTTCGCGGTGTGCTGGTCGGGCGTCTACTTCGGAACCCGGGCCTTCCTGCCGTTGCTGGTGGCCGCCCCGGAGGGCCATCTGGTCAACACCAGCAGCATCAACGGGTTCTGGGCGTCGCTGGGGCCGGAGCGGGCCCACACGGCCTACTGCGCCGCCAAGTTCGCAGTGAAGGGGTTCACCGAGGCGTTGATCACCGACCTTCGGTTGCACGCCCCGCACGTGAAGGTGTCGGTGGTGATGCCCGGTCACATCGGCACCGACATCGCCGCCAACTCGGCCGCGGTGCTCGGCCAGGGCGCCCATCCCAAGCTCGACGCCGCCTCCGGACGTTTCCGTGAGTCGGCCCCGACCACCGCCGCCGCCGCTGCCGGCATCATCCTCGACGGGGTCCGGGCCGGACGCTGGCGCATCCTGGTCGGCGAGGACGCCCAGCTGCTCGACCAGTTCGTGCGCGAGGCCCCGGAGGAGGCCTACGAGACGGGCTTTACCGACCGCATGCGTGAGCACGACGTGCTGAGCTACATCCTGTGAGCGGGGCCCGGCAGCTCTAACCTGCGCCGGCGAGGCGCTTCCGGGACAAGACGCCGAGGATCGGGGAGACACATGATCGGTGACGACGATTTCGCAGCGGTGAAGGCCCATCCCGCGGCCGACGTGGCGGCGAGCGCGGTGGACGCCGTCGCCAGCCGGCGTTCGGTGCGGGGCTTCCTGGCCGACCCGGTGCCCGGCGAGTTGGTCCGCCACCTGCTCGACGTGTCGGCGCGCGCCCCGTCGGGTACCAACATGCAGCCGTGGACCGGCCATGTGGTGATGGGCGACACGTTGCGGCAGCTGACCGAGGCGGTGGTGGCGGCGGCCATGAGCGACAACGGTCGTCAGGGCTACGACCGGCAGTACAAGTACTACCCCGACGAGTTCTTCGAGCCGTTCGTGTCGCGGCGGCGCACCGTCGGCTTCGGGCTGTACGACCTCGTCGGCATCGCCAAGGGCGACCGGGCCCGCATGCGCGAGCAGGGGGCGCGCAACTACACGTTCTTCGACGCCCCGGTCGGGTTGATCTTCACCATCGACAAGCGCCTCGAGATCGGCAGCTGGCTCGACTACGGCATGTTCCTCGAGAACTTCTGCACCGTTGCCCGTCAGTACGGCCTGCACACCTGCGCCCAGGCGGCCTGGCCGACCTACCACCAGGTGGTACGGCCCATCCTCGCCATCCCCGACGGGCACACCCTGGTCTGCGGGATGGCCCTCGGTTACGAGGACACCTCCCGGCCGGAGAACGCCCTGCGCACCGACCGGGTGTCCGCCTCGGAGTTCATGACCTGGCACGACTGAGCACCGGCCCGGGCGGCTCGCCTAGCTTGCGGCGCCATGGGCAGCGCAGCAGAGCAGCAGGACGTCCGGCCGGCCGACTACGTGGTGCACGGGGCCGGGGGAATCGGGTGCGTGGTGGCCGGCCGGCTCGCCGGGATAGACAAGGCGGTGACGGTCATCGCCCGGGGCGCGCACCTCGCGGCCATGCAGGCCAACGGTCTGGTGCTCAAGGGCATGACCGAGGCCCGTCCCGATCTTGTCGTGGTCGGCCATCCCGACGAGGCGGTCATCGGTCCGGACACGGTGGTGATCCTGGCCATGAAGACCAACGACACCGCCGCGGCGCTCGACGATGCCGGTGATCGTTACCGTGACCTGCCGGTGCTTTGCTTCCAGAACGGTGTCGGCAACGAGGAGATCGCCTCGGCCCGGGGCCTCCACACCTACGGCTGTGTGGTGATCGTCGGCGGGCGCATCCTGCAGCCCGGCGTGGTGATGCACACCGCCGGTTCGACGCTGATGATCGGACCGTGGCCCCGCGGGATCGACGAGTTGACCGAACGGGTGGTGGCGGATCTGGTGGAGGCCCGGATGCGGGCGAGGGCCCACCCGGAGATCGCCGCGGCGAAGTGGGGCAAGCTGTTCCGCAACCTCAACAACGCCTACCTGGCGCTCGCCGATCTCGCGGTGCAGCAGTCGACCCGCTTCGAGGAGCACCGGCTGTTCCTCGCAGATGTGCAGGAGGAGGCGCTCGACGTGCTCGAGGCTGCGGGGATCGAGCTCGATCTCGCCGAACGGCGTACGCCACGGGAGCAGATCGAACGGCTCCGTGAACCGGGGGAGTGGCAGCACATCGAGATTCCCGACGATCCTGATCTGTTGGTGCGGCCCTCGACGTGGCAGGACCTGCACTTCGCCCGGGGTCAGGTCGAGGTCGACTGGTTCAACGGGGAGATCGTCCGCCTGGCCGAGCGGATGGGCCGCGACGCCCCGCTCAACCGGGTGGTGCGTGACCGTTGCGTCGATGCTGCCGAGCGACGGCTGCCGCCGGGGTCGGAGACGGCGGCGTCGCTGCGGGCCCTGGCCCGCTGACGGCTCCGGTCGCGCCCGCCGGGCCCGGCGCTGTTCTCGCGCGGAGACCCTCCCGCTGTGGGAAGATGTGACCAATGTCTCACTCCCGGGAGGAACCTTCGATGTTGCAGCCCTACCGAGTCCTCGACGCCGGCGGTCGTGACGGCTGGATGGCCGGCTTCCTGCTGGCGCAGCTGGGAGCTGAGGTCGTGCTGGCCGAGCCGCCGGGTGGCCATGCCCGGGACGCCTGGTTCGAGGCCTACAACCGGGGCAAGCAGTCGGTGGTGGTGGCCGACGGTGCCGAGCTCGCGGCGCTGGCCGCTGACTTCGATGTCGTCATCGCCAACGGGTCGCCGTGCGACTTGACGTTCCTCGACGATCTGCGCGACGCCGATCCTGCCCTGGTCACCCTGGCCCTGACCCCCTTCGGCCTCACCGGGCCGAAGGCCGACTGGTTGGCCACCGACCTCACCCTCATGGCATCGAGCGGGCAGATGTCGGTCACCGGCGACCCGGACCGCCCGCCGGTGCGCACCGCGTTGCCCCAGGCCTGGATGCACGCCTGCTGCGAGGGCGTGGTCGCGGTGCTCATCGCCCTGCACGAGCGGGTGTCGAGCAGCCTGGGCCAGGGGATCGACTGCCCGGTGCAGGCTTCGGCGTTCGGGACGTCGATCTCGGCGACCTACAACCCACCCGCGGGCCTGCCCACCGCCAAGCGTGCCGGTGGTGGCGTACTCAACGGTACGTTGCCGCTGCGCTGGGTGTACCCGGCCATCGACGGCTATGTGGTGGTCAGCGTCCTGTTCGGCCCGATGGGCGGCCCCTTCACCCGTCGTTTCGTGGACTGGATGCACGAGTGCGGTCTGTGCACCGACGAGACGGCGGGGCGCGACTACATCGAGTACGCCATCAAGCTGCAGCAGGGCGAGTACTCCTTCGCCGACCTCGGCTCGCTCATGGACGAGATCGGCGGGTTCACCGCCACCAAGACCAAGGCCGAGCTTGCTGCGGCGGCCGAGGAGCGGTCGCTGTTGGTGGTGGCGGTGGCCGACCTCGACGACGTGCTGGCCAATCCCCAGCTCACCGCCCGCGGCTACTGGGAAGAGGTCGACGGGGTCCGCCACCCCGGAGCGATGGTCAAGGCTGGGGTCACCCCGTTGCCGCCGTTGCCCGCCGCGCCGGCCCGCCCCGGCGAGGGGGCCCCGCGCAGCCGGCGTGCCGGAACTGCCCGGCCCGCCGGCCCGGCCGCCGGCGGGTCCGGCGGGCTCGCCACCTCGGCGGGGTCCGGATCCGTCGGGTCGGTGGGGGACAAGCCGCTGGCCGGCATCAAGGTGCTCGACCTGGCCTGGGTGGCCGCCATGCCGCTGGCCACCCGGGTGCTGGCCCACTGGGGGGCCACCGTCGTGCGGGTCGAGTCGGAACGGCGGCCCGACATCCTGCGGGCCGCGCTCGGCCACCGTGACGACATTCCCGAACAGGACAACGCCATCGCCTGGCACGCCGCCAACGCCGGCAAGATGGGCCTGGCGCTCAACCTGGCCAAGCCCGAGGCCCGCGAGGTGGTGCGCGACCTCGCCCGCTGGGCCGATGTGGTCACCGAGGCCTTCACCCCCGGCACCATGGCGTCGATGGGGCTCGGCTACGCGGATCTGTCAGCCGTCAACCCGTCGTTGGTGATGCTGTCGAGCTGCGTGATGGGCCAGAGCGGGCCGATGGCCGGTTTCGCCGGGTTCGGCAACCTCGCCGCCGCGGTGGCCGGCTTCTTCGACCTGACCGGATGGCCCGACCGGGCCCCGGCCGGGCCGTACATGGCCTACACCGACTTCACGTCGCCGCGGTTCAGCCTCATGGCCATCCTGGCCGCCCTCGACCATCGCCGCCGCACCGGGCAGGGCCAGTATCTCGACCTGTCCCAGATGGAGGCCGCCACCCACTTCCTCACCCCGGCACTGCTGGAACGCCAACACACCGGCGCCAAGCTGACCCGCGCCGGCAACGCCGACCCTGACCTCGCCCCGCACGGGGTGTATCCCGCCGCCGGTTCGGACCGCTGGATCGCGGTGGTGTGCGAGACCGACGAGCAGTGGCAGTCGTTGTGCTTCGAGATGCGCCGCACCGACCTGTCGGGCCTGACCCGGGCCGAGCGGTTCGCCCGCCGTGACGAGCTCGACGACATCGTCGGGACCTGGACCTCGCGTCAGGATGCCGCCGGGCTCAGCTCCCGCCTGCAGATCCACGGCGTCCCTGCACACCTGGTGTCGGAGGCCCCCGACGTGTGGGTCGACCCGCAGCTGGTGCACCGCGAGCTGCTGCGGTGGGCCCCGCACCCCACCGCCCGTCAGGCGGTCGTGGACCAGCCGCCCTATCGGATGACCCGCAGCCGCGGCAGCTACGACTGGGCCGGGCCGACCTACGGCCAGCACACCTTCGAGGTACTGGAAGGTATTCTCGGCTACGACGGTGACCGCATCGCCGAGCTGGCCATCGCCGAAGCGTTGGAGTGACCGGCCGGTCCCGGCCGTCGCTGTCGGTCGCCGTTGGTCAGCGAACCGCAGGCAGCGACTGCACCCGGAATTCGCCGGTGGCGGTGTCGAGCGTGGCGCAGGACAGCCTCGGGCCGTCGGGGTGGGCCACCGGCTGGCCGGTCGACCCGGGGTTGACCACCAGCACCGGGCCGACCTGCACCGCCATCGCCTGATGGGTGTGGCCCAGGATCAGCACGTCGGCCTCGACCGTACCGAGCCGTTGCAGCTCGGCCGAGTGCGGCCACACGTATTCCTCGTGCGGGGGTAGCGGCGTGGCGTGGGTCATCAGCACCCGCCGCCCGTCCGCCACCGTCTCGACCGAATGTGGCAGGCCGGCGAGGTAGTCGACCAGCTCGGGGTCGACGTGGGGGGCCCGCCGCGCCGCTGCCCCCTGGGCCGACAGCAGCATCAGGTCGTGGTTGCCGAGCACGCAGCGGGCTTCGTGAGCACGCAACAAGGCCACGGTGTCGTTGCAGAACCACGACTGGCTGACGATGTCACCGGCACACCACAGCTCGTCGATCCGGCCCATCGCTTCGATGGCCGCGGCCAGGCCGGCGGCGTTGCCGTGGATGTCCGAGACCAGGCCGATGCGCACGTGGTGACGGTACCAGCCAACCCGCCGTGGGGTTGAGGGCCCCGGTCGGACCGGGAGCGGCCGGAGTGGTCCGCGGACATGGCGCGTCGGGGGCCCTGGCCCCGGTACGCTGCGCCGCCGGGCGAACGAGGGGGCAACGCCATGGGGACGAACGGCGTGGACAGGGGCGCGATCGACGCGCTGGTGACGCGGGTGCGGCGCGAGGTCGACGAGGGCCTGCTGCCCTCCTGTCAGCTGGCCCTGGCCTACGAGGGCGAGATCGTGGTCAGCGAGGTGTTCGGCGACGCCGACGCCGACAGCCGGTACTGCCTGTACTCGGCCACCAAGGCCGTGGTCGCGTCCGCGGTGTGGACGCTCATCGCGGACCGTCGGCTCGACATCACCCGTCCGGTGGCCGACTACCTGCCGCGTTTCGGGGCGAACGGCAAGGAGGCGGTGACCGTCGAACACGTGCTGCTGCACACCTGCGGCTTTCCGAACGCGCCGTTGCCGACCACGGAATGGGCCGATCCGGCCCGGCGGATGGACCGGCTGGAGGCGTGGACACTGAACTGGCCGGCCGGGGCTCGCTTCGTCTACCACGCCACCTCGGCGCACTGGGTGCTGGCCGAGCTGATCGCCGCCATCACCGGCGAGGACTTCCGTGACTACATCGAGCACCGGGTGACCGGCCCGGCCGGACTGCCCCGTATGGTCGGTGTCCCGCTCGACGAGCAGCAGCACTGTCTGGAGATGTCCCTCGTCGGCGAGCTGGCCACCAGCGAGGAGATCCAGGCCACCTTCGGGGTTCCCCAGCTCATCGGCCGGGAGGCCATCGAGGAGCTGGTGCTGTGGTTCAACGACCCGGCCAACCGCGCGGTCGGTGTGCCCGGGGCGGGCGGCTTCGGCCGCGCCGTCGATCTGGCGATGTTCTATCAGGAGCTGTTGCACAACCCCCACGGCATCTGGGACCCGGGGGTGCTGGCGGTGGCCACCCGGGAGGTGCGCTCCCGGCTGCTCGATCCGATGAAGGTGCCGGCCAACCGCTCGATCGGGCTGATCATCGCCGGTGAGGACGGGTTCTCCAGCGCCCGCGGCCTCGGCCGCACCGTTTCACCCCGGGCCTTCGGTCACAACGGTGCGGGTGGGCAGTTGGCCTGGGCCGATCCCGCCACCGGCCTGTCGCTCGGCTACACCACCAACGGTTTCGACCGTCACGAGGTCCGCCAGCCGAGGAGGGGCGCCGCGATCGCCTCGCTCGCCGCGGTCTGCCGCACCGCCTGATCGGCGCGACGCAACCGCCCCGGCCCGCCCGTTCCGTCCGGCCCCGGCCTGGCCCGTTTCGGCCCGGCCTGGCCGGTCGGTGCCCTCGGCGGTGCCATGCCGTGCCCCCGGCGTCATGGGGCATGCAATACCATACGGTATGGCATGAGGCGTCACCGGTGTCCGCAACGGGTGACGGGTAGGGTCCGGCCATGAGCACCGTGGACTACATGAAGCAGGCGCTGCGGTTCGTCAACCGCGGCTTCGCCGAGGCTGACGCCGATCTCACTGACGAGCAACTGCACTTCGTGCCGGAGGGCCAGACGCACTCCATCGCCTGGTGTATGTGGCACGCGGCGCGCATCGAGGACTTCTTCTTCCAGCGGGTCTACGGCGGCGGCCAGGAGGAGTGGCGCACCGGTGGGTGGGCCGAGCGCTGCGGCCTACCTGACAAGGGCTTCGGCACCGGCCAGTCCACCGAGGACGCCCAGGCCGTGCAGATCGCGGACCGGGCGGCGTTCAAGGCCTACCAGAGCACGGTCCACGACCTGGCGATGGCGTACTTCGACACGCTCACCGACGCCGACCTCGACCGCGAGACCAAGCTCGGCGAGACGATCGAGTCGTTGGGCCAATCGATCAACCTGCACCTCACCGTGCACCTCAACGGCCACCGCGGCGAGGTCAACCTGCTGCGCGGCATGTTGGGCTTCCCGCCGGTCCTGGCCAACCAGGGCGGCTGAGCGGCCGAGCGAGGGCAGGTGCCCGGCGAGGCCGGGCCCTGCGTCTGCAGTCGTGCCGGCCGGGCCGTCGGCTACGTTGCCCGGCGATGGCCCCGCCCCTGCGTTTCGGCGTGATGTACGACTGCCGGCGGCTGCCCGGCTCCGAGCAGACGATGGCATCGGTGTACGCCGCCACCGTGGAACAAGCGGTGTTCGCCGAGCAGCTCGGCTTCGACAGCGTGTGGTTCACCGAGCATCACTTCCTCGCTGACGGCTACCTGCCGGCGTTCCAGCCCTTGGCCGGAGCGATCGCCGCGCGCACCGATCGGGTGCGTATCTCGACCGACATCGCCATCCTGCCGCTGTACCACCCGGTACGGCTTGCCGAGGAGCTGGCAGTGCTCGACAACCTCTCGGGCGGCCGGATGGAGCTCGGGGTGGGTATGGGCTACGTCCCGGCCGAGTTCGCGGCGTTCGGTGTGCCCTTCGCCAACCGGGTGTCCATGACCGAGGAGGCCATCGACATCCTGCGGCTGGCCTGGTCGGACGGCCCGTTCAGCTACGCCGGCCGGCGTTACCGGCTCGACGACGTCAACGTCTTCCCCAAGCCGGTGCAGCCCGGGGGCCCGCCGCTGTGGATCGCCGCGGTGCGACGTGCCGGTGCCCTGCGGGCCGCCCGGCTGGGGACCAACCTGCTGCCTCAGACCAGCCGCTCGGAGGTGCTCGACCCGTGGCTCGAGGCGGTACGCGACGCCGGGCGTGACCCCGCCGATCACCGGGTCGGCATCATCCGTTCGTTCCTGGTGACCGACGATCCCGAACGCGACTGGGCTATCTGGAAGCCGGCCGAGAAGTACCGGGTGTCGGTGTACCGGGAGATGATGAAGGCCACCCCCGACGACTACGGCCGGGGCTGGGGAGAGGGGGACTCGATCCCCCAGCACGTGTTCGTGGGCAACCCCGAGGAGTGCGTCGTCGAACTGCAGCGCTTCATCGACACCTATGGCTTCACTGACGTTACGCTGTCGGGGCTGCCGCCGGGCGTCGATCCGGGCTTCATGGCCGCCAACCTCGAGCGCTTCGCCACCGAGGTCATTCCCCGGCTGCGCTGACCGCCGCCGGTGCCGGGAAGGCGACTCGCCCGGTCGGTGACCGCCGGAACCGCGTCCAATCGTTGCTCGCAACGAATCGACGTCGATTCGGCCCGATACGGCTAGGGGGTATTGCGGCGAATCGACGTCGATTCGGCCCGACGGCGAATCGGCCAAAAAGCCCGTGGGGCGCGGACAGCCCGTCCCGGCCGCCGACCGCGCCGCTCACTCGATGATGATTCGGGCCCCGAACACGTCGGCCTCGTTGCCGTCGGGCCCATCGAGGACCAGGCCGCGGCCCCGCAGGCGGTCGAGCGACGCCGTGCCGTCGGCTGCCTGCAGCACCAGGCCGTAGAGACCCTCGCCGCGCTCCTCGAGGGTGCCGGCGATGGCCCGGGCGAAGGGGCGACCGACGTCGACGGGGGAAACCAGCTCGACCACGCCACCCTTGGGCGGGGTGCAGATCACTCGCAGCACGCCACGGTCCTCGTCCACCGACGCCGGTCCGACCTCGAGGCCGAAGCCCCGGCCGAAGGTGTCCGCGGCCTTGGCGGCGTCTGCGGTGGCCACGACGGCCCGCATGACCCCCGAGATGGCCGGGTCGAGATGGGCGAGCCCCTCGATCTTGCGCACCGAGTTGTCGGGGTACACCCGGATGAGCACGCCGTGGTTGGAGCGGGGATGGATGTCCCGCCCACCGGCGCCACGCATCAGCGGCATGACCGCGAGGTCGCGCTCGGCGAGCACGACGGCCTCGGCGTTCGGGTCGGGTGCCTCGAGCATCATGGCGTAGAAGCCGTCACCGCGGCGGTCGAGGAACTTCTGCAGGGCCTGGCTGAGCGGCAGCTCGGGGTTGGCGGGGGCCATAAGCTCGATGTTGCTGCCACCTTCGGGCTGGCACATGCCCACGTGGGCGCCGAGGTCGGGCACCGTGCGGTCGGAGAAGTCGGCCACGGGCAGGCCGAACACCTCGCGGAAGGTGTGCACGGCGGCGGCGAAGTCGTGCACGGCGACGGCGATGCGGGGCATGGCGGTGATCACGGACGGCCTCCTGGACGGTACGGTCCGCCCAGCCTAGGACCAGCCGGCCGGCAGCGCTCAGGCCACGATGCGACGGGCGCGCAGGTCGTCGATCTCGGCGGTTGCGTAGCCGAGCTCGGCGAGGACCTCGTCGGTGTGCTGGCCAAGCAGCGGGGCCGGGCCGTTGACGGCAGCAGGCGTCTCGCTCAACCGTACGGGGTAGTTCGGCTGGCGCATCCGGCCCTTGGTGGGGTGCTCGAGGTCGACCATCATGGCGTTGGCCGCGAGCTGCGGATGGTCCATGATCGTGCGGGGCCCGTCGGCCACGACCTGGCATGGCACGCCCTGCGGGGCCAGCAGCTCGACCCATTCCGCAGCGGAGCGGCCGGCGAGAAGGGCATCGAACAGCTCGGTCAGCTCGGTGAACGCCGCTGCACGCTGTGGCCGGGTCAGGTAGTTGGGGTCCTCGCCGATGTGGGACACGTCGAGGGCGTCGCACAGCTTGCGGAACTGGGCGTCGTTCCACGCCGAGAGCATGAGATGGGTGTCCTCGGCGCAGGGGTACACACAGGTGGTGGGGTCGGCCCCGCCCTTGCCGCCGCGCTTGGCGCCGTTGGCGCGCGACAGGATCGGGTCGTCCTCGACCCACAGCAGGAAGTTGGACAGCATGTGCAGCGCACCCTGCAGCAACGAGGTCTCCACCAGCTGGCCGCGGCCGATCATCGGACGGGCCATCAACGCCAGCAGGATGCCGTTGGTGAGCACCAGGGGGGTGGCGGTGTCGGCATAGAGGTATCCGGTCAGGCGCGGCCCGTCCTCCTCGCGGTTCATGATCCCGGTGAAGGCCTGGACCACCACGTCGTAGCCTGGGGTGCTGCCGAGCGGGCCCTCGGGGCCGTAACCGGTGAGCGAGGCGTAGACCAGCTGGTCGTTACGGGCGGACAGCTCCTCGTAGCCCAGGCCGATGCGTTCGAGCGTGCCGCGCGCCGTGCCGTTGATCAGCACGTCGGCGCCGAGCGCCAGCCGGGTGACGATCTCGCGTCCGTCGTCGGTGCCGAGGTCGACGGCGAGGCCCCGCTTGGAGCGGTTGCCGAGCTGGTGGAAGATGCCTTCGCTGCCCAGGAACGGGGTGGTGGAGTTGCGGCCGTTGTCGCCCCGCAACGGCTCGACGTGGATGACGTCCGCGCCCATCTCGGCCAGCATCCGGGCGGTGATCGGCCCGGCGATCTCCTGGGTGATGTCGACCACCCGGACGCCCTGCAGGGGGCGTTGCGGATCGGCCCCGGTCGGGTTTGCGGCATGCTGGCTCATCGGGTCCCCCTTCGTGGGGGCCCGCCATCGTCCCCCGGGGGCCCCGCCGGCCCCATCTTTGCCGTTTGTCGCCCCCGGATCGCAGTCCGCCTCGGCCGGGGCCCGGTCCGGCGGGAGGTTGCGCGGCCTTGCGTCGGGACGCGGCGCTGTTCGAAGCTGCGGGCATGGACGATTCGGTGGCCGCCCCGCCCGGTTCACTTCCAGCCGGTTCGGGTACGCAGCCCGGTGTGACCGGTGTGACCGGTGTGACCGGTGTGACCGGTACGGCAGGGCCGGATCGGGCGGACGGGCCGGATCCGCGGGATGCAGGGCCGTACGACACGGCATGGTGCGGCGTCCGGCTCGAGCCGGGCGAGGTCCCGGCCCTCGTCGTGCGCGAACGGGTACGGCTCGACGACACCGACAGCTCGGGGCTGATCTACTACGGGGCGGTGACCCGTTGGCTGACCCGGGCCCAGGCCGAACTGTGGCTGGCGTTGGGGTTCCGTCAGGAGGGCCTGGTGCCCTCGCCGATGATGCCCGTGGTCGACGCCCACCTGCGCTATCACGGTCCGCTGGCGTTGGGCGATCCCTATGAGCTGCGGGCGTGGATCGACGAGGCCGGTTCGACCAGCCTCACCGTGGCTTTCGAGATCGGGTTGGACGGGGTGACCAAGGTGGGCGCCCGGATGATCCACGTCCATCTCGATGCCGCCAGCGGCCGGCCGTCCCCCTTGCCCGACGCCATGGTGGCCGCGGCCCGCACCCGTCGGCCGGTGGCGTAGCCTGACCGCACTTATGTCGCCGTCGGATCCTGATGCCCCGAGGACGCTGGATCGACGGGCGTTCCTCGTCGGTATCGCCGCTGCGGGCCTCGGCGCCTGCACGAAGGGTGGGGTCGACGCCGCCGCGGCACCGGCGTCCGCTGCCGGCGGCGTGACCGGTCCGGCCACCGCTGCGGCCATCGCTGCGGGCGGGGTGACTGCGCAGCCGGTGACGACCGCCCCGGCCGCGACCGTGCCGGTGGCAACGGTGCCGGTCACGACGGCGCCCGGGGCGCCCGCTGCGACGATGACGACGGTCGGTCGGCCCGCTCCGACGGCGACGACGACCCCGGTGCCGCGAGGACCGGCGGCGTTCGTGCGTCACGGCGACCGCAGCCGCAACGAGGTGGCCCTGACCTTCCACACCAACGGCGACCCGGCGTTGGTCACCCGTCTCGCCGACGCCCTGGCCGCGGCGTCGGTGCCCGCGACGATGTTCGTCATCGGGGAGTGGGCCGACGCCCAGCCGGCGCTGATGCGGCGCCTGGTGGCCGCCGGCCACGAACTGGCCAACCACACCTGGAGCCACCCGGCCCTGGCGGACCTGTCGCGGGCGGCGATGGTGGAGGAGATCGTCCGCTGCCGCGACACCCTGGCGGCGTTCGCGGCCGGACCGGTGACGTATTTCCGGCCCTCGGCGATCGAGGTGCCGACCGACGCGATCCTCGCCGCCGCCGGTACCGCGGGGTACGCGGTGTCTCTCGGCTACGACGTCGATCCGCTCGACTACACCGATCAGGGGCCGGCGGCGATCGTCGAGGCCACCGCCGCCGCGGTCGACCGGGGTTCGATCGTCAGCCTGCACACCGGCCACGCTGACACGATCACCGCACTTCCCGACCTGTTGGCCCTGCTGCGGGGCCGCGGCCTGAGACCGGTCACCTGCTCGACGCTGCTGCGCTGATCGAGCGGCCCGATCGCCGATGGTCCGACGCGAACCTACCGGCCGGCATCCAGACCTACCGGTCGGGTCGTTGACCTACCGGCCGGTATCCGGACTGCCAGGCCGGGTCGTTGACCTACCGGCCGCTCCGGAGCCGTCCGGTACCGTGCTCGCCCAGCAACGGCGCCGGTCGCTGCGTCCGCATCGGCGTTCGCCACGCCCGCCGAGGCACACCCGCCATGCGGTAGGGCCCCGTCTCGGATTGGTCGGGCTCATCTGGGGGTCGCGGTTGCCCAGACGCTCCGGTTCTCGGCCCGATCCTCACCGGGGAACGGACCGCGGCGACGCAAGGGATGCCCACAACCGCGTGTTTGGACGTCGTGTAGGCCAGCCCGCCGATGACGCCGGTCAGGCACGGGGCGGCGACCGCGGCGACGTTCACGGCCATGACCCGGTCCCAGGTTTCGTCATCGACGAGATGAGCACGCAGGAACCAGTCGCTGATGCCGGCGACGTCGGCGCCGCGTCGCCTCAGGCGCTGCTGGGAGCGATCTCGAGCCGGGCCAGACGGGTCACGGCCACGGCGCCGCCACCGATACCCGCCAGTAAGCCGACCGAAGCAACCAGATACGGCCAGGCGAAGGCGATACCAATACCGATGAGTATGCACAGGGCGAGCGCGGCGGCGGCGGTGATTGCCACCGCGAGGTCGGCGGCTCGCACCAGGCGGCGGGCTTGGGGCGTGCGCAGGACCGCGGGCACGGCGTCGTTGTTCCGGGTCTGTTTGGCGTCGAGCCACACCCGGAACGAACCCATCATCGTCCGGTTTCCGGATGTCGCGGTCGCCGTGGGGCCGACGGGCGGGCGGTGCCGCTGCGGCCGGGGCTCGGGATCGGTTCTGTCGTGCTCATCGCTGGTCCAGGGGCCGGGGTCGCCACACCCTAAGCCACCGGTACCCCCGGTCGGCGTGTGCCGCCGCTAAGGTTCGCCCGGGACCAGACCGTCCCACCTGTCCCGACCGGAGTCGCAGCGCCATGATCAAGACCCTCATCGTCGGTGTCCTCGTCTTCCTGGTGGCCACCTTCCCGGCCACCTGGCTGTTGATGCTGTTCCTCGGCAACCTCGGTCTCGGCCTCGGCTACTGGGGCACCCTGCCGTTGGGCGTCCTGGTATCGGTCCTGCTATCGGGCTCGAGCGCGCCGATCTACGTCTCCAGCCGGGGCTGAACCGGCGGCGTCCGGCCCGGCGACAAAGACCCGGGGACGGACATGACATCGGTGCTCCGCTCTGCTGTGCTGTTCGCCGTGGCTGCCCTGGCGGAGATCGGCGGGGTGTGGCTGGTGTGGCAGGGAGTGCGTGAGCACCGTGGCGCGCTGTGGATCGTGGCGGGCGCGGTGGCCCTTGGCGCGTACGGGGTGGTGGCCACGCTGCAGCCCGACGGCAACCTGGGTCGAAATCTGGCCGCCTACGGGGGCGTGTTCGTGGTCGGTTCGTTGGCGTGGGGCCGCGTCGTCGACGGGTTCCGTCCCGATCGTTTCGACCTGGCCGGGGCACTGATCTGCCTGCTCGGCTTCGCCGTCATCATGTACGCGCCGAGGTAGCCCCGTTGCGCCGGCACCGCCACGGCTCGCTCGACGGGGAGGTCCGCCCCATCTGTTGATGAACCGTTGAGGATCCGTCGACCTCTGGGCAAAGGCCACCGGCCAGGGTGCGCCCGAACAACATATCGGCCACGGAGCGGGCTCGGGGCCCGCCCGGGCGTTGCGCGGTGGGAGAGGCAGATGCGAGGTGGACCGTGGTCATGATCTCGAGCGCCGAATGGGTCGCGACCGACGACAGAGCGGTGATCGATGTGCGTGACGGCAACGGGTACGCGGTTGACGCCGATGCGGATGCCCGGGTCGAGCTGGGAGCGGACGAGGTGCTCGATCAGCTCGGCCATGGGGTGCTCGTCGTCGACGTGGACACCTTGGGTATCGGCTACGCCAACGACGCGGCGTGCCGGCTGGCGGGTCGTCCGCTGCACACTGTTCTCGCCACGCCACTGTGGCAGCTCACCCCGACGCTCGACGCCGGGCAGTGGGGCGAGCTGTTGCGTCGGCTGCTGGCCGGCGAGCTGGACTGCCCCGAGTTGCGTTTTGCATTCGGGAGCGGGCCCGACGACCCGCGCCCCGTTCAATGCCGGCTCGAGCAACCCCTCCGGGGTGACGCTCGCCAGGTGGTGCTGAGCCTCAGCGACCTGTCCGCACGTCTGCTCGGTGAGGAGCGTGTCCGGGAGGTGTCCACGTTGGCCGAGCGCGATCGCATCGCCACCGAGCTACGCGAGACAGTGATCCACGACCTGTTCGCAACCGGCCTGGTACTGCAGGCCGTGGCCGGTCGCCTCGATCCCGCCGAACGGGGACGGATACACGGGACGGTCGTGCAGATCGACGACGTCATCCGGACCATACGCACGGTGATCTTCCGCCGTGGGCGGGGACCGGTGGGATAGCGGGAACCCACAGCCGTGCGGGCCGAGACGGGCCCGGCCCGCAGTGGTACCGCCGGAGCGAGAGGGTGACGGCGATGCAACAGCGAGCGGTTGACGCCCGGCGGGCGCGGTGCCCCGACGGGGTAGGTCGCGTCGATGCGACCGGGGCGCCCGGACCGATCGGCGGCTGTGCCCGACGGCGGCCGGGTGAATCGCTCACCAGGACGGTGTTGCGCACGGCACTGAGCGACGACTGGACCGCCTGCACGGCAGCCGCCCGGACCGGCATCGGCCAGGCATCCCCCGTGGCGCTGCGCCTGGCCCGGGCCCAGTTGGTCCGCGGCAACGGCGATCGGCCGGGCCGGGCCGGCCTGCGGGCCTTGCTCACCGTCGAAGCGGCCTTCGCCTGCAGCTCCGAGAGCCACTCCACCGGGGATGTTTCGGCCCGACGGCCCTGCGAGGCCTGCGCCAGGCTGCGCGCGGCGGCGCGACCGGGCCCCTGAGCGTCGAGCTGCCGACCGGTAGGTCTGCTCCCGGGAGGGGGGCGGTTCGGCGGCGACCGCTCCGGGCCAGACCTCAAGGGGACTGTCGCCGAGCCAGGTCGTGGTCCTAAGGCCCTACGACCGGCTCCCGGCGTGGGTCAAGGTACGGGTAACGGGTATCGGCGAGGTCGGGAACGGGCGGGGAGGCACCAGCAGCCCCGACGACCTCGGAGGGGGAATGATGGCGGCGATCGGTTGGGTGAGGAGTTCCTGGGGCCAAACCTCGGTACCGGCCCCGCAGGCGGGTTCGCCCGGCATGGGTGCGACGGTCGTGCCGATGCGGGTGACCTTCCGCAACGAGGCCGCCAACGGGGCCCGTCTGCTGACGGCGTGCACGGCGAGCTGGACGCTCGGGCTGACGGCGATCGTGCTCCCGGCCCGACCGGCGATGGCGACCTTCGCCCTGTCGGTGCTGTGTGCTGCGTACGCCGCCCTCGAACGCCGTCGCCAGGTGACGGTGTCGACCAACGGGCTCGAGGTGACCGGCCTGCTCAGCCGGCGTCGCTACCACTGGTCCGACGTGGTCGTCATCGGCAACCGCCAGCGGTGGGGACGCTACGAGGGCGGGGTCGTGCTCCGGCTGGCCGACGGTCGTTGGATCCGGCTCACGGCGATCAGCGCGCTCGCCGGGGCCGGTCGTCGGACCCAGCGCGATGCCGTCGAGCGGCTGTCGGGCTGGCATCGCAGCTGTAACGCCGACGCCGCAGCTCGCCGGGCTGTGGCCACGCGGCGGCACCCGGCCGGTCCGGCCGGTCCGGCCGGTCCGGCCTTCGCCAAGGTGCAGTAGCATCCGCCCATGGCGGGTTCCGCAGCGGTGGTGCTCCTGGTCGAGGACGACCCGAATGTGCGAGAAACCGTGGCCGAGGTCCTCGCGGAGCACGGCTTCGTGGTGATAGAGGCCGATTCGGGCACGACGGCTCGCTCGCTGCTCGAACAGCGCACACCCGATGTGATCGTGCTGGACCTCGGTCTGCCCGACGTGGCGGGGTTGGATCTGCTGGCCGGCTGGAGTGCGGCTGGTGCGGCGCCGGTGATCGTGCTCAGCGGTCGTTCCGGTGAGTACGACCGGGTGGTCTGTCTCGATCTCGGTGCCGACGACTATGTGGTCAAGCCATTCTCGACGAGGGAGCTGGTGTCGCGGATCAACGCCGTGCTCCGCCGATCGGCGCGGGTTCAGCGGTCGGCCCTGCTCCGCTTCGGGTCGCTGGCCATCGACATCGACGCCCGGGAGGTCCTCGTCGGCACCGAGGTGCGGTCGATGACCGCCAAGGAATTCGACCTGCTGGCCTTCCTGGCCCGTTCACCCCGGCAGGTGTTCACCCGGGCGCAGCTGCTGCACAACGTGTGGGGTTCTTCGCCGAACTGGCAGGACGAGAACACCGTCGCCGAGCACGTGCACCGGGTGCGCCGCAAGCTCGACGCAACCCAGCGGGACCGGTGGATCCAGACCGTGCGCGGGGTGGGCTACCGCTTCGTGGCGGCCACCGAGGACGATCACGAGGCCGGCTGAAACGTTGATCCGCTGTTGATGTGTCAGGGGTATGGCCGAAAACTGGCCGCGGCACAGTTGCCCTGGAAACAGACCAACTCGATGAGGGGGAGAGGTCAGATGGCGATCATGGACGATCATGGGGTTCGGCGTTTGGGGTCCGCGGCTGCGGTCCGCCGCGCAGCAGGCAGTGCTTCGGTGGTGCTTGTCGAAGGTGAGATCGACGCCTCGAACGCAGCGGCGGTCGGGCGGGCACTCGAGGTGCTGGCGGACGGGATGGTCCGGGTCACCCTCGACCTGCGTCGGTTGTCGTTCCTCGACTGTGCGGGAGCCCGGGAGTTCGAGCGGTTCGATCGTGCCCGCCGGGTTCAGGGCCGGCGCACCCGGTTGCTCGTCGCCCCTGGCGGCGAGGTGGCCCGCTTCTTCTCCATCGCCGGGCTCGTCACCCGGCTCGACGTTCGCACCACCCTTCCGGCGATCGAGGCCGCCTGACGCACCCGGCGGTCGCGGCCGTCCGGCTCGCCGGGTCTGGTCACGGGGCCGGTCCCAAGAACGGGACCGGGCCGCGATGGCACGCTACGTTCACAGATGTGACGTCGCATTCCTGTCTGAGCTGCAGTCCGGGTCCCGACCGGGTGGTCGACCACGAGCGGGCCGTCGTGCAGGTGCCCCGGGGCTTTCGAGGTCCGCCCACCTCGGTGCACGGCGGGGCTGCCGCCGGCCTGGTGGCCTGCCTCGGCGACGCCCACCTCAGCGGCCCGACGGCGCGTTTCAACGTCCGTCTGCATGCGCCGCCGCCGCTGCTGACCGACCTGCCCTACCGGGTGGACCTCACCGAGGAGGGCCGCACGGTGCGTTTCGAGATCGGTGAGCCCGATGCCGTGGTGCTCTCGGGCTGGGCGGCAACGGCCGCGGTGGAACCGGTCGTCCCGACCGACATCGTCGCGGATCTGGCCGGGCACGCCACGCTCACGCCGGCCGAACAGGCCCACTTCGACGCCTACGTTCGCCCGGCCACCGAAGAGTTCTCGGAGTGCTTCGGGTGTGGTTCGCGCAACGACGACGGGCTGCACCTTCGTACCCGTCCCATCGACGACAAGCGGGCCTGGATCGACTGGAATCCGCCCGAGCGGTGGCACGACGGCGACCGGCTGGCCATGTTGGCCGCGATCGCCGCGCTGGACTGCACGTCGGCCTTTCCGCTGCACGAACTGGGCGTGATGGCCGAGGGGGAGACCTGCTTGCTCGGCACCTACGACGGCCAGATCCACCGGCGCCCGCCGGCGTCGCTGGATGACTCGTTCCGTATCGTCACCGCACCGCGCTCGCGGCAGGGTCGCAAGATCTTCGCCGACATCGGGTTGTTCGCCCCCGACGGCGAGGTGTTCATCACCGGCTGCGCCACCTGGATCGTGCTCGCCGCGGCCTGAGCCGTGGCGGTCATCCCGGCGTGCCCGCCTGCCCGGGCTGCCCGGTCTGCCCGGCGAGTCCCGCCCGGTCGGCGAGTTCGGCGAGCACCGCGGCAGTGTCCGCACCGGGCTGTGGGGCGTCGGCCACCTGAGCTCGGCGCTGTCGGTCGAAGCGAACCGGCGCGTCCACCGTCCGTCCGCCCCCGCCGAGCAGTTCCACCCATGCCCCTGCCGCTTCGGCCTGGGGGTCGTCCGCGACGTCGCCCGGGCTCTGGATCGGCCCCCACCACACGTCGTGGGCCGTGAAGCGCTCCGCCCACTCGGCCAGGGGCCGGGTGGCGAAGGCCGCGTCGAGCAGGGCGATGAACTCGCGGCGATGACGCCGTACGGCGCGGGCATCGGCAAAGCGTTGGTCGGCCAGCAGGTCGGATCGGTCCGCCGCGGCGAGTACGGCCGGCAGATGGCGGTCGGCCTCGACCCCAACGAGTACGAACCAACGGTCGTCGCCGGCCCGGTACACGTTGAACAGCGGGGTGGGGTTGTCGGCACGGTTGGCCACCGGTTTGGGGGTGCCGCCGTTGGCGGCCATGCCCAACTCCCCGGCCAGACCCCACATGCCGGTCCGCAGCAGCGACACCTCCACGAAACGGCCCCGGCCGGTGCGGTGGCGCTCGTTGAGCGCCGCGAGGATGCCGGCCACCGCGGACATGGCGGTGAAGGTGTCCCCGAGGCCGTTCATGAACGGTGCCGGTGCGGTCCCGGTGCTGGTCAGCTGGTGGGACACCCCGGCCCGGCCGAAGAACCCGGCGAGGTCGTACCCGGCGGCGTCGCGCTCGGGCCCCTCCCAGCCGTAGGCCGTCACCGAGCAGTACACCAGCCGCGGGTGCCGGGCTGCGAGGCCCTCCGGTCCGAGGTCGAGCCGTTCGAGCGCGCCGGGTCTCAGGTTGGTCAGCAGGATGTCGGCCCCGGCCAGCAGTGACTCGAACGTGGCCCGGCCGTCGGGGTCGCCCAGCTCGAGCTCGACGGAGCGCTTGGCCCGGTTCACCGCGCTGAAGGCCGGGCTGTGGGTGGCGCCGCCGTCGGCCCGGGGGCTGAAGAGGTGGCGCATCGGGTCGCCGCCGGGCGGCTCGACCTTGATCACCTCGGCACCCCAGTCGGCGAGCACCCCGCCACAGGCTGGTCCGGCCACCCAGTGGGCCAGCTCGATCACGCGGAGATCGCCCAGCGGTGCGGGTACGGTGCTCATCGGTGCTCCTTCGTCCCGGTCGGGCCCGCTGAAGATACCGGTCGACGACACCGGCTGACGATACCGCCGGGTACCCGCCGGGCGTCGACGGTGCCGCGCCGTCGAGCGTGGAGGCGTCGCCGGGCTGCCGCTACGCTTCGCTCTCCGATTCCCCGGGGGTGTGTGATGGCTGCTGGCCGCTCGATCGACTTCGACATCTTCGATCCCGCGTTCGTGCGCGACCCGTATCCGATCTACGACCGCTTGCGGGCCGAGACGCCGGTGATACGCACCGAACGGTGGGGCGGGCAGTGGATCCCGACCCGTTACGCCGACATCGAGGCGATCGCCCGCGACACCGACCACTTCTCGTCGATCACCGTGAGCGTGGTCGGCCCCAAGCCGGGTGAGGGCCCGTTGCTGATCGGTCCGCCCGCCACCCTCGACCCGCCGATCCACGGTGAGGTCCGCCGGTTGCTGCTGCCGGCGTTCTCGGTGGCGGCGATCAACGACGTCGAGCCGCTCACCCGGACCATCGTGCGGGAGCTCATCGCCGACATCGCGGCCCGAGCCGATGGGCGGGTCGACGCCGCGACGGACTTCGCCCAGCACGTGCCGGTGCGGGTCATCGCCGCGATGCTGGGCATTCCGGTGACGCTCGAGGCCACCTTCACCGACTGGGTGGACCGGATCCTCAAGGTGGGCGCCAACCAGCCCGAGGTGCTCAACACCGCGGCGCGCGAGGTGCGGGCCTACTTCGCCGAGCTGGTCGACGAGCGCCGGGCCGACCCCAGCCCACCCGAGGACCTGATCACCTACCTCATCGGTGCACAGATCGACGGCGCGCCGTTGGACCGCAAATACATCATCGGCATCCTGTTCGTCCTGCTGCTCGCCGGAATCGACACCACCTGGAGCTCCATCGGTTCGAGCCTGTGGCACCTCGCCACCCACCCGGAGGACCGCGAGCGGCTGCTCGCCGAGCCAGAGCTGCTGCCGACGGCCATCGAGGAGCTGCTGCGGCTGTACTCGCCGGCGACCATGGCCCGCATCGTGCGGCAGGACACCGAGATCGGCGGGGTGCCGGTGTCCGCGGGACAGCGGGTGCTGTTGCCCTTCCCGTCGGCCAATCGCGACCCCGAGGTGTTCGACCGGCCGCACGAGGCGGTCCTCGATCGCGAGGTCAACCGGCACAGCGCGTTCGGGTTGGGCATCCACCGTTGCCTGGGGTCGAACCTGGCGCGGATGGAGCTGCGGGTGGCGCTCGAGGAGTGGCTGGTGGCGTTCCCGTCCTTCCGGCTCGATCCCGACCTGCCGGTGACCTGGACCGGCGGGCAGATCCGCAGTGCCAAGACCCTGCCGTTGGTGGTCGGGCGATGAGCGGCCCCACCGTGCTGGCGCCCCTGCACGGGGTGCGGGTGGTGGAGCTGGCCACCGGGGTGGCCGGTTGCTACGCGGCAAAGCTGCTCGCCGACTTCGGTGCCGACGTCGTCAAGGTCGAGCCGCCCGGCGGTGACATGGTGCGTCACTGGGGGCCGTTCCCCGGCGCGGATCCGGCCGACGCGATGGCCGAGCAGGGGGCGTTGCACCTGCACCTCAACACCAACAAACGCAGCATCGTCGCCGATCTCGATCGGTCCGCCGACCGTGAGTTGGTGGCCCGCCTGGCCGGCAATGCCCACATCGTGCTGGAGTCCTTCGCCCCGGGCCGCCTCGATGCCTGGGGGCTGGGCTGGGACGCCTTGCGCGCCGCCAACCCGTCGCTGGTGCTCACCAGCATCACCCCGTTCGGCCAGGACGGGCCGTATGCGTCGTGGCGTGGGGCGGAGATCGCGGCCTACGCCATGGGTGGGCCGATGCATGCGACCGGGGTGGCCGAGCGTGAGCCGTTGAAGCTGGCCGGCCAGCTCATCAGCTACCAGTGCGGTGCCGTGTCGACGGTGGCGACCCTGGGGGCGCTGCTGCTCGCCGGGCAGTCCGGCGCCGGCACCCATGTCGACGTGGCGAACTTCGAGACCCAGGCCGGGTGCATCGACCGGCGCATGACCTTCTTCGCACAATACGTCTACAACGGGCGGATCATGCGCCGCGACTCCGGTGCGGCGTCGGGCCTGCTGCCGATCGGGGTGTACCCGGCGGCGGACGGCTGGGTGCAGGTGGTCTGCCCGCCGGCCTATGCGCCTCGTCTGGCGGCCACGCTGGGCGACGAGGCGCTGACCGCGGCCTTCGCCGACCCGCTGTGGACGTCGGATCCCGACGTGTCGAGCCTGGCCGAGGCGTTGTTCTACGGGTGGCTGGCCGATCGGACGGCCATGGAGGCCATGCACGACGCCCACCCGGCGCACCTGCCGTTGACGCCGGTACGCACCACCGCCGAGGTGATCGCCGACGAGCACTTCGCCGAGCGGGGCTTCTTCACCGACATCGACCACCCGGTGGCCGGCCTGCTCCGTCAGCCCGGTGCCCCGTTCCGGATGGCCGGTGGCTGGGCGGTGCGCCGGCCCGCCCCCGTGCTGGGTCAGCACGACGAGGAGATCCGCCAGGAGGTCGCGGCCCTTCCGTTGAACATGCCGATCAGTACGTCGACGACTGGACCGAACGGTATGGCGTCTTCGGATGGCGCGGCTGGGCTCGAGCCGGCGTTGCCGCTGGCCGGTGTCCGGGTGCTCGATCTGACCATGGTGTGGGCCGGTCCGTACACGACGATGATGCTGGGCGATCTCGGCGCCGATGTGATCCGGATCGAGGATTCCCGGACCTTCAACGTGACCCGGGGGTCTTCGCCCCGGCCGGCCAAGACGCAGCTCGATGCGCTGGGCTGGCTGTGCTGCTACCCCGACGACGAGCCGGGGGAGCGGCCCTGGAACCGCAACGGCATGTTCAACATCCATGCCCGCAACAAGCGGTCCGTCACCGTCGACCTGCGTCGGGCGGAGGGCGTGGAGCTGTTGCTGCGCCTGGTCGAACAGGCCGACGTGTTGGTCGAGAACAACTCGGTCGACGTGATCGACAAGCTCGGCATCGGCTGGGACGAGTTGCACCGTCGCAACCCGCGGTTGGTGCTGGTGCGCATGCCGGCGATGGGTCTGACCGGGCCGATGCGCTCGGTGGTGGGATTCGGCGCCAACTTCGAGGCCCTGTGCGGGCTCACCTCGCTGCGCGGCTATCGCCACGCCGAGCCGTCGCTCACCGGTGCGGCCGTCTACTACATGGACGCCGCGAGCGGCGCGGCCGGCGCAGTGGCCACGTTGTTGGCCCTGCGTCGGCGGGACCAGACCGGGGTCGGTGAGCTGGTGGAGTTGGCCCAGGGCGAGAACATGTTGAACCTGATCGGCGAGTACCTCATCGATTCGGGCCGCACCGGACGGGCCTGGTCGACCTACGGGAACCGCCACCTCGTCGACGCTCCCCAGGGCGCGTACCCCTGCGTCGGGGAGGATCGCTGGGTGGTGCTCAGCGTCGACGGCGACGATGCCTGGTCCGGGTTGTGCCGGGCCATGGGCGAACCGGCGTGGGCATCGGAGGAGCGTTTCGCCACCGCTGCTGGTCGCCGCGCCGCCCACGACGAGCTCGACGCCCACCTCGGGGCATGGACCGCCTCGCTCGATCGCTGGGAGGTGGCGCAGCGCTGCCAAGTCGAGGGGGTGGTGGCCGCCCCGGTGCTCGACGAGGCCGACCTCGCGGTCGATCCGCACCTACGGGCTCGCGGCTTCCTGCGCCGCAACGGCAGCGAGGAGGTCGGTTGGCACGACTATCCCGGTCATCTCTGGCGTTGGAGCGGCCCGCCGTTGCGCTGGGGTGGCCTGTGTCCCTTCGGCGGGGCCAACGAGGAGGTCTGGCGCGGCCTGGTCGGCCTGTCCGCCGAGGAGTACGCCGCCCTCGCCGCCGACGGCCACTTCGTCGACCGTTTCTACGCGCCGGACGGCAGCCCGCTCTGATGCGGTTGGCGTCCGTCGCGGTGGCCCGCCTCAGCGGTCGTGCCACGGCGACGCGCCATACCGGTCGGTATCAGTCTCGTTCCCGTGCGACGAGGACCCCGTCGGCGACGAGGGCCTCGATGCGCTCGGCGCTGTAGCCACCCCACGACATCAGGGCGTCGCGGTTGTGCTGGCCAAGCGAGGCTGCCTCGAGCTGCGGCAGGTCGGGCCGGTCGGAGAACTTGAACGGGAAACCGGGGATGGTCACCTCGCCCAGCACCGGGTCGGGAACCACCCGGACCATCTCCCGCTGCGCGAAGTACGGGTGCTCCAGCGTCTGGCGGGGGCTGAGTACCGGCGCGCACGGCACCCGGTGGGCCTCCAGCACGTCGAGCACGTCCTGGTCGGTGGCGAAGGTGGCCATCCAGGCCTCGGTCATGGCGGCCAGCTCGCCCCGGGCCTTGGCCCGGTCGCGGGCGTTGGCGTAGCGGGGGTCCTCGACCAGCTCGGGCCGGCCGATGGCGGCGCAGAAGGCGGGCCACTGACGGTCGAGGGCGATGATGACGATGTAGCCCTCGGGGCCCTGGAAGGTGCCGGCCGGGAAGCCCACCCCGCCGTGCTGCCCGTTGCGCTTGGGGTCGACCTTGGGGTTGGCCGCGGCGAGCTGCACGTTCATCTCGTGGGCGTGGTAGAGGCAGTCGATCATCGAGATGTCGACCCATTGGCCCCGCCCGGTGCGCTCCCGGTGGAACAGGGCGAGGGCCAGCCCGGTGAGAGCGTGCACGCCGGCCGACACGTCGGCGAAGGCCACCCCGACGAACTGCGGTGGGCGGTCCCGTTCGCCGGTCATGTGCATGAAGCCGGAGAAGGCCTGGGCGATGGTGTCGAAGCCGACCTTGTGGCTCAGCGGGCTGTTGCGCCGCCCGAACGCCGAGATCGACGCCATGACCAGCCCGGGGTTGACCGCGCGCAGCGCGTCATAGTCGAGACCGCGCTTCTCCAGCACCCCGGGTCCGTAGTTCTCCACCACCACGTCGGCGCTGCGCACCAGGTCCAACACCACCTCGGTGGTCTCGGGACGGGAGAAGTCGAGGCAGACGCTCTTCTTCCCCCGGTTCTGCTGCACGTAGTACGCCGAGCGCCCGTCCTGCTTGAACGGCAGCTGGCGCGACGGGTCCCCGCCGGGGGACTGTTCGATCTTGACGATGTCGGCACCGAGCTCGGCCATGAGCCGGGTCACGGTCGGCCCCGCCAGGTATTGCGTGAAGTCGAGGACCCGGATCCCCTCCAGCATGCGGGGGACCTCGTCGGTGGAAGCGTCGGCCATGGCCGCATCCTACGACCGTGGCCCGCGCCGGTGAGCCGGGGTCGGTCGGGCGAGCCGAGGTGCGTGGGGCGAGCTGCCCCCGGGGTGCGGTGTGCGAGGATGACGCCATGGCATCTCCCCGTCCCATCGTGTTGGTTCACGGCGCTGTGCACGGCGCCTGGTGCTGGGCTGCGCTGCAGACCGAGCTCGATCGTCGTGGTGTGCCCAGCTATGCCATCGATCTGCCCGGGCACGGCGGCTCCGTCGAGGAGCTCTCCGACACCACGGGCAACGCCACCGCGGTCGCAGCGGTGGTCGACCGGGTAGTGGCGCGTCACGGGCAGCCGGTGGTGCTGGTGGGCCATTCCTACGGTGGCACGGTCATCGGCCAGGCGGCGGAGGCCGACAAGGTGGCCCGGCTGGTGTTCCTCACGGCGCTGGTGACCGAGGTCGGTGAGAGCCCGACTGCGTTGATGGCCACCTTCCCGCCGCCGCAGTTCAGCGGTCCCGTACCGAGCCGTATCTTCCTGCGCAACGATGACGGCACCATCAGCGGCAACCCCGAGGCGGCGGTGCCGGTGTTCTACAACGACTCGCCGCCCGAGGCGGCTGCGGCGGCCATCGCCCGGTTGTGCCCGCAGCGTGGTGCCAGCCTGAAGCAGGAGGTCACCCGCGCCGCGTGGAAGGAGATCCCCTCCACCTACGTGCGCTGCACCAAGGACATGGCCATCTCCATAGCCGCCCAGGACATGCTGATCGGTCGGTTGCCGAACCCGTCGGTGGCCACCCTGGACACCGACCACTCGCCGTTCCTCGGTATGCCGGGCGCCCTGGCCGACATCCTGGCCCCGCTGGCGACCGCCTGACCGCTCGGTCCCGGCCGGGGTGCGCCCGGCCGGCGACGGTCAGGACTTGCCCTTGAACAGCACGCCGGCTGCGGTGAGGGCGGCGATCCGCTCGGGGCTGAGGCCGAGCCGCTCGCCGAGGATGTCCTCGTTGTGCTCGCCGGTGAGCGGGGCGTGGATGTCGGGCAGTTCAGGCTGGGCGCCGAACTTGAACGGGAACCCGGGGATGGGGATCGGCCCGGCCAGCTCGTCGTGGACCCACCGGACCATGTCGCGTGCCAGGAAGTGGGGATGGTCGAGCGCATCGAGGGGCGACAGGACTGGGCTGGCCGGCACCTTGTGGGCGAGCAACTGCTCGAGCACCTCCTCGTCGGTGCCGAATGTCGCCATCCATCCCTCGATGATCGGCGTGAGCTCCTCGGTGTGGTTGCCGCGGTCCGAGGAGGTGGCGAGGCGGGGATCGTCGAGCAGGTCCATCCGGCCGATGCACCGGCACACGCTGGGCCACTGCAGGTCGAGGGCGAGGATCACGATCCAGCCCTCGGGGCCCTTGAAGGTGCCCGCTGGGAACACCACGGCGTTGTGCTGCCCGTTGCGCATGGGCACGAAGGCGCCGTCGGTGGTGTGGTTGAGCTGCAGGTGGGCCTCGTGGAAGTGGAACAGGGCGTCGGTCATGGCGATGTCGATGAACTGGCCTCGCCCGGTCTTCTCCCGGAAGTACAGCGCGTAGCCCAGCGAGGCGAACCCGTGCACGGCGCCGTTGGTGTCGCCGAGCGCCGAACCGACGAACATCGGTGGACCGTTGCGGTCGCCGGTCATGTGCATGATCCCCGACGCCGCCTGGGCGATGTAGTCGTAGCCGGGCCGGTCCGCCCACGGTGAGGTACGACCGAAGCACGACACCGACAGGTAGATCACGTCGGGGTTGACCGCCCGGATCGACTCGTAGTCGAGGCCCCGTTTGGCCATAATCTCGGCGGTACCGAAGTTCTCAGCCACGATGTCCACGTCGCGGGCCAGCTCCAACAGCAGCTGTTGGCCCTCGGTGGTGTTCCAGTCGACGCTGAGGCTTTTCTTGCCCCGGTTGTGCTGGATGAACCAGCCGCTGCGACCGTTGTCGAGCACGTTGGGCAGCAGCCGTCCGGGGTCGCCCACCTCGGGCAGCTCGACCTTGATGATGTCGGCGCCGAGCTCGGCCATCATGCGGGTCACCCCTGCGCCGGCGAGGTACTGGGTGAAGTCCAGTACCGTGCACCCCTCGAGGATCATCGGATCACCGTTCGATTGCGGCATGGTGCGGCCTCCCCTGTGACGGTTCGGGCATCGTACGCCTCGCGCCCCCTGCCGTGTCGGGCGTCACGCCCGGACCGTCGCGGTCGAGCGGGTCCGGCCGGGTCGTGGAGCCGGTGAGCCGGGGATCCGGGAAGCACGATCCGCGGCGCGACCGGTGCGGGTCTGGGAGGATGGGCCCATGACCTCCCCTGTTCGTACCGCCGGGTTCGCCGCTCTCGTGCTCGTCATCGCCGCGTGCGGTGGCAGCAGCGGGGAGACCTCGGCGGACACCACTGCCAAGTCCGCGTTGACCACCGCCAAGGTGATCGGCGGCGCGCCGGCCACGGCGAGCAGCGTCGCAGCCAGGGCGCTGGAGGGAACGGCCATCCTGACCGCCAGCGACAACAAGTTCGGTCCGGCGAAGGCCCGGGCCAACGACAAGGTGCAGCTGGTCAGCGGCGATCCGGTGGGCCACACCGTCGTGTCGGAGACCAAGGCCTGGACCTTCGACGACAAGACCTCGTCGTTCATGGCCCCGTCCAAGGCCGGCAGCTACCCGTTCTACTGCGGGGTGCACGGCAAGTCGATGAGCGGCGTCCTCACCGTCACCGAGTAGGCACCGCCGTCAGGCCGTCGGCCCGGCCCGTCCGCCCGGCCCGGGCAGACCATGCCGATTGGTATGTTCGGGTGCGGTCGGCGTCCACGGGCGATGCCGGACGCGACGACGGGGCCCCGATGGGACCCCGTCGTGCGTGTGCGGACCTTCAGGCCGTGGAGGCTCCGACCGTCGAGGTTCAGGCCGTCCAGGTCTTGCAGTCGGTGGCGGTGGTCGGAGCGCTCAGGCTGGTGTTCCAGGCGATGCCGCTGAAGGCCAGCTTGGTCACGCAGAACTTGACGACCGTGCCGGTGGCGATGGTCAGGTTGCCCGAGGAGAAGTTGGCGACCCCGAGCGCCGTGCCGGTGGTCCCGGTGGTGACCGTCTTGGTGGACACCAGCTTGGTGCCGACGGTCCACGTGGCGGTCACCGCCACCCCGCCGACGTTGGCGCCGAGGTTGTCACGAACGATGACCGAGGCGGTGCCCGAGGCCCGGGTGGCGCTCGACTTGGCCATGAGGAGGCCCAGGGCGGCCACGTCGACGGCGCTGCGTACCGGGGCGGTCACGCTGATCGCCTTGGTGGCGGTGGCGGTGTTGCCGACGGGGTCTCGCACCGTCAGCGTGGCGGTGTAGGTGCCGGCCGTGCTGTAGGTCTTGGAGGGGTTGGCGACGGTGGAGGTGGTGTTGTCCCCGAAGTTCCAGCTGTAGGTGAGGGTGCCGTTCTCGGGGTCGGTGGAGCCCGAGCCGGTGAAGGCCACCGTGAGGGCGGCGGTCCCGCTGGTCGGGGTGGCGCCGATCACTGCCGTCGGGGCGAGGTTCGACGGGGCGACCGCGGTTGCGGTGAGCCGGTAGAAGCCGACGCTGCCGTAATCGGTGTAGCCGGTGCTGAGCGGGTCGCCGTAGCCGACCCCGTCCACGAGCACGGTGTAGGTACCGGCGGCGAGGGTGGCCGAGATGGTGGCGCCGAGGCCGGTGGCCGCGTCGCCG
>CANJRG010000029.1 GCA_947476745.1 Acidimicrobiia bacterium | reverse complement strand
GCTGGTGCAGGTCTTCCTCGACCCGCCAACGGATGTAATCGTCGAAGGACATCGAAGACACCAGCCGTCGCTGATAGTTGAACTTGTTCTTCTGGATGAAGTGGTACAGCGAGACCTGCCAGTCCCACGGGTTGCGCACGAAGGAGAACGAGTAGAGGCTGTCCCACTTCTCCTCACCGAGCCAGTCGCGCAGCTGGGCGGCGGTGCTGTGGGCCTCGACGCTGCGGAAGGTGTACGCCTGCGGCGACTCCAGCACATGGGCCAGCGGGGTCCGCAGGCCCGGCAGGTAGCGGTAGTGGTAGCGCCGCAGAGCGAGCTTCACCGACTGGCCGGCGACCTTGTACACGTGCACGTAGATGTAGTTGTGCTGTTCGGACAGCAGCATGTGATTACCTCACCAGCCAGTGGGAAAGATCACGGTCGAGCAGGTCACCCAACCGCAGGACGTCGTCGCGGTAGATCCCCGCCAGCAGCGCCCAGTCGTCTTGGTCGAGGACCGGCCGGCGCAGACGGCGGCTGAGAAAGCGTTCCCAGGCCGGGCGGGCCCGCTCGATCAACGCCCGGTTGACCAGCGGCCGGACCACCTTGCGGGCGCGCAGCACGGCTGCGAGCGCCTTCGAGTCGGGAATGCCCGAGGCGTTCACCGGGGCCTCGGGTTCGGGGGCGAAGGACGGGTCGACCCCGATGTGGCGGAACACCTCGCAGAGCACGGCCTGCCGGTCCGCCATCAGGTCCTCGAAGAGGTGCACCTGGACCTGGGTCCGCGGGAACAGGGCGAGGTAGCGCGCCAGCTGCGTGGCGTAGAAGCCCGAGTCGAGATAGTGCCCGGCTCGATGGTCGACGAGCTGCCGCTCGGCCTGCTCGGCGAGCGCGTCGGGCAGCCGGTCGCAGCGCTCGTTGCCGTCGCGGATATGCAGCAGGTAGTCCGACCAGGCCCGTTCGATCGGGTTGCGCAGCACCGCCACCAGCGGGGCGCGCGGCGCGACCTGGGCCAGGCGAGCGGCGACACGCGGGTTGCGGAGGTATTCCGGCGAGATGTCGCCGGTCTTCTCCCGTGGCCCGGCCCCGGCGTAGAGGGCGTCGTAGGCCGCCCGGCTGACGGTGCTACGAGACCGGAGCACGTCGCTGGCGTGGGGGTTGCCGTCCACCGCGTAGAAGTTCGGCTCCTTCTCCAGCGGCAGGAAGATCTGCGGATGCTGGCGTAAGGACCGGTACAGCGAGGTCGTGCCGCACCGGTAGGCACCGATGACGAAGAAGTCAGGCACCACCGACGACCGCTCCCACCACGGCAGACCGTTCGCCGGCCCGAGTGCGGCCTCGTCTCCCGCCCGGGGAGTGCTGCACGCCATCGAAGCCGGTCACCCGCACAAGCCTACGGGCGGCGACCCCCGGAGTTACCGGGCCGTTGTACTCATCCTTCGGGACACCCGGTGGTGCGGGACGCGGCCATCGGGGATGCCCCTGGTGGCGTTCAGCACCGGGGAAGATCGCTGCCAGGCAACCCTGTCAGCTCGCCGGCGCAGTGAGCGGGGCACCGGCCCCCACGACGATGAACTCTGCGCTCACGGTGAACGGCAGGTGCGGAAGGATTCCCGTGCCCGGGTAGCAGTTCGCACCGCACTGCTGGGTCTGCACCAGCTTCTTGGTGACGGGGTCGATCACCATCAGCCGGATGTCCGAGGCGGCCTTGGTGAAGTCCCACCCACCGGCCTTCTTCCACCACTTGCCGGGCGAGCCGAGTGCGAAGTTGTAGCTGCCGTTGGTGGTGATCGTCTTGCCGAGATCCGAACAGGTCTCCCAGAAGAACTTCTGCAGCCCGTTGTGCCGCCACAGGCAGATCTGCACGTTGAGGGCCTTGGTCGTGGGCTTTGCGCTCACGTTCACCCGCAGGAAGGATGTCCCGTCGCGGTAGTTGACCGGTGCCACCCAGTTGGCCGGCTGGGTGAAGACGGGACGGAAGTGGCGGTCGGTCCGGATCTGGGCCGTGTGGGAGAAGATCTGCGCCTGCGCCGGTGCAGCCGCCTCGGGGGCGGGGGCAGAGGACGACGCCGGCTCGGCCGCGCCTGCGCCACCGGGCACGAGAAGGCCACCAACGGTCAGCACCACCACCAAGCCGGCACGCAACAGGGTTCGCATCCGATGTCCGCCTTTCGCCCGGATGGCAACCTGCCGCGCCGCCGCGCCCCGAGTCGATGTGCCCAACCCTACCGGGACCGGGCAGCGTTCGTCATCACATGTCGAACCAAAAAACCTCGCCCGGCTCCGCCGGTCGACGGCGAACGGCGATCGGTCCAAGTCAGACCGGTGTGTCGGTCGACGTTTCCACATCGAAGAGGCGATTTCAGCCTGATTCAGCCACGTAAAGCGTGTTGCCAACCCCGCGGCGCGGTCCTACTGTTACGTTCCGTAACTCGCGGCGGGTTGTGCGTAATACATCGAAAGCGGCTGACCATGAGACTGAGAAGAGTTCTCACCCTTGCCGGCGTCGGAGGTGCCCTCCTCGCCTCGGCGCTGTTCCCGGCCCCTGGGGCCTCCGCCGAGCCCCTGCCCGAGGCGGCGATCACCCCGGCCGAGACACTGGCCGGCTCCCCGACGGACGCCGTGGCGGAGGCGGCGATCGTGCCGGCCGAGACGCAGCGGACGATCTTCACGGTGAGCGGCACCGCCCAGAAGGACAGCTACATCCGTCCCGTGCCCAACCAGCCGCTCAACTACCTCAGCCCGGCGAACTACCGCGATGGCAAGGCGTACCTGCGGGTCGTGGTGAGCGGCAAACCGTCCACGAAGCCGTTGTGGCTGCACATCTGCATGTGGCGGCACCGCTCGAGCACCGGGGGGCAACTGATCAAGTTCTACTGGGAGACCTGCTCGAACGGCACCCTGGCCACCATCACCACCAACAAGACCTACTACTTCGACATCAACAGCTTCGGCAGCTGGTGGAAGAAGAACGGCTCGTGGGACTACACGCAGCAGGCGTCGGACATCCGGCCACTCCTCAAGGACCCCGTCACCGGCAAGCTGATGTACACCCGGCACTGCGCCGACACCTGTTACGAGCGCCCCGACATCGGCAATCACCTGCCGTTCAGCATGTCGATCGACTTCGTCATGGTGCGTCAGGGCTGGACCCTGAAGCCGCCCGCAACCTGGAAGGGCTGCCCCAAGACCTGGTCGAGCAGCTGCTGATCCTGGCGTGCTGACCGTGGCGGGGGCTGACCGAATCGGTCGCCCCCCGCCGGGCCGGCCAACCCGCTCCGCCGCTACCGCGACGACGGCCGCGGTGTCGGAGCTCGGGTACCTGCGGCGACCGAGCGGTACATGGAGGCGAGCTCGTCGTACTGCGCTTCCAGGCCACGGGCCGGATGGGCCCGCCGCAACGCCTCGGCGGTCATGGCCTCGACGAGAGCCGCATCGCCGAGCACCCGCTCGAGCGCCGCCGCCATCGGTTCCACCTCGAACGGTGGTACCAGCAGGCCGGTCACCCCGTGCTCGACGAACTCGGGGATGCCCCCGGCGTCGGTACCGATTACCGCGGTGCAGCAGGCCTGCGCCTCGAGCACCGTCAGGCCGAACGGCTCGGCCTTCGAGGCATTGACCATCACATCGACGCTGCGCAGGATCTGCGGGATATCCGAGCGGCGCCCGACGAAACGGACCCGCTCCCCCAGCAGGGCCTCGCCGGTACGGCGCAACTCGGCGGCGAACTCCGGCGGCCCGGTGCCGGCGTCACCGACCACCACCAGATGCGCCGCAGCGGCCGGGCCATGCAGACGAGCCATCGCCTCGAGCAGGATCTGGATGCCCTTGCGCACGTCGAGCCGCCCGATGATGGCCACCAGCGGCGCCGACGGGTCCGATGTCAGCTGCTCGCGCAACCCCGGTTCGGGCGCTCCCGGCGCGAAGCGGTGCAGGTCGATGCCGGGTTGGATCACCCAGACCGCAGCCCGGTCGCCCACCACCGCGGCGGTGGCGGCCGAGTTCGCCACGGTGAGCGAGGCCAGGCGGGCGACAGCTCGCAGCACCCTGCGGCCGATCCCGGGCCGAACGATGTTCACCTGGTCGAGGACCGACGGGCGCCGGGCCAGGCGCCCGGCCACGGCCACCTCGAGGTGGGAGCGCAGGGCGTAGGAGTGCAGCAGGTCGAACCGCCGGCCGGTGCGGGCCAGACGGACGGCCGAGCGCACCATCGCCACGGCGTCGAGCGCCAGGGCCACGGGTCCGGGCCGGCGGTCGGTGCCGTCGCCGCGTCGCAGGCCGCCGTGCAGGCGCAACGGCAGCTCGACCAGCGGCCAGCCGCGCGCCACCCACTCCTCGGCGAAAGGTGAGTCGGCCGGGCTGGCCAGTGTCAGGACGATGCCGCGCTGGCGCAGCGGCTCGACCTGGTCGAGCAGGTACAGCTGGGCGCCCCACACCGGCGCCGGCGGCGACGCCACCAGCACGTGCAGTGCGGCCCCGGCAGCGACGGGTCCGGCCTGCTGCGCGGTCACCGGACCCAGCCCGGAGGTACTGACGAATGGCCTGTCCGAAGTCTCACGTCGACCCTCACGCGAAGTAGCGAACCACTCGTAGGTTCACGGTGGCAACTGTGCGGCATGGGATGAACGTCGCACTGTTTCCGTTTCGTCGCAAAGGTACGTTCGACCCGATCGACGACACGGCCACCACGCTCGGCCGTTCGCGCCAGTTGCTGGCAGAAAGGAAGCTTCATGGTTGCTGAGGCTCCGCTGGCGGATCCCGCCGGCCCCACCCACATCACCCACCTCGAAGAGCTCGAGGCCGAGGCGATCCATATCATGCGCGAGGTCGTGGCGCAGTTCGACAAGCCGGTCATGATGTATTCGATCGGCAAGGACTCCGCGGTGATGCTGCACCTGGCCCGCAAGGCCTTCTGGCCCGGGCGTATCCCCTTCCCGCTGTTGCACGTCGACACGACGTGGAAGTTCCGGGACATGATCAGCTTCCGCGACCGCACGGCGGCCGAGCTCGGCCTCGACCTGATCGTGCACACCAACCAGGAAGGGGTGGCCGCCGGCATCAACCCCTTCGACCACGGTTCGCGCAACTACACCGACATCATGAAGACCCAGGCCCTCAAGCAGGCGCTCGACCTGCACGGCTTCGACGCCGCGTTCGGCGGTGCCCGCCGCGACGAGGAGAAGTCCCGGGCCAAGGAGCGGGTGTTCTCCTTCCGGGACCGTTTCCATCGTTGGGACCCCAAGAACCAGCGGCCCGAACTGTGGCGGGCGTACAACGGCCGCCACCACAAGGGCGAGTCGATCCGGGTGTTCCCGTTGAGCAACTGGACCGAGCTCGACATCTGGCAATACATCTGGCTGGAGTCGATCCCCATCGTGCCGCTCTATTACGCCGCGGAACGCCCGGTGGTGCAGCGCGACGGCAACCTCATCATGATCGATGACGAACGTTTCCGTTTCGAGGCGGGCGAGGAGCCGGAGCTGCGCTCGATCCGCTTCCGCACCCTCGGGTGCTACCCGCTGTCCGGTGCCGTCGAGTCCACCGCCCAGACGCTGCCCGACATCATCCAGGAGATGCTGCTCGCCACTCGCTCCGAGCGGGAGGGCCGGGTCATCGACTACGACCAGTCCGGATCCATGGAAGAAAAGAAGCGGGAAGGATACTTCTGATGTCGAGCTCCGGTGGGGCCCACCAGTCGGATCTGATCGAGACCGACATCATCGCCTATCTCAACGAGCACCAGAACAAGGACCTGCTGCGGTTGCTCACCTGCGGCTCGGTCGACGACGGCAAGTCCACCCTCATCGGCCGGCTGCTGTACGACTCGAAGCTGCTCTACGAGGACCAGTTGGCCGCGGTGACCAAGGACTCGTCGAGCCACGGCCATGCCGGTGACCAGGTCGACCTGGCGCTGCTCATGGACGGCCTCAAGGCCGAACGCGAGCAGGGCATCACCATCGACGTCGCCTACCGGTACTTCTCCACGTCGAGGCGAAAGTTCGTCATCGCGGACACCCCCGGCCACGAGCAGTACACCCGCAACATGGTGACCGGCGCATCGACCTGCGATCTGGCCATCATCCTCATCGACGCCCGCAAGGGGCTGTTGCCCCAGACCCGCCGGCACAGCTCCATCGCTGCGCTGCTCGGCATCCGCCACGTGGTGGTGGCCGTCAACAAGATGGACCTGTGCGACTGGTCCCAGGAGGTCTTCGACACCATCAGCGCCGCGTACCGTACCGAGATCGCCGATCGCGTCGGGATCACCGACCCGCTGTTCATCCCGCTGTCGGCGCTCAACGGCGACAACGTGGTGGACCGGTCCGAGGCGATGGACTGGTACGACGGTCCGACGCTCATGGAACACCTCGAGCACGTCGAGTTGCGCCCCCGGGCCACCGTCGAGCAGCTGCGCTTCCCGGTGCAGCTGGTCCTACGACCCGATCTCGACTTCCGCGGCTACGCCGGCACGGTCGCCGCCGGGGTCGTCCGTCCCGGTGACCGGGTCGAGGTGGTCCCCTCCGGGGTCACCACCACCGTCGAGCGCATCGTGAGCTTCGACGGCGACCTGCGCGAGGCCGGACCCGGCCGTTCGGTCGTGCTGACCTTCGCCGAGGAGGTCGACGCCTCCCGCGGTGACGTGATCGTGCACCGCGGCGACACCGTGGCCCGCAGCCACGCCGTTGCGGCCAACGTGGTGTGGATGGCCGAGGACGAGGTGGCCAGCGGCCGCTCGTTTCTCATGATGCACAACAACCGCTACTCGAACGCCACCATCGACCGCATCGAGCATCGCATCGACATCACCACCCTGGAGCAGGTGCCCGCGGAACAGCTCGCCCTCAACGACATCGCCCACTGCACGCTGCGCTCGGACCGGGAGCTGATCTTCGACGGCTACGAGGAGAACCGGACCACCGGTTCGTTCATCCTGGTGGACCGGCTGACCAACGCCACGGTCGCCGCCGGCATGCTGCTGCCCGCGGCCGACGCCTGGGACGCCACCCCGAACCGCCGGATCACCGGCCGTTCGAGCTCGATCGACATCGACGAACGCGAGCAACGCCTCGATCAGGCCGGTGCCACCGTGTTCCTGACCGGGCTCACCGCGGCCGGGAAAACCACCATCGCCCGGGCCCTCGAGCGAACCCTGTTCGACGCCGGCTGGACCACGGTGCGCCTCGACGGCGAGAACATGCGGCTCGGTATCAGCCGCGATCTCGGCTTCAGCGCCCAGGAGCGCTCCGAGAACGTGCGCCGTACGGCGGAGATCGCCCGTCTGCTCAACGATCAGGGCATCATCGCCATCTGCGCCCTCGCCGCACCGAAATCGAGCGTGCGCGAGCGTGCACGGGAGCTGATCGGCCGTAACCGGTTCATCGAGGTGTTCGTCGACACGCCGCTCGACGTGTGTCGCGAGCGCGACGCCGAAGGCCTCTACGAGGCCGCCGACCGGGGTGAGATCCCGCAGTTCCCGGGCGTGTCGGCCACCTACGACCGGCCGGCCGACGCCGACCTGACCCTCGACACCGTCGGCCGCGACACGGCCGCCTGCGTCGAGCAGATCGTGGCCCTGCTGCGCCGGCGCGGCATCCTCAGGGGCTGACGATACCTCGCTCGGCGAGGAGGCCGACCACCCGCTCGACGAGGACCTCGAGCGGGGTCGGCTCCCCGCCGATCACGAGGTCGGCCGCCTCGGGGGCCTCGTAGGGGGCGTCGATGCCGGTGAACCCGGTGATCTCGCCGCTGCGGGCCTTGCGGTACAACCCCTTGGGGTCGCGCCGCTCGCATTCCTCGATCGGGGTGGCGACCCACACCTCGACGAAGTCGACCTCGCCGCGCCCGTGGGCGGCGCGGGCTGCGGCCCGCTGGTGACGGTACGGGCTGATGGCCGACACCAGGCACACGACGCCGGCATCGGCGAACAGCGCCGCCGCCTCCGACAACCGACGCACGTTCTCGTCGCGATCCTCCGGCGAGAAGCCCAGCCCGGCGTTGAGCCCGTAGCGGACGTTGTCGCCGTCGAGCAGGTATGACACGTGGCCGGCATCGAACAGGGCCCGCTCGACCGCAGCTGCCACGGTCGACTTCCCCGACCCCGACAGCCCGGTGAACCACACGGTCGCCCCGCGCTGACCGGCCCGGGCCCAGCGCTCCTCCCGGGACAGTTCAGGGGCATGCCAGCGGATGTTCGCCGTGGGTTCAGCCATGACGGGAAGTGTAGGGCGGGCCCAGCGGAACGGGACCGTCCGCGACAACGACGTGCCGACGCGGTGGACGCGGTCGTTCGCCTCGGGGTACGGGGCTTTCGACCGATTGCCCGGCGGCCGAGCGTCGGTACCCTGCTGGGAGACCGACCACCACAACGGCAAGGCTTCCGTCCGGCGGCGCTGCGTTCACCGTCCTGCGGTAACGACAGCCCGAAACCCCGCCCTACTGTTGTCCGACGCCGAGCAAGGAGATCCACGGCTGTGGAGCACTACTCGCCAGAGTTGACCCTGGCCGACTGCCTGGCCGTTCTTCGACGCCGGTGGCCGCTGATCGTCGCCGTCGCCGTCGCCGCAGGGGCCATCGCCTTCGCCTGGTCGTCCTCCCAGCCCAAGCAGTACCGGGCGCAGACCCAGCTCCTGATGTCGGCCCAGACCGCCAACCAGAGCCTCGACCCGACGGCCAGCCAGGTCCGCGACGTGGCCCGGCAGCTGGAGAACGAGCTGGTCTTCGCCCGCAGCCGGGTGGTGGCCGACGCGGTCGCCGAGAAGCTCGGCCGGGCGCCGCGGGTGACCGTGGCCGGCCAGTCGAAATCGGCCGACCTGCTCACCTTCACCGCCGTGGGGTCCCGCCCCGACGCGGTCGCCCTCGCGGCGGACACCTACGCCGAGACCTTCATCGCAATGCGCAGCCAGCGCATCGTTGCCAGCTCGGCCAACACCCGGCGAGCCATCGGCGACAAGCTCGACGAGCTCAAGACCCAGCGGTCCCGCCTCGATCCGAAGGACACCACGCTGACCGCCCAGCGCGATGCCCTCGACCGTCAGATCGCCCTCTACGAGCAGTACACCAACGGCCTGGACCTGATGAGCGACCTCGCCGCGGCCTCCAACGCCCAGGTGCTGTCGGCCGCGGTCGAACCGGTGACGCCGTTCAGCCCCACCCCGGTGCGCACGACCGCCCTCGCCGCCGTGGTCGGCCTGATGCTGGGGGTCGGGCTGGCGTTCGTGCGCGACTACCTCGACGACCGCATCCGCTCCAAGGACGGCCTCGAGCGGGTCACCGGTGCTGCCACCACGCTCGCCCAGGTCCCCAAGGTCTCCCGGCGGATGTCGGGCGACATCGCCGATCCGCTGCAGGCCTCGATGCTGGGCGAGACGTTCCGCAACCTGCGCGCCGCGGTGCAGTTCGTCGGCCTGCGTGGTGGGTTGCGCACCCTGCAGGTGACCTCCAGCCGGCCCGGTGAGGGCAAGTCCACCGTCGCCGGCCACCTCGCCGTGGCCATGGCCCGCAGCGGCACCCCGGTGGTGCTCGTCGACGCCGACCTGCGCAGGCCGATGATCGCCAACCGCTTCGGCCTGCCCAACGAGGTCGGCCTGACCAGTGTCATGCTCGGCACCGCAACCCTCGACGCCGTCATGCAACGGGTGTCGGGGTGCCCCGACCTGTTCGTCATCACCTCGGGGCCGAGCCCGGAGAACGCCGCCGACTTGCTGTGGCCCACCGAGCAGCTCAGCGACGTCCCGACCTTCCCTGCGGTGCTGCAGGAGCTCGTCGAACGGGGCTTCTCCGTCATCGTCGACGCACCGCCGGTGCTTCCCGTCGCCGACGCCCTCACCATCGCCCGGGCGGTGGACGGCACGCTGTTCGTGACCACCGCCGGCGTGTCACGCCGTCGCGACATCACCCGGGCGCTCGAATCGCTCAACCATGTCGATGCCCGGGTGATCGGCACCGTGCTCAACCAGTCCACCGAGCAGCGCCACGGTCGCTACGGCTACGGCTACGAGCCGCACGGGGCGACGGCGACGCGGGGGCTGCGACGCTGGAGCCGCAAGAACCGCGGCGCGGGTAAGACCGCACCGGTTCCCAGCGGCAGGGCCACCATCCCGGCCACCATCGGGGCACCGGCCGCCGGCGCTGCGGCCATCCCGCCCCGGCACAACCCGTCGCCGGTGGCCGTGGGCCCCAGCACGCGGGTGGCCGCCCCGAAGGCCCCGGCGAACCGCAAGCCGGGCGGCACCACCGCCGCGACGACGGCGACGCGGCCGGTCCCCGCCCTGGCGGCCTCACCCAACGCGGCGCACGCACCGGGGTTGAACCCCGCCGCGCCGGGTCCGGCGGCCAACCCGACCCTGCTCGACAACCTCCGCGCCCACCTCGGCATCGACCAGGACGGCAATGCCACCGGCAATCCCACCGGCAATCCCACCGGCGAGACCACCGCCAAGAACAAGCGGTCCAAGCTCTGACGGTGGCCGGGCCCTGAGCGAGTGCGGTCCTCGCCGACGGTCCGGACCGACACCACGACGGCCCGCTGCCCCGACCGCCACGGTCGGGGCAGCGTCGCGTCGCCGGGGCGCCGGGCAGGTAGGTTCCTGGCCGTGAACCGACCCGCCCGCGTCCGCAGCGTCGATCTCGACAACCCGTTCCTGCCCTCCCTCGACGGCCTGTGCGAGCTGTTGCTGGTCCGTCACGGCGAGCAGTACTTCTTCGACGGCATGACCATGGGCGATGCCTACGACCCGCCGCTGACCGACCTCGGCCGGCGCCAGGCCGCGGCGGTGGGTGCCCGCCTCGCCACCACCGCGATCGACGCCGTGTACTGCTCCACCATGCAACGGGCCCGCGACACCGCGGCGGCCATCGCCGGTCATCACGGCCTCGACCCGCGCCAGGAGCACGAGATCCGCGAGGTCGACCCGTGGGAGTCCTTTCCCCGCGACAAGCGCCTGCTCGACGTGTACACCAAGGCCGAACTGGTCGAGATCTTCTCGCGGGCGCATCGCGAGCGCCGCTACGACGCGTACCCGCACTGCGAGGACCCGGCCTCGTTCCGCCGTCGGGTCACCACCACCATCGACGGCATCGCCGCCGCCCACCCGGGCGAGCGGGTGGTCGTGGCCTGCCACGGCGGCGTGATCGGCGCGTACCTCGCCCACTGCTTCGAGGCGCGGGTGGATACCGTCATGGCCATCCACCACACGTCCATCACCACCGTGCGGGTGAGCGGCGACCGGCGGGTGGTGCTCAGCGCCAACGACTACCACCACCTCGTCGGCGTGCAGACCGAACGCAACCCGCTCAACGCCCACTGACCGCGCCCACCGCGGCCTGGCGGGCTACAGGCGGGGCCGTACCTCGGTCATGAGGTGTTCCATGGCCTCGATGCGGGCGTCGACCCCGCCCCGTACCACCGGATCGACCAGCAGGTGGCTGACGCCGATGTCGCGCCAACGCCCGATGGTGTCGGCCATCTGCTCGGTGGAACCCGACACCGACTTCGCCGGCGCCATCGCCCCGTCGGGATCGAGATACAGCCGGATCGAGAGGGTGATCTCCGAGCGGTCCCGTCCCGCCTCGTCGGCCAGCTCGCCGATACGGGCCCATGCCTCCGCCACCTCGTCGATCGGCTGGAACGCGGCGTGGAACGCCGAGCCATACTTCACGGTACGGCGGAAGGCGGGTTCGGTGTCCCCGCCGACCCAGATCGGCATCGGCTGCTGCACCGGCTTGGGGGCGAAGCCGATCTCGGGGATCTGGTAGTAGCGCCCGTCGAAGCTGGGCCGGTCCTGGGTGAAACAGGCCTGGTACAGCTCGAGCTGCTCGTCGGCCCGGGCGCCGCGGTGGTCGTAGGGCATGCCGAGGACCTCGAACTCCTCGCGCATCCAGCCCACGCCGACCCCGACGATGGCCCTGCCCTCCGACAACACGTCGAGGCTGGCCCACGCCTTGGCGGTGAGGATCGGCCAGCGATAGCCCAGGATCAGCACCGTCACCCCCAACCGCAGCTGTTCGGTGACCGCGGCTACGAAGAACAGGCTGCCCAACGGGTCGAGCCAGGACATGTCCGCGCCGGCGGGGAAGGCACCGTCGTCGGTGTAGGGGTACTTCGACTCCAGCGCCCCCGTGGGCCAGGCGACGTGGTCGGACACCCAGCCGGAGTGGAAACCCAGCTCGTCGGCACGGACCGCCAGCTTCTTGAGATTGGCCCGGGTCGCCTGGCGACCGAGCTGCGGCAGGTGGATACCGAAGTCCATCCGAACCCCCGGGTCTGGAGCGCCGGCCGCGCCTCGGCCGGTCGGGGCGAACCCTACCGTGCGGTGGCGCCACTGTCGTCGGGACCCGCCACGGCGTCGCCGGGACCATCGGGCTTGGTGTGATGGCCGTCGCGTCCCTGGAACGCCGCCTTGGTCCCCGCGTCGCGCCGCTCCCGGAAGAAGTTGAAGTCGCCCGGCTCGAACTTCACATTGGTGCCGAGCGCGTGGCCGACCATCCCGCTGAAGATGTAGCTGTTCATGCCCAGCGAGGCCAGCGCCATGGAGTGCGCGGCCTTGCCCATCACCAGCGCGTCCTTGGAGTTGCGCGCCACCTTGTCCACCCAGCGCTGCACGGTCTGCTCCAACTCCTCGTCGGGCACGCTGAGGTTGACCAGGCCGAGCTGCTGCGCCGTCGGACCGTCGAACTGATCGCCGAACAGCAGCAGCTCGCGGGCCTTCTTCGGGCCGTACAGCACGATCAGGGTGGCCAGGTTGAAGGTGTTACCGGCCAGACCGAGACGCTGTTCGGCGTGGCTGAAGCGGGTCGAATGGGCGCACAGCGCCAGGTCGCTGACCTCGACGAGGAACATGCCCATCCCGACGCAGTGGCCGTGCACCTGGGCCACCACCGGCTTGGCCGAGTTCTGGAACGCCGCCACCGCCCGGCCCAACCGCCGGTCGATGGCCAGCCGCTGACGCTGGCTGGTACGCGGCGGCCGCTGACCGGGCTTGGCGTGGATGTGCCCGTAGGCCACCGCCACGTCGTCGAAGTCGTCGCCCGTGCAGAACGAACCGCCCCGGCCCTTGAGCACGACCACCTTCACGTCGTCGTCGTCCTCGGCCTCGTGCAACAGCTCGACGAGCAGGTCGAGAGAGTCGAACGGCAGGGCATTGCCCTTCTCCGGCCGGTTCAGGATGAGCCGGGCCGTCGTCCCGTCCTTCTCCAACAGCACGGTTCCGTCGCTCATGGTCTCGCTCCTGTGCTCGCCGGCCACCGGCGGCCGTTGCGTCGGGTCCACCCACAGGCGGGATCGCCCGCCCCGGGGGCAGCTGATCGTACCGGAGCGCGCTGCGGCCTCGGGGCCACGAGCTGCCGGACAAGGAGTAGCGTTCGAGGTTCAGCACGCCGGTCCGCTGGTAGCAGACCGGTTCCTGCGCAGACACCGTTCCTGCGCAGGACACCTGGAAGGAGCTCTTCGTGACGCCAGTTCTGTCAGGCCTGCGGATCGTCGAGGGTTCGGCGTTCGTCGCCGCACCCCTCGGCGGCATGACCCTCGCCCAGCTCGGCGCCGACGTGATCCGTTTCGACGCCATCGGCGGCGGCCTCGACTTCAACCGCTGGCCGGTCACCGAGGAAGGTGTCAGTTTGTTCTGGGCGGGCCTCAACAAGGGCAAGCGGTCCATCCAGGTCGACCTGCGCCGGCCCGAGGGCCGGGAGCTGGTCCAGGACATCATCACCCAGCCGGGGCCCGAGGCCGGGATCTTCCTGTCGAACTTCCCCGAGAGCAGCTGGCTGAGCGACGCCGCTCTGCGGGCGCGCCGTTCAGACCTGATCTACGTCAACATCATCGGCAACCCCGATGAGTCGACCGCGGTGGACTACACGGTCAACCCCTCCTCCGGGTTCGCCTACGCCACCGGCCCCACCGGCTCGATGATGCCCACCAACCACGTGCTGCCGGCGTGGGACACCGCCACCGGCCTCACCGCCGCGGTCGGCCTGCTCGGCGCCGAGCGTTACCGCGCGCGAGGTGGTGGCGGGCAACTGGTCAAGGTGTCGCTCACCGACGTGGCCTTCGCCATGGTCGCAAACCTCGGCTACCTGGCCCAGGCCCAGCTCACCCACGAAGAGCGCAACCAGATCGGCAACGACCTCTACGGGGCGTTCGGGCGTGACTTCCCGACCCGGGACGGACGACGGGTCATGGTCGTGGCCATCAGCCTCAAGCAGTGGCAGAGCCTCGCCGACGCCACCGGGATCACCGAGCACCTGCCGGCGATCGAGAAGGCCCTCGGGGTCGACCTGGGCAAGGAGGGCGACCGTTTCCAGGCCCGTGACGCCATCGCGGCGTTCCTGGCGCCGTTCATCGCCCGCCACAGCCTGATCGAACTACGCGAGATTTTCGACCACCACGGCGTGTGCTGGGGTCCCTACCAGACCTTCAGCCAGCTCGTCGGCGAGGATCCCCGCTGCTCCATCACCAACCCCATGTTCCACAAGGTCGACCAGCCGGGTGTCGGCCGGGTCCTCGTCCCCGGATCGCCGCTGGCCTTCAGCGAACTGCCCCGCGAGCGACCGGCTCCGGCGCCCATCCTGGGCCAGCACACCGACGAGGTCCTCGACGAGGTCCTCGGGCTCTCCAGCCACGAGATCGGCCTGTTGCACGACAAGGGCGTGGTCGCCGGCCCGCTCTGGTGAGCACCGGCGGTCACGGTCAGGAAGACTGCAGCGTGCGTCGCGGACGGTAGCGGACGCGGTCGGTGGTATCGGGCCGCGGTCGCAGGATCGGGACGGCGGCAACCGCCACCTCGAGGTGCAGCCGGGCCGTCGACCGGGTCAGCACCGCGTCGGTCGCCGGGTCCGTCGCCGTCGCGCCGGCTGACCACAGGGGACGGACGCCGAACTCCTCCACCAGGCGAGGGCCGTCCCAGGCCAGCTCGAACAGCGGCACCGCCAGCCGGGCCAACGCCGCGCCCAGGCCGTGATGGGCATCGACGTCCTCCCGGGTCGCCTGCCGAGGCCGGCGCAGGCCGGCGTGTTGAACCACCAATGGCAGGCGCCACGCGGTGCAGCAGCGGACCAGCCGCACGATCCGTCGGCACGCCGCGGCATCGAGCACCGCCCCGGCCCCGCAGCTCACCAACCCGACCGGTTGCGTCCCCACCCCGCCGAGCCAGGTCCGCACCGGCACGGCCCCGACGGGAGACAGCTCGAGCTGCCACGCAACGTCGAGCAACGGCGGGACCGTCCCGTCAACCGCAGCACCGTCGCCCGCCGACCGGCCGTCCTCGTCCGGCTCGGCGGATGGCCACGGCGGTGCCGGGTCGAAGGGGTTGGGAGGCAGATGGCCGATCGCCTGGGCCACCCAGCGCAGCGCAGCCGGGAGATCGGCGACCACGGCATCGGCCAGTCCGCAACGCAGCGCATCGGCCCCGGCCCGCCCGGCGATCGCCGCCTCAGGTCCGGCCAGGACCACCAGGTGTGCCGCCGTGGCCTCGAACGCCGCCGCGTCGAGCAGCGGTGCGGTCACCACGCTGATCACCAGGCAGTGTGTGGCCAGCTCGCGATCGACGTCGAGGTCAGCCCCGGCGCCGGCCCGGACGAACGCCGCGCCCGGACCGTCGGCGGGGTCCGTCGCCGGGTCGGTACGCGCTGCGGCCAGGATCTGCACCAACGGGCGACCCTGTTCGAGCGCATGGCGACGGATACGGATGGCCTTCGCCGCCGCTGCCGCACCCCGCCACCCGGCGCCTGCGCCGAGCTGATCGACGTCGTCGGCGACCACGAACACCAGCGCGCCGTCGAGCAGGCCCCAGCCGGCGACCAGCCCGTCAGCCGGCACCTCGTCCCCGGCGTCCTCCTCCGGTGCGTCGCCGCCGCGGTAGGAGCTCGTCGCCCGGCGGACCAGCGAGCCGACCTCGACGGCCGAGCCGGCGTCGAAGAACCCGGCCAGGGCATCGCGAACCGGGCTCGGCACCACACCGGCCGCCCGGTCCGCGGCGAGCCGGCCCAACAGGTCCTCCCAGCGGTCCTCGTAGCGCAACACCACCCGCTTCGCCGGTGTCTCCAGCTCGCTCATGAACCATCCTCCTCGCCCGGCTCGGCGTAGCACCGCGCCCCGCGGAACAGCTCGAGGGCCTCGGCGATGCGGCCGCGGGTGTCGTCGGGGTTCACCAGGTCGACCACATCGGCCTCCCGCGCCGCCGCCCAGGCGCTGCCCGACGCACCGGCCGCATCGGCGGAGGTGAGCCCGAAGCGGGCCCGCGGCCACGGCAGGACCAGATCGGCACGAGCTCCGACCGCGCCCAGCACGGTTGCCCCGAGACCGACGGCGCGTCCCATCACCACGGCGACCTTGACCACCGCCGAGCGTCGCAGGGCCGTCACCGCGTCCCGCAGCGCCAGGGCACCGGCGGCGTCGTCCCATGGCTCGGCACCGTCGGTGTCCACCAGGCTCACCAGCGGACGGCCGCCGTCGGGTCCAGCCTCGCACCAACGGACCAGACGCTCGACGCGAGCCACGCCGGCGCGGCTGAGCACCCCTCGTTCCACCCCTGCTTCGGAGACCGCCACCCCCACCGACCGGCCCCCGATGCGAGCGACGCCGGTGCGGATCTCGGAAGCCGAACCGGCGTCGAACTCGACCCACCGTCCGCCGTCGACGATCGCCTCGAGCACCTCGGCGCCGGCATAGGACGAGTCGATACCGAACGGTACGAGCTCCAGCAGCGAGCGGGTCGACGTCGGTGGTCGTGGCGCACCGTCGAACGCAAGGTCGAGGAATGTCACCACCAACGCCGCAGCGGTGGCCTCGTCGAGCCCGTCATGGTCGGCCGGTCCCGTCGCGCCCACCAACAGGCCCAGATCGGCGGCGCGGGCAATCCACGGCGAGGTGGTGACCGCGACGATCGGCCACGGCCGGCCCGCACCGCCCGACCCCGCCGGCGTTACCACCTCTGCCCCGGCCGCACCGGCCCCGGTCACACCGGCCCCGCCGGTGACGACCACCAGTGCGCTGCGGCGGCGGGCGGCGACCGCCAGCGCCTCCGCCGACCACGCGGTGGCCACGGTGACCTGCCGGCCCCCGATGGTGGCGAACGGCAGGCCGGCGGCGATCGGCCCGAGCTCTAAGGCGGCGAGCACCTGCTCGGCGTTCATGCGGTATCGAACTCCCTGCGTGTCCGCAGCGCGGCGCGGCGGCGGCCTTCAACCATGGTCAACGCCGCGGCCAGGTTCGACCGGGTGTCCGCCGGGTCGATGACGTCGTCGATCCGGAAGTCGTACGCCGCCCAGCGGGCCTGAGACATCTGCCGGTACGAGGCGTACAGCTCGAGCTGCCGTGCCTCGCTGAGCTCGCCGGCCGCCAGCTCGTTGCGCAACAACGTCGCCACCCCGATCTCCGGCGCCGCCAGGCTGATCGAACCCGACGGCCAGGCCACCACGTGATCGGCCCCCACCGCCCGGCCGCCCAACAACCAGGTGGAGAAGCCGTACGCCTTGCGCACCAGCACGGTGAGCATCGGCACCGTCGCCCCGTAGGCCGCGTTCATCAGCCGGACCACCTGGCGCAGCGCGCCTTCCCGCTCGGAGTCCGGGCCGACGATGAAGCCCGGCTGGTCCTGCAGGAACACCAGCATGATGTTGTAGGCGTTGCAGATCTGGGCGAACCGCACCGCCTTAATGACCGCCTTCACGTCGACGATGCCACCGAGGTGCCGGGGCTGGTTGGCGATGATCCCCACCGTCCAACCGTCGATGCGGGCATAGCCGGTGATGATGTTGCGGGCGTAGCGTTCACGTAGCTCGAGCAGCTCGCCGTCATCGACGATGGCCTCGACCACCCGCTTCATGTCGTAGGGCTTGCGATGGTCGAGCGGCACCAGGTCGACGAGCTCGGGGCACCGCCGGTCGGCCGGGTCACTGCCGATACGCCGTGGCGGAAGCTCGCGCGAGTTGTCCGGGAACAGCCCCAGGAACCGACGGACCCCCGCCAGACACGTCGCCTCGTCCTCGGCCACCTGATCGATGAACCCGGTGACGGTGGCGTGCTGCTCGCCCGAACCGAGTTGCTGGGTGGTGGTCTCCACACCGATCCCACCCTGCACCACCGGGGGCCCGGCCAGGGCCATCGCCGCGGTGCCGGAGGCCAAGGTCGAGAACTCGGCGTCCATGGTCTGGAACGAGGCAGCGCCGAGCGCCGTTCCCAGCACCGCGCACACGATCGGCGATCGGCCGTCCCGGGTCCATCGTGCCGAGGGCGGGTTGGTACCGAGTGGCCCGGCGCCGCTCTCCCCGGCGAACTGCGCGCCCATCATCGACTGGAAGCGATTGGCGGAGGACTCCAACAACAGCACCAGCGGGTAGCCGTGACGGTCTGCCAGGCCACGGAGGTAGGCCGCCTTGCGGTTCGCCGCCGGACCCCGCGCGCCGGCGGTGATGGTGCCGTCGTCGGCCACGGCCATGACCCGGCGGCCGCCGACGAGGCCCCATCCGGTCACGACCCCGTCTGCGGGGGCTTCTCGGTCGGCACGACCGGGCACCTCGATCAACCCGGTTGCCAGCTCGCCGACCTCACGGAAGGTGCCCGGGTCGAACAGCAGCGCGATGCGGTCGCGCGGCGTGAGCTTGCCCCGCGCCCGCAGCTTGGCCACCGCGTCGGGCCCGCCCATCTGCCGGCCGGCCTCACGACGGGCCTCGAGCTCGGCCATTGCCTCGGCCCAGGTGTTCGGCACCGCCGATCCTTCTCCCACACCGGGCACCCTAGCGGTAGCAGCCAAGTGCCGGACAGACGGGCCGGAACCCACCCCGACGCACCATACCTGCAGGTATACACCCCGAGCTCACCCCGGCCGCGACACCTGGCGTCCCAACCTGGGAAGTTCGTGCCACCGGCCCTCGACACCAACTTCCCGGCCGCGACCACTCCCCATTGGCAGGATTTTGCCCACGCGAACGGAGACCATGGCGGTTTTGTCCGACGCCGCCACGGGAACCCGCTGAAAGATCGACAGACGGTGGCACGAAACCCACACCCAGTCGACAATCCGGCACCATACCTTTAGGTATGTGAGCCAAATCCGCCACGGTCTACCGTGCAGGCCCGAACAGCGGGCATGGCAGGCCCCGCGGACGGCTCCAGACGGCCGAAGGCCGGCGGCAAGGGTTCGGAACCCATCGAATCGGCGACGAATCGGCGACGAATCGGCCGACCGGGCGGTCCCCGACGACCTGCCCGGTCCTCAGTCCAGCCTCGACGACGACACCCGACACGGCTCATCACGCCCGGCCCCGGCGAGATCAACCCGGTCCCCGGGTTCCCGGCCGCGCGCAACCCGGTGCAGTCAGCCGACCGGGCGGTCCCCGGCGATGGTGACCCGGTGCATCAGCCGGTGCTGCGGGAAGTAATCGGCCACGGCGTAGTGCTGGGTGCAGCGGTTGTCCCAGAACGCCACCGAGCCCGGCTCCCACTTGAAGCGCACGTGGAACTCGGGCCGCCCGGCGATGTGGTCCTTGAGCATTTCGAGCAACGCCGCCCCCTCCTTGCGACCCATACCCTTGATGTACTTCGTGAAGGTCGAGTTCACGAACAGCCCGTACCGCCCGGTCACCGGATGGCGCCGTACCACCGGGTGTTCCACCGGCGCATGGTCGCGGTCGTAACGCTCGAGCTTGGCGTAGCCGTCGGGCTGGCGGAGGATGCCGGAGCGGAAGTAGTCGGGATAGTGGTGCACCGCGGTAAGCGTCCGGCACATGGCCTGCACCGACGGTCCGAGGGCGTCGTACGCTGCGTACATCGACGCCCAGATGGTGTCCCCGCCGACGATCGGAACGTCCACGGCCCGCAGGATGGAACCCATCGGCGGCTCGGGGTCCATGGTGACATCGGTGTGCCAGGCGTCGATGTTCGGCGGGCGCCGCTCGTCGTTCTCGAGCACGATCAGCTCGGGATGATCCTGCACGGTGTCCGCCACCGAGTGCAGGTGCAGCTCGCCGAAGCGTCGCCCCAACGCCACCTGGTGCGCCGGCTCGAGCTGCTGGTCCCGGAAGAACAGCACCAGGTGCTCGAGCAGCAGATCCTCGATCTCTTTGATCTCGACATCGGAAGGATCGCGCAGATCGACCCCGTGTACCTCGGCACCGATATGCACGGTCAACGGCTGCACTGACAGAGCCATCGCTGTTCGTCCTCCCCCGGATGGGCACCCCCGCCCAACCGAGCCAAAGCGTAGCGAAACACTGCAAGGTCCCGCCGCCGTAGACTTTCGACGATGACCGACGCCGTTGGCGAGGTGCCGACCGACCCCTTCCTCCACCCGGCGTTCATGGCCGCCCCCGGTCAGGTCGCCGACTGGCGGCTCGTGCTGGTCTACGACGCGGCCCGCTCCACCGGGTTGCTCGAGGCGTTGCCCGCCACCCCCGCAGCTGCCGCCGGCCGCTGCGGGCTGGCGCCGGTGGCCGCTCGGGCCACGCTCGACGCGCTGTGTGCCGCCGGGGTGCTGCAGGCCGACACCGACGGCGTGGTGGCACCCGGCCCGCACTGGCCGAGCGCCGCGGCGGACGTACAGCTGCACCAGCACGCAACCACCCTGCGGCGGTGGGCGAACTCGCTCGAAGCCCGCCTGCTCGGCGAGGAGCTTCCCGACCGGGGCGTCTTCCAGCTCAAGGAGTGGTTGCAGTCGATGGCGGTTCACGCCGCGTCGGAGTCCGACGCCGTGGCCGAGGCGGCGCTCGGTGCCCTGCAACCGACCCGGCGGGCCGATGCCGGCCTGTCGGCGCTCGACCTCGGCGGTGGCCACGGCCGTTACGCTGCGGCGCTGGCGGCCCGAGGCGTCCACGTCGTCATGCAGGACCGACCCGACGTGGTGGCCGTGGTCGAGCAGGAGGGCTGGCTCACCGGGACCGGGGTCGAGCTGGTGGCGGGAGACTTCCATCAGCAGCTGCCCGACGGACCTTTCGACGTGGTGCTCGCGGTCGGAATCATGCACACCATGGGGCCGCAGTCGGCGGCGGCGCTGCTGGCCCGGGTCGGGACGCGGCTGCGACCGGGCGGGGTGCTGCTGATCCGCACGATGCTGCGTCAGGGCAGCCCGACCGCGTCGTTGTTCGCCGTGCAGATGACCGTGGCCGGCCTTGGTGGCGACACCCACCGGCTCGCGGACTACCAGGCATGGTTGGACGCTGCCGGGCTCGGCGCACCGCAGGTGACCCCGGCGGGCAACGGCTCCATACTGCTGGCGGTGAAGCCGTGAGCACCGACGCCAACCGGCCGTCGCCCGACAACGACCAGCCCGGCACCGAGGACCCGACCGGGCCGACCGGGCCGACCGGGCCGACCGGGCCGACCGGGCCGACCGGGCCGACCGGGCCCGTTGCCGGGGCCCTGCCGGCGGGCGAGACCGATCGGTCGCCACGGCGGACCCTACTGATCTACCTCGCCGTGGCGTTGGTGGTGCTCGGCGCCACCGTCGGGCTCAGCCGGGCGCTGCATGCCGACGTGGGCATCGACCGGGTGATCGTCATCCCCGCCGGAACCGCCGAACGGATCGCCGCCGGCGAAGCGGTGGAACTGATCCCCGCCGACCTGCGCTTCCAGCTGCGCGACCGTCTGGTGGTGGTCAACAACGACCGCGCCACCCACGTGGTGGGCCCCTTCACCGTCGCCGCCGGCCAGCAGCTGACCAAACGGTTCTCGGAGGCTGCGACCATCGAAGGGTCGTGTTCGCTGCATCCCGGCGGCACCATCACCATCGAGATCGGCGGCTCCTGACGCGAGGCCCGGCCCCGGTGACGGAGCGCGTCCCGCGTCCGCCGGGCAGCCGGGTACTCAGAGCCACTTGCGCCGGCGGAACACCAGGTACAGCGCCACCGACAGCACCACGATGAGCCCGACCGCCATGACCACGCCGAAGGGCCTCCCGTTGCCGGGAAACGGCACGTTCATCCCATAGAAGCCGGTGATCAGGGTGGGCAGGGCGATGATCGCCGCCCAACTGGTCACCATCTTCATCACCTGGTTCTGGCGATAGTCGCGCAGGGACAGATTGGTCTCCACGATGGTGCTCACCAGGTCCCGGAGGGCATCGGTCGACTCGGTGACCCGCAGGACATGGTCGTAGACGTCCTGGAAGTACGGGTAGATCGCCTCGTCGACGGCGTGGTGCTCGCGACGCATGAGGCCGCTGATCGCCTCCCGCATGGGCACCACCAGCCGGTGGAAACGCACCAGCGACCGGCGCATCTCGAACCACATTTGTTGGCCCGACGGCTTCAGCGGGGTGTCGGAGAACAATGCCTCGCTCACCGTGTCGTAGTAGTCGTCGAACTGCGAGATCAGTTCGAAGTAACTGTCGATGATCACATCGAGCAGCCCGTAGAGCAGAAAACCGCCACCGTGCACGATGAGCTGCACCGACCGGTCCCAGCGTTGCAGCACCGGGTCGAGAGCGAAGCTGTCGTCCTTGCGTACCGTCACCAGCCAGCGGCTGTTCACGAAGGCGTCGATCTCCGTTGTCCCCAGCACGCCGGTGCCGGGGTCGAGCCGCATGACGTGGCTGGAGAGGAACAGGTGCGTGTCGTAGTAGTCGACCTTGGGCCGCTGGTGGGGGCTGAGGGCATCCTCGACCGCCAGGTCGTGCAGGCCCAACTCGTCGGCGAGCTCGACCAGATCGGCTTCGACCGGGGCACAGAAATCGACCCAGACCACGACCCGGGGATCGGCGAGGTACTCGGACACCTCGACGACCGGAAACCCCTCGGCGAGCACGGCGCCATCGCGGTAGGCCCTCGTCCGTACCGCTGCGCTCACCGGCCACCGGTCCCGGCGTCGAGGGGGCCGCGCGGGCTTGTCCGTGCTCCCATGACTCCGTACCCTACGGCAAGCTGCTGTCGCCTTCGACGCAGTGATGGCGCCGCCGGTGAACCGATGGGGGCGGTCGAGCACCACCCGGACCCTCCCGGCGCACTTAGACAGGGGCAAACGATGGACTACCAAGACGTCCTCTACGAGGTCCGTAACCACGTGGCGTGGATCACCATCAACCGCCCGGAGGTCCTCAACGCCTTCCGGGCCCGGACCTGCGACGAGCTGATCGACGCCTTCAACCGGGCAGGCTGGGACACCCAGATCGGCTGCATCGTGTTCGCCGGCGCCGGCGACCGGGCATTCTGCACCGGCGGCGACCAGTCCGCCCACGACGGTCAGTACGACGGCCGTGGCACCATCGGCATGCAGATCGAGGCGTTGCACGCCATCATTCGCGACGTCCCCAAGCCGGTGATCGCCCGGGTGCAGGGCTACGCCATCGGCGGCGGCAACGTGCTCGCCACGATCTGCGACCTGACCATCTGCTCGGACAAGGCCATCCTCGGCCAGGTCGGTCCGAAGATGGGGTCGGTCGACCCCGGCTACGGCACCGCCTTCCTGGCCCGGGTGGTGGGCGAGAAGAAGGCCCGGGAGATCTGGTACCTGTGCCGTCGCTACAGCGGCCCCGAGGCGGTCGAGATGGGCCTGGCAAACCTCTGTGTGCCCGCCGACGAGCTCGACGCCACCGTCCAGGCCTGGAGCGAGGAGCTGTGCGACCGCTCCCCCACCGCACTGGCCATCGCCAAGCGATCGTTCAACATGGACACCGCCCACCAGGCGGGGATCGCCGGTATGGGCCTGTACGCCCTCAAGCTGTACTACGACACCGAGGAATCACGCGAGGGTGTCAACGCGCTCAACGAGAAGCGCACGCCCGACTTCCGCAAGTACGCCAAGTGAGGAACCCGTCATGCATGTGGTAGCCAACGCCTTCCTCGACGAGGACCTCTTGGCGCTCGCCGAGATGTCCGGTCGTTTCGCCGCAGATCGCATCGCCCCGGGCTTCGCCGAACGGGACCGCACCCGCACCCTCGACCGGGACCTGATGCGGGAGATGGGCGCCCTCGGGCTGATCGCCCCGGAGCTGCCCGAGTCGGTGGGCGGCCAGGGAGCGACCCGCACCGCAGCCGGGGTGATCCACGAGCAGATCGCCGCCGCCGACCTGTCGATGTCCTACATCAACCTGCTGGGCTCGCTGAACGCCCAGATCCTGCTCGAGCACGGCGACCCGGCGGTGGTCACCCCGTGGCTGGAGCAACTCACGGCCGGCGAGATCATGCTGGCCCTGGCCCTGACCGAGCCCCGGGGCGGATCCGACGCCGCCAACCTCAGCCTCAAAGCGACCCTGGTCGGCGATCACTACGTGCTCGACGGCGAGAAGACGTCCATCTCCGCCGCCGATCAGTCCGCCGCCGCGGTGGTCTTCGCCCGCACCGGCGGGGCCGGCGCGCGGGGCGTCACCGCGTTCCTCGTCCCGCTCGATCTGCCCGGCATCACCACGTCGCGCTTCGACTGCCATGGCCAGCGGGCCATCGGCCGCGGCTCGATCTTCTTCGACGGTGTGGGCGTGCCCGCCGACCATCGCCTCGGTGGCGAGGGCATGGGCTTCGTCTCTGTGATGCAGGGCTTCGACTTCTCCCGTGCCCTGATCGGGTTGCAGGTGCTGGCCGTGGCCCGCGCCGCCCTCGACGAAACGTGGCAGTACGTCACCCAGCGCGAGGCCTTCGGGCAGCCGCTGTCGGCCTTCCAGGGCGTCTCGCACCGCCTCGCCGAACTGGACACCCAGGTCGAGGCCGCCCGCCTGCTGTGCTACCAGGCGTTGTGGGCGAAGGACCGCGACCTGCCCCACACCGCCGAGGCCGCGATGGTCAAGTGGTGGGGCCCACGCCTCGCCTACGACACCATCCACGAGTGCCTGCTCATGTTCGGGCACGCCGGCTACGACCGGGGCATCATGGAGCAACGGCTGCGCGACGTGCTCGGCTTCCAGATCGGCGACGGCACCGCGCAGATCATGAAGACCATCATCGCCCGTACCCGGGTGGGCCGGCGCAACGTCCCGGCCTGACCGGGCTCATCCGGCCCGGCGGGCTCGTCCGGTCGGCCGGGCCGCACCGGCCACGGGTCTCACCGGATACCGCACCGACGGGCCACCCCGGGGGCTCCCAGCGTCACGCGACCGTCGCATCGAGGCCGGCGGCCGCGCTCGCGTGCGGGAGCACCAGGGGCGCCCCGGGTTCAGACCGGGCGGCTGATGGGGACGGTTCTCGTGCCGGCCAGCCCCGCGTGCACCGGGATACGCACTTCGAGCACGCCATCGGCGTAGCTGGCCTCGACCCCGTCCTCCGATGCTCCCGCCGGCAGGGCCATGGTGCGCAGGAACGAGCCGTAGCGGAACTCCGTGCGGTAGCCCTTGCCGGCCTCGTGCTCCCGCGTCTGGTGGCGTTCGGCCTTGATACGCAAGGTGTGGTCGCTGACGGTCACCTCGACGTCATGTTCGGGGTCGACCCCGGGTAGATCGGCCCGGACGACGAGTGCACCGTCACGCTCGAACTGCTCCACACGCAGCAGAGACTCGCCGGAGGCCGGCAGCCAGCCCTCCGGCCAGTCGGGCAGACGCCGCGACGCCAACCACTCCGACAGGTCGGGCCACTCGAACTCGGGGCGAGAGCGTTTCATCAAGGACATCGGCTCACCTACTTCCACTTGATTCCCTGCGGCCTCGACCAGGCGTCGTCCGACGCGACGGCCCTCGTGCGGGAGGGGATCACCGCTCCGGTTACCGGGGGACGGCACCACTTCACCGCACGGACCGACCGCGGCGTAGGGCCGACGGTCACAACCGGGCGGGTCCGTCGGGCACGGTCCGCCGGGTGGCGACCGGACGGCGGTCGAGGGGAGCGCTGGCGGGTCCGGTCCGCAGTGGGGTGTCGAGCGGACGGGACCGGTACCGTTGGCGCCCGCCGACACGACAACCGGGGAGTTGCGCAGATGGACAAGACGGCGTTCTACCGTGAGGCCCTCGAGGGCCGTACCGGACCGCTCGAGGGGACCCGGGTGCTCGACCTGACCACCGCATGGGCCGGCCCGATGGCCGCGTGCGTGCTCGGCGACCTCGGCTGCGACGTGATCCACGTCGACCTGCCGGGCACTGCCGGCGGAACGAACTTCCCGCCCAACCTCCCCGGCACCGAGATCTCCTACGCCCACGCCACCGTCAACCGCAACAAGCGCAGCATCACCTGCGACCTGCGCCGCCCCGAAGGGGTGGACCTGCTGATGGAACTGGTCGCCGTGACCGACATCGTGGTGCAGAACTTCAAGCCCGGCACCCTCGACGGCTGGGGCATCGGCTACGAGCAGTGCCGGGCCGCCAACCCGGCGATCATCTACGTGTCGCTCAGCGGGTACGGCCAGTACGGTCCGCTCTCACCGCTGCCGGGCTACGACCCTGCGGCGCTGGCGTACGGCGGCTGGATGTCGCTCAACGGAACGATCCTCGGTCCGCCGAACAAGGCCCCTACCTTCCTCGCCGACGATCTCGCCGGGCTGCACGGCGCCATCGGTGCCCTGGGGGCGCTACACCATCGTCGGCTCACCGGCGAGGGCCAGCACGTCGACGTGGCGCTCCTCGATGCGCTGATGTTCCAGTCCTGCGGGCAGCTCACCCTCGGCGCGCTGGCCATGGAACAGCCCCGCCGGGGCAACGAGGTCGGCACCCATGTGCCGAGCAACAATTACCAGTGCGCCGACGGCGGCTGGGTGTACCTCGGCGTGGCGCTCGACGGCCACTGGCAGAAACTGGCGGTTGCCGTCGGTGATCCCGATCTGGCCACCGCCCCAGGCTTCGCCACCAACACCGAACGGGTGGCCAACCGCTCGGTTTGCAACGCCTTGGTCGCCCGATGGTGCGCCACCCGAACCACCGACGAACTGCTTGCCCTTACCTCCGAGATCGGGGTGGTCTGCGCTCCGGTCCGTACCTATCGGGACGCTGCGGCCGATCCTCACCTGCACGAGCGGGACATGCTGATCCCCACGACGCAGTCGGACGGGTCGGTCTTCCCGATTACCGGGCCGGCGGCGAAGTTCTCCCGGACCCCGACGACGGTGCGCTCCGGGGCCCCGGCGGTCGGCGACCATACCGAGCAGGTCTTCGGCGAGGTAGGGGTGGGTGCCGACCGGCTGGCCCGCCTGCGCGCCGACGGCATCGTCTGACCGGCGTCGCTCAGCCCGGCCCGAGCGCGACGCGTAGCCCGGTCAACGGCTCCCGGGCCCGACGATCGACGGTCAGCGTCATCGGTAGGCCGTCGACGTGGAATACCTCGCCGTCGACCCGCAGTTCGAACTGGCACAGGAGCCGCGAGTCGAGCAGGAACAGCCCGTGGGGCGTACCGCGCCGAATGTCGCCGTTGGCGGTGGACAGGCAGAAGTCGGCGGCGTCCACCAGCGTGATCGGCGCACCGTACCGTCCAGTACGCACGACCTCACCCTCGAAGGTCCAGGCTCCTTGGTCCATCGACACCCTCCCCCGCGTATTGCAGCGGGGGTACGGCGACCCATGCCGGGGCGATGATCCCGATCCGCAACGGCAGTTCCGATGGCTCACCGCTCATCGGACGGACCTCGCACGCGACGACGCGCCGGCGACGGGCGAGCGCAGGGGACCGTGCATGGGAACAGCGTCCCCGACGACACGGCGACGAAACCTAGGCGGGGCGGGAGGTGCGACCGCACAACCCGACGGTCACGATGATGGTGGCCAGGACGCCGCCGACCGCCGTCGCAACAAACGTCAACGAGCCGAACACGCCGACGATGACTGCGGCGATTCCCAGGAGGGCGAGCGCCACCATCACCACCATGACCACCTTCACCGCCGTCACCTCGGTGTCGGTCAGGTCACCGAAGATGATGCGATCCTCCGGTTTGGCCGGCTGCATTGTTCGCAGGCGGGTCGGGCGACTGGGCCGCAGCGCTGGTCGGCACGCAGAACGAGGGGTATGCGGCCATCACGAAGAAGGGCGTGCGCGTTCTGACGCGTCTGGCCGTCGCAGCCGGCCTCGACCGGCAGGGCAACGAGGGGCTGGCGTTCCGCCGCGGGTTCATTCTGGAGAGCGGTTCCTCCAGTGGTCGTGGCTCACCGATCGTTCACACCGTCGGAACGCGCGATCGACGCCCAGTACGACCTCGTCGGTGAGGACCGGTTCCTGTGGGGTTCGGACAATCCCCACGTCGATTCGCACCTGCGGCCATCGACGAGGTCCGTCACGCCCGCGCACCGATGACCGAGGCCCGCCGCGACGAGGTGATGGGCCTCACCGCCAAGGCGCTGTTCGCCCTCTGAGTTCGACAGCAGGGCGGCTGGTCGGAGCTGCCGGCCAGCGCTGCTCACCAAGGCCCGGCCGAGACCCCGGGAGCCGAGACCCCGGGGCACCGGGGGTCACGGCGCAGGGTACGTCCGCGGGATCGGGATCTCCGGCAGCGAAGGGACCCGTGCGAGCGTCGTGTCGAACACGGCGGACTCACCGTCGGCGAGAAAGCCGAACTGGTGAAGTTTCATCCTGTCCTCGGAGATGATGTCGATCTCGCCAAATCCTTCGATGCCCGGGAAGTCCTGCTCGCCGGGTTGCCGCGCCTCGGTGTAGTACATCCGGGTGGGGCCGGCCTGTGAGGCGACGGCCCATTCCTGGACGTGGACCCGGTTCACCACGTTCCACCACGTCACCGTGACGATGTAGTGCTGGCTACGCCGGGCGAAGCTCAGGCATACGTCCTTGCCTGCCTTGGTCGCCACCTCACCCTGCCAGTCGACCGATAGCCGTTCGTGCTGTTCCGGTGCGCACCACACGGTGCCGTCGAGCTTGCCGGCCGTCTCTGCCGCATCGGACGAACCTGAACTGCAACCGGCGACCGCTGCGACCGACAGCCCCGCCGCCAGGACGACCGTGCGTCGCCGATCGGAGTGGAAACGAGACCGGAGACTACCCATGGCCGGAATCATAGGACACCTACCGGCGGCGTCCAGCGGGCTACGGGCCGGGCCGAACCGGAGGGCGACCAGGGTCGCGACCAGGGTCGTGTGGCCCCGCTCCCCCCGGGCCGCCCGGCGGCGTCGATGCGGTTCGGGCGGGAGTCACTCGGACCCGAGCGCGGTGTGCAGCTTCGTCATCGGCTCACGGGCCCGACGCTCCAGGGTGAGCGAACCAGGCAGGCCCTGCACCTCGACCCGGTCGCCGTCGACATCCACGGCCACCCGCGACCCCCCCAGCGGGACGCCCTCGACCTGCAGCTCGGTGATCCAGGTCGGCAGGATCGGGTCGACGTGCAGCAGCCCGTCCGTTACCGACGGGTCGAATCGCAACAGCAGCCGAAGGAACATCAACGGCACCGCGGCGGCCCAGGCCTGCGGCTCGCACGAGGTCGGGTAGGCCGCCGGCACACCGAGCTCGTTGCGGTCAAGGCCGCTGAACAGTTCCGGCAGTCTGCCGCGATTGTTGTCGGCCACGTCGAGGATGCCCCGCATGACGCGATGTGCAGCATCGGTATGACCGTAGCGAACAAGCCCTGCGGCGATGATGGCGTTGTCGTGCGGCCACACGGAACCACAGTGGTAGCTGACCGGGTTGTAGGCCGGTTCGGTCGAGGCAAGCGTACGAACACCCCATCCGCTGAACATCGCCGGTGAGAGCAGCACCTCGGCGACCGACGCCGCTTTGTCGTCGTCGACGATCCCGGTCCACAGACAATGACCCTGGTTGGAGGCCAGGGAATCGATCGGCCGGCCGGCCGCGTCGAGACCTATGGCGAAATAGCCGCGATCGGGGAGCCAGAAATCTCGGTTGAACGCCTCACGGAGGGACGAGGCCCGGTCGTACCAGAGGCGTGCCGTTCGGGTGTCTCCCCCGTCACGCGCGAAGTGGGCCCGCGCCAGATACGCCGCATAGGTGTAGCCCTGCACCTCGCACAAGGCGATCGGAGCATCGGCGACACCGCCGTGGGCGTAACGGATACCGTCCCAGGAGTCTTTCCAGCCCTGGTTCGCCAGGCCCCTCGGCGAGGATCGCTCGTAGGTGATGTAGCCGTTCGGGTTACGGCCCGCGCGTCCGAGCAGCCAATCCAGGGCTCGATCGGCATGGCCGAGCAGCCCGTCGACGGCGTCCTCGGCGATGCCCCACGAGCGCAGTTCCCCGAGCAGCATGACGAACAGGGGTGTGGCATCAACCGTGCCGTAGTAGATGTGCCCGCTGCCCAACAGGCTCGAGGTGGCATCGTCGAAGCGCATCTCGTGCAGGATCCGGCCGGGTTCCTCCTCGGTGTCGGCGTCGGTCTTCGTGCCCTGGAATCGTGCCAGGGTCTCGAGCACCCCGAGGGCGAGGGTCGGATCCACGATCAGGGCCATCCATGCGGTGAGCAACGAGTCCCGGCCGAAGGGCGACATGAACCACGGCGCGCCGGCCGCCACGACAGCCCGTTCGGGGAACTCGGGGTCGAAGATGCGCAAACTGCCGAGATCCCTGGCGGCCTGGAAGACCGCCCGCTCGAGCGAGTTGTCGTCCGAGCGAATCTGCGGAATCAGCCCGTGCCAACGCTTGCGCGTCGGCGTCGCCTCGGTCGACAGCGGCGAGCCATTGACCTTCGCCGTCACCTTGACCGTCGTGGACCATGACTCACCAGGCGCCAACGAGACCCTCCACGTGGCGCCCTCGCTGGTCGCCGCCGGCTTGTCGGTGAAGGCGATACGCGCCTCTCGTGATCGATGGCCGAGCTGGTGTCCAAGGTGGATACAGCCGTCGACGACGTCCTGCCCGTACCAACCTCTCTGCTGGACCCGACCCTCCTTCACCTCGAACAGATCGGCGAAATCAGCGTCGACGGCGATCGCCACCGTGATCTGCCGATGCGCCATGCCGTGGTTCCGGACGATGATCTCCTCGATCAGCCCCCGATGCAACTGGCGTCGCCGCAACACCACCAACGCCGTGTCGACCCTTCCGAAGTAGGTGGCAGCGCCCGGTTCGTCGACCGACGCACCGAGACCCTCGACGACCTTTCCCTCGACGAGCAGTTCGAACTGGCAGAGAAACCGGGAATCGAGGAGAAAGAGACCGTGTGGCGTACCGCGTCGAATGTCACCATTCGTGGCGGAAAGGCAGAAATCCGCGGCATCAACCAAGGTTATCGGCGCGCCATACCTACCAGTACGCACGACCTCGCCCTCGAATGACCACACACCCTGTTCCATTGGCGCACTCCTCTGTCGGCTACCCCCGCCGGAACCGGCGAACGGGCCCGCTCATACCCGGTCCCGGAGGACCTTTCGGTAGAAATCGATGTGTCGTTCGACGAAAACCCTTGCCGAGAATCGCTCGGCCGCGGCGGCTCGACAAGCGAGGCGACTCAGCCCGGGAACCTCGTCGACGCGGCGGGCCATATCGGCTTCGTCCCGGCAGAGGAATCCGGTCCGCCCGTGTTCCACGATCTCCGGCGCCGCACCCTCGGCGAAGGCGAGCACCGGCGTCCCCGAAGCGAGCGCCTCGATCATCACCAGACCGAACGGTTCCGGCCAGCGTATCGGGTTCACCAGGGCGATGGCCCCGGCCAACAGCTCGGCCTTGCGCTGTTCGCCGGCCTGACCGACGTAGACGATGTCCTCACAGAGGCGAGGCTCCACCTGCTCCGCGAAGTAGCGGATCTCGTCCTCTTCCCACATCTTGGCGGCGATGATCAGCGGCTTCCCGGCGGCCTGCGCCACGGTGATCGCCCGGTGAACCCCTTTCTCTGCGCTCATCCGGCCGAGAAACAACAGGTAGCCACCTCCACCATCGCCGAGGTGGAAATTCTCGACCTCGACGCCATGATGGATGGTCGTCGCGATGGGCACGCCCAGCGCGCTGCGCCGCTGGGCGTCGGAGATGGCGATCACCGGCACATCGTCGGCGAAGCTCTTGAAATGAGCGATCGACCACGGGTTGAACGGGCCATGGTTGGTCGTCACCACTGGAAGCTCCGGCCGCCAGGACCGCGCCCAGGCCGGGCCGGTCAGGGTGTGATCGTGCACGATGTCGACTCCGGCGAAGAGCGTATACGCCCGCTGGACATGGGCGAACTCGGCAGCTGGATCGCCGGTGGTGCCCAACGCTGCGGGATACGGCCACGACCGGGGTACCGGGCAGGTCGACTCTCCGGTCGTGAACAGATCGACCGCGTGCCCTTCTGCGGTGAGCCCGCGCGCCAAACGGTCGAGGACCAACTCGGTTCCGCCGTACTGCGACGGCGGCACCTGAACCCAAGGTGGAGCGATGATACCGATCCGCAAGGAACGATCGTCGGACAGTCGACTCAATCGGCCCAGCCCGAGGTTTGGGCAGAAGGCAACGCCACAATCGCCGTCGCTCGATACCCACCGGAGGGGATAGAGCCGCCATCGTCGACCCACCGTCGCATCGGTTCGGGAAAGACCACATCCCGGGCCGTCCTACCTTCGATCGGATGCGCCCGGCCCCGCGAAGGTTCGTCAGCCGTGACCGGCAGTCCGACATCCGGGCTCCCCAAGGGCGCGGTCACGAGGGCGGCGTTGCGCAGTCTGCGAGTCACGCTGGAACGATTCCCCAACGACGACGGTCCCAAACCTCTGAATCGCCCGTGGGCGTCATCGCCAGCGGGGTCGAAGGCGTTCTACTTGAAGGTCTCTGACAGCTTCGGGGGTCCATGACCCTCAAACGGGGGTGCCAAGCTGCAGAACCGTGAGTCGCGGCGCGTCGATCGCCTTCATCGCCTGCTCGGCCACCCGCTCGTGGTGAGTAAAGAGCAGCACCTGCACGGTGGACGACAGCTCGTCGAGCACCCGTAATCCAGCCTGAGTACGTTCGTCGTCGAAGTGCACGAACAGATCGTCGAGCAGCAACGGCACGCTCTGACCCGCCGCGGCAAAATGCTCTAACGCGGCGAGGCGCAGCGCAAGGTACAGCTGATCGCGCGTACCAGTGCTGAGACTCGACACCTCGATTATCGAGCCATTGGCAGTCTTCGCCTGCAGGACAACTTTGCCCTTCCTGTCGGTGTCAGTCTCGATGCCCGTGTAGCGCTGCAGCGTGAGCCGCTCGAACAGTTCGGTGGCCCTGCCGAGGATCGGGCCCTGGTTGCGTTCGCGATAGTCCTCGATCTCTCGCTCCAGTATCTGCTTCGCCAGCACAACGCGGACGTACTCATCGGCGTGATTGCTCAACTCCGCCAACGTCGCTTGCGCCTGCTCCGCGGCAAGTGCCGCCTCGTGCGACTCGTCGATCTCGGCGAGCTGGCTACGCCGGGCGCCCACCGACAGGGTGATCTCAGTCCGCTGCTCGTCGAGAGCGTCGCACTCCCGGGATAGTTCGTCAATGAGGGCGTCCAGGTCGGCGTCGGAGAGTTCGTCAACCTCGCTTTCCACTTGTGCCAGGGGAACACCCGCCGCCTCGAGTAACTCGTCGTCCCATTGCGTAACAAGGCTTTCGAGCTCGGTGGCTCTTTCGGTTCGAGTGACCGCTGACCTGAGGGCATCTTCATCGGCCAGATTGGATTGCTCGACGAGCTGCCGGATGTCGGTCGCCGCTCTGATCAGCGTGCCGCGGGTGGAGTCCATCGCAGCGACCTTCTCGTCGCGCTCCTTCTCTAGCGTGACACGTTGCGTACGGATCTTCACCGCGGCGTCCAGCCGTTCCTTGAGCCCGCTGATTGCCGTGGTTGCGTCGGTGGTTCCGAGCCCGAGGTGGGACAACCGCGCCGCCACAGCTTCCAGGTCGTCGAGGATCTCTTTGTTCCGTCGTTCGATGCCGGCCACACGACGGCGCTTCTCTTCGACATCTGCGCTCTTCACGTCAACGTCAGAGATAGTGTCCAGAAGATTCCAGACGTCGCTGGAGTTCGTGTCGGCCGACAGTCCGAGCGGCACCAACGCTTCGGTCCACTCAGTGAGCCACTCTGCCAGTTCCTTCTCGATACCCTCCAGCTTCCCTGCGGCGCTATTCACCGCCTTGCTCGCCGCGGCGACAGCCTTTTCGGCGATGGTTCGCGCTTCGCGGTCGCGGCCGGCCTGTGCGCAGTGCGACTCGGCGCGGTCGAGTACGGCCGCCAGAGTGAGTTGCTCGTCGGGGGTGTCACCCGCTTCGGCCAACAGCGATCGGAGGTCCGACCTCGACGCCTCGACGATCGTCTGCTGTGCGGCCAGCCGCTCGTCGAGCCCGCGTAACCGGACCGCGCCAGCTGCAGCCGTGGTCGCCTTGGCGAGCAGATAGTCCATTGCCTTGCGGTCGCCAGCTTCGATGGAGAGCCGCGCCCACAGTCCATCCCACCGCTCGACGGCGGCATCAATGCCGTTACGCCGTTCCCCGACGATGCCCTCCTGTGCGAGGATCGACTCTGCGGACACCGTGATCTGCCACTCGAGAAGGGCGCGCTTCTCCACCGACTGCGCATCGCCCAGCATCCGGTCCGCAACGGCGTCGGCGCTTGCGACCGAAGCCTCGTAGGCCAGGTCCAGCGGTTCACCCGACGTCCATGCCTCGACCCCATCCTGGGCCGTTGCGGGGCCGAGCCATGCTGCTCGCACCAGCTGCCATCCATCGTCGCGGCGACTACGTTCGGTTTCGAGTTCCGCGCCGGACGGCGGATCGGCCTTGCGAATCAACGACTGGAGCTCATCTTCGGCAGTGGCGCGTTCGCTCCGGAGACGATCAAGCTCCTTCTCTGCTGCTACGAGATCGTTGCGTGCCGCCGTGACGGCGCTGTCAGCGTCATGGACGGACGCGCTATCGGGAATCGGGATCGCGTCGGCATCGCGTGGAGCGGAACGCAGGCCTACTGAGGCGAGTGTCGCCGAGATCGTGGCGACAAGGCCGTCGGCTTCAGCGTGGAGTGTGGCGATCCCGGCTTCCAGTTGTCCCTCCTGTCGGATGCGGGCGACGGCCGCAGCCAGGTTCACCACGTCGACCGGCTCGCGAAGTGACGAGAAGTCCGCTTCATTACTGGCGAGCAGTTGTTCGCTCTCGGTGAGTGCGGTGCGGGCGGCTTCGAGCGCAGGCTCCAGCCGACCGCGCGACGAGACCAGCCGTTGTACACTGCTGATCTCGACATCGGTCAACTGCGGCATGCCGGTGGCATCGCTCCGGCAACCTTCGGGCAGCCGGCGCAAGAGCCCGGCCAAAGCCCGTTCGAGATCGCCCACCTGCTTGTTCAAGCCCGGCAGATCCTTGTAGTTCACGCGCAGGGTGCCGATCTCCTCAGTCAGCGCGTCGATGCCGCTGCTCTGCGCGACGAGTTGCTCGTCGACCACGAGGTCATCGAGTTTCCGGTCCAGAGCTGCCAGATCGGCCTCCAGACCGGCAATGGCGGTAGTCGACTTGAAACGACTGTCAGATGCCTCCGTCAAGAGCGCGGGGATCTGTGCGTCCACCCGCGCTCCCTGCAGCTCAAGGTCGGCGAGTTCGTCGATGGCGTCTCGCCGTTTGAAGACGAGCACCTTTGAGCGTCGGACCCGATTGGCCTTGTTCAGTGACGAGGAGACACTCTTGAGTTCGGCATCCTTGGCGGTCTGATCCGCTTCTGCTGTGCCCAGCGTCTTGTTCAGCCGCTCGACTTCGGCGGCGCTCTGCGATGTCTCTTTGACCCGTGCCGTCAGATCCTTGTAACGAGCGACATCGGCGTTGACGAGCGACTTGATGGCCCTGGGCTTGAATAGCTCCCCGGCCCTGGAATCGAGCTTCGCGAGCACCGCGTTGAGCGTGGTGAGCCCCCTGCCGGCACCGAAGAGCGCCGCGCCAAGGTCACCCTCGCTGTCGAGCAGCGCAGCGCCGCCCTCGGTGATTTCGTCGTGGCTGATGGAGAACAGCTGGGTGAACACGTCCTCGTTGACTCCACCGAGCAACTCCCGCAGCACTTCGTCGCCGATGGTGTCGCCGTCTGCGTTGCGCAACGAGGGGCCGCTCTTCTTGATGCGGTAGATCTCGATGGACTTGCCGTCGGAGCCCACGAGTGCGCCTCCTATGCGGAGGTCGGAGTACTTGTGCACGTAGTCATGCACGCTCTGCAGTGGAATGCCGTAGAGCAGCTGGGTGATGGCATCCATCGCCGTGGACTTGCCCGCTTCGTTCTTGCCAACGATGACGTTGACCCCGACCAGCGAGACGTCCAGCACCGTGTCGGTGAACATGCCGAACTTTGCGAGATGAAGTTTGGAGAACCTCATGCCGCACCACTCCCGCTGAGCATGGCCGCCACGAGGTCGACCGCTGCGTCGAGCGACGCCGCGATGTGCGCTGGCGAGGCCAACACCGGTTCGCCGTCGCTCGCTCCCCCGTCGAGCCGGAGTTCGGCCGGGATCTTGTTGCGGAAGTCGGTGAACATACCGTCGAGCGCTGCCAACTCTTCCACACTCGCCTTCAACGCTGCCGCCGTCGAAGTGATGCCCGCCATCAGCTCGGAGTCGACCTCGCCTTGCCTACGAGTCTCGATCTTGACCTTCTCGATCCACACACCCGATTGGAGTGCTCCGAGGCGGCGCACCTCGGCTTCCACGCGGTCGGGGTTCGTCCACAGCACTTGGTGTACCGGGGAGGCACCCACCAGCCGCACCCGCAGCGCAACGAGGCGGCCATCGGCTTCGGCGACCGCTTCGTCGAGGCCGCTGCTGACCAGTGCGAGAAGCGAGTCGAGGTCGTTTGCCGCGGCGCAGTCGATGGTGCGGTCGGCCCAGCGCGCGACGTCGAGCGACAAGTGCTCAACGGACTGCACCTCACCGTTCTCGACGGTAACGAGCGAGGCACCTTTCGACCCGGTCTCCCGCGCATGCCGACCCTGGACGTTGCCTGGAAACACGACCCACGGATCCTCAAGCACCACTTCCCGCTTGTGGACGTGGCCGAGCGCCCAGTACTGGTAACCGCGGCCGCGCAGCATGTCGAGCGAGGTGGGTGCGTACGAGGCATGACCCGGCCGGCCGTCGAGGCTCGTGTGGAGCAGCCCGAGCGTGAAGAGCCCGGGGTCAGCGAGTGGAAACCCGGCGACCAGATCGTTCGGCATGCTCCTGGCTCCGTACCCCTGGCCAACAACCACGAGGTCGAGGTCGTCGAATCGCTTCGCCTCCGGTTTGCTGGTCGACAACTGCGTGACGTTGTCGGGCATCGTGAGACGACGGCTGAAGTCGCTGGCGGCGTCGTGATTGCCCGCCACGATCACGACCGGGATCCCGTGGTCGTGCAGCTCTCCCAGTTGGCGCGTCCAGAACAGGCCGGTGCCGTAGTCCTTCCAGTCGCCGTCGAACACATCACCGGCGATGACCACGAGATCGACGGTGTGATCGATGGCCGCTTGAACGAGATTCTCCGTGGCGCGGCGAGCGGCGAGCTGCATTTCTTCGACAGGCGCTCCTTCGTAACGGGTCAGACCCCGCAGCGGAGAGTCAATGTGCAGATCAGCGGCATGAAGGACTTTCATCGCGCTACGCCTCCAGCTCGGGTGAAGATCAATGTTGCGACGTTAGTCAGCCACTTGAGACCGCGCTGCAGCCCAGTCTGCGCTTCCTGTCCCGTACTGATGAGTGATCTTTCAGACCAATTCACTGTCATGCAATCACCTCCGTACTCGTGGAACATGTCACCAGTATGTGCCAGCCCGCTAACCAAGAAGCTCCCGCACCGCTTCCAGGAGGGCGAGTAGCGACTCGGGGAGATCATGAGTCGAGGCCGACTGAACCGGCCGGGGTTTTGCATCAGGTCCTCCCAACCTTTGGAAGGATCAGGAGATGCCAGCGAGGAAGGATTACACGCCTGAGTTCAAGGACCAGGCGGTCAGGTTCGTGCTCGAGGAGATCGAGCCGGACGAGTCACGCAAGCAGG
>CANJRG010000028.1 GCA_947476745.1 Acidimicrobiia bacterium | reverse complement strand
CGCCGCGTCGCCGCGTCGTCACGTCGCCGCGTCGCCGCGTCGTCACGTCGCCGCGTCGCCGCGTCGTCACGTCGCCGCGTCGTCACGTCGCCGCGTCGTCACGTCGCCGCGTCGCCGCGTCGCCACGGCTCGTGCTCGAAGTCGCCGTCGGTGCGCTCCCGGAGCTCCTCGCAGCGGGTCAGGATCTCCCGAACGGCCGGATCGGCATCGTCGCGGCGCAGCCGGACGGCGGCGATGCGGGAGATCTGCGACTGCGGCCGGAACCGGCTCAGCAGCGACTCGAGCCGGGTGATGCGGGCGAAGAAGCGGTCGGCGAGCTCGTCGTCGATGCCGGTGCCGTCCAGGGTGATGGCGGTACTCATCCGGTGTTCCACCCGGCAGAACCGAGCGGCGGTTGCGCCGGTGCTCATCGGACGCCCACCCGGTCGCGGGGATGCAGGGCGGGGGCCGGCACCGTTGCCGATGCTGCAACGGGAGCTCCGCGCCCGCCGGACAGGACCGGCGTGATCGGCGCACCGTGGCCGGCTCTGGTGTGCGTCGGCCGGGTGTGGGGGGTCCGGCTGCGGTTTGCGACCCGGGCCAGGCGCAACACGGCCGGGTACACCGCCAGGCCCGCCAGCAGCGCCAGCGTTGCCTGGAACCACAGCCCGTGCCGGCTCGATCTCACCATCGAGGCGTGGGTGGCGGCCACGTGGAGCAGGGTGAACACGAAGGCCAGCCCGCCGAGGTACTTGTGCAGGTCGAGCCACCAGTTCGGACGCCGGCGGCTCCCGGTGGCCCGGGCCGAGAAGAACAGGCCCCAGGCCAACGCCAGCACGATCAGGACCGTGGCCACGATGCCGGTGGCGCGGGACAGGTACAACCAAAGGTTGCTCATTGTCCGGTCCCCCGTGCGGCCTGGTCCAACGCCGCCTGCAACGAGGTGGCGTAGGCCCGGCTGGTGTAGGTGGCACCGGACACGATGTCGAGACGAGCGGACTGTGCGGCCACCGCCTCGGCCTCGAGCCGGGAAGCTGCCCGGTTGTTGATCGCCACGCTCTTGCCGTCGTCGGGCAGCGACAGCGCCCCGACCCCGGTGATCGAGCCGCCACGGATGGTGACCGCGACCTAGACGTCACCCCAGCGGGTCCCCACCGGTGGGCCGGTCCAGACGCCGTCGGCATAGCGCACCCAGCCGGCCGCGGCCGACGACGCGGTCGACCGGACGCCGGCGCTCGGCGTGGCGGTGCTCGGTGTGGCAGTGCTGGATGGCCGCTCCTGCATTCCGCCGGCGGTGGCCGGGGACGCGGCCGGGTTGACGATGGACAGCGAGGCGGTGGCACCGCGGGCGGTGGACCCGGTCGCGGTGTCGGCCCCGGCGGTGCTGTGGTCGGCGTAGGCGAGACCGGTGCCGACCACGCCGGTGGCGACCACGCTGGCCACCAGGGCGAGGGCCCGGGCCCCACGTGCCGGGTGTTGACGCTTGGGGCGATCGTGGCGAGGGTCCGGTCCCGGGTTACCGGCCGGGCCCCCGGCAGCGAATGCGCCACCGCCGGGGACCGAGCCGCCACCCCCGCCCCCGGGCGGGCGGGCGGGAACCCGGGGGCGTGCCACCGGCCCGACGGGCCTGCAGGTCGGCGATACGGGCGGCGCGATCGGCGCCGGCCGAGCCGGAGGCACCCTGGTCGACGGGGGCGAGGGGCGGAGCGGTGGGCCAGGGGGACGGGCCACCGGTTGCTCGATGGGTCGGCCGGGGAGGAGGCCAACCCGAAGCGTTCGTGGTCATGGCGGACACGGTGACACGACGATGCTGACCAAGCCGTCCTCCTTCGTGGTGCTGACCACCCGGGTTCGCGCCCTGCTGCGCCGCGGCCGGCCGGCGGAGGACCCGTTGCAGGCCGGCGACTTGCGTCTCGACCCCTCCGGCCACCGGTGCTGGCGGGGGGAGCAGCCCATCAGCCTCACCGCACGGGAGCTCGCCGTGCTGGCGTACCTGTTGCGCCGGGCCGACAGCGTGGTCACCAAGGGCGAGATCATCGACAACGTGTGGGACCCAGGGTTCGACGGTGACCCCTACATCGTGGAGGTCTACGTCGGGCGGTTGCGCAAGAAGATCGACGAGCCGTTCGGGTCCCGCTCGATCACCACCGTCCGCGGCGTGGGCTACCGCCTGGAATCGCAGCCGTGAGGCGGCTGCGGACCCGGGTGACCGTGGTGGCGACCGTGGTGGCCGTTGCCATCATGTCACTGGCTGCGGTGGCCATGATCGCGGTCCAGCAGCGGCAGCTCGCCGCCGCCGTCGACGCATCGCTGACCGAATCCGCCGTCGAACTGTCCACCGAGCTTGAGGTGTCCTTCGACCGGGGCGCGACCGGTGGCGGGGGCCGGCCCGACTGCAACGCCGGCGTTCCCGACCTCGCCGTGCGCATCCTCACTTCAAACCGACCGATCCAGCTGCTCGACACCGATGGCGGGGTGCTCGCCTCCAGCTATGCATTGGCCGGTGTGGGCCCGTTGGTCGATGTCGACGACGTGCTGCCGGATCTGAGCCGGACCGGGGCCCTGGTACGGACCGTCGGTGGTGACGAGCGGCCCTACCGGGTGATCGTGACGGCGCTCGACAGCGGCCGGCTGGTGTTGGTGGGCTATTCGCTCGCCGACGTCGAACATGCGCTCGAGGTCCAACGGCTGGTCCTGGTGGTGGCGGTGCCGTTGCTCAGCGGGCTGCTGGGCGTGCTGATCTGGGTGGTGCTCGGCCGGGCGTTGCGACCGGTCGAGGCGATGCGCGACGAGGTGGCCACCATCAGCGGTGCGGCCACCGACCGGCGCGTGGCGGTCCCCGACCGGTCGGTGGAGCTGGCCGGGCTGGCCACCACCATGAACGACATGCTCGACCGGCTGGCGGCTGCGGCTCGTCGCCAGAACCGGTTCGTGTCCGACGCCGCGCACGAGTTGCGCAGTCCACTCGCCGGGATCCGTGGGCACCTCGAGGTCAACCTGCACCATCCGGATGCGCCGGGCCGGCTCGAGGGCGACCGGCTGGTCCTGGGGGAAGCCGGCCTGTTACGGCGGACGACAACCCACCGCATCGGCACCGCCCAGATCGGCGCGGCCCGGGTGCGGGGCGATGCGTCCCAACTACGCCGGGTCATCCGCAACCTGGCCGACAACGCGGCGCGTCACGCCCGTTCGACGGTGGCCTTCGAGCTGGCCGAACACGACGACGGGGTCGTGCTGGCGGTCAGCGACGACGGACGCGGCGTCGACTCGTCAGCAGCCGAGGCCATCTTCGACCGCTTCAGGAGACTCGACGAGTCCCGCCACCGTGATGCCGGCGGCAGCGGCCCGGGTCTGGCGATCTGCCGGGAGATCGTGGATCGTTATCACGGGACGATCGGGCTCGACCTCGCCCACCGCAACGGCGCCCGTTTCGTGGTGCGCCTGCCACCTGCGGACCATGCGACACGCGTCGCCCACGCCGACGGCCGCTGATCGGCGATCGGCGATCAGCGATCAGCGATCGCTGCGCTCGACCAGCCAGCCGGCATGAACGGGCCGGGCCAACGTGTCAGCGGCGGGCGAGCAGGTCTCGGATCTCGGTGAGAAGCTCTTCCTGGGTGGGTCCTTTCGGGACCTCTGGGACTTGCTTCTTCAACCGGTTGTACGGCTTCACGATGAGCAGGAACACCCCGATCCCCGTGAGCAGTACCGATACGGCCACCGTCAGGAACGCACCGATCTTGATCTGGCTGCCGTTGATGGTGAGGATCATCACCTGATCGAAGTTCGGCTTGCCGAACAGGATGCCGATGATCGGCATCAGGATGTTGTCGACCAAGGCCTTGACGATCTGGACGAAGAGGCCACCGACAATGACGGCGACCGCCAGTTCGATGAGATTGCCGCCGCTGATGAATTCCTTGAATTCCTTCAGGGTGTTGTTCATGGTTCCCGACTTTCTGGTGCGTAGAAGTGACGGCAGCTGGGCTCAGCGCAGCTGTTGAGCGGGGGCGAAGCCCACAGGTGGCTGACTCTAGGACCGCTGGTGATCGTTACGGATGGCGAACCGTCCGATCGGCGCCGGTCGGCTCGGTGTGAAGCCGATCAGCGTCGCGGCGAGATGAACGCGAGGAAGGTGACCCCGTTGACGGTCGACGGCTGGTGCCACGAACCGGGCTCGCTGTGGATGAAGGTTCCGGGACCCGAGGAGCGGTGCTGGTCCACGAAATCGCCCTCGAGGATGTACACGAACTCGTCGTAGTGGTGCTCGTCCCGATAGGAGAGCGCGAACCCGGGGTCCCACTGGACCATCTGGATGCGCTGGCCGGCGTCATCGCTGTGCAGCATCCGACGGCGGGCGCCCTCGGTGATGGGCTGCCAGTCGAGCGCGTCGGTGTCGGTGTGGCTCATCAGTTCGTTCAACATCGTGGCCTGGGCCGGGGTCATGGCGACAACCTCCATGGAATCGGGTGGACATGCTGCCCGGTGCGGGCCGCCGGGCATGGTCAGGGACGTTCGGCGCCGAAGACCAGGGTCGAGCAGGCCGACCAGAAGCCGCCCCAGCCGTGGCACACGGCGATGTTGACGTCGGGCACCTGGGCCGGGGCCTCGCCGCGCACCTGGCGGATCGACTCCAGCATGCACAACATGCCGTACGCCCCGGTATGGGCATAGCTCATGCCGCCGCCGCTGGTGTTCATCGGCAGGCGCCCACCCGGTTCGGTGTTGCCCTCGGCGATGAACGGCCCTGCCTCGCCGCGTTCGACGAAACCAAGCCCTTCGAGCCCGAAGATCGGGTTGTGGGCGAAGGCGTCGTAGATCATCAGGTGGTCGACGTCGTCGTGGGTGATGCCCGCGGCCTCGAACGCCGCCCGACCCGAGGTCCGGATGAACTCGGGGTGCAGCGGATCGCGGACCCCGGCCGGACTGGCCAGGCCGGCCTCGAGGCCGCCGCCGCTGCCGAGCAGGTACACCGGCGGGCTGGGGAAGTCCTTGGCCCGGTCGGCCGAGGTCACCACCAGGGCACCGCCGGCGTCGGAGACCAGGCAGCACATGTCACGGCGGATGGGCCAGGCCACCATCGGCGAGTTCAGCACGTCGTGCACGGTCAGCGGCTCATGCCGGCTGGCCCGGGGGTTGAGCGCCGCCCACTTCCGCTGTGCCACCGGCACCGACGCCAGTTGCTCCTCGGTCAGCCCGTACTCGCGCATGTAGCGCAGTACCGGCAGGCAGAACATTGCCGCCGGCATGCCTGCGCCGTAGAGCAGGTCGAACTGCTGGGCCAAACCGCCCCGTACTCCGAAGTCGCCGCTGTTGGTGAGGTGGCGGGTGCTGCGGCCGGACTCGCCGTAGGTGATCAGCACCGTGCTGCAGTACCCGGCGTTGATCGCCGCTGCGGCGTTGCGTAACTGGAACATCCACGAGCAGCCGCCGACCACGGTGTTGTCGCACCACTTGGGGAAGATGCCGAGCTGCCGGGAGATGTCCGCGACCGGGAAGTAGCCGGTGGTGATGCCGTCGATGTCCTTGGCGGTCAGCCCGGCATCGGCGAGGGCGTTGGCGGCGCCGTCGAGGGCGAGGCCGGTGGAGGACACGTTGGGCACGGTCCCGATGTGGGTCGACTCGGCGGCGCCGACGATGGCAATGTCTCCGGGGCGCATCACGACTGCTCCTCCGCCGGCACGAAGGCCAGCACCTTGATCTCCTCGAAGGGGATGAACGTGGCCCGCAGGGGCATGTCGAGCACCAGGGCCTCGGGGGTCTGGGGGCAGCCGATCACCGTGCTGAGCAACATCGGGCCCTCGGCGAGGGCGATGAGCGCCACCGACATGGGTCCGTCGGCGTTCCACAGCTTCGACGGGCGCTGGTGGATGACGTAGCTGTACAGCGATGCGTCACCGGAGGCGGTGATCCACGCGATCGTGCGGGACGTGCAGTTCGGGCACACCGGCGAGGGCGGGAAGTACACCGTAGTGCAGTCCTCGCAGCGGGGCAGGCGCAGTTCGCCGGCGGTGACGCCGTCCCAGTAGGGCTGTGTCTCCGGTGTCGGCACCGGTACCAATGGGTGTGCCATCGACTGTCCCCCTGATCGGCGGTCGCGTTCTGTCCAGACGGGCACAGTAGCGGTCCCTGCTGCGGGTCGCCGTTCCGGGCGACGGTTCCTGGTAGCGGTCCGGACCGCGGTGATGCGTCGCTGCGCTCGACGGTCCGACCGGCCGGGGCCGGTGCCACGGTAGGGTTCGGCCCATGAGCGACCTCGAGGCCATTCGTACGCTCGTCCATCGCTACGCCGACGCCGTGTGTCGCGACGACCGCAAGGCCTGGCTCGACACCTGGGCCGAGGACGCCACCTGGGAGATCGGCCGAGGTCCCGTTGCCGGCCGGGCCGCCATCGGTGCCGCGCTGGCCCGGGCCATGGACCTGTTCGAGGCGGTGGTGCAGCTGGCCCACAACGGCAGCGCCGAGGTCGACCCCGCCGATCCCGATGTCGCCACCGGCCGGTGGTACATGAGCGAGGCTTGCCGCACCCGCAGCGGCAAGACGCTGCACTACCTCGGCTACTACGACGACCGGTACGTGCGTACGGGAGACGGCTGGCGTTTCGCGTCGCGGCGGTTGAGCTGGCTCTACCAGGGCCCGCCCGATCTCAGCGGCACGTTCGGCCCCCCGCCCGGCTACTACGCGGGCTGAGCGATCATGCGCGATTCGGTCATCACCCGGTCGAAGCAGGGGCTGCGTGACCTCGCCCGCCGTCTGCCGGTGAGCCGCTCCTACGAACGTCGCATCGCCGAGCTGACCGAGTTGGTGCAGGGTTGGGCGCCCCAGTGGCGGCCACCCGGCCACTTCTACTCGCCGGTCGTGGACCTGAAGGACCCTGGCGTGGTCGCCGCGCTGGCCGTCGACCGGACCGCTGCGCCGGCCGGGATCGACCTGCGTCTCGACGAGCAGTGGGCGTTCCTCGACGCGCTACGGCCCCATCTGGCCCGGGCCGAGTTCGTCGCCGGGCGTGACGAGGCCACGGCGCGCGGGATGCGGTACTTCTGGCAGAACCCCGCCTACGGCGACGGCGACGCGGCTGTGCTCACGGCGATCCTGTGCCACCTGCGACCCCGCCGGGTGATCGAGCTCGGCTGCGGCTACTCGTCGGCCTGCATGCTCGACGTCCGCGAGCAGCACCTGGGCCGTCACACCACGTTCACCTTCGTCGACCCGTACCCGGAGCTGCTCGACAGCCTGATCCGTCCGGCCGACGCCGCCGACGTGTCGATCCTCGAGGTGGGCAGCCAGCAGGTCGATCTCGCCATCTTCCACGAGCTGGGGCCTGGCGACGTGCTGTTCATCGACTCGACCCATGTGGCCAAGACCGGCAGCGACGTGACCCGCATCATCCACGAGATCCTGCCGCTGGTCGCCCCCGGCGTGGTGATCCATGTGCACGACCATTTCCCCGGCTTCGAGTACCCCGACGACTGGGTGGCGGAGGGGCGGAACTGGAACGAGCAGTACCTGACCCGGGCGTTCCTGCAGTTCAACGAGAGCTTCGAGATCCTGCTGTGGCCGTCGCTGCTCGAGACGATCGACCCCCGTCGGTTCCACGCCGGGGTGCCGGCCCGCCACAACGGTGGCGGGGCCCTGTGGTTGCACCGGGTCCGCTAGCTTGCCGGCCGTGCGATTCGGCTACACCTCCATGAACTCGGCCTCCGGGCTGCTTCCCGCTCCGCTGGCCCGCGAACTCGAGGCCCGGGGCTTCGAATCGATGTGGCTGCCCGAGCATGCCCACATCCCGACGTCCCGAACGAGCGTGCATCCCTCCGGCGAGGCTTTGCCCGAGGGCTATCTGCACATGATGAACCCGTTCGTGTCGCTCGCCGCCGCGGCGTCGGTCACCGAGCGTCTGGTGCTCGGCACCGCGGTGTCGCTGGTGTTGGAGAAGAACGTCGTCGACCTCGCCTGTGAGGTGGCCACCCTCGATGTGGTCAGCGGCGGCCGGGTGGTGCTCGGCGTGGGTGTCGGCTGGAACGCCGAGGAGCTGGCCGACCACCGGCCCGAGCTGCCGTTCCGCCTGCGCTACTCGGCCCTGCGTGAGCGCGTCGCCGCGTTGCGGGCGTTGTGGACCGACAGCGAGGCCGGCTTCGACGGACGTTGGGACAAGGTGTCGCCGTCGTGGCTGTACCCGAAGCCGGTCCGGGGAACCGTACCGATCGCGTCGGGCAACTGGGGACCGCTCGGTATCCGCCATGCCGCGGAGTATGCCGATGAGTGGATGCCGATCGACGCCTGGCTGGCCGGCGACGACGGCCGTCCCGATGTCGCCGGTGGCCTCGAGCTGTTCCGCCGGCTGGTGGCCGAGGGCGGACGCGACCCCGACTCGGTGCCGGTGTCGCTGGTGATGTTCTCCCGGCCGACCCCGGCCCGGATCGAGCGGTATGCGACGCTCGGGGTACAGCGCCTGGTGCTGACCGCCCCCTCGGCCGGGCTGGTGGATGCCGACTTCGTCCGGCGCGACCTCGACGCCGTCACGCCGCTGGTGCAGCAGTACAGCTGACGCGTAGCGGGCCGGGCTGCGTGTGCGGCCCGGCCCGTGGCAGGTCGTCGGCGGCACCGTCGGTGCCGCCGACCGGTCAGCTCTGGTAGGACCGCTTGGCGACCTCTTCGAGCATGACCTCGGTGGCGCCGCCGCCGATGGGCAGGATGCGGGCGTCGCGGTAGAGCCGCTCGATGGCGCTCTCCCGCATGTAGCCGATGCCGCCGTGGAACTGCAGGCAGTCGTACATGATCTGGTTGACGGCCTCGCAGCCGAAGGCCTTGACGCCGCTCATCGCCTTCACGTTGTCCTGGCCCTGATCGCCCATCCATGCGGCGTGGTACATCGAGGCGCGGACCGCGTCGATCTTGGCCTGGTTCATGGCCATACGTTGCCGGATGGCGCCGAGGTCGAACAGGTGCGCGCCGAAGGCCTTGCGCTGCTGGCAGTAGTCGAGGGTGATGTCGATCGCCACCTGGGCGGCACCGATACCCATACCGACCAGTACCATCCGCTCGTTCTGGAAGTTCCTCATCGTCTCGTAGAAGCCGCGGTGGGGTGTTCCGAGCAGCTGGTCGTCGGGAACCCACACGTTGTCCAGCACGAGTTCGGCGGTGTCGGAGCATCGCCAGCCGTGCTTGTCGAGCTTCTTGGCGACGCTGAAGCCCTCGGTGCCCCGGGGCACGATGAACATCGAGATGCCGTAACGGTTGTCCGGATCGGTGCGTGCGCCGACGATGGCGACGTCGCCGTACACACCGTTGGTGATGAAGGTTTTGGTGCCGTTTATACGCCAGCCGTCGCCGTCCTTGACCGCCTTGGTGCGCATGCCGGCCACGTCGGAGCCGGCATCGGGCTCGGTCACCCCGATGGCGAGGATGGTGGTGCCGGCCAGGACGCCGGGCAGGTACTTGGCCAGCTGTTCCGGGCTGCCGGAGTTCACCAGGTGCGGGCCGGACATGTCGGTATGGACCAGCACGGTGGCTTCGAACCCGGCATAGGTGGAGGTGCCGAGTGCCTCGGAGAACACCGCGGAGGCCAACATGCCCAGGCCGAGGCCGCCATGCTGCTCGGGGACGCGTAGGCCGAACATGCCCAGCGAGCCCATCTTGGCCAGCACGTCACGGGGAACCTTGCCGTCCTCCTCCCAGCTGTCGCCGAAGGGGGTGACCTCCTTGGCCACGAAGTCCAGGGTCTGGTCGTAGATGGCTTGGAGCTCGTCGGTCATGTAGGCGTTGCGGTTGCTCATGGCGTGTTCGCTGTTCCTCGTGGGTGGTGGACGGGTGGGTTCTCGTCGGGTTGGGTTCGCAGTGGTCCTGCGCCGGCCGCGAACGAGCCGCCCGCGTGGTCGCGTCCGGCCGGCAGAGCAGGCTTATCCCACTCGGCGGACCGGTCCGGCACAGCCGATTCGGTCGCGATGCCGGACCAGAACTGCTCGGTGAGGGCGGCGGCCAGGTCCTCGATGGTGCGGGGACCGTTACGGTCGAACCAGTCGAGGGTGGCATTGGCGGCGCTGAGCAGCAGGATGCGCTGTAGCGCCAGGTCGACGTCGGGACGTAGTAGCCCGTCGGCGGCGAAGCGGTCGAGCAGGTCGGCCCATAACTGTTCGTAGGCGTCGCGGCTGGGGACGCCCAAGGCCTTCACGGCGTCGGGCGCGCTCTTGAACACCGTCACGTGACTGGTGGTGAACGGGCCGTGTTCGTACAGCGCCTCGAGATGGGCCAGGACATGTCGGCGAAGACGTTCCCGAGCCGGCGTACCGGGTGGCATGGTGCGGGCGGCCTCGACGAACTCTGCGGTGATGCGCTCGATGCCGGTCTCGAGGACGGCATCGAGGAGCTGTTCCTTGGAGTCGAAGTGGTAGTAGATGCTGCCGGCCTTCATGCCGGAGGCGGCGGCGATGTCGCGCAGCGTCGTCTCCCGGTAGCCCTGCCGCTGGAACAGCCACGCGGCCTGCTCGAGCACCCGTTGGCGGCCGGTTTGCGGTTCGTCGCCGGGAACGTTGCGGGCGGTGCCGGCTGTGCTGACGCCGTGCACGGGTGTCGGCTCGGTCACCACCATGAGATAACCCTACCAAACAACCGTTAGGCTCGCGCTCCAGGTCATTCGGTCGGTCGGTCGGTCGTGGTGTGGGCCCCGACCCCGGTGGTGCACCGACCGCAGCTGACCCCGGCGCGGGCCTACCACACCGTCCGCAGCAGGGCCGCCGTGGCGGCGGCGCCGAGGACCACGGCCAGAAACGGTGCCCGCCGCCAGATGAGCACGGCGGCGACGCCGAGCGCGGGCAGCCGGGCGTCGAGCACGAGCCGGTCGCCACTCGACACGGTCTGGATCACCACCAGCGCAGCGAGTACCGGCACCGCTTGCAGCCCGACCAGCCGCGCTGCGGTCGGGGGCAAGGACCGATCGGCCAGCACCAGCGGGCCGAAAGCCTTCATCAGGTAGCAGCCGGCTGAGATCAGCAGCAACGCCGTCCCGTTCATCGCCACCCCTCCGTACCCCGGTCGGTGGGCCCGGTGGCGGCCCGGCCGGCGCCGGCCGCCAGGACGCCGAGCGACGCCGCAAGGACGGGTACGCCGACGGGGGTCAGCGGGATGAGGACCAGTGCGATCACCGCACCGACCACGGCGGCGCGGTGAGCCCCGCCCTGCCGCAGTTGCGGTACCAGCAGAGCCAGGAACGCGGCCGGGAACATGGCGTCGAGGCCGAACCGCGCCGGATCGACCTCGCCACCGATGACCGCGCCGGCCAACGTCCCGGCGTTCCACAGCACGTAAATGGCAAGCCCGGTGGCGGAGAAGGCGTAACGCGCCGAGACGGGGTCGGGTTGGGCGCGGGCCATGGCCACGGTCTCGTCGATCACCAACTGAGACAGCACCAGCCGACGCCCGCGTCCCTTGGCCAGGATGGGGGCGGCGACGAAGCCGTAGGCCACGTTGCGGGCACCGAGCAGCAGGGCATTTCCGGCCGCCGCGCCCAGCACGCCCCCGGCTCCGATGATCCCGACCAGGGCGAACTGCGATGCCCCGGTGAACATCACCAGCGACAGCACGCAGCTCTGGGCCACGCTCAGCCCGGCGGTCACCGACAGCACGCCGAAGGAGATGCCGTACGCCCCGGTGGCCAGGCCGATGAATCAGGGCCTGGCGCCCCAGCGCCCGTCGCTCCGGCGGAGGATCGGCCATCCTCGGGGTGGCGGCCGGATCGGCGGGTCGGGTCGGGTCGGCGGGTTCGGTCGGGTCGGTGGCGTCCGCAGGCTCGGTCGGGTCGGTCGGGTGCGTGGGTTCGGTCACGGGGTGGTGGTGGTCGGACCAGCCTGACCGGCCGCAGGCCCGGTCATCAGCCTGCCCGTTCGATGACCACGACCGGGATGGTCCGCTCGGTCATCGTGCGGTACCCGTCGAAGCGGGGCATGACCGCCACGCGCTCGGCGAACAGCCGGCTGCGCTCGGGCTCCTCGGCGACCCGGGCCCGGGCGGCGAAGGTCTCGGCTCCGATCTCGACGGTCACTTCGGGGTTGGCCACGAGGTTGTGATACCACGCGGGATGGTGATCAGCGCCGGCCTTGGAGGCGATGAGCACGATGCGGTCACCGTCGGTGGTGTAGGTCACGGGGGCGGTCCGGGGCAGGCCGGATCGGGTGCCGGTCGTGGTCAACAGCACCATCGGGTTGCCGGCGAAGGCGCCACTGCACTCGCCGCGGTTGGCTCGGAACTCGGCGATGACCTGTTCGTTCAACGTCAGCCATTGTTCGTCGCTGCGCATGGCCATTGTTGCCTCGTCGCGTTCGGGGCCGGGTCCCACCTGGACCGGTTCGGTGGTCTCACCGTAGCGGCAGGGCCACCGCGACGGAGGACGGGTCCGTCGCCCGTCAGCGCTCGTCCGCGCCCGTCCGCACCGCCATACGTCCGTCCGCGCCCGCTCAGCGGTCGGTGGTCGCGCAGCGCTCGCAACGCCCGATGAGGTCGAGGCGATGGTGGTCGAGCACGAAGCCCCGTGCGGCGGCGAGCTCGGGCAGGGCGGCATCGAGACGGTGTTCGAGTTCGGCCGGCAGGGTGACGTCGCTGACGGTGCCGCACTGGGCGCAGATCAGATGGTGGTGGTGCTCCGTCAACGCCTCGGCGAGCTCGAAATGGGCGTAGTCATCACCGGTCACGATGCGGCGGACCACCCCGGCGGCCTCGAGGACGGCCAGGTTGCGGTACACCGAGCTCTGGGCCAGGTGGGGGCGGCTGTCCAACACGTCGACGATGCGGATCGGCTGCCCGGCCTGGCGCAGCACCTCGACCAGTTCCCGGCGGGAGCTGGAGAAACGATGCCCCGCCGCCTGGAGGCGGACGGCCACCTGGGCGTCGAGATCGGCGGTCATCGGCGGCCAGGGTACCGAACCGGGGCCGACCGGGCGTGGTCTGGAAGACTCAGCCAGGTGAATCGCTGGCTGAACCGCACCGACGTGCCCCGGGGGGCCGACTACGACGCCCGGTGGACCGCGCTTGCCGCCTCCGGGGCCAACATCCACGGCGAGGCCGATCTCCTCATGGCGTTGCTGCATGACGGTGGCGATGGCGCGCCCCGGGTGCTCGACGCCGGGTGTGGCACCGGACGGGTGGCCATCGAGCTGGCCCGGCGGGGCGTCGACGTGGTCGGCGTCGACGTCGACCCCGCCATGCTCGCCGAGGCCCGAGCGAAGGCCCCGGAGGGCCACTGGGTGCAGGGCGATCTGGCCACGTTGGACCTTGCCGGCACCGACGGGCCGAGCAGCTTCGACCTGGTGGCGATGCCGGGCAACGTGATGATCTTCGTGGCGCCCGGAACGGAGGGCGCGGTGCTGGCGCGTCTGGCCGCCCATCTCGTCCCCGGCGGGTTGCTGGTCGGGGGCTTCCAGCTCGGGCCCGACCGGCTGGCCCTCGAGCGTTATGACGCGTTGGCCGCCGAGGCGGGGCTCCACCTGGTCGATCGCTTCGCCACCTGGGACCGGGCGCGGTTCGTGGCAGGCGGGGACTACGCGGTGTCGGTGCACCGCCTCGCGGCTGTGTCCGGGTCACCGGGGTGACGGCGTGACGGCGTGACCCGGGCGTCGGCGGCGATGGACGTCGGCTAGACCGGGGTCATGACCGTCACCCTGTCCTGTGCGTTCCCGCCGGTGCCCGAGACCCCGGCGCACATCGAGCTCGCCGAGCAGCTCGGCTTCAACACCGCCTGGGTGTACGACACCCCCGCCCTGCAGCTCGACTGCTGGATGACCCTCGCCCTCGCTGCGGTAAGGACCTCGCGGATCCGGCTCGGTCCGGGCGTGCTCATCCCGAGCTTGCGCCATCCGATGGTGACTGCGTCGGCGATCGCCCACCTGGTGCAGCTCGCCGGAGCGGACCGGGTGGTCGTGGGCGTCGGCTCGGGCTTCACCGGCCGTCGGGCGATGGGTCGCAAGCCGCTGCGATGGGCCGACATGCCCGACCACATCGCTGTGGTGCAGCAGCTGCTGGCGGGCGAGACGGTCACCATCGATGGGGCGGCGGCCCGGATGCTGCACTGGCCCGGCCAGGCCCCGGCCCGACCGATCGACGTGCCGTGGGTGATCGGGGTCAACGGGCCCAAGGGCCTCGAGGTGGCCCGCGACCTCGGTGCCGGGGTTTTCACCTCACGGCCGAGGCCCGGGACGGACCACGGGGGGCTGCCCTCGGTGACCCTGCTGGGTTTCGGCACCGTCCTCGACGCCGGCGAGACCCTCGACAGCCCGCGGGTGCTCGCCGCCGCCGGGCCGGGCGTCTCGGTGGCCTACCACGCCTTCCTGGAGCAACGCGACGGCCGCCTTTCGACCCTGCCCAATGCGCAACGGTTCGTCGAACTGGTGCACGCGTTGCCGGACAATACCCGCCATCTCGCACTGCATGAAGGTCATCTCACCATGGTGAACGACATCGATCGCCAGGTCCTGGTGGGTGAGGCCATGCGCATGTTGCCGATGGTGGCAACCGCCGCCGAGTTGCCTGATCGGATTGCGACGTTGGCCCAATCGGGGATCACCGAGATCGCCTTTCAGCCGATGGGGGATATCGAACGCGAGCTGCGGGCCTTCGCCGCTGCGGCCGGTATCGACAAGTAGATGCAAAAGAGCCCAGCCGACGCACCTGGCGTCGCTGGGCTCTGGCCCGGGCTGGAAGGCTCCAGCCCGGTGGTCGTGACCGTTGCGGTGGGGACGGTCAGTTCGCCAACGCATAGTGGTAGGGAGCGCGACCACGGCCGGCGTGGCTTGGCATCGGTCCGAGGTTCTTGAGCCGACCACTGGCGGTAAGTTCGTCCACGGCCTTCTTGATGGTGGCCGGACTTCCGCCGACGGCGCGCTGGACATCGGCGAGGGTGAAGGAATCCTTGGTGGCCAGCACCCAGGCCTGAACCTCTTCGGCCGAGGTCGATCGGCCCCGTCCGCTACGGCTGTTGTTACTGCTGCTGCTGCTTCGTCGTTGTCGACCGCGCCGTTGCAGTTCGTCGAAGCCGGCTCGGGCCAGTATCTCGTCGGGGACCCCCATTTTGCGGAACGCGCCCAGGGTGATGTTCTCGGAGTCGGCCCAGGCGCGGGCATCGCGGATGAAGGCTTCTTGGAGTTCGGAGCTGTCGAACGATTTGGCTCGCTCGAGTTCGGCAAGCCCGCGCAGCTTGTCGATGGGGTCTTTCGCCTTCGCTACCTTGGCTTCGAGTTTGTCTACCACGTTCTGGTCGACGAGCGTCGCCGGGTCTTCCAAGTACTTCAAATACTGACGGACGGTGTCCTCGGTGCTCACGGCTTCCAGCGTAGAGGTATATCTGGAAGATGAGGTAATTGCCGCGGGTGCTGGCGAAAGAACTCTTTACGCCGCCACTACCTCGCATCGCATGAGTTCGCCGCGGGTGGCAACAGACGGACGGAATACGGACCTACCGCCGGATCTGAATCGGTTGGTCGTGCGCGGCAAAGCGCTCAGGTCGTCCCGGTGCTCAGATCGTCTCTGGGTTCAGATCGTCTCGGTGCTCAGGCGACGTAGCAGCAGGCTGCGCCACAACTGCTCGGCCTCGACGCCCTGATGGCGGCCGAGTTGGCGGAGTACGGCAACGGTATGGGCCGCGACGAAGAACATGGCGGCCAGCCAGCGGTCGGGGGCGAGCCCGTCGTCGCTGCGTACCGACAGCGCCTGCGCCCGGGCCGCCCGGTAGATCGGTTCCGCCGTGGGGTCGTCACCGCCGGCCACGGCCAGCGCCGCGGTGACCAAAGTCGCGGCGAGGTCCTTGGCCCAGGCCAGATCGGCCGGGTCGAGGTCGTCCGCCGAGGGTGCCGCCGCATGCATGATTCGATGATGAACGAAGTGGCGAGGTTGTCCACGGGGACATTGCACCCAGCCCGGACAGGCGCAGCAGGCGCGGATCAGCATTCAGCACACGTGGTTCAGGGCTGCGCTCACGACCTGTTCGATCGGCTCGCGGGTCTCGAGCCGGGCGGCTTCGGGCCACGGATCGATCCGGGCCCGCATCGCATCGGCTGCGTTGACGGACGCCTCCGAGGCGTCCACGCCGAGGTGGAGCCGTTCGTCGATGCGGGCCCGCACCAGCTCGATCGGGGCGTCGCAGTGCAGCTCGATCAGCTCGGCCCCGGTCCCCGGCCTCGGCATGGTAGCGGCCCGCGCCGCACGCCTCGGCCGGTGGCCGGTGGCCGGTGGTTCTCCGCGGCCACGTCGGCGGGACGGCCCTCGAGCTCGCGGCGAATCTCGTCGCTGCGCAGCACCGGCCAGTCCGCGATCCGGCCGAAGTGGGTGGCGAGGGTCGACTTGCCGGTGGCCGGTGTCCCCCTACGGGTGGCGGAGGCAGGCGATCTTGGCCCGCACGTTGGCCCGGTGAGCGACGTAATGATGGGCGAGCGAGCCGGGGTGGGTCTCGTAGCTGAACTCGCGGTACCAGCGGGTCAGCGCCGGCGCCGCTTCCATGCCCCCGAAGCGTTCGACGTCCATCACCAGGAACGCCAGATCGTCGAGACAGTCGCCGTGACGAAGCCGCTCGTCGAACGCCAGGCAGTCGAGGATGCGGGGTCCGTCGGGGAGGCAGAAGATTTCCTCGGCCAGCAGGTCGCCGTGGCCGTCGATGACCATACTGGTACGTATCCGCTGCTCGAGTAACGGGGAACAGCCCTGCAGGTAGCGTTCGGCCAACGTGCGAACCCATTCGAACTCCTCGGTGGGCACGATGGTGCCGACGTGAGGTTCGATCACTGCGAAGTTCGCCTCCCAGCCGCCGTGCACGGCGTCGGCTCCGGCGGCAGGCGGCGCATCACCACGGCATGATCGCGGGGGAGCCCGTCGTCGTCGTCGAGGTGCATCACCCCGCGGTAGACATCGGGGGAGAAGCGGCGGTTGAGCTCGACCTCCTGGCGGCACAGGGCGAGGCGCTGGTCGACCGTGCGGGCGTCGATGAACCCGGCGTCGAAGGGCTTGTAGAGCTTGTACGCCCGGTTCCCGGCGAAGAACACCGTGGACAGGTGGGTCTGGGCCACGGCGGACGGTGGGACGTTCTCGTCCGCTCGGACCCCGTCGAAGAGTTCGAAACGGTGGGCTCCAGCCGGCGGCGTCACGTACTGCAGAGAAACGCAGCCGCTGCGTCGGTGGCAGGGCCGTTGGACCGGACCTGGTCGGCCCGGGGACGACAATCGTGGCGCTCAGCTCCGGTCATCGAGCAGCTCGGCCACCCGGTGGTCGGCCGCCGCGGCGAACGTGCGGCGTACCGTCTGCTCGGACATGGCGGCGGCCTGCGCATCGGCGGGGTCGAGCCGGGAGAGGTTGTTGGCGTACAGCGCCATCCACCACAGCAGGTAATGACGCACGGCGTGGCGTACGGCGTCGACGGGTTGGCCCGCAGCGTCGGCGTAGCCGGCGAGCAGCTCGTCCTCCCAGGCCCGGCGGTCCTCGACGGTGAGGCTGGTGGCGAGCAGGCTGGCCACGTCCATGGCTCCGTTGCCCATCAGCGCGGTCTGCCAGTCGAGCACGGTGACCGCGCCGTGGCGATCGATGATGAGGTTGTCGAGCCGGAAATCGGCGTGCACCAGGGTGAGCGGCCCCTGCGCCTGCTCCTCGGCCCACGACGACAGCCGGGGCGCGAAGCGGCGCAGGAGGTCGGGCGTACCGGCGGGCAGCAGATCGCCGAAACGGGCCAGGAACGGTTCGACGGCGCTCTGTGCCGCAGCCTGTAGCGCCGAGAGCGGGCCACGATCGAACCCGGGCAGCCACGGGTTGGGTCGTCCACCGGCGAAGGTCCGGTGCAGGGTGGCGATCTCGGCGAGGGCAGCCGCCGCATGGTCGCGCCCGGCACCGTGCACCTGGCCGGCGGCGGTGGTGTCGCCGGCATCGCCGAGCAGCAGCAGCCAGCGCTGGGCCGACTCGTCCGCCAGGTTGGCGTAGCAGCGGGGGACCCGGGTGGGTAGCTGCGGGGCCAGCTCGACGAAGAATCGGTGCTCCCGGGCCCAGACGTTCAGCATCAGCCCGATCTGCCGACCACCGGGGTCGGTGGTGGGTGCCTTGGCCACCAGACGATTCGGTGAGGCGTCGCCCGCAGCGGTGTCCGCCGAGTAGCCGAGGTGGAGCCGCCGGAGCTCACCGAGGAAGCCGGTCCCGGCCCCGAGCGGCTCGCTCTGTACCGAGACGACCGTTAGATGGGCTGCGTCACCCTCCTCCGCCGGGGCGCCGGCGCGCCGGCGCAGCAACTCGGTCAGGGTGGCGGGGTCGAGCTCGTCGAGCGAGGGGATCGCGTCGGTCACGATCGGCAGTCTGCCAGCCTGCCGCCCCTGTGGCCGTAGCGATGACCGTGGTCCGTAACCTGTTGTCGATGGGAGCGATACGTCGTCAGAACTCGGCCGTGCCAGCGGTGCTCGTCGCAGCGGTGCTGGCTGCGACGGCTGCTGTGACGGTGGGCTGCGGTTCGGACCCCACGGCGGGCGAGGCCGCTGCGACGGGCGTCATCGCGGCACCTACCGCACCGGGCAGCGCCGCAGTCGCTGCGACCGGGTCGACCGCCGCAACCGGGGGTGCCGCAGCGTCAGCGGCGACAGGCGCGGTGAGGTCGGCGGCGGCGACCCTGCCGGCGATCGACCTGCTCGATCTCGCCTCGGGGCGATCGTTGGCGTTGGCGTCGCTGGTGGCGCCGGACAGGCCCACCCTGTTCTGGGCGTGGGCACCCTATTGAACGACCTGCCGTCGGGAGGCTCCCGAGGTCGAGCAGTTCGCTCGGCAGCACCAGGACCGCCTACAGGTCGTCGGGCTGGGCACCCGCAACGAACGGCGCGATGCCGAGGACTTCGTGCGCCAGACCGGCGTCCGCCATCAGATGGTGTGGGACCCGACCGGAGCGTCGTGGCGCTACTTCGGGGTTGCCTCGCAACCGTCGTCGATCCTGGTCGCCCCCGACGGCCGGACCTTGGCCGTGTTCAAGGGAACGCTCAGCCTCGACCGGGTGCTGGCGGCGGTGGGCGGCTGACCCGTTCCCGCCCGGGTACGCACCGATGCGCGCCGGAGCCGTCAGGCGAACCGGTCGGTGATCCACGGGACGAGGCGCTGGCGGAGTTCCTCGGCGGCGGACCCCAGCCCGTGATCGGCTCCGGCGAGGATGCTCAGCTCACCGCCGCAGAGCATGTGGACGAGCTGGCTGGCGAAGAACGGCAGGATCGGATCCCGGTCGCCGTGCAGCAGCAGCACCGGGACCCGGCGTTCGGCGAGGGCCTCGCCCGGCTCGCATCCCGCCGACTGGGTGGCCAGGGTGACCACCCCGACACACGCATCGCCCAGCGCCACGCCGGCCCCGATCGCCACCGCCCCGCCGAAGGAGTGGCCGACCACGACGAAACGTCGGGTCCCGGCGGCTGCGGCCAGGCCGGCGGCGGCCACCACGTCGGTCACGCAGCGGTCGAGGTCGTTGGGGACCCGGTAGCCCACCCGGATGCCCGTGGCCACGCCGGAGGCCGCCAGCACCGTTCCCAGGTGGTGGTAGATGGCGTCGGCCGGGCCGAGGACCCCGCCGAGCGCCCCGCCGCAGTACAGCACGGCATCAGCCGAGGGCTGCTCGGGCCGGTGCCACAGCAGGGTCAGCAGTCCGTCCCAGGTGTACAGCTCGTGGTGGACCAGGGTGGGGCCGAGATCGACCTGCTGGTGACGGATCACCTCGAGGCCGTCGAGGGGACCGGATGCGTCGCTCATGGCGGGCAGCGTAGGGCTGCGGTCGATGCCGGGTCGCGCCTCGGTCCCGGCTAATGTTGGCCATCGCCGGCGGCGTGGCCGAGTGGCTTAGGCAAGGGCCTGCAAAGCCCTGTACCCCAGTTCGATTCTGGGCGCCGCCTCCACCCCCTGACCTGGTACCCCAGGTCAGGGGTTTTTTTATTCCGGCTTCGCTCAGCCCGCAGACCGGGTCGACCCATGGCGGATGTCGAAACGGTGAAGGTCTGCGTGCCCGAATCGGCGGTGCTCGACAGGCGAACTCACTACTGTCACGGCACCGGCGAGCTACAACCGGGACGGGAGAAGAGAGAGCCAGTGGACCTTCTGGAAGCCATCCAAGCCCGCAAGTCAGTGCGTGCCTTCAAGCCCGATCCGGTACCGGTTGAAACCCTTACGACGTTGTTGGAGATTGCCCAGCGAGCGCCGAGTGGGACGAACACCCAGCCCTGGCACGTGTACGTCTGCACCGGCGAGGTGAAGCAGGCCCTCACCGAAGAGGCGCTCGAGATGGTCCGAGCCGGCACCGGCAGGGGGTACGAGGAGTTCGACTTCTACCCGGCGACCTGGAAGGACGTCCACAACAACCGGCGACGGGAAGTCGGGTGGGCGCTCTACAACCTCGTCGGTGTGGAAAAGGGCGACCGTGAGGGCAGCGCCCGCCAGGCGGAACGCAACTACCTGTTCTTCGATGCCCCGGTAGGCATCTTCGTGACCGTCGATTCGTACCTGAAGTACGGCAACTGGTTGGCTGCGGGCATCTACATCCAGACCCTCATGTTGGCGGCCGAGGGCCTCGGCCTCGCCACGTGCGCGCAGGGCTCATGGATCCCCTACCAGGAGGCCGTGCGCAAGCACCTCGGCATCCCCGACGACGAATCGGTGGTCACCGGTATGAGCCTGGGCTTCGCCGAGCCCGACAGGATCGAGAACTCCCTGGTGACCGTGCGCGAACCGCTCGAGAACGTCGTGCACTGGAGCGGGTTCGACTGACGTAGCGGGCCGGTGCCCGGCGTCGTAGCCGGCCGCAGCGAGCGGCGAGCGTGCAGCCTCAGGCGTTCGGCCCGCAACGGCGACCCCTGCGAAAGCAGCCCCGGCGCGACCCTCGCTAGTGTCGGCCCGATGCAGCCCCGACAGCAGACGGTCCGCATCCCCCGATGGGCCCAGGGCCGTCCCGGTTTCGGCCAGGGCGGATGGTCCTCGGCCCAGTTCGCCGCAGTGATCGGCGAGCCGGTCACCATCGACCTGCGCTCGGGGGTGCCGCTCGAGGAGGACCTCGCGGTGCTCGAACTCGACGGGGGCTGGGAGCTGCGCCATGGCGACACCGTGATCATGGCGGCCCGTCCCCGGGACGTGGAGTTCGCCACGGTGCAGCCGGTGTCGATCGCCGACGCCGTCGTGGCTCGGTCCGGCTTCGACCTCGACGCCGACAGCCACAACGCGCCCGACTGCTTCTCCTGCGGGGTGCGCGAGCGCACCATGCGGATGCACCCCGGCCCGGTGCAGGGCGGCGAACCCCGGGTGGCCAGCGACTGGACCCCGCCGTCCTGGGTCGGCGATGACGACGGGGTCGTCGACGAGGCCGTGGTGTGGACCGTGATGGATTGCGCCCAGGGGTTCTTCGTGGGCCGGATCCCCGAGCGACGCTCGGCACTGACCGTGCGCTACGCCGCCGAGGTCCTCGCCCCGGTGCGGGTCGGGCGGACCTACGCGGTGGTGGGCGGCCCCGGTCATTGGCCCGACGGGTGGGACGGCCGTAAGCGGGGCGCGGCTGCCGTGGTGCTGGCCGAGGACGGCACCGTCGTCGCACGGGCCGATTCGCTCTGGGTGGCCCCGCGCGAGAGCTGAGCGCGGACCGGACGCGCCGACGGCCGGCCCTGCGTGGCGCACCACGCAGAACCGGCCGTCGGGTCGGTCAGGGTCGGATCAGACCGGCAGGGCCTGCGCTTGGCGGGCGAGGTCGGCGTCGGTGGGCAATTCGACGTTGTAGAGCTTCTGCGCGTTGCCCCACAGGATCGCCTGCCTCTGCTCCGGCGTGGAGTCGGACAGGCCGGCCTCGATCCGTTCGAACACCTCGTCGCCGTAGAGCGAGGTGGGGTGGGGGAAGTCGGTTTCGAACAGGATTCGGTCGACCCCGATCTTGTCGATCAGCCGGCGCGGGGCGATCTGCTCGAACCAGTAGCAGGCGAACACGTTGCGGGCGAAGTACTCGCTCGGCAGCATGTCGAGGTCGGGGCGTTCCTCGGCAACGCGGTTGCCCAAGAACTGGTAGTCGAGGGCCTCGAGCACGAAGGGGATCCAGCCGATGCCCGACTCGACGGACACGAACTGGATGTCGGGGAAGCGCGACAGCACGCCCGACACCAACAGGTCCGACAACTGGATGGCGTTCTTGAGGAAGACCTCCACAGACCCGGCGGTGAAGGTGGCCATCTTGCCGTAGACCTCCATCATCTCCTTGGTCATGCCGCCTTCCATGTTCCCCGAACCGATGTGGAACGAGATCGGCAGGCCGAGATCGACGGCGGTCTGCCACAGCGGGTCCCACGCCCGGTCGCCGAGCATGGGCTGGCCGAACTTGTGTGGCTCACCGGTGAACAGGATGCCCTTGTGGCCCATCGCGGCGCAGCGCTCGACTTCCTTCACGGCGGCCTTGATGTCCCAGAACGGGGTGGAGGCGATCGGTAGCAGGCGGCGGGAGTCGGCCGATGCCCACTCGGTCTGCCAGTCGTTGTAGGCCTCGACGCAGGTGAGCATCAGCTCGGGGTCCTGCAGCTTGAGGAATTGCTGGGCGCCGAAACCGGCCACGTTCGGGTACATCACCATGGCCCAGATGCCCATGGAGTCCATGTACTTGAGGCGCTCGTGGGCGTTGTGGGCGCCGGGGTGCATGTCGGCATAGGTTCGCGGGTAGTCCTTGAAGTCCCCCCGGCCCGCGGTGGCCAGCAGACCGGCCAGCGACACCATCTTGCCGTCGATCACCCAGATGTCGCGGCCTTTGGCATCCCGCTCGAGGCGCGGCACCCGGTCCTTCATCGAGGCAGGGACCCGGCTGGTCCAGAGGTCCGGCTGCTCGCTGACGTGCGTGTCCACGTCGATGATGGAATACCCACTCATGATTTCCCCCTTCGATTTGGCCAGTCTCTCATCCCGACGGCTCGTCTGACGAGATGCACGTGTCACATCTCGCCCGGCGTGGCCCGAGGCGGTGGCCTCACCCGGGGTCTCGCCGCTCAAAACGCGTCGAGCTCGATGCCGAGAACCAGGCGACCCACCTGGTGCGAGACCCGGTCCTGGTGGACGTTGATGTGCAGCGGCATGGCCCGGAAGTCCCGTTGGCGGCGATGGAACGAACCGCTCTCGCGTAGCGCGGTGCCACCCTGGCTGCGCTCGAGGAGGTCCATGGCCTCCACCAGTTGGTTGACCGCCATCGACACGATGGCCATCTGCCGGAGGTAGTCGGCCTCGGTCGGGGTCTGGCCGGCCTCGATGCGGCGGTCGACCTCGAGCGAGGCCATCTCCACCGCGGCGCGCGCCGCGGCGGTGAGGGCGGCGGCCCGGCCGATGTTGATCTGCACGGTGGGTCGCTCGACCATGGCCTTGCCCATGATCACCCGGCGCCGCCGGGCCGCGCCCGTCGCCTCGGCCAAGGCGCCGCGGACCACGCCGACCGCCATCCAGCCCAGCCAGAGGTCGGACAGGCCAACCCAGTCCTCTCGGTAGCGGTGATGCACCACAGGCGCGTGGCGCAGCGACTCCGCCCGGTTCACCCCGTACCACGCCACGCAGCGGTCGAGCGGAACCCGTACCGAGCGGTAGAACACGTCGTCTGTGGCCGAGGCCCGCAGCCCACTGCCGTCCCATGTCGGGTCGACACTGATGCCCTCTGAGGCGGCCGGGACGACCGTGAAACGCAGATCGAGCGGTCGTACCGGCTGGCCGTCGTCACCGACGACGGCGAAGGCCACGCCGTAATGGTCGGCGTAGCGGCAGCCGGTGCTCCAGGTCGCCTGCCCGTCCAGGACCACCTCGTCGCCGTCGATTCGGCCGTAGACCGAGCTGCCCGCACCGGCCCCCATCGACACCCATTCGCCACGGGCCACGATCTGCTGTAGGAACGCCAGATGGTCGGGTCCGAGGGCACCGACGAAGAGGTGGAACAGGCAGAGGTGGTTCCACAGGCACCAGGCCAGGCTCGGGCAGGTTGCGGCCACGGCCTCGAGCTCGCGGCCCATCCGGCCGATCTCGTCCTCGAGGCCACCGAGCTCGCGGCTCGCCGACATGCGCATCACGTCGCTCCCGCGCAGGGACTCGATCACCGAGGATGCCAAGGTCCGGGTCCGGTCCGACTCCTCGGCCTGGGCGGCGATGGCAGCCAGGAACGGGGCGATGCGCAGCCCCTCGACCGGTGCGGTGAGGAACGCCGCCACGGGGTCCTCGTCGAGGCGGTCGTCGTCGTCGCCGGGGCCGGTTGCCGCGGGGACGGTGGCACCGGGGGCGGTTGCAGCAGGGGTGGTCACGACCTCACGGTAACCGACCGCGGGCGTGGCTCGTCGGCCCGCTGCCCCGGTGCAACGAACTGCCGGTGGGGCGCGGTACACTGCGTCCTGCGCACGCCGTGCCGCGATCCCGCCCGTGGTGGGGCCCGGCACACCGCCCACCGGGCGGTCGTGCGCAGCCATAGGCGGGCCCGGGCCCGGGCCCGCGACCTGCGATCGGTGCCGCAGTGGCGCCGGTCGGCAGCCTGTGGCGACACAGGCATCTCAGAGGCGACGAAAGCAGGACGGACAGTCGATGCTCGACACCCGGCAGCTCGAGTCGGCGATCTGGTCGATCGCCGACGGACGAGCCACCGACGAAGACCTGGCCCGGTTCCATGCCGACGCCGTGCTGACGCTGCGTCTCCTCGATCGGCTCCTCACCGAGATCGAGGATGACCTGGCCTCGGTGTCGCGGTTGCCGGGCGAGGAACGCGAGCAGGTTCGCTCCGACTTCCTCGAGACCCTCGACGGGCTGCTGACGGCCGAGCAGCTCCTGCGCCCGAGCGCACCCGGGCCGCAGCGTCACGCTGCCCGGTCGGGGTCTGGCTCGGCGTCGGGCTCGGGCTCGGGCTCGGGCTCGGGTGCGGGCTCGGGTGCGGGCTCGGGTGCGGGCTCGGGCTCGGTGGCCGAACCGGTCGACGAATCTCTGCTCGCTCCCGCCGAGGTGCAGCTGCAGGCTTCCTGGGTGGCCGGTCAGGTCGTGGTCTGGGCCGGTGGGCGAGGGGTCGAGGCGGAAGGCGCCGAGGCCCTCCTCACCCGGCTGGCCGCCGCCGGCGGCCCCCCGGGTGGTGGCGAGGCCCATCGCGGTCTCACCTTGAGCGGTGGGGTCCGAGCCGAGGGGCTGGCCTTCGCCATGTCCCACGTCCTCGGTTGGCTGGTTGCGGTCGGGGGCGGACACGGCGCCGAGGCCTTGGGTGCCTCGGTGCGCTGGCTCGGCCGGGTGGCGGTCGAGGGGGTGCGGCTCGCCGCGCGGGGCTCGGTCCTGCCGTCCTTGCAGGTCCGACGTCGCAGCGAGGGCCGCCACATCGACGCCGCGGTCGGCTGGCAGCCGGCGCTGGTCGACCAGTCGCTCGTCGACGCCCTGGCCGAGGCGATGCCGGCCACGGTCGCCGCCCAGAACGCCCAGAACGGCCAGAACGGCCAGAACGGTTCCGGTCACAACAGCGCTCCGGGCCGCTCGACGGCGCTGGCGGTCATCACTGCGGTGGTCGATGCCATCGTGGGCGAGAGCATCGAACGCATGGAGTTCCCGGCGGCACCGCCCACGGCCAACGTTCCGACCGACCTCGACGACACCGTGATCGCCCGGATGGACGGCACGCCGTTCAAGGCGCCGGCCCGACTGGTGTCGGACCTGGCCAAGAAGCTCGACCAGTGGTCGCGTCCGGTGACCACCACCCAGCGGGCCGGCCTCATCATCGAGCTGTCGGCGCCCGACTCGGGCGGGGTGTGGATGATCTCCGTATTCGCCCGGGGCGAGAAGGACAGCCTGCTCACCATCGACGACGCCCTGCGCCGGGAGAACGCCCGTGACGTCGGCCGCGGTGGGGTGGCCGCCGAATGGGCCCGGCTGGGACGGCTGTTCCCCAGCCTCGGCCGCGCCGCCGCGTCACGTCAGGGCAAGGTCGCGTTCAGTCAGCCGGAGGCCTGGGCGTTCATGACCACGCTGGGCCCGGCGCTGGCGTCGGTGGGCTTCGACGTGCGGGTGCCGGCGCTGTCCAGACGCAAGCTGAAGCCGGCGCTGCGCCTGTTTGCAGAGACCGCCGCCGGGTCCGTTGTCGGGGTGAACCAGCTTTCCAACGTCGCCTGGTCGGTGTTGTTCGACGACGTGGAGCTGACCGCCGCCGACGTGGCCCTGCTGGCCCGACAGGCCCGGCCGTTGGTGCAGTCGCGTGGCAAGTGGATCGAGCTCGACCGGGTCGACCTCGAGGAGGCCGCCGCGGCGCTGGCCGAACGGGAGTCGGTCACGCAGCTCACCGGGGCCGAGATCCTCCGTCAGAGCATGGGTCTCGGCGGTGGTGGCCTGGCCGGCGGCGTCGTGGTCCAGGGCAACAGCTGGGCCAACGACATCGTGCGCAAGGCCGGCGAGGTGTCCATGGAGCTCGACAGCTCGCCGGAAGGCTTCAACGGCGAGCTGCGCACCTATCAGGCCGAGGCGCTGGCCTGGTTGGGGTTCCTCGACGCCGCCGAGCTCGGCGGCTGCCTGGCCCTGGACATGGGCTTGGGCAAGACCCCCACCGTGCTGGCCCACCTGGTGGGCTCCGTCGGGTCGGGGCCGGTGCTGGTGGTGGCCCCCGCGGCTGTGGTCGGCAACTGGGCGGCGGAGGCGGCCCGTTTCGCCTCGGGACTACGGGTGGTCGTCCACCACGGTGCCTCTCGGGCCACCGCGGCCGAGCTGCAACGCGAGATCGCCGGTGCCGACATGGTGATCACCACCTACGCCACGGCGGTGCGCGACGTCGAGGCGCTGGCCACCACGTCGTGGGCCCGGCTGGTGCTCGACGAGGCCCAGGCCATCAAGAACCCGGCCAACGAGACCTCCCAGCAGCTGCGACGGCTGCCGGCCCGCAGCCGGATCGCCCTCACCGGTACGCCGGTGGAGAACGGCCTGGGCGACCTGTGGGCGATCCTCGACTTCACCAACCCCGGCCTGGTCGGTACCCGGCCGGCGTTCCTCGCCCAGATGGCCGGCGACGGCGAGGCGGCCCTGCGGACCCTCAACGGCATCCTGCTGTTCCGTCGAACCAAGGCCGAGCCCGAGGTGGCCGCCGAGTTGCCGGACAAGATCGACGAGCTCGACCACTGCACGATGACCCCCGAGCAGATTGGGCTCTACCAGGCGGTGCTCGACCAGCTGGTGCGCAACATGGCTGACAGCGAGGTCGAGGCGGAGGCCAAGAAGGGCGCCGTGCTGGCAGCGATCACGGCGCTCAAACAGATCTGCAACCATCCGGCCGCCTACCGCGACGACGGCCAGCCGCTCGCCGGCCGCTCCGGCAAGCTGGCCCGCTTGGAGGAGATCGTCGACTCGGTCTTCGCCGCCGGGGAACGGATCTTGGTCTTCACCCACTTCGCATCGTGGGGCCGACGCCTCGCCGTGCACCTCACCGAGGTCACCGGGCAGCCGGTGGCCTGCTACGACGGAAGCCTGGCGCGCACGGCGCGAGACGCGATGGTCAGCGAGTTCCAGGCCCTCGAGGGCCCGGGTGCGATGGTGCTGTCGCTCAAGGCCGGTGGCACCGGGCTCAACCTCACCTCGGCCAACCATGTGGTTCTCTACGACCGCTGGTGGAACCCCGCCGTCGAGGACCAGGCCCGTGATCGGGCGTGGCGGATCGGCCAGGGTCGCACGGTGATCTCCCATCGCCTGGTCTGCCCCGGGACCATCGACGAGCGGGTCGAGGAGGTTGTGGCGGGCAAGCGGCACATCGCCGATGTCGTGCTGCCGCGGTCCAGTTCGCTGGCCGACCTCAACACCGACCAGTTACGCCTGGCCCTGGGCCTGCGTCCGGACGAACTGCTGACCGGGGACGAACGATGAACCAACGCAAGGCCTCTCGTGCCAACCAGCGTCGCCGCGGGGCGGGGCGACCCCAGCCCCCCGCCGTCGACTGTTGGGTGCTGCCGACCGAACCGCTGCCCGAGGTCGAACCGATCGTGATACCGGCGGATGTGGGCGCCATGCTGCGCTCGTTGGGTGACCCGCCCATGCGCAACGGGGTGGCCGCAGCCGGGTACTTCACGACGGTGGTCGAACGGGCCGCCGGGGTCGCGCTGGCGCTGGCCCTGAGCGCTGACCTGGTCGCCCCGGCCGACCCCGAGGACTGACCGGCCGCCCTGGCCATCCGGCCCGTGCGCGTCCGGCGCCCAGCCGGCCTGGTTCCGGTGGGCCGGACCGGCGGGTCAGCGGGCTTCGGCGACGAGCAGGGCGCGCGTGCGGGAGCGGGCGTGGGGGTCCTCGTCGAACTCGACCGCAGCGAAGTCGGTGGCGCCGGCGTCGCGGAAACGGGCCAGGGCCGCGGCCACGGTGGCCTCGTCGCCAACCAAGGCGGCGTCGGCAGGGCCCGCCCAGCCCTCGCGGTCCAACATGGCCCGGTAGGACGGCAGAGCGCCGTAACGGGCGAACACCTCGGCAGCGCGGGCGCGCCCGGCGTCCACGTCGTCGGTGACGAGAACCGCAGCGCCGACGATGACCCGCGGCTGCGGCCGTCCCGCCGCCTGCGCCGCAGCGTTGATCTGCGGCACGGTGTGCTCGCCGATGGTGACCGGGCCGGTCATCCAGGTGAAGGTGCCGGCGGTCATCCGGCCGGCGAGGGCCAGCATCTTCGGCCCCAATGCGGCCACCACCACCGGCACCGTCGCCGTCGGCGGGTCCGGGTGCGTCAGTCGGTGGTGGGAGGTGTGGTCGGTGCCGGAGAAATGGACCGTCTCGCCGGCCAGGAGCCCGGTGAGCACCGTGAGGTACTCCTCGGTATGGCGTAGCGGGGCGGCGAAGGAGTATCCGAAGGCGCCCTCGATCAGCGGTTTGTGCGACGGTCCGATGCCCAGGACGAAACGGCCACCGGTGGCCACGGCGGCGGTCACTGCGGCGGGTGCCATGTCGGCAGGGTGGCGGGGGTAGGTCCGCATGACGGCGGTGCCCAGCTCGATGCGCGAGGTTCGTTGGCCGGCCAGCGACAGGGCGATCATCGGGTCGTGGGCGGAGATCCACGGCAGCCAGAAGCTGTGGAACCCTTCCGCCTCGGAGACGACCGCCTCGTCCACGAGACGGGCCAGGGCGGTAGGGCCTGTCACGTCGCCGGCGAAGATCCCGATGTGCATGGTGTGGCGCTCCCTCGGTGGCTGGCCTCATGCTACCGGAGCGGTGCCGGACGTCTCGGTGACGGACGTCTCGGTGACGGACGTCTCGGTGCCGGACGTCTCGGTGACGCCGCTCGTTGCGCTGGCCCGTGCCGACGGTTGCTCGGCGGGCCTTCCTTATACCCTAGGGGGTATGTGCAAGCGTACCTCGTGCCGCAGTTGTCACCGCCCGTCCTGGTCCGGCTGCGGGGGTCGATGAGGCGGCGTTCTGGTTCGTGACCATGGAGCGCACCTGTCAGGCGCAGCTGCTGGTGGAGGCCTGCAGCCGGATCGAGCCGGTCCTCATCGACCCCGCAGCGGCGGCGATGACCGCCTCCCAGGTTGGCGGCCGCGAGGCCGACCGCTTCGGGTTCCAGCCGCTCTACGACTGGGTGACCCGGCTCGAGCCCGACCTGTTCGGCTGATGACCGACGGGGGATTGCTGGTGATCGGGGGCGGGGCGTCCGGCCCTTCCCGTTCGCTGCGTCCCGGTGGCCCGGGCCCGACCGTTCGTTGCGTCTCACGGGACTGTTCCGGTCACTCCGGCCAGCCCCGGCATACCGTACCACGAGGTATGGAGTCGCTCTCGTCGGGCCGGTCGTGCTACAAGGTGCCATGACCATCGAGCGCATCAACCCCGGTCCGATCATGAGCTCCGCCGTCGTGCACGACGGCACGGTGTATCTCGCCGGCCTCATCGCGGCGGACACCGAAGCCGGAACCAAGGGCCAGACCGAGCAGATCCTGGCCCAGATCGACGAGCTGCTCGCCGCCGCCGGTTCCGACAAGAGCAAGCTGCTCAAGGCCAACATCTGGCTCGTCGACATCGGTGACTGGGCCGAGATGAACGAGGCGTGGAAGGCCTGGATCGTGCCTGGCTCGACGCCGGCCCGGGCCACTGTCGAGGCTCGCCTGGCTGCCCCGAAGGCCCGCGTGGAGATCATGGTCGAGGCCGCCCGCGACTGAACCCCGTCGTCGGGGTCCCGCCGCACGCGGAGCCGGAGCCGACGGTGCCGAACCGGGGCGGGGGGCGCGATGCGCCCCCCGCCCCGGTGGCGTTTAGGGCCGCACCGCTCGCTTCGGGCGTTGGGCCAGCTTGGCCAGCGCCGGCTGGGCCAGCTTCACGAACGTGCAGGCCAGCCGCCGGGTGTCGCGCGGGTCGATCAGGTCGGTCACGTCGCCCTGGTGGGCGGCCCGGAACGGTGAACGCAGCCGCAGCAGCCGCTGCTCGATCATCTCCCGGTGGGCGTCGGGATCGTCTGCAGCCTCGATCTCGCGGCGGTACGCCGCCGCCACGCCGCCCTCGATGGGGATGCCGCCCCACTCGCCGGCCGGCCAGCCGAACCGCAGGTTCAGCCCGTTGGGCTGGCCGATGCTGTTGGGGGCATCGGCCGCCACGCCGTAGCTCTTGCGGACGTTGAACTCGACCTTGGGCACCTTGGCCTCGGCACTGGCGATCAACGCCCGGACCCCGCGGCGCATCGTGGCCTTGCGTTCCGCGGCCGAGCCCAGCATGAACCCGGGCATGTCGAGGAAGATCACCATCGGCAGGTTGAACGCGTCGCACAGGTCGACGAAGTGGGCGTACTTGTCGGCCACGTTGCCGTCCATCGCCCCGGCCAGCTTCATCGGGTCGCTGCCCAGTATGCCGACGCTGTAGCCGTCGAGCCGGGCGAAACCGGTGATGACCGCACCGGCGTAGTGGCGGCGCATCTCGAAGAACTCGCCGTTGTCGACCACATGGCGGATCAGGGCCCGGGCGTCGTAGCCCCGGCGCCGGTTGGTGGGGATGAGGTTCAGCAGTTCCTCGGGCCGGCGATCGGGCGGGTCGCCCGTCTCCACCCGGGGTGCGACATCCGCCGTGGTGTTCGGCAGGTACGACAGGAACTGCCGGATCTGCTCGAGGGCCTCCTCCTCGGTATCGACCTCGTTGTCGACCTGGCCCGACTCGTGCACGTGCATCTGCGAGCCACCGAGCGCCTCTTTGTCGAGGGTTTCGCCGATGGCCCGGCGCACCACCGGTGGGCCCGACGGGAAGATCTGGGACTTGCCTTTCACCATCACCGTGAAGTGCGACATGAGGGCGATGCCGGCCGGCCATCCGGCGACCGAACCCATGATGGCCGACGCCACCGGCACGGCCGCCAGCAGCTGGGCCATCTGCCACCACAGGTCCCCCGAGGGCAGGCCCATGTGACCAGACGCCTCGTCGGCTTTGGAGCTGTGGCCCACGCCCTCGACCAGATGGATCAGCGGGATGCCGTACTGCAGGGCCAACGGGTGGATGAAGTCGTGGGGACGCTTGTGCACGTCGTGCGGCGAGCCGCCGGAGATGGTGAAGTCATCGCCGCCCACCGCCACCGGCCGGCCGTCGATCTCGCCCAGGCCGTGCACGTACGCCCCCGGCGTGAACGCCCGTAGGTTGCCGTCCTCGTCGTATTCGGCGGCGCCGACCAACGGCCCGGCCTCGATGAAGCTGCCGTCGTCGACGAGCTTCGCGATGCGCTCGCGTACCGTGTACCTCCCACCGGCGTGCTGGCGTTCGACGCGCTCCTGGCCACCCATCTCGGCGGCCAGACCCCGGATGTAGCCGATGTCGTCGACGGCCGCTTCCCAGGGGTGGCCCGGTTTCCAGCTCTTGCGGTTCGGGTCGATCGGCATGCTCAGCCCCGTTCTTCCTGCCGCGCGGCCTCCTCGGCCAGCAGCGCCCCGCCATCGACCAGGGCGTCCACCTCGCCGGCGGTCATGCCCAGCCAGTCGTCGAGCGCGACATAGTTGTGCTCACCCCGATACGCCGCGGGCCCGCGCACCCCGGCATCGGCGGCGGAGAACTTGTAGGGCGTGTTGGTGACCCGCCGCCGGCCGCCGTCGCGGTCGTCGACCTCGGTGAGGATCTGCCGGGCCTCGATCGAGCCCTGCTTGTCGAGCACCTCGCGATGGTCGAACACGTCGCCCCAGGCCAGGTTGACCTCGTTCAGCTTTGCCACCAGCGATTCCCGGTCGGGGAAGGACAGGAAGTAACGCTCGATGGCCTCGCGACGCAGGCGGATCTTGGTCTCGAGATCGGCGCCTTCCGGGGTGGGGTCGACCAGGCCTGCCCGGGTGTTGAGCACCCTCCAGTACCACTTCTCGTCGCCGGCCACCATGATCGGCCCGCCGGTGGCGTCGAAGACGATGCCGCCACCGTTGCCGATGCGGGCCCCGTCGATGGCGAAGTGCGCGTAGTCGTCGGTGAACATCAGCGCGTTGATCATCGCCATGTCGACGTGCTGACCGATTCCGGTGCGCTGGGCATGGTGCAACGCCGCGAGCAGACCGATCAGGCCGTGCATACCGGTGGAGGTGTCGGCCACCGACAGGGCGAGGTCGACCGGCCGGTCGGCGCCCGCCACCTGCTGCTGGCGCTGCAGCAGGCCCATCTCGGCATGGATGATCGGCGCGTAACTGGCCCGCTCCCGTTCGGGGCCCTCCTGCCCGAAGCCGGAGATCGACATCATGACCAGCTTGGGGTTGACGGCGCGCAGATCGTCCCAGCCGAGCCCGAAGCTCGCCATCACCCCGGGCCGGTAGTTCTCGGTGACGACGTCGGCCTCGGCTGCCAGCCGGAGCGCCACCGCCTGCGCCTCGGGCTTGGCCAGATCGAGACAGATCGAGCGCTTGCCGACGTTCTGCTGGGTGTAGAGGCCCGAGATGCCGGCGGTCTTGCGGCCGATGTTGCGGGTCATGTCGCCCTCGGGGGGCTCGACCTTGAGCACGTCCGCACCGAGGTCGGACATGATGCGCGTGGCGAAAGGCCCGGCGAGGACCCGGGTGAAGTCGAGGACCTTGATGCCTTCGAGCGGATAGGCCACCGTTCAGATCCCCGCGCTGGGGGTGGTCGGGGCGGCGGGCGCGGCAGGCGCGGCGGCCGCGGTCGGGGCGGTCGGCCAGCCGGGGACGCCCTCGTCGAGTTGTACACCGGCCGAGTTGAGGAACCCGCTGACCACCCGGTAGCAACCGGCGGCCATGAGCAGGTGGATCATCGCCGCAGTGTCGAAGTAGTTGGTGGCCTCGTTCCAGGTGGCGTCGCTCACGCAGTCGTCGCTGTAGAGGTCGTCGACCATCTGCAACAGCGCCCGCTCCTGGGGTGCCCAGTCGTGCTGGCCGAGCGGCCGGGTGACGAAGTAGATCTCCTCGTCGCTCAGGCCGGCATCGCGTCCGAACAGGGTGTGCTGGCCGAATTCGTAGACGGCCTGGCAGTTCCAGCCCATGCGCAGCACGGCGAGTTCGATGTTGCGGCGGCTCACCCCGCTGTCGAACAGCACCGCCTGGGCGAAGGTGCCGAAGGCTCGGTTGAGGTTCTTGTTGTGGGCCATCGTGCCCACCACGTTCACTGCGTTGACCGGCGAGTTCTTCATGGACTCACGGATCTTGTCGAGCAGGTCGGCTCGCGGTTGGATCCGCGGAGCGGACGGTCGGGCTCCATGCATGGTGCTTCCCCCTTGGTCGGTACCGGGGGGACCGCTTCCCCCTTGGTCGGTCCCGCCGGGGACCTTAGCCGTCGGTGGTCGAGGCCCCCCTCGAGGCGATCGTGGCCGGGTGTGGGCCGGGTGTGGGCCGGGTGTGGGCCCGGTGTGGGCCCGGTGCGTGGCCGGGCTGGGCCGTGCTGGGCCGGCCGGCCCGGTGCCGTCGCCGGGCGGGTTCGGGCCAGGTGCGCGCCGGTTCCCGGTCGTCCCGGCACCGTCTCGGGCGGTTCGTGCGGGCATCGGCGCAGGCCGACGGTCGAGCATGTAGCGAAATGGTTCGGGCCTGAGCCGTACCTATCGGTACGTAAACGCGAAACTGCTGGTCAGGGAGCTGTCCCTGATCTGGGCATCGCGACCCTTGAACCAATTCGCTACAAACACGTTCATGGCCGGCTCTCGACGCCGGCCAGGGCGGCTGCAGTCGACCGCGTGACGTGGTCTGGCCGGTGCTCCACGTCGGAGAAGGTGAACGGCAGGAGCCGGTAGCCGGCCGCCGAGATGCGGGCGTAGCGACGATGGTCGGCATCGAAGCGATCGAGGTGCCAGCGAGCCCCCACGAGTTCGAGCACGACCCGGTTCCGGCACAGGTCGACCCGGCCGATGACGCCGTCGTGGTCCTCGAGCACGACCTGTCGCTCGAAGTCCCCGAGGCCGCCGTGGCGCAGGACCTGCAGGCACCGGGTCTCGAGGTAGCTCTCGGTGGGCGCGGCGCCGGCGGGGCGGTCGGCCAACACCGCGGCGAGCACTCGTCGGCCCGGTCGGGAGCGGTTGGCCGCGGCCACGACCTCGCGCAACCGGTCGACCGTGGTGAGCCCGCGCCGCAAGGCATCCTCGACGGCGAGTTCGACCAGTTCGACGGGGTCGAGGGGGCGGGTGGCACCGTGGCACCCGGGCCGGGGGGTGAGTGAGGCACCGAGGTCGAGCAGGGTCTCGTCGATGTCGGTCGCCGGGAGGCCGGAGATCTGCGCCACGGGCCCGAGCCGGGTGATCCGGCGAACTCCCCGCCCGGGTGAGCCGGAAGGTTCGGTCGCCAGGGTGATCGGCGCGCCGGGTGCGAACCCGTCGAGGCTCCGCAATGCCGCCGCGGTCTCGCCGCACACGGCGGCGTCGGGCCGACGGGCACAGGCGATGGCCACGTCCTGCCGCCAGCCCTCCTCGCCGGCGTGACGGCACCCACGCAGGTACAGCCCGCCGCCGAGGGCCATGAGCGAACCCCGGCGGCAGGCGGATCGGATGTCTCCCCGGGTCATCCCGACGCCGAACAACTGCTCGATCGACAGGACCGCCCACGAGTCGTCCGCGGCCTCCATGGAGGTCAGAGTATATGAAAAGTTATGAAATAACCTGAAAGGTAGTTATCAGGAGTGACCGGAGCGGCGGCCGCCGGTGGTGGCCCACTGGCCGGTCCCGCAGGTGACGCCGCCGTCGACGGGGAGTTCGGCGCCGGTCACGAACGATGCCTCCGTCGAGGCCAGGAAGGAAATGACGTTGGCGATCTCGCTGGGCTCGGCGAAGCGCTGCAGCGGGATGCGGGCCTTCATGGCCCCTTCCATCGGCTTGCCGGCGACGTTGGCGGTCATGGCGGTGTTCACCGGGCCGGGGCAGACGGCGTTGATGCGGATGCCCAGGTGGCCGATGTCGAGGGCCACCGAACGCACCAGGTTCACCACCGCGGCCTTCGAGGCGTTGTAGGCCCAAAGTCCGGAATCGCCGAATAGACCGGACACCGAGCCGGTGACCACGATGGCGCCGCCCGGTCGCTTCTCGAGCTCGGGCAGGGCGGCACGGATCCCGAGGGCGACGGCGCGGACGTTGATGTCCATCGTGCGGTCGTAGTCGTCGAGCGAGCCGCGCTGGATGGTGCCCTGCACGACGATGCCGGCGTTGAGGGCGACGGCGTCGAGGCCGCCGAACCGCGACACGGCGAGCTGCACCATCTCGGCGTTGACGGCCGGGTCGGTGAGATCACCGGCGAGGCTGGCGATGCGGTCGTTGCCGGCCGCCCAGGCCAGCGCATCACGGTTGACGTCGACGGCGACCACGCCGCGGGCACCCTCGGCGAGGAACGCCTCGACGGTGGCCCGGCCGATGCCGGCGGCCGAACCGGTCACGATGGCCACACGGTCCTGGTGGCGGCTCACAGCAGGGCCTCGGCGAGGCGATGCCACTCGGCGACCGGGGGCACGGTGCGGTCCGCGACGAGGTGCTGGAGGCACACGTGGTCTGCGCCGGCGTCGAGGTGGGCCTGGACCCGGGCGGAGATGGCGTCCTCGTCACCCCACACCACGATGGCGTCGACGAGTCGGTCGGTGGCCCCGGCGATGTCGGCCTCGGTGAAGCCGAGGCGCAGCAGGTTGTTGGTGTAGTTCGGCAGGCGCAGGTAGCGGGCCATGTCGGCGCGGGCCAGCTCGCGGGCGGTCTCGGGGTTTGTGTCGAGGATCACCATCTGCTCCACGGCCAGCAGCGGCTCGGGGCCGAGGGCCTCCCGGGCGATGACGGTGTGCTCCGGCGGCACGAAGTAGGGGTGGGCCCCCTGGGTGGCGGTCCGGGCCAGCTCCAGCATCTTCGGCCCGAGGGCGGCGATGACGACCGGCGGGTCGGTGGCCGGCCCGAGCGCGGTGAAGGGGGCCTCGGCCATGTCGGCGAGGTACTGCTTCATCATCGAGTACGGCTTGACGTAGGCGGTCTTGCGAACCGTCTCGATCAGGGGCTGATGGCTGACCCCGAGACCGAGCAGGAACCGGTTGTCGTAGGCCTCGGCCAGGGTGCGCTGGGCGTTGATCATGGTGACCGGGTGCCGGGCGTGGATCTGGGCGATGCCGGTGGCGACCTTGAGGTTGGTGGTGGCAGCAAGCAGCACCGAGGACGACACCAGGGCGTCGCGCCCGGTCGACTCGGGCAGCCACAGTGAGGGCCAGCCCATCTCCTCGATCTCCGCCGCCAGCTCCCGCACCCGGCCCGAGGGCTGCTGGTCGAGCACCCCTTGCCAGATCCCGATACGGCCGATGTCCACAGACGTCTGCATGACCGGGACGGTAGCCGTTCGGAGCCGGCGCGGCCCAGGGACCTCAGGTGTGGCGGTCGAGGGCCAGGGCGCCGACGGTGGCGCCGAGCTCCCAGCAGGCGTCGAGCGCCGCCCGGTCTGCTTCGCCGATGACGGTGACCGTTGCGGCGGCCTGCCGCCAGCGCAGCCCGGTGACGATCTTGTCGATGTCGACGAGGGCGCCGCCGGTGTCGTTGTTGCCGTGGACGTACAGCCCGAAGGGCCGCCCGGCGGTGCTGTCGAGGCACGGGTAGTAGATCGTGTCGAAGAAGTGTTTGAGCGCGCCCGACATCGACCCGAGGTTGGCCGGGGTGCCGAGCACGTAGCCGTCGGCGTCTAGGACGTCGGTGGCGGTCGCCCCGAGCGCCGGGCGGTTCACCACCTCGAGGCCCGCCCCGGCGAGCTGCGGGTCGGTGGCGCCGGAGCGGACGGCCTCGAACAAGCTGTGCAGCGCCGGCGACGGCGTGTGGTGGACGATGAGCAGCCGGGCCATCAACCGGCGTAGCGCTTGCGGAAGTCCGGTGGGAACACGCCCGCGGCGACACAGGCGTCGCTCCAGCGCCCGAGGGCATCCACCACGGGCTCGAGGCGGTCGTCGAGCGCCTCGATGACGCTGTCCTGGGCCCGGTCGGTGGCGGCTTCGATCTCGTCGCGTCGAGCCCGGCCGCGCTCGGTCAGCTCGTCGCCGTCCACCAGGCCGTCGCGTCGGAGTCGATCGAGGGCGGCCTCGGTGCGTGCCGCGGGCCAGCGGCGGCTGGCGCTGTACCCGCCGAGCGGGTAGCCGATCCACAGCTCGGTGAGGATGTTCATGCGGACCGGGTCGAGACCCGCGCCGACGAATGCCGCGACGTGGCTGTCGCCGCGGTGCTCGCGCAGTGCATGGCACGCCCGCCACATGGCCCCGAGCGGGTCGGCCGGGCGGTCGAGGGCCCGGACCCCGCAGAACAACGGTCGCCCCGCGCCGTCGGCGGCGTCGACCGCGTGCTCGAGCGCGGCCGTCACCTCGGTGAGCTCGGCGGGTTCGACGATCGGGTCGAGCACGGCGTGCAGCGAGGCGATGGTGGCCCGGTCCATGGTGGCCAACAGCTCCGTCCGGCCGATGGAGGCCTGCCCCGCCCGGATGGCGCCGGCCACCGGCTCGGTGTCGAACACCGCGAAGGTGGCGGCGGCGACCGTGGCGTCGACGTCGCCGAGCACCGCGGCGCGACCCCAGGCGTAGATGGCGAAGAACGGCAGCCCGGTGCCGGCCAGTGCGGTGTGCACCGCTTCGGTCCACACCTGGTGCATGGCGATCGGCTCGAAGGCGTCACGGAGTCGGCGCGTCGGGGAGGGCTGCTCGGCAAAGGCCGGATGCGGGGTCCCGGCAGGTGCCTCGGTGAACAGGGCGGCCCGAACGGCGGCATACTGCATGTCGGGCAATCTAGACCCCTGCCGTCGGCCCCCACAGGCGCTACCGTGCCCGTGGCGGACGGGGGGTCGGCCGCACCGGGAACCCGAGGAGCAACCGATGAGCGGCGAGACCGTTTCGTTCGAACGCAGCCACGACATCTTCATCGACGCGTCGCCCGAGGCGGTGCTCGACTACGTGTCGAACCCGCAGTCCTGGCCGCAGTGGATGCCGGCGACCCACCACATCGACAGCCCCGACCGTGCAATGCGCGCCGGGGAGCAGTTCTACGAGAAGTGGCACACCCGCCAGGGTGAGGTGGCGTTGGACTGGGACGTCGCGGACCGCGTCGACGGTCGCCGCTGGGAGGCCCGCACCACGACCCCGTTCACCGGGCCGATCCTCGCCGTGTACGAGGTCGTACCTGAGGGTACGGGCTGCCGCTACACCCGGCGCATCGTCAACCCCGAGCGACCCAAGGCCCCGACGGCGGAGATGGTGTCGCGCATGGACGACGAGGCCGCGATCTGTCTCGCCAACATCAAGCGCAACGTCGAAGCCGCCCAGGCCCGCTGAACGTCCGGCCGGCGGGTACGGACCGGCGGGTACGGACCGGCGGGTCAGAACGTGAAGCGGAGGTTGCGGGCCAGTTGCTCGGCGATGGCGACGTCGCCGTCGTAGGACACCTTGCCCGCGGCGATCGGCACGTCGGGGTCGATCCGTCCGCAGGCCAGCAGCATGAAGGTCAACAAGTCGGTGCTGACCGTGGCCGTCGGGTCGTCGAGGTGGTCGACGGCCCGGGCCCGGCCGTCGACCGTGGCGCAGAGCTCGCCGCCGACCGGCCCGCTGAGCACGATCTTGACCCGTTGGCCCTCCGGGATGGCCGCACGCTTGCCCACGATGTAGCCCAGGCTCAGCCGCACCTCGTCCAGCGCCATGGCGGCGGCGTCCCCGTCGAGATGGCCCTCGCGGCCGAGCGGCACCCGGATGTCCTGCTCGTGGACCCAGAAGTCGAAGCTGCGCACGGCCATGAACCGGCCGTAGGTCTGCACCCCGACCGGCGTCCACGACGTCGCCTCGAACGCGGCGTCGTCCATGGCGGCCAGCTCGGCTCGCCGAGCGTCGAGGATGGTGGTCATGTCGGCCAGGAGCTCGGCGCCGCTGCGGCGGCGGGCCTCGGACATGAACGTGCCGATCTGGTCGAACGGGGGCGGGTTGTCGGCCGAGGGCGTCCATCCCGACAGCGCCCGCTCGATCCCGGCGAGGTGCGCGGCGACGTCCTTGACCGACCAGCCGGGGCACAGCGACGGGGTGTTCCACTCGGCTTCGTCGAGCTCGGCGCACAGCGCGGTGAACGTGGTGAAGCAGTGCAGCAGGTTGGCGACGGCGGGGATGGTCATCGTGGGTCCTCTCGGGCAGACGCCCGTGACGCTAGCCCCGCCGTCGGCCTCTCAGCGGCCCTGCCAGTTGGGGCTGCGCTTCTCGAAGAAGGCGGTGCGGCCCTCCCGGAAGTCCTCGGTGCTGCGCACCACGCCGGTGGCGGTGGTGGTGGCCTCCCAGCCCGCCTCATCGGTGAGGGTGCTGACCTGCTCCAACGCCCACAGGCTCTGGCGCACCGAGACCGGGGCGTTCACGCAGATGCGCTCAGCCAGGGCCAACGCCTCGCCGAGGGCGCCGCCAGGCTCGGTCAGCCGGTTCACCAAGCCCAATTCGTAGGCCCGCTGCGGCGACAGCTGGTCCCCGGTGAGCAGCAGTTCCTTGGCGATGTTGAGCGGCAAAGCCCGGGTCGAGCGGAACAGGCCGCCACACGTCGGCAGGATGCCCCGGGCCACCTCGGGCAGGCCGAAGCGGGCGGTGGAGGAGGCCACCACCAGGTCGCAGGCCAGCACGATCTCCATGCCACCACCGAGTGCGTAGCCCTCGACCGCGGCGATCAGCGGCTTCGAGCGCACCCGGCGGATGACGCCGTACTCACCGCCGCGCTCGGTGGCCGGGCTCGACGGCTGCTTGAGGTCGGTGCCGGCCGAAAACACCGTGGCGGTCCCAGTGAGGATGCCGACCCACAGCTCGGGGTCGTCCTCGAGGGTGTTCAGCGCGGCCTCGACCCCGTCGGCCAGCTCGCGGTCGATGGCGTTGCGCTTGTCCTCGCGGTGCAGCGAGACGACCAGCACCCGTCCCCGCCGTTCGGTCTCCACTCCCATGACCTGCTCCCTCACTTCGTCGGATCTGCCGCCGAAGCCTGCTACAGGACCCCGGGCACGTGCACATGGGCGCCCTCCCGGTCCCTGGCCGAGCCGACCTGCGCTGCGGTTTCACGGTCCTCGCCGCCGCCGTGCTACGTTCGGGTTCCTTCGGGCCGTTAGCTCAGTTGGTTAGAGCGCTTGCATGACACGCAAGAGGTCAGGGGTTCGAATCCCTTACGGCCCACCCGCAGAAGTTCTGGTCAACAGGGAGCCGAGCCGGCGGCCTGGACCGTGCGCCGCTGGGACCGCCACGGCCAACCCGCCGAGCTGGCCGAGGTCGGGCTTGACCGTGCGCAGCACGCCGACGCAGTAGCAGCGCCCGGCAACCACCCACTGGGCGTCATCGTCGGCTCGGCAGGCACCGGGAAGAACCGCTCTGCGTCCCGCAGTGGCGGAGCTGGCGCGGCAGCGGTAGGTGGGGTTCGCGGTGGCGGGGACCGCGACCGCCACGGCACTGCTGGGCGGGAGCACGGGGATGCGGGCGGACCCCAACGGCATGTTCCCCGTCGAACACCGCCGGCGGAGCGGCCCACGACCTGAGTTCCGTCCCCCCTTGGGGTGCGACGGTAGTGGTGGATGAGGCGGCGATGGTCGGTCGACGATTCGCTGGAGGCAGCGGATGATCTCGCATTTGGAGGGGCCTCCGCTTGTTCGGCGTTGCACGTCCGTTGTGGCCGGTGGGTGCCATCGCAAGAGGACGATCACGATTCGGCAGAGTGGCGCGTTGGCTTGGCGGTTCCCCCAGGATTCCTAGCCGAGCGCTGCTGGATCGAGCCCGAACAAGGAAGCGATCCGTGACCTCGGTAGCGGACTAGCCCTACCTGTGCAGAGCTCGATCGCCGTGTGGACGCGATGGCTGCGTACCTGGCCTCGGTCGTTTGCATCAGGTCCGGGTGGGTGTTGGGACTGTTGCTTCGGTCCGCGCTCGAGCGTAGTAGTCGGCCTCGAACTCGGCGGGTGGGATGTCGCCGAGCTCGCTGTGCAGCCGGCGGTTGTTGAACCAGTCGATGTAGGTGAGGG
>CANJRG010000027.1 GCA_947476745.1 Acidimicrobiia bacterium | reverse complement strand
GTGGGCGAGGTAGGCCCGGACTCCCGGCGTGCCTCGGGCCGCCGCCGTGGGCGACACAACCGAGCCCGTACCGCTCTCACCACCGAGCAGATCGTCACCGCCTCGCTCTCCGCGGTCGGGGTGCTGGTGGCGATGGTGTTCGTGTGGCTGCAGCTGCAGCCTTCGGAGCTGCTGCGCAACACCCTCACCGCGGGTGGCGACATGGGGGCCCATGTCTGGGGCCCGGACTATCTGCGCCGTGAGATCCTCCCGCACCTGAGCCTGTCGGGCTGGACGAAGGACTGGTATGCGGGGTTCCCCGCCTACAAGTTCTACATGGTGGCCCCGGCGCTGCTGGTGGTGTTGCTCGACCTGCTGCCGTTCGTCAGCTACGCGGTGGCCTTCAAGCTGGTGACGGTGCTCGGTCTGGTGGCGCTGCCAGGGGCCGCCTACTTCATGGGCCGGATGTTCCGCCTGCCGTTCCCCGGCCCGGTGCTCATGGCGTTCGGCACCTTGCCGTTCATCTTCGACTTCGACGAGCGCTTCCGGATCATCGGCGGGAACGCCGCGTCGACGCTGGCGGGGGAGTTCTCCTTCTCGATCGCGCTCGCGGTGTGCCTGGTGTACCTCGGGGTCGTGGCCCGGGGCCTCGAGACCGGCCGCTTCCGTGCCTGGGCCGCGGTGCTCTTCGCCCTGGTGATGCTCAACCACTTGATCCCCGCCATGTTCGCGGTGGTGGCGACGGTCCTTTTGGGGCTCTGGCGGCTTGCCATGGACACCCGAAAGCCGCTGAGCGGGTTGTGCATCGCCGCGTTCGTCGGGTCGGTGGTCGCTGCGGCCTGGGGAGGGTTCGGCGGTGGCCTACCCGTGGCAGTCGCTCTGCTGCTGCCGGTCCTGGCGGTGTTGTTGATCGCGGTCATGGCCTGGAAGGTCGAGCCGGCCTGGCGGGCCACGATGTTCTGGATAGCGCCTGTGGGGATCACGGGTGCGCTCATCACGGGCTTCTGGGCCTTCCCCTTCGTGCGCAACCACGTCTACTTCAATGACATGGGCTGGGAACGGCTGCAGAACTACCGCGACAACCTGGCCCCGGCCCATTCGCTGACGATGGTCTGGTACGTGGTGTTCATGCTCTGCGTGCTCGCCGTGGTGCTCTCCATCATCGATCGCCAGCTGATCGGTGGGTTCCTGGCATCTTCGGCGCTCACCATGGGCGTGATGTTCGTGTCCTGGCCCAACAGCCAGATGTGGAACGCCCGGTTCCTGCCCTTCTACTACCTGTCGCTCTACCTGCTCGCCGCGGTCGGCTTGGCGTTGTTCATCAACGTCGTTCCCGGCGTCGCCCTGCGCTCGCTCGGCGCGGTCTTCGGGGCCCTGGGCATGCTCTTCGTCGCCGCGCTGCCGTTGGGCATCGTGCCCGGTTCGCAGCTCAAGGACGGCCAGTGGAACTTCTTCGGCCTCTTCGACGCCCCGCCGTCGTTCGTGGACGACTGGGCCCGGTGGAACTACAGCGGTTACCAGGGCAAGCCGAAGTGGCCGGAGTACGAGGCGCTCATCGCCGCGATGAGCGAGATCGGCGGGGAACGCGGCTGTGGCCGGGCCATGTGGGAGTACCAGACCGAGACGCTGAACTCCTATGGCACGCCGATGGCCCTGATGTTGCTGCCGTACTGGACCAGGAGCTGCATCGGCTCGATGGAAGGTCTGTACTTCGAGTCCTCGGCGACCACGCCCTACCACTTCATGAACCAGTCGGAGCTGTCTGCGGCGCCGTCTCGCGCCCAGCGCGCCCTTCCGTACTCGCCGCTGAACGTCGATCTCGGGGTCCAGCACCTGCAGCTGCTGGGTGTGAAGTACTACATGGCCCTGTCGCAGTCGGCGAAGGACCAGGCCGACAGCAACAACGATCTGAGTTACATCCGCGACTCCGGACCGTGGTCTATCTACGAGGTGACCGGCAGCGCGCTGGTGGCGCCGCTGCCCAACGAGCCAGCTGTGCTCACCGATGTCGGGCCCGGCCAGAAGAGCTGGCTGGATCCGAGCACCCGGTACTACAACGACCCTGATCGTTGGGACGTGACGCTCGCCGGGGACGGCCCCGCCGTCTGGCAGCGGATCAAGCAGGGTGCCGAGCCGGAGGTCCGCCCGGTCCCGACGTTCGCCGTGACGAACATCGACGAAGGGTCTGACACGATCTCCTTCGACGTGGACGAGATCGGCCGTCCGGTCCTGGTGAAGACCTCGTACTTCCCCAACTGGCAGGTCAAGGGGGCGAAGGGGCCCTACCGGGTGATGCCGAACCTGATGGTGGTCGTGCCGACCAGCTATCACGTCGAGCTGTCCTACCGCCGCACGATGACCGATTGGCTCGGCATCCTCATGACTCTGGCCGGCCTGGCCGGGGTGGTGGTGCTGGCGAAGGCTTCTCCGCTCGAGCTGCGTCGGCCCCAACGCAGGCGGGCTGCGGTGCTCACCGCCGCCGACCTCGACGTGTCGCGTTACGTGCTGGTCTTCCCCGACGAGGCCGGGTTGTCGGCGCTCGACGGTTTCACCTTCGCCGAACCCGATGTCGGTGAGGCAGGGGCCGACCCGACGATCTCGGCATGGGCCGATCCCGACGGGATCGTGTGGGGTGACGCCGCCCCGGCCCTCGACCAGCCGGTCGACGGCCCGCACGCCGCTGCCGACCTCGAGGCGCTCGCTGCGCCGCTGGTGAGCGCGACGTCGTTGACTGGACAGCCCCCCGGACCGGACGGCACGGGCCACGAACCGGACGGTACGCCGCGTCCGGCCCCTGCGCCGGGGCCAGCGGATCCGGGTGCCACGCCGTGAACGAGCCGCCGGCCGGTGGTGGGCGGCCGGGTACTGATCGTCGAGGGTCTCCGGGTGCTGATCGTCGGGTGAGCGGGGCTGACCGGGGTCCGTTGTCGGGGTCCGATCGTCGTGGACCGACAGGAGACCGGCGGCGCCGGTCGGACTCGATGCGCAGCGCCCTCGGACGCTTCGCCGGGGTCGGGTTGGCGGTCACCGCCGTGGATGTGGTGCTGCTGGTGGGGCTCGACAGGGGCCTCGGCTGGCCGTTGGCGGTCGCTGACGTGGCGGCGGTCGCCGTCGCCGCCGCCACGTCCTACGTGGCGAACCGCATCCTGACCTTCCGCAACGACCCCTTCGTCCGCTGGGTGTACCAGCCCGGGGCGGTAGCGGTCGTGGTGTCCGTCGCCGGTCTCGCGGACCTCGCGGTCCTGATGGGGCTGACCGGCAGCTCCCCACGACTGGCGGTCTTGGTGGGCGCCAAGATCCTCGCGGTGGGCATGGCAGCCACCATTCGTCTGGTGGCCTACCGCTGGGTGCTGTTCCAGCGGGTGCGCCGCACTCAGCAGCTGCGGCCGGACCGCCCGGCGGCGCCCGGTGCGCTGCGGCTGTCGGTGGTGGTGCCGGCCTACGGCGAGCAGGAACGGATCGCCACGACCGTGCAGCGGCTGCGTGCAGAGTTGCAGTCCGTCGATGCCGACGGTGGCCTCGAGATCATCGTCGCGGACGACGGGTCGACCGACGGCACCGCCGGCGAGGCAGCCCGGGCGGGGGCCGACCAGGCGCTCAAACTTCCGGCGAACCGGGGCAAGGGCGGTGCGGTGCGGGCGGGGATGCTGGCCGCCCGGGGGCGGACCATCGCCTTCACCGACGCCGACCTCGCCTATTCGCCGGACCAGATCCTCAACCTGCTCGTCGAGGTCGAGCGGGGCTGGGACATGGTGGTGGGGAGCCGGCGTCATACCGGCACGACCACGTTGGTGAAGGCCCGGCGGTTGCGGGAGATCGGCGGTCGGGTGATCAACGTGCTGACCACCACGCTGTTGCTCGGCCAGTACCGCGATACCCAGTGCGGCCTCAAGGCATTCCGTTCGGACTGCGCCCGGCTGCTGTTCGGCCAAACCCGCATCGACGGGTTCGCCTTCGACATCGAGCTGTTCCACCTCGCCGAGCGTTACGAGCTGTCGGTGCTCGAGGTGCCAGTTCGTGTCGAGAACTCCGAGCGGTCCACGGTCAAGGTCGCCCGCGACGCGATCCGTCTGACCTGCGACCTGATCCGGGTCCGGCGGTGGGCCAAGCAGGGCGTCTACGCCGAGTACCCCGAGGCCGTGTCGGCCAGGTCCTGACAGGCCGGTCGGCATGACGCCCGATTGGGGCCTCGATAAGTCCTTTGCCGGGGTTGGGGAGATCGACGCGGTCGCTACATTGGCCAGGGCATGCTCGACCAGATCTTCAAGGCCTATGACGTGCGGGGCATCTACCCCGACCAGATCGACGCACCGACCTGTGGCCGGATCGGAGCGGCCTTCGCCCGGTTCGTGGCCGACACCGAGGGGGCGACCCGGGTGATCGTCGCCCGTGACATGCGCCCCTCGGGGCCCGAGCTGGTGCACGCGTTCACCGAGGGTGCGCTCGGGCAGGGCCTCGATGTGATCGATATCGGGCTGGTGTCCACCGACCTGCTGTATTTCGCCGCCGGCAAGCTCGACGCCCCCGGAGCGGTGTTCACCGCCTCGCACAACCCGGCGCAGTACAACGGCATCAAGATGTGTCGGGCCGGCGCCCGCCCGATCGGGGCCGACACCGGCCTCGAAACCATTCGCGAGGCCAGCCGAACGGCGCTGGGCCCGGTGCCGGTGGCCGGGACCCGCAGTGAGCAGGATCTGCTGGCGGCCTATGCGGCCCACGTCCACTCCTTCGTCGACCCGGCCGTGCTGCGACCGCTGAAGGTCGTGGCCGATACCGCCAACGGTATGGGTGGCCTGGTCGTGCCCGAGATTTTCGCCGGGCTGCCCTTCGAGCTCGAGGTGCTCTTCGCCGAGCTCGACGGGACCTTCCCGAACCACCCGGCCGATCCGATCCAGCCCGAGAACCTGCGAGATCTGCAGCGGCGGGTGCGCGAGACCGGTGCCGACATCGGGCTGGCGTTCGACGGTGACGCCGATCGGGTATTCCTCGTCGACGAGTTGGCCCAGCCGCTGTCGGGCTCGCTGACCACGGCCATCGTTGCCGCGGGCATGCTGGACCGCCATCCCGGGGCCACCATCGTGCACAACCTGATCTGTTCGCAGGCCGTACCGGAGATCGTCCGGGAGCGGGGCGGGGTGCCGGTGCGGACTCGGGTCGGGCACAGCTACATCAAGCAGGTGATGGCGGACACCGGCGCGGTGTTCGGCGGCGAGCACAGTGGGCACTATTACTTCGCGGACAACTACCGCGCCGATTCCGGGCTGATCGCCGCCGTTGTCGTGCTCGAACAGCTTTGCCGGGCAGGTATCGCCCTGTCGGAGCTGCGCCAGCCCTTCGAGCGCTACGCCGCATCCGGAGAGCTCAACACCGAGGTTCCCGACCCGGCGGCGGTGATCGAACGGGTGGCCGCACGTATCGGTGCGGCACATCCCACGGCGGGCGTCGACCGGCTGGACGGGTTGACGGTGCAGCTCGACGGCTGGTGGTTCAACCTGCGGCCCTCCAACACCGAGCCGTTGTTGCGCCTGAACCTCGAGGCGCCCACCCCCGTCGACGTCGAGCGGCGCGTGGCTGAGGTCCGGGCCCTGTTCTCGGCCTGAACGCGCTCCTGCGAGGGCGGCAGGGCAGGCCTGGGTGTTCGGCCAGGGCGTTCGGGCACGCTCGGCGGCCGTAGTAGAACTGTTGCCCCGTCCACCTGCTGAGGAGACCGACGTGTCGCTCGACCCGCAACTGCTGGAGATCCTGGCCTGTCCGCAGGACAAGGGCCCCTTGGTGTACTTCGCCGACGAGAACGCGTTGTACAACCCGCGACTCAAGCAGCGCTACCGGATTGACGATGGCATCGCAGTCATGTTGGCCGACGAAGCGGAGACGGTCGGCGACGACGAGCATGCCCGACTGTCGGCCAAGGCCGCAGCAGAGAACTTGTCGCCGAGCTTCGCTCCCTAGGCCCCAACAGCGAGGGCTCATCGATGATCTTCCGGTTGCGCAACCCGATCCAGCGCTATGCCTGGGGTTCGGTCGAGCGTTTGCCGCGGTTCCTCGGCGTCGAGCCCGACGGCACCCCGCAGGCGGAACTGTGGATTGGAGCCCACCCATCAGCGCCGTCGCTGGCGTTGTACGGAGCCGACGAGGTGCCGCTGCCGCAGCTCATCGCCTTCGACCCCGGACGCATGCTCGGCGCCGCGGTCCTCACCCGCTTCGGCGCGCAGCTGCCGTTCCTGTTCAAGGTGCTCGCCGCGGCCGAGCCGCTGTCGTTGCAGGTCCATCCCGATGCCGAGCAGGCCCGCGCCGGGTTCGCCCGTGAGGAGGCAGCCGGGTTGGCTCCCGGCGACCCGCGCCGCACCTACCGCGACCCCAACCACAAGCCCGAGTTGCTGTGCGCGCTCGACGGCTTCGATGTCCTCAGCGGGTTCCGCCCGGTGGACGAGATCGTGGCGGTGTTCGAGGCGTTCGGGCTGCATCCCGGCTGGGTCGACCTGGCCCGTTACGGCGACGCGGCCCGGCTGTGCGCCGCGCTGTGGGATCTGCCCCCTGCGGATCGTGCAGCGTTGGCCGCCTCGCTGGGCGCGGCCGCCGCCCCGAGTGGGCCGCTCGATCAGCGCCTTCCGCGCGAGGCGGCCCTCGTGCGGCTGGTCACCGCCCGGTACCCCGGCGACATCGGGGTGCTGGTGGCGCTGTGCCTGAACCGGCTGCAGCTCGACGCCGGCGAGGCGATGTTCGCGCCGGCCGGTCTGCTGCACGCCTACCTCGGCGGTTTCGGGCTCGAGCTGATGGCTAACTCCGACAACGTGGTCAGGGCCGGGCTGACCACGAAGGCGGTTGACATCGACGAGCTGAGCCGGCTCGTGGTCCCCGGTTGCGGGAGTTCCGGGCCGATGGCGGCCACGGCCGATGCCCTGACCGGTGAGCTGCGGTTCCCGGTGACGGCCGACGAGTTTGTCCTCTCGTCGTTCGTGCTGACCGGCAGCCCGGTGGCGGTGCAGTCCCCGGGGCCGGAGATCCTGATCTGCGTGGACGGCGGCGTCGATGTCATCGCCGAGGACGGCAGCAGGGTCGCGCTCGACCGGGGTGGCTCGGCGTTCGTCGCCGCCGCCGCCGCCCGCTACTGGCTCGACGGTGTCGGTGAGCTGTACCGGGCCGGTGTCGGCTTGTTCGCCCGCGGCCGGGGGTGACCGGTGGCCCATGGTCTCCCGTGACGCGGTGTGACCTGCTGTCCTTCCTACACTTTGTTTGGGCTGAGCTGAGAGGGTCAGTTGACCCCAGCCCGGAATCGACCCAGCCGCGACGCACGGGCGTTGCGGCGGAGGATGCTGCTCGGCCTGCGTAGGCCGAGTTGTCGCGAAAGGAAGAGCGTGACCCTCGCCGAAACCGGGATCAACCCTGACATCGACCGCCGCAGTGACTACGCGGTGCGTGACCTGTCGCTGGCGGCCTTCGGCCGCAAGGAGATCCAGCTGGCCGAGCACGAGATGCCCGGCCTCACGGCCATCCGGGCCATGTACACCGACGAACAGCCGCTGCGCGGCGCCCGCATCACCGGGTCCCTGCACATGACCATCCAGACGGCGGTCCTCATCGAGACGCTCACCGCGCTCGGCGCCGACGTCCGCTGGTGTTCCTGCAACATTTTCTCCACCCAGGATCACGCCGCCGCGGCGGTGGTGGTGGGTCCGGAAGGCACCGTCGACAACCTGCGCGGTACGCCGGTGTTCGCCTGGAAGGGCGAGACCCTCGAGGAGTACTGGTGGTGCACCGAGCAGGTGGTGCGCTGGCCCGACGGTGGCGGCCCCAACCTGATCCTCGACGATGGCGGCGACGCCACCATGCTGGTGCACAAGGGCACCGAGTACGAGGCCGCCGGCGCGGTTCCCGACGCGGTGGACGACGATCCCGAGGAGTGGAAGGTCATCCTCGACCTGCTGCGCCGCTCGCTGGCCGAGGATCCGCAGCGCTACACCGGTATCGGCAAGGCCGTGCGCGGCGTGTCGGAGGAAACCACCACCGGCGTGCACCGTCTCTACCAGATGCACGAGGCGGGCCAGCTGCTGTTCCCGGCTATCAACGTCAACGACTCGGTGACCAAGTCGAAGTTCGACAACAAGTACGGCTGCCGGCACAGCCTCATCGATGGCATCAACCGTGGCACCGACGTCATGATCGGCGGCAAGGTGTGCGTCGTCATGGGCTACGGCGACGTCGGCAAGGGCTGTGCCGAATCGCTGCGGGGCCAGGGCGGCCGGGTGATCATCACCGAGATCGACCCCATCTGCGCGCTGCAGGCGGCGATGGACGGCTACGAGGTCAACACCCTCGAGGCCGTGGTTGACCGTGCCGACATCTTCATCACCGCGACCGGCAACAAGGACATCATCCTGGCCGAGCACATGGGCCGCATGAAGCACGGGGCCATCGTCGGCAACATCGGCCACTTCGACAACGAGATCGACATGGCCGGGCTCAACCGTCTGTCGGATGTGCAGCGGGTCAACATCAAGCCCCAGGTCGACGAGTACGTTTTCCCCGACGGCCACTCGGTGATCCTCCTGTCGGAGGGTCGTCTACTCAACCTCGGCAACGCCACCGGCCACCCGAGCTTCGTGATGTCGGCCAGCTTCTCCAACCAGGTGCTGGCCCAGATCGAGTTGCACCGCAACGCCGAGAGCTACGCGTTGGGTGTGTACACCCTGCCCAAGCAGCTCGACGAGATGGTGGCCCGGTTCCACCTCGACGCCCTCGGCGTCCGTCTCACCAAGCTCACCCAAAGCCAGGCCGACTACCTCGGCCTGCCGGCGGGCGGTCCCTTCAAGCCGGACCACTACCGCTACTGACGCCGGGACGCGCGGGCGCGCCGCGTGGACCTTGGGACGAGTGGGCCCGGCCGATCATCGGCCGGGCCCACTCGTCCGCGGGGCGAGCCTCGGTGGGGCCCCACGACGGGCCTCGGATCGGCGGTGGGGCCTAGTCTCCCGGCCATGGCCTCTCCGGATGAACGCAGCCGTTTCTTCAGCCGCCGCATCGGTGACCTGCCCGACGAGGCGGCGCGGCGCTGGGGCGACCGCGAGGCGGTGATCCACGGTGAGCGCCGCTGGACCCATGCCGGCTTCGCCGCCGAGGTCGACCGAGTGGCCAAGGGCCTCATCGGCATCGGCGTGGAACCGGGGGAGAAGGTCGCCATCTGGATGACCAACAGGGCCGAGTGGCTCTTCGCCATGTTCGCCGTGGCCAAGGTCGGGGCGGTGCTCGTCCCTCTGAACACCCGCTACCGGGCCGAGGACGTCGGCTACACCGTCGACCAGTCCGATTCGGCCACGTTGCTGGTCAACGACCGGTCCGGGCCGGTCGACTACAGCGAGATGATCCGCGCCAACCAGTCCACCTGGACCAAGCTGAAGCGGCTCGTCGTCCTGGGAGAGGACCGGCCGGAGGGGGCCAAGGGCTGGGAGGAACTGCTCGCGGCGGGCGCGAACGTGTCGGACGTCATGCTGGCGCAGCGGGCCGACGCCGTGCGGGTCGAGGACCCGGCCATCATCATCTACACCTCCGGCACCACGAGCATGCCCAAGGGCGCCGTGCACTGCCACGCGGTGGTCCGCAACGTGGCGGAGCGGGCCCAGATGCACGGGGTGACCTGCACCGACGTGCACGCCGGCTACCTGCCGCTGTTCCACGCCTTCGGGTTCACCGAGGTGGCGCTCTACACGGTGCTCACCGGCTCGAAGCAGGTGGTGTTCGAGACCTTCGACGCCGAGGAGATCCTCGACGTCGCCGAACGTGAGGGCATCACCCTCTTCCACGGGTTCGACACCCACTGGTCGGACTTCCTGCGGGCCCAGCGTCGGCGGCCCCGCGACCTGAAACTGCGGCTGGGCACGCTGGCGGCGGGCATGCAGTCGACGACGCCGATCGCCCTGCAGGTACAGGACGCGTTGTGCCCGACGGTGTCGGGCTGGGGTATGAGCGAGGTGTGGACTGCGCTGGTGGCCAGCCACGTGACGGCCACCCGCGAACAGCGCTGCGAGGCCTCGGGCTACCCGATGCTCGACGTCGAGCTGCGGGTCATCGATCCCGAGACCGGTGCTGACCTGCCGGCGGACGTGCCCGGGGAGCTGCTGTGCCGCAGCTACACGACGATGCTGGGCTACTACAACAAGCCGGAGGCCACCGCGGAGACCATCGACGCAGACGGCTGGCTGCACTCCGGTGACCTGGCCCGCATCCGGCCCGATGGACACCTGGTGTTCATGGGCCGGCTGAAGGACATGCTCAAGGTCGGCGGCGAGAACGTGGCCCCGGCGGAGATCGAGGGCCGGCTGCGGGAGCTGCCGGGGGTCATCGACGTGGCGGTGGTCGGCCTGCCCGACGAGCGGCTGGGCGAGGTGCCGGTGGGCTACGTACTGGCCGAACCCGGGGCGTCGCTCGATGTTGAGGTCCTGTTGGACCATCTCAAGGGCAAGGTGGCCAGCTTCAAGCTGCCGCGCCACCTCAAGGTCGTCGACGCCCTGCCCATGACCCCGACCGGCAAGGTCCGCAAGGTGGAGCTGCGCGACCAGGCCCGCACGGACTTCGGTGGCTGATCCCGCCGAGCCTCCCGATGCCACCGGCCCGGCCGATGCCACCGCCGGCCCGGCCGGTGCCACGGTGCCCGGGTGGAAGCGGATCTTCGTGCTGGTCTGCGCCTCGACCATCGGCACGTTCATCGCCCACGGCCTGCTCTACCCGACCCTGCCGCTGTACCTGACCGATCAGTTGGGCACGACGAAGGCCACCGCCGGCCTGGTGGTGTCCTCGATGTCGTTGTCGGCCATCGTGGTGCGGCCGTTCGCCGGCAACTTCGTGGACCGCTTCGGTCGCCGTCCGCTGCTCATCGCCGGCCCGCTGCTGATGGTGCTGTCCGCAGTGGGGCTGCTGACCTTGCGCTCCGTCACCGCGGTCCTGGTGTTTCGGTTGATCCAGGGGGCGGGCTCGGCCCTGGCCTACAGCGGGGCAAGCCCCGTCGTCGCCGACGTGGCCCCGGTGCATCGGCGGGCGTCGATGCTGGCGCTGTACAGCCTGTTCTTCTACATCGGGATCGCGGTGGGCCCGTTCCTTGCCGAGTTGCTGATCAGCGAGGTGGGATACCGATCGGTCTGGTGGGCGGTCGGGGCGTTCACCGCCACCGGCTTCGTGCTGGCGTTGTTCGTCCCCGAGACCGGGGTTCGTACCGGGGTTCGCAGCACGCTGTCGTTCCGGCATCGGGTGTTCCATCCGTCCACCACCCGCCCCGGGATCGTCTGGCTGTGCATCGGGACCGGGTGGGCAGCGGTGGCATCGTTCCTGTCGCTTTACGCCCGCGACATCGGCCTGGACAGCTCCGACATGCTGTTCCTGGTGTTGGCCCTGACGGTGATGGCAACGCGCTTCTTCGCCGGTGGCCTGGCCGATACCCGGGGCCGGCTGCAGGTGGCGATCCCGTCGGTGGCGTTGCTGGTGGCGGGCATCACGGTGCTGGCCGCTCTGCGCACCCCGACCTTCGCCGTGGTTGGCTTGATCTTGTTCGGGATGGGGTTCTCCGGAGCGTTCCCGGCGCTTTTCGCCATGGTCGTCGACGAGGCGCCGGAGGCCGAGCGGGGGACGGCGATGAGTTCGTTCAACCTCTACTACGACCTCGGTGCGCCGGTCGGGGGCTACGGCGTCGGCATGCTGGTCGATCGAGGGGGCTTCGGCCTCGGATTCGGTGCGGTGGCGGCGTTGGCGGCGCTGGGGTTTCTGTTGCTGCCGATCCTCAACCGGCCGGCGGCCCGCCCTGTCCCAGCGCCTCGAGAATCGCCGCTTTCCGGCTGACGAAATCGGCGTCGGTCACCAGTGCCGACGGACGCGGGTGCGGATAGGGCGAGGCCACCCGGGCCGTCACCGCGCCGGGGCGTGGCGACAGCACCAGCACCTCGTCGGCCAACAGCAGCGCCTCGTCCACGTCGTGGGTGACCAGGACCACGGTGTGGTCGTGCTCGGCAAGGAACTCGTCGAGCCAGCACTGCAGGTCGCGTCGGGTGATGGCGTCGAGCGCCCCGAACGGCTCGTCGAGCAGCAGCACGTCGAGCCCGGCGACGAAGGTGCGCAGCAGGGCCAGCCGTTGGCGCATGCCGCCGGACATCTGGTGTGGCCAGGACTGTTCGAAACCGGCCAGGCCGAAGCGCCCGAACAGGGCGAGGGCCTCGGCGCGGGCCGCGTGACGGTCGAGGCCGCGTGCCTCGGCGCCGACGGTGGCGTTGGCCAGGGCCCGACGCCACGGCAGCAGCAGGTCGCGCTGGGCCATGTAGGCCGCCTGGCCGACCCGGCCTACCACGCTGCGACCGTCGATGGCGGCCCGCCCGCCCGTCGGGGCGACCAGACCGGCCAGTATGCGCAGCACCGTCGACTTGCCGCATCCGCTCGGCCCGACCAGGGCGCAGAAGCGGCCACGCTCGACGTCGAAGGACACGTCGTCGAGGACGCCGAGCGTCCCGAAGCGATGTTGCAGCCGGTCGGCGACGATCACGGATCTCGGCGGGTCAGCCGCGCGGCAGCAGGTCGTTGGTGAAGGCCTTGGCGATCTCGACGTCGGCCGGCAGCAGGTTGCGGTCCTTGAGGAACGTGCCGAAACCCGCCCAGGTCTCGGGGTCCTGCACGCCCCAGGGCTTGCCGGCGTCGCCGTAGCGGGAGGCCAGGTAGGCCGCCGAGCGGGTGACCAGGTCCTTGTCGAGCTCGGGCGCGGCGGCCAGCAAGGCCGTGGCGGCCGCCTGCGGGTCGGTCCGGGCCTTCTCGTAGCCGGCGGCGACCGCGCCGAGGAACGCCTTCACCAGCTCGGGGCGGTCCTTGATGGTGGATGCGGAGGCTGCCAGCAGCGGGGTGTACCAGTCGGGGATGCAGCTCGGACCTCCGGCGGCGGCCCGGAACGGGATGGTGGTGACGGCGAGGCCGTCGAGGTCGCGCATGCGGATGACGTCCCAGCCGTCGAACACCCACACCGCGTCGTACTGCTTCTTGGCGAAGCCGACCTCATAGTCGACGTTGCCCACCTCGGCGTAGGTGACCTTGGCCGGGTCGCCGCCGTCGCACCGGACGAGCTCGTCGACCAGTGCCTTCTCCAGCTCGCTGCCGTAGCCGCTGTAGGTCTTGCCCTGCAGGTCCTTGGCCGAACGCACCCCGCGATCGGCCGGTGAGACCAGCGACGAGGTGTTGTGGGCCAGGATCGCCCCGACCGACACGACGTCGGCGCCCTCGGCCCGCGCCGGTAGCAGCGACTCGGCAACGGACACCGCGAAGTCGGCCTCGCCGGCGGCCAGCATGGGCAGGCCGCCGTTGGCGCCGGGTTCGACGATGGTGACGTCGAGGCCGGCCTTTTCGAACAGTCCCTGCTGCGCGGCGAGGTAGAGCCCGGCATGGTTGGTGTTCGGGGTCCAGTCGAGGACCACCGTCACCGGCGTCAGCTTGCCGGAGGCGGTGTCGTCGCTGCCGCTGCAGGCGACGGCCGTGGCGCCGAGCGCCAGCATCGCCGCGAGCGGGAACAGGATCTGACGCATCACGTACTCCGATCTGTGCGGCGTTGCCAGGGGCACAGCACCCGCGACAGCACCGATACCAATGAGAACAACACCATCGACAGCAACGTCACGACCGCCACGCCGACGAAGACCTGGTCGTAGCGGAAGGCCCGCTGGGACCGGGCGATGTACAGGCCGAGCCCACTGGTTGCGCCGATGCTCTCGCCGATGACCGCGCCGGCGACGGCGTAGGTGAGCGAGATGCGCAGCCCGGCGAACAGGCCGGGCAGGGCCGCGGGGATCATCACCATGCGCAGCAGTACGGCGCGTCCGCCGCCGAAGCAGCGGATCAGCTCGACGAGCTCGACGTCGACGCTCTGCAGCCCGGCCGCGGTGGACACCGCGACGGGGAAGAACACCACCAGGGCGACCACCACGATCTTGGGAGCGAGGCCGAAGCCGGCCCACAGCACCAGCAGCGGGGCGAGGACCTGTATCGGCACGGTCTGGCTGGCGATCAGCAGCGGGTGCAGCACCCGGCGGGCGAGCGGCCAGCCGGACACGACGATGGCGACGAGCACGCCGGTGCTGACCCCGACGAGTACACCCAGCCCGGTCTCGGTGAGCGTGGTGCGCAGGTGGCCCGGAAGCAGCGGCGCGGTGTCACGGAACGCCCGCCAGATCCGTGATGGGGCGGGCAGGACCGGGTTGCGGCTGGTAGAACGGCCGGCCCACAGCTCCCACAGTGCGAGCAGTGCGACGACGAAGAGCGCCGGCGGTCCGGCCGCCCGCAGGGTGGCGCGCACTGCGTTCAGCCCCGAAACTTGCCGGTGAGTGATTCGATCGTCGGCTGGGTGGCCGCGCTGGCGGTCTGTTCGACCTTTATGACGCTGACCACCGACGCGGCGCCGTTGAGCAGCGTCGCCTCGTGCACCGCGCGCAGCAGCGGCCACAGGTCGTCGGGGTCGCCCTCGACGCTGGTGCCGAGCGGCCCGACCTCGTAGTGCAGCCCCGAGGCCTCGACCACCGCGATCGCCGCCTCGACGTGGGCGTAGTACGCCTCGTCATTGCCCGGTGGGTACGGCAAAACCTGGATTTCGACAATCATCCTGCATTCCCTCCGCTCGCATGACCGAGATCAGGTTCCTGGGGTTTGGTCTCAGCCTCGACACGAGGCACCCCCAGCAGGTGAGCGCACCCTAGCAACTAGCTTCGAGCAACGTGGACTCATCGACGGCTGGTGGTGGACGGGTAACGGGTGCAGGGGTGCTGCCGCCCACCATTGAGTGGGCCGGCAACCGGATCCGCCTCGTGGACCAGCGTCGGCTGCCCCACGAGCTGGTCATGGTGGAGGCCACCACGACCGAGGAGCTGTGCGGGTTCATCGCCACCCTGGCGGTGCGCGGCGCGCCGGCCCTCGGCGCCGCCGGCGCCATGGGGGTGGCTCTCGCCTGGGTGCGCGGCGAGGACGTCGCCGCCGCCGGCGCGGTCATCAAGGCGACCCGCCCGACGGCGGTCAACCTGGCCTGGGGCGTGGACCGGGCGCTGGCCGCCGCCGACCCGGTGGCGGAGGCGCTGCGTCTCGCCGAGGACGACGTGGCCCGGAACATGGCCATCGGTCGGCACGGCGCCGCGCTCATCGCGCCCGGCTCTCGGGTGCTGACCCACTGCCACACCGGCTCGCTGGCCTGTGTGGGTTGGGGCACGGCGCTCGGGGTGATCCGCGCCGCCTGGGAATCCGGTACCGACCTGTCGGTCTGGGTCGACGAGACCCGGCCACTGCTGCAGGGGGCGCGGCTCACCGCATGGGAGCTGCAGACGCTGGGTATCCCCGCCACCCTGGTGGCCGATGTCATGGCCGGGTCGCTGATGGCCTCGGGCGATGTCGACCTCGCCATCGTCGGTGCCGACCGCATCGCCGCCAACGGCGACGTGGCCAACAAGATCGGCACCTACCAGGTGGCCGTGCTCTGCCACCATCACGGGATTCCGTTCTACGTGGCGGCGCCGCGCTCGACCTTCGACCCCGCCACCCCGGACGGTGCCTCGATCGAGGTGGAGGAACGCAGTGCTGACGAGGTGACCAGTTTCGCCGGGGCCCGTAGCGCACCGGTCGGTATGGCGGCGCTCAACCGGGCCTTCGATGTGACCCCGGCGGCGCTGGTGGCCGGCTACGTGACCGAGGACGGGGTGTTCCGGTCCCCGCCGTCGTTCGGCTGAGCGCCGCGGTTCGGCTGACGGCCGGGCCCGGCGGCCGAGGGCGTGAAATCACTAGCCGTCGAGTTCCTTTCGGTACATAACATAATTATTCATGTTATTTCCGGTTATCTGTCCGGTCTGTGGGGTGCCCGGTGCGGCACCATGCGCGGCCTGTTGCGCCGCGGTGGTCCGGGTCGGCGACCGGCAGCTGCGGACGCCGGCCGGGGTCGACCGGCTGGTGGCGCCATTCGTCTACGCCGGACCGATCCGGGAAGTGCTGCGGGCCTTGAAGTACCGCAACCAGCGCGCCGCCCTGCCGTGGCTGGGGGCCGAGCTGGCCGCGGCCTGGCGGGAGGGGGGACTGTCCGGCTCGCCGACATGGGCCCCCACCGGGCCGGCACGGGTGCGCCGGCGCGGGTTCGACCAGGCTGCGTTGCTGGCCCGGGCCCTCCGTCGGGCCGGCCAGGCGGGTGGGCCGGGTGTGTGGGGTGCGCCGGCTGCCGGGCTGGCGATCGGGCATCCGGTGGCGCTGCTGCGTCGCGCTCGCGGCCCGGCGCAGACCGGCCGCGGGCGCGCCGAACGCGCCGCGGTGGCCGGGTTCGTGCTTCACCCGGCGTGGTGGCGGGCGGGGTCGGTCGTGCCCGCACGGGTGGTGCTCGTCGACGATGTGATCACCACCGGGGCCACGCTGGCTGCGGCCGCTGCAGCGCTGCGGGCCGGCGGCTGCCTTGCGGTCGACGCCCTCGTGGTGGCCTGGACGCCGCCGCCCACCCCGGGTCGGCCTGGTCGGCTTGCTCGGGACGATGGGCGCCGGCACCGTCCGGTGCGCTGACGCAGGCGGGTCACGGGTGCGGGGCGCCGGCGCGGCCGGCGCTGTTGGGGCGGGGCGATCGGCCCGTCAGATACCGCCGATCGGCACTGATGTCGAGGGGAGTGCGGCCCGTATGCTCCGGTTGTAGGTCAGGTCCGATGCCCGGATCTCCCGATGTCAAAGATCCCGACGACGTCGAAGACACCGAGGTCGGCGTCCAAAGCGCAGTCCCCGACGTCGAATCCGTCGAAGCGCAGGAGGCACGTGAAGATGCAGGTGACGGTGAGCAGTCGTCATGCCGAGGTCTCGGAGGCCCTTCGTGAGGTGGCCGTCGAGAAGGTCGGTCGGCTCGAGCGCTTCCTCGACGGGATGAGCCGGGCCGAGGTCCACTTCGATCATCAGCGCAACCCGCGTATAGCGGAGAAGGAGATTTGCGAGGTCACGCTGGAAGGACGGGGCCACGTGGTGCGCTGCAAGGTGGCTGCCAGCGACAGCTTCGCCGCGGTGGACCTAGCGGTCGACACGCTCGAGCAGCAGCTGCACCGGCTCAAGACCCGTCTGCGGGGCAAGTCGGCGGTCGGTGGCCGCCGGACCCATCGGGGCAACGGCGCTGTGGGCCCGGAGGCCGACCTCGCTGTCGGAGCCCTCGACGAGGACGAGGACGAGACCCACAGCATGGCCGATGACGCGTACGTCACCCGTGCCGGTGAGCTGGTGGTCAAGAAGAAGTCCTTCGCCATCGAACCGATCACCGTCGATGACGCCGTGCTGCAGATGGCGCTGGTGGGCCACAGCTTCTACTTCTTCACCAATGCGGCGACGGGACGTGCCGCGGTCCTGTACCTCCGGGACGACGGGAAGCTCGGTCTGATCGACCAGGCATGAGACCCCGGCCCGGACCAGGTGGTCCGGGCCGCGGGAGCCTCGGCCGCTCGCGCCGGTAGACTCCACGACTGCATGGGAGTTTTAGATCGCATCCTCCGCACCGGTGAGGGCAAGATGCTCCGGTCGCTCCAGGCGCTGGTGCCCGACGTCGCCGCGCAGGAGCCGTCGTTGCAGCAGCTCTCCGACGAGGCGCTGCAGCACCGCACCGTCGAGTTCCGGGAGCGGCTCGACCGGGGGGCCACCCTCGACGACCTCCTCATCGAGGCCTTCGCCGTCACCCGCGAGGCGTCCCGCCGGGTCATCGGCCAGCGTCATTACGACGTGCAGCTGATGGGCGGCGCGGCGCTGCACTTCGGCTGGGTGGCCGAGATGCGCACCGGCGAGGGCAAGACCTTGGTGTCGACCCTGCCGGTGTACCTCAATGGGCTCGGCGGCAAGGGCGTACACGTCATCACCGTCAACGACTACCTCGCCCGTCGTGACGCCGAGTGGATGGGCCAGATCTACAGCTGGATGGGCCTGACCGTCGGCTTGGTCGTTCCCGGCAACACCGACCCGGCCTTCAAGCGTGAGCAGTACGCCGCGGACATCACGCATGGCACGAACAACGAGTTCGGCTTCGACTACCTCCGCGACAACATGGCGATGTCCGCCGAGGACAAGGTCCAGCGGGGCCACAGCTTCGCCATCGTCGACGAGATCGACTCCATCCTCGTGGACGAGGCCCGTACCCCGCTGATCATCAGTGGGCGGGTGTCCGACGCCGCTGCCCTCTACCAGCGATTCGCCGCCATCGCCCGACAGCTGCGAGCCGAGCTCGACTACGAGGTCGAGGAGGAGAAGCGGACGGTCGCCCCCACCGAGGAGGGCATCCGCAAGGTCGAGGCCATCCTCGGTGTGGAGAACCTCTACGACGCCGTGCAGACCAACCTGGTGCACCAGTTGCAGGTCTCGCTCAAGGCCAAGGCCTTGTTCCACAAGGACAAGGACTACATCGTCGAGGGTGGCGAGGTGAAGATCGTCGACGAGAACACCGGGCGCACGCTCGAGGGCCGTCGCTGGTCGGAGGGCCTGCACCAGGCGGTCGAGGCCAAGGAGGGGGTGCGGGTCAAGGAGGAGAACCAGACCCTCGCCACCATCACGCTGCAGAACTACTTCCGTATGTACGAGAAGTTGTCGGGCATGACGGGTACGGCACAGACCGAGGCATCGGAGCTCGCCAACACCTACGGCCTGCAGGTGGTCCCCATCCCCACCCACCGTCCGATGGTGCGTCAGGACCACAACGACCTCATCTACAAGTCCGAGGTCGGCAAGTTCGACGCGGTGGTCGAGGAGATCGTCCGGGCCTACGAGATCGGCCGCCCGGTGCTCGCCGGTACGGCCAGCGTGGAGCACTCCGAGAAGCTGTCCAAGTTGTTGACCAGGCGGGGTGTCCGTCATGAGGTGCTCAACGCCAAGCAGCACTTCCGTGAGGCCGAGATCATCGCCCAGGCTGGCAAGCTGGGTGCGGTGACGGTGGCCACCAACATGGCCGGCCGTGGCGTTGACATCCTGCTCGGCGGCAACCCCGAGTTGCTGGCGTTGAGCGACCTGCGGGCCGAGGGCATCGACGCCGCCACCCCCGACGAGGTCCGCCGCCGCGAGATCACCGGCCGTCGCCTCCTCGAGGAGATGACCGAGGCCGGCGTGGATCCCGAGCGGCTCGAGGCGCTCGCCGCCGACATCGAGGAAGCGGCAGCGCACGCGGTGCGGCTCGAGGAGCTGATCGAGGCGCACGCCGGCCAGACCAAGGCCGAGGGTGAACGGGTGCGCGAGATCGGGGGCCTGGTCGTCGTCGGCACCGAACGCCACGAGTCCCGCCGCATCGACAACCAGCTCCGAGGCCGCTCCGGCCGTCAGGGCGACCCGGGGGAGAGCCGGTTCTACATCTCCCTCGAGGACGACCTGATGCGGCTGTTCGCCACCGGGATCATGGAGCGGGTCATGGGCGCCGCCCTGCCCGACGACATGCCGATCGAGTCCCGCATGGTCACCAAGGCGGTCGAGCGGGCCCAGACCACCGTCGAGCAGAAGAACGGTGAGATCCGCAAGAACGTCCTGAAGTACGACGAGGTGATGAACGAGCAGCGCAAGGTGATCTACGGCCGGCGCGACCAGATCCTCGCCCGGGGCGATTTGCGCGACGACGTGCTCGCCGCCCTCGCCGAGGTGGTCGACACCCTGGTCAGCACCTATTGCGCCGGCACGATCTACGACGAGTGGGAGCGCCACAAACTGCTCACCGATGCGAACACCTTCTGGCCGACTGCCCTGACGGTCGAGGACATCGCCGACATCGTCAGCACCGACGAGATGTACGACCGCCTCGCCGGTGAGGCCACTGCGCACTACGAGCAGCGCGAGGAGGCGCTCTCTGCGGAGATCATGCGCGAGGTCGAGCGGCGGGTGCTGCTGTCCCTTATCGACCAACGCTGGCGCGAGCACCTCTACGAGATGGACTACCTGCGCGAGGGCATCGGCCTGCGGGCGATGGGCCAGCGCGACCCGCTGACCGAATGGCAGCGAGAAGGTTTCGACATGTTCTCGCAGATGATGCAGTCGGTGAAGGAAGACCTCGTGCGGCTGGTCATGCATGCAGACGTGCGGATCGAGGAGCCGCCCCCGCCGACGTTGGCGCCGCAGCCGTTCCCGCTGCTCGACGCCATGCGCGAAGCCGGCGAGCAGCAGGCGCAGCCTTCCGTCCCGGCGTCGGCGTCGGCGCCGGCCGCGGAAGCCCTGCCACAACCGGTGGCCCCCAGGGTTACCAACGTCAGCTACAGCTCGTCGGGCAACGACCTCGACGCCGACAATGCGCCGCCCCCGCTCGCCGTTCCCCGCAAGGGCGCCCGGGCCAACCCGAACCTGCCGGCCGCGGCGAAGTCGTCGGGCAACGGGCAGGCCCGCAGCGTCGCCAACGACCGGGTCGGCCGCAACGACCCCTGCCCCTGCGGCAGCGGTCGGAAGTACAAGAACTGCTTCGGCACCGCCGGTTGCACGCTGTCCGGATCAGCTCCGGCGTCTGGGAACTGACCGTGCGAGATTTCACCGATGCCCTGGGCGAGCTGCGTAAACGCCTTGGTGAGGCCGAGCGATACCTCGCCATCGACGAGCTGCGTGCCCGCCGTCCCCAGCTCGAGACCGAGATGGCTCGCCCCGACCTGTGGGACAACGCCGAGGTGGCCCGAAAGGTGCAGACCGAGCTGGCGTCGGTCATGGACGACCTCGTCACCTACGACAGCCTGATGCGACGGGTCGAGGACGCCGAGACGCTCTACGAGCTCGGGCGGGAGGAGCAGGACGACTCCGTCGAGGCCGAGGTCGAGGCGGCGATCGACTACGTCCGGGCCAAGCTCGACGAGCTCGAACGCCGATCGTTGTTCACCGAGCCCTACGACGAGTACGACGCGGTGTGCGAGATCCATTCGGGGGCCGGTGGCACCGATGCCCAGGACTGGGCCGAGATGCTGCTGCGCATGTACCGCCGCTGGGCGGAGGACAACGGGTTCAGCCTCGAGGTGGAGAGCGTCAGCCAAGGCCAGGAGGCGGGCCTGCTGTCCGCCGAGTTCCTGGTGAAGGGCCGCTACGCCTTCGGCATGCTCAAGGCCGAACGTGGCACCCACCGTCTGGTCCGCATCTCGCCGTTCGACAACAACGCCCGGCGTCAGACGGCCTTCGCCGGCCTGACGGTGGTACCGCTGATCGAGGACGACGGCGAGATTACCATCGACGAAAAGGATCTCCGCATTGACGTCTACCGCTCATCTGGAGCGGGAGGCCAGCACATCAACACGACCGACTCAGCGGTTCGCATCACCCACCTTCCCACCGGCGTCGTCGTGTCGTGCCAGGTCGAGCGGTCCCAGATCCAGAACCGGGAGCGGGCCATGCAGGCCCTGAGGGCCAAGCTCGCCGACCGTCAGCGCCAAGAACGCTCCGAGAAGATCAACGCCCTCGCCGGTGAGAAGAAGAAGGTCGAGTGGGGCAGCCAGATCCGTTCCTACGTGCTGCAGCCTTACCAGATGGTCAAGGACGAGCGCTCCGGCCACCAGACCTCGGGGGTGGAAGCGGTGCTCGACGGTGAGGTGCAACCGTTCATCGACGCCTACCTGCAGTGGCAGCGGGCGGCCGCGCTGACCAGCTGAAACGCCGGGCTCGGGCGGTGCCGCCGTTGCACCGTCGGTGTGCGGTTCGGCCGGGGTGGAACCGCTATCGATCGGGGCGTTGGTAGCCTCGGGGACGACCATCCCCCGGGGGCAGGGCCCCCTCCCATAACCTTTCCGCCCAACCGGATGATGGACCATTGCCGCTCGGTGCCCGTTCGTCGGTGCCGGGTGGGATGCACACACGCTCACCATGATCAAGCTCGAGAACGTCACCAAGATCTACAAAGGCGATGTCCCGGCGTTGCGCGACGCGAACGTCAACATCGACAAGGGCGAGTTCGTCTTTCTCGTCGGGGCCTCCGGATCGGGTAAGTCGACCTTCATCCGCCTGCTCAACAAGGAGGAGGAGCCGACCCGCGGTCGAATCTTCGTCGCGGGCAAGGACATCGGCTCGCTCAACGGTTGGAAGGTTCCTTACCTCCGACGCAACATCGGCTACGTCTTCCAGGACTTCAAGTTGCTGCCCAACAAGACGGTGTTCGAGAACGTGGCGTTCGCGCTCGAGGTGATCGGCCGCCCGTCCCACGTCATCAAGTCGCAGGTCCCGGCGATCTTGGAGTTGGTCGGCCTCACCACGAAGGTCGACAGCTTCCCCGGCGAGCTCTCCGGTGGCGAGCAGCAGCGGGTCTCCGTGGCCCGGGCGTTCGTGAACCGGCCGCTCATCCTGCTCGCCGACGAGCCGACCGGAAACCTCGACCCGGCCACCTCGGTGGGCATCATGCGCCTGTTGGACCGCATCAACCGGACCGGCACGACCGTGGTCATGGCGACCCACGACCGGGGCATCGTGGACACCATGCGCCGGCGGGTCATCGAGCTCGACAAGGGCCATATCGTCCGCGACCAGTCGCGCGGCGTCTACGAGTAGGCGGTTCGATCATGGCCATGAACATCCGCTACGTCGCACGCGAAACCGGTACCAACCTGCGCCGGAACCTCAGCCTCACCCTGGCCTCGGTGGTGACGGTGGCGGTGTCGCTGACGCTGTTCGGCGCGGCGCTGGTGTTCGCCCAGGGCGTGGGGAACATGACCGCCCGCTGGAAGGGCGGCATCGAGTTCATCGTCTTCATGCAGCCTTCGGCCACCCAGGAGCAGCTCGACAGCGTTCGCACGGCGCTGGAGGAGAACCCCGAGGTCAGCCAGGTCTCCTACATCGACAAGGCGGCCGCCTACGAGGAGTTCAAGCAGCTCTTCTCCCGCTCGAAGGACATGATCGAAGCGGTCGATGAGAGCGCCATGCCACCGTCGTTCCGGGTCGCGCCGTCGATGTCGGACGCCGATGTGATCCAGGCACTCGGGCAGGCTTTCCAGAAGAAGGCCGGTGTGCGCGAGGTGGTGTTCGCCTTCGAGACGGTGCGCACCATGCAGCGGATCACCCGCATCGCCTCCATCGTCATCGTCGCGGTGGCGGTGTTCCTGCTGGTCGCCGCGGTCTTGCTGATCCTCAACACCATCCGAATGGCGATGTTCGCCCGACGGCGTGAGATCGAGGTCATGAAGCTGGTCGGTGCCACGAACTGGTTCATCCGCGTGCCGTTCATGATCGAGGGACTGGTGCACGGCATCGCCGGTGCGGCGGTGGCCATCGTCGGGGTGCAGGGGTTGAACTGGGCGTTCAACCGGGGTCTGTCCAACAACCGCGACCTCAAGATTTTCCAGGGCTTCGTGATCAGTGGGAGCCAGATGAGCTTCACGACGCTGCTGCTGATCGGTCTTGGCTGCCTGATCGGGGCACTCGGCTCGGGCATCGCGGTGAGCCGCTTCCTCGACGTGTGAACGGGTCCGGAGCGCTCGGCAGGCTGGCGGACGCCCTCGGCGTCCTGCCCGGTTACCTGGCGACCACGGGGCAGTGGGTGCCGGCGGGGACCGAGGCGGTCCTGGCCACCGTGCGCCGCCTCGGCGCCGACATCGACACCGTCGAACAGGCCGAGGCGGCCTTGGCCGAGCTCGAGCGGCGACGGGCCCGGCAGGTCGTCGAGCCGGTGCTGGTGGCCTGGGACGGGGTGTTGCCGGAGGTGGCCGTCCGTTCAGCGCGCCCGGTGGCGCGTCTCGACCTCGAGTCCGGCGAGGCGGGGCCGGAGTTGCTGGTCTCGGAGGGCCGGGTGCGCCTGACCCGTCGTCTCCCGTTCGGTCGTCACGAGCTGGTGGTGCACGGTGACGACGGGGCCGAGCACGTGGCGGTGGTATTCGCCGCCCCCACCGTGGCGTGGCGTCCTCGGGCCGGGTCCGAACGCCAGTGGGGGGTGTTCGCGCCGACCTATGCGCTGCGGCGTTCCTCGGCCCCGGCCGCCATCGGCGACCTGGCCGATCTCGAGGCGACCTTCGACTGGCTGCACCGACGCGGTGGTCAGGTGGTGGTCACGCTGCCGATGCTGGCCGGGTTCCTCGACGACCCGGCGGAGTGCAGCCCATATGCGCCGGTGAGCCGACGGTTCTGGAACGAGCTGTATGCCGATGTGCGCGAGCCGGCCGCCCGGGCGGGCATCGATCTCGGGTCCTTCGAGGGCGAGTTCGTCGACTACCGGCAGGCGTGGCGAGCTCGGAGGGCGGTGCTGGAGCGGCTGTCGGAACGGCTGCTCGACGACGGCGACCTCGAGTTCTACCGACAACGCAATCCGCTGGTCGAGCAGTACGCCCGGTTCCGGGCGGCTGGGGCCCGTCACGGCCGGAACTGGCGGGCCTGGCCCAGTCGCCTGCCCGGCGATCTCGATCCGGCCGAGGTGCGGTTGCACGTCACCGGCCAGTGGCTGATGCAGCGCCAGTTGGCGCGTCTGCAGCGGAAGGTGGCGGCCCGTGGTCAGCTGCTGGCGCTCGACCTGCCGCTGGGCTGTCATCCCGACGGGTTCGACGTGTGGGCCGAGGGCGACCTGTTCGTCGACGGGGTGTCCGTCGGCGCCCCGCCCGACAGCTTCTTCACCCGCGGCCAGGACTGGGGTTTCCCGCCGTTACACCCCGAACGCTCGCGGCAGCAGGGCCACCGCTACGTCCAGGAGTGCATCCGCCACCATGTCCGCCATGCAGGCCTGATGCGGTTGGACCACATCTTGGGCCTGCAGCGCCTCTACTGGGTGCACCGGGGGGAGGACGCGGCGCACGGGGTGTACGTGCGTTACCCCATGGAGGAGTTGCTGGCGGTGATCTCGCTGGAGTGCTCCCGGGCCGGGGCGGTCGTGGTCGGCGAGAACCTCGGCACGGTCCCCCCGGAGATCACCGAGGCGATGGCCCGCCACGGCATGTTGGGCTGTGCGGTGAGCCAGTTCGACCTCGAGGCGCTGGTGGAGGGCGACGGGTACCTTCCGGGCCCGCCGGTCGCCGCGGTAGCCACCCTCAACACCCATGACACCGCCACCTTCGCGGGTTTCTGGACCGGGCGGGAGGCGGAGGACCGGTCCGCACTCGGCCTGCTCGACGCCGACGGACTGGCCGTCGAGCTGCAGCGAAGGGCTGCGTTGCGCGCCGCGGTCACCAGTCGGTTCGGAATCGATCCGTGCGCCGACAGCGTCACCGCTGCCGGCGCGGTGCTCGGAGAGTTGGCGGCGGGCGACGCGGCGTTCGTGGTGCTCAACGTGGAAGACGGGTGGGCCGAGCCGGGGCCGCAGAACGTGCCGGGGACGGTACACGAACGCCCGAACTGGCGCCGCCGCGTTGCCGTCGAGCTCGACCTCTGGGAGGACCACCCGGGGCTCGGGCGCTTGGTCGATGCCGTGGCCGCGGCCCGGCCGGGATGGGGCAGGCCGCTCGGTCCACCGACGCCCGAGCCGGGCAGGCTGGCGCAGGAGCCGTTTTCGGAGTAGGCCGTCGTGATGGCCTACGAGACGATCCTGTACGACGTGAGCGATCGCGTCCTGACCATCACCCTGAACCGGCCTGACCGGCTCAACGCGTTCAACGAGCAGATGCGGGTCGAGTTGACCGACGCGTTCGACCGTGCCGACGCTGACGACGACGTGCGGGCCATCATCATCACCGGCGCCGGCCGCGGCTTCTGCGCGGGCGCCGATCTCGGCAAGGGCAAGGACACGTTCAACTATGACGATCGTGCCCGCGAACAGGTCTGGAACCGTGACGGTGGCGGCCTGCTCACCCTGCGGATCTTCGAGGTCAACAAGCCGGTGATCGCCGCGGTGAACGGTCCGGCGGTTGGCATCGGCGTGACCATGCAGCTGCCCATGGACATCCGCATCGCCTCGGAGTCGGCCCGTTTCGGGTTCGTGTTCGCCCGGCGGGGGATCGTGCCGGAGGCCTGTTCGAGCTGGTTCCTGCCGCGTGTGGTGGGGATCTCCAAAGCGCTGGAGTGGACCTACAGCGGCCGGGTCTTCTCCGCCCAGGAGGCGCTCGAGGGAGGTCTGGTGTCCAAGGTGGTCTCCGACGAGGAGCTGCTGCCGACCGCCCGGGCCATGGCCCTCGAGATCGCCGAGAACACCTCGGCGCTGTCGGTGACGTTGATTCGCCACATGATGTGGAAGCTGCTCGGTGCCGACCATCCGATGGAGGCCCACAAGCTGGATTCTCGTGGGGTGCAGTCCCTCGGACGTGGCCCCGACGCCGCCGAAGGGGTGAGCAGCTTCCTCGAGAAGCGTCCCGCCCGCTTCGCCGGTAAGCCCAGCAGCGACCTGCCTGAATACTTTCCGTGGTGGACGCCGCGCGAATTCAGCTGATTCGCCGAATGCGGCCACTGCTCGAGGAATCGCTTGCGGCGAATCGACGTCGATTCGCCGCAAGCGATTTCACCCGGACCGGACCGGCCCCCGGGCGAAGCCGTCTTGAACGCGCGGAGGGTGGTTGGTTCGTGCGAAGAGTGGTGAGTTCGCCGGCCGGTGATCAGGCTGTCCGGCCCGGGTGGGTCGAGGGCGATGACTGCTCCTCGACGAGCTGGAGCGCCGGCGGTCCTTCGCCGAGGGTGAGCCCCAGCGCTCCGAGCAAAAGGCGCGCCGCTGGCTGGACCAGCAGCGGGTCCGTGAGCGGGGCGAGTACGATGCGCAGCTCCCGTCGGACGAAGCCGGGTAGCAAGCCGGCCGCGGCCGCGGTCAGCACCCCGTACGCCGGGCGGAGATAGAGCGGCAACGGCGGCCAGGCGAGGAATCGCACTGCCTCACGGGCTTCGCGGGTGACCTGCAGTTCGGACCGGAAGCCCGCGAGGGTTACGCGAAGCTCGGCACGGCTCTGTGGCGGGTCGATCACCCCGAGCCGGGAGGCGATCTGGCCCATCTCGGCGACGTACCGGTCTGCCTCGGCGTCGGTCAGCGTGCTACCGCCGTAGCGTTGGTAGGCCTGCAAGAAGCTGTCGACCTCGGTGGCGTGGACCCATGCCAACAGGTGTGGGTCGTTGGCCCGATAGGGCCGTCCGTCGGCGGCCACGCCCTCGACCCGGTCGTGGATGGCGCGCACCCGGCCGATGAGCCGCTCCGCTGCAGAGGTGCACCCGTAGGTGGTGACCGCGATGAACGAAGCGGTGCGCTGGAGTCGTCCCCATGGATCGTTCCGGTAATCGGAGTGCTGGGCGACGCCGGCCATGGCGAGCGGATGCAACGTCTGCAGCATCAGCGCCCGCAAGCCGCCGATCAGGCCGCAGCGATCGGCATGAACCCTCCACAACACCGCGTCCTGGTCGAACAGGCCGGGGTCGTGCTCGGTGCGCCGGAACCACTCCGGCGGCAGCGGCTGAGCCACCAGCAGCCCGCGCACGTCGTCGCCGACGATGCGTCGCATGTGCTCGAGAGGAGGGGGCAACGGCATCACCGCCCAGGGTAGGGAGCGGGTGAGGCCTACGCCCATCCCCGGGTCTCGCCGGGGTCGTCAGCGTTGTTGCTCAGCGCCGCAGGAAGGTGAACCAGAAGCGAGACTTTCGGCCGGTGGGGTCGGCCTGCGGTGGCCCGGCGGCAGGACCCGACGCTCGCTCGTCGAGGGCGGGTGTCTTCACCAGGTCCTCCTCGGTGGAGACCAGGTCGGGGCCCTCGCCGGGCTTCGTGGGCCCGGCCACCGGCCGCGATGGCTCCGTGGGCGTGGGCCCCGACGCCGTGGCGACGACGGCGAGGTTGGCCCTCGCCGTCACCGTGTAGGGGTGATCGGGGCGGAGCACCCGCTCGCAGTCCGCCAAGGTCTCGGCGCGCACCTGTCGGGCCTCGTCGTGGCGACCGAGCACCGCGAGGCTGTTCGCCAGGTTGTTACGGGCCGCGATGGTCTGGGGGTCGTCCGGGCCGAGCAGGCGCTCACGGCCGCGGACCACGGCCTCGCGTAGCAGCAGGGCATCCTCGCCGCGGCCGAGCTCGGCGTAGCTGATGGCCAGGTTGTTCAAGGCACTCAGGGTGGTGGGGTCGTTGAGGCCGAACGCCTGCAGGCGCACCTCGGCGGCGGCTTCGCGCAGGGTGAGCGCCTCTTCGACACGCCCCAACGCGGCCAGGCTGTTGGCGAGGTTGTGTTGGGCGCTCACCGTACGGGGGTGCTGGGGTCCGAGCACGTCGGTACGGGACTCGAAGACCTGCCGTCGGAGCTCGAGCGCCTCGTCATGACGACCGAGCGCGGCGTAGCTGTTGGCGAGATGTTGTTTGGCTGCCGTCGTCGTGGGGTCGTCCTCACCGTACCTACGTGTGCTGTCGAGCAGAACCCCCTCGAGTAGGAGGCCGGCCTCCTGGCGGTTGCCTGCGGCCGACATGGCCTGCGCCAGCTCGGTGCGTGCCGCCAGCGAGCGTACGTCGTCGGGTCCGTAGGCGGCGGTGGTCTCCCGGGCGAGATGCTCGAGCCGGGCCAACGGGTCGGTGACCCGGGGGGAGGTCGCGCCGCCGGTGTCGATCAGGCCGGCTCTGGGATGGCTCGCCGGCGTGGGTAGGTCCTTGTCGGTGGTGTCGGACCCAGGCGGTGGCGTCGGTGCAGCAGTGGGCCGGTCGAACACGCTGGGCAGCGGCTCCGGGGTCCTCCAGGTCGGATGGTCGTTGGTGCGGGGGGCCGGTAGGGCCCGCGCCAAGGCAACGACCAGCAGTTGACGAGAGCCGGCATAGTCGTCGGGAACCTCGAACATCGGGGCCAAGGCGGCGTCACCCCACTCGGCCGGCAGGGCCACGTCCTCGATGAGGGCGACCACCAGCGGGGCGACGTTCAGTTCGACCCGGTCGAGATCGAGCAGGTCGAGGGTCTTCCCGACCAGGGCACCGGAGGCGATGAGAAGCTGCGGCGTGCCGTTGCGGCGTTGCCGGGCGATGGCCTCGAGCGCGGCCTCGCCCGATTCGAGCGGCGTCTCGGCAACCTGGTAGCGATAGCCGAGTTCGTCGAGATGGCCGGCGACCCAATCCGCCCAGTCGCGGTCCGCTGCGGTGAAGGAGATGAGCAGTTGGGTCTGCTCGACGGCCAGGGTCCGCCGGTGCAGCGAGGACCGCTCGTCGACCTGCTGCACCTCGCTGCCGCCCATGTCACCCCCTGCCCACGTCGGCCGCAGCCTAGGACCAAGGTCCCCGATCATGACCAGCGCAACGCCCCGCAGGGCCGGCTCTCGGCGCCGACACCGCTGAACCGGGCGGGTTTCCGATCAGCGGCGGCGGATCGTGTCCTGTGGTAGTGCCGGTGGCGTCACCGTCCGTGAGGCGTCATCGCCGGTGTTGTCGCGTTCGTCGTCGCCGGTGTTGTCGCCGGTGCCGCCGTGCTCGCCCTCTTCGGCGAGGGGGTCCTTGTACGGACCGGGATCGGCGGCGGGGCCGACGTGGGTGAGGGCGATGTCAACGCGGCCGGTCAACGTGAAGAGGTACTCGAGCACCACCACCAGCAGCAGCGACTCGCTCACCAACTTCAGGCCCTGGCGGACGTTGGCGACGAGGAGGAACAGCACGTCCTTGTCGGTTACCCCGGCACCGGCCTGTTTCGCCGGGCTGAACATGCCGAGCACCATCTCCAGCCCGATCGCCGACCCGAGGAGAAGGACCCCGGCGGCAATGAACTGTCGCTTCGTGGAAGCGGGTAACAGCCCGGCGAAGCCGCGAAAGCTGAGAATGGCGACCCCGCCCACGATGAGCGCCGGGATCACCCAGGCGTAGTGGAACAGCCCCGGTGCCGTGCTGCCGATCATCTGGCGCAGCGGGACCGCGACCTGTTCGTGCACGCTGAGGTAGTCGTCCACAGCGAAGAGCAGGAACAGGGCGCTGAACAGACTCCAGGCGCCGACGTGGTCGAGCCGGCGACGCAGGTGCAGCCGGGCTGTCAACGCCGCGAGCCCGGCGATACCGAGCAGCAGCCCGATGCCCCAGGCGGTGGGGATGCTGCGTTCCCCGGTGGCGTCGAAGTTACGCAGCAGGCGCAGGCCGAGTCGCTCGAGCGGCTTGGTCCTGGCCAATGGCGTGGCCCGGGCAACCAGCGCCAGGGCGAAGCTGGTGACGGCCAGGGTGACGGCGATGACGAGCAGGCCCGTGCGCAACCGGCGGGGGTGGATCCGCAGCGTGATCGTCATGAGGTCAGACAACCAGCATCCACGAATGCCGTCCAGGGGTCGCGAGACCGATATTCGGTCGGCCGTTGCGCTATCAGCGGAGGATGACGATGCCGTCCTCCAGCGCGATGGTCACGGGGTCGCTCTTGGTCGGGTTCACGACTACCACGCCGTCGGCCTCGCGGCGGTAGCCCAGGGCGGAGTGTCCGGCGGCGGACGCAGCAGCGACGACATCGGCGAAGCAGGTCGCCTCCGACGCGCCGTAGGCGCGGGCCGGGACGATCTCGATCGTGGTGCCCTCGGGGTCGAAAAGGTCGCGGAAGAGCTGGTCGAGTTCGGCGCGTTCGGACAGCTGGGCGATCATGAGGCTGGTGAGCTCGTCGCTGACGATGAAGTCGTCGGCGCCGGTCGCCATGGCCAGTGGGGCATGGCGTTGCTCGAGCAGCTCGGCCACGATGCGTACCTGGCCGAGCCCGTGACGCTGCACGGCCTGCTTGAACGCCAAGAGGGTGATCAGGGTTCGGGCGTCGGCATCCTCGGGGCTGAGGTCGCCGCGCTGGCCGAGCACGATGACCTCGTGGAACGCCCGCCGGGCGGCGTGCGCAGCCACGTCCTCCGGCCCTCCCCGGTGGGTGGAGACCTCGATGGCGATGTGCTCGGTGACGAGCTGGGACCGGACCTCGTCCGGGTCGACGAGGTCGGGGTCGACGACGATCTCCAGTGTGGTGCGTGCGTCGAGGAACTGATCGAGCTCCGCGACCACGCGCGGCCCGAGCCGGCTCCAGCCCACGAGGATCATGCGCCGCTGGGTTTCGTCCTCGCGGTGCGGGGTCCCTGCGCCGAGCGTGCGTGGTGCCGGGCGGTGTCCGGTGCACCGGAACGTGCTGTCGTCGGAAGCGATGCCGATGAGCTGGTCGTCGGCAGTGATCACCGTGTCGGCCGGCGGGTTGAGCACGACCTTGCCGTCCTCGGTCAGCATGCCCATCAGCGAGCACTGCTCGAAGGACAGCTGCGCCGCGGCGTAGGTCGTGCCGGTCAGCGCCGGGAACGACGCGAAGTAGACCTCGTCGCCGTCGAAGTCGAGCAGTTCGTGGAAGACCTGGCTCAGGCCACGTCGGCGGCAGGCCTGTGCGGTGAGCTCGGCCATCAGGGCGTCCGAGCTGACGATGACCAACCGGGAGTCGAACAGCGCCCGCAGCGATTGCGCCGTCTCCGGATCGACGATCTCGCAGATCAGCGGCGGACTGTCGGTCCCGTCATCGTCACGGGCGGCGATGACGGCGAGCACGGTCTTGACCACGGTGGCGTCGTGTCCGCCGATCACGATCACGCTGCGGGCACCGTCGAGGTTCACCCGGGTGAGATCGGCGGCGGTCGAGGTGTTCCCGGACCGGCAGACCAGCCGGGTGGACTTGAAGTCGCTGATCGCCTCGCGGAGGGTGTCCTCCATGAAAGCTTTTTCCACGTCTGCCAGGACGACGACCGCGGCACGCTTCTCGCTCTCGTTGGCGGTGATCAGCTCGCGGACGATCGAGGGCACTCGTTCGGACCAGCCCAGGATCAACGTGTGGTGGTGCTCGAGGACCGCGCTGCGGCCCTTACGCAGGTCCTCGATGCGCTGGTCGACGGCGCTGGCGATGAGACCGATCAAGCTGCCGGCCAGGAAGATGCCGATCAGGGTGAGAACCAGGGCAAGGAGGCGGGTCATCCAGCCGGTGTCGCCGGCGAAGGTGCCGGCATCGACGATGCGGAGCATGCTCTGCCACAGCGCTTCGCCGAACCACATCCGGTCGCCCCCGGTCATGCCCGTGACCCGCAGAAGGGTTGTCACCGCCGCCGCCACGACGATGATGGCCAAGGTGAGCAGCCCCAACCAGCCGATGACGACGGACGGTCCGCGCGACAGGGCGTTGTCGAAGGCGTAGCGGATGCGCCGGGCCGGCGAGTGCTTGGGGGGACGACGCGCCTCGCCGCGCCTCGCTGGCCTCGACGATGACGGGTGCGTAGGCGGCTGGCTCACGGTGACGGTCCTTCCTGGGTGCTGACTGGCGGATCGAACAGGTACGGCCCGCAGCTCAGCTGCGTTCCGGCGCCGGCGCCGGCGCCGGCGTGGTCGGGGCCGGAATCGGGGGTAGGCCGATGCTGTCGGCGTGGCCCCGGAAGTTCTGCAGCCACCAACGCCAGTCCTCGGGCACCAGCGAGAAGGGGTCGTCGTGGCCGAGCTCCCGGGCCGCCCACAGCGGCCAGTGCGGGTTGGCGAGCGCCGGCCGGCCGACCATCACCAGGTCGATCAGCTCGTCGCGGATCACGGCATCGGCGGTGGCCGGAAGCCCGAGGTTCCAGCTGGTGGCGACCGCGATGCCGACCTCGCGGCGCACCCGGGCGGCGCGGGACACGAACGCCGCAGGCTGGTTGAACGGAGGGTCGACCATGGCGTCGGTGTTCATGCCGAAGCTGAGGTCGGCGAGGTCGAGTCCCCGTTCGGCCATCCAGCTGATCGTCTGGACCGATTCGTCGAAGTGGACCCCGTCGGGGTTGAAGTCGTCCGAGCCCAGGCGCATGGTGAGCGGTAGCCCTTCCGGCCAGTGCTCACGGACGGCGTCGATGGCCTCCAGCAGGAACCGGGCCCGGTTGGGCAGCGAGCCGCCGTACTGATCGGTACGGTGATTGGCCAGGGGTGAGAAGAAGCTCGCACCGAGATAGCCGTGGGCGAAGTGCAGCTCGAGCCATTGGTAGCCGGCCTCGGCGGCGCGGCGTGCAGCCTGGCCGTAGCTGCGGTGCAGTTCGGCGATGTCCTCGACGCTCAATTCCCGCACCGCGTGGTGGTGCCCACCACCGTAGGGAACCGCCGACGGCGCGACACAGGTCCAGCCGCCCGGCTCATCGGGGGCCAGCGCCTTCGGCCGGCCGAGCCGGGCGGCGTCGTGGGGGGCCAGCTCGCTGCCCTTGCGGCCGGTGTGGCCGAGCTGGATGGCGGCCACGGCACCCATCCGCCGGATCATGGAGGTCACCCGGGCATGGCCCTCGACATGGGCGTCGTCCCAGATGCCTGCGCACGAGGTCGAGGTGCGGCCGTCGGGGGTGATGGCGATCTGTTCGGGGAAGACCAGTCCGAACCCGCCTGCGGCCCGGGCGCCGAGGTACATGACGTGGTAGTCGTCGAGGTGGCCCTCGACCGAGTGGTACATCGTCATGGGGGACATGGCGATGCGGTTACGCAGGGTCACGCCCTTGACGGTGAGTGGGCTGAACAGGTTCGGCACGGCCCAGGATTCTTCCACGGGCGATGGGGATTACCAATCCGCCGTTCAGGTCCCCGCAGTGATTCCGGCGTAGTCGAGTTCGAGGGAGTGGGACTGCAGGTCGCCTTCGGCGGTGAAGGTGACCGAGAAGCGGTCGTTGGCGCCGACCACGATGGCGTCACCGGACCCGAGCGCCGCGCCGACTTCTCGGTACCGACTGTAGGAACGACGTCCTATCGCGGCGAGAGCCGTTCGGCCCTAGGGGAGTGGGCCGGGATAACGGTCGGTCAGGCGGAGATCCAGGTGCCGGTGCGACGGGTCGGCACCCCGCTGAGCCGGTCGGGCGTGGTGATGACCCCGGCGGCATCGGGGCGGCGGTGCACGAAGTCGATCAGCGCTTCGACCTTGGGCTTCATGCTGCCCTCGCCGAGCTGGCCGGAGTCGGCCAGCTCGCGGGCCTCGGCGAGGCTGAGCCGGTCCAGCCAGCGTTGCCGTAGGGTGCCGAAGTCGACGGCGACGCGTTCCACGCCGGTGCACAGCACCAGCAGGTCGGCGCCGATGCCATCGGCGATGCGAGCCGAGGTGAGGTCCTTGTCGATGACCGCTTCGACACCGCGCAGCCGGCCCTCGGGGTCACGTACCACGGGGATGCCGCCGCCGCCGCCGGCCACCACCAGCGTGCCCTGCTCGGTGAGCGCGGCAATGGTGGGCAGCTCGACCACCTCCACCGGGATCGGGGATGGAACCGTGCGGCGCCAGCCGCGGCCCGAGTCCTCGGCGATGGTCCATCCGAGGGTGTCGGCGTAGTGCCGGGCGGTGGCCTCGTCGAGGAAGGTGCCGACCGGTTTGGTCGGATGACCGAAGGCGGGATCACCGGCATCGACCACGGCCTGGGTCACCACCGCCACGACCGGCATCTGCAGCTCCCGACGGTGTAGCTCGTTGGCCAGCGCCTTGACGAACATGTAGCCCATCGCACCTTGGGTGTCGCCCACGACGTAGTCGAGCGGGACCGGGGCCACCTCGGCGCTCGCCAGCTCCGAACGCCGCATGATGAACCCGGCCTGGGGGCCGTTGCCATGGGTGACCACCAGCCGCCATCCGCCGGCCACCAGGTCGATGAGGTACGGGGCGAGTTCCTCGACGATGGCGTACTGGTCGGGGATGGACTGGTGTCCGGCGTCGCGGATCAGCACGTTGCCGCCGAGCGCCACGACCGCCAGCTTGCCGTTCGGCCTCGGGGTGCCATCGGCTCCGGACGTCGTGTCGAGCCCGGTCATGGGATCGCTCCGGCACGAGGGGCCGGTTGCGCCGGTCGGCCGTTGCGTGGGTTCGTGCGGTGGCGGTGTGACGTTCCGATCTCGGTGCGGGCCACGGCGTCTCCGTTCGCTGGCGGACCTCGGGGTGACCCGGTCCCGGTCCGGTTCGGTCTGGTGCAGTCCCGGTCCGGCCGGACCTGGTCGTGTCCGGCCACGAGTTCGGGCCTGACCGGTCGGTGCGGTCCCGGTCGATCCTACGGCCGCTTGGCGCGAATCCGGCCGATGGGTTGTCCGGTCCTGCGGTCCGGGCACACCGGTCCTGCGGTCCGGGCAGACCGGTGCGACGGTGCGACGAGTGGCGCTACCACCACCCGGCGGGTTCATCGGGGGGTTGCCGGAGTCCCTCTGGGGCGATGATCCCGGAAAATTGGGCCGCTCCGACCGCCGAGAGGTCGGAGCGCGTCGTTAGTGTCCCGGCTGGCGGAATCGAATCAGGCGGGAGTACAGCATGCGGCGGCGGCTGAGCATTGTCGTGAGTTTGTTGTTGTTGGCGATGGGGTTGGCACTGGCCCCCTCCGCTGGCGCGGACCCGACCCAGTTCCGGCTGTTCGACACCCTGTTGACCCACAAGGCCACCACGGTGGCCCGGGTGAACTATGCGTCGCCGTCCGACTGGACCTCGCCGGTGAACTACGCCGACGGCCGGGCGTTCCTGCGCCTCGAGGTCACCAAGAAGCCGTCGGAGCTCGAAACGCTGATGCAGTTGTGCGTCTGGCGCAACAGCTTCGTCGACGAGGCGTGCACCGGGTACCAGACCGTGGCCACCCTCGGCACCTACTGGATCGACTTCGGGATCCCGTCGAAGTGGTGGAAAACCGCGAACTGGAACTGGACCCAACCGTTCGATTACGCCGCCATCATGGTCAAGGACAAGGCCAGTGGCGAGCTGTTGATGACCGGGAACTCCTGCGGGAGCCACTGCTACACCGGGCCCGACAACCTGGCCAACCACACGCCCATCGTGTTCCGGGCGTCGATGATCATCGTGGCCAAGGGCGCCACCCTCAACGCCCCGGGGTGGAACACCTGCCCGGACACGTGGACGACGACCTGCACCGGTGGGGTGGCCAACCGGGCGCCCACCGCCGATGCCGGGCCTGACCGTGCGGTGGCGCCCGGTGCGTTCCGCACCGCGCTGAAGGGGACCGTCGAGGACGACGGGCTGCCGTCGAACTCCATCAGCGGGGCGTGGAGCAAGGTGTCCGGCCCCGGTGTCGTGACCTTCGCCCCGTCGAGCAGCGCTGCGGCGCCCTCGGCGACCTTCAGCCAGCCGGGTACCTACGAGCTGGCGTACCGGGCCGCCGACGGGCAGTACGCCGACTCCGACACCGTGGTGGTGACCGTCCCCACCGGCGGAACCCCGCCGCCACCCCCGCCCACGCGCACCGCGCACCTACTGGTCGGCAACGCCACCTCTCCGGTGCTGGGCGACCGGACGCTGCGCAACTACCTGGTGGCCAAGGGCTTCACGGTCACCCTCGTGGACGACAATGCACTGGCCTCACCGTCGAGCGTGAGCGGTTCCGAGCTGGTGGTGGTGTCGGCCTCGGTGGACGCGACGTTGGTCCCGTCGTGGCTGGCCGATCTGGCGGTACCGGTACTGTCCAGCGAGGTGGCGGCGCAGGCCACACTGCGGCTGGGCTCGAGCCCCAGCCTGCTCATCTCGCAGACCTCGCTCACCATCGCCGCCGCCGCTAACCCGCTGGCCGCGGGCCTGACCGGTAACGCGGTCACCTCGGCCGTTGCGACCTACGGGTCGGTGGGCACCGTGGCCCCGGGCGCAACGGTGATCGCCCGTCTGGTGGGCAAGTCCCGGGTGGCCATCTTCGGGGTGGAGAGTGGCGCAGCCCTCACCACCGGCACCGCCGCAGCTCGCCGGGTCGGCTTCTTCCTGGCGACCCAGACACCTCCGGCGCTCACGGCCGACGGCTGGAAGCTGTTCGGCGCAGCGGTCGACTGGCTCGCTCCGGGCGCCGCGCCTCCCGCGGACCCGCAGCCCGCCGGCGTGGTTGCCGTTCCGGCCGCCAACTGGTGGAATGCCGGCTGGCGCTACCGCATGCCGGTCGAGCTGACGTCGGCGACGTCGGTCGCCGACTCGGGGACCGCAGAGTTCGGGCTCGACTTCTCCTCGGCGTTGACGAAGCTGGGGGCCTCCGCGGCGTTCGACCCCAACAGCATCCGGGTGGTCGAGGTCGACAATGCGGGGTCGGTGCTCAACGCCGCGGTGCCCTTCCAGTTCGACCCGGCGCCCGGCTTCAACGCCGGCTCGTACGCCGTCGGCACCGTCGTGGTGCAGTTGAACGGTCCGATCGGGCCGTCGAACGCCCGCACCCTGCAGGTGTACTTCGACACCGTGGACGCAGGCATCTCCCCGGCCACCGTCACCCCGCAGGTCTCGGTGAGCTCCACCACCGATGCCGGCATGGCCGCCCTGCAGATCACCACGCCGAGGGGGTCGTGGTTCCTGCAGCCGGCGAACGGCGGCCTGTCCAGCCTCGTCGACGTGAACGCCCAGGACTGGCTCAACTACTCGTCCACCGTCGTGGGCGCAGGCGGCACCTACCGGGGTATGCCGAACGCCATCTTCCCCGAGGGCTACTCGCACCCGGGCTTCACCGGGGTCACCACCACGACGCTGAGCAGCGGCCCCCTCAAGGCCTCGTTCCGCTCGGTCACCCAGGAGGGTTGGCGGTTCCGTTGGGACTTCTACTCGACCCACACGGTGATGGAATGGGAGCAGACCCCGACGGCGTACTGGTTCCTCTACGAGGGGACCCCGGGCGGCCAGATCGACCTGACCACCGACCGGGTGATCTTCTCCGACGGGATGAACATCGCCCTGACCGGGTCGCGCAAGGGTGATCTGCCGGGGCCGGAGTGGGCCGGCTTCGCCGACACCGTGCGGCACCGCTCGTTCTTCGTGCGCAACCTCGTCGACGACACCAGCCCCGACGAGTACGCCCTGATGGACCAGAAGATGACCGTGCTCGGCTTCGGCCGTACCAGCGGGCTCACGCCGGGGACCCCGGCCGATGTGGTGCTGCCGTCGCTGGTGGGCCCGCACACCTTCGTGATGGGCCTCACCGAGGGTGACACCTTCAGCAGCATCCAGACCGCGGTGAACGACGCCTCCACCCGCCCGTCCGCAGCGGTGGTCGCGGTGGAGAGCCGGGTCTGATCCGACCGATTGCCCCCGGTCCGGCCGTGGTCGGGCCGGGGGCCACGTTGCGTCCGGGCGCGGGACGTCGCCGCCTCAGGGTCGACGGCCGCGACGGACGCGACGCTAGGGTCCGATGATGCGTAACCGGCCCGTCGTCATCACCCGTCACCGTTCCAGTTCGGCGGCACGGCTCCTCGCCGTCGTCGCCGCCGGCGTGGGGTTGCTGGTGGCGTGTGGGTCGGGTTCGGTCACTGAGACGTCCACGGAGACGACGGCGTCCACCGCTGTTGTGGCCTCGACCGTCCCGGCCACCGCGGCGCCGGTCGCGCCTGTCACGTTGCTCGACAAGCAGTCGGCGACGGTGCTGGGCCAGCCGTTGGCCTATCCGACGGCGGTGCCGGCCCAGGTGTCCTCGGTGATCGTGACCCTGCTTCCGGGCCAGGAAACGGGGCTGCACCGCCACGACGCCCCGATGTACGCCTACATCCTCGAGGGCGCGGTCACCGTGGAGTACCAGGGTGCGGGGACCAAGGTCTACCCGGCGGGCACGGCGCTGATGGAGGCGGTGGGCACGGTGCACAACGGCAAGAACGTCGGCTCCGTACCTGTCCGTATCCTCACGGTGAACATCGGCGCCGAGGGTGTGGCCAACACCGTCCGGCTGCCCTGACGGCCGCAGGCCGGCCGGTCAGACCCGTACGGCGTGGACTCGGGATGCCGGCCTGGCCTCGGGCCGGCGGCTGACCTCGGGGCGCAGCCGGGTCTCGGGCCCGTCCGCATCGAGGTAGGGCTGCAGCCCGCCGATGAGGGCCACCATGCCGAAGAGGTTGGCTTGCTTGGGCGCGACGGTCAGTAGGGCGTTGCCCAGGCTGACCCAGGGCTGGCGTTGGCCGGGCACCTTCAGGCCGTGGAAAAACCAGAAGTCGTGCTGATGGGCCGGGTCGAACGAGGCGACGGTCTTGATGAACTCGCGCTCGGTCCAACGGTAGACGTAGTTGGGGACCGGGCCGAAGTCGGCACCGCCGTGGGTTCGGGTGGTGAGCAGCAGGTTGTTGAACTCGTACTCGCTGCTCAGGCGCAGCCGCCGGGCCACCTTCATCGCCAGCGAGTCGCGCGACTCGATCACGATGACGGCCTTGCGGGCGACCCGCACCATCTCGGTGAGTGCCCGGTGCGGTGAACGGCAGTGGTGCAGCGCCTCGGACACGAAGGCGATGTCGAAGCTGTCATCGGCGTAGGTCAGCGCCTGGGCGTCCTGCTGCTCCCACGTGGTGAGCGCTTCGGCGGCGGTGGCGCCGCGCACGTGCAGCAGGTCGACCACCACGTTGGTCAGGGTGAGGTCGCTGAACCCGGCCGGCTCCCCCGGGGGGTCAGGACAGGACGCGCTTGCGGAAGTTGCGGATGCCGACCCGCAGGAACAGCGCCAGGAACACCACCTGGGCGCTGTAGATGGCCCACAGCGGCATGTGCGGCGAATCGGTGAGCGCGGCCCGGAAACCTTCGGAGATGTACACCAGCGGGTTGACGAGCACCAGGATCTGCAGCCAGCGGATGGACTCGAGGGAGGACCACGAGTAGTAGGTGCAGCCGAGGAAGGTGATCGGCAGGATCACCACGCCGAACAGGACGGGCACCGAGCGCGGCTCGAAGAAGGTGCCGAAGCTGAGCCCGAGCGCCGAGGCGACCAGGCAGGCCAACGGGGCGAGGGTGATCAGCAGCGGCCAGTGGATGGACAGGTTGACCGGGGTCGCCGGCACGAACGAGGCGAGGGGGAATACCAGGGATGCGGCGAACAGGCACTGGATGGCGCCGGCGGTGACCTTCTCGATCGCCACCAGTGCGACCGGGATGGGGGCCAGGACCCGGTCCTCGATCTCCTTGGTGTAGCCGAACTCCTGCACCAGCGGCAGAGCCACGGCCTGCACACCCTGGAAGAACACCGACAGGCCGACCACCCCGGCCACCAGCACGGTGGCGAACGCCGAGGCCGCGGCCTCGCCTGCGGCCGATCCGCCGCCGACGCCCTGGCCGATCTTCGGGAACACGTAGGTGAACACGAACATCAGCAGCAGCGGTTGCAGCAGCGTGCGGGGCAGGAACTCCTTGATGGACTTGCGCAGCACCGTGAGGTCGCGCGAGAGCAACCCGATGAAGGCGGTGCGGGCGGCGGCGCCGCCGGCCCGAACCGTGGCGGGCCCGGTGGTGGCGCGGGTGGTGGGTGTGGTGGTCATCGGGGCTTCCCCATTCCCGGCGGCGGACCCTGTGGGGGCCCTTCGCGCAGACGTCGTCCGGTCAGTGCGATGAAGACCGTCTCCAAGGTCGGCTCGGCTGCGGAGAGGTCGGTCACGGTCAGCCCGGCGTCCTCGGCCGCCCCCATCACCCGGGGCAGGATGCCCTCCCCGTTCATGGTGAGCTGCACGGCGTTGTCGATCACGCTGGGGGTGCCGGCGTCGGGCAGCCGCTGGTGCAGTGCTGCACCGGCGCGGGCGAGACGTTCGTCGGTGGTGCCGCCGAGCCCGTCGTCGGCGACATGCACCCGCACCACGGTGCCGTCGGTGACCGATCGCTTGAGACCGGCCGGGGTGTCGAGCGCCACGATGCGACCGTTGTCCATGATGGCCACCCGGTCGCAGAGCTGGTCGGCCTCTTCCATGTAGTGGGTGGTGAGCAGCACGGTCTGCCCGTCGGCCTGCAGGCCGCGGACCACGTCCCACAGGGCCAGCCGGCTCTGCGGGTCGAGCCCGGAGGTCGGCTCGTCGAGGAACAGCACCGCGGGCCGGTGCAACGTCGCGCGGGCCACCATCAGCCGTTGGGCCATGCCACCCGACAGCGCCATCACCGGCATGGTCGCCCGGTCCGCGAGGTTGAAGCGTTGCAGGGCCTCGTCGCGGGCGGTGCGGGCCTCGGCCCGGCTCATCCCGAAGTAGCGGCCGTGGAAGTACAGGTTCTCGCCGACGTCGAGGGCCCGGTCGAGGGTGTTGAACTGCGGGACCACGCCGATGAGCTGCTTGGCCACCGCCGGCTCGCCGATGACGTCGACGCCGCCGATCCGTGCGGAGCCGCCGGTCGGCACCACCGAGGTGGTGAGCATGCCGATGGTGGTGGTCTTGCCCGCGCCGTTGGGGCCGAGCAGGCCGAAGATCTCGCCGGTGCGCACCTCGAGGTCGAGGCCGTCGACGGCTACCACCTGACCGTCGCGATAAGTCTTGCGCAACCCGGTGGTGGAGATGGCGGCGACGGGCATGGTGACGTTCTAGCCCGCGACCCTCGCCGCGGCGCGGTTGGTGGGTCCGACCTGAACCGGCCCTGACCGGCCGTCTCGTCGCTCGGCCGGGCGGTAGGGTCGAGCCGTGGGCTATCGGGCGACGCTGCGTGGCGAGCGATTCCACTTCGCGGACCTGCCCGAGTTGTTGGCCAAGGCCAACGAGCCCAAGTCCGGCGACGAGCTGGCTGGGATCGCGGCCCGGTCGTTGCGTGAGCGGGTTGCCGCGAAGCTGGCGTTGGCCGAGGTGACGTTGGGTGAGCTGGCCGAACGGCCGGTGGTGGAGGACGAGCTGGAGGCGTCGCTGCTCGCCGCGCACGACCGTGAGGCGTTCGCCGCCATCGCCTCGTCGAGCGTCGGTGAACTGCGTGACGCCCTGCTCGATCCGTCGTCGCGGGCCGAGTTGGCGCTGCGGCGGGCGGCGATCCTGCCGTCGATGGCGGCGGCGGTGGCCAAGATCATGGGCGACAAGGACCTGATCGTGGCCGCGGCGGGGTTGCGGACGGTCACCCGGTGCCGCAACACGTTGGGGGAGCCGGGCGTGTTCGGGGTGCGCATCCAGCCGAACCATCCCGCCGACGATCCCGAGGCCATGCTGCTCGCCGTACTCGACGGTCTGCTGCACGGCTGCGGCGACGCGGTGATCGGGGTGAACCCTGTCGGTGACTCGGTGGCCGGGGTGGCGACGCAGCTCGGGGTGCTGCAACGGGTGATCGAGGTGCTCGGGCTGCCGACCCAGGCGTGTGTGCTGGCGCAGGTCGGCTCGCAGTTGGCGGCGCTCGAACGGGGTGCGCCGGTCGACCTGTTGTTCGCTTCGCTGGCCGGGACCACCGATGCCACCGCCAGTTTCGGGTTGAGCGAGGCGATGCTGCGCGACGGGCGCGAGCAGGTGCTGGCCTCCCATCGCAGCCGGCCGGGGTTCGTGGGCGAGCAGGTGGTGTACGTGGAGACCGGGCAGGGCAGCGCGCTGTCGGCGGGGGCCCATCACGGGGTCGACCAGTTGACGCTCGAGGCCCGGGCGCAGGGCTACGCCCGTCTGGTCGACCCGTTCCTGGTGAACTCGGTGGTGGGCTTCATCGGGCCGGAGTACCTCGCCGACGGACGGCAGATCCGCCGGGCCGGCCTCGAGGATCACTTCATGGGCAAGTTGCTGGGCATACCAATGGGTATGGATGTGTGCTACACGAACCACGTCGACGCCGATCAGAACGATGCCGACGACCTGCTGGTGCTGCTGGCCGCGGCCGGGTGCAACTACGTGATGGGTGTGCCGGGGGCCGATGACGTGATGCTGAGCTATCAGTCGACCAGCTACCACGACGCAGCGAGTGTGCGTGAGCTGTTCGGGCTGCGTCCCGCTCCCGAGTTCGAGGCGTGGCTGGCCGGCCGGGGGTTGTGGAGGGACGGGCGGTTGGTGGCGTCGTCGGGCAGCGACCTGCGGGCGCTGTACGACGCCAGCCGGCCGGCGTTGGGGCGATGAGCGACCTCGAGGCGGATCCCGTCGCGACGGCGACCGGCTGGCTCGAGCTGCGCCGCGCCGCCGCGGTGGTGACCCCGGCGCGGGTGTTCCTCGGCTCGGCCGGGTTGTCCCATCGCAGTGCCGACGCGTTGGCGCTGCGGGCCGATCACGCGGCGGCACGCGATGCGGTGGCGTCGGTGCTCGACCTGGGCCATCCGGCGTTGGCTCCGCTGGGGTTGTTCGAGGTGTGCACCGAGGCGGGTGACCATGCCGTGCACCTGCGTCGTCCCGACCTCGGTCGCCGGCTCGGCCCTGATGCCCGGGCCCGGCTCACGGCCGAGGGCACGGTCGGGGCCGATCTGCAGGTGGTGGTGGGTGACGGTCTGTCGGTGGCAGCGGTGTACGCGCAGGTTCCGGCGCTGCTGGTGGAGCTCGAGCGGTTGACCGGGCTGCAGGGGTGGACGTGGGGACGGCCCTTCGCCGTGCGTCATTGCCGGGTCGGGGTGCTGAACGACCTCGGCGTAGTGCTCGACCCGCGGGTGGTGGTGTTGCTGGTGGGGGAGCGGCCGGGCCTGGCCACCGCCGAGAGCCTGTCGGCCTATCTGGCGTGGCGTCCCCGGCCGGGCTGCACCGATGCCGACCGGAACCTGGTGTCCAACATCCACGATCGGGGAACGCCGGTGGAGCTGGCGGCCCGGCGGATCGTCGCGCTGGCCGAGGCGATGGTGGCGGCGCAGGCAAGTGGCAGCGAGGTCAGGGAACCCGACCAGCTCTGACGGAACGTGGTCGTTCGGGCACTATTGGTGGCTAGCGGACAGGTCGAAAGGCGGATGCAGCCCCGAGTTTTCCAAGACGTGAGGAAGTTAAGGGGGTTCCGACATCGTCGATGGCTCGGTGGCTTGAGAGACTCGTCAGGTTCTATTCGCGAACCTTGGTTCGTCGCCTTGGGATCGCGTCTACCGAGAGGCGAAGCATGTTCACTATCGCTCCAGCCGCGTCGCGGCGTGCCGTGCGCCGTGCGGCGGTCGCCGTTCTGGCATCCGTGGCCGTGGTCGTCGGCGGGCTCATCCCGGCCGGCGGGCCGATCGGTGCCGCCACCGCCGGGGCAGCCGCGCCGTCGGGTGCCTCGTCGGAGGTTGCTGCCTCGGTGCCGGGTGTGCCGGCGTCGCTGGTGGCGACGGTTGGTGATGCGTCGGTGTCGTTGGGTTGGGTCGCGCCGTCGGACAACGGGTCGTCGATCACGGATTATGTGGTGCAGTACCGGCTGTCGTCGGCTGCGGAGTGGTCGGTGTTCGACGACGGGTCGTCGTCGGCGGCGTCGGCGACGGTGACCGGTCTGGTGGGTGGGAGCTCGTACGAGTTTCGGGTTGCTGCGGTGAACAGCGTCGGCCAGGGGTCCTTCACGGTGGCGGCTTCGGCGGTTCCGCGGGGTACCTGTTCGGCGCCGGCGGCCCCGGGGGTGAACTGGTCGGGTTGCAACCTGGACTCGGCCCACCTGGAGAACGTGAACCTGTCGGGTGCGAACCTGTCCTATGCGTATCTGCGGTACGTCTATCTCGATGGTGCGAATCTGTCGGGTGCGAACCTGACGGGTGCCACCGGACTTAACCCGGATATGGACGGTGTAGACCTGTCGGACGCGAACCTGTCGAGTGCGCAACTGCCGTCCATTTCCTTGACGGATGCGGACGTGTCGGGTGCGGACCTGTCGGGCGCGGACCTGTCGAGTGCGCAACTGGGGGGAGCGGACCTGTCGGGTGCGGACCTGTCGGATGCGGACCTGACCTTCGCGTTTGTGTCGGGCACGAACCTGTCGGATGCGGACCTGTCGGGAGCGCGCCTGTGGCACGCCAACTCTCCCGTGGATGACTGCTCGCTGATCACCAACCAATGCGTGTACTACATCTCGGCCGGCGTGACGCCTTCGGACCTGTCGCGTGCGGACCTGTCCGGTGCGAACCTGTCCTACGCGCACCTGCCTGGTGTGAACCTGTCGGATGCGACGCTCACGGGTGCGACCCTGCCGTTTGCGAACCTGACTGATGCGAACCTGACTGATGCGAACCTGACTGATGCGAACCTGGGGAGTGCGAGCCTGGACGGTGCGAGCCTCGTGGGTGCGAGCCTGGTGGGTGCGAGCCTGGTGGTTGCAGGCCTGAATGGTGCGAACCTGACGAATGCGAACCTGACGAATGCGAACCTGGATTTCACGACCGCGACCC
>CANJRG010000026.1 GCA_947476745.1 Acidimicrobiia bacterium | reverse complement strand
GACGGGCGTCGGCAAGAGGTCTCGAGGCGAGGTCCGCTGATGTCGGATACGGCGCCGATCACCGCGGCAGCTGCGTGTGACCCGGCTGCCGCCGAGCTGCCATGCCGACTTGTGACCTCGACGTGACCTTGTGGAGCGGTGTCGGCGGTTATCAGCGGGTAGCGAGGGGCACGAAGAAAGTGCCTTTGACAAGGTGACACGCGAAATCGAGCTGCTCAGGCGTCATGCCCGGAATGCCCTTACAAGGCAGATGCCGGGGGTTCGAGTCCCTCCGCGCCCACCCCGAGACGAAACGTTTCGGCCCGGTGCCCTTGGCGCCGGTTGCGATTCGAAGATCGGCGTGCCTTGTAGGGCACCGGGACGCGGCGAACCCCGGCTGGGGCGTTGCGGTGGGTGCACCGCAACGCCCGACCGGGGTTCGTCAACGCAACGAGACGCGTTCAGCTGGTGCTGGCGAACACGTACGGCTCGAGGGTCTCCTGCGCCTGGCGCAGGTACCGCGACCAGCCGCGGCCGCCGTAGTAGGCGAGGCTGCCGGGCTCGGCGTCGCCATAGCCGTTGTAGTACGTGAGGCAATCACGCAGCGGAGCGGTGGCGATGTCGGCGTCACGGCAGTGGGCCGAGTACTCCTCCTCCGGCTCCTTCTTCACGTCGACGACGTTCGCGCCCTTCTCGCGCATGGTCTGCAGCATCCACACGATGTAGTTGCCGTGATCATCGATGGCGTCGGTGAAGTTGAAGCTGCCGCCGCCGCCCTGCGGGCCGGTCACGATGAACAGGTTCGGGAAGCCCTCGCTGTGCAGACCGAGGAACGTGCGGGTGCCCTCCGACTGCCACTTCTGGCTCAGCGTCCGGCCGTTGCGACCCTCGATCATGTTGAACGTCGAGGTGGCCATCCACTGGAAGCCGGTGGCGTAGATGAGCACGTCGATCTCGTAGGTGGTGCCGTTGTGCACCACGCCGCGCTCGTTGATCTCGGTGACGCCGAGCGGGGCGGTGTCCACCAGGGTCACGTTGGGCCGGTTGAAGGTGGGCAGGAACTCGTCGTGGAACGTCGGTCGCTTGCAGCCGTAGGGGTAGTACGGCTTGAGCGACTCGGCGGTCTTGGGGTTGGTGACGATGGCGTCGACGCGGGACCGGATCTGCTCCATGATCCGGAAGTTGGTGTCGAGCTGCTTCTGCACCAGCTCCTCGCGAGAGATCTGGCCGGCGTGCTCCTTACGCTCCTTGAAGCTCTCCACCTTGCCCGACAGATAGTCGTCGTTGGCCTTGATGGCGGTACGACCCTCGGAGATGCGGTTGAAGCGGGCCCGGCGGGCGAGGGCCCAGCCCGGCTCGTGCTTCCAGGTCTCGATCTCCTCGACGGTGGTGGACCGCTGGTCACGCACGTCGATGGTCGACGGCGTGCGTTGGAAGACGTAGAGGTGGTCGACGATTTTGGCGATCTCGGGGATGACCTGTACCGCGGTGGCGCCGGTGCCGATGATGCCGACGCGCTTGCCCTCGAGGCTGACGTTGTAGTCCCAGCGTGAGGTGTGGAACGACTCACCCTTGAAGGTCTCCATGCCCTTGATGCGGGCGAGCTTCGGGGTGGTGAGGATGCCGTTGGCCAGGATCACGAACTGGGAGCGAATGGCATCGCCGCGGTCGGTGAACACCGTCCAGCGGGCGGACTCTTCGTCCCAGGTGGTCTTCTGCACCGTGGTGTGGAACAGACAGTGGTCGTAGAAGCGGAACTTCTCGGCCATCTTCTGGCAGTACTCGTAGATCTCGAAGCCCGACGCGAACTTCATCGTCGGGAAGTACTCCATCTCCTCGAGCAGCGGGAAGTAGGAGTAGGACTCCACGTCGCAGGCGATGCCCGGGTAGCGATTCCAATACCAGGTGCCGCCGACGTCGCCACCCTTCTCGCAGAAGCGCACGTCGTTGAAGCCCGCCTTGGAGAGCTTGTACCACAGCAGCAGACCGGCGAACCCGGCACCGACAACCAGGATCTCGCACTCGTCGGTGAGGGCCTCACGCTCGACCGGGTCGGTCGAGTAGACGTCATGCAGGTAGCGCGAGAACTCGCCTTCCATCGACATATAGTCGGCTGCGCCGCGGCGGGCTTCCTTGAAGGCGCGGTACTTGGCCTGCTCCTCGGCGTTGAACACCGCACCGGCCGGCTGCTCCGGCAGGGTCTTCAGCGCCTCGTCGGTGGTGATCGAGTAGCCCTTGCCCTGGATCTTCTCCGTGGCCTTGGCGGCCCGGGTGTTGAAGACCTTGAGCCCGGTTTCCGGGTCAATGGTGATCGACATGCTTGGTTCTCTGCTCTCTCTGGCTCGCTGGGTTGCGGGAGCCGGCTGTTGGATCGGTCGCGCCCGGCACCATGCCTGAGCACCACCGATTCCGTCCCCTGACGACGCGTGCGGAGCCGGCCGGCCGCCTGCACGCCCGGCCAGATTACCGCGTCCCGCCGGGCCCGGGCACGAAAACCTGACGAGGTGGTCAGTTCCTTGCCCGGGTGTCCGTTGCGGTCGTCGTGGCGGCGGAGCGGGGTGCTCGGGCGGATCGGGTACAACGGCCCTTGAACCCGATGCCGGAGGTGCCGCATAGTCCTGGTCGTCATGGCTCCGGGTCGGAGCCGTCCCGAGTCGGTATACCCCGTGCGGTATATCCTCGGCGTCGGAGCACCGGCGTGGGCTTACGTGTTCGTCAAGAAACAAGGAGGACCGGTGGCGAACGTCAATGTCTCGCTGACGGTGAACGGTCAGCAGAGAACGGTCAGTGCGGACTCGGGGGAGCCTCTCCTGTGGGTGCTGCGTGACCGGCTCGGTCTGACCGGCACGAAGTACGGCTGCGGCATCGAGCAGTGCCGGGCGTGCAGCGTGCTGATCAACGGGCAGCTCGAGAAGGCCTGCGACGTCGACCTGTCGGAAGTCGCAGGCCGGAGCATCACCACCATCGAGGGTCTCTCGCCGGATCTCAGCAACAAGCTGCAGCAGGCCTGGATCACCGAGCAGGTGCCGCAGTGCGGCTACTGCCAGTCCGGCATGCTCATGGCGGCGACCGCGTTGCTGGCGAGCACCCCGAAGCCGACCGACGCCCAGATCGACTCGGCGATCAACAACATCTGCGCCTGTGGGACCTATGCGCGAGTGCGGCTCGGCATCAAGCGTGCGGCAGGCATGCTGTGAGCGCCGGGACGAACAAGGCCGTCAGCCGTCGTGGCTTCCTCAAGTCGATGCTGGGTGCCGGTGGTGCCCTCGTCGTCGGCGTGGAACTGGTGCCCGGGCTGTCGTGGACCAACGCCGCCGCAGCCGTGGCGACCGCCGGGGGCAGCCTCGGCGTCTACGTCACCATCGGCGCCGACGAGACGGTGACGTTGACCTACCCGGGCGCCGAGATGGGCCAGGGTGCGAGCACCGGTCTGGCCCAGATCCTCGCCGAGGAACTGATGGTCGACTGGTCGAGCGTGCGGCTGCTGCTCGGTGGCTACGACCCGCAGCTGAACCGGCCCACCAACGGCACCACGCTCGGTACCTCGCAGAGCACCGGTGGCAGCAACTCGGTGCGCGGCTACCACGACTATCTGCGCAACGTGGGCGCAACCGCCCGCCAGAAGCTGATCTGGGCCGCCAACTCGCTCAACCCGTCGATCCCGGTCTCCGACCTGAAGGCCGTCAACGGCACCGTCGTGCGGATCTCCGACGGCTCGCTGGTGGCGACCTACGGAGCCCTCGCCGCCACGGCGGTGACCATGACCCCCAACGACGTGGCCTGGGTGCAGCCCCCGTACCGCATCATCGGCCAGTCGGTGCCGCGCCTCGACCTGCCCTCGAAGGTGAACGGGTCGGCGGTGTACGGCATCGACATCCGTTTGCCGGGCATGCTCTACGCGTCGGTGAAACAGGCCCCCAAGGTCGGCCAGACGGTCGGCACCATCGGCGCGGCCCCTTCCGGCGTGCTGGCCGTGGTGCCGGTGCCAGCGGCCTCCCGCCCGGTGGTCTCCGGCGCGCTGCCGCCGATCGGCGGGGTCGGCGTGGTCACCAACTCCACGACGTGGGGGGCGATCCAGGCCGCCCGGTCCATCGCCGTGACCTGGGTCGACGAGGCGTACACCGCCAACCTCGACACCGCCCTCATGAAGACCCGGGCCGCCGGGCTCATGTCGAGCGGCACCGCCGTGACCGCCAGCCCGAAGGTCGGCGACGCCGACGCGGCGCTGGTAGCCGCACCGGCCAACCAGCGCTACAGCGGCACGTACTCGGTGCCCTATCTGGCCCACGCAACCATGGAGCCGATGAACGCCACGGTGCTGGTCACCGACGCGTCCTGCGAGATCTGGGCCCCGACGCAGGTACAGACCAAGGCCGCCGAGGCGGCCGCCTTGGTGACCGGCCTGCCTCTGTCGGCGATCAAGGTGAACACCACCTACCTCGGTGGTGGGAACGGCCGGCGCCTGCAGGTCGACTTCATCATCCAGGCGGTGGCCATCGCCAAGGCGATGAAGGGCACGCCGATCAAGACGGTGTGGAGCCGTGAGGACGACTTCACCCACGACTACTTCCGGCCTGCGTCGCTGACCAAGATCGACGCCGCAGTGGATGGATCGGGCGCCATCACCGCCATCAAGGCCCGCGTGGTCTGCCCGTCGAGCAAGTACCAGACCGGCACCCTGACCTCCGGCACGGTGGACAGCTCCGCCGTCGATGGTCTGGTGAACGCGCTCTACAACTTCCCGAACAAGACGGTGGAGTGGGTGCTCGACACCATCGAGGTCCCGCTGGGCTCGTGGCGGTCGGTGGGCAACTCGCAGAACTGCTTCTTCCTCGAGTCGCTGCTCGACGAGGTGGCGATCGGGACGAACCAGGACCCCATCGCCCTTCGTCGGTCGTTGCTCAACTCGGGCACGCCGACCCACCTTCGGGCTCTCGCCGTGCTCAACGCGCTGGTGACGGCCAGCAACTGGAACACCGCACCGGTGTCCGGGCGAGCCCGTGGCATGGCGATGTCGATGTCCTTCGGTGACACCATCGTCGGTGAGGTGGCCGAGGTATCCGGTTCGGTGGCCTCCGGGTTCAAGGTTCACAACGTCACCGTGGTCATCGACTGCGGTCTGGCGGTCAACCCCGGCATGGTGAAGGCCCAGATCGAGAGCGCCGTCGACCAAGGGCTTGCCGCCGCGATGTGGCAGGGCCAGACCTTCGTGACCGGGACTCCGCAGAAGCGGAACTTCGACACCTACCGCATGGCCCGGCTCCGCGAGGCGCCGGCGATCAACACGGTGATCATCGACAGCGGGGCCAAGCTGGGCGGTGTCGGCGAACCCGGCCTTCCGCCCATCGCGCCGGCGATTGCGAATGCCATCGCCCGTCTGACCGGCATCCGGGCCCGGAACCTGCCGCTGTCGACGATGCCGGTGCCCCCGGTGATCTCCTCGTTCACGCCGAGCTCCGGCCCGGTGGGGACCGTGGTGACGCTGACCGGTACCGGGTTCACCGGCGCCACCGCGGTCACCTTCAACGGTGTCGCCGCCACCTCGTTCACGGTCGCCAGCGCCACGCAGCTGGTGGCGACGGTGCCCGCAGGCGCCACCACCGGGAAGATCGCCGTCACCACGGCGGACGGCACCGGTACGAGCGCCAATTCCTACTCGGTCACCACCGGCATCCCGCTGCCGTTCCTGGCATCGTTCACGCCGGCATCGGGACCTGCGGGAACGCTGGTGACCATCAACGGTTCCAACCTGACGGGCACCACGGCCGTGAAGTTCAACGGTGCGACCGCAGCGTTCACCGTGGTGAGCGCCACGCAACTGACGGCCACCGTTCCGGCCGGGGCGACCACCGGCAAGATCTCGGTGACCAACCCCGGCGGCACGACGACCACGACGGCGAGCTTCACGGTCGGCCTCAACCCGCTGGCACCGACGGTGTCGGGGTTCAGTCCGACCTCCGGTGCGGTGGGCAGCACGGTGACGATCACCGGCTCGAAGTTCACCGGCACGACCGCTGTCAGGTTCAACGGTGTGGCCGCCACGGTGTTCACCGTGGTGAGCGACACCCAGGTCATGGCCACCGTGCCGGTGGGCGCAACCTCCGGGAAGATCTCGGTCACCAATGCCAGCGGCACCGGGACCAGCTCCTCGAGCTACACGGTGACGGTTCCGGTACCGACGGTGAGCTCGTTCACCCCGACGTCCGGCCCGATCGGCACCGTCGTCACGATCAACGGGACCAACTTCGTCGGTGTCACGGCCGTGAAGTTCAACGGGAAGACGGCGACGTCGTTCACCGTGGTCAGTGCCACCCAGATCACCGCAACGGTGCCGACCGGCACCACCACCGGCAAGGTCTCGGTGACGAACTCCGGTGGCACCGGCACGAGCTCGGCCTCGTTCACGGTGACGAGCGGGTCGACCGCCGGGGCGCCGACGATCTCGTCCTTCACGCCGTCCTCGGGTCGCGCCGGCACCTCGGTGACCCTCACGGGCACCAACTTCACCGGCACCACCTCGGTCAAGTTCAACGGGACCGCCGCCACCTTCACGGTGGTGAGCTCGACCAAGATCACCACGACGGTTCCCGCAGGGGCGCCGAAGGGGTCGATCTCGGTCACCAACCCCTACGGCACGGCGACCTCTCGGGACGCCTACGACACCGGCATCGGCTGACGCCGGTCGCGGAACGGAGCCGGCCACCTCGGTGGCCGGCTCCGCCGCGTCCGGGGTCTAACCTCTCGGCGTGATTCGTCTGCGCCGTTCCCTCATCGCACCCGCCCTGTTGATCCCCGTGCTCCTCGCCGGTGGCTGCTCGGCCGCCGAGAACGCGGCCAAGGGCGCAGCCGAGAAGGCGGTATCGAAGGTGGAGTGCGAGGGTCTCAAGCTGGTGTCGGAGAAACTTCCCCAGGCCGACCAGCTCGACGAGGCCGCGGTGCGCAGGATCGGCGAGGCCGCAGGTGCGCTCAAGGACGTCGTGGCCAAGGTCCCGGCCGACAAGCTGCCGGCGGGGGCCAAGGACAAGGCCGAGCAGGCGCTCAGCGACGCCACCAAGGCCTCGTCGGACTACAAGGCCAACCCCGAACAGGCCAAGGCGGTTGCCGGCGGGGCGCTCGACGCCATTCGCAGCGTCGTCACCAGTATCTCGGGCTCACTCGGCTGCTGAGTCCGGGGGACCGCCGGCAGCGTCACCACACCGCCTCGGCGAGACGGAGGGCGAGGCGGGCGTCCTCGTCGTAGCCGAGTTCCTCGAGCACCTCGTCGGTGTGCTCGCCGTAGTGGGCGCCGACGGTGCGAGCCCCTCGGAAGCCATCCACCTCGAACGGCGCCGGTGTGCCGACCGACCCGTCGGGGAACGTGACCAGGTACTCGCTGGCCACGATGTTGGGGTCGGTGGCCAGGTCGCCCAGCTTGTTGACCGGCGAGACCCAGATACCGGCCGCGCGGAACAGTTGCCACCAGTGGCCGGTCGGCTGCGAGCGGAAGGCCGCCTTGAGAAACGGCGTGCCTTCTGCCGTGTTGGCGATGAGATCGGGCAGCGTGGCGAAGCGGGAGTCGTCGAGGAGGTGGGCCAGCCCCATGGTCTCGGCGATCACCCGCCACTGGGCATCGGTGACCGCACCGACCGAGATCCAGCCGTCCGCCGTCTCGTACAGACTCAGCAGCGGGCTCGACGGGGTGTGCAGGTCGAAGCGGGCCGGCGCCTGGCCGAGGTTGTTGACGAACCCGGCCCCGAACAGCTGCAGCCACAGCATGGTCTGCACCTGGCTGGTGGCCACCACCGACCCCCGTCCGGTCAGCGAGCGCTGGACCAACCCCGCCAGGATGGCGGACGCGAGGTTGGTGCCGGTGGCGACGTCGCTGAGTGCCCCCGGTGGGTAGTGCGGCTCCTCCGTGGTGGACACCAAGTCCATGAAGCCGGAGTAGGCCATGCCCACGGTGTCCTGGCACGGGTCCTCGGCCAGCTCCCCGTCGACCGCGAAGCCTGCGCCCCGCCCGTAGATCAGCCTCGGGTTCAACGCCGTCAACGTGTCGGCGTCAGCCCCGAGGCGACGCAGCGACGCCGGCCGGAGGTTCGACACGAACACGTCGGCCTGTTCGATCAGGCGGTGGAACACCTCGCGGCCTGAATCGGAGGCCACGTCGAGCGCGATGCAGCGCTTGCCGCGGTTGACCGAGGAGAAGATCCAGTGCCGACCGTCGTCGTCGAGCGTCACCCCGTACATGCCCAGGTAGCTGCGGAACGGGTCTCCGTGGCCCACGGCCTCGATCTTGATCACGTCGGCGCCCATACCGGCCAGGATCAACCCGGCGATCGGGCCCTGGGCGTAGACCGAGATCTCCACCACCTTCAGCCCTGCGAGCGGTCCTTCTGCCATCGGCGTGTCTCCCTTCGGCGCCGCCGATCGCAGGACCGGCCGGCTAGTGCGTGCCCGGATCCTGCGGACCGTAGACCACGACGGGCAGGTCCATGCGCACCGTCGTGCCCGAACCCGGGGTGCTGGTGACCGACAGCGTTCCGCCGTGGGCGGCGATCGTGGCAGCCACGATGGACAACCCCAGGCCGCTCCCACCGCGATGACGAGAGCGCGCCGGGTCGGCACGGAAGAATCGCTCGGTTACCCGTGCCGCGATCTCGGGGTCCATGCCGTCGCCTTCGTCGCGTACCTCGAGCTCGATCCGCCCGTCGTGGTGGCGGATGCGCACCGACACCGGCACCGTGGCGTTGGTGTGGACCAGGGCATTGCCGACCACGTTGATCACCGCCTGGCGCAGCCGGTCCTCGTCGCCGTCGACGACGGCGTCGGGCCGGTCGACCTCGAGGGTGATACGGCGACCCGGCTCGCTGACCGACGCGTCGGCCACGGTGTCCCGGGCGATGCGCACCAGGTCGGTCGGCCGGCGCAGGAGCGGCCGTTCCTCGTCGAGCTTCGCCAGGGTGAGCATGTCGCCGACCAGGCGACCCATGCGTGCCGACTCCTGTTCGGTGCGGCGCATGGCGTCGTCGAGGGCCTCACGGTTGGCGAGGCCGCCGTGCCGGTACAGCTCGGCGTAGCCTCGGATCGTCGTGATCGGGGTGCGCAGCTCGTGGGAGGCATCGGCCACGAACTGTCGCAACCGCGACTCGGCCTCGGCCCGGTCGGCCAAGGCGTGCTGGATCCGGCCGAGCATCTGGTTGAGCGCGGCAGCGAGCGCCCCAGACTCGGTACCTGCCGCCGCCTCGGGCAGGCGAACGGTGAAATCGCCCGCTGCGATCAGCGAGGCGGCCGCCGTCATCTCCTGCACCGGCCGGATCCCGAGGTGCAGCACCCACCAGCCGACTAGGCCGAGGGCCAGCAGGATCACGACGGAACCGAGCACCTCGATCCACAGCAGCCGGGCGATGGTGGCCTGCACGTCGTCGATCGGCAGCGCCGTGACGACGACGAACCCCCCGAATGGTTGGGTGAGCACTCGATAGGTGCTCCGGCCGTCCTCCGAGTCCACGGTGGTGAACGCCGGGGCCGACGTCGACACCGTGGTGGGGTCCAGACGGGGTGGGCTACTGGTGAGATCACCGGCATTCGGGGTGAGCCGGGTGGTTAGCACCCCGTCGGGCCCCAGCACCCCGACGTAGGCATCGCTGACCCGATCGCCGTTGTCGCCCGGTCGGGTGCCGAGCCGATCGGGCGGGTCCCTGCGGCCGTCGGTCGGGTCGCGGAACTGGCCCAGAACCCCGCGACGTACGGGCGTGAAGGACTCCAGTCGAGCATCGACCTGGGCGATCAGCTGATGACGGGTGGTGTAGGTGATGATCGCCGATACCAGGGTGAGGATCACCGCCACGAAGGCGATGCCGGCGATGAGGCGGGCGCGCAGGGACAAGGCGTTGCCGCCGGTCACTGGCGCCGCAGCGCGTAACCGATACCCCGGACGGTGTGCAGGAGCTTGGGCTCGACGTGGTCGACCTTTCGGCGCAGATACCCGATGTAGGTCTCGACCACCCCTCCGTCACCGCCGAAGTCGTACTTCCAGACGTGGTCGAGGATCTGGGCCTTCGACAGCACCCGGCCCTGGTTGACCAGTAGGTAACGCAGCAGGTTGTACTCGGTGGGTGAGAGGGAGACCTCCTCGCCGGCGCGGGTCACCCGGTGGGCGTCGTCGTCCATCCACAGGTCGGCACACTCGTGGATGTTGCCGGCGGTCGGCCCGGCACCGGTGCGGCGCAGGATGGCCTCCGCCCGCGCCACCAGCTCGTCGAGGCTGAACGGCTTCTGCAGGTAATCGTCACCGCCGAGGGTGAGTCCGCGCACCTTGTCCTCGGTGGTGTCCCGGGCCGTCAGGAACAACACCGGCGTGCGGTCGTGGTCGTTGCGCAGCCGGCGCAGCACCTCGAAGCCGTCGAGGTCGGGCATCATCACGTCGAGCAGCACCAGATCTGGATGCTCCCTGGGGATCTGCTCGAGCGCCTCGCGCCCGTTCGATGCCGTCGTCACCTCGTAGCCGTGGTGGCGCAAGGCCGCGGCCAGCATGGATCGGAGGTTGTCCTCATCGTCGACGATGAGCAGGTGCTCGCCAGCCATGACGCAAGCTTGCCAGCTCCGCCTGTGGCTTTGCTGTGAGCGCGCACCGAGATCGTCGGTAGCGCCCGGTGAGTTCTCACCGATTCGATGCTCGTTCCCTGACGGTTCTCAGGGACTTCCCAGGTGAGCGGTCTACCATTTCGCCGTGTCGTTCCCGAAGCCGCCGAAGTCCCGCTATCTGTGGAGCGCCCGCCGCGCCCACCTCGCCCGCCTCGCTGCTGCCGGCGCGCTGACGATGGTGCCGCTGGCGTGCGGCGGCAACAGCGATGCCGGGGTATTCGAGTCCGCATCGACCCCCTCGCCGACCACCGCCCTGACCACGATGGCGGTACCTACGACCATCAAGGCATCTGTCACCACCGCGGCGCCGGCCTCCGCGGCCGCGGCCAGGCAGACCTTCCCCTCCGGTGGCGAGCTGGTCGTCAACTTCTCGTTCGCGCCGACCGCCGGCGGCAGGGTGCACAACCCCTACGTCGTCGTGTGGGTCGAGGACAGCTCGGGCAAGCTGGTCAAGACCGTCAGCCTGTGGTTCGAGCGGTCGGGTAAGGGCACACGCTGGCTGAGCGACCTGCGCAGCTGGGCCGCGGCGAGCGGCCGGGTGGTCGACCAGACCACCTCGGGCTCGACCCGCACCGCCGGTGCGTACTCGGTGGCCTGGAACGGTCTCGGCGACGACGGCGCCCCGGTGCCCGCCGGCCAGTACACCGTGTTCGTCGAAGCCGCGCGCGAGAATGGCCCCTACGAGGTGACCAGCTCCCCGATCACCATCGGACCCAAGGGTTTCACCGTGACCATTCCCTCCGACGGCGAGCTGAGCGCCCTGTCGGCCGCACTCAAGGCCTGATCGCGCCGCAGCGCGCAGAACCGACCGGCCGCCGATGCGGCGCCGCCCCTTTGCCGAGGTACATCAGATGAACCCAACGCAGACGAGCCCGTTCGGCGAGCCGGTCGCGGCCGGCGACGGGGTGGAGGCCGAGGAGAGCGATGGTGCTGCGGCCCGTCGCCCACGGCGCGGTGGCAGCGGCCGCGGACCCACTCCGCCCAGTCCGCTCACCCGCGATCTGCAGCGTTGGTCGCGGTGGATACACGTCTACACCAGCATGACGGCCCTGCTCGTGGTGCTGTTCTTCGGGGCGACGGGCATCACTCTGAACCACCCCAGCTGGACCTTCGGCGACGACCTCGAGACGAGTACCTACGACGGGACACTGCCGTTCCCGCCTTCGGGCGTTGACGGCAACGTGGACTTCCTGTCGGCATCGGAGTTCGCCCGCAAGACCTACGGCATCACGGGCGAGGTCGATTCGTTCGAGGTCGTGAGCGGCAAGGCGACCATCTCGTACCGGGACCCGGGCTATTCGGCTGAGCTGTTCTTCGACGTCCAGACCGGCACCTACAACGTGACCGTGGAGCAGCAGGGTTGGGTGGCGGTCCTCAACGACCTGCACAAGGGCCGCAACACCGGGAACGGGTGGCGCTGGGTCATCGACGTGTCTGCCGGCTTCCTGGTGGTCCTGTCGCTGACCGGGCTGGGTTTGCAGTTGGTGCTGCGCAAACGCCGTCGTTCGGCGCTCATCGCCGCCGGGGTCGGTGCGCTGGTGATCGTGGTCCTGATCGTGCTCACCATCCGCTGAGGTCGACGCTCACCGGCCTTTCTCGAGCGCCGTCCACGCCTCGTTCGAGCGCAGGTTGCCGTCGGCTCCGACGATCAGACAGCCGACCCCGAGCAGGTTCGCCCGGTCGATCGCCCGATCCGGATCGCCGACGCCGAGCGCCGTAGCGACCACGTCGGCCGTCGCGGCGTCGGCCGCCACCACGCTGATCGAGGCGATCCGCTCGACGGTGTGGCCGGTCTGTGGATCGATGATGCGACTGTGGCGTCGCCCACCGACGATGAACCCCCGGCGGGAAGGCCCGCTCGTCGCCACCGCAGCGTCGCGCAGCACGATGGTGGTCAGCGGCGGCTCGTTGTCGTAGGGACGGTGCGGGTTCTCGATGCCGACGACGAGGGGGCGGAAGCCCACGTGGCGCAGGTCGCCACCGGCGTTGACAACCAGGTCGAGCGACGCCGGCCGCCGGCACGCTCGCTGCGCCCGGTCAATCGCCCGATCGACGATCCAGCCCTTGGCGTAGGCATTGAGATCGACACCGTCGAGGTCAGCGAGCACGGTCAGCCCGCCCCCGGGACCGACGGCGAAGCGGGGAGCGGCGATCGCGGCGGTCAGCACCGCGAGTTCCTTCTCTGTCGGCTCGACGCCGTCAGACTCGGCCTCGGCCCATCGCCGGCCGATCACGCCCACGAACGGATTGAACGTGCCGCCGGACCAGCCCTGCCAGTGCAGCGCTCCGGTGAGGACCTCGAGCAACTCGGGGCCGGGCTGCTCGAGGTGTCGGCGTGCCCACCGGCGCAGCTCGCTGTCCTGGTCGAACACCGACAGGACCCGTTCCAGACGCTCGACCTCGGCCCGCACCGCCTCGTCGACGGCGACGGCCCCGTCCTCCTCGAGCCCGGCGACCCACACCTCCAGATCGGTACCGAGGTAGGGGTGGTGCCGGAACCGGAACCGTTCGGCTTCGGTCCCGCCTGGCGCTCGGCAGTCCACGGTCACGGGTGTCAGCCTAGGCCTGTGTTCATGCCCGGGCGTGTAGGTGGGACCGGCACCGCGAACGGCCGCTCACAGGCCGGCGTAGGTCGACCCCGCACCCTGCCCGGTGCCGACCTGGAAGGCCTCGAGGGTCTGGAAGGCGGCCATGGATGCCGGCCAACGGGCCCAGCCGACCACGAAACGCGGCATCGCCGCGCTCTGCCGGACGAAGCGGTTGGTGCGCACCTGTACCTGCATGGCCTCGGCCGAACGCCGCCGGTCCTCGTGGCCGATGTCGCGGGCAGGGTCCGCGACATGGTTGATCTCGAGCAGCGCCCGATTCGCCGAACCGGTCCCGGAGGGCGCCGGACCGACCAGGGTGTTGCCACTGAGGGTGATTGTGTCGAGGTCCCACTTCACCGTCGGCCACTGACAGCCGAACCGCTTGTCGATCGGCGGAACGTGGAACGCGCCGATCTCTCGGTCGGTGCAGGTCTGTCCATCCCGGTAGCCGTCGAGCAGGCTGATGGCGGTCTCGTTGCCGCGTACGAGGTTGTCGGTCACGACCACGTCGTTGGACTCGATGACCGCGATGCCTCGCCGGTTGCCGGCGGCGGTGTTGCCGGTGACCACGGCGGAGGCGGAGACCTCGACGAGGATGCCGTTGCCGCTGTTGTCGGACGCCTCACCATCGGCGATGCGCAGACCCACCGAGGACAGGTCGAACCATATGCCGTGGCCGAGGTTCCGGTTCGCCGAGGGTCCGTCCACCTCGACGTCGCGGGATGCGGTGAGCTTGATGCCGCCCGCCGCGCCGCTGGTCTGGAAGCCCTCGGTGTTGTTGTCGTCGAAGCTGCCGTTGCCGATACGGGCCCGGTCGGCCTGGTGCAACGTGGCGCCGATCCGCCCGTTGTGGTCGGCCTGGACCGTGTCGAGCACGGCGTCGCTGCCGATGATGCGGATACCGGCATTGGCGTTGTCGTGGGAGCGAACGTTGCGCAGCACCACGTGATCGCCCCGCAGTTCCAGCGCACCCATGTCGCCGGGGCTCGCGGCGTGGTGGCGGAAGGTGATGCCCTCCACCAGGAACCCGCTCACCTCGGTGGCCAGCAGACCGCGGGTGCGGGTGGCGACCTCGACCGTGTGGCCGCCAGGATCACTGCCGATCCAGGCCCGGTCGGTGCCATCCACCCAGAATGTCGACGAGGACAGCTCGGCAGCGGAGGTGACCTGGCGCAGTTGCACCCCGTCGACCACCATGAGCTGTCCGAGCGACGAGCGTGCCGAGGACGTCATTCCCAGCGGCCACGTACCCGAGGGGAGAGTCGGCCCCTGCGCCCACCACCGGTCCTCCGCCTCGGTCCAGTTCGTCACCACATCGGCGCCGGAGATCACCGGAGCGGTGCCGGGCACCGCTCGCAGGCTGACCGACGTGCGGGCGACCACCACGGTCTCGCGGTAGGTGCCGCCATCGACGTACACCGTTCCGCCCGGCACGGCAGCACGAACCGCCGCCCCGATGGTGCCGAAGGGATGGCCCGCCGAACCATCGGCGGTGCCGTCATCGCCCCAGGTGGTCACGAGCAGCCCGGCGAGCTCGCCGCGCGGTGGTTCGATCGCTCCCTCAAGTTCGGCGCGCACCGTCAGCGATGCCGACTCGCCCGAGGTGTTGCCGGCCGCGTCCTGTGCTCGAACCTGGTACCGATGCCGCGCCCCGGCCGCGACGGTGTCATCGCGGTACTCGGTGGATGCGGTCGCTGCGAGGTCCAGGCCGTCGCGAAGCACCAGGTAGCGGCTCACCCCGACGTCGTCACTGGACGGCGCCCACTGGACGGTGACACCGGCGGCGTCGGCACGGCCCCGCAGCTCCTTGGGGACCGACGGCTCGAGGAGGTCGGCCGGTGGTCCTGCGGCGACGACGGTCAGCGACGCGGAGGGGATGGACAGGCCGCCGGCTGCGTCCTTGGCCCGCACCTGGTAGCGGTAGCGACGACCGCTGACCACGGCCCGGTCGGTGAAGATCGTGGTGGCACGCACCGACGCGAGATACCGCCCGTCTCGGTGAACCACGTACGCCCGCACCCCGACATCGTCGGTCGAGGGCTGCCAGCGCAAGGTCACCGCCGCGGCCGCGGCCACGGCGCTGACCGCGGTCGGGGTGCTCGGAACCGTCGTGTCCGCCGCTCCTGCCCTCGACGGGGCCGTCAGGGTCAGTGCGACCATGCTGAGCAGCGTCAGGGCTACGACGAGCACGGCGAGCGACCACGCCGTCTGGTGGCCCGCGCCCCGCCGTTCGAGCTGCGGGGATCGACGACGGGCTCGAGCCACAGGCGTTCGGCCTTTCAGGCATCTTGCGAGCGCGACGGTCCAGCTGGCGACGCGCGGAACAGTCCGACGGTACCGCGCAGCCGACGCCGGCCATCTGTGCCGAATGACCCAGATCCGCACCGTCGTCGAGCCACCGGGGATCGAGCCCCGGACCCGGCACGGCCGGCGATCCCGATCGTCGGGAACGCGTCGGCCGCGCCGGGCTCAGTAGCGTTCGTCGATCAGTCGCCGTACCACTCGATGCCGCCGCGGCCGGCCTTGTGCTCGATCTCGACCTGCGCCATGGTCAGCTTCGCCAGCTGGTTCATGTGCACTTCGTCGGGGCCGTCGGCGATGCGCATGAGCCGACTCATCACGTACATCTCGGCGATCGGGGTGTCACCGCTGACGCCTTTGCCGCCGAAGATCTGCATGGCTCGCTCAGCCACGTCGTGGGCCAGCTTGGGACCGACGATCTTGACCATCGAGATGTAGTCGCGGGCGCCCTTCGCTCCCGAGCGGTCCATCTCGGCCGCGGCCTTGAACACCAGCAGACGAGCCTGCTCGATGGCACAGCGGGCCCGGGCGATGTCTTGGCGCACCGAGGACTGCTCGCCGATCTTGCGGCCGAACGCCTCGCGCCGCTCGGCGCGGGCGCACATCAGGTCCAACATGCGCTGCGCCATGCCCACGTTGGTCATGGCGTACTGGAAGCGACCCGGCCCGAGCCGACCCTGGGCGATGGTGAAGCCCTGACCTTCGCCGAGAATGATGTTGTCGACCGGGACCCGCACGTCGGTGAAGCGGAGCTCGCCGTGCCCGGCGGGGGAGTGGTAGTTGCCGAACACCTCGAGGGCCCGTACGACCTCGAGCCCGGGGGTGTCCCTGGGGACGAGCACCATCGAGTGGCGCTGGTGACGGGGGCCATCGGGATTGGTCACGCCCATGGTGACGAGCACCTGGTTGTGGGGGTGCATGATGTTGCTGCTCCACCACTTGCGCCCGTTGAGCACGTACTGGTCACGGTCACGTTCGATGCGCAGCTCGATGTTGGTGGCATCGGAGGATGCCACCTGCGGCTCGGTCATGGCGTAGGTCGAGCGGATCTCACCGGCCAGCAGCGGCCGGAGCCACTGGTCCTGCTGTTCGGCCGAACCGAAACGGGCCAGTACCTCCATGTTGCCGCGGTCCGGAGCGGAACAGTTGAACACCTCGAACGACCACGGTTGGCGACCCATGATCTCCGCCAGTGGGGCGAACTCCAGGTTGGTGAAACCCGGGCTCCAGTCGCCGTACTCGGCAGGCAGGAACCAGTTCCAGATCCCAGCGGCCTTGGCCTTGGCCTTCAGCTCCTCCACGACCGGCGGTTGCTTCCACAGGTTCGCCGGGTCGTACACGAAGTCGTGGTGCTCGCGCTCACGCGGGTACACGTGCTCGTCCATGAACGCCGTGAGCTGCTCCATGTGCTCACGTACCTTCGGGCTGAACTCGAAGTCCATCGGTGGTCGTCCCCTCTGCTCGATGCCGTTGTGCGGCGACCCTAGGCGCGCCACGTGCAGGGTGCCCGCCGGGTGGGGCCGAACCGTCTCAGGACTCGTGGGTCTGCAGCGCCTGCTCGAGGGCGATCGGCACGGCCATGTTGCGCCTGAGCTCGAGGCCGAGATATCGACGCAGTTCGACCAGCGCGGCCAGGTCCGAGCCCTCGAAGGCGACGCATGCCAGCTCGATCGCGCCGTCTGCGAGCGCCATGGTGGTGGCCTCGGCCCGGAGCTCGCCGAGGACGAAACGCAGCCGGTGCTTGTCGACAACGGCGGGGCGCAACCCACATCGGACGGCGGAATTGAGCAGGCGCCGCCGGCCGAGCCGCTTCTCGTCCGGCTCCGGCGCCGCGATGCTTGCGTCCATCCCTGCGACGTGGTGCAACCATCGCTGTGCGTCACCGGTAGCACAGGGAAGGCGATGGTTCGCTGCTCGGTTCCACTGCTCGAAACCGTCCACGACACCGAGCAGATCGCTGATCTCGAGCCGTTGGGCACGCACCTTGACGTTGTGGTGGCGGCGCGTACCGAGGAGATAGATGTCGCGACGGTTTTCCACGCGGTGAGGCGCCCCGAGGCTGCGCAGAAGGTCCGCTGCGCCGGCGATGTCGTCCCAGACCCGATACTGGAACCGCGGCGGCGCACCCGCGGCTCGTGCCAATGACAGATCGTGCGTCACCAGCAGTTGCGGCTCGGACTCAACCGACACGTGCGGTTCAACTTGACGGTTGCTCTTTCCATTTGCGTGCGGTGCTGCCCGAACCGATCGCCGACCTGCCCAATTGATCGTATCCTACGGCCGTTGTGAAAGGACTGATACCTGTCGGCCTGCGGGAACCCCGACGCCGGCCGATGGCCCGGCGGCTGCGCGGACTGCCCAGCAAGGACCAGGTTCGTGATCCGTTCGCCGTCGTAGCCCAAGATACCGTGCAGCACGTCGCCGCTGTGCTGGCCCGACGGAAATGGAGGCGCTGCCCGAGTTGCGGTTCGGCTGCGCATTACACCGCGTTCTGCACGACAGGGGCGGCGTTCTCCGCTGCGATCAGGCGCCGCTGTAGTCACTCGACGTCCTGGATCGTCGTCCACACCGCCAGGGCCACCTCGTCGTGCTCGGTCCCCAAGCGGGCGTCCACCAGCGCCGAACGGGCCTGACGTTCGTTGTCGGTCGGCTGGCCAGGGCCATCCAGCGGTTGCCGCCGGCGCAGGGGCGGACGCCGTGCGGGTGGTACTCGTCGTCGTCGTCGCCCCGGCGGCTGGAACCTGGCCGTCACAGCCCGCTGGTTCGACGAGGATGGGCTCTGCACCGAAGCTGGGCAAGGACGAACCCGGCGAAGTTGGCCCGATGGTTGGTGAGATCGAGCACGCGAGACAGCGACCGTACGGCCTCGTTCTCGCGCCGGTAGGACACCCGTCCCGGGTTCACGCCCGGGGATCGGCGTGCAGGTCCGTCCCGATGGACCGCATCGAGCCGGTGACCTCGGCGAAACAGCCGTGACGGCCTCCCCGGCTGCGAACCAGCTCGGGACTCCGGCTTTCCATCATCGCGAGCAACCGTTCGGTGAGCTCAGGCCGTTCGGTGAGCTCAGTGACCGGTGCCAGCTGCACCTTGATCGTGAACAGCACCGCTCCGCTGCGCGGGAGACGACGCAACGTCTGGCGTTCGCTGCGCAGCCACAGTCGTTCCGGTGCGTAGCTGAGCTCCACACCATTCGGTATGGGATGGGGCACGAACAGCAGGGGATTGGGGGGGGGGGGGAGAAGCCCCGATTGCGCCGGGCCACGATCCGGTCCGGAGCGAGCCGGTCGAAGAACAGGCCCACCCGGTCCGACAGCTCGTCGGCATAGTGGGGCACCGGCCCGCGGATCGTGCCCTGGGACCGGCCCATCTTCTCCCCGAGCCGCCAGTAGGTGGGGAAACACACCAGCCTGGCGGTGAGTCGCCAGCTCGTTTCGTCGCGCGGCATCAGGCACAGGTCTTCCTGGACCTGCAGCCCGGCCCGTACGAGGGGATGATCGGCGACCGCCCCGTCCTCGTCCGCACGGTCCTCGCCGGCACCGTCGTCCGGCGCGTCGGGGAGGTCCGCGACGGGCCGGTGTCGGGCCAGCCACTCGATCACCACCGACGCGGCTTCCTCACCGGCGTCGTAGGCATCGGCCGTGCTCGCGAAGACCTCGTCGAGGCCATCCGCAACGAACTGCCGACGCAGCGCCAGCTCGCAGTCGCGATGGGCGTCGGAAAGCAGCCAGTCCGCTTCGCCGATCGCCCGAGTCCCCATCCGGTGAAAGGGCGGACCGACCGCCCCGACGACCACGGCGAGCTCGGTGAGCCAGGGGTGGTCGGCGTTGCGGTACGCCGCCTCGTCGAGGCGGTAACGATCGGGATCTAGGGGCACCGGCACGAACTCCCGGGTTCTTCAGCGTCGTTGCGCCGGTGCCCGCCCGGTCAGGCGTAACGGCCGGCGAGCTCGGCGTAGCGGTCGAGTAGCGGCAGGACCTTGTCGTCACCGGCCGAGGGAAGGCTGAACACGACCCGGCTGAGGCCGACCTCGATCATCTGCTCGACGATCTCGGGCTTCGCCGGCGTGCCGAACTGGCCGAACTCGATGCTGGCCGGATCACGGCCCGCGTCCTCGGCCATACGACGGATCTGCGTGATCTGCTCGGCGATGTCGTATCGGCCGCTGATGGGCATGAACCCGTCGCAGAACTCGACGATGTCGGCCATGGTCTTCGGGCCGGCCGAACCGCCGAGGATGATCGGCGGGTGCGGCTTGGTGGCGGGCTTCGGCCACGACCAGATCGGCGAGAAGTCGACATGGGTACCGTGGAACTCGGCCTCGTCGTTGGTCCAGATCTCCTTCATGGCCAGGATCTTCTCCCGCAGCACGGCCCGGCGGTCGCGGTAACTGACGCCGTGGTGGGCCAGTTCCTCACGGTTCCAGCCGTACCCGATGCCGAACAGGAGACGCCCGCCCGACAGCGCGTCGACCGAGGCCACCTCCTTGGCCATCCAGATCGCGTCGCGCTGCGCCACCAGCGTGATGCCGGTGCCGACCTTGATGGTCTTGGTGACCGCGGCGGCCATGCCCAGGGCCACGAACTGATCGTAAGTCCGCCAGTACTCCTCCGGCAGCGGCGGCGCCTTGGGGTTGCCGCCCCAGGGGGTCACCCGGCTGGTCGGGATGTGGCTGTGTTCCGGAAACCAGATCGACTCGAACCCGCGGGCTTCGGCCTCCTGGGCCACCACCAGCGGGTTGATCGACTTGTCCGTGGGGAAGATGTTCACACCGAACTGCACCATGGGCCGCACGATACCCCGTCAGTGCCGGAGCCATCTGCAGCGAGCGCCGCTGGCGGGAGCGATCCGGCGAACGGAAACCCAGTCGGTAGCCTTCCCATCGGTGACGAACGAGGTCCTGCAGGTCCACGACGGTGCAAGCCGACCAGCGCAGGTCACGTGGATCGGGCATGCGACGGTGCTGGTCGAGCTGGCCGGGGTACGGCTGCTCACCGACCCGCTGCTGACCGACCGGGTGGCGCATCTGCGCCGGCGTCGAAGCGGCGCCGAGGTCGATCTGTCCACCATCGACGCCGTGCTCATCTCGCATCTCCACGTTGACCACCTGCATCTGCGCTCGCTGCGGCAACTCGGGACCCACACCCTCGTGGTGGTCCCGCGCGGTGCCGGCGCCTGGCTGCGAAGCCGTGGCATCGAACGTGTCGAGGAACTGTCGGTCGGCGAACACCTCGACATCGGTGCGGTTCAGGTCCTGGCCGTTCCCGCCCTGCATCGCGACCGGCGTGGCCCGCACAGCCGGGTCCGGGCGGCCCCCCTCGGGTTCGTCATTGGAAGCGGGGACGGCTCGGTCTACTTCGCCGGTGACACGGACCTGATGCCGGAGATGGCAGAGCTACGAGGCGTCGAGGTGGCGCTGTTGCCGATCTGGGGCTGGGGTCCGACCCTCGGAACGGGCCATCTCGACCCGCTGCGGGCGGTTACCGCGGCAGAACGCATCGATCCCGGGTTGGTGGTGCCGATCCACTGGGGCACGTTCAGCCCCCTTCGGCTACGGCCGGGGCCGCCCCGCTGGCTCGACACGCCGGCCGAGCAGCTACGCCGGTCGTTGGAGTCCAGCCGTCTTCGCGACCGGTTCTCGCTGTGCCTGCCCGGCGAGTCGGTGCGGGTGGACGGGTCAGACCCGCCGCGCCGCTGAGCGCCGCCGCCGCTGCCGCCGTCCGGCTAGCAGGTAGCCGATGGCGATGCCTGTGGCCAGGACCAGGCCCAGCACACCCCAGATCGGGAGGTTGGCCTCGAAGCCGAGAACGTGCACCGAGACGCGTTCACGGTTCTGCAGCAGGAAGATCAAGGTCACCAGGCCCAACGCGCCGGCGCAGATCTGCCTGCCGTTGGGACGAAAGCCGTTCCCAGCGCTGCGGGATGTACCAGCGGGTATGGTCATCGCCGTTGACCGAGCTCGGTCAGACCGCTGACGGGGCGACGGGGATGTGACCGGAGTCCGCAGCTTTGCGCATGGCCTGGTGGTCACGCTCGGCCTGGTCGGCGTAACGCTCGGCGAAGCCGGCCATGGCCCTGTCGAAGGTGTCGGAGTCCCCGAGGTAGCCGCTGATAGCGACGGCGTCGGCTGTGCGGGCATGCGCTCGCGCCAGCGCCCATGCGCAGGCGGTGGAGTAGTCGGCGAGGGTGGTGGGGCTCATGCCGATCAGCTCGGCGCTACCCTTCGCGTCCCACAGCTGGCGCACGTAGAAGTCGACGTTGGCTACTGGGTTGGTGGTCCATCCGAGCAGGACGTCGCTGGCCGATTGCAGCCGACGTTGGCCTTCGACCACCCGGCGGCCGTGGTGCATCTCGGCACCGGGCAGGCCCGCTCGTTCGGGGGCCGCACGCTGGGCTTCCTTCATCTGCAGGAACAACGGGCCACCGTTGGGCCCCTGGAACAACAGGATCCAGCAGCGGGTGCCGACGCTGCCTACCCCGACGACCTTGCGGGCGAGATCGACGAGCCGGTAGCTGTCGAACAGCGCACGGCGGTCGGGCTGCAGGGTGCTGCGGTACTCCTCGATCATCACCGGCGCGCCCTGTGCGGCGAGCACGTCATCGGCGGCCCGCACCACCAGCGGCGGGTCGGCGACGATGCGTCGGGTGCCGTCAACCACCGTGGTCAACTTGTCGAGTGCCTTCAGGTGACCCTTACCGGAGGCCTTTGCGATGACGCGCGCTGCGGCCCCACGAGCGGAGGGTCGCATGATGTTGACCACATCCTCGGCGTCCACCCGGCTGTACCAGACGTCGAGGGTGGTCATCGCGGCGTACTGGACCATGCGCTGGCGGTAGGAGGCGGCTGCGGCCTGGGCAGCCTTACGGCCGTCCTTGGCACTGTGGCCGTTCGCCCGGGATGCCAGCACGCAGCTGGCCACCAGCCGCTGCACGTCCCACTCGAACGGCCCGGGCCAGGTCTCGTCGAAATCGTTGAGATCGAACACGAGGGTACGTTCCGGGCTGGCGAACACCCCGAAGTTCGACAGGTGGGCGTCGCCGCACAGCTGCACGTCGAGCCCGGTGCGGGCCTGCGGCGCGAGGTCGTAGGCCATCTGCACCGCCGAGCCGCGGTAGAACGCGAACGGGGAGTCGAGCATCCGCCGGTGACGAACCGGGAGCAGGTCCTGCAGGCGGCTGCGGCCCATCTCCACCAGCAATTCGACAGGATCGGGACGATCGGGCGAGGGCTCCCACGAGGCGAAGGACGAGCGGGGGGCGACGGACCGACGTGACCGTCCCTCTTCCCTGCGGACCGCGGGCGGCGGGGCGAGCGCCGCCAGCGCCGGAGGGATCTCGCCGACCGAGTCCTGCGCGGTCTGCTTCACTGCCATGTGCGTTCTCCACTCGTGCGCCGTCTGCAGCAGGGTAACCGCAGACGGTCCGGCCGGAAGGGTCGTGGACCTGCGCGGCCGCTGCCCCTATGCTGACGCCGGCTCGTGCAGGGTGTCGCGGCCGGTTAGGAGTCTCGCCATGGTTGCTACGTTCGGTCTTTTCGAGGTCTTCATCTCGATGATCTGGTTCTTCATCTTCGTGATGTGGCTGATGTTGGTGTTCCGCGTGTTCGCCGACATCTTCCGCAGCCACGACATGGGCGGGGCCAGCAAGGTGATCTGGTCGATCTTCGTAATCCTCTTGCCGTTCCTCGGCGTGTTCGTCTACCTGATCGCTCGCGGCGGCAAGATGGCCAAGCACGAGCAGACTTCGGCGGTCGCCCAGCAGGAGGCGATGAGCCAGTACATCCGCCAGGCCGCCGGCACCGGCGCCAGCGCTGCAGACGAGCTCGCCAAGCTCGAGTCGCTCAAGGCGTCCGGCACGATCGACGAGGCGGAGTTCCAGAGCCTCAAGGCCAAGATCGTCGGCTGATCCGGCGGCCCGGTCGCCACAACTGATTGAACGGCATCAGCCGGGGTGAGGTTCCTCACCCCGGCTGAGTCGTCTCTCGGTGACGTTCATGACCACCCGCACCACCACGGCGATGAGCACCAGGTCAAACAGCATCTGGCCGGTCACCACCAGGCGGGCCTCGGTGCTGACGGGCGTGATGTCGCCGAAGCCGACGGTCGACAGGACAGTGCTGGTGAAGTAGAGGGCGTCGGTGTGGTCGAGGGTCTCGCTGAAGGCCTCGGGGTCGACGACCGACATCGTCAGATACGTGCTGGCGAAGATCAGCAGGAACATCGGCAGTGCGCCCAGCAGCGCCTGTATCGCCCGGATCTGCGGGAACTCCGATACCTTGATCCGGCGAACGCCCCAGCCGAGCACGGCCAGGAACACGGTCACGCCGCCGACCAGACGCAGCACGGTGTTGGGGTTCGACACGCCTTCCAGCGGGAGCAGGAAGTAGACGGCGAAGAGCACCCCGCTCAGGACGCCGGCGTGGACGATGACCTCGGTGAGCTGACGCCGGCGGTGCGCCGGCGTCAGCTCAGACAGTCGTTTCGGCGTGGGGGGCATCGGCATCATCGGCAGCATCGGCATCATCGGCGTGCGGCCGGGCTCGGACCTGCAGTCCGATACCTACGGCCACGAGCACGAGGGCGAACAGCACCGGCCACAGGTACAGCCCGAACAGCAGCACCGTGATCAGGGCCAGGGCATAAAGGCCTGCCGCGACGACCGCACCGTGGGTCTGCAGCATCTGGGCGGGCGTCCCGGTGGGCCGGCCCAGCCCGATCAGCTGCGGCAACCAGGCCATCAACGCTGCGACCGCCCCGATGACCAGCAACCCGAAGGTCGACCGCAGCAGGCTGCCGGTCAGGTCGACGGTGATGGTCGCAGCGGCAGCACGCGCCCCGGGGTCGATCAACAGGCGGGGGAGCGTTTCGATCACCCGCTCGGTCGCGGTACGGGCCAGGACCATTGCCACCATCACCCCGATACCCAACTCGACGATGGTCCGCCGGCGATGGGTGGACAGGGCGATGGTGGCTGCGATCAGGGCGATGGTGACCACGACGATGAGGGTGACGGCCCGGAAGAACAGCGCGACGGCACGCTGGGCGGTGGCCAGGCTGGCCTCGGCGTTGGCGACGGTCTGACTGCGGTAGACCACGATCTGGCCGAAATCGTCGGGAAGCTGCTTGCCGAGCAGCTTCGAGAGCTTGGTGATGCTCCCGGCGGCGGTACCGGTGGCTAAGTCGGGCACCTGGAACTGCGGGACGAGGCCGCGGTTCTGCAGGATGGTCAGGCCCTCGCCGATGAGCGGCAGCAGGTTCAGGGTCACCTCACCGTTCGCGACGGTGACCCCGGCACCGAGACCGTCACCCTTCAGCAGGCGCACCGCCTCGCCGTGGCTGGCCACGGCGAGCTTGGTGATGACGTCGCGGACCTCCGGCTTGGCCATCACCTTCTTGAGCTGGTTCTCGAGCAGCATCCGGGCCCCGCCGGTGATGGCCGGCTCGAGGACCTTGAGTTCCTTGGGCAGCACCGACTCGACCTTGCCGTCGAGGTCGACGGCGACGATGGCCTGGTCGGCGACGAAGACCGCGATGGCGTCGGTGACCGCAGGGTCGGCGAGGGTCTCGCTCACCGAGCTCTCGAACCGGCTGGTGCTGAACAGTGTCGAGCGGGTCCACAACGCCAGGGTGCTGGCGAGGATGCCGAGCACCGACAGTACGGCGAGGATGGACACGCCGATACGGCGGCTCCGCTTCGGTCCGGCCTCCGACGGGGCGCCGGCGGTGATCGTGGTCATGGTTGGACTCCGGTCAGGCGTTGGGCCCGCTCAGCTCGCACGAGTGCCCACACGTGTGGACGCTCGACGGACGGGCGGGTGTCTCGGTAACGGTCGAACAGGGCGATCAGCAGAGAGAGCAGCACGACGAGGAACAGCGTGTCCGCCACCGGCACCTCGCTGAGCTGCTGGGGGCCGACGACCACGTCGGCGAGGACGAGGGCCAGGTTGATGAGCAACATGGCCATGAACTGGCCTATCGACGTTGCCCAGGAACGGCCGCGGCAACGCAGCGCCCGGCTGACCGCTGCGTTGAGCACGACGAGCAGCACGACGCCGACCGCCAGGCCGAGGTTGCCGACCCCGAGGCTCGGCAGGATCTGGGCGAAGATCACCGACACCAGGGCGAGGAACACGGACTTCTCGACCAGCACCGCCGACCAGAAGCGTGTCGGACCGGCGGCCGGCCCGTCCGGCGCCTCCCGATGGCGATCGACGTCCACGGTGAAGCTCCAATCGGCCTGCGGGATGCGGGCCCGCTGCCAGTAGAGCGTGCCGAGGGCGGCGGCGACCAGACCGAACAGCACGTACCACAGCTGTGGTCGAGCGGCCATGAACTCGGTGAAGTCGAGCTGGGCGATGTGGATCCACCACTCCTGGGGGAGCTTGATGAACACCCAGATGAACGCCGCCATGCCGACGATCGCCGTGGCGGTCAGACGCCGGGGGTTCCAGCGGGTACGCACCGCCTCGTAGGCGATGAAGAAGTACTCGAAGGTGTTGGGGAACACCAGCAACAGCCACCGGTAGTGGGTCAGCTCGAAGAGGGTCACGCCGACCAGCCGGTACAGGTACAGGAAGCGGGCGACCTCGAAGGCCACCGGATCACGCCAGTTGCGCATCGTGGCGACGTACGCGATCGCCAGGTAGTAGATGTCCAGAGCCTTGTCGTAGCTCTGGTATCCCTTCAGCGGTGAGTCCGTGAACAGCTGGAAGATCGTCTGATCGGCCGCATCGAGGACGAGGGCGGCGAAAACTGCGGGCAGCGGGAAGCGCGGGATGAACAAGGGGATGGCGAAGCGCAGCAGCACCACCGTGATGAACACCGCATTGGTCACAGGCGCACGCTAGCGGGCACCCCGGTCAGCCGTGGTGATCACGCCGAGGCGATCCCAGGCTCGGCGGCGGCAGTCACCTAGAGTCCGCGACGGTGGCCGAATCGAACCTCCATTCCCTCGTGCTGATCTTTGCGGTGTCGGCGCTCACCCCGCTGCTGGCCGACGCCTCGAAGCGGGTCCGGGTGCCGGCCGTGGTGCTCGAGATCGCCTTCGGCATCCTGATCGGGCCGTCGGTGCTCGGCTGGGCCAGGGTCGACGAGCCGATCAGCGTGATCGCCGAGTTCGGCCTGGCCTTCCTGATCTTCCTCGCCGGCTACGAGATCGATGTCGACCGGCTGCGGGGCACCCCGCTGAGGCTGGCCACGGCCTCGTGGTTCACCTCGCTGGTGCTCGGCCTCGGCGTGGGCACGGTGCTCTTCGCTGGTTCCTTCGCCCTGTCCAAGTTGGTCGTCGGCCTGGCCTTGACCACGACGGCGCTCGGCACCCTGCTGCCGATCCTCGGCGACAGCGGGCTGTCCAAGCAGCCCTTCGGGAACCATGTCCTGGCGAACGGTGCGCTCGGCGAGTTCGGCCCCATCGTCGCCGTCGCCCTGGTGCTCAGCGGTACCGGACCCCTGCGCAGCACGTTGGCCCTCGCCCTGTTCGCCCTGCTGGCGGTCGCCGCCGTCGCGCTGTCGCGCCGACCGACCCCGGCGCGGCTCGAGCGGCTGATGCGGGCGTCGCTGCACACGAGCGGACAGGCGACCATCCGGATCTGCGTCGTCATCACCGCGCTGCTGGTGTGGTGGGCGGCGGAGCTGCAACTCGACATCCTGCTCGGCGCGTTCACCGCGGGCATCGTTGGCCGCTACCTGATCCACTCCGCGCATGACGCAGAGGGGGTCGCGGCGAGCGACGCCAAGCTCGAGGCAGTCGGCTTCGGGTTCCTGATCCCGTTCTTCTTCGTGGTCACCGGGATCCGTTTCGACCTGACGGCGCTGCTGTCCGATGCGACGGCGCTCGCAAGGCTGCCCATCATCCTGGTGTTGTTTCTTCTGGTTCGTGGGCTTCCGGTGTTGGTCTTCTACCGCCGGGAGCTCGGTCGGCGAAGCCGGGTCAGCCTGGCCCTGATGAGCTCGGCAGCGCTGCCGTTGCTGGTGGTGATCACCGAGGTCGGCGTGCGGACCGACCGGATGACCCCCGCAGGTGCGGCAGCGACGGTCGGTGCCGGCATGGTGTCGGTGTTCCTGTTCCCGATCATCGCCCTGGCCCTTCGACCCGGCTCCGACGCCGGCCCGGTTGCGACCGCGAGGCCGGCGTGAGCGCCGACGACGACGCCGCAGCCCCGTCGCAGTCGCACACCGACCGGGTGGACCGGCGGGCGTGGCAGTCGCTGACGCTGATCTCGGCCGCGACGTGCGTGATCGTGCTGGACATGATGGCGGCCAACGTGGCGTTCCCGTTCATCGAGCACCAGTTCCCCGACACCCCGCGCTCGACCCTGGCCTGGATCTCATCGGGGTACGCGATCGCGTCGGCGGCGTTGCTGATGGTGGCCGGCCGGCTGTCGGACCGCCACGGTCGGCGCACGGTGTTCCTGGCCGGGATCGCCCTGTACAGCGCGGTGTCGGTGGTGACGGCGCTGGCCCCGACAGCTGGCGTGCTCATCGCTGCCCGGGTGGTGCAAGGCGCCGGTGCGGCCATGATCACCTCGACGGCGATCGCCCTGCTGCTGCCGGGTTTCCCGATGGCCAGACGGGGACTGGCCATCGGCATCTGGGGGACCGCCTCGAGTGCGGGGGCCGCTGCTGGGCCGACGCTCGGTGCGCTGGCCATCGAGGCGTTCTCGTGGCGCCCGGTGTTCCTCATCAACGTACCGATCGGCATTGTCTCGCTACTGGTGGGCCGGCGGGTGCTGAACGAACCCGCTCGCTCCCCGGCTGACGGTCGCATCGACCTGCCGGGCACGGTGCTCGGCACGGTCGCCATCGCCCTGCTCACGTTGGGCATCCTGCAGGGACCGCGTTGGGGCTGGAGCAGCGGCGCAGTGGCCGGCTCGCTGGTCGCCGCGGCGGTGCTGTCGGCGCTGTTCGGTTGGCGCTGTACCCGCACCGCCGCACCGTTGGTCGATCTCGGCCTGTTCCGGCACCGCCGGTTCGCGCTCGCCAACCTGTCCCAGGCCGGTACGCAGTTGGCCATCATGGCGTGGTTCTTCACCACCCCGTTGTTCCTGATCAACGTCTGGGGGTACTCGGCGTTGGTGGGAGGTTCCGCAGTGGCGGTGGGCATGATCGTCAGCTTCGTGTCGATCCCCGTCGGGCAGTACTCGGACCGCCACGGCTACCGCGGCGTGCTGGTTGTGGGTGGCCTGGTGGCCACGTCTGGCATGGCCGTGTGGGTGCTCTTCGTCGACGCGAACCCGGCATTCTGGTCGGCGTACCTGGTGGGCCTGCTGCTGTTCGGCGTCGGGGCCGGCATGGTGGGCATCGTGGTGACCAACGCTGCGCTGACCGGGCTCGACGAGTCGGTGCTGGCCAGTGCCAACGCAGCGTTCCAGACCATCCGTAAACTGGTCGGGGCGATCGGGGTGGCGATCGCGGTGGCGTTGCTCGGCGATCGCAGCACCGAGTCGGCGGCCTCGTTCCGGCGGGTATGGATCCTCATCGGTATCGGCTACCTGTTCTCGGTGCTGGCGATTCTGCCCTATCCCGCCCGCCTGCCCCGCCCCGCCGGGTCAGCGCCGGAGCGCACGGGCCGCTGAGCGCGGCCCGGTACGCTGCGCAGATGCGCATCGCCTCGCTGCTGCCCTCGGCCACCGAGATCGTCTACGCCCTCGGGCTGCAGGACCAGCTGGTCGGGGTGACCTTCGAGTGCGACTACCCACCGGATCCCCGGCAGGGACGAGCGGTGCTGGTCGGCGGCCTCGAGACGCACGGCCTGTCCTCCGCCGAGATCGATGCGTTGGTGAAGGGCAAGGCGGCGGCAGGGGAGAACCTCTACGAGCTCGACCAAGCCGCGTTCCGCGCCGCGGACCCCGACCTGGTGCTGACCCAGGACCTCTGCCGGGTGTGCGCCCTGCCCAGCGCCGAGGTGGACGACGCCCTGGCCCGGTTGGGTTGCCAGGCCACGCTGGTCACCCTCGACCCGCACCGCCTCGAGGACATCCTCGACGGGGTGCTTGCCGTCGGTGCTGCAGCGGGCGCCGACGAACAGGCGGCGGCGGTGGTAGCGGGCCTGCGTGCCCGTCTGGCGACCGTGGCCACCTCGGTGGCGCACCGGCGACGTCCGGCGACGTTCGTCCTGGAATGGCCCGACCCGCCGTTCCTGGCCGGCCATTGGGTGCCGGATCTCGTTACCGCAGCCGGTGGCGACCCGGTCCTGGCGCGTGCCGGGCAGCGATCGGTCGAGACCACCTTCGAGGCCGTCGCCGCCGCCCGGCCGGAGGTGGTGGTCGTGGCATCGTGCGGATTCGACCTCGAAGGGTCCGCGGCGCATGCGGTGGCCGTACTCGACCGTCTGCCGGCGGACGCAGCGGTGTGGGCTGTGGATGCCAACGCCGTGATGGTCCGGCCCGGCCCGCGGGTCGTGGACGGGGTCCAGGTGTTGGCAGATCTGTTGCACGGAGGAAGCCCCGACGCCACGCTGGCCCGGCTCGTCCGCCCCGCTACGGTGCGGCCCGGCTGACCGCTCCGCCCGGGCATCTCTGTCGCCGGGGTGCGCCCCTGCACCGTCGCCGGATTGCGCCGTGCCCGACGGCCCGCCGCCGTTCGGCTCAGAGGACCCAGCGGCGTCGGCCCTCGGCGCTGATGACCCGGCCGGGGGCGAGGTGCGGAACATGGGAGAACCCGACGTGGGTGCCGCTGCCCTCGAGTTCGGCGGCGAGGCGGTTACGGGTCTGGCGGGCGAGCACGGGGTCGATGTCGAACAGCGCCCCCCACTCGGCCTCGAGCAGCTGCACGGGGCAGTGCACGGCGTCACCGAGCAGCATCAGGCGCTCGGTGCCCGACGAGACGACCACCACCGTGCTGCCCGGGGTGTGGCCGGGTGCGGCCAGCACGTCGATGCCCGGCAGCAACGGGCCGTCGGAGGCGAAGGTCTCGAACCGGTCGAGCACCGCGTGGAGGTGGTGGTAGGCGTTGCGGGGTGCGTTCACCGAGCCGGCGTAGACCTCGTCGACGTCCTTGGTGTCCACCATGAAGTGCTGCCACTCGGCGGCGGCGCAACGGTGGGTGGCGTTGGGGAAGGTGGGCGTTTCCGCGGCGGTCGACCAGCCGATGTGGTCGGTGTGCAGGTGGGTGTAGACGACGTCGGTGACCTCGGCCGGGGTGACCCCGAGGGCGGCGAGGCTGTCGATCATCTGTCCGCCGGTGATGCCCATGAGGGTGGCGTCGCCGAGGCCGCTGTCGACCAGGGCGACCGTGTCGCCGGTGCGCACCAGGAACGCCCCCATGGTGAAGGGCAGCAACCCGTCGGCGTCGAGCAGGTCCTGGTGGTCGGCCCACATCTGCGGGGTACTGCTGCGGAACGTCTTGAGCGGATCGAAACGGCCCTCGCCGTCGATCACGCCGTCCACCCGGATGTCACCGATCATCAGCGCGTCAGCCATGGCCGCAGCGTAGGCGTCGAACGCGACCCGGCCCTGTCGGTCGCGGCCGTTCCAGCGGTCAGCGCGGTCGACCGCCTGCCAGCCGGCGGACGCCTGCGACGTCCGCGACGAACACGTCGTCGACAGTGGTACCGAGAAAGATGCCGTGCTCGACGATGCCGGCAACGGCCGCCAGCGAGGCCGCCAACGCCGCCGGCTCCTCGATCGGCCCGAAGTACGCCCGCAGCAACACGTTGCCATTGTCCGAACGTTGCTCCGAGACTTCCACCCGCCCGGCCCCGAGGGCCTCGACGGCGTGGGCGACAACGGCCGGGGCGAAGTCGAGCACCTCGAGCGGGGTGCCGAACGGCCCGAGACGGCCCACCAGCTTGGTGCTGTCGACCACGACCACGAAACGGTCGGCCATGGCGGCGACGATCTTCTCGCGGGTGTGGGCCCCACCGCCGCCCTTGGTCAGGTTGGCGGCGCCGTCCACTTCGTCAGCCCCGTCGATGGTGATGTCGAGATGGCCGGCCTCGTCCGGGGTGACGACCCGAAGGCCGAGACCGGTGGCGAGGTCGTGGGTGCGTTGCGAGGTCGCCACGCAGGTCAGGCCGAGCTCGGCGGTTCGTTCACCGAGGGCGACGATGGTCCAGTGCACGGTCGAACCAGTGCCCAGCCCTACCCGCATCCCGGGCTCGACCAGCGCCGCGGCGGCGCGACCAGCCGCCTCCTTGGCGCCATCGGCTGCGCTGGTGTCGGTGCGGGTCATCTCGTGCTCCTCGGGGCGTCGCCGGCGGTCCCGGCGGGGTTCGGTGTGCTGGCTGGGGCCTGGTGCCGACGTGCGTTGCGGCGCCCGCTGGGCGCGTCGCTGAGGCCGGGCTCGACGAGCGTACGGGCCGATGGGGCTCGTCGGGGTGACCCTCGGGTCGAGGTCGGGTGCCTGCCCAACGGGGTCCGCGACCGCCCTCGGTCCGACCTTCAGGCCTTGGGGACGGGCAGCTGGCCACCGACGGTCTTGTGCTCGCGTAGCTCGGCGATGCGGGCGACGTCGTAGCCGGCGACCTCGGCGAGGACCTCGTCGCTGTGCTGGTCGAACAGCGGTGCCGGGCGGCGGGTGGTGGTGGGCCGGCCGTCGATCAGCACCGGGGTGCGCAGCTCGGTGACCCGGCCGATCACGTCGCGGTCGACGGTCTCGAACCGGTAGGCCAGGGCTGGATCGCGGCTGGCGCCGAGGGCGTCGAGCACCGGGCGGGTGCGACCGCCCACCCGGGCCTCCCAGCCGCCGCCGGCCGCGGGGAAGATGCCGGAGTCGGCCACGCCGGGCTCGCGGTTGCCCATCCGGCCGATGTCGCTGCCACGGCGGTCGGCGACGACGAGTCCCTCGGCGAGCTGCGACCACATCACGTCCATATGGCTGAAGTCGACCTCGCAGCCCTCACCGGTTCGGTCGCGTCGTTCGATGCCCGACATCACGGCGAGGGCGGCGTGGGTGCCGGCGACGGAGTCCGGCCAGTAGGTGTCCGACACCCGGGCACCTTCCTCGGGGTAGCCCCAGCGGGCGGCGAACCCGCCCATGGCCTCGACCACCAGGGCGTACCCGGCACAGTGCGAGTACGGGCCGGTGGTACCGAAGGCAGGCATGCGGACCACGACTATGTCGTCGTTGAGCTGCTTGAGTACGTCGTAGCCGAGGCCGAGGTTGGGCATGACCCGTTCGGTGAAGTTGCACAGCACCACGTCGACGTTCTTGGCCAGGTCCCGGAAGACCTCCTGGCCCTCCTCGCCGCCGAGGTCGAGGGCCAGGCCGCGCTTGTTGCGGTTGACGGCGCAGAACATGTTCGACGCCTCGAGCCAGTCACGTGTGCCTCGCAGCTCTCGGAGGTGTGCCGGGTCGGAGTCGGGGTGTAGGCGCATCAGGCGATACCCCTCGAAGGGCCGCACGGCCTCGAGGCGTATGACGTCCATCCCGAGCGCGCCGAGGAAGTTACCCACGAAGGGACCGGCCCACGCCACGGTGAGCTCCAACAGCCGCAGACCCGCCAGCGGGGGACGGCTGACAGCGGTGCGTGGCCCGTCCGGTGCGACGCTCTCGCCGAGGACCCGCACCCGTTGGTCGGCGACGGGCACGCCGGGCATCCGGAACGGCCGGACCGGTGCCCGCGCCGGGCCCTCGGCGGTGTCGAGGATGCCGAGGGTCTCCCGGGCGGCGAGGTGCTCGTCCTGCAGGGCATCGGTGCCGGTCATCACCATGCCGACGGTCCAGGGGGAGTCGAGGCAGTACTGGAAGATCTCGCGCTTGGTCTTGGAGGCGTACCAGGGCTTGATGATCTCCCACAGTTCGTCCACCCGTTGGGCCCGGGCGGCCCGGCTGTTGAAGCGGGGGTCGTCGTAGAGCTCGGGCATCTCGTAGAAGATCGACTGCATCTCCCAGTCGACGTCGCGGTACGAACCGGGGCAGACATGGCCGTCCTTGCACGGCAGCGCCCCTCCGGGAAAGCCCGCCGGGGGGAACGGGCCGCTTGGCCCGCGGGAGTTCTGGGCCATGAGACGGTCGGCGAACTCGAGCTCCATGCCGACCTCGATGGCGGCGATCCACGGGACGTCGAGATGCCGGGTGCCGGGCATGCGCAGCGCGGCGAGCACCCCGACCGCAGCGGTGGCGCCCGCCTGGTACTGGGCCTGCCAGCCCGGCAGGCGCAACGGGGCGTCGCCGACGTTGCCGGTGACCGCGATGCACCCGGAGGCGGCCTGCACCAGCAGCTCGTCCTCGATGGTGCCAGGATCGTCGGCGTCGAAACCCCACGCGGTGACCGTGACCAGTAGCGGGTGGCCGGTCCCGGCAGGCAGGGTCGGGTCGAGCGGGGTCCCGGCGAGCTGGCCGCGCACCCGGTTGTGCAGCACCACGTCGGCCCAGCTCAGCGGCGGTGCGTCCTCGGCGGCGACGTTCAGCTTGCCGGCGTTGAGGTGGACGTACAGCGGGCTGGTCTCGTCAGCGGCGAGGGCGACGTCGTCGACCTGCTTGCGGCGAGCCGGGTCACCCCCCGGCGGCTCGACCTTGACCACGGTCGCCCCCAACATCGCCAGCAAGCGGCCGGCGTAGGGGCCGCCGATACCGTCGGCGAGTTCGAGTACCCGGAGCCCGGCGAGCGGAGGCGGCGCTGCGGGCGGGGTGGCGGTGGTGGGATCGGTCGCGTCGCTGGCGGTCATCGGGGCCATCCAAGCACACCGTGGGTCCGCGCCGCCCGAGCAGCCTCGAGCCCGGCCCGACGGTTCCCGTAGTGGGCTCGTGGTTCCCGTAATGGGTACGGTGATGCGATGAGCGCCGTTCGGCTCAACCTGCTGCAGATCCACGCCCATCCCGACGACGAGTCGTCCAAGGGTGCCGCCACCATGGCCCGCTATGTGGCCGAGGGCGTGCATGGGGTGCTGGTGTGCTGCACCGGCGGTGAGGAGGGCGACATCCTCAACAAGGATCTCGACCGCCCCGAGGTGAGGGAGAACCTCGCCGTGGTGCGCCGGGCGGAGCTCGACGAGGCCGTGCGGATCATCGGCTACGGCACCGTGCACCTGCTCGGCTACCGCGACTCCGGCATGCCGAAGTCGGAGGCCAATGCGCGGCCGGACAACTTCGCCAACGCCCCGGCCGAAGAAGCGGTGGACCGTTTCGCCCGCATCATCCGCCAGGAGCGACCGCAGGTGGTGATCACCTACGGCGAGGACCAGTCGCGTTACCCGCACCCCGATCATCTGCGGGTCCACGACATCACCGAGCCGGCACTGCGCCGGGCGGCCGATCCGTGTTGGACCGAGGGCGAACCGTGGCAGGTGGCCAAGCTGTATTACAGCCACGGGTTCTCCCGCCGTCGGCTCATCGCCATGCACGGGTGGTTCGTCGAACGCGGTGAGGACAGCCCCTACAGCGACTGGCTGTCGAAGATCGCCGAGGACCACGACATCAAGGTCACGACCCGTGTCGATGGTGGGGCGCACATCGACACCATGCGACGGGCACTGCTGGCGCACCGCACCCAGGTCGATCCGAGCGGCTTCTGGTTCAAGGTCCCCGAGGACGAGATGCGCGCTCGCCACCCGTGGGAGGAATATCAGCTGGCCTGGTCACACGTGCCGGCGGTCCATCGCGACGCCGAGGGGTTCGAGACCGACCTCTTCGACGGCGTGCGCTGACCGGCGTGCGCTGACCGGTCAGAGGTACCCGAGGCGGCGGGCGTCCGCGTCGAGCTGGTCGCGGAAGGCCGGGTGGGCGATGGCGATGAGCGCGGTGGCCCGCTCACGGATTGAATGACCGCGCAGGGTGGCCACGCCGTACTCGGTGACCACCTTGTCCACGGTGTTCTTGGGCGTGGTGACCACGTCACCGGCGGCGAGCTGCGCCACGATCCTCGATACCGCCTTGTCGCCCTCACCGGCCGTGGAGCGCAGCACGATGAAGCCCTGCCCCCCATTCGAGGACATGGCGCCGCGGGCGAAGTCGTGTTGGCCACCGGAGCCCGAGTAATAGCGGCCGTGGATCGTCTCCGAGGCGCACTGGCCCAACAGATCGACGGCGAGGGTGGCGTTGATCGAGCAGAAGTTCGGCTCCTGGGCGATGCGCGTCGGGTCGTTCACGTAGCGGACCGGCCACAGCTCTACCCCGCCGTTGTCGTGCAGGTAGTCGTAGAGACGGCTCGTGCCGAGGGCGAAGGTGCCGACGACCTTGGTCCGGTTGAGGGTTTTGCGGGTGCCGGTCACCACGCCGGCCTCGACGAGGTCCAGCAGGCCGTCGGAGAGCAGCTCGGTGTGGATACCGAGGTCGGTGTGGTCGCGCAGGGCGCTGAGGATGGCGTTGGGGATGGCCCCGATCCCGGTCTGGATGGTGGCGCCGTCGGGGATCCGCTCGGCGACCAACCGGGCGATGGCCTGGTCCTGCGGGCCGGGCTGCACCGGCGCCACCTCGACCAGCGGATAGTCGGTCTCGTACCAGCCGGTCACCTGGCTGACGTGCACCTGGTTGCGTCCGAAGGTCCGCGGCATGCGCTCGTTGACCTCGAGGAACATCGGCGCCCGGCCGATGTAGGAGGCCACGTAGTCGGCGTTGGTGCCGAGCGAGAAGTTGCCGTGGCGGTCCGGTGGCGAGGCTGACGCCAGCACCAGCGGCCGCGGCGCTCGCATTCGTAGCAGGGCGTACATCTCGGAGAAGTTGTTCGGCACCAGGTCGATCTCGCCGGCCAGGAAGCGGGGTCGGGTGACCGAGGACAGGAAGTAGGCGTGGTGACGGAGCCGGTCGCCGAACACCCCGTGCAGATGCGGGCGGTCGTGCAGGGTGTGCATCTGGTGGACCCGGACCCCCTCGAAGCCCGACGCGCCGGCCTCGACGGCGTCGAGCAGGGTCACCGGCTCACCGTTGGCGAGCGGCACGATGAGGTCGCTGTGCGGCCCGATGAGGGCGAGCACGGCGTCGGGGCTGGACGCCCGGCGGGCCGCGAAGCGCGTTGTTCCGTTCATACCGTTCTTCCTCGCCGCGTTCGTCCTCGCCGCGTTCGTCCTCGCCGTGCGACGGAGCGGACTGTGCTGCACCGGCCCGCCGTGGCACCCTAACGAAGCCGACCGAGGCCTGCCCGGATGCGTTCGGCCTGCGGGAGCGCGCGCCGTGCCCAGGTGGGGTCGGCCGTCGCGGGCGAGTGTGGGTGGGGGTCCGCCGTCGGGACCGTGCGCCTGCGGTCGAGGGTCCTCCGGGGGCTGGAGGCGGAGGGCCGGCGGGTCAGCGGCGTGGGCCGCGTCCGCCCCGGCGGGGCGGCGGCAGCCGAGGGGTTCGCCCGCTGCAGCGGTCGCACACGTTTGCCCAGGGCGGGCAACCCCGTCCGCATGACCCGCAACGGCCGAAGCTCGCCTGGGCGATCGCAGCCGGCAGCACGTCGACGATGCGCTCGGCGGCGCGTTCCTCGGCGGCGAGCAGGTTGGCGGGGTCGTCGGCCGCGAGCGCCGGAAAGGCCCGTCCGAGCGCGGCCAGACCGCGCACGCGGGCGGCGTCGCGTTCGGCCCACTCCAGCACTTGTTCGGCCGACCCGGCACCGCCCGGCTCGAGCGAACGCAGCCGGGGCGGGGCCAGCCGGCGGCGTCCCCCGGCGAGATTGGTGGCGAGCTCGACGACGAGGTCGTCGCTGTCGACCGACATCGTCGCCAGCCGCCACAGCTCGTCGACCTCGAGCTGTTCGGCGACGCCGGCGTGGCGCAGGGCGTCGAGCCGCTGCTGGACCGAGGTGAGCGGGGCGGCCCGCAGCCACGGATGGGCGGCGAGACGATCTCTGGCGGCGACCTGCCAGGCCTCGACCGCGGCGAACAGCTCGGCGGGGCTGGAGGCGTCGAGGTCGGTGAGGGTCGGGCGGATGGGGGCGGTCTCGATGCCCGGCCCGGCCGATCGCTGGCCGCCGGCGGCCTCGACGGCCTGGCGGACCAGCGTGGCGTTGGCGTCGAGACCGGGCACGCCACGCAGGACGGCGGCGATGCCTTCCTCGGCGAGTCCGAAGCGGCCCGCCCGTCCGACGATCTGGGCGAGCTCCCAGCGGTGCAACGCCCGGCGTCGGTGGCCGTCGTACTTCGACGTCTCGGCCATGACCACCGTCCGGGCGGGCAGGTTGATGCCGTGACCGATCACATCGGTCACGCAGAGCACATCGAGCTCGCCGGCCATGAACCGCTCGACCACGACCCGCCTCGCGGCGGGTGGGAGCGCGCCGTACAGAACGGCGGTGCGCAGGCCGGCGGCCCCGATATCGCGGGCGAGGGCGAGGACCGCCTTGCGGGAGAAGGCCACCACCAGCGAGCCGGGCTCGATCCCCGCGAGGTCGACGGTGCCGCCCCAGCGCAGTTCGACGAGGCGCTGGTGGCGCCGCACCTCGAGGGCGTCGCCGTAGGCGCGGTGCAGCACCGGCTCGGCGTTGAGCGCGCCGACCAGCCGGTGGTGCCGATAGTTCGCCGCGGCCAGCAACCGTCCCCAGGCCCAGCCGCGTTCAGGGTCGTCGATCCAGTGGACCTCGTCGAGAACGAGCACGTGGCCCGACATCGGCGCCAGTTCGGTGGTGCAGCAGATGATCGGCGCCTGGGGGTTGATGCGCTCCTCGCCGGTGAGCAGGCCGACCTGTCCCGCAGGCAGCCGGGCGGACAGCCGCTGGTAGGCCTCGTGGGCGAGTAGCCGCAACGGGGCGGCGTAGGTGCCGGCACCCTCCTCGGCCAGCAGGGCCAGGGCGTCGTGGGACTTGCCGCTGTTGGTGGGCCCGAGGTGGGCGACCACGCTGACCGGGGCGTCACGCCGTTCCGGCATCCGGAACGCGTCGAGAAGGGCCCGGGCGGTGTCGGCCGTGGCGTCCTGGCGGTTGCGTCGGGCTTGGGCGGCAGCGGCTTTGGCCTCGGAGCGACGCACGGGTTCCATCCCACGATTGGTAGCACGGGCAGTCCTCCTGCACGGTGCACGACGGGGCACCGGAGCCAGGTTTCGGTCGAGCCGCGACCATTGCCGATTGCGCCGTCCTCCCCCTCGGCGGTCTCCAGCCTGCGCCGAACTCGCTGAACTCGCCGAACTCGCTGAACTCGCCGAACTCGCTGAACTGGCCGATTTCCTCGAGTCGGCCGCGTTCGATCCTTCGGCGAATCATCGTCGCACCGAATCGACGTCGAATCGCTGCGACGGGTTTTCCCTGGTGCTTCCTGCCCGGCGGCGATCCGTGCCGAACGGCGGGCCAAACCACGCAGGGTGGGGTTCGTACGCATTTTCGACACCCAACGCGGTTGGTTGGGCCCGGTGGTGGTGACCCGGAGCGGTAGGGTGCGGCATGGCCGGTGAACACACCCAGGAAACGACCGAGTTGTTGTCGACGTTGATCCGCAACGCCTGCGTCAACGACGGCACGCCGGATTCGGGCAACGAGACCCGCAACTCCGACCTGCTGCGTACCTTCCTCGAAGGTCCCGGGGTCGAGATCGAGACCTACACACCTCGGCCGGGACGCGATTCGATGATCGCCCGGATCGAGGGCACCGATCCCGAGGCACCGACGCTGTGTTTCATGGGCCACACCGACGTCGTGCCGGTCAGCCCCGACGGCTGGACCCAGGACCCCTTCGGTGGGCTGGTGCTCGATGCGGAGGGCCCCGACGGACGTCCGATCAAGGAGGTGTGGGGTCGCGGCGCCATCGACATGTTGAACCTCACGTCGTCGATGGCGGTGGCGTTCAAGCAGCTCGCACGCTCGAACTGGAAGCCGAAGGGGACCCTGCTCTACTTCGGGGTCGGTGACGAGGAGGCAGGCGGCGTCTGGGGTGCCAAGTGGATGGTCGACCACAACTGGGACGCCTTCCTCGGTCACAACGGCCGGCTGGATTACGTGTTGACCGAGATGGGCGGCTGGAACCACGGGGGAGGCCGGCGGGTCGGCATCTGCATCGGCGAGAAAGGCATCGCCTGGCGTCGTCTGCGGGTCAAGGGCACTCCCGGCCACGGCTCGATGCCCTACGGCACCGACAACGCCGTGGTGAAGGCCGCCGAGGTGGTCTCACGCCTGGCCCGCTACCAGCCCGCGGCCAAGCTCGACGAGTTGTGGGCGGCACGGATCACCACCAGCTCCATGCCCGAGGACCTCAAGGCTGCCCTGTTGGATCCGGCCCGCATCGAGTCCGCGCTCAGCGAGCTGAAGCCGAGCTCGGCCAAGCACCTCCATGCGTGCACCCACACCACCATCTCGCCGAACGTGGTCCATGGCGGGGTGAAGACCAACGTGATCCCCGACGTGGTGGAGATCGACGTCGACATCCGCACCCTGCCCGGCGTGACCGGCGAGGACGTCGACGGCTACCTCCGGGAGGCCCTCGGCGAGCTCGCTGAGCAGGTCGAGGTGAGCCACATCTTCAACGACGAGGCCAGTGCCAGCTCGACCCGGAACCCGTTGTGGGAGATCCTCACCGAGCGGACCCGGGTGGCGTACCCCGAGGCCGAGCTGCTGCCGGAGCTGATCGTCGGCGCCACCGACAGCCGGTTCTTCCGGGGCAAGGGCACGGTGGCCTACGGCACCGGGTTGTTCGCCCCGTCGGTCAGCTTCGAGCAGTTCGCCAGCCGCTTCCACGGCCACGACGAGCGGATCGACACCGAATCGCTGGGGCTGTGTGCCGACTACTGGGTGGGAATCGCCGAGGATCTGCTCGGCTGACCGGTCTCACTACCGGAGGCCGACGGTCACCGAGCGTCAGGCGTCGGACCACGTAGGGTGCGACGTCGGTCACGCTTCGGCGTGGGTGGGCGACGAATCCCCGCTCCGGGACGAACGTCCTGGTACGGCGGCTCGGTTCACGGCTTAGACCGCTCACAATGGGCGGGCGGCGCAAGGTTCTTCGATCGTTCGCAGTGGGGGTGGCGGCGCTCTGTGGCTGCGGATCGCAGGAGGTAGCGGCCCCGCCGCGTCCACGCCCGACCGCCGCCGCCACGGCTGCGGCCACGCTTCCCACCGGTCGTGATCTCCCGCTGGTGGACGGTGCAACGCAGACGCCGGCGACGGGCGGCGAGCGAGACGCCGGCGCCACGACACCGGCAACTGCCACCACGGTCGCCCCTGCCGTCACGGTTGCTCCGCCCGCGGTTCCGACGTCCGCCACGGCCGTCGTCCCACCCACCACGACGGCGCCATCGGCCGCCGTCACCACCTCGGTCCCACCGACACCGACGACGACCCTGCCCCCCGCCACGACGGCGCCACCCCCGGCGGTCGACCCTCTCGCCGAGCGACGGGCCGAGGTGCTGGCGTTGATCTCCTATCCGTGGCAACAGCGCCTGCCGGGATGGACCATCGAGTTCCTCCCCGGTCGCACGGGCTACCTGGGCTACACCTGGATCGCCGAGCGGCGCATCGAGATCTACGCCCGATCGTCCCAGAGCGCTGCGGACCTGGCGTTCACCTTGGCCCACGAGCTCGGCCATGCCGTCGACCTCACGCTGTTCGGCCAGGCGGAGCGCACGACATGGCTCGAGGCTCGGGGGCGGCTCGACGTGCCGTGGTGGCCGAGTGGGGCCTACTCGGACTTCAGCAGCGGCTGCGGAGATTGGGCGGAGGCCTTCGCCGTGTGGCAGCTCGGTGGCAGGACCATGTCCGAAGTCGCCGGCCAGCCCAGCGGGGCGGACCTTGCCCTGGTTGCCCGCCTGACCCGGGGTTGACACCGGGCTCGGACGACCGGCCGGGACCGGTACCGGCGCCAGGCCGAATACAACCGGACGGTGTCACCTCTCGGGCATGTCGGCGGGTTAGCGTGTGTCCCGTGAATGAACGGCAGCACAGCAACGGACGGATCACGCCACGGGCCGACCACACCCACGCGGTCACCTCGTCGACCCTCCGGCACCGCTCACCAGGCGTGTACTGGACGGCGATTCTCGTCGCCGTGGCCATGGGCGCCAGCGCCATCGGGACGTTCCTGTACCTCGTGCTCTAGCACCCGGGCCCCGTCGTCGGCGCCGAGGCGCTACCGCTCGCCCGGGCGTCGTTCGCCACGGACTATCCGCGGTTGGGATTTCGCCCGTTTCGGCGGGGGAGCGACCACGATCCTCTTGAGTGGCGGGCCGACCGCTCTTAGTATTCAAGAGGCCCGGGAGGCACCGCCCGGGTCAACCACTAGGCCGCAAGGCCGTCGATCTGCGCCGCCGACTCCCTCCTCGGCGGCGCAGGCCGCGTCCGGGCCTGGTTCGTCCAGCCGGGCAGGCAGGCCGCCGACGGGCACAGCCACCGACCACCAGGCCGTTCACCCCATGCCCCGCCACAGCTGCCACGGGGTCAGCCCTCGCGGCCCTCGGAAGGGCAACGGTTCGGCCTGGCCCGTTCCCGCCGAGCAGTACGAACCGCAGATGACGTCGAGCACGTAGCGGCCGAACGCAGCTCCGAGCCATGGCGTGGCCGACGCCACGGTCAGGTCCCGGCCGTTCTCCCACAACTGGTCGAGGTACCCGAAGGTCTCGAGCTGGTCGAGCTCGACCCCGGGGAACCGGCGTGGCGGCCGCGGCAGGTCGACCCCGTGCAGCTCGAGGTGCGGATCGGGCAGCAGCTCGAGGCGCAGCGCAGACGTGCTGGTGGCCAGCTGCAGGTCCCACTGGGGCGTGTCGGCCCGGGTGCTTACCGTCAACGAGCCCCGTCCGCCCGACGCGAACTGCAGGTCCACCACCGCAAGGTCCTCCACGGCGTCGATCATCGAGGACGCACGACGCTCGAAGCGGGCCCGCACCGACACCGGATGATCGGCCCCGGCAAGGGTCAACATGACCGCCAACGGGTGCACGCCGAGATCGAACAGGGCACCGCCACCCCAGGCGGCGTTGGCCCGGCTCCAGCGTCGTGACGGCTTCTGGACCACCCGGGCCTCGAGATATTGGATCGGGCCGAGGGTCCTGGCCCGGTGCAGGGCCTCGCGCACCAGCGGTGCGAACAGCAGGTTCTCGGCGTAGGCCACCCGAGCACCGGACGCGACCGCTGCCAACAGCTCGTCGGCTTCGGCCAGCGTGGTGCTCAGTGGCGCCTCCACGATGGTGGCCGCCCCGGCGCGCACGGCCTGCAGGGCGTCGCCGGCGTGGGTGGCCGGTGCTCCGGCCACCACCACGATCTCACCGGCATCGGCCAAGTCGGCCAGCGCCACCGGACGGGCCGAGTATGCCCGGGCGAGGTGTTCGGCGCGTCCCGTATCACGGGAGCTCACCGCGTCGAGCCGGTGTCCGTCGAGCACGCTCAGCAGCTGGGCCCATACCGCAGCCATGGCGCCGGTACCGGCCAGAGCGAAACGTGCCATGGCTCCGAGCGTAGGCGGCCGGTGGCGGCCGGGCTCGGGTGCCGTAGGATCATCCTCCGATGACCGATCTGGCAGCGTTGCTCACCGTCCAGGAGCTCGACAACACCACCGGTGCGCTTCGCCACCGTCTGGCCACACTGCCCGAGCGCCGGGTGCTCGACGAGGCCAACGCGCTGGTCGCGGCACTTGATACCGAGCTGGCGGGCCGCGCGGCACCACAGCGGGAGCTCGAACGGGAGCAACGTCGTATCGAGGGTGAGGCTGACGGGATACGGGCCAAGGCCGACAGCGAGAACCGCCGGCTCTACAGCGGCGCGGTCACCGCATTGCGCGAGCTGCAGGCCATCCAGGAGGAGATCAGCTCGCTGCGACGTCGCAGCGCCCAGCTCGACGAGGCCGTCCTGGAGCTGATGATGCAGATCGAGCCGCTGGTCGACAGCGTCGCCGAGCTGCGGGCCCGGCTCACGGCCGCCGAGGCCGCCGCCGACACCGCCACGGTGGCCCTCGCCGAGGCGGAGGTGGCGGTGAACGCCGAGCTGCAGGCCACCGTGGCCCAGCGTGCCGCGGCCGCCGGTGAGGTGCCGGCCGAGGCGCTGGCCCGTTACGCTGCCGCCCGCCCGCAGCTGGCCCCCTCGACGGTGGTTCGCCTGGTGGGCTCGCGCTGCGAGGGCTGTCCGTCGCAGATGCCCGCGGTCGAGGTGGACCGTATCCGTCATCTCGAGGCCGGGCTCGCCGAGTGCGACGAGTGCGGCCGGCTCGTGCTGCACTGAGCGGCACGCACTCGCCATGTTCCTCTGGTTCCTCGGGTGCAGTTTCGCCGCGGTCTGGCTGGTTTTCCGCAGCCCGGCCCTCGACCACCGTCTGGTGATGGCGGGTGCGGTTCTGCCGCTGGCCGAGCTGCTCGCCGGGCGCCCGATGGTGCTGCACACCCTGGTCGGAGCCACCGCTGCCATGGCGTTGGTGATGGCGGCGACGCATCGGCGGCGGCTGCTGCGCCGTCGCTGGCTGGGCATACCGGTCGGTCTGTACGCGCATCTCGTGCTGGACGGAACCTGGACCGACAAGAACCTGTTCTGGTGGCCGTTCTTCGGCTGGGGTTTCACCGATCGCTCCTTGCCTGAGATCCGTCCGTGGCCACTGGTCGTGGTGCTGGAGCTGGCGGGTCTGGCCGCCCTGTGGTGGATGATCCGCACCTTCGACCTCACCGAGCCGTCACGCCGGGACGACTTCCTCCATACCGGCCGGTTAGGCCGCGACCTGGTGGCATGAAAACGAGGAGGAACCATCGATGGCTTTGATTCTGGTGCGCCACGGTCGTACGTCGGCCAATGCCGCAGGGCTACTGCAGGGACACATCGACAACCCGCTCGACCCACTCGGGGCGCAACAGGCCGAGGCCATCGCCGGGGCGCTGCAGGGGCTCGACCGGCCGCGGGTGCTGTCGAGCCCGTTGTTGCGGGCCCGCCAGACGGCTGCCGCGCTGCAGCTCCCGGTGGAGATCGACGAGCGGTTCGTCGAACTCGACTACGGCAGCCTCGACGGGGTGCCGGTGCGCGAGGTCGAACCCGCACTGTGGGCCCGCTGGCGGGCCGACGCCGAGTTCGTTCCGGCGGGTGGCGAGAGCCTGACCCGCTTGCAGGCCCGGGTCGAACAGGCCTGCGGTGACCTTGCGGCCGAGGCCGGCGAGCGCGACGTGGTGGTGTTCAGCCATGTGTCGCCGATCAAGGCCGCCGTGGCGTGGGCGTTGGGCGTTTCCGGCCCGGCCACGTCGTGGCGGATGACCCTCGGCCAGGCCACCATCACCCGTGTCCGCACCGCCCCGGGCAACCCGGCACTGCTGGCGTTCAACAGCAGTAGCCACCTCGCGGGCCTCGAGGGCTGATCACGGCCGACGCGGCCGGGCCGGGCGTGTGTACGCCCGGCCCGTCTCCCGTTCTCAACGCCCACCCTCGGGAATACCCGACGGTATGACGCCGTGTTGCGCCGAGTGACACCGTGTGTCGTGGTGGTCGGTCAGCGGCCCTTGTTGATGTCGGTCCAACG
>CANJRG010000025.1 GCA_947476745.1 Acidimicrobiia bacterium | reverse complement strand
CGGCACCATCGATCAGCAACAGGAGCGAGGGGGTCACGGCCCCATCGTCGCACGCACACCAACGCAGACCGCCACCGGTACGTGCTGGAGGGACTTCATCACCACCGCAGGCTGGTACTGCGGGCCGCGTTCCCCCCAGGCCGGTGCCAGGTCGGGGAACCGCCGGGCCAGGCGGGGCAGGGCCACGGCCATCTCGAGACGGGCCAAGGCCGCGCCGACGCAGAAGTGCGCACCGTGCCCGAACGCCACATGACCGACCGGGCGACGCCCCAGGTCGAGCCGGTCGGGGTCGGCGAAAACCGCCGGGTCACGGTTGGCGGCGGCGATCGCCGCGAACACCGCCTGGCCGCGCTCGAGGCGGTGGTTGCCCCGGGTGTGTTCGGTGAGCACGTAGCGGACCTGCACCTTGGCCGGCGGCTCGAAGCGCAACAGCTCCTCCACCGCGTCGACCGGGTCGACCGGGTCGACCGCCGGGTCGGGGCGGAGCCGGGCCAACTGGGCCGGGTGCTCCAGCAACGCCACCAGGGCGTTGCCGAGCGCGTTGGTGGTCGTCTCGTGGCCGGCGAACAGCAGCAGCGTCGCAGCGCCGACCACTTCGTCGGTGTCCAGCTCACCGCGACGCTCGGCATCGACCAACGCCGAGATCAGGTCCTCGGCCGGCTCGCGCCGCCGGCGGGCCACCAGCGCCTCGAAGTAGCCCATCAGCTCGGCGGTGGCCTGCGCCGCAGCGGCGGCCTGATCGGGATGCGCCACCCCGAGCACGAACAGCCCGAGCTGGTCGGACCATCCCTGCAGTGCTGCGGCGTCGGCTCGGTCGACCCCGAGCAGCTCGGCGATCATCACCGCCGGCAGCGGCGCGAACAGCGCCTGGTGCACGTCGATCACCGTGTTCCCGACGTCCGCACCGACGTCCGCACCGCCGTCGACGGGAACGGCGACCGCCACGGCATCGTCGAGCAGCTGGTCCACCAGCTCGGTGCAGAACTCCCGCAGACGCTCCACCCGACGAGGGGTGAACGAGCGGCCCACCGGCGCCCGCAACCGGCGATGGACGTCGCCGTCGTTGAACAGCATCCAGCTGCGCAGATGGTCGCGCGTGGCCACCGAGGCGTCGCGCCGGGCATCGCCGAGCCTGCGATCGAGCGGGCTGATCCGGTCGGCGCTCAGCAGCGGCGACGTGAGTGCGTCGACCACGTCGGCGTAGCCGGTGAGGATCCACGCCCGGTGCCGTTCGCTCCACCACACCGGGTCCTGGTCGCGCAGTGCGGCGAAGGCGCCGGCAGGGTCACGCGTCGCCGCTGCGCTGGTGAGGTCGGCGGCGTCGGCGAGGTCCATGGACGGTGTCAGACCGCGCCGCGGGCGCGCAGAGCCGCAATGGCATCGCCGTCGCGGCCGATCTCGGCGAGCAGGGCGTCAGTGTCGGCGCCGATGGCGGGGCTGCCGTGGCGGACCCGCGTCGGGGTGCGGCTGAACTTCACCGCCGGGCCGGTGAGCGGGACCACCGAGCCGTCCTCGAGCACGGTGTCCTGCAGCATGTCTCGTTCGAGCACGTGGGGGTTGCGGGCGGCGTCCTCGTAGGACTCGACCTTGGCCACCGCCACGCCCGCAGCGCCGAGCCGGGCCACCACCTCGTCGACGGGATGGCGGATCGACCAGTCGCTGACCGCGGCGTTCACCGCCACCCGGTTGGCGCACCGCTCGGCATTGGTGGCGAAGCCCGGGGCATCGGTCAGCTCCGGGCGGCCCATGACCTCGCACAGCTTGGCCCAGTGCGCATCGAGGGCGACAGCGAGGAACATGAAGCCCCCGTCGCAGGCGTAGGTGTTGACCGGGCAGGTGATGGTGACCTCGCTGCCCATGCGCGGGGTGGGGTCACCCATCGCCGCCAGGGTCAGGTACCCGTTCGACTGGAACAACACGGCGTCGAGCAGCGAGGCATCCACATGCTGTCCCTCGCCGGTGCGGTCGCGATGGTGCAACGCCGCCATGGCCCCGATGGCACCGTGCAGGCCGGCGAGGTCGTCGCAGAGGTAGGTCGGGCCCTTGCTCGGCGCACCATCGGCTGGACCGTTGAGCGCCATCCAGCCCGACGCCGCCTGGGCGATGGGGTCGTAGCCCGCCCGGTGCGATTCGGGCCCGAACTGGCCCCATCCGGAGATCGACACGTAGACGATGTCCTCCTTGACCGCCCGGCACTGCTCGTAGCCGACACCCCAACGGGCCAGGGTGCCGGGCAGGAAGTTCTCCACCACGATGTCACTGACCGCAACCAACTGAAGGAAGACCTCGACCGCCTCGGGCAGCCGCAGGTCGAGTGACAGCGACCGCTTGTTGCGGTTCGCCGCCTGGTTGAGGAAGGCGAGCGACGTGCCGGGCACCTTCACCGGCATGTGCCGGCTCATCTCTCCCGTCGGCATCTCGCACTTGATGACCTCGGCCCCCAGGTCGGCGAGGATGCAGCCCGCCATCGGGCCGGCCCAACTGGTGGTCGCCTCGAGCACCCGCACCCCGGCCATCGGGCCGGGTAGATCGGTTCGGGCGTTGCGATAGAACTCAGCCTTGTCCACGCGACGCATACTGCCACGAACGGCACGCGGTCCGGCGGCCGTTCGACGGGCCCGATCCGTACCATTTCGGATGGTAAGGATCGGGCCGCACCCGACGATCAGCGACGGATGGCGGCGCCGGCGCTCGGCGACGGCAGCAGCGCCACGCCGTCTGCTCCCGCCGGGCTCTGCGCCGGGTCCGCCGGGCTCTGCGCCGGGTCCGCCGGCGGCGCGGCGGCCCGGCCGCCGGCACCGGAGTCTGCCGTCGCCGCGCTCAGACCGGTCGAGGTGGCCATGAACTGGCGGAACGAGCCGGAGACCGGGGCGGAGGCCAGGGTGAAGACCGGCCGGGGCACACCGTTGACGAACGAGGTCGAGATGTAGTCGCCGACCATGCGGCCCTGCGAGGTGCTCGGCAGCCACGACAGCGCCATCGGCCCGCCGAGGGTGGTCGGGGCGCTCCACGACACCCCACCGTTGGACGAGGTCACGAAGCCGACGTTGAGCTGACAGGTACTCGTCGTACATGACGTGTTCGGGTAGAAGTAGTAGGCCAGCGCCAGCTTGGCTCCGCTTCCCGACGTGGTCGGGCTCACGGCGAGCCCGGGAATGAAGTGGTCCACGGTGCTGCCGACCGCGTCGATGGGGATCCGTGTCACCGTCGTCCAGGTGGTGCCGTTGGTGGAGGTGGTCAGCACCAGGTCGTTGGAGGCGCACTTCTTGCGGAACCGGCAGTCCTGCCACACGACGTAGACCTTGCCCGCACCGTCGATCTCGGCGCTGGGCAGCGGCCCGGTGCGCAGCCCGCCGGCGACGCTGTGGTGCTTGATGGTGGTGACCGTGACGGTGCTCGACCAGGTCGCACCGCCGTCGGTCGACCGGAACGACAGCAGCGCACCCTCGTAGGCGTTGTCGACGGGCACGATGACGGTGCCGTTGGGCGCCACCACCGGCTGGCCACCGATCCCGGTGGCGTTGTTGGCCGTCTTCTTCTTCGCCCCCCAGGTGACCCCGCCGTCGGTCGACGTGCTCATGTAGAGCCGGTTGCCGTCGCCGCTGTCGTCCCACTGGGTGTAGCAGTTGCCGTAGTACGGGCTGGTCGAGGTGTTGTCGCACACGATCCAGTTCTTGTCGGGATCACCCGCGTTGCTGCCGCTGACCAGCACCGGCGGGCCCCAGGTCACCCCGCCGTCGGTCGAACGGCTGGTCAGCACCCCCGCGCCCCGCAGCCCGCCGGCTTCGGTCAGCGGCAACGACGAGATCAGCCAGGCGCCGTGCTTGGCGTCGTGGGCCACCACCGGGTCGCTCACCCGGTCGTAGGGGTTCGATGCGTTCTCGTGCTTGGTGATGCCGGGAAGACAACCGTTGGTCCAGTTCGTCCCGCCGTCGGCGGAGCGGGCCCAGCAGATGTTGGACGAGCCGCCGTTGTAGAACCGACCGGTCTGCGCCGCGGCCACGATCGTTGAGCCGTAGGCGAACGAGTCGGGCTCGACCTGCGTCTGGTGCTGGCTGGAGGTGTTGGTGTACGGATCGGCCCCGATCGTGGTCGTCGTCACTGCGGCCCAGGCCGACGGGGCGGCCGCGACGCCCAGCAGCCCGAGCACCGCCAGCGTGACCAGCCCCGGCAGGTACCTGCGCCGACGCCGGCAGCCCGCAACGGTGACCGCAGGCGAGGGCGGCCCGAACGACGCAACCTCGGCCGAGGTCGGCGCGTTCGGCATGGTGTGCTGCGATGTCACGTCGTTCGGCAATGGTCCCACTCCCACTCCCACTCCCACTCCCGCCGGTTGCCCGCCGGACCGGAACGGTAGCGAACGCCCGCTCCGGGGACCGGGTCGGACCGCCCGGTTCCGGCGAGCGGCTCGGCAGCGTCTCGTCAGGGGTGCATGGGTCCCTACGATCGGCCATCGTGACCGCCGATCCCACCGACCTCACCCCATCCACCGAGCCGAGCCCGGCCGAGTTCTGGGAGGGCCGGTACCGGGATCGTCCGCAGCTACGGTTCGCGCGGACCGTGGCGCTGGTGGTGGTGTTGGGATGTTCCGGGCTCGCAGCCTGCGCCGAGGACACCGGATCGGATCTCCCAGCGGCTGCCGCCCCGACCACCGCCGCAGCCCCGACCACCGCCGCAGCCCCGGCAACGTCGCCGGCAGCCGTGGCTGCCCTGCTCGACCTGCTCGGCCGGCGCCTCGAGCTCGGCGTCGAGGTCGCCCGGACGAAATGGAACACCAAGGCCCCCATCGAGGACCTGGCACGGGAGTCGGTGGCCCTCGACGCCATCGCCAAGGCCGCCGCGGACGCCGGGGTGGACCCGGTCGCGGCCAGACGACTGCTGCAGGCCCAAATCGACGGCGGCAAGGTCCTCCAACGGGCGCTGCACGAGCAGTGGGCGACGCAGAACCAGCCCCCGTTTGCCACCACCCAGGACCTGGCCACCCAGCTGCGACCCCAGCTTGACGAGGTCACCACCCAGCTCGTGGCGCGCCTGCACGACCTCGGCGGACTCCCGGCGCTGCGCAGCGAGGATCTCGCGACCGCAGAGGCGGCGATCGTGGCCCACCTCGCCGGTACCCCCCGGGCCGCCGACGCAGCCCGCATCGCCCTCGCACCGCTGCACACCGGCTGACCCACCGCCGGAGTTCGCTGACGACCCGGCCCGGGACGGGCCGGGTCGCTGCCGGCGTCATCACCGGGCCGTTCCGGTCGGTCGCCACCAGGGAGGACGCATGGCCGTTTCCGCACCGACCCAGCAGCTCGCCACCGGCCGGGCCGGTTCGCCCGACGCACCCGACGACGTGCTCGCCGATGTGGTGGTGGTCGGCGCGGGGTTCGCCGGGCTCTACGCCCTATACCGGTTCCGGCAGCTCGGCCTGTCGGTGGTCGGCGTCGAGGACGCCCCCGATGTGGGGGGCACCTGGTACTGGAACCGCTACCCGGGCGCTCGCTGCGACGTGCCGAGCCTGTTCTACTCCTACAGCTTCTCGCCGGAGCTGCGGGCCGAGTGGCACTGGAGCGAGAAGTACGCGGCGCAGGCCGAGATCCTCGACTACGCCCGCTATGCCGCCGACCGGTTCGGGCTGCGGCCGCACATCCGCTTCTCGACCCGGGTCACCGACGCCGCCTTCGACGAGGCCACCGACCGCTGGACGGTCCGCACCGACACTGGCGAGACCATCCGGGCGACCTACTGCATCATGGCCACCGGCTGCCTGTCGGTCCCCAACGAGGTGGCGCTGCCCGGCCTCGAGGACTTCGCCGGGCCGACCTACCACACGGCCCGCTGGCCCCATGAGCCGGTCTACTTCCGCGGCCTGCGGGTCGGCGTGGTGGGCACCGGATCATCCGCGATCCAGCTCATCCCGGTCGTGGCCGAGGACGCGGCGCAGCTGACGGTGTTCCAGCGGACGCCGAACTTCTCGGTCCCCGCCCGCAACGGGCCGCTCGATCAGGCCGACGAGGACCGTTTCGTCCGCACCTTCGACGTCTACCTCGCCGGGTTGGAGTCCCCCGACTTCGGCCGGGTGGGTACCGCCGCGTTCGACGCGCCGGTCCCCCCGGTCGACGTGCAGCGGGCGCGCTACGAACGGTTGTGGGAACAGGGCGGCGGGGCAATCCTGCTGGCCTACCCGAACCTGCTGACCGAGCCGGCGGTCAACGACGTCGCCGCCGAGTTCGTGCGCGACAGGATCCGCTCGATCGTCACCGACCCGGTCACCGCCGAGGCGCTGTGCCCCACCGGCTACCCGATCGGCGTGAAGCGGATCTGCGTGGACTCCGGCTACTACGCCACGTTCAACCGGCCGAACGTGGCCCTGGTCGACCTGCAGCGCGACCCGATCGAGTCGGTCCTCGCCGACGGGGTCCGCACCGCGTCCGGCACCGTCGGGCTCGACGCGCTGATCCTGGCCACCGGGTTCGACGCCATGACCGGCGCCCTGGCCCGGATCGACTTCCGGGCCCGCAACGGCGTGACGCTGCGCGAGGCGTGGGCCGAGGGGCCGCGCACCTATCTCGGGGTCGCGATGGCCGGGTTCCCGAACCTCTTCGTCATCACCGGGCCGGGCAGCCCGTCGGTGATCGGCAACGTGATCCACAACGGCGAGCACCACGTCGACTGGATCGCCGGCTGCATCGCCCACGGCCGCAACCGGGGCGCGTCCCGCATCGAGGCCGACGCCAGGGCCGAGGCGGCGTGGATGGACCACGTGGCCGAGGCGGCCGGGCGCACCCTGTTCCCGAAGGCGAACTCGTGGTACCTGGGGGCCAACATCGAGGGCAAGCCCCGGGTGTTCATGCCCTACGTCGGTCAGGGCTACCGGTACCAATGCGCGGCCATCGCCGCCGACGGCTACCGCGGGTTCCGCTTCGACTGACCGAGCCCGAGCAGGGCCCCGCCGCACCAGGCCGGGCCGGGCCGGGAACCCCTTGCTGCGCTGGCCGCGCGCCGTGACCATGTGGTCGTGAGCATCAGCGTCCGGATCGAGGGTGACGAGCCCGTCGGGCGCTGCTCGACCGGTGGCCACCGCCACGTGGGAGACCCAGCCCTCGAGGTCACCGGCCCGGTAGGCGTCGAGCCCGGCGAAGTAGGCATCAACATCGGCGGGCGCGGCTCCCTGACGGTCCCTCACCTGCTCCTCGACGAGCCGCACGTGCTCGCGCAATGCCGGACCGCGGTCGTGGCGATGGCAGGCACCACGGCGCTGCGGTACTCGCCGAGCAGCCGGTCGGCCCGGGGCACCCGTTTGGCCGGATCCGGCACCCAGCAACGGTGCTGCCACCTCACCGATGGCAAGGATCTGCTACCACGAGCCTGCAGAGTATTGGTCGATGTCCATATCAGTCATCATGTTGCACCGTGGTTTTGGGACGAACCGACCGAGCCGACCTGCATGCGTCGCGGCCGGCATGCGGTCGGTCGGCCAGCGGCGGGCATGGCGTCGGGCCGCATAGGGTTCGGCTGCTGCAGTCCCGAACCCGAAAGGCCGCTGCCATGCCCATCTCGATCGAGATCAGCCATCCCGCCGACGGGGTCGGGCTCATCGCCTTCGCCGATCCGCCCCGCAACTTCGGCAGCTGGGAGCTGGCCGAGCGGATCATGGAGGCGGTTCGCTCGCTGGAGACTGCCGGCTGCAAGGTGTTCGTGCTGGCGTCGGACACCCCCGGCTACTTCATCGCCCACTGGTCGCTGCAGTTCATCCTCGACCGCCAGGCCGCCGCCGAGGCCGCCCACTACGAGCTCCCGCCGCCGCAGCGCCGCATCTTCGAGGAGATCGCGGCGACCCCGATGATCTCCATCGCCGCCAACAACGGCCAGGCCTGGGGCGGCGGGGCCGAGCTGTCGTGGGCGTGCGACCTCCGCATCGCCGCGCAGTCGGCCACCTACGGCCAGCCGGAGGTCGGCCTGGGCATCATCCCCGGCGCAGGCGGCACCACCCGCCTGGCCCGTCTGATCGGGCCGACCAAGTGCCTGGAGATGATCCTCGACGGCCGGCCCATCACCGCGGCGGAGGCCCATCAGCTCGGCGCCATCAACAAAGTCGTGCCCGATGCCGAGCTGCGCCAGGCGGCCACCGAGTGGGCGGCGCACATCGCCCGCTGGCCGGCCTGGTCGCTCGAGGCCTGCAAGCGCAGCTTCTACGAGGGACGGGACCTACCTCTCGACGCCGCCGGCCGCAACGAGTCGCAGATCTTCGCCAGCACCACCCGCCGGGCCGACGCCCAGGCCCTGCTGCGCGAGGTCCAGGCCCGCTACGACGCCGGGCTCGACTCCTACGACGCCATCGGCCTGTCCCGCCCCGACGCCCAGCCCTAGACCCGGCCGGTACCCCGGGCCGCAACCGTGTCGGGCGGACTGCGTCGGCGGAGCGACCGATGCGGGGATGCACCGGACAGGGTGCCCGGCCGCGCTACGAATGGGTCAATGGCCTCGGCATCAGAGAAGCAACCGGACCAGGCCCCGAAACAGACCTGGCGCAGCCCATTGGCGGCGTTGGTGCTCCCGGCGCTGTTGCAGTGGCGGGCAAGCCGGCGTGCCGCGACTGCGTCGCAGCACCGCGCCATGCGGATCGCGGCCCTGGCAGTCGCTGGGCCGTTCCTTGCCGCCGTGACGATCGTGGCGACGCAGTGGCAGCTCGGGGCCGGATGGATGCACAACGCAGCGTTGTTCTCGCCCACGGAGGTGGCGATCGTCACCGCCTTCATCTCGGTCGGCCTCCTGACGTCGGTGGCCACCACGATCTTGGCCGAGCCGGGACGCGCCCCGGCCCGCCGGCGGGCCACGCAGGTGGCCACGACGGGGGCGGTGGCGATGGCTCTGTTGCCGGCCGCCGCCGGCCTCTACTACGCCGTGCCCGCACAGGGGCTGATGAACCGCACCTTCGTCGCCGCCCCTGCCGCGGTGCCGTCCCCGCTGCATACCACGTCGGGATCGGCCGCGTCAGGCTCCTCCGGCGCCGCCGGCACCCCGGCCGAATCACTCGGCATCGAGGCCCGCTTCAACGTGCTGCTGGTCGGCGGTGACGCCGGCCAGGACCGTGACGGGCTGCGGACCGACTCGATGAACGTGGTGTCGATCGACCGCGCCAGCGGCGACACCGTCATCGTCGGCGTGCCCCGCAACCTCGGCAACGCCCCGCTGCCACCCGGCCCGCTCTCGGGCCAGTTCCCCGACGGCTTCGACGACCTGCTCAACGCGGTCTACGGCTGGGGCCAGGCCAACCCCAACGTGGTGCGCAAGGCGCTCGGGCCCACCGACGTTCCAGGCGCCTCGCTGCTGGCGGCCAGCATCGCCGAGTTCACCGGCCTGCGCATCGACGGCTGGGTGCTGGTCGACATGGCCGGGTTCCTCGAGGTCGTCGACGCCCTCGGGGGCGTCGACCTCTACGTGACCCAGGAGGTGCCCTCCCCCGGCAACATTCTGGGCGCCAAGCACGTGACCCCGGAGGTGTACACCGTTGGACTGCACCACCTCGACGGCACCGATACCCTCGACTACAGCCGTTCCCGCGAGGCCGACTCCGACTATGAGCGGATGGGCCGCCAGCGCTGTGTGCTGGCCAACCTCGCCGCCCAGCACGGTGGTGCGGAGCTTCTGCGCCGCTGGCCGGCGCTGGCATCCGCGCTGTCCTCGACGGTGCGCACCAACCTGAGCGTGTCGGAGCTGGCGGGGTTGGTCGAACGGCTGCAGGGGGCACCCACGGCGCCCCGTTCGATCGGTCTGATCCCGCCGGAGGTGCCCGAGTACGACTGGGACGCCGCCGAGGTCCGGGCCCTCGTGGCGCAGACCCTGTCGGGGTCGCCGCCCACGATCACGCCCACACCCACCGTGGCCACGACCCCGGCGAGCACCACCACCACCGAGTACCCGGAGGTGGTCGGTAGCCCGACCGAACCGTTCGTGGTCCTCAGCCGTGACGACGAGTGCGTGGTGCTGTCAGGCCGCTGAGCCGCCGGCTAACCACCCGGCCTCGACCGGACCCCGAGCCACCGGCCCGCACCGCAGTAACGTCTCCCGACCGGCCGGCGGATGGGCCCCGATCACACGGACCGATCACACGGACCGATCACACGGACCGTACGGGAGAGACACGATGCGTTCGTTCGCAGGCAATCGAGTACTACGCGACACCGGGGCACGCGTCCCGGTCTTCAACGCCCCGATCGGCTACTTCGCCCGGTCCGCGCTGGCGGGTGCGGTGTCTGCGGCCGGCGGTATGGGCCTGCTCGAGACCGCCACGACCGGCCTCGCCGAGACGAACGCCGAGGCCGAACGGATGCGCGAGCGCACCGATGCCCCGTTCGGGGTGCAACTGTTCCTGCGGGTGCTGGCCCAGCAGAACCGCCTCGACGAGGTGCTCGACTGGGCGCTCGACGGGCGCAGCCGGTTCATCGTCAGCGCCGTCGGCGCCCCCGCCGACATCGTGGCGCGGGTCCATGACGCCGGCGCCAAGCTCTACCACCAGACCGGCAGCCTCTCCGACGCCCTGCGTGCCGTCGATGCCGGCGTCGACGGCCTCATCGTCGAGGGCGCCGAGGCCGGCGGCCTGCGCAGCACCCGCTCCATGCACCTGTTCTCGTTCCTCCAGCAGGTCCGCGCCCAGGTCGACGTCCCCCTCGTCGCCGGTGGCGGCATCGTCGACGGCCACGGCATGGCCGGCGCCTTCGCTCTCGGCGCCGAGGCGGTGATGATGGGCACGCGCTTCATCACCGCAGCGGAGAGCCCGGTGCACCACAACGTCAAGCAGGCGATCGCAGATGCCACCGAGACCATCAACCTCGAACCGGTCAAGAAGGGCATCATGATGCGCTTCGTGCGCAACGACTTCGCCGAGGCCGTCGCCCGCGGCGACATCGACCCGCAGGGCCAGCCCTACGCCGGCCCGGTATTCGAGATGTTCGAGACCGGCGACCTCGGCCTCGCCATGGTCGGCGCCGGCGAGTCGGCGGCGCTGCTGCACGACGTGCGGACCGTCGCCGAGATCATCGACGACACCGTCGCCGGCTTCTGGACCGAGATCGAACGACTCGCCGCCCTGCTCGCACCGTCGTAGGGCACGAGGCCCGCAGCCCGGCTGCGGCAGGAGGTGCGCCTGCCGGGCGGTCGGCGTCGTCGAACCATCCGACGGTCAGCCGCCCGGAGGCTCAGACCGTCCGGCGGGTCATCTGCGCGATCCCGGCGGCCGGTTCCTCGACGCCCCAGCTCCAGATGACCTCAGGGGTGATGCGGAACCGCTCCCCGCCCTCGTGGGCCTCCACGGCCACGCTGCCGCGCACCTTGATGCCCCGGGGCGACCACGGATCGGTGCCGGCGAGGTCGTCGACGATGAAGACCGCACGGGGGTTGGTCTTGGCGTTGCGGTAGCGGACGGTCCGGCTGATGTCGAAGCCGGCGGTGACGATGCAGCCGTCGTCGACCCCGAAGATCACGACCGCCACGTCGGGCTGGCCGGTCGCGGACGCCGTGGCGAAGCGGCCGAGCGGCTGGGTGGCGAGATAGGCGAGTTCGGCCTGCAGCCGGCTGTCGCGCCAACTCCAGCGCATGGAGAAGCGTGGCCTGCTGCGGCGCGAGGACTGCGCCGAGGACGCCCGCGGCATCGACGTGGTGGTAACCCCCGCCGGGCTCACCGCGATCGAGACGGCGGCCCCCCTGCAGCTCGAGGGTGTCCGCCACTGCTTCGCCGACGTGCTGACCGACCACCAGCTCGACACGCTGGCCGACATCGCCGACGCCATCTCGGCCCACCTCGCCGCCGAGCACGGCGGCGACAGGAGCCCCGCAACCGAAGACTGACGGGGCCCCGACCCGGCCGCGCCCCGTCCGGTCGTGTCCCCGTCGCGGGTGACACGACCGGTTGGTCGCTCAGCCCTTCAGCTCCCGGTCGAACATGACCTTGGTGCGCTCGTAGGAACGGTCGGCGGCGGCGTCGTGGTAGGCCGGGCCGTACACGCCGAAGCCGTGGTCGGCCCCGTCGTGGGTCTCGGCCTCGCCCTTGGCCAGGGCGTTGGTGGCCTCGATGAGCGGGCCGTTGGCGGAGGCGGGCTGCATCTGGTCGGCCGAGCCGAAGCCGATGTACAGCGAGCCGGTGTAGGACGGCACCGCCAGGTGCGGCGAGTCGGCGTCCTCGGTGGTGCAGAACGACGGGTGCAGGCCCACCGCAGCCCGGAACTGCTGGCCGCGGTCACCGATGGTGCACAGCGACGAGCGGGCACCGATGCAGTAGCCGATGCATCCCATGGCCCCACCGCGCGCCGCGGGGTCCGACGGCAGCCAGCCCAGCACGGCACCGAGATCCTCGGCGACCTGGGCCTCGGAGGTGCCCAGCACCAGGCCGAACATCTTCTTCATCTCTTCACCGCTGCGGCTCTGCATCGTGTACCAGGTCTCGGCCCGGTGGTAGCGGTCGAAGGTGACCACGTAGTAGCCCCACTCGGCAATACGGGCCATGGTCTGCTTGGAGCCCTCGTCGAGGCCGGGGCCGTGGTGGAAGAACACCACGACGGGGAACGGGCCGTCGCCGTCGGGGCGCACGACATGGATGCCCATCGGGCCGCTGGGCGATTCGATCGTTTCGGTACGCGTCTGCACGGCGTGAACATAGGTGCTCGCCCGGCGTGCCCGCTACCGATCCGGACGGTGGCGCAACGCCGTCGGCACCGGCCCCCACCCAGACCTTCTGCGCCGGACGCCGTGCCGGACGATGGCTCCGACGTCGCGCCGGTCGGCGGGTCAGTAGACGACGACGGGGGTCCCGCTCGGGATGTGATCCCAGATCCAGTCCTGGTCGGCGTTGCTCACCCGGGCACAGCCGTGGCTGGCGGGATAGGCGGGCACGTAGCCGGAGCCGTGCACCGCCCAGTCGCCGGTGAAGTAGAGCGGCCGGTACATGTTGCCCAGCACGCCCTCGAACACCCCGTCGTAGCGGTAGTAGACGGAGAAGTTCCCCTTCGGCGTGTACGCCAGCGCCGGGGTGCCATCGGGCCAGTTGAACGGCTCGTTGTTGCCGGTCGAGGTGTTGAACGCCCGGGTTCGACCCCCACCGGCGACGAAGAGGACCTGGCGACCGAGGTCGATCTCGATGCGCAGCCCGCCGCCGTTGGGCATCGACCCCTGAGGACGTTCGAGACGGCCGAGCGTCTCAGGCCCGGGCACCCCGTCGACCGCCAGACCCTCGACCTTCTGGAAGGCCATCACGGCGGAGCTCGTGGCACCGCCGTAGGCGCCGTCGGCGGTACCGGGGTTGTAGCCGAGCTCGGCCAGGCGGTTCTGCAACGCCTGCACCTTCGGGCCCTTCGCGCCCGGCCCCAGCATCGGCTCGGTGGTGGTGGTCGGCAGGGCAGTGGTGGTCGGCGCCCCGGTGGTCGACGGTGCGGTCGAGGCAGGCGTCGACATCGCCGTCGTCGCAGTGGCGACAACGGTCGAGGCCGCGCCCGACGCCGCTGCGGTCGACGCCCGCAGCGCATCGGCCGCGTCGTGACCGTTGTCGCACCCCGCCGCCAGCAGGACCATGCCGATGAGCGCCGCGGCCCACCGACGCGCGCTGCCGATCCGAACTCGAGCCATGGCGCCGAGGCTACCGATCGCCACCCTCCCGACGGACGCGGCCGCCGGACTTCAGCCGCGCCGGCAGCCCCGGGCAGCGGCCGTCCAGCTCCCCGTCGCGGCGAAGACCGTGTGCACGACGGCCAGCAATGACCACCGCGAAGATGAAAAACGATCGAGAACAGTGTTCGCCGCCATCGTGATCAGCCCGGCATCCCGAAGACCGCTACGGGATCGTTAGCCTTGAGTGACCTATCGGTGCACCTCCAGGACGGACGATGACCAACCCCACGACGGGCTCCCCGGGAACCAACCGCAGCTACGAGCTGAGCGATCTCGCCGCCCTGGAAGCCGAATCGATCCACATCATCCGCGAGGTGGGGGCCGAGTTCGAGCGGCCCGTGCTGCTGTTCTCCGGTGGCAAGGACTCCATCGTGATGCTGCACCTGGCCCGCAAGGCGTTCTGGCCGGCCCGCATCCCCTTCCCGGTCCTGCACGTGGACACCGGCCACAACTTTCCCGAGGTCATCGAGTACCGGGACCGCACCGTGGCCGCCATCGGCATCGAGCTGGTCGTCGGCCATGTCCAGGACGACATCGACGCCGGGCGGGCCGTCGAGGACACCGGGCCGCGGGCCAGCCGCAACCGGTTGCAGACCGTCACCCTGCTGCGCAGCATCGAGGAAGGCCGCTACGACGCGGTGTTCGGCGGGGCCCGCCGCGACGAGGAGAAGGCCCGGGCCAAGGAGCGCATCTTCTCGCTGCGCGACGAGTTCGGCCAGTGGGACCCCAAGGCGCAGCGACCCGAGCTGTGGAGCCTCTACAACACCCGTCACCGCCGCGGTGAGCACCTGCGGGTGTTCCCGCTGAGCAACTGGACCGAGCTCGACATCTGGCGCTACATCGCCACCGAGGAGATCGACATCCCGTCGATCTACTACGCCCACCGCCGCCCGGTGGTGCAGCGCGACGGCATGCTGATCGCCATCACGCCGTTCATCTCCGTCGACGACGACGAGCACGCCTACGAGGAGGTGGTTCGCTTCCGCACGGTGGGCGACGCCACCTGCACCGGGGCCGTCGAGTCGATCGCCGCCACCGTGTGGGACGTCATCGAGGAGGTGTCGGCCACCCGCATCACCGAGCGGGGCGCCACCCGCGCCGACGACCGCATCAGCGAGGCCGGCATGGAGGATCGCAAGAAGGAAGGCTATTTCTGATGAGCGAGCTGCTCCGCTTCGCCACCGCCGGCTCCGTCGACGACGGGAAGTCGACCCTCATCGGGCGCCTCCTGTACGACTCCAAGAGCATCTTCGAGGACCAGCTCGAGTCCGTCGAGCGGGTCTCGCGCGAACGCGGCGAGGACTACACCAACCTGGCGCTGCTCACCGACGGCCTGCGGGCCGAGCGCGAGCAGGGCATCACCATCGACGTCGCCTACCGCTACTTCGCCACCCCGAAGCGCAAGTTCATCATCGCGGACACCCCGGGCCACGTGCAGTACACCCGCAACATGGTCACCGGGGCGAGCACTGCGGATGTGGCGTTGATCCTGGTCGACGCCCGTCACGGCCTGCTCGAGCAGAGCCGCCGTCACGCCTTCCTGTCCTCGTTGCTCGGCATCCGCCACCTGGTGGTCTGCGTCAACAAGATGGACCTCGTCGAGTGGAGCCAGCCGCGCTTCGAGGAGATCAGCCGCGAGTTCCGCGACTTCGCCACCCGGCTCGACGTGCACGACCTGACCTTCGTGCCGATGTCGGCGCTGCTCGGCGACAACGTCGTCAACGCCAGCGAGCACATGCCGTGGTACACCGGCCGGCCGTTGCTCGCCCTGCTCGAAGACGTCCACATCGCCAGTGACCGCAACCTGGTCGACCCGCGCTTCCCGGTGCAGTACGTCATCCGCCCGATGCAGCACGACCACCACGACTACCGCGGGTTCGCCGGCACGGTGGCCGGCGGCGTGTTCCGGGTCGGCGACGAGGTACAGGTGCTACCCAGCGGCGTGACCACCACGATCTCAGGCATCGACACCTACGACGGCCCGGTCGAGGAGGCCTTCCCCCCGATGGCGGTCACCATCCGCCTCGCCGACCAGGTCGACGTGTCGCGCGGTGATCTGCTGTGCCGGCCGCACAACGCGCCGGTCGTGGCCCAGGAGCTCGATGCCACCGTGTGCTGGATGAGCGAGCGCAGCCCCCTGGTGCCGGGCGGGCGGTACGTGCTCAAGCACACCACCCGCACCACCCGGGCGATGGTGGTCGACCTGCAGTACCGACTCGACATCAACACCCTGCACCGCGACGAGCAGGCCGAGCAGCTCACCCTCAACGAGATCGGCCGTATCCGGCTGCGCACCCAGCAGCCGCTGTTCTTCGACGAGTACCGTCGCAACCGAACCACCGGCAGCTTCATCCTCATCGACGAGGTCACTTCGACCACCGTCGCCGCCGGGATGCTGCGCGAGGCGCAGGCCAAGCCCACCATCACCCCGGCGTCGAGCCCCAACGTGGTGTGGCAGACCGGCACGGTCGGCCGCGAACGGCGCTGGGAGGCCCTCGGCACCGCCGGCATGACGGTGTGGCTCACCGGGCTCAGCGCCTCGGGCAAGACCGCTGTGGCGGGGGAACTCGAACGCCTGCTGCTCGACGAGAGCCGCAACGCCTTCCTGCTCGACGCCGAGCTGCTGCGTTTCGGGATCAACGCCGATCTCGGCTTCAGCAACGCCGACCGCAGCGAGAACACCCGGCGCATCGGCGAGGTGGCCAAGCTGTTCGCCGAGGCCGGCACCGTGGCCATCGTGCCGGTGATCAGCCCCTACGCCGTGGACCGGGCCCGGGTGCGCCGTCTGCACGAAGAGGCGGGGCTGGCCTTCGTCGAGGTGTTCGTCGACACCCCACTCGAGGAGTGCGAACGCCGCGACCCCAAGGGCCTCTACCGGCGGGCCCGCGCCGGCGAGATCGCCGGGTTCACCGGCGTCGACGACCCCTACGAGCCGCCCACCTCGCCGGAGCTGGTGTTGCGTCCCACCAACGGGACGCCGATGCAGCAGGCCCGGTTGATACTCGACCGGCTCCCCCGCCCGGAGTAGCGACGGCGGGTCGACGCTCAGGCGTAGCGTTCTATGACCCGTTTGCCGTACTCGAGGACCTCCTCGGGGGTACGGACCAGCGGGGGGAGCCCGGCCGCGCCGTTGACCGGCACCATCACCCGACCCACCCCGGCCGCGGCCAGGGCCGTCAGCCCGTCGGGGTCGGCGGGGGCCGCGGCGCTGATCTCGATCGCCTCGGGGTCGCGCCCGGCGGCCTCGGCCGCCCGGCGCATCTCGTCGTACAGCTCGACGGGGTTGCCGCGGGCCGGGAAGTACCCGTCGCCGAGCCGGCCGGCCCGCCGGGCCGCGGCCTTGGTGTCGCCGCCGACGATGATCGGGATGTGCCCACCGGCGGGCTTGGGCCGGCAGTACACGTCGCGGAAGGACACGAACGGGCCCTCGTGGGTGGCGCAGTCCTGGCTCCACAGCGCCCGCATGGCCGCCACGTAGTCGTCGGTACGGGGGCCGCGGTCGGCGAAGGGCACGCCGATGGCGGCGAACTCCTCCTCCAGCCAGCCCACGCCGATACCGAGCAGTACGCGGTTGCCGCCGGCCATGTCGTCGAGGGTGGCCAGCGACTTGGCGGTGACCACCGGGTTGCGCTGCGGCACGATCAGGATGGCCGTCCCCAGCTTGATGGTGGTGGTGGCCGATGCCACATACGCCATCCAGATCAACGGGTCGGCGATGGGGAAGTCCTCGACGGCGCCCATGCGGCCGTCTTCGGAGTACGGATAGCGCGACGTGTAGGCCTTCGGCACGACCACGTGCTCGACGGTCCAGATCGACTCGAAGCCGGCCTCCTCGGCGGCCTGCGCCAACTCGACCGCCGCCGGACCCTGCCCGAACCGGCCGAGGCTTGCGTAGCGCAACCCGAACTTCAGTCCCATCCAAACGCCCCCTTCGCACGGCGCGGGGACCCTTCCCCGCACCTCCCGCGGAGCGTACTCGTGCGCATCCCTGCCGGTCTCCCGGCGGTGGCCCGGGCGCTGTGGCACGGTCCCCGCCTGCGGCCGGACGACCGCCGGCCGGCACTGGGACGTCCCGGTGCCGACCGGCGCCGAGCTCAGGCGTCGAAGCTGTCGTAGGCGGTATCGACGAGGGCGTAGCTGCGGGGCCCGCCGACGGTGCCGAGCTCCATCTTGTTCATCACGAAGGCGATGGTCATGCGACGGTCGAGGTCGTTGACGATCAGCGAGCCGCCGTAGCCGCCCCAGAACGCCACGGCGTCGCCCCGGCCGATGGGCAGCTCCGGCGAGTTCAGGCCGTAGCCGATGCCGAAGCGCAGGTGGTCGCCGAGCACGCCGTCGTTGCCGTAGGCCTGCGGCTCGAGCACCCGGCGGGCGGTGGCCTCGGAGAACAGCCGCACCCCACGGGCCTCGCCCCCGTTGGACAGCACGGACTGCACCGCCGCCACCGACGCCGCGTTGCCGTGGCCACCGGCGGCGGGGATCTCGGCCCGGCGCCAGTCGAGGTCCCACGACTGCTTGGCGTTGAGCATCGGGTTGGTCATGGTCTTGACCAGGAACGGGGGGAACACCTCGGGCCGCGGCGGCGCCGGCGGGGTGATGACCAGCGCCACCCGGTCGTCGAGCTCGGGGCCGAAGCCGACATGGAAGTCCGCGCCGAGCGGCTCGGCGATCTCGTTGCGGAAGAACGTGCCGAAGTTCTGCCCGGTCACCCGGCGCACGACCTCACCGATGAGATAGCCCTGGGTGATGGCGTGATAGCCCGACGCCGTGCCCGGCTCCCACCATGGGGCCTGGGCGGCGAGCAGCGAGGTGCACTTCTCCCAGTCGTAGAGGTCCTCGCCGGACAGCTTCTCCTGCCAGCCCGACAGGCCTGCGGTGTGGGCCATCAGGTGACGGACGAGCACGTTCTCCTTGCCGTTGGCGGCGAACTCGGGCCAGTAGCGCGCCACCGGCTCGTCGATGCCGATGAGGCCCTGGTCGGCGAGCATCAACGCCGCCACGAAGGTCATGGTCTTGGTGGTCGACCATACGTTGATGATCGTGTCGCGTTCCCACGGCTTGGTCTGGTCACGGTCGGCGAAGCCGCCCCACAGGTCGACGACCGGTTCGCCGTCGACGTAGACGGCCACCGACGCGCCGACGTCGTAGCCGGCGTCGAAGTTGTTGGCGAAGGTGGTACGCACCGCTTCGAAGCGGGGGTCACAGGTTCCATGGATCTCGGTCACCGCCCGAAACTATCCCCATTGCCGAGGTCGCGCCCGCGAAGGAGCTGACCAACGTTCCTGCGCCAGGCGTGCGCGTAGCTTCACTCGTACGGCAGGCTGGTGCGAGGATGTCGACAGCACCACGAGCGGTGCGGCACACGGGGGAAGAGGGAGCACGTCGTGACTGATCAGGCTGTACTCGACGCAACCGAGCAGGTCGGCGCAACGACGCCGCCCCAGTTCGAGGTCGTCGTCATCGGATCCGGGGTTTCGGGCATCTACCAGGTCAAGCGTCTGAGCGACCTCGGCGTCAACGCCGTGGTGCTCTCCTCCGACGCGGGGCTCGGTGGCACCTGGTTCAACAACCGTTACCCGGGCGCCCGGTTCGACTCGGAGAGCTACACCTACGGCTACTCGTTCTCGCAGGAGTTGCTCGAGGAGTGGCACTGGAAGGAGCGCTTCTCCCCCCAGCCGGAGAACCTGAAATACCTCGAGTTCGTGGCCGACAAGTTCGACCTGCGCAAGTACATGCGCTTCAACCACACCATCGAGTCGATGACCTTCGACGAGGCGAAGGACCTGTGGCGCCTGCGGGTCAAGGAGAGCGGCGAGGAGATCACCACCCGTTTCGTGATCACCTGCCTGGGGCTCCTGTCGGTCCCCACCAAGCCCCGCTACCCCGGGATGAACACCTTTGCCGGCCCGTCGTTCCACACCTACGAATGGCCGCACGAGTCCTTCGACCTGACCGGCAAGCGCGTCGGTGTGATCGGCACCGGCGCCACCGCGATCCAGGTCATCGGGGCGATCGCCGACAAGGTCAGCCACCTCACGGTGTTCCAGCGCCGGGCCAACTGGGCCGCTCCGCTGTCCAACGGCCCCATCTCCGACGAGGAGATGGCCCAGATCCGCGCCCGCTACGAGGAGATCTTCGAGACCTGCGCCCGCACCCCCGGCGGCTTCGAGCACGAGCCGGACCGGCGCGGCTTCTACAACCTCACCAAGGAGGAGCGCAACGAGTTCTGGGACAGCCTCTACGGCAGCCCGGGCTTCGCGGTGTGGCTGCGGAACTTCTCGGAGATCTTCGTCGACGAGGAGGCCAACGCCGAGTTCTCCGAGTACATCGCCAACCGCATCCGCGAGCGGGTCAAGGACCCGGTTGTGGCGGAGAAGCTGGTACCGAAGGACCACGGTTTCGGCGTGCAGCGCGTGCCGATGGAGACCAACTACTACGAGGTCTACAACCGCGACAACGTCGAGCTGATCGACATCTCCGAGACCCCCATCGAGGAGGTCCTGCCGACCGGCATCCGCACCAGCGAGAAGTCCGTCGAGCTCGATGTCATCGTCTACGCCACCGGCTTCGACGCCATAACCGGGGCGTTCGACCACATCGACATCACCGGTGTCGGCGGCCAGAAGCTGCGCGACAAGTGGTTCGACGGGCCCTCGACCTACCTCGGGGCGTTCATCCACGGCTTCCCGAACCTGGCCATGGTGGCGGGCCCACAGGGCGCGTCGGCGTCGGTGAACTTCCCCCGCAGCATCGAGACCGCGGTGGACTGGGTCACCGAGTTCGTCGAGCACGTCCGCGAGCACGGCTACACGCGTTTCGACGCCACCACCGCGGCCGAGGAGCGCTGGACCGACCACGTTCGCAAGATGTACAGCTCCATGCTGATGCGCAATGCCAAGAGCTGGTTCACCGGCTACAACTCCAACGTGGAAGGCCACGAGGCCGGCAAGGTCCGCTACTTCGTCTACAACGGCGGCCAGCCGAAGTTCAACGAACGGCTGGCCAAGGTCGTCGACAACGGCTACGAGGGCATCGCGTTCGGCTGAGCGACCCACCACCGGCAGGACGCGCTGAGGGGCCACCGAACCGGTGGCCCCTCGTCGCGCCCGACCACCCGCCGGCGAGGCGGCGTGCGTGCTACCGCCCGCCGGTGTCGCCGAGCCCGCCCGAGCGGCGCGACGCCAGCAGGGCGACGATCGCCTCGACCGACTCGGCGGTGCTCTCGCGGTCGGTCCACACGTTCACGTCGTAGTCGAGCCCATGGGCGTGGCACAGCTCGTTGCTGCTCCTGGCCAGTCCACGCGGCCGGCCCTCGACACCGCCGTCGGCGCGGGCGGCCTCACGCCGTTCGAGCTCCTCGATCGAGCAGTGCACGCCCACCAGCAGCACCGCGGCCCCGGCGTCGCGCAGCATGCCGAGCACCTCGTCGCACCAGTCCGACTCCTGCAGGTAGTGGTCGATGACCAGGTTCGTCCCGAGCCGCAGATGCTCGCCCCAGCCGAGGTGCACACCGGTCAGCAGACGGCGGCTGTACGGGCTCAGTCGCAGTCGCACCCGCGCCTCGTCCGGCGCGGTGCCGTCGACCCCACGCTCCTCGGGGTATTCGAACGCGGCGAGGCCGTCGTGCGGTTCGCGGGACACCACGAGGTCGGGGTCGCGTCCCTGTAGCTGCACGAAGCGGCGCGAGTAGCGGTTCTCGGGCAGCATCAGGGCGATGTCGTCGAAGGCCACCCGGGCGAACACCGACCCCAGGTCGGCCCCCGCCAGCAGGCTCAGACGCTCCTGGAGCGCCTTGCACAGGGTCGACTTGCCCGACGAGCTCGGCCCGTTCACCACGATCGCCACCGGAGCGGTCCGCTCGCGGCCCTGCATGTCGTTCTGCATGTCCAGCCTCATTGGGCACCGATCTTAAGGGAAGAGGGGCACAACCCCGCCCGACGAGACGGCAACCCGCAGCGAAGCACGGTGCCGAGCGTAGACGGGGCCGGTCGCCGTCACGCCGGGACCGCCAGGACCGCCAGGAGCCACCCGGCAAAGCTGCCGTGGCGGGCAACGTGCGGTACCGGCGTGACGGGCCGGGGCGCGGTACTCGACGGCGCGCCGGGCAAGCCTCGCGGCGCGACACGCGGCACGACACGCGGCACGACACGCGGCACGACACGCGGCACGACACGCGGCAGGACATCATAAGCGACCTGATCCACGACCATGCCTCGCTGCCGAGCCGTTGGGGCCCCGAACGTGGTCAAGCACCTCGAGGCCCACAAGGTGGAGAACCATTTCGGCGCCAACCTCGGGCGCATCGAGATGACCACCCACGTCGGTACCCACATCGACGCCCTGGGCCATGTCAGCGTCGGCGACCGCATGTACAACGGCCTGTCGGCCGACGCGGTGGTGGGCGACTACGGCCTCAAGCAGCTCGGCATCGAGAACGTGCCGCCCATCATCACCCGCGGGGTGCTACTCGACGTGTCGGGCCTCGACGGCGGCCCGATGCTCGAGGCCGGCCGGCCGGTCACCGCGGACGACCTGCAACGGGCCCGCGACGCCGCCGGGGTCGACGTGCAGGAGGGCGACGTGGTCTGCATCCACACCGGGTGGGGCAGCCTGTTCATGGGCGACAACGACTGCCCGGTGCGGCCGATCGCCATGTTTTGACCGACCGGATGGCATACCGTACGGTAGGACACCGTACGGTATGCCAGCGGCTCAGGGCAGGAGCGTGGACTGCCAGGCGACCATCTGCCAGGTGCCGGTGCGGCGCACCCACACATCGGTGTAGCGCAGGTTCAGGCTGCGATCGTGGCCACCTGCGCTCACGTGCAGCGTCGCCGAACCGGTGCAGACCGCCGCATCACCGAAAACCGCAGCCTGCTGGCCGGAACGATCGATCTGGCGGTACCGAACCCGGCCCGAGAGGATCGAGTCGATGTAGCTCGCCTTGGTGTCGACCGACGCATTGGAGTGCGTGTAGTGCAACTCCTCCGCCAACAGCTCCTCGAGGCGGGCCTTGTCGCCGGCAACCTGCGCGTCGAACCGCGCCTCGTCCAGCGCCAGCACCGCAGCGGCATCGCTCATGGTCATGTCCTTTCCGACATCGCGCCGTCACCCGGCGCACGGGGTTGCAGTGTCGCAGACCGAGCGCGGCGCGCGCCGCGATCGCCCGACGCCGCTCGGTCAGGCGGCCTCGACCTTGGGCATGATCTCGTTGCGGAGCACCTTGAGGTCGTCGAGGGTCTTGGACACCGGCACGTCGGCGAACGGCGGCCACAGCAGCGGCATCGACCGGCCCGCTTCCTTGTAGCGCTTGAGGTTGTCGGTGAGCTGGTCGATCGTGCGGTCGCTGCCGAGCGCCTCGAGCTCCTCGCCGATGGCCCCGCGCCACTTGGTCAGCTCTGCGGGGGTGTCCTGGATGCCGATCCAGCCCGAGAGGTTGTACTTGGCGATCCGGGCGGCGGAGCGCTTCGGGCCCTTCAGCCCGCTGAAGTAGATCGGCGGGTGCGGCGTCTGCACCGGCTTGGCGCCGAAGCCGCAACGGTCGAAGTCGGCGAGCTCGCCGTGGCACTCGAACAGGTCCTTGGTCCAGATGCCCTGCATGATCTCGATGGTCCCGCGCACGTGCTTGTGCCGCTTGGGGAAGATGTGCGCGGCGCTCGCGGCGGCGAACTCCTCGGGCATCCAACCCGACCCGATGCCCACGTTGACCCGGCCGTTGGAGCGATGGTCGACGGTGGCGACCCCACGGGCCGGCACGCCTCGTGGGCCCCGAGCTCGCCATCCGGGCCGTCGGGCTGACGAAGCGGTACGGCGCCCTGACCGCGGTCGACACGACTTTTGCGGACACGACTTTTGCGGACACAGCCATTACCTGGTCGCCTTTTGCGGGCCCCTCCTTTTCGACACTTCTTTACGGGCCGAACCGTTTGGTGACGCTGGCCCGGGACGTCGCTGCGGCACTCTGCGTCCCAGACAATTCCATCGAGCGGAGCGACACCTGCCCCGCCCTACCATGGGAGGTCGACGGAAGGACGGACCGACGGTGCTCACAGCGACGGTGGCGGGACGGCATGGCCACGTGGTTCCGGGCGCTCCGCGGACCAGGCGATGCGCCGGATCCGATGGGGCCGGCGTTCCGGCACGAATCGGCCGACCGTGACGGTGTCGGTAAGCCGGTTCGTCGCTGCCGATGCGGCCACGGTCTGGGACCTGTTGGTGGACACGTCGCGGTGGGTGGAGTGGGGACCGAGCGTCACCGCGGTCGACGCTGAACCGGTCCGCCTGCAGGCCGGGTCGACCGGGCGAGTACGCACCCGGTTCGGGTTCTGGATGCCGTTCGTCGTGAACCGCTTCGACGAAGGCCACTACTGGGACTGGACGGTGGCCGGGGTCCCCGCCACGTCCCACACGGTGCAGCCCGCCTCGGGCGGTTGCCGGTTGACCTTCGGCGTCCCCACCGTTGTCGCGCCATACGTGTTGGTATGCCTGGTGGCGATGCGCCGGATCGAGCGGCTGGCCCGGACCCCGGTGACCGTATGAGCGGCCCGACCACGACGGTATGGGTGCTCGGCGACCAGCTGAACCGTGATCTCGGTGCGCTGCGGGACGCCGACCCGGCGAGCCATCGCATCCTGCTGGTCGAGAGCCGCGCCAAGCTGGCGTCCAAGCCGTGGCACCGCCAACGGGCCCATCTGGTCATCGCCGGGATGCGCCGCTTCGCCGCCGAGCTGCAGGCCGAGGGCTTCGCGGTCGACCACCGGCAGGCGCCGTCGCTGGCGGCAGGCCTCGCCGCGCACGTCGAGCAGTACCGGCCCGCCCGGGTGGTGGCCACCGAACCGGCATCGTGGGACGGCCGGGAGCTGCTCGAACGCCTCGGGGTGGTGATGACGCCGACCGACCAGTTCCTCTGCCATCCGGCACAGTTCGCCGGGTGGGCGGGCGGCCGGCGGTCGCTCAAGATGGAGGACTTCTACCGCTGGCAACGGCGGCGCCTCGGGTATCTGATGGACGGCGACGAGCCTGCGGGCGGGCGGTGGAACTTCGACGCCGACAACCGTGAACCACCGCCGCGCGACGGCCGGGCCTGGCCGGTCCCGCTGCGCAGCGACCTCGACGGGCTCGACCGCGCCGTGCTCGCCGATCTGCCCGACAGCTGCTGGGGTGCCGAGCCCGACGGCACCTGGGCCACGTCACGAGCCGATGCACTGCGGCGGCTGCGCCATGCCGTCGAGGAGGTCCTGCCCCGGTTCGGCCCGCACGAGGACGCCATGCTGTCGACCAGTTGGCATCTCGCCCACACCCTGCTGTCGCCCTACCTCAACATCGGCCTGCTGCATCCCCGTGAGGTGTGCGACGCGATCGAGGCCGCCTACCGATCGGGGGCGGTGCCGATCGCCTCCGCCGAAGGGCTGCTGCGCCAGATCATCGGCTGGCGGGAGTACGTGTGGGGCATCTACTGGCTGTGGATGCCCGCCTACCGCGACCACAACGAGCTCGACGCGCACCGGCCCCTGCCCCCGCTGTTCCGGGGCGAGGCCACCACGCAGATGCGCTGCGTGGCCCACACCCTCGACGCCGTGCACGAGCACGGCTGGGCGCATCACATCCAACGGCTGATGGTGCTGGGCAACCTCGGTCTGCTGGCGGGGGTCCGGCCCGGGGATCTCGTCGAGTGGATGTGGAGCAGCTTCGTCGACGGTGCCGAATGGGTGATGCTGCCCAACGTCATCGGCATGGCCCTCTACGCCGACGGCGGACGCATGTCGACCAAGCCCTACGCCGCCGGCGGCGCCTACCTCGACCGGATGAGCGATTACTGCCGGGGTTGTGTCTTCGACCGCCGCAAGCGAACCGGTGAGGATGCCTGCCCGTTCACCACGCTGTACTGGGACTTCCTGGCCCGCCACCGGACCCGGTTCGGACGCAACCCCCGTATGGCCCAGCAGGTCCGCGCCGCGGACCGGCTCGCCGACCTCGACGCCGTGCGGGCCCGGGCGAGCGAGGTCCTCGTCCGGCTCGACCGCGGTGAGCTCTGAACGACCTGTCGAGGCCTCGGTGGTTCAGTTGCCCCGACGGATCAGCTGCGCCGGAAGAACAACTGCAGCTCCAGTGCACCGTGGTCCTGCACCGACAACACAATGGGGGCGCTGGGCACCTGGACCCCGTAGTCGGCGAAGACGATCTCGACTGAGCCGACCACGACCACGGTGTCGCCCTGCAGTTTGGCTTGCAGCGGGACACGCACCGGGCGGGTCACTCCCTTGACGGTCAACTCGCCCTGCGCCTCGACCGTCACCGCCTTGCCGGCGGCGGCGTCGGGACCGAGGTCCACGGGTGCGGTAAGGACGAAGCGGGCCGTGGGGAACCGGGCAGTATCCAACGCCCCACGCGCTTTGCCGTCGCGCCGGCTGTCGTTGGTGACCAGGGCCGTCATGTCGGCGGTGACCTCGACCACCGACACCTTCGTACCGTCGATGCGCAGGGTGCCCGAGACCTTCGGGGTGCGCCCGACCGCCGTCACGTCGCCGATACCCTGCAGCTGCTCCTTGACCCGGAATCCCACGAAGGAACCCGTCGAGTTCTCGAAATCGAACTTCCCGACCCCGGTGTCGACGCTCCAGGTGCCGGCCACCCCGGCGGGAACACCCGCCGGGGCTGACGACGCCGTGGCCGCAGCCGTGGTCGACACCTGCCCGGCCTGACCCGTTGGCGGTGCCGTCGTGCTCGACGACGCCGGAAGTCCTGCGGTGGCCCCCTCGAGGCTCACGCTCTGCGGAGCGTCGTCGCGCAGGAACCAGAAGACACCCCCGAGGACGACGGCCACCACGACCACCCCGACCGCACCGACGATCAGGAGCGAACGACGACGAGAACCGCTTGTGTCCATGTAGAGCAGTTTCGCAGCCCTCCACGACCTGGGCCATCACGGAGCCGGCCCGAGCGAGGCGACCGGCGGCTACCGGCCGAGGCCGGTGATCACCGCCCGACCGACGTAACGGCCGGCCTCGAGCTCCTCGAACACCTCGCCGAGCTCCTCCAGCGAGCAGATGCGGCCGATGTGGCTCTTGACCCGGCCCTCGACCGCCATCTCGACGAGCTCACGCATGTCCTGCACGGTGCCGACCGCGGAGTAGATCAGCGTCGGGTCACGGCGGAAGAACTCGAACATGTTCAGCTGCAGGTTGCCCTCGCTGGCCGCCGGGATGCCGACGGCGACGAAGAGGCCACCGCGGCGCAGCATCTGCAGGCCGAGATCGAAGCCGGCCAACTTGGCGGAGAACACCAGGCAGGCGTCGACACCGCCGAAGGCCTTCGACGCGGCGGCGGCCTCATCGGCGCTGAGCACGGTGTGGGCCCCGAGCGAGCGGACGAACTCCAGGCGCTCCTCGCCGATGTCCACCCCCACGACCTTGTAGCCGAAGGAGTTGGCGATCTGCACCGCGTAGTGGCCGAGACCACCGGCCGCGCCGATCACCGCCACCCGCCGGCCCGGCAGGATGTGGTGCTTCAGCAGCTTCTTCACCGCCCCGTACGCGGTGAGCCCACCGCAGGCCAACGGAGCCTCCTCGTCGCCGATGCTGTCGGGGAGGGTCACCAACGACTTGGCGTACACGCAGAAGTCCTGCGAGAAGGTGCCCATGATGCCCTTGGTCTGGGCGCAATGACGCGGGTCGCCACGCAGGCAGTACTCGCACGCCCCGCACCAGTACCCGCCGCCGGTGCCGCCGAGGCCGAGGATCACCCGGTCGCCCACGGACACATACCGGTCGGCACCCGGGCCGAGCTCCTCGACGATGCCGATGCCCTCATGGCCCAACGGCATGCTGTGCGGCAGGCCGGCCCAGTCGCCACGCACGATGTGCAGGTCGGAGTGACAGACCCCGGCGGAGCTCATCCGCACCAGGGCCTCCTCGTGTTTCGGGGTGGGCCGGGGCAGGTCCTGGATCTCGAGGACACCCTGGACGAGTCGTGCTGCTTTCATGCCGTTGCTCCGTGATGTTGGTGGCCGCCGGTCGTGCCGCCCGGGAGCCTAGAGAACCCGACGCCCCACGATCCGCCGAACCGTCTCGGCTACCGTGGCGGCTCCACGGCGGGACCATCCCGGCCCCCGCCGCACGCGCCCGGAGTACCGATTGCACGACACCACCCCCGAGAGCGGCAGCACCCCCGACACCGACCACACCCCGGAAATCGTGCACGTCCGCCTGCCGGCCGACCGGCCGCCGTGGACCCCGACCGGGCTCAATGTCGAGGCCGGGGAGCAGATCACCGTGCTCGGGTCGGGCTTCGTGCGCTGGTCCTCGAAGCGTGAGGTCGGCGCCGGCGCCAAGTTCCACCTGTGGGGACGGGTGCCGGGCGGCCGGGTGTTCAAGGGCACCGCGGACACCACCACCGTCACCGTCGATCACGCCGGCGAGCTCGAGCTGTGCGTGCTGCGCGGCGTATGGGCCGACGATCTGGGCACATTGCGGTCCTCGACCCGCCTCTACGACGGTCTCGAGGGTGGCCTGGAGGCGACGGTGCTGCGCTGGCCGGTGGGCGTCGACCCGCTCGCCGGGATCGCCGCATTGCTCGATCGGGCCGATCCCGGCGATCGGGCCGAACCCGGCGAACCCGGCGGGCTCGATGCCCGGCTCGACCCGGTGTTGCTGCGAGCCGAACACCATCGGCTCAGCCATCCGATCGAGCACCCGGCAGGCTGGACCCATTTCCGGGACCTCGGCCGCACCGACATCTTCCGGGCCGACACCCTCGACGGCGCCGCCGCCATTGCGGTCCGCTGCGACGACGACGCCGGCATCGTGCAACGGGCGGTCGAGTTCCCCCTCGACCCGACCACCACCATCGAGTGGGCCTGGCGGGTGGACACGCTGCCCTCGTCGGTCGCCGAGGACACCAAGATGACCCATGACTACGTGAGCATCGCCGTCGAGTTCGACTCCGGCCGCGACCTCACCTGGTTCTGGAGCGCCGCACTCGAGCCGGTCGAATCCACCTTCGCCTGTCCGATGCCCGGATGGCACAAACGCGAGACCCACATGCCGCTGCACTGCGGTGCCGACGGCCTCGGCCGGCCCCACCGGGAGCGGCGCAACGTTTGGGAGGACCACCGGCGCTTCATGGGCGAACCGCCCGGCCGCATCGTGGCGGTGTGGCTCATCGCCGCCTCGAACTGCGGCCGGACGGTGGGCACCGCCACCTTCGCCGACATCGTGCTACGCAACGACACCGGCGAGCTGCGCGTCCTGTGACCGGCGCCCCCGGGCTCAGCCCCGGGGGAGTTCGGCCCCGGTCGGTGCCCCGGCCGAGGTGAGCAGCCGGCCGAAACCCGATCTACCGGACAGGACGTACGCGTATCATCCCGGCATGCCCGGAGCCGAACCCCCTGAACGTTACGACGCAACCCCTGCGTCACCAACGTGGAACCCGAGGCGACGATGAACGCCGACATTCCCGACCCCTTCGCCGAGGTCTCCCCTGAGCCCGTCATCGCGCTGCTCGGCACCGACCACAGCACCAACCCGGCGGTGTTGCAACGGGCCCTCGGAGCCATCATCGGGGCCGCCGTCGGCGACGCCCTGGGCGCGCCGTTCGAGTTCGGCCCACCGGGCCGTTACAGCCAGACCTTCCCCCAACCCGTGACAGGCGGGACCGGCGAACTGATCGGTGGCGGCGCCTTCGGCTGGGCGCCGGGCGAGTTCACCGACGACACCCAGATGGCGGTACTGCTCGCCGAGTCGCTCCTGCGCCGGGGCGGCCTCGACCTCGACGACCTGTTCGCGACATTCGCCTTTTGGGCAAGGACTGCGGCCGATGTCGGAACCACCACCAGCGCCGCGCTCTCCCAACCGTCTCGCCGCGCAGCGCAAGCGGCGATGCTGCGCCGGACCGACCATCGAGCCGCATCGAACGGCGCCCTTATGCGGGTGTTCCCGCTCGCCGTGGCGTTCCTGCAGCAAGACCTCGACGTGACTATCGGGGCGGCATTGGCCCAAGGCGCGCTCACCCACCCGCCGGCGTCCTGCTGGGGCGCAGCCATCGGCGCCGCCCTGATACGGCTCGCAATCCTCGGCGAGGACCCGTTCGCGGGCATCGAAGGCCTCCTCGACCGCCTTCCCCCCGAACTCGCCCCGGCGTTCGCCGGGGTGCTCGACCCGGCCTGGTTACCTGAACAGGGCCGATCCGACAACGGCAGCGTGCTCGGGTGCCTCGGCCAGGCGGTCTGGTCGGCCCGGGGGGCAGGCTCCTTCGCCGATGCGGTGATCCGGGCGATCGACCTCGGTGGGGACACCGACACCGTCGCCTGCGTCGCCGGGGCGCTCGCCGGGGCCCGGTTCGGATTCCAGAACATCCCAGCCCGGTGGAGGACCTTCGTCCATGGCTCCGTCGACACCCCGTCAGGCACGGTCCGCTACACCCAAGCTGACCTGCAGGACCTCGCCCGCCGGCTACTCGGTGGCAGGTCACAGGGCGAAGCCGCCCACGAATGACCCCAATCACGATTGAGGTCGCCGCCGGCCACGGCCACCGCACCGTTCGACCGGATGGCAGGTCGACCGGATGGCAGGTCGACCGGATGGCAGGTCGGCCGGATGGCAGGTCGACCGGATGGCAGGTCGGCCGGATGGCAGGTCGGCCCGGCCACCGCCCGGCCGGCCGGCCGTGCCAGGATTGGACCATGACGTTGCCGACCGCAGAAGAAGTCCGACGGCAGGTCGAGGACCTGATCGCGCAGCACTGGACCCGCGAAATCACCGTACGGGCGTGGTGGACGCTGCTGGCCGCCAACGGCTGGTCCAGCCCCACCCTGCCCGAGGCGGCCGGTGGGCGGGGCTGGCCGGGCGACCTCGCCGGTGCGGTGACCGCAACGTTGACCCGCTCCAACGTGCTCGGCCCGCCCGGCGGTCTCGGGCTGACCCTCGCCGCACCGACCATCGCCCGCTACGGCACCGCCGGGCAGACCGCTTCCTGGGTCCCGTCCGTACTCGACGGTACGGCCGGCTGGTGTCAGCTGTTCTCCGAGCCGCAGGCCGGGTCCGACCTTGCCGGGCTGCAGACCCGGGCCGAACGCGACGGCGACGACTGGATGATCACCGGCCAGAAGGTGTGGACCTCCACCGCCCAGACCGCCGATCTGGCCATGCTGATCGCCCGGACCGACCCCGGCGCCCCAAAGCACCAGGGCATCACCTACTTCGTGATCGCCATGGACCAGCCCGGCATCGAAGTCCGACCGCTGCGGGAGATGACCGGCAAGGCCGTGTTCAACGAGGTCTTCCTCGACGGGGCCCGGGTGCCGGCGGCGAACGTCGTTGGCGAGCTCAACGGGGGCTGGGCGGTGGCCAATGCCACCCTCAACTTCGAACGGGCCGCCACCAGCCACGGCGGGGCCTCCTTCTCGCCCGCCCTTCCCGGCAGCCGCGCCGGCGACCTCGACCGGCCGGCGGCGTCGTTCGTGGGCCTGGCCGGCCCGATCAGCGGTGCCGCGGTGGGCCGGCGGCATCTGACGATGCTGCGTGACCTCGCCGACGCGTCGGGACGGCGCGACGACCCGCACGTACGCCAGGCGCTGGCCGCGGTGCAGATCGACTACGAGCTGGCCCGGCTGCGGGCGTGGCGCAGCCGGGCGGTGCCATCGAGCCGCACCGGCTTCGAGGGCAACCTGGCCAAGGTGTTCAACTCCGGCTCGGTCGCCCATGCCCGCGACGCCGCCAACCTGCTGCTCGGCGCCGACGGCCAACTGTGGGAGTCCGACGGCACCGCCGGGGTTTTCCAGGAGATGACCGTCTTCTCGCCGGCCCCGCCGATCTATGCCGGCAGCGACCAGATCCAGCGCAACCTGCTCGGTGAACGGGCCCTCGGCCTGCCCAAGGAACCGGGCCCCTCGCCCGAGACCCCGTTCCGTGACCTCCCGAAGAACTGACCCGGTGACCGAGACCCGCGACGCGGACCACCGCGACGCCGACGACCTCGACGTCGACTACCTGGTCGTCGGGGCCGGTGCCATGGGCATGGCCTTCACCGACGTGCTGCTGACCGAGACCGACGCCACCGTGGCGCTCGTCGACCGCCACCCTCGGCCCGGCGGGCACTGGAACGTGGCCTACCCCTTCGTCCGACTGCACCAGCCGTCGTCGTTCTACGGCGTCAACTCGACACCGCTGGGCCACGACGCGTTGGACACCGCCGGCGGCAACCGCGGGCTCTACGAGCTGGCATCGGGGCCGGAGGTGGTGACCTACTTCGAGCAGGTGCTCCAGCGGAGGTTCCTGCCGAGTGGCCGGGTGCGGTACTTCCCGATGTGCGAGCACCTCGGTGAGCGACGTTGGCGGTCATTGGTGTCGGGCGCCGGCTACCAGGCCGCCCCGCACGCCACCGTCGTGGACGCCACCTACATGCGGGTGACCGTCCCCGCCATGGGTCCGCCCGCGTACGACGTCGCGTCGGGTGTGCGCTGCGTCCCCGTCAACGGCCTCGCCGGGCTCGACGCCCCTGCCGAGCGGTATGTCGTGGTCGGGGCAGGCAAGACCGGGATCGACGCCTGTCTGTTCCTGCTCGCCAACGGTGTGGCCCCCGATGCCATCACCTGGATCATGCCCCGTGACGCCTGGCTGCTCGACCGGGCCACGGTGCAGCCCGGAACGGCGTTCTTCGGCGCGACCATGGGCAACGTCGCCGGCTCCTTCGAGGCCGCCGCCGTTGCCGCCACGGTCGAGGACCTCTTCGACGAGCTCGAGGCCCGGGGCGTGCTGCTGCGGTTCGACCCGGCTGTCCGGCCGACGATGTACCGCTGCGGCACCGTGACCAGGGCCGAGCTCGACGAACTGCGGCGCATCACCGATGTCGTGCGGCTCGGCCGGGTACGGCGGATCGACCCCGGCCACATCACCCTCGAGCACGGCGACGTGCCCAGCACCGCTACCACCGTGCACGTGGACTGCAGCGCCGACGGCCTGGCATGGCGCCCGCCGGTCCCGGTGTTCGCCGACGATCGGATCACGTTGCAGACCGTGCGCAGCTGCCAGCAGGTGTTCAGCGCCGCGTTCATCGCCCACATCGAAGCCGCCTACGACGACGACGAGGCCAAGAACGACCTGTGCCGGGTCGTGCCCCACCCGAGTACCCCGCTCGACTGGCTGCGCTCCACGCTGGGCAACACCGCCAACGCCGGCCGCTGGCGACGCGACGCGGCCCTGCGGGATTGGCTGGTGACGTCACGGCTCGACGGGTTCAGCCGCACCCGGGCCGAGGTCGAGGACAACCCCGAGCACCTCGGGTTGCTGGCCCGCATTGCCGCCGCCGCCGGCCCGGCCATGGCCAACCTCGAACGCCTCCTGGCCGACACCGACGGCTGACGGCTGACGGCCGCAATTCGACCGGGTCGGCAGCCGACGGCCGAGAGGGCTGCTACGGCTTCTGAGCGGACCCGCCGGGACGCGCCGGGCCCGCTGCACCGGATGGCCGGAACGGACGCGCCGGGCCCGACGGCTGCGGCCCACGCGCCACCTGCCAGGCGAGCCACACGAACAGGAACTGGAACGGCAACCGTCCGTAGGCGATGAGTTGCTCGCCGACCGGACGGTCCCGCCAGTCCCACGCCATGTACAGGTTCGCCGGGTACACCGCGACGAGCAGCACCATCGCGGCGTAGGCCGCGCCCCGACGGGTGCGCCTGATGAGCAGCAGCGGGCCCACCACCACTTCGGCCAGGCCGCTGGCGTAGGTCCAGAAGCGCTCCCCCGGCGGCAGCCACGGCGGCACGATGGCGTCGAAGAACGCCGGCGTGAGCGCGTGCATCAACCCCGCGAAGGTGAAGAACAGCCCCATCGCCACCGCGATCCGCTCGGTTCGGGTGTCGGCCACGGCCGCGACGCTACTGCCGGGGCCCACGCCGTGGAACGACGGGCGTGTCCGGCGCGCGGGCCGTAATGTCCTGCCCATGAGAATCGGCATGTTGTACGGCCTCGAAGCCCCGCCGGAGTTCGGGGTGACCGCCCCGCAGGTCTACGCCGAGGCACTCGAACAGATCGCCTTCGCCGACCAGCGCGGGGTCGACGACGTGTGGATGACCGAACACCACTTCTTCGCCGACGACTACTGCCCCAGCCCGCTGATCGTGTGTGCCGCAGCGGCAGCCCGCACCCAGCGGATCCGTATCTGCCAGGGCATCGTGGTCAGCCCGCTGTACGGCCATCCCCTCAAGCTCGCCGAGGACGCGGCCGTCATCGACACCATCTCCAACGGGCGCTTCGAGCTCGGACTCGGCCAGGGGTACCGTCAGGACGAGTTCGACGGGTTCGGCCTGCCGTTCGAGAGCAAGCTCGGCATGTTCCTCGAGGGTCTCGACGTCATCGAACGGGCCTTCACCGGTGACCGGTTCAGCTACGAGGGCCGTCACTACAACGTGATGGACGCCCAGCTGCGGCCGACGCCGGTCCAGCGTCCGATCCCGATCTGGATCGGCGCGGCGACCCCGTCCTCGCGCCGGCGGGTGGCGAAACGCGGCCACAACCTGTTGATCTCGCTGCTGACCGACCTCGAGCACACCCGCAGCCAGTTCGCCGACTACCGGGTGGCGTTGACCGAGGCCGGCCGCGACCCGGCCAAGGAGCCCACGGCGTTGATCCGGGAGTTCTACGTCGCCGCCGACGACGAGACCGCCTGGCGCGAGGTCCGCCCCCACCTGATGCACACCTACCGCAAGGTGTACGCACCCCCGGCGGTGTCCCTCGTGGAGCGGATGCCCGACGGGCGGCGCCGTGCGATCACCAGCATCGACGACCCGTACTACGACTCCGACGCCTTCTGGCAGGACAGAATGATCATCGGCGGACCCGAACGTGTCGCACGCGACATCTGCCGCTGGCGCGACGAGCTCGGCGTCGACACCCTCGTACTGCGCATGCAGCACCCCGGCCAGCCTCACGACCAGGTGATGCGCTGCATCGAGCTGCTCACCGGCACGGTCATGCCGCTGGTGGCGGCGACACCGCCGAGCCGCTGAGGAACGACCCCCGGTCCCACGAGGTACACAGACCGACGTCCGCCTGTGTACCTCGTGCAGCCGTGGTGCGTGCCGGCGACGAACTAGGCCGACAGCCCGAAGCGCTCCTGGAGCAGGCAGGTGGACAGCACCCGCAGCACGACACCTTCACCGGCGGCGCGTTGGTCGGGATCGCTCGTCGCGAGGCCGTCCATGAGGGCCCGGACCCGCTGCGGATCGAAGAACGGCTGATCCTCAACCACCTTCGAGCGCAGGACGTCCTGGCAGTACGCGCCGAGCGCGTCGTCGTCGCGGCGGGCCGGCGGGGACATGAACGGGTGCTTCTGGCGGTCGTAGACCTCGGGGAGCACGACGTCGCGCACCGCTTCGCGCAGCACGTGCTTCTCGCGCATGCCACGGATCTTGTGACGGACCGGCAGGCCGGCGGCGTACTCAGCCACGTGATGGTCGAGGAAGGGCACCCGGCCTTCGACCGAGTGGGCCATCTCCATGCGATCGGCCAGGACGGTCAGGATGTAGTTGGGGAGCATCGTCTTGCCCCACACGTACAGCGCCTGGTTCACGGGGTCCCGCCCGGCAAGGCGGCGGGGAGGATCGAGCGAGTCGAGCAGATCGGTGTAGGGGTTCACCCGGCCGAGCTCGACCAGCAGTCCCGGGTTGAACAACGGCAGCATCTTGCCGGCGAGCGAGGCGAACACCTCGAGCGAGGAAGGCACCCAGCCGAGCCGCGTCGCCACCGCGTCGAGACCGGGGGCCGCCTCACCATCCGCGGTGAGCAGTCCGCGCGAGGACTGATTGGCGCTGGCCAGTGCCGCCACCATACGGGCGACCTCGTCGGGCGCTTGGCCCTCGGTGTTGTGCAACAGCAGGTCGCGCCGGAACGGCGGGTAGCCGGCCAGCACCTCGTCGGCACCCTCGCCGGTGAACACCACCTTGATACCGGCTTCGTGGACCGCCTTGGACAGGAGGAACTTCGCCACACCGTGGCCGTTGAACACCAGGGTCTCGGCATGCCACAACGCGTCGCTGAACGCGCCGACGAGCGCCTCCTGGGTGACGGGCACCGGCACGAACGTCGACCCGGTCAACGCCGCGGTGCGTTCGGCGAGGACCCGCTCGTCGTATTGCGCATCGCCGAAGACGATCGTGAACGCCCGTATCGGCCGGTCGAGGTGCCGCTGGGCGAGACCGAGTACCGCACAGGAGTCGATGCCGCCCGACAGGTACGACGCCACCTCGACATCGGCGACGAGCCGTTCGCGCACGGCGTCATCGAGGACGTCACGGAATCCCGCCACGATCTCCGCGTCGCTGCGGCGGTCCGCCGCCAGGGTTTGGCGGTCGGGGAACTCGAGATCCCAGTACGAACGAATCGTGACCTCGCCGTCCCGAGCCACGAGGTAGCACCCCGGGGGGACGGCACGGACCCCCGCGAACAGGGTGCGATCGGAGGTGCGCGCGCTGTGGCATTCGGCGAAGAAACCCTCCCGGTCCCAGCGGGCCGGCACGCCCAGCTCGAGCAGGGCCTTGATCTCCGACCCGACGAGCACGTTCCCGTCGTGCACGCTGTAGTACAGCGGCTTGATGCCGAAACGGTCACGGGCGGCGATCAGGCACCGCCGCCGTTCGTCGGCGATCACCACGGCGAACTCGCCACGGAGGTGGTGCAGGAAATCGGCGCCGAACCGCTCGTAGAGCACGAGGGCGATCTCGCTGTCGGAATCGGTGGCGAAACGCCGCCCTGCGGCCTGCTGCTCGGCGCGGATGGCCCGGTAGCCGTACAGCTCGCCGTTCACCACGCAGTGGATGTCGCCACCTTCGTTGACCAGCGGCTGATCGCCGTTGGTCAGGCCGATGATGCTGAGCCTGGTGTGGCCGAGCAGGAACCGCTGGTCCTGTGAGCACCACCAGTCGGCGTGATCGGGTCCCCGGTGTTCGAGGCGACGCAGCGCCGCCCGTATCCGGTCCGCAGTGATGGGCGCGCCCCTCAGGAGGCCACCGATGAACCCGCACATGGCAATGCCATCCTTTCGTTCGTGGTCGGCTGTGGCCGGGCCGCCACTGGGCGAACCTGGCCCTCACCAGCCACGAAGTCTGTCACCAGTCTGACCGCGCCGCTGGCTGGTTGGCGGCACACGCCTGGTTGCAAGGTCCCAGTACCCACGGCGTGCTGGACCCCGCCCCTGTCCGGGTCGAAGCATGGGTGCGCGTCGGCGACGATCATCTGCTCGGGGTCCGAGTTCAGGAACGCCCGTTGATGATCGACCGGCAGCAGCGCAGTGCGCCTCGAGTCGAGCTCGAGGGTTCTCGGTTCCGCAGCGATCCGCAACGACTTTCCCCTAGCCGTGCCCACCTCGGGAGCCGGGCCACCATCCCGGGACGTATCGCCCGGTTCTGCGGGGGCCCGTTCAGCGGCCGTGGAAGGTGGGGTCGCGACGCTCGAGGAAGGCGGCCACGCTCTCCTGGTGGTCCTCGGTGGCCAGCAGTGCCCGGCCCTGCCCGCCGATGAACGCCCGCAACTCCTCGGCCCGGCCGCCGCGGGCCAAGCGCAGGGCGTGCTTGGCGGCCTGCACCGCCAGCGGCGGATTGGATGCCAGGTGGGCGGCGACGGCCTGAGCGGCCGGCAGCAGCTCCTGCTGGGTGACCACCTTGGACACCAGGCCCAGCTCCAACGCCCGGCGGGCGTCGACCAGATCGCCCGACATCAGCATCTCGGCCGCGGCCGAGGCCCCGATCAGCTGGGGCAGGATCTCGAAGCTGTCGGCCCCGGCGACGATGGCCCGGCGCACGAACATCTCCGAGAACCGGGCCTCCTCGGCGGCGATGCGGATGTCGCAGAGCAGGCTGAGCTCCATGCCGTAGCCGACCGCGGCACCGTTGACCGCAGCGATGATCGGCTTATCACAGCGCCGCATGGCCGAACTCGGTAGCTCCAGCTCGCCGGAGCCCAGCCGGCGGGCCAGCTCGGCAGCACCGGCGCCGAGCAGCTTGCGCACGTCGTCGCCGGTGCAGAACCCGCGCCCGGTGCCGGTGAAGACCACGGCACGGACCCCGGCGTCCTCACCGGCGCGGCGGAACGCCACCGACAGCTGCTCGTAGGCGTCGTAGTCCAACGAGTTGTAGGCCTCTGGCCGGTTCAGCGTGATGGTCAGCACGTGGCCCTGCTGTTCGACAACTACGACGTCGCTCATGGCCGCATGCTATGCCTCGCCGCCGGTCGCGTCGCCCGACCGACCGGATGCCGGACTGGGTTCGGTCCATGAGCGCCGACGGATCGATCAGGGACCGGGTTGGAGACATCCCGACCCCGGAGTTCTCCTCCACACCGGTCACCACGGCACCGGCACTGTCCCGGGCACGGGTGGCGATCGTGACCACCGCCGGCCTGCGGGCGGCGGGCGACGTGCGGCTCTGGCAGCCGACCGACGGCTCGTTCACCGTCCTGCCCGGCGGGGCGCGCGACGTGCAGCTGTCGCACTTCTCCCCCAACTTCGACCGCACCGGCTTCGCCGCGGACCTCGACGTCGTCTATCCCGTTGACCGGCTCGAGGAGATGGCGGCGGCAGGTGAGATCGGCAGCGTGGCGTCCCGGCACCTGTCGTTCATGGGCGCCCAGTTCGACGCCACGTTCTCGACGATCCTGCTCGACAGCGGGCCGGCGGCCGCCCGGGTGCTGCGCGAGGACGGGGTCGACGTCGTGCTGCTCACCCCCGTTTGACCGTTCTGCACGCGCACCGTGGGTGTGCTCGCACGGGTGTTCGAGGAAGCCGGGATGGCCACGGTCGGCCTGTCGCTCGTACGGCGTCAGGCCGAGAACATCAAGGCCCCGAGGTTCCTGCACTGCCAGTTCCCGCTCGGCCGCCCACTGGGCCGCCCGGGTGACGTCGCCTTCCAGACCGACGTGATCCGCCGGGCCTTCGCCCTGCTCGACCGTACCGACGTGCCCGTCATCGAGGATCATCCGGTGGTCATCGAGGACGAGGCCGACCTCGCCGCCTCGTGCACGCTCCCGCCACGGCACGACCCAGACCTGCACCCCGCCGTCGACGAGGTGCAGGGCCTGCGTCCGGCCTACAACCGGCACCTCGAGGCGGCCGGCGGGGCCACCGCCGTCGGGCGGGTCGCCGGGCCCGACGGCATCGGCGACCTGGTCCAACGGTTCGTGACGCTCGGCGAGACCGCCGACCTCGCCGCCGCGGGCTTCGACGTCGACACCGTCCTCGCCGCCGGTCAGGACATCCGGGCCTACTACGAGGAGGCCGGGTTGGCGCTGTCCGACCACGTCCCCGCCGCCCGGCAGCTCGAGACCTGGTTCTACCGCCACACCCGTACCGGGCAGGTCGTGCGGGCGGCGGCCAAGGCCCTCGAAACGGCCGGCGCCGAGCGCAACGCCTGGTACTACCTGCTCCCGGGCAACCAGCACGGCTGATACGTCAGCGCGCCGGCACCGGGCCGGCACCGGCACCGTACCCGAAAGCCTTGGGCGACTGCGGCCGGCACCGCGTAACCTCGGCGAATGTGCCGATCGGGGAGATCGGCCGGACCGGGGGTTGGACAACATGGCAACAGGGCAAGCACTCGACGCCGAAGTCATCGTCATCGGGGCCGGGGTGAGCGGCATCTACGAGCTGCACCGGCTGCGCGAGTCCGGCTTCGACGTCCGCCTCGTCGAGGGCGGCACCAACGTGGGTGGCACCTGGTACTGGAACCGCTACCCCGGGGCCCGCTTCGACTCGGAGAGCTACTCCTATGGGTACTTCTTCTCCCAGGAGATCCTCGACGAGTGGAACTGGCAGGAGCACTTCGCCGGCCAGGCCGAGACCGAGTCGTACCTGAACTTCGTCACCGACAAGCTCGACCTGCGCCGCGACATGCGGTTCAACTTCCGGGTGAAGTCCATCGTGCTCGACGAGTCCGACGACACCTGGACCATCACCGCCGAGGACGGCACGGCGTTGCGCTCCCGCTTCGTGGTGTCCGCCACCGGGGTGCTGTCGGTCCCGTACTGGCCGTCGATCCCCGGCCGCGAGCGGTACCAGGGCGAGGCCCACCACACCGGCCTGTGGCCCAAGTCCGGTGTCGACTTCGCCGGCAAGAAGGTCGCGGTGATCGGCAGCGGTGCCAGCGCGGTGCAGCTCATCCCCGAGGTGGCCAAGCAGGCCGGCGAGCTGGTGGTGTTCCAGCGGACGCCGAACTGGAACTCGCCGCTGAACAACGGGAAGATCACCGACGAGGAGCAGGCCGAGATCAAGGCCACCTACGACGAGATCTATCGCTCGTGCATGAACTCCTTCGCCGGGTTCGTGCACACCGCGTCACGGAAGCGGACCTTCGACGACTCCAAGGAAGAGCGCTGGGTGCTCTACGAGAAGCTCTACCACCAGAAGGGCTTCGCCAAGCTCATCAGCAACTACCGCGACATGATGACCAACAGAGAGGCCAACGCCGAGTTCTCCGAGTTCATCGCCGAGAAGATCCGTTCGCGGGTGAAGGACCCGGCCGTCGCGGACAAGTTGATCCCCAAGGACCACGGCTTCGGCATGCGCCGCCCGCCGATGGAGACCGGCTACTTCGAGGCGTTCAACCAGCCCAACGTGACACTGGTCGACCTGCACGAGACCCCGCTTGTCTCGATCACCGAGGCGGGGATCGAGACCACCGCCGGCGAGCAGGCCTTCGACATCATCGTGTGGGCCACCGGCTTCGACGGCTTCACCGGGGCATTGACCCGGATGGACGTGATCGGCGAGGGTGGCCGGGTGCTGCGCGAGCAGTGGGCGCCCGGCGTGGTCACCTACCTCGGGGCCATGGTGCCAGGGTTCCCGAACTTCTTCCTCGCAGGCGGGCCGCACCTGATCGCCGGCAACTTCCCCCGGGCCATCGAGATCATGGTGGACTACGTCACCGGCCTGCTCGAGTACGCCCGGGAGCACGGCCACACCGTCATCGCCCCCGACGAGGAGGCGTGCGCCCGTTGGACCGAGGAGGTCCATGCCGTGGCCGACATCGCCCTGATGGCCGAGAACTCGTGGTTCCGTGGCGCCAACATCCCCGGCAAGGCGAACGAGTTCCTGCCCTATGGGGGCAGCCTCACCAAGTTCCGTGACCGTATGGCGACGATGGACGAGCAGGGCTACCCCGGCATCGTCTTCGGCACCGCCGCCCTGGTCTGACCGAAACGGGCCGGCGGGGTGGGGACGACCCACACCCGCCGACCCGCAGCCGGTCACCGGCGTCACACCGTCACACCGTCATCGCCGCACGGACCTGGTCGAAGGCGCCCTCGCCGCCCTCGCCGCTGCCGGTGATGGGACCGCTCTCGAGCACGTAGTAGCGGGCGGTGGAACGCAGCGCGAAGCCGATGTGCTGCTCGACGAGCAGCACCGTGAAGGTGTCGAGCACCTCGTCGATCTCGGGCTTGCGGGTGGTGACCAGCTGCAGGTTCTCCATCGTCGTCATCTGCGGGAAGCACAGCTGGCCCTGCGGCACGTTGCCCAGGCCGATGCGGTTCGGGACGTTCGCCCCTACGACCCCGGACACCGCCGTCGTAGCTTTCCCCTCATGGACGCACCGGTCTGGTGCCGAGACAACGACGACACGACCGCGCTCGGGCCTGTTGCCACCCCGCGGGTGCAACCGAGGCCGCCCGCTCCCCCGCAATGGCTCCCTCGGAACAGCGGCCAAGGGTCGGACTCCCCCGGTCTGGTTGAGTCGACACCGGTGATCGAGTCGACACCGTCGCCCGGTGCTCGTCCTCACTGAGGAGATCGGCCAACCCGTCATCGACGCCGAGGGTCATGCCCTCGGTCCGTTGCGCGAGTTGACGGTGGACGCGCAGGACGCACGAGCATCGGTGGTACGGATCGGGGTGCGTCGGGGCCGCGGCGAGCTGCGCTGGTTCCCTTGGGGCGATGTCGTCAGCTTCGAACGCACCGGCGTCCTGCTCGGACCCGGCGCCACCGCGACCTCGGACGGGGCGGCGGTGGGCCAGCCCCCGCCGAACGAACTGTGGCTGAACCGCGACGTCCTCGACGCCCAGATCCTCGACGCCGGCGGGGCCCGCATCGAGCGGGTGGGCGATCTGGTGCTCATACGGGTCGATCACGAGCTGCGGGTGGTCGCCGTGCAGTTCGGTGCCGCCCCGGTGCTACGCCGCCTGGGGTTGCGCCGGCTGGCGTCACGCTTCGCGTCGGTGTCGGTGCAATGGCATGAGCTGCACCTGGTGTCGGGCCGCGGGCTCGCCACGCAGCTCGCTGCCGCGCCCGAGCACCTCGACCTGCTCACCCACGCGCAGCTCGCCTCGCTGATCGCCCAGCTGTCCACCGACCGGGCCAGCACCGTGCTCGGCGCGGTGGGTGCCGGTCGTGCCGCCGACGCCCTGCGGCTGGCCCATCCCGACGTCAGCTCGCGGGTGGTGCACGCCCTGCCCGGCCCCTTCGACAGCGAGGTCCTGGCGGCGATGCCGGCGGACGATGCCGTGGCCACCCTGCGCCGGGTCAGCCCGTCGCGGCGGATGGAGCTACTCGACCGTCTGGCCCCCGGCCGGGCCGACGAACTGCGCGAGCTGCTCTCGGCCGAGCCCGGCACGGCGCGAGGGCTGATGACCACCGAGTACCGTACCGCCGCGGTCGGCACCCCGGGTGAGACGCTGCGCACGCTGCTCACCAGCCCGCCGGCGAGTGCCGCCGGACTGTCGACGTTGTTCGTGCTCGACCAGAACGGCCGGCCGCTCGGGGCCGTCGACGCCCTCGATCTGCTCAACGACGCCAACCCGCAGCCGCGCCCACTGCCCGTGCTGCAGGCCGACACCCCGCTCAACGCCGTGATCCGGCTGTTCGCCACCCACGACCTGCGCAACGCACCGGTCGTGGACCGCGAGGGCCGGATGCTCGGCGTGGTCGCCATCGACGACATCCTCGACGAGCTCGTCGCCGAACGGCTGCCCGGCCGTAGCCGCTACCCGCACCTGCTGTCGCGCCATCGGCGCAACACCGGGACCGGCTCGGCCCCCGGGCCGGGCGCGGGGACCGGGGCCGAGGAAGGGACCGAACCCACCGCCGCCGGCGGGGCGGCGGGGCGGCGGGGCGGACGGCCATGAGGGCGGGCAGCACACCAGCTGGCAGCACACCAGACGGGGCCCCACCAGTGGGTGGCACACCGGTGGGGGCGACGCGGGGCCGTCGTCTCCGGCTCGCCGCGCTGTTGACGGTGGTCGGCCCGGGGTTGCTGGCCGGTCTGTCCGACGACGACCCGGCCGGCATCACCACCTACTCGGTGCTCGGGGCGAAGTTCGGCTATCAGATGCTGTGGGTGCTGCTCGTGTCCACCATCGCGCTGGTGATCTTCCACGATCTCGGGCTGCGCATGGGCGTGGTCACCGGCCAGGGGCTCACCGGACTGGTGCGCCAGCGCTACGGCGTCCGGATCGGCGCGTTCGCCACCGGTGCGCTCGTCGTCGCCAACGTCGGCACCACCTGCGCCGAGTTCGCCGGCATCGCCGCCGGGTTCGAGCTGTTCGGGGTGTCGCGCTATGTCAGCGTGCCCTGCGCCGCGGTGGCGGTGTCGCTGCTGGTGATCAAGGGCAGCTTCCGTCGGGTCCAGCACGTGCTGCTGGCCCTCAGCGCCGTCTTCGTCACCTACGTCGTGGCAGGCCTGCTGGCCCATCCCGACTGGGCGGCAGCGGCACGCGGCATCGCGCCGACCATGCCGCTGACCCGCGACGCCATCGCGCTGGCCACCGCGACGTTGGGGACCACGCTGGCGCCGTGGGGACTGAGCTTCATCCAGTCCTACGCCGTGGACAAGAAACTCACGCTCGAGGACCTGCGCTACTCCCGTCTCGACGTGGTCACCGGCTCCGCGCTGACCGGCATCATCGGGTTCTTCGTCGTGGTCGCCTGCGCCGCCACGCTGCACGCCACCGGTCACACCATCAACGATGCCGCCGACGCCGCCGACGCGCTGCGCCCCCTGGCCGGGTCCTTGGCCGCCGACCTGTTCGCGCTCGGCCTCATCGGCGCGGCGTTCCTCGCCGCCTCGATCCTGCCGCTGTCCACGGCGTACTCGGTGTCCGAGGTCCTCGGCCGGCCCGCCGCAGTCAACGACGCCCCCCGTGACGCCCTGCTGTTCTACGGCACGTTCACCGCGGTCACCGTGCTGGGGGCCGGGCTCGTGCTGGTTCCCGGCGCGCCGCTGATCGCCATCCTGGTCCTCACCCAGGTGCTCAACGCCGCGCTGCTGCTGCCGCTGCTGGTGCTCATGGTCGGCGTGGCCCGCGACCACGCCCTGATGGGCTCGCACCGCGCCGGCAGCGCGGCGTTCGCCGTCTACGCGGTCACCATCGCCCTCATCGCCCTGTGCGTCGCTGCCTTGGCGTACCTCAGCGTCGGCTGAGGCCGGTTCGGCAGGGGGCGGCGTCGCGGGGATACCGGTCCTTGACGGTCCTGTTCAGCGGCCGGGAGGGTCCATTGCGGTTCCCGGCCCGGGTGGCGGATCCAGGCGCTGGACCACGCCGGCATCAGCGCGTACTTCGAGGGTGTCGCCCTCGGCGACGGCACGGCGCACCCCGCGCACGTTGGTGACGGCCGGCAGGCCCAACTCGCGGACCAGGATCGACCCGTGGGACAGGTCACCGCCGGTCTCGACCACCGCTGCGGCCACCAGCCCCAGGGTCGTCGCCCAGCCGGCGTCGATCGAACGGGCCACCAGCACCGTGGCGGCCGGATCGAACCCGTCGGGCAGCTCGTGCGCCGGTTCGTCGAGCACCCATGCCCGGCCGCGCACGGTTCCCGTGGTCAGCGACAGTCCACGCCAGGTCGACGCCGTCGACGCACCACCGTCGAGCCCGTCCGGCCCCCCGCCGGCCACCCACGACGCCGGATCGTCGGAGCGGCGGATCACCGGCGGCGGATCGAGCCCGGCCAACTCGGCCCGCACGGCGGCGCGCTCGGCCAAATCGGCCTGCGTGAACACCCGGCCCCGGTCCAGCGATCGGGCCTCCTCGTCGTCGAGCAGCCACAGCGCATCGACCGACGGGAGCCGGCCGTCGGCTGCGGCGACCCGGGCGAGGTCGAGCAACCTTGCCCGGATCAGCGCGAAGCCACGCATCGCCTCGTCGCGCAGGCGTTCCCGGGCGGCGAGTGGCGGCCTGGCCAACCACCACAACGGTGCGGTCAGCGCCACCCGCACCGACCGGCCGGACAATGCGACGGCCACCGACGACGGGTTCGACAGGGCCTCATCGTTCACTGCGCCCGGCATGGCCGAGTGCTGCGGCGGCGTGGCGGGGCCGGGCACGTTCCCGGCCGGGCGCAGCACGGAGGGGTCCTCGGCATAGCGGGGCCGGGCGATGTCGCTCTCGTAGACGCCCCGGTGGCCGAACCGTTCGAGGAAGGCTTCGAGCGGCACCATACCGTGGCGTACGGCGGCAACGGCCTCGGCCAGTTCCACGGTGACCGTGCGGTGCCGCGACGCATGGTGGTGCAGTGTGCCGGCCCGGCGCAGCGCCGCCAGCGGCGGGCCGATGGCCGAGGACAACGGGAACATGCCGGTCACCAACGCCACGTAGGCCTCGTGCAGGGCGCCGAGTGCTGCGGCGAAGGTCGGCATCGGCCGCTGTCCGATGGCCAGGATCGACGCCTCGATCCGGCGGGCCCGCCGCACCGCGGCGACCTGCGCCAGGCCGAGCCGCAGCAGCGAGGGCGACGAGCGCACCACCCGGGTCGGCCGCAACGGACGGTCGACCACCGGCGGCCCGCCGATCGAGTCCGCCACCAGCCGGGTGGGCAGACCGAGGTCGCGGAGCATGTCCTCGAGCAGGGACAGGTTGATGAACGGCCGGCCGGCGATCACCTCGAGGAAGTGACGGTTGGCGGGCAGCGACGGCACCGCCCGGCGGTACCAGTCGAACAACTGCGGCCCGGCCCCCGCGATCAAGCTGGTCATCAGCGTCGAGGGCAACGGCGGCAGGATCTCCGCATGGTTGGCGATGGTGAAAGCCTCGTCGCGCCAGGTGGGTCGGGTGACTCGGCGCACCTGCACCAACCAGCAGGTGCGGCCGTCGTCGGCCCATTCGACGTCCCACGGCTCGTCACCGAACACCCGGCGCACCGCTCGCAGCAGCCGTTGCAGGCGGCGCGGCCAGCCCTTCGCCGCCGGCTCGAGGCGGGCGAGGAGCACCCGCTCCCCCGCCTCGTCCCCGGCTACGAGCCGTTCGGCGGTGCCGGTGGTGACGTTGACGACGTCGTCGTAGGTGCCGGGCTCGCTGAAGGCGACCCCGGCATGACGGGCTTCGACCATGGCCATGACCAACACGTCGAGCCGGAAGCTGCCCGTCCGGCGCCCGGCGGAGGCCCGTACCTCGTCGATCGCGGCGACCACGGCGCCGGCCGGAACCCGCAGCGTCGAGGTGAACCATCCGGCCAAACTCTCGGTCGCCCCGTCCTCGGCAGCGAAAGCCGATCGCACCGCGAAGGTCGTCGTCCCGATCTCGTCCAGCACCGGGATGACCCGCTCCGGCGGCGTGCCGTCGAGCAGCACCACACCTCTTGGTACGGCAACTCCGTGCCGGGCCGCATGGTCGAGCAGCGCAGCCTTCGGGCCCGCGCCGTACCTACCGATACGGCCGCTACCCAGTGGTACGACCCCGGCGGCCTCGGCGGCGACGTCAGCCGGCCACGAGGCGACGGGCGATCGTCGCGATCGCATCGGCGTACTCCTCCGGCTGTTCGATCATCGGGAAGTGGTCCCAACCGTCACGTAGCACCACCTCGGCGCCGGGCACCTTGTCGCGGACGGCATCGGCCTGCCCCCGGCGCAGCACCCGGTCCTCGGCTCCCCACAGCAGCACCACCGGCACGTCGCGGACCGGGCTGAGCCCGTCGAACCAGGCAGCGGTGATGAGGTCGAACATGTCCCCGAACACGGCGCAGTGGCGGTAGGCGTCGAAGAACTCGTCGAGCGCGGCCCGGGGTGCCCCGTGGGGGAAGAACAACCGGCGCCACAACGGTCGGGGCAGCTTCGCGGAGATGGCCCGGCGCACCACAGCACGGGCCGGGCCGCTCGACATCAGCTTGGGGAACAGGCGGGTGTCGAGATGGGCACCGACGGGGGCGTGCAGGATCAACCCGCGCACCGCAGAGGGCCGGCGGCTGACCAGGTCGAGGGCGATCGACCCCCCGATCCCGTGGCCGAGCAGAACCGGGGCCACTCCGTCGGCGGCGGCGACCGTCTGCAGTTCGCCGGCGAGATGGTCGGCATAGTCGGCGACGGTGCGCAGCGAGGGGTCGCGTGGCCGTGTCGAGAAACCGGGCAGGGTCGGTGAGACCAACCGCGTACCGATCGGCATGGCGCGCGCCGCCAAGGCGAAGCGTTCGCCGCCGCCACCGTTGCCGTGCACCGCCACGACGGTGAGGACCGTGCCGGCCGCCGGGTCAGTTCCGGCCGGGTCGCTCATGCGAGCCGCACCTCGGGCCGGACGGTCACGGCGCGGTGACCGGCGGCCGTCGGTCGAGCAACGCGGCGAGGCGGCGCATCCCGAACGAGAAGCCTGCCGATCCGAGCTTGGACACGACCGGTGCCAGGAACTGGGGCACCACGGGGACGGTGACGTTCTCGACCCACCGGAGCTCGGTGCCCGAGCCGGACGGGACGACGCTGAACCCGGCGGTCCCCTTCAGCACGGGACCCAACTTCTCGACCTCGCAGGTGCCGGACCGGGCACCCGGGTCCCAGTCGAGTTCGGTGACCCGCATCCGGTCCTCGAGGGCGAGGGGACCTGGACCGGACCACGCCGTGAACGTCGCCCCCACAGCAGCAGGGTCGCCGGGATCGACCGCGACCCGGGTCATGGGTATCCACTCGGCGTGGCCGGGCCAGTCGATCAACGCGTCCCACACCACCTGCGACGGTGCGTCGAACCGGTGGACCACCTCGAAAGCCACGTGTGCCATGGGTCAAGACTCGCACGCACCGTACCGCTATGCGGCGGCGAACGCTCAGGTAGCCGGACGGGCCCGTCGGGCGAACTCGGCAGGGAAGGCGAACACCATGAACATCAGCCCTCGAGACGCTGGACCTTGTTGGCCGTGCGGAACAGCCCGGTCCGCCCCGCCATCAGTACGAGACCCAGTCGCGGCCGAACCAGCGCCGCACCCGGCTCGACCCGAAGTCGGCCTTCTGGACCAGCAGGTCGTGTTGCGGGCCGCTGAGCGCGCCGTGGGGCGGTTGGCCGTGCATGAACTGGATGTCGACCCGGGCCACCTGGTCGTGGCCGAACTCCAGGTAGCACGCCGCGCTGCCGTCGTAGCGCTGCACCTCGCCACCGCGGGCCCGGGCCACGATCGCCGACGCCGCCGAGATCGCCTGGCCTTCGGAGAACACCCCGGCCTTCGGCGTGCCGACACTGGTGCAGTCGCCCAGGGCGTACACGTCGCGGTGGCTGGTCTCGAGGGTGAAGAAGTCGACCGGCACCCACCCGTCGACGGTGAGACCGCTGTTGTGCAGCACCACCGGGGCGACGTGCTTGGGCACCCCGAGGAACAGGTCGAAGGCGATCTCGCCACCGTCGGCGTCGAGGTCGTAGTCGGCGCCGAGGGCGATGACCAGCACATCGCCGTCGAAGGAGCCGGCGGCGGCCCGACGGTTGTCGACCGCCGGCCGGCACGGTTACGAGGCCGGGGTGAACACGTAGGGCTGCAGGGTCTCCTGGGCCCAGGCGGTGCGCCGTTCACTCTCACGGCCACCCCAGTAGCCGAGCGAGCCGGGCTCGGTGCGGCCGTAGCCGTTGAAGTTCCCGACGCAGTCGCGCAGCGGCAGGGTGGCGATGTCGGCCTCGGCACAGTGCCGGGCCCAGTCGGCCTCCTCGTCCTCGCGCACGTCGACGCCATGGTGACCGTTGTCGCGCATGGTCGACAGCAGCCAGGTCACGTAGTCCGTCTGCTCCTCGATGGTCTCGATGAAGTTGAACTTGCCGCCGCCGGACTGGGGGCCGACCAGGATGAACAGGTTCGGGAAACCGGCGGTGTGCAGACCCAGGAAGGTGCGGGTGCCACCGTCGCGCCACTTGTCGGCGATGCTGCGGCCGTCGCTGCCGGTGACCCGGCCTACGTTCTCACGGGACATGAAGTCGAACCCGGTGGCGTAGATCAGCACGTCGAGGTCGTACTGCACGCCGTTGTGCACGACGCCGGCCTCGTTGATCTGCTGCACCCCGAGCGGAGCGACGTCGACCAGGGTGACGTTTGCCCGGTTGAACGTCGGCAGGTACTCGTCGTGGAAGGTCGGCCGCTTGCAGGCGTAGGCGTAGTACGGCTTGAGGATGGCGGCGGTGGCCGGGTCCTCGACCACCGCGTCGATGCGGTCACGGATCTGCTGCATGATCCGGTAGCCCTTGTCGAGCTGCTTGCGGGTCCGTTCATCGCGGCTCAGCGGCGGCCGTCCGCCCGGCGCCGGGGCCGGCGCCGCACCCTCGGCGGCGTTGGCCGCCGTGGGCTGGCGGCCGCGGCCCTCGAGGATCTCCGCCACCCGGGCCCGCCGGGCGATGGCCCAGCCCGGCTGGTTGCTCCAGCGTTCGATCTGCTCGGGGGTGGTACTGCGCTGGTCGCGTACCTCGATCGTGGAGGGGGTGCGCTGGAACACGTAGAGGTGTGCGGCCACCTTGGCCACCTCGGGGATGGCCTGCACCGCGGTGGCGCCGGTACCGATGATGCCGACCCGACGGCCCTCGAGCTCGACGTTGTAGTCCCAGCGCGAGGTGTGGAAGGACTCGCCGGCGAAGCGTTCCATCCCGTCGATGCGGGCGAGCCGCGGGGTGGTGAGGATGCCGTTGGCCAGCATCACGACGCGGGCCCGCATGGCGTCACCCCGGGCGGTGCGCACCGTCCAACGCTGGTCGGCGTCGTCCCAGTTCACGCCGGTGACCTCGGTGTGGAACAGGCAGTGGTCGTAGAAGCCGAACCGGTCCGCGATCAACTGGCAGTACTCGAAGATCTCGAAGCCCGAGGCGTACTTCTGGGTCGGGAAGTACCCGGTCTCGTCGAGCAGCGGCAGGTAGGCGTAGGACTCGACGTCGCAGGCGACGCCCGGGTAGCGGTTCCAGTACCAGGTGCCGCCCACGTCGCCGCCGCGTTCGCAGAAGCGGACGTCGGTGAAGCCGGCCTTGGACAGCTTGTACCACAGCAACAGGCCGGTGAAGCCGGCGCCGACCACGACCACGTCGCACTCGTCGGCCAGCGCCTCACGCTCGACCGGTTCGGAGGAGTAGTGGTCCTCGAGGTAGCGGGAGAAGGTGCCCTCCATCGCCATGTAGTCGTCGACACCGCGTCGGGCCTCGATGAACGAGCGCTGCTGGGCCTGGGCATCCTCGTCGTAGCGGATACCGGTGCGGGCCTCGGGCATGGTCAGCAGCTCAGGCCGGTCGAGCACGTCGTAACCCTTGCCGACGATGCGGGCCGACGCCTTGGCGGCGCGGGTGTTGAACAGCTTGTGGCCGGTGGCCGGATCGACGCGGACGGCGGGTTCGGCGGTCGAACTCATGACGGGTGGCTCCTTGCTGCGCCGGCAGGTGAGGCCCCCGGGCACGTACGGACGGCCCCATTGTTGCCCAGCAGGGCGATCGCTGCCCGCAGAACCGCCGGGTGGTGGCGGCAGGGGATCTGGCACGCGCGGATCGCGATCAGCGAACGGGCCAGCTGATCCGCCGGGGCTCGTGCCCGGACCGGTGGGACCGCCTCGCTCGGCCTAGGGCCTCGGGTCGAACTCCTGGTGCTCCACGGTCCACTTCACCATG
>CANJRG010000024.1 GCA_947476745.1 Acidimicrobiia bacterium | reverse complement strand
CGACGTGGTGGTGCTCACCGTCGACGTCGGCCGGTACCCCTCCGCGCCATCCGTGCCGACCCGACCGGCCGAAGCCGGACCACACGACCACGACCGCCTCCCGGACCCGCCGTTCATGGGGCGAGTCGCGTCGTGATCCACCCGACCTGCTCGGTTTGTAGCCAAATGGTTCGACAACGTCGGAGACCGGCAGACCGCAACGCCCTGACCAGCACCTTCGCAAGCCAGGAATCGAGGGCGCAGGTACCGGCGAACCATTTCGCTACAAGCTGGATGAACCAGACCTCCGACCGCGACGCCGACCGACCGCGACCGGCCCGAACCGGGCTGCGTTCGAGCCGGCCGAACCGGACCGAACCGGCCGAACCGGACCGAACCGGCCGAGCCGGACCGAGCCGGACCGAGCCGGACCGAGCCGGACCGGACCCGACCGGACCGGACCGGACCCGACCGGACCGAACCGAACCGGACCGGCCGGTCACGGGCGTCAGGCCGATGGTCGGAAGTGCAGCAGCGTCATGCCGTCGGCGCCGTGCTCGAAGACCGGTTCCACCGCCCGACCCACCACGAGGTCGCCTTCCTCGGCGTCCACGATGGTGGTGGTCATCCGCACGCCCTCGGCGAGTTCGACCACGGCCAAGAACTGCGGCACATCCTCGGCGAAGGCCGGGTGGGTGGCCTGGCGGCCGACCGTCCACGAGTAGATGTGGCCCCGCCCACTGACCTCGCGCCATTCGAGGGCTGCGGACAGGCACGACGGGCAGCGGCGGCGCGGGTAGTACACCCACGCGCCGCACTCGGCGCAGTGCTGCAACCGGACCTTGTCCTCGTTCAGGCTGTCCCAGAAGGGCTTGGTCGTCGGGATGGGGGCCGGGCGCGGCTTGCCGTCCGTTGCTGCCATGGTCCTCAGCCTCCCTGCACGATCAGTGCGGTCTGTTCCGACATGATGCCGCCAGTTCCCGAGCAGTACACGACCTCGCAGCCCGGGACCTGGTGGTCGCCGGCCTCGCCGCGAACCTGGCGGACCGCCTCGGTGACCTGGGTGAACCCACCGGCGAGCCCCGGCTGGCCGAACCCCAGCTGACCGCCGTGGGTATTCACCGGGAAGTCCCCGGCGAAGGTCAGGTCCTGCGATGCCACGAAGGACATGCCTTCGCCCTTGGCGCAGAAGCCGGAGTCCTCGATGCTCATCAGCACGGTGATGGTGTAGCAGTCGTACAACTGCACGGCGTCGACGTCGGAGCGTTTGATCCCGGACATGCCGAAGGCCTGCTCGGCCGCGGGGCCGATGGGCGTGTGCAGCAGGTCGGGCGAGTACGTCGGCGTCTTGTGCATCAGGTGCTCGCCGAAGCCGGTGACGTACACGGGGCGCTTGCGGCACCGACGGGCGACCTCCTTGGAGGCCACCACCACGGCGGCACCGCCGGCGCAGGGCATGACGATCTCGAGCACGTGCAGCGGGTCGGCCACCATCTTCGAGGCCAGCACGTCCTCGATGGTGATCGGCTGGCCGAAGAACACCGCATCGGGGTTGGCGCAGGCGTTGGTTCGCTGGTCGGCGGCGATCTTCGCGGTGGCTCGCGGGTCGTAGCCGTACTCGGAGGCATAGCGGTTGGCGATCATGGCGTAGCCGCAGTTCTGGGCGATGTTGCCGTACGGTATGTCGAACTCGGCCTGGGGCGAGCCCATGATGTTCGAGGACGCCCCGAACGGCGTCCAGGCCCGGGGCTGGCCGGGCGGCAGGCTCGGGGTCGGACGGGACGGGGCCGCACACACCACGACGTCGCACAAACCCAGCTCGATCGCCGCTGCCGCCCGCCAGACCATACCGACTGGTGTGGCGCCGCCGAGATCGACGCGCTCGGCGAAGTTGACCCGCCAGCCGAGGTATTCCGCCACCGTCGAGGGGACGAACTGATCGGACTCGCGGATGTTGGCGCACACCAGGCCGTTGACGTCGGATGCCTTCAGACCGGCATCGGCGAGCGCCCCCGCCGCGAGATCGGCCCACTGCTCCAGCATGAAGATGCGCTCACCGGTGTACTTGCGTTCGGGCCGGTACTCGACCATGCCGACGATCGCCGCGTCTCCTCGAAGTCCCATCTCCCCGACGCTAACCCAAGGCGCCCGTCGCCACCTACGAGCGGCCCCGGATGACCAGGTAGGGTGCATCCATGCGTGACTTTGCCCTCGCACCCGAGCTCGAGGAGCTGCGGGCTGCGGCCGAGCGTCTGGGCCGAGCCGAGCTGGCGCCGAACGTGCGTGACGCGGAAGCAGCCGGGCGCTGGCCCGACGGCGTCCTCGACGTGCTCGACGGCTTCCCCCTCGGCGGCCTCGACGTGCCCGAATCCCTCGGCGGCGTCAACGCCGGCCTGCTGGCCAAGGTGGTGATCCTCGAGACGATCGCCCGGTTCGACCCCAGCGGCCTGCCCGGCGCCGATCGCCCCGGGGCCACCACCGGTGCCCTCATCGCCTGCCCGGACCAGGCGCTCGCCGCCGAGGTCGCGGCGAGCTGCCTCGAGGGCTCGGCCCAGAGCGCGTTCACGGTGATCGACCCCGACAACGGCTCGTCCGGGCTCGATTGGGCGCCCAGCTGGCCCGCGCTGCGCTGGATCTGGGCCATGGAGAACGACACCCTCCGCCTGCTGCAGGTCACCGGTTCGGTGGAACCGGTCATCGCCCTGGCCTTCCAGGCCTCCGGTTCAGTCCGCGTCGGGTTCGACCGAACCACTGAACGCGGCCGTTGGGAGCTCTCCCCGCGCGTTGCGCTCGAGGTGCGCGGCCGGGCCCGTCTGTGGGGTGCGGCGATCAGCGTCGGCATCGCCCAGGCCGCGCTCGAGGAGACCATCGAGTACACGATGGACCGGGTGGTGTTCGGCAAGCCGGTGGCCCACCATCAGGGCAACGCCTTCGACATCGCCTACGTGGCCGCCCGGGTACACGCCGCTCGCCTGGTGGTCCGTGACGCCGCCGCCTCGTTCGACCGCGGCGAGCCCGACGCCGGATTCTGGGCCACCCAGGCCTGGCTCGAGGTCCGCGAAGCGGCGTTCCACGCCACCAACGTCGGCATCCAGCTGCTCGGCGGACACGGCTTCATCGTCGACCATCTCGCCGAGAAGCGGTTCCGTGAAGCCCGACATCTGGCGATGGCCGTCGGTGGCCTCGATGCCGCCGAGTTCGACGTCGCCGCCGGAGTCCTCGACGTTCCCGACGCCCTTCTCGCCAGCCTGGAGCAACGATGATCGAACTCGACGCCAAGACACTGGCCATGATGGAGGAGATCCGCTCGCTGGGGCGCACCCACATCCGGCCCATGGGCCTCGAGGCCGACCGTACGGCCACCGCTCCCCCGGTGGACCACGAGTTCTACCTGATCTGCACCCGCCAGGGCGGCCTGGTCTCCAAGATGATCGGGGCCGACGAGGGACCCACGGCGCTGGACTGGAAGCCGGTCCGCAACTTCCTCATCGGCGAGGAGTGCGCGTACTGGGACCGCGGCGTAGCACTGTCGCTGCCCGGCCCCGGCCTCGGCGGCCCGGCCCTGCGCAACACCGGCACCCCCGAACAGCGGCAGCGGTTCCTGTCGATCTTCGAGGACCACTCGAAGGCCCGTTGGGGCGCCATGGCCATGACCGAGCCCGAAGCCGGCTCCGACGTGGCCCGGATCAAGACCCGGGCCCGCAAGGACGGCGACGAGTGGGTCCTCAACGGCCAGAAGATGTTCTGCTCAAACTCCGCCCGGGCCGATTGGGTGGTGGTGTGGGCAACCATGGACCCGGCATTGGGACGCAGCGGTCACCGGGCCTTCGTGGTGGAACGGGGTACGCCCGGTTTCCAGATCATCAAGGTCGAGCACAAGATGGGCTCGCGAGGCTACGAGACGGCCAGCTTCGTGCTGGAGGACTGCCACATCCCGGCGGACAACCTGCTCGGCGGCGAGGCGTTCTACGAGGCCAAGAAGGGCTTCAAGGCCTCGATGGCAACGTTCAACATGACCCGGCCGCTGCACACCGCGCACGGGGTCGGCATGGGCCGCGCCGCACACGACTTCGCCCTCGACTTCGTCCGTAACGAGTACCCGGCCCAGGGTCGCCGCCGGCAGCGGGCCCTCGAACGCCTCGCCCGCATCCGCCGCGGCCTGCACACCGCCCGGCTGATGTACCTCAACGCGGTGTGGCTGGCCAAGAACGGCCAGTCGAACGCCATGGAGGCGAGCTACGCCAAGATGTACTCGCCGCCGGTGATCCTCGAGGCGGTGTCCGCGGCGCTCGACATCCTCGGCGAGGCCGGGGTCCGTAACGACAAGATGCTCGAGAAGCTCTATCGCGATGTGAAGATCCTCGACATCGGCGAGGGCACCCAGCAGGTGCAGCGCCACGTCGTCGCCCGCCAGATGCTCAAGTTCCCCATGGACTGAACCACCGTCGCACGACACCAACGGGCGACGCCGAGGACGCGACGAGGCCGGGATACCTACGGGTATCCCGGCCTCGTCGCGTCGGTCGTTCAGCTGCCGGCGAAGTCGGCGTTACGGCGCTCCATACGGGCCCGTACGCCCTCCTTGGCATCCTGGCTCTTCATGGCCGAGCGGACCAGGGCATCGGTGTCGGCGTGCTCTAGCTGGTCCCGGAAGGTCATCTCCCGGTTGATGGTCGCCTTCATCGCCTTGAGGCTCAGCGGCGCGTTGCGCACCAACCGGTCAATGAACGTCGCCGCCGTGGCATCGACCTGTTCAGGGGCCACACAGCGGGCGATCAGGCCGAGCTCGGCCATCCGGGTGGCGGGCATCGGATCGCCGAGCAGCAGGATCTCGCGGGTCAGGACCGGGCCGGCCACCTCGAGCAGCTTCTTGGTCAGGAACCACGACGGGGCCAGGCCCACCTGGGCCAGCGACATGCCGAAACGGGCCTCGGCCGAGGCGACGACGAGGTCACTGTGCAGGGCCAGCTCGCACCCGCCGGCGATAGCGGCGCCCTGGACCACAGCGACGACCGGCAGCGGCCAGGTCTCCACGCGGTGGAACAGCTTCTCGACGTCCATGTCCCGGCCGAGGCTGCCTCGCAGGTCGAGCCCTGAGCAGAACACCCGACCCTCGGATCGGATGACCGCCACACGCTCCGCAGGCCCGGGCCCGGGATCGGGGTTGAACACCTCCTCCAGCTCACGCAGCATGTCGGCGTCGAGCGCGTTGCTCTTCTCCGGCCGGGTGAGGGTGACTGTCCGAACTGCCCCGTCGATCTCGACGCGCACCTTGTCGCTCATGGCTTTCACCCTAGCCAGGCCGGCCCGGCCCGATCACCGACGCCGCATCACCGACGCCCGGCCGCCGACGGCGGCCCCCGACGTAGAGACCGGCCGGCGACCGGGCCGCTCAGTACGGCGTGCCGTCGGGTTGCAGGTAGTCGAGGGAGAGGTGACCGTCCGCGTCGAGTGCGGCGTACTCGACGTCGCTGAACCCGCCCACTTCACGGAACACGTAGTCGTTGTCGACGCCCAGCCGGCTGGTCGGCTCCCACACCATCGCCGGCCCGTCCCAGCGCCACAGATGGCCGGGGAAGTCGACCAAGGGCACCTCGGCCGAGCCGTTGGGGCGGAAGAAGCCCCGGGCACGCAGGTGCGGGTCGGCAAGACACGCGGTCTCGTCGAGCACCGGGGCGGCGATGACCCCTTCGGCCTGCAGTTGGTGGAACGCCTCGTCGGAGGTCACGGTCCTCGACCACGACGCCAGCAGCTCGTCGAGCTCGTCGTGATGGGCCCGGCGCCCTTCCACGGTGGCGAAGCGATCCCCCACCGCCCATTCGGGGTTGCCCAGCGCCCGCCCCAGGCCGGCCCATGCAGCGTCGCTGTCGACCGAGAGCACCACCCAGGCGTCGTCACCGATGCACGGATAGCAGCCCTGGGGGGCGTGGGTGAGGTGCCGGTTGCCAATCGGGTCGCGATCGCGGCCGCTGCGGGCGGCGTCGACGAGGTACTCGCCCACATGCTGCAGCACGTATTCGACCTGCGGGATCTCGACCTGCTCACCGAGTCCGGTTCGGTCGCGGCGGCGCAACGCAGCCATGGTGGCCACCGCGGCGGCGATGCCCGCTGTGGGGTCCATCGGGAACACCGGGTTGTTCAAGGCGTAGTCGCCGTCGCGGTAGCCCCAAAGCGCAGCCGACCCGGCCAAGGACTCGAAGTGGAAGCCGAAGCCGAGGTAGTTCCGGTAGGGACCCCAGGTGCCCATCGGGGGCATGCGCACCAGCACGATGGCCGGGTTGCGCTCCCGCAGGGTGTCCCAGGCCAGACCGAGCTTGTCGAGCACGTCGACGGAGTTGTTCTCGAGCACCACGTCGGCCCGTTCCACCAGGCGCAGGAAGGCTTCGCGCCCGGACGGCTTGCGCAGGTCGAGCGTCGCGGACCGCTTCGAGCGGGCGTGGGCCAGGAACTGCCCGGCCCGGTTCCACGGCCGTTCGCCGGGATCGTGGTCGCAGTAGGCCCCGGTGAGCGGACCGAGGCCGTCGAGCGCCGCCGGGTCGGGACGGGGCACGTTGCCGCGAGTCACCGTCGGGAACAGCCACGGGTTGTCGACCCGGATCACCTCCGCTCCGAGGTCGGCCAGCAGCATCGTGGCGTACGGGCCCGACCACACCACGGTGAGATCGAGCACCCGGATGCCCTTCAGGGGCAGGTCGTCAGCGGTGAGCGGCTCGCTCGACCCGACACGCAGCGGCGCCGCGGTCGGCCCGCTAACAGCAGTCCGGCCGGCGCCGTCCCCGTCGCCGACACCCGTGCCCACGGCACCCGTGCCGCCGTCGCCCGACGCGCCCGGCGCGGTGCCGGACGGTGCGAGTTCGGCGAGGATCTCGGCCCGGTGCTCGTCGAGCATCGGCGGGCGGCTCCGCAGACGCCAGCCGTCGTCGAGCCGGAAACCCGGTCCGGGCGTGCGGTACCGGCCGGCCTCCGGGTGGTCGACCTCGGCGAAGAACCCCCGGGTGTTGAAGTGCTCGTCGACGAGCAGGTCGGTGGGTCGGTTGAGCGAGGTGAGCGGCCAGCGCCCGGCCTGGCCCTGTTGCATCGCCTCGGTCTTGGTCCGGGTCGACAGCCAGTTGTAGATCACCGCGTCGAGGTGCCCGCCGGTTTCGGGGTCCGTCATCCACGCCGGGGTCGAGAACCGTTCGCGCAACTCGTCGTCGTTCAGGACCTCGAGCATCTTGGGGATCCAATTGGCCACCACGATGATGGCGACGTGGCCGTCGGTGGCCGGGTAGTAGCCGAAGGGAAGCAGCGCCTGCCCGTACGCCGGTGGCCGTTCGACGTCACGGCCGGTCCACTGCCGCCACAACAGGTAGTTGATCCGCCGGTCGATGGACCCCACCTGCGTCTCGAGGTTGGACACGTCGATCGCCGCCCCGACGCCGGTGGCCTCGGCCCGGCGTAGCGCCCCGAGCACCGCGACCGCCCCGATGGCCCCGCACTGGTACTGCAGCAGGTTGCCTGCCATCTTCAACGGCTCGCGTTCGATGACGCCGGTGGCGTGCATCGGGCCACCGAGGGCGTACAAGGCGATGTCGTCGCCGCGATAGCCCGCATAGGGACCGTCCTGGCCGAACGGGGTCAGCGAGGCGACCACCAGCTTCGGGTTCGCGGCCCGCCACTGCGCCACCGGGGCGGTGCCCGGTACGCCCGACTCGATGACGACGTCGGCCCGTGCCGCCAGCCGCGCGACGACCTCGTCGGTCGGGTCGGCCACGATGCTCCGCTTGTTGGTGTTGAGGTGCAGGAACAGGCCCGACCGCTCGGCGTGCTCCACGTCGTCGACGAAGGGTCCGACCCGCCGGGACGGATCGCCATCGGGCGGCTCGACCTTGATCACGTCGGCCCCATGGTCGCCGAGCAGCTTGCCGAGATAGGGCCCGGCGACGCCGGTGGCGACCTCGACCACGCGAAGACCAGCGAAGGGTTGCAGCCCCGCGAGGCCGTCGGGGGTCGGAGCAGAACCGGTCACGGCCCAACCGTACCGCCCCGACGACGGCGAGGTTCTAGGGTTCGCGCCGTGGCAGCTGTCGATTTCGTACGCGAGGGCCATGTCGCCCTCATCACTCTCAACCGCCCCGAGGCCCGCAATGCCCTCAACCCCGAGGTCATGTGCCGGCTCGCCGACGCCTGGCAGGAGGTGGCCGACGACGACACCATTCGGGCTGCGGTGGTCACCGGTACCGGCACGGTGTTCTGCGCCGGTGCCGACCTGGCCCAGACCATCCCGCTGACCACCAAGAGCCGCGAACCCGAGAACGACTACGACCGGCGTTACCTCGCCGACAAGCAGCTCGGCGACAAGGCCATCCTGCGGGTCAGCGATCTGGACAAGCCCATCATCGCCGCCATCAATGGCACCGCCGTGGCCGGCGGCTGCGAGCTGGTCCAGGGTACGGACATCCGCATCGCATCGGAGACCGCCCGCTTCGGCGTTCAGGAGGTCCGCTGGGCGTTGTTCCCCGGCGGCGGCTCCACCGTGCGGCTGCCGGCGCAGCTGCCGTATGCGGTCGCGATGGAGTGGCTGCTCACCGGAGGCCTGGTGGATGCGCAGCGGGCCTACGAGCTGGGCTTCGTGAACCGGGTGGTCCCGGTGGGCCAGGTACTGGCCGAGGCCATGGCAATGGCCGATCGCATCGCCGCCAACGGCCCGGTCGCCGTACGGGCGATCAAGGCGTCGGTCAAGGCCTGCCTGGGCAGACCCGAGCGCGAGGCCATGGACATCGAGGCCCGCCACTCCGCCCCGGTGTTCCGCACCCGCGACGCCGTCGAGGGACCCAAGGCGTTCCTGGAGAAGCGCGACCCCGTCTACGAAGGACGCTGACCGGCCGACCCCGGCGACGAGTTGCGCGGCGACCGTCCACCGCGACCGTCCACCGCGACCGTCCACCAGTTCCGGCCGGCGGCGTCGGCTACCCGCGACGGGCTGGGGCACAACCGCTGCGACCGATACGCTCGGCCCATGCGCGCGCTGGAGATGCACCGATGACCGCCCCCCGGACGACGACTGATGTCGAGCAGCTCGACGCCATCGTGGTCGGAGCCGGTTTTGCCGGCATGTATCTGTTGCACAAGCTGCGCCAGGGCGGGCTTTCCGTCCGGGTCTACGAGGCCGGTACCGGCGTCGGCGGCACCTGGTACTGGAACCGCTACCCCGGCGCCCGCTGCGACGTGCCCTCCATGGAGTACTCCTACGGCTTCGATGCCGACCTCGAACAGGAGTGGGAGTGGACGGAGCTGATGGCGGCCCAACCGGAGATCCTCCGCTACGCCCAGCATGTCGCGGACCGCTTCGACCTGCGTCGCGACATCCGCTTCGAGACCCGAGTGACCTCGGCCCACTTCGACGGGGACCGCGCCACCTGGCGTGTCGGCACCGACCGGGGCGACGTGGTCGACGCGGCGTTCTGCATCATGGCCACCGGGGCCTTGTCGGCGGCCAACGTCCCCGACGTTGCGGGGCTCGACCGTTTCCAGGGCCAGGTGCTCCATACCGGAAGGTGGCCCAAGGAAGGCGTGGACCTCGGCTGCCGGGTCGGCATCATCGGCACGGGGTCCTCCGGCGTGCAGGCCATCCCGGTCATCGCCGAACAGGCCCAGCAACTGTTCATCTTCCAGCGGACCCCCGGCTTCACCTTCCCGGCCAACAACAAACCGCTACGGACCGATGTGAAGGAGGCCTACAAGGAGAACTACGCCGAGGTTCGCGAGCGCCAGCGCCACAGCTCGACCGGCTTCTCCAACTGGTCGCCCATCAACAAGGCGGACAAGAAGCCGCCCGTGGCGGGTCCGAGGCCTCCCCGGCCCAAGCTGCGTGAACTCGACGGCCCCCAGCGCCACGAGGCCTGGGAGCAGTACGGCTTCGGCCTGTTCAACCGCTTCACCGACATCTACAAGGACCCGGAGTCCAACGCCGCAGCGTGCGACCTGTACGCCGAGCACGTCCACGCCGTCGTCGAGGACCCCGACGTCGCCGACGCCCTCACGCCGGTCGGCTACCCGGTGGGCTGCAAGCGCCAGGTGCTCGACACCAACTTCTACGAGACGTTCAACCGCCCGAACGTCACCCTGGTCGACCTGCGCAAAGGTGCCATCACCGAGATCACCGAGACCGGCGTGCAGACCGAGTCGGGCCACTACGAGCTCGACATCCTGATCTTCGCCACCGGGTTCGACGCCATGACCGGGGCGCTCGAGCGCATCGACCTGCGCGGCCGCGACGGGGTCCGGCTCACGGACGTGTGGGCCGAGGGCCCGCGGACCTACCTCGGGCTGCAGGTGGCGGGTTTCCCGAACCTGTTCACCGTGACCGGACCCGGCAGCCCGTCGGTGCTGGCCAACGTCATCGTGGCCATCGAGCAGCACGTCGAGTGGATCGCCGACACCATCGACCATCTGCGTACCAACGGTTTACGCACCATCGAGGCCACCCCAGAGGCGGCCGAGGAATGGGGCCGGCACGTCAACGACGTGGCCCAAGGCACGATGTACGTCGCCCCCACCTGCAACAGCTGGTACCTGGGGGCCAACATCCCCGGCAAGCCGCGGATGTTCCTGCCCTACGTCGGCGGTCTCGGCCGCTACCGCGCCCGCTGCGACGAGATCGTCGCCAACGGCTACGAGGGCTTTGCCCTGACATGAACGGCTTTGCCCTGACATGAACGGCTTTGCCGGGCCCGGTGCTTCACCGGGCCTGACTTCACGGCGGCGCCCACAGGCCCCGAAGTAGGGTCCGGGGATGCCAACTCCCAATGCGGACGGCGGGACCGTCACGTCGGACGAACTCGACCTCGACGACGCAGAACGGGCGGCGCTCCAACGCACCGTCCTCGGCGCGCTCACCACCGGGCAGATCGTCGGCGGCGCGGCCATGGCCTCCTCGGTCACCGTCGGTGCCCTGGTGGTCACCGAGATGCTGGGCTCGACGACGGTGTGGGCCGGCCTCGGTACGGCGACGGTCACCACCGGTACGGCCTTCGCCTCCCAGGTTCTGTCGCGCCGCATGAAGCGGGCCGGGCGACGACCGGGCCTGCAGATCGGCTACAGCGGTGCCCTCGTCGGTGCCGTCGTGGGGGCGGTCGGCGTCCAGTTGCAGCTGCTTCCGCTGTTCCTGGTCGGCCTGTTCCTGTTCGGCAACGGGCAGGCAGCGAACCTGCTGGCCCGTTACGCCGCCGCCGATCTCGCCCGCCCGGAGGAACGCAGCCGGGCCATCGGTCGGGTGGTCTTCGCCCAGACCTTCGGGGCGGTGGCCGGGCCGCTCACCATCGTGCCGGCCGAGCACCTCGGCATGTCGTTCGGATTGCAGCAGTACACCGGGCCGTGGCTGGTCGCCGGCGCCCTGTTCGGCCTCGCCGCCGTCAACACCACGATCCGTCTCCGTCCGGACCCGCTGGTCGTCGCGGGCGGGGTCAGCCCGAAGGGTTCACGGGAGAAGCTCCCGCCGATCCGGCGTTCGCTCGGCCTGATCATGGGGCTGCCCGCAGCCCGCCTGGCGTTGCTGGCCATGGTCGTGTCGCAATTCGTGATGGTGGCCGAAATGGCCATGACCCCGGTGCACATGAAGCTGCACGGCTACGAGAACCTCAGCCCCTATGTCGTGTCGGTCCATGTGGCCGGCATGTTCGCCTTCGCACCCCTGGTGGGCCGCTTCGCCGACCGCGTGGGCCGGGTGCAATCAATCATGGTCGGCGGCTGCCTGCTCGTCGTCGCGGGCATTGTCGCCGCCCTGTCTTCGCACCACTACATGCTCCTGTTCCCGTCGATGTGGGTGCTGGGGGTGGGCTGGAGCTTCGGCATGATCGGCGGGTCGACGCTGCTCACCGAGTCGTTCTCCATCACCGAGCGGGTGCAGGTGCAAGGCACCGCCGACCTGGTCATGAGCTTCTGTGGCGGTATCGCCGGGCTCAGCGCCGGCTTCATCCGACAAGCGATCGGTTACCACATGCTGGCCAACCTCGGCGACCTCGCCGCCATCATGATGCTGGTGGCGGCGTTCGCCTACCTCCGCCGGGCCACCATGCACGAACGGGTGGGACCGGTCGCAACGGGCTGAAGCCGTTTCGGAGAACCGGGGGCAGCACAGCGACCCACCCGTACGGGCCGCGGTCCCGCCGAAAACGCAAGCGGCACCCGCTGCGGCCCGGGCGGGGCCAGCAACGGGTGCCGGTGCGTTGTGGTCGGTGGACCGTCGGATCAGACGCCGGCGAGGGCGGGATCGGTCTCCCGCCGCCACGACTCGTTGCCGGCCGGCAGGTTGAACAGCTTCGCGGTGTTCTCGCGGTAGATCGCCTGGTGCTTCTCCTCGGAGAGGTGCGACGCCTGCTCGGCGATGAGCTGGCGCGACCGCGGCCAGGTCGAGTCGGTGTGGGGGAAGTCGCTGGCCCACAGCAGGTGCTGGAAATCGAACAGATCGCCCTGGTGGTACGCCGTCAGGTCATCCTGGAACGTGGCCCACACGTTGGAGCGGATGTATTCGCTGGGCAGCTTCGACAGGCCCTTGATGATGCCGTCCATGGTGTTGATCTTGGCGGCGTGGTCCATGCGGTACATGTAATGGGGCAGCCAGCCGACGTCGCTCTCGGCGACAACCATCTTGAGGCCGGGGTGACGTTCGAAAACCCCGCCGAGGACCATCATGCCGACGACGTCCTGCACGGCCCGGATGATGCCGAGGAAGTTGTTGTAGGAGTGCCCGCGGGGCTTGGCGTCGATGCTGCCGGCCCGCGAGGTGAGGATGTGGAAGGCGATCGGCATCTCGAGGTCGGCCGCGCACTCCCACAGGGCGTCGTAGTCGGCGTGGTCGAAGTCCTCGTGGACGGGGTCGCCCGGCATCATCATGCCGACGAAGCCCATCTCCTTGGCCCGCTGGAAGTCGAGGATCGCCGAATCCACATCGACCACGGCGGTCTGGGCCAGGCCGAACACCCGCTCGGGGGCCTCGGAGCACATCTCGGCCAGCCACCGGTTGTAGGCCTGCATGCAGGCGTCCTTGTATTCGACGTCGCGGTGCATGCAGATACCCATGCCGACCGAGGCGTAGATGAGTTCCGCCGCCAACCCGTCCTGGTCCATGTAGGCCAAGCGGTCCCGGGCGACGTACGCGGCGGTGCGGACATCGCTGTACTTCATCTGCTTGGCCCGGGCCAGACGCTCCTTGGCGTTGAAGCCGGCGCCGTCGACGAAGCCCAGCGGAACCGGCTTGCGCATGCCGGGAACGACGAAGGCCTCGGTGCCATCGTCGAGGGTGGCGATGTGCGGTGCCCGATCCCGGAACTTCGGGTCGATGTAGTCGGTGTACGTGTTGGCCGCTTCACAGACGTGTCCATCTGCGGAGATGATGCCCGGCGGGATCATGCCTGCTCCTTGCCCAGTCGAATCGAGATTCGAAGAATGCACCGACCTTAGCTGCTCCCCCCCGCCGACGAAGGATGGGCCCGGCTCGATGGTGACCGATGACACCGCACGGGCTGGACAAGGTCCAGCGCCCTGCATCAGTCTCGGTCCGACGCGGCTCTCGCCGCGGTCGAGACGCAGGGGGTACGACATGGGGCTGCACACCCGGGTGTTGATCAGCAATCGCGGCGAGATCGCCATCCGCATCGCCGGGGCCGCCGCCGCGCTGGGGATGGAGTCGGTGGCGGTGTACGCGCCGGTCGACGAGCGCTCCCTGCACAGTCGGATGGCCACCACGTCTCGCCGGATCGATGCCTCCCCCGGCACGGTGGCGCCTGAAGCGGTGGGCGCGTACCTCGATGCCGCCGCCCTCATAGCCATCGCCAAGGAGACCGGATGCGACTGTGTCCATCCTGGCTACGGCTTCCTGGCGGAGAATGCCCCCTTCGCCGAATGGTGTGCATCGGAGGGCATCACCTTCATCGGTCCGCCGCCTGCGGCGCTGGCCCTGTTCGGCGACAAGGTCCGGGCCCGCACCCTGGCCCGTTCGCTCGGCATCCCGGTGGTACCGGGCAGCGAGGGCGCCCTCACCTCGGCCACCGAGGCCACCGCGGTGGCCGAGCGGATCGGCTTCCCGGTCATGCTCAAGGCTGCGGCCGGGGGCGGCGGACGGGGCATGCGGGCGGTGTCGGCGGCCGCCGAGGTGGCCGAGGCATTCGAACGCTGCAGCAGCGAGGCCGAAGCCGCCTTCGGGGACGGCTCGGTGTTCATCGAACGGTTGGTGAGCCGGCCCCGCCACATCGAGGTGCAGCTGCTCGCAGACGCACACGACAACGTGGTGCACCTCCACGAACGCGACTGCTCGGTGCAGCTGCGCAACCAGAAAGTGGTGGAGATCGCCCCGGCGGCAGGCCTCGACGACACCCTGCGCGAACGGATTCTCGCCGACGCCCTGGCCCTGGTCCGTGCCGCAGGGTACGTCAACGCCGGCACCGTGGAGTTCCTGGTCGTACCGGGGACCGGCGAGTACTTCTTCATCGAATGCAACCCCCGAATCCAGGTGGAGCACACCATCACCGAACAGATCACCGGCATCGACCTCGTCGAGGCCCAATTCCACCTCGCCGCAGGGGCCACACTGGCCTCCCTCGGGCTCGGCGACCAGGCCTCGGTGGGCCGGCCTCGAGGCTTCGCCGTCCAGGCCCGTGTGGTGGCCACCGGGCCGGGCACCCTCACCGCCTACAAGGAGCCCACCGGACCCGGCGTACGGGTCGACGCCTGCGGCTACCTCGGCTACACCCCTCCCCCGCAGTTCGACCCGTTGCTGGCCAAGGTCATCGGCACCTCCGGCCTCGACGGTTCGCTGGCATCGGCCCTCGAGCGCACCGGCCGGGCCCTGGCCGCGTTCCACCTCGACGGCCTGCCCACCAACCTCGGCCAGCTCCAGGCCATCGTCGGCCATGCCGCGGTCCGGGCCGGCGACGCCCGCACCACCCTGCTGGCCGAGGACGCCACAATGCAGACGGCAACCGCGGCCGGCCACGGCGCGGCCCGGGCGCTGCTCGACGAACAGTCCGGCGCGCTCGGCCGGGGCGCGCTCGACGCCATCCCGACCGGCCCGGCCGCAGCGACGGCACACGACCCGTTGGTAGCCGCGGCCGGGCACCAGGCGATCGCCGCGCCGCTGTCGGCCTCGGTGGTCGAGGTCCGGGTCGCTGCGGGCCAGCAGGTCCGCGCCGGGGACACCGTCCTGGTGCTCAGTGCCATGAAGATGGAGACCCTCATCGCCGCCCCCTGTAACGGGACGGTGGTCGCCGTCCAGCCCCTCCAGGCCGGTGACGTGGTGGCGCCGGGCCAGATCACCGTGGTCATCGAACCGGACGACGGCGACGCCCCCCTTGCCGATGGAACCACCGGAACCGCGGCGGCGAGCGGTGGCGGGTCGTGGGCACCGGTCCTCGCCGAGGTGCAGACGCTCCAAGATCTCGCTGACGCCCGCCTGCAGCCCGGCTCGCTGGACCCGGGCGTCGTGCGTCAGCGTTCGCGAGGCAAGCTGACCTGCCGGGAGCGCATCGCCCTACTGCTCGACGACGGCTCGTTCCGCGAGGTGGGCAGCATCGCCGGATTCGCCTCCTACGACGACGAGGGGGCCATCGCCGCGTTCACGCCGGCGAACCACGTCGGCGGCTCCGGACGCATCCAACAGCGTCCGGTCATCGTGTGCGCCGACGACTTCACCTCGCGCGGCGGCCACGCCGACGGGGCCATCGGGGCCAAGAGTTTCCACCTCGACCGGCTGTCGCTCGAGCTGGGTATCCCGTCGGTGCGCCTGCTCGACGGCTCCTCCGGCGGCGGCAGCGTGGCGGCGATGGTGCCCGAACAACGCAAGGAGGGCGAGAGCGCAGCAAAGGAGTCCTCCGGGGCCATCACCGCAGGAAGGCCCCGGGTGGCCGGCGGCGGCGGCTCGTTCCTGCCCGGCCATCTCGGCTCCACCGCCTACACCAAACAGCTCGCCACCGTCCCGGTGGTGAACATGCTGCTCGGCAGCGTGGTCGGCATCGGCGCCGCAAAGGCGGTCCTCGGCCATTTCTCGGTGATGGTGCGCGACATCGCCCAACTCTTCGTCGCCGGCCCACCGGTGGTGTCCCATGCCATGGGGTACGACATCACCAAGGAGGACCTCGGCGGGTGGCACATCCACTGCCGCAACGGATCGGTCGACAACCTCGCCGAGACCGAGGAGGAAGCGGTCGAGATGACGCGTCGCTTCCTGTCCTACCTGCCGTCGAGCGTGTTCGAGGTGCCACCGGTCATCGCACCCGATCCCACCGACCCGACCGACCGCCGGGACGAGGAGCTGTTCTCGATCGTGCCGCGCAAGCGGACCACCACCTTCGACATCCGACGCGCCATCGAGCTGATGGCCGACCGGGACTCGTTCTTCGAGATCGGGCGGCTGTGGGGCACCGACCAGGTCACCGGCCTGGTCCGCTTCAACGGCCACCCGCTCGGCGTGATCGCCTCCGACAGTCGCCACGTCAACGGCGGCGCGCTCACCGCGGATGGGTGCGACAAGGTGCGGCGTCTGCTCGACCTGTGCGATCTGTTCCACCTTCCGGTACTGAACCTGTGCGACAACCCAGGTTTCGCCGTCGGCCTCGAGCACGAGATCAACGGCACGATCCGCAAGGGCGCGGAATGGATGGTGGCCTTCGCCCAGATCGAGGTGCCGATCTTCACCGTGCTGATGCGACGCAGCTTCGGCGTGGCCGGCAACAACTGGGCGACCCCACAGTCGACCCCATCGGTCCGGGTGGTGTGGCCGGCCGCCGATGTCGGCGGAATCCCGCCCGAAGGCGGCATCGAAGCCGCGTACAAACGCCAGCTCGCCGAAGCCGCGGACCCTGCGGCGCTGCGAGCCGAGCTCAATGCCCGTATCGAGAGCGCCCGCGGCCCGATCGGCCCGCTGTCGAAGTTCCAGATGGAGGAGATGATCGATCCACGCGACACCCGGGCGATGATCTGCGACTGGGTCGAGCTGGCATACCGTCAGGTCTCCAGACCAGCGGGTCTGGTCTCCCGACCACTACAGTTCCGCCCCTGACCAGCCGCGCCGAGCGGCAACCCGGCGGCCCGGCGAGCCGGCAACACGTCGAAACGGAGAACGAGATGCTCGAGAGCGTGCAAGTGGGCCGGAGCGGTCTGCGGGTCTCCCGCCTGACGCTGGGCACCATGAACTTCGGTGAGCCGGGCCGCGGCCACCAGGGCGACTGGACGATCGGCATCGACGAGGCGCGACCCATTTTCCAGGCTGCGTTCGAGCGAGGGGTCACGACGTTCGACTGCGCGGACATCTACGGCCTCGGCTCCTGCGAGGAGGTGGTTGGCAAGCTGGTGGCCGAGCTCGCCCCGCGCGACCAGTACGTGCTGGCCACCAAGATCTCCATGCCCATGGGCCGCGGCGCCAACCAGGGTGGCCTGTCACGCAAGCACATTCGCGAGGGCATCGACGCCTCGCTTCGGCGTCTCGGTCACGACTACATCGACCAGTTGGTCATCCACCGCCATCCCCACGGCATCCCCGGGGCGGTGCAGGCCCCGATCGAGGAGACGCTCGAGGCTCTCCACGACGCGGTGAAGGCCGGAAAGGTCCTCTACCTCGGCGGTTCGTCGATGTTCGCCTGGCAGTTCGCCGAGCTGCAGCTGACCGCGAAGATGAACGGCTGGACCCAGTTCGTGTCGATGCAGAACCACTGGAACCTGATCTACCGCGAGGAAGAACGCGAGATGATCCCCTACTGCGCCTCGACCGGCGTGGGGGTCATGCCCTGGTCGCCACTGGCCCGGGGGATCCTCGCCGGCTCCTACCACGGCGGGTTCGACAAGGGCTCGACCAGCCGCTCGCAGGGTCAGGACCGCGCCCGTACCGAGGGCCTGTACCGCGGCGAGGCCGACTTCGCCATCGCCGACCGGGTCATCGAGCTGGCCGCCAAGCGGGGCGCCACCCCGGCGCAGATCGCCCTGGCGTGGCTGTTGTCCAAGCCGGAGGTGGCCTCCCCGGTCGTGGGCGTGTCACGCATCGAGCAGCTCGACCAGCTGGCCGCGGCCTGTGACCTCGTCCTCGACCCGCAGGAGATCGCCTACCTCGAACAGCTGTATCAGCCGCTGGTGAACCTGCTGTCCATCGGCAGTTCCTGAGCGACCTCGACGTTCGTCCGGTCAGCCCTCGACGGGTTCGACGCCACCACGGAGCACGGCGAAGACGGTGGCCCCAGTGGTGGTGGTCACCGTGTGATCGCAGCCGTCGTGGCGGAAACCGGCGTTGCCTGCGGTGATCAGCCCTGACTCGTCGCCGAGGGTACCGCTCAGTACGTAGACGAACTCGTCGCCGACGTGGCGATGACGCGGGATGGTTGCACCCGCCTCATAGCGCACCACCAGTGCCTTGCGTTCGCCGGCCGGGTCCGACCACACCTCGCGGGCGAAGATGCCGGGGCGCAGCTGCACCTCGGGCACGGCGTCGACATCGATGACCACCGAAGGCGGGCCGCCGGTCTCGCCCGCGGCCACTGGCTTGACCCCGCCGGTGATGAACGCCACCGTCGTCCCGCCGGCGACGCTGCGCACGGTGTGGGTGCAACCCGACGGCCGGTAACCCACGTTGCCGGCCTTGATCGTGCCGTGGTCGTCGCCGACGGAGCCGTCGAGCACGTACTGGACCTCGTCGCCGTCGTGCACGTGACGGTCGAGGGCCGCACCGGGGCTGAAGCGGATGAACAGCACCCGACGGCTGTTGTCGGGGGCCACCCACAGCGGGCGGGCTTCGACCCCGGTGGAAACCGGGTGCCAGTCGAGGGCCTCGACGTCGATGATCTGCGAACCGGACGTGGTCATGGCGTGGTCCTTTCGAAACCAGGGGGCGCGATGGTTCTGACGGCCTCGAGATGATCGAGGAGCGCAAAGATTTCGGCTTCGGCGAGACCCGCGGCCTCCGCCTCTCGCCAGGTCTGCAGCGCCGCCTGTGCGGTACGCACCGGCAGGCCCACCTCCTCGGCCAGTTCGACGCCGAGCTCGAGGTCCTTCACCGCCAGCCGGAGGGCGGCCTGCGGGGATGCCGACTCGCGGTAGCGGCGGGTCCGCTGCTGATGGGCCACACCGAGCACCTGGGGACCGGCACCGCTGGCGGTCATGACCACCTCGCAGAGCTGCTGGAAGTCGAGCCCGGCCCGGGCGCCGAGCAGCAGACCCTCCATCGCCGTGGCCAGCGACGTCAGGGCGATGAGGTTGTTGGCGAGCTTGGCGACGCTGCCGGCGCCGACCGGGCCGAGATGGAACACGTTGCCGCCGAAGGCGTCGAGCACCGGGCGGATGCGCTCGAACGCCGCGACCTCGCCGCCGACCATGACGGAGAGCGTGCCTTCCCGGCGGGCGCGGACGTTGCCGGACACCGGCGAGTCACAGAAGCCCACCCCGGCGGCCGCGGCCTGCTCGGCGAGGCCGCGCATCACCGAGGGCGACAGCGTGCTGAGCTCGACGTAGACCGACGGACGGGACGCCGCTGCGAACACCTCGGCCGCAACCTGCTTGCTGACGGTGCTGTTGGGCAGTGAGACGAACAGCACGTCCGCGGCCGCGGCGACGGCCACGGCGTCCTCGGCGGAGGCCGCTCCGAGACCGACCAGCTCGGCGACCGGCTCGGGCCGTAGGTCGCACACGGTCAGCTCGAGACCGGCCCTTGCAACGTTGGCGGCCATCGGCCGGCCCATCCCACCGAGGCCGACCCAGCCGATGCGGTCGGCCATCAGGCCGCGCCGCCGGGCGTGGCCCCCAGCTCGGCCATCACCGGCGCCCAGTCGTCGAACCAGGCCAGGGTGACCGACTCGTCGTGACGGTGCATCCGGGCCGGCGGGATCACGATGCGCTCCACGCCGAGCTCGAGGTAGGTGTCGATGCGCTTGCGGTTGGGCTTGCCGAACGCGAACATCGAGATCGGGATGTCCTCGGCGTTGCGGCCGGCCTCCGCGGCCAGACGGCGGAACAGTTCGATACCTCCACGCACGTCGGGTCGACCGTCGTAGTTGAGCAACTGGGCGTCGAGCGGACACCAGTGGTCGGCATACTCAGCGGCATGCTTGATGCCGACCCGACCGGCGTTGCCCAGGGCGATCGGCACCGGCTGCTGCAGCGGCTTGGGATACACCCACGACTCGGAGAACCGCTCGTAACGGCCTTCGAAGGACGGGGCCTCCTCGGTCCAGCAGGCCCGCAGGGCGGCGACCCGTTCACGCATGGCCGAGTAGCGCTGCTTGAACGGTACGTCGGGCCGGGTGTTGACCAGCTCCTCTTCGTTCCAGCCGACGCCGACCCCGAGCAGCACCCGACCACCGGAGAGCACGTCGAGCGTGGCGACCGTGCACGCCAGGTCGAGCAGGTCGTGCTCGAGCAGCAGGCACACCCCGGTGGCCAGCAGGAGCGTCGAGGTGGCCGACGCCGCCGCCTGCAGCGACACGAACGGATCCATCATGTGCCAGTACCCGTCGGGCAGTTCACCGCCACCCGGATAGGCCGAGTCGCGGCTGGTCGGGATGTGGCTGTGCTCGGGCATCCACACCGAGTCGAAGCCGCGGTCCTCGAGCTCTCGGGCGAGGCGATCGGGCCGGATGCCGTCCGCAGAGTTCAACGCCAGATACCCGAACTTCATGGTTCCCCCTGCTGAGCAGCCCCGCGCCGGGCCCGATGGCCTGGCGTCGGGGCGTCACGATACCGCTCAGGCGCCCCGGCGGGCCCTCGAAGCGGGCGAGGCCTTGGTGTCGGCCCACCCGACCGCCATCCCCGCCTGCAGGCCGCCGTCGACGGGCAGGTCGACACCGTTCACCCATCCGCTACGGCCCACCGCCAGCCAGCAGACGACCTCGGCCTCGTCCTCGGGCTGGGCGGCCCGACCCACCTGCTCGTTCATCCAGGCCATCTGCTCCTTGCCGGCGTCGTTCTCGAAGTACGGGAACAGCGGGGTGATCACCGGGCCGGGGCTCACGCTGTTCACCCGGATTCCCTGGGTCACCACCCGACCGGCCAGGCGCTTGGTGTAGGCCACCACCCACTCCTTGGACAGGACGTAGGCGGCGGGGCCGCCCTTGTCGTAGGCCTTGGCCACCTCGATCCCGGCGGCGAAGTCCTCCGCGTCCTCGAGCGCGTTGATGCGGTCGAGATGGCGGTCCCAGGCCATCCCGGCGAGCGACGCGATGTTCACGATCGACCCGCCCGGCGCGCTGATCTTGCCGGCGGCGAGCAGCGACTCGGTCAGGTGACGTAGGCCGTACACGTTGACCCGCAGCACCAGCTCGGCCCCCATCGAGCCGGCGACGCCGGCCACGTTCAGCACCGCGTCGTAGGGGCCCTGCAGTTCGGCCACCACGGCGTCGATTGACGCCGGGTCGGACAGGTCGCAGTGGTGGTGCACGGCCGCGCCGGCCGGTGCCTCCTTGACGTCGAGCGAGGTCACCTCGTGGCCGTCGGCGACGAGCATCTGCAGGGTGGCGAAGCCGATACCGGTCGAGGCACCGGTGAGCAGGACACGCTTGGACATGGCAATCCCCTTGGAGTGTTTCGGGTCGGTGTTTCGGGTCGGTGTTTCGGGTCGGTGGATCGGACTGGACCGGGGCGCCCGGGTGATGCCGCGACGGGCCCAGTTGCCGTGCCTGCCGATCGTACCCGTCGGCCACCACGGGCCGGGCTGCGTGCTGCGCACCCTGTGCCGGTGTACCGTCCGTCGGGAGGCTCGCATGGCGGGCTCGATCAGGGGGAGCGCATGACAACGGATCGCACGCTTCGGGGCAAGGCCGCCGTGGTCGGCGTCGCCGAGACCGAGTACTACAAGTGGGGCCGCTCCCCCGACCCCGAGTTCAAGCTGGCCATCGCGGCCGTGCTCGGCGCCTGCGCCAATGCCGGGATCGACCCCGCCGACGTCGACGGCTTCTCGTCCTACAGCAATGACCGCTCCGATGCCTCCCGGCTGTCCGCGGCGCTGGGCTGCAAGCAGCTCAGCTTCGCCTCCATGCAGTGGGGCGGAGGCGGGGGCGGCGGATCCGGCGCGGTGGCCAACGCCGCGGCGGCCATCGCCACCGGCCAGGCCGAGTGCGTGGTGGTGTTCCGGGCCCTCGCCCAGGGCCAGTTCGGCCGGTTCGGGCAGGGCCCGCGCAGCCGCATGGTGTCCGGCACCGCGGCCCACACCCTGCCCTACGGGCTGATGTCCGCGGCGCACAGCTTCGCCATGAAGGTCAACCGTTTCATGCACGACCACGGCGTCAAGCAAGAGGCGTTGCGGGCCATCTCGCTGGCGTCCTACGCCCATGCCCAGCAGAACCCCAGAGCAGTGATGCACGGCCGGCCACTCGACGAGGCGGCCTACGACGCGTCCCGTTGGATCGTGGAGCCGTTCCACCTGTTCGACTGCTGCCAGGAGAACGACGGCGCCGCCGCCATGGTGCTGGTGTCGGCCGAACGGGCCAAGGACTTCGACCACAACCCCTGTTACGTGCTCGCCGCGGTCTCCGGTTCGCAGCACCGCGCCGGTGCCCCGGTGCACAACACCCCGGAGTACGCCTCCTCGGGCTTCACCACGGTCGCCCCCCGCCTGTACCGCATGGCCCAGTTGGGCCCGAGCGACGTCGACGTGTTGCAGAGCTACGAGAACTTCACCGGTGGCGTCATGATGAGCATCGTCGAGCACGGCTTCTGCAGCGCCGAAGAGGTCAACGACTTCCTCACGTTGGAGAACCTCTCGGCCCCGAGCGGCACACTGCCGCTCAACACCAGCGGCGGCAACCTGGCCGAGTGCTACATGCACGGCCTGGGCCTCAACATCGAGGCTGTCCGTCAGATCTGGGGAGAATCCACCTGCCAGGTGCCCAACGCCGAGGTGGCCATGGTCGGGTCAGGCCCGATGGTCACCCCCGTCAGCTCCTGCATCTTCGGGAGCGAGGCAACGCTGTGAGCATGACCCCCTATCTCCGACCCGGGCTGGCCAAGCCCGCGCCGTCCCGCGATGGGCTCGACACCGCGTTCTGGGAAGGCCTGCAGCAGGAGAAACTCCTCCTGCAGCGCTGCAACGGCTGCAACCGTTGGCAGTGGGGACCCGAATGGGTCTGCCACCGCTGCCATTCCTTCGACCTGCGTTACGAGGAAACCGCAGCCGAGGGCATCATCTACAGCCACGAGCGCATCTGGCACCCGGTGCATCCCGCCCTCGCCGAGCAGGGACCGTACGTCGTCGTCCTGGTCGAACTCCCCCATGCCGACGGCGTCCGCATCGTCGGCAACCTGGTGGGTGACCCGCACCAGCCGCTGGTGATCGGCGCTGCGGTCCACGCCGTGTTCGAACACCACCTCGACGACGACCCGGTACACACCCTGTTGCAGTGGGCGGTCTCCTGAGCGACGACCTCGCCGGCGTCGATGCACTGGCCCAGGCCGACCTGGTGCGCCGGGGCGAGGGAGTTGGTGGAATCGGCCATCGAGCGCATCGAGCGGGTGAACCCGCATCTCAACGCGGTCATCACCCCGCTCTACGAAGGTGCCCGGCAGGCGGCACGGGCTCTGGCGTCCGGCGGCGGGGCCGGCGGGCCCTTCGCCGGCGTGCCGTTCCTGATGAAGGATCTGATGGCCCACACCGCCGGCGACCGCTTCTGCGCCGGCATGGCGGTGCTGAAGGATCTCGACTACCGGCCGGACCACGACACCGAGCTCGCCGCCCGGTTCCGGGCGAGCGGCCTGATCACCCTGGGCAAGACCAACACCCCGGAATGGGGTTCGGTCCCCACCACCGAGCCGCTGGCCTTCGGCGCGACCCACAACCCATGGGACCTGACCCGCGCCCCGAGCGGGTCCAGTGGCGGCTCCGCCGCAGCGGTGGCATCGGGCATGGTCCCCATGGCCGCCGGTGGTGATGGCGGCGGTTCGATCCGCACGCCTGCGTCGGCGTGCGGGCTGTTCGGCCTGAAGCCGGCGCACGGGCGGGTCCCGACCGGGCCGGACCACGGCGAGCTGTGGGGCGGGTACGCCGCCGAAGGCGTGCTGTCCCGCACCGTGCGCGACAGTGCCGCTGCGCTCGACGCGGTCCACGGCACCGGCATCGGCGAAGCCAGCGGTGCCCCGACGCCGCGACGCCCGTACCTGACCGAAGTGCAGGCCGAACCGGGCCGGCTGCGGGTGGGCGTCCTGCTCGACGCCCCGGGTGGTCTCTGCGACGTGCACCCGGACTGTGTACGGGCCGTTCAGGACAGCGCCGACCTGCTGGCCTCGCTCGGTCATCACGTCGAGTACGCCCACCCTGCGGCGCTCGACGAGGCGGCCGAACTGCGCCGTCACTTCGGGGTCGTGGTGTCGGCACACCAGGCGGCGGACTTCGACGACTGGGAACGGATCATCGGCCGGCCGCTGACCGAGGCCGACATCGAACCGGTGGACTGGGCGGTGGTGCAGCGGGCCAAGGCCCGGCCCGCCGGCCGCTACTTCGAGTCGGTGGCGTGGATCGACCGCTGGCGACGGCGGCTGTGCGCGTGGTGGGGCAACGTCGACCTACTGGCAACGCCGACCATGGCCACGCCGCCCATCCCGCTCGGCGTGATGGTGGCGACCCCATCGGACCCACTCGCCGGTATGGCCATGGCCCATCCGAGCATCGCCTTCACCTCGCCGTTCAACGCCTCCGGTCAACCGGCCATGTCGGTGCCCCTGCACTGGAGCGACGAGGGACTGCCCATCGGAGTGCAGCTGGTCGCGGACCAGTGGCGCGAGGACGTGCTGTTCCGGGTCGCCGGGCAGCTCGAACGGGCCCGTCCCTGGGCATCACGTCGCCCCCCGGTATGGGCCGGGGCATAGAGGACCGACAACCGGACGGTTGCGCCGGCCCGGACCACCCGTCGGCATCCACCGAGCGACCGACGATGAGCCCATGGAGCCGGCTCGTTCCGTCGGGTCCGGCCTCTCTGCCGCTCTACGCGGTGACCGGGCCGGTCGTCGAAAGACCGTCGTCGGCCAGCATCGTGGACAGCTGGCGCATGGTGCGGATCTGCTCGGGATCGGACGGATCCCGCCGGTGGATCGTGCCGATGTCGTCGAAGATCACCAGGTCGCCGACCTCCCAGGCGTGCCCGTAGACCCGGCCCTCGTCGGTGGCGTGCACCATCAGGTCCTCGAGCAGGCCGTCGGCGTCGTCGGGGTCCCATCCCTCGATCTCAGCCACCAGCGAGTTCACGTACAGCGCAATCCGCCCGGTGTCGGGATGGCGATGGGCCAGCGGGTGACGGACCGGCACCCGCCCGCCGGGGTAGGAGAAATCCGGGTTCTTGTAGTCGCGTCCCGCTCTCGCAGCCCGTCGCTCGTCACGGCTGAGATGCCGCCCGCTGCCCTTGATCGAGTGGATGCCCACCAGGCCGTCGAGACGGTCGTGGATGGTCTGCGCCAGCGACTCCCAGGCGTCGTACACGTCGGCGAACCACGTCGACCCCCCGCCGTCGGCGGGCAGCTGCACCGCCTCCAGGAAGGTCTCCCGGGCCGCGCACGGCAGGTACGAATAATCGGTGTGCCACGGCAACGGCGTCACCGCCGACGGTCCGGTCTCCACCCCGAGCTCGTTGCGTTCGCTGGTGAGCCGCAAGATCTCCTTGGTCGGCGAGGTGATGCCGAACAGCTCGCCGCCGTCGAACAGCGGTCCGAACCCGCCGGCGAAGCGGACCAGCTCGGCATTCGTGGGCGGCCGATGACCACGCACGACCAGCAGCACGTGCTCGGCCAATTCGGCGCGCACCTCGGCGACGATCTCCTCGGTCGGCGTCTCCGCCGGTTCGAGCCCCTCGACGGTCGCACCGAACGGAGCGCCCGGAAGCTGGCTGACCTTGATCGACATGGCGAGACCCTAGTGCTCCTCCGCGACCTCGCGACCCTTGCCAGGACCACAGGTCCGGCGCCACTGGCGCACCACCGGCCGGCACCGAGCGAACACACAGGTGATCGGCAAGAATGCACCGGTGAAATTCGGAGCGACCTTCCCCACCACCGAGATCGGCGACGATCCCATCGCCATCCGCGACATCGCCCAAGCGGCCGAATCCCTCGGCTACAGCCACATCGTCGCCTACGACCATGTGCTCGGGGCCGAGCACGCCGGGCGCGAACCGAAGCTGTGGGGGCCGTACACCGAACGCGATGCGTTCCACGAGCCGTTCGTGCTGTTCGGGTTCCTCGCCGGTGTCACCACCACCATCGAGTTCGAGACCGCCATCATCATCCTGCCGCAACGGCAGACCGTCCTCGCCGCCAAGCAGGCCGCCGAGGTCGACATCCTCTCCGGCGGCCGACTGCGGCTCGGCATCGGCACCGGGTGGAACCCGGTGGAGTACGAGGGCCTCGGCATCCCGTGGGAGGGTCGTGGTGCCCGCTTCGACGACCAGATCAGCCTGATGCGGCAGCTGTGGAGCGAACCGGTCCTCGACGTGACCACCAGCCACCACCGCATCGACCGGGCCGGCATCCTGCCCCGGCCGCGCCGGCCGATCCCGCTGTGGTTCGGCGGTTCGACCAAGGTCGCCTTCCGCCGGGCTGCCCGGGTGGGCGACGGCTTCACCTTCGCCAGCGCCGGCCGCAAGACCGTCGAACAGGCCACCGAGCTGCGGGCCCTCGTCGCCGCAGAAGGTCGCGATCCGGCGAATTTCCCGCTGGAGTTCACCCTGATGTACGGCCTCGGCGAAACCCGCTGGGCCAGCTCGGTCGAGAGCGCCCGCGAGGCAGGCATCGACTACGTCACCATCAACGCCATGAGCACCACCGCCGCCTGGACCGGCATGGAGGCCCCGGGCTTCGGCACGGCCGGCGAGCACATCGCCGCCCTCGAGCGGTTCATGCAGGTGGTCGGCGGATGATGCGGGTCGCCCTTCTCGACGACTACCAGTCCGTGGCCACCCACTACCTGGCCCGCAACCCCGACGACGATCGGGTCGTCTTCGACGCGTTCGCCGACCACCTCGATGACCGGGAGGCCCTGGTCGAGCGCCTCCTGCCCTACGAGGCCGTCGTCGCCATGCGCGAGCGCACTGCGTTCGACCGCGAGCTGCTCGACCGGCTGCCGAACCTGCGTCTGCTGGTGACCACCGGGATGCGCAACGCCGCCATCGACGAGGACGCCTGCCTCGAGCGGGGCATCATCCTGTGCGGCACCAGCGGCAGCGTGCAGAGCACCGCCGAGCTGACCTGGGCCCTGATCCTCGCGGCGCTGCGTCACGTGCCGACCGAGGCTGCCAATGTGCGGGCCGGCCGGTGGATGAGCACCATCGGCACCGATTTGCACGGCGCGACGTTGGGCCTGGCCGGGTTGGGACGCATCGGGGCCATGGTGGCCGCCGTGGGCAAGGCCTTCGGGATGAACCTGGTGGCCTGGAGCCAGAACCTCACCGCGCCGCGCTGCGCGGAAATCGGCGCCGAGCTGGTGAGCAAGGAGGAGCTGTTGCGGCGCTCCGACGTGCTCAGCATCCACCTGGTGCTCTCCGAGCGCACCCATCATCTCGTCGGCGCCACCGAGCTGGCCATGATGAAGCCGACCGCATGGCTCATCAACACCAGTCGCGGCCCGATCTGCGACGAGGACGCCCTGGCCCGGGCCTGCGCCGCGGGCACCATCGCCGGCGCCGGCCTCGACGCCTTCGGGATCGAGCCGCTTCCGGCCGGCCATCCCTTTCGTACGCTCGACAACGTGCTGGCCACCCCGCACGTCGGCTACGTGTCGGAGAACGTCTACGACGTGTTCTACCGGCACATCGCCGAGAACATCCGGGCCTATCTCGACGGCACACCCATCCGGGTCATCGTCGGCGGCTGACCCGGCTGACCCCGGCCGACCCCGGCCGACCCGTTCATCGACCCTGCGAACCGGAGGACCGACCCCATGACCACCGTGCTCTACGAACGGATCGGAGCGGTGGCGGCGCTGACCATGAACCGCCCGAGGTACCGCAACGCCCAATCGCGGGTGCTCCTCGAGGAACTCGATGCTGGCTTCACCGAGGCCATGGCTGACCACGACGTGCGCGTCGTGGTGCTCTTCGGCAGCGGCGAGCATTGGTCGTCGGGCCACGACATCGGCACCCCGGAGGAACTCGCCGACCGCCAGGCCCGGCCGTACCCGCCCGGCGTGATCGGGGTGCACCAGCGATCCTGGGAGTGGAACGTCGACAACACCATGCGCTGGCGCGATCTGCCCAAGCCGACGCTGGCTGCGGTGCAGGGCCGCTGCATCTACGGCGGTTGGATGATCGCCGCGGCGATGGATCTCATCGTGGCGTCCGAGGACGCCCGGTTCATGCCCGGCCTGTTCCAGTTCCAGTCGACCCCATGGGACATCGGCGCCCGCCGGGCCAAGGACCTGCTGTGGGAGTACGGCGACCTCGACGCCCGCCGGGCCCAGGAGTTGGGCTTCGTATCCGACGTCGTGCCCCGCGAACAGCTGACCGAGGCGGCCATGGCCAAGGCCGAACGCATCGCCCGGCTCGACCCGATCGTCGCCCAGTCGATCAAGCGGCAGGTCAACGACGCGCAGGACGCGCAGGGGTTCCGGGGGGCCATCGCCGCCGGGCACTCGACCTATGTCCTGGCCAGCCTCGGCGGGGCCTTCTTCGACAAGGACACACCATTCGGGTCACGTAAGCGCATGCCCGGCCTCGAAGACCGCGGCGACTGACGGACCGGCCGCGCCGCGGCGGCTGGGCGGGCCGGGCCCGTTCAGCCGCCGGCGGACCACTCGATCAGCTGATGTCGGGGAAGCCGGTCGAGTCGAGCCACCAGCCGCCGGCGTCGAGACGGCGCAGGTGGCCGCAGCTCGGCCCGCCGAAGTGGGTTCCCAGCACGATGGTGTGGTCGTCGCAGTACCGCTCGGCGAACGCCCGGCGGGTGTCGATGGCAATGGGCTTGTCGACGTCGGGTTCACTCGACCAGTCCGGGTGGTGGAACTGGATCGGGTGATGCACCATGTCGCCGGTCACCACCGCGTCGAGCCCGCCGGAGGAGATCCGCACGCTGTGATGGCCAGGGGTGTGACCCGGGGTCGGCTCCAGCCACACCGCGTCGTTGAGCCGCAGGTCGGACTCGACCAGCTCGGCCAGGCCGGCGTCGATGCACGGCTTGATGCTGTCGCCGACCACGTCGCCGTAGACCTGGGGTTCGACCCGCCAGTGATTCCATTCCTTGGCGCCGAAGAGGTAGCGGGCCTTGGGGAAGGTCGGGGTCCACACCCCGTTCACCAGGTTGGTGTTCCACCCGACGTGGTCGACGTGCAGGTGGGTGCAGACCACCGCGGTCACATCGTCTGGGCCGAAGCCGGCCTCGGTCATCCGCTCCAGGAAGTCGGTGTGCAGCCCGCCGAGCGCCTCGAAGTTCGGGCGGACCTTGTCGTTACCGGCACAGGTGTCGACCACGATCTTCTCGTCGCCGACCTCGATGCAGAAGGCATGGAAGGAGAGGCGGATCTTGCCCGATTCCGGGTCAGCGAACGGCCCGAGGACCCAGTCATGCTCCTTCAGCACCGCCGGCGTCGCCTGCGGGATGACGGCGGAGCCGGGCCATCGCTGCTCCATCTCCGTCACCTTGGTGATCTTGGCCTCACCGATCTGCCACGTCTGCAGGGTCATTGCCGGAACCTCCACTCCCCTGACCGGCGCATCGGACCGCGCCGGGATCGCTCGGACCGTAGCGCCCGCGGCCGTCGGGTGCGACCCGACACCACGCGGCCGGGTCGGACCGCCGCAGGTCGCAGGTCCCCGCGACGCTCAGTCGAACAGGCCGGACGCCGCCAGCTCGTCCACCCGGGCGGGGTCGTAACCGAGCAGGTCCTCGAGCACGCTGCGTACGTGGCCCCCAAGCAGCGGGCCCGCCGCAGACGGACCGACCGGGGTGCGAGACAGCTCCACCCGGGGTCCCTCCACCACGGTCTCGCCGTGCACGGGGTGCGGCACCCGACGCCAGTGGCCCTGGTGGACCAGCTGGGGGTCCACCAGCAGCTCGACGGCGTTCTGCACGCTGTGAGCGGCCACCCCGATGGCCTGGCACGCCGCCTCGGCCTCGACCGGCGAACGGACCGACGTCCACGCGCGCACCACGCCCTCGAGTTCCTCGTGCCGGGCCAGACGTTCGCCCGCATCGAGGCCGGCGAGATCGGGACGGCCCACCAGACCGGCCAGTGCGGCCCACGCGACATCATCCTGGGCCACGACCGCCACCCACTGGTCCTCACCGGCCGCGGGGAACACCCCGTGGGGGCACAGCTCGAGATCGGCGTTGCCGCGACGCGCGGCGATGTCGCCGTGGTACTCGTACTCGAGCAGCGCAGAGGCCAGGAAGTGCAGCGACGCTTCGGCCTGGGAGAAGTCGAGGTACTGGCCCTCGCCCGTACGGCGCTGGTGGTCGACCGCTGCGAGCAACGTGGTGAGCGCCACCGACGGGGCGGCGTAGTCGGTGAACGCCCCGAAGGGACCCTCGGGGTCGCCGTCGGGCCAGCCGGTCAGGTTGTAGAAGCCGGTCATGGCCCCGGCGAGGTTGCCGTAGCCAGCGAAAGACGCCAGCGGCCCCTGTTGGCCGAACAGGCACGACGACAGCATCACCACCGACGGGTTCACGGCGCGGAGCTGCTCGTAGTCCAGGCCGAAGCTGCGCATCGCCTTGGGCGAGTAGGCCTCGCACACGACATCGGCCCAGCGCACCAGGTCGAGGGCCACCTCACGGCCATCGGGCCGGTTCAGGTCGAGGGTGAAACTCTGCTTGCCCGCACCGAGGTTGTGGAACAACGCCGAGTTCTCCACGCCGAACCGGTTGTCGATGAACGGCAGAAAGGCCCGGGCCGGATCGACCCGCGACGACGACTCGACGCGGATGACCGTCGCCCCGGCGTCGGCCAGGGCACGTGACAACGTCGGACCCGCCACCGCCCACATGAAGTCCAGCACCTTGAGGCCCTCGAGGGGACGCCGGGAGCTTCGACCCTTGCCGGCCGCGATGGTCGCGTCGGCCGCGATGGTCACGTCGGCCGCGATGGTCACGTCGGCCGCGATGGTCACGTCGGCCGCGATGGTCACGTCGGCCGCGATGGTCACGTCGGCCGCGATGGTCACGTCGGACGCGTCGGCCGCGTCGGCCGCGTCGGCCAATGGTCGCACCGACGGTGAACGAACGGGCTCGGCGACGACCGCAGCAGCGTCGGCGCCAACGGCCGGGGCGGCAGCGAGGATCGGCCACGGTTGCGCGGTCCGAGCCCACGGTCCGGGGAAGCGGATACCGTCGATCTCCTGCCAGAAACCACGCGCGGCGAACTGCTCGGAGCCCAGCACATCGGCCGTGGTGGCCACCGGGGCGATGAGGAAGCGCTGCTCACGGGCCAGGGCGAACAGTTCGCCCTTGGTACGGCTGGCGGTGAAGGACGCCAAGCGTTCCTTCAGCGCCTCGAACCCGGCGAGCGGCTCCCGTCCCTCCGCCAGGGCCATGTGGTAGCCGATCCAGTCCCGGTCGACCTCAGCCGGCTCCAGCCACCCCTGCTCGCCGAGGTAGCGCATGAGCCGTGCGGTGGACGGGCCGACCGCCGCACCGAACACCAGCGTGATCGACACATGGCCGTCCTTGGCGGGGTACACGAAGCGGAGGAACACGTCGCCGCTCTTGATGCCCCCTCCCGACCTCGACAACAGCTCGGCTCCGACGGCAGCGCTGAGCGCCGCCGACTGGGTGAACGGCATCGCCGACAACTGGGCGGAGACGTCGAGCACCTGACCCAGGCCGGACTGCTCCCGTTCCAGCAGGGCCAGCACCGCCCCGCTCGCCGCCGTGGCCGAAGCGTGGCCGAAGGACTGGGCCACGCTCACCCGGACCGGCGCCCGGTCGGGGGCACCGGACAGGGCCAGCGGACCGCCGGCAGCCCACACGGTGAGATCGGTCGCCGCCCAGTCGGCCTTGGGCCCGTGCTGGCCGAACGGGCTGATCGCCACCACCACCAGCTGCGGATGGTCGGCGGCGAGCGCGCCGGGGGACACGCCCGATGCGGCCAGCTCCCTGGGTGAGCCGCTCAGCAGCACCACGTCGGCCCCGGCGAGGAGCCGGTCGAGCACCGCCCGGTCGGCGTCGTCGCCCGGATCGAGGACGACCGAACGCTTGCCCCGGTTCGCCGCCGCATGAGCGAGCGACGACCCGTCACGATCGAACGGGGCCCGCCGCCGGCTGCCGCTGCCCCCCGGGGATTCGACCGCGATCACCTCCGCACCGAGTGCGGCGAGCAGGTAGCCGGCCAACTGGCCCCGCTCGTCGGTCATGTCCACCACGCGAAACCTCGACAGCATGCGCGCACGGTAGCCCGAACGGCTGCGGCCCGCGCGTCGAGCCGCCCCGGCAGCACGGGGTCCGCTAGCGTGCTGCCGTGTTGAGCGACGACGACATTCGGTCCGGTATGGAGGCGTTCCTCGAGCGCCGCAAGCCGGGCGTACGGGCCGCCACGATGGGCGTGGGCAGCGACGATCTCGAGTCGGGGCGGCGCTACCTCGAGGGTGCGGAATCGGGCGGCTGGGCCGTCCCGTCCTGGCCCACCGAGCTCGGCGGGCGGGGCGCATCGGGCGAGGAAGGCCGGGCCGTCAAGCGCATCCAGCGCGAGTTCGCCGTTCCCGACCTCTACGTCTACGCGGTCGGTCTGGCCATGGTCGGCCCCACCCTGCTGGCCCACGGCACCGAGGAGCAGCAGCAGCAGTGGATGCCGTCGATCGCCAACGGCTCGGAGATCTGGTGCCAGATGTTCTCCGAACCGGAGGCCGGTTCCGACCTCGCCAATGTCGCCATGAAGGCGGAACGCGACGGCGACGAATGGACCCTCGACGGCCAGAAGGTGTGGACCAGCCGGGGCATGTGGGCCACCTGGGGTCTGGTCCTGGCCCGGACCGACACCGAGGTGCCCAAGCACAACGGCCTGACGATGTTCGCGATCCGGATGGACGACCCTGCCGTCGAGGTCCGCCCGCTGGTGCAGATGAACGGGGACAAGCACTTCTCCGAGGTCTTTGTATCCGGGGCCCGGATCCCCGACAGCTGGCGGATCGGTGAACTCGGTACCGGCTGGAACGTGGCCGTGACCGTCCTCGCCCACGAGCGGGCTTCCGCCGGAGGCGGCGGAGGCGGCGGAGGCGGAGCCAAGAAGCAACGGGGCGGCGCCCCGACGGCACCGAGCTGGCTGGCCGCCCTGCTGCCCGACGGTCCCTTCGACGACCCGACCTGGCGGCAGCGGGCCATGAACGCCTACGCCTTCGACCAGGCAGCCTCGTGGACCAACAGCCGTGCCGCAGCCTCCCGCCAGCCCGGGCCCGCCGGTTCGGGCGCCAAGCTGCGGGCCACCCGCCAGTACCGAGACCGGGCGACCATCGCCCTCGACTCGCTCGGCCCCGACGGCATGCTGACCGAGAACGAGCACAGCATGACGTATCTGACCTCGCCGTCGATGTCGATCCGCGGCGGGACCGACGAGATCCAACGGAACATCCTCGGTGAGCGCGTGCTCGGCCTACCCGCCGAGCCCCGCGTCGACCGCGACATCCCCTGGAGCCGGAGCCGCAAGGGCCTGCTGTGAACCGGGTGTCCGCCGGGCGGGCGTGACCAGCCCGCCCGGCGCAGTCGTCCCTCCACTCGGAGCCGCTACGGTCGGGGCCATGAGCAGCAACAAGGGCAGGGTGTACGCCGTCACCGGCGCCGCGTCGGGCATCGGCCGGGCCACGGTCGAACGGTTGGTCGCAGATGGGGCCATGGTCGTCGCGGTCGATCTCACGGAGGACTGCCTGCGCTGGACCGACACGGTCGACGGCGTGGTCGCCGTCGCCGGGGACGTGACCGCCGAGGCCACCAACGAGGCCATGGTCAGCGCAGCCGAGGTGCACTTCGGGGCGTTGCACGGGGTATTCCTCAACGCCGGCATCGCCGGCTTCGGCGCCATCGACCGGGCCCCCATGTCGATGTTCGACAAGGTGATGGACGTCAACGTGCGGGCGGTGGCGCTGGGGATGCGAGCTGCGTTGCCGGCACTGCGCAAGGTTTCCGGCGGGGCGATCGTGGTCACCGGGTCGACCTCGGGCATCGGTGCCGATCCCGGTCTGTGGACGTACAACGCGTCCAAGGCGGCGGTGATCAACCTGGCCAAGGCCGTCGCCCTCGACGTCGCCCACGAGGGCATCCGGGTCAACGCGGTGTGCCCCGGCCCGACCAAGACCGGGATGACCGAGCCGATGCGCAACCGCAGCGATGTCGACGAGACCATGCGCAACATCGTCCCCATGGCCCGCTGGGGTGAGTCCTCGGAACTGGCGGCGGCGGTGTCGTTCCTGCTGTCACCCGACGCGTCGTTCATCACCGGCGTGGCCCTGCCCGTGGACGGCGGGGTGACTGCCACGACCGGCCAGTTCCCGAACGTCGCAGCGCGGACCCGCTGACACCGGTCGGGCGCGGCCGTGGCCTCGCCACGGTTGCGCCCCTGGCGTCAGCCGCGTCGGCGTCGGGCGTCGGGCGTCAGCGGGACCGGTGGCGGCGCACCAGCCGGTCGCCGAGGCCGAACACGATCTGCAGCACCACGATGCCGCCCCCGACGACCAGGACCGTCAGCAACAGCCCGATCAACACCGCCTCGAAACGGTCGAGCGGCCGCACCAGGCGGAAGAGGATCCACAGCGACATCACCCCCAGGGCGAAGGTCGAGGCGCTGCGAGCCGGACCGAGGCCGCTGCCGAACCACGCCGGGCCACTCAGCCAGTACGTCAGCAGGGTCACCGATGCGGCGCCCAGCCCGGCGGGCACCGCGAAGCTGAGGACCCGGCCGACAAATCCCTGCTCCACCGGGCGTTCGATGGACCGGAAGCTCAGCACGAAGGCGGGGATGCCCACGGTCAGCTCCGAGACCAGGCTGAGATGGCGTGGCAGGAACGGGAACACCGCCCCGGAAAACCCCACTGCCACGGCGAACACGGTGGCACACACCGTCTTGGTCAGGAACAGCGCCGAGACCCGTTCCATGTTGGCGATGACCCGGCGGCCCTCGGCGACGACTCGCGGAAAATGGTCGAAGCGGCCGTCGAGCAGCACCAACTGCGCCACCTCCGATGCCGGCGGGGCGGCGAGGACCTCGACCGAGTCCACCTCCAGCTCGCCGGTGGTCAGGGTGCCGGTCTTGTCCACGCACAGAACGTCGACGCGGGCCAGCCCTTCCACCGCGGCAAGCTCGTGCACCACCACGCGGTCGCGTGCCAGCCGCCCGATGGCGACGGCCATGGCCAGGCTCACCAGCAGCACCAGGCCCTGCGGGACCAGACCCACGACGCCGGCCACGGCGCTCACCAGGCCGTCGGCGACGCCACGGTCGGCCCGGAGCTGGCTCCACAGCAGCAGTGCAGCGACGGGGGGCAGCATCCAGCTGATGGCCTGGAGGATCCGATCGATACCCACGCGGAGTTCCGACCGGGTGAGCACGAACTGCCGGGCCTGGGCCACCAGCCGGTGCACCGACGCCTCCGCACCCACCCGCGCGTCCACCGGCATCTGGTCGCCGGCGGCCAGCAGCACCACGTCGTCGACTACGACCTCGGCGGGTGCGACGTCCTGCTCGATGCCGGCCCGACGCACCCGCACCGTGGGAGCCGTGAGCACCTGCAGCCGGTCGAGCGTCCGCTTGGCCCGCACCTCCTGGACCATCCCGACCTGGACCATCCCGACGTTGATGTTGAACGCCAGCACGAAGGCGACGATGGCATCGAGCAGCTCGCCCGGACGTGGTGCGGTGTACCAGCACGGGTCGCGTGGCGTGGCGCACCAGGTGGGCGGTCACCCCAACGACCCGACGACGATGCCAGGTTCGACGGACGCGACGATGGCCGCACCCGGTCGGGTGCGGCCACCGCAGAACGGTTCAGGAACCGAGGTGAGCGGTCGGCTCAGTAGATCTCGATCAGGCCGGCCGCGCCCTGGCCGCCACCGATGCACATGGTGACGACGCCCCACTTGGCACCGCGGCGCTTGCCTTCCTGCAGGATGTGCCCGGCGCAGCGGGTGCCGGTCATACCGAAGGGGTGCCCGATGGCGATCGAGCCGCCGTTGACGTTGTACTTCTCGGGATCGATGCCGAGGGTGTCACGGCTGTAGAGGCACTGGCTGGCGAAGGCCTCATTGAGCTCCCAGATGTCGATGTCGTCGACGGTGAGGCCGTGGCGCCCCAGCAGCTTCGGCACCGCGTAGACGGGCCCGATGCCCATCTCGTCGGGCTCGCAGCCCGCCACGGCCCAACCCTTGAAGGCCCCCATCGGCTCGAGGTTGCGGCGGGCCGCTTCCTCCGCTGACATCATGACCACCGCAGCAGCACCGTCGGAGAGCTGGCTGGCATTGCCGGCGGTGATGAAGTTGCCCTCGCCGCGGACCGGCTGGAGCTTGGCCAGACCGTCCAGCGTGGTCTCGGGACGGTTGCAGTCGTCGCGATCGACGATGGCGTCGACCATTGTCTCTTCCTTGGTCTCGCGGTTGACGACCTTCATCTTGGTGGCCATGGGAACGATCTCGTCCTCGAACAGGCCGTTGGCCTGGGCACGAGCCATGCGCTGCTGGGACTGGAAGGAGTACTCGTCCTGGTAATCCCGCGCCACGTTGTAGCGCTGCGCCACGATGTCGGCGGTCTCGATCATGGCCATGTAGATCGCCGGGTACATGTCGGACAGCGCCGGGTCCATGTTGGCCGAGCCACCCATGCCGGGGTTGGGCATGGAGATCGACTCGACACCGCCGGCGACGACGACATCGGCGCCGTCCTGCTTGATGTAGTTGGCGGCGAGGGCGATGGCGTTGAGGCCCGACGAGCAGTGGCGCTGGATGGTCGAGCCACCGGTGGTGATGGGCAGGCCGGCGAGCAGGCCGGCGAGTCGACCGAGGTTGCCCGAGCCGTGGGCACCGTTGCCGAGGTAGAGGTCCTCGACAGCCTCTGGCTCGACGCCGGACTTCGCCACGGCATGCTTGATGGCATGAGCCGCGATGCTCATGGCGGGGGTCATGTTGAACCCGCCACGGGCGGACTTGGCCAACCCGGTTCGGGCGTAGGAGACGATGACGGCTTCACGCATGGGTGCACTCCGGTTTCGTGGGATCGGGGATGTCGTACCAGATCGGTACTCACTTCCTAGTCGAAAAGCGGCGATCCTGTGCGCTTCGCACGGGTCGGGCGTTCCGGACGCGCCACGGCGGCGGGAGGACCCTGAGGTCGGCCCGCCGCCGTGAGAGGTTCCGCTCTGCGTGAGGTCAGCCTCCGCCGATGGTTTCGAGGAAATGCACCTCGGCCGTGGCCGAGAGCGATTCGAACTCCGCGTCGGGGATGATCTCACCGTCGATGGCGACGGAGGTCCCCGAGCTCAGCTTCTCGCCGATGCCCGGGAACCGCTCGTCCAATGCCCTGATCAAGGCGCCCACGGTCGCTGCCTCGACGACCAGCTCTGCCACACCACCGGTGAAGCCGCTGCGCAGCCCCGCCGAGAAGTGGACGTGGGCCATCAGCTGTCCTTGTTGAGGATGGCGTCGAGGATCCGAACCGGCGACAGCGGCAGGTCGCGGATACGACGGCTGACGGCGTCGTCCACGGCGTTGGCCACGGCAGCCAGCGGCGGCACGATGCCGACCTCGCCCACCCCACGCACCCCGTAGGGGTGACCGGGGTTGGGGACCTCGACGACGATCGTGTCGATCATCGGCATGTCCGACGCCACCGGGATGCGGTAGTCGAGGAAACCGGGGTTCTCCATCTTGCCGTTGCGGTCGAAGATGTACTCCTCGTTCAGCGCCCAGCCGATGCCTTGCACGACGCCGCCCTGCAGCTGGCCCTCGACGTAGCTGGGGTGGATGGCCCGGCCGGCGTCCTGGGCGGTGAGGTAGCGCAGCACCGTCACATGGCCGGTGTCGGGGTCGATCTCGAGGTCGACGACCTGCGTCGAGAACGCCGAACCGACCCCACGGGCGTTGAGCGCCGCGCTGGCGGTCAGCGGACCACCGGTACGGTTCCAGCCCCTCGCCAGATCGGCCAGCGACAGCGGGGGCTGGGTGCCCTCGACGTGCTGGGCCTGGCCGTCGACCCACTCGACCTTTTCGAGCGCCACGTCCCACTGCTTGGCCGCACGGCCACGCAGGTCGGCGATCACCTTGCGACAGGCTTCGATCACTGCGGCGCCGGTGGCCAGGGTGGTACGGCTGCCACCGGTCTGGTCGTTGTAGCCGACCGACTCGGTGTCGCCGACGACCGGCTGGATCCGAGCGGCGTCGATACCGAACTCCTCGGCCGCCATCAGCGCCATCGAGGCGCGGCTGCCGCCGATGTCGGGCGAACCGGTGACCACGATGACGTTGCCGTCCTCGTTCACGTGCACCGTGGCGCTGGAGTTGAGACCGGCGTTGAACCAGAAGCCAGACGCCACGCCGCGACCCTGGTTGGGGCCGAGCGGGATCTGGTAGTTCGGATGGTTCTTGATGGCCTCGAGGGTCTCCACGAAGCCGATCCGCGGGAACTTCGGACCGTAGGTGGCGGTGCAACCCTCGGTCACGGCGTTCTTGAGGCGGATGTCGATGGGATCGATGCCGAGCTTCTTGGCCGCCTCATCGATGAGGCTCTCGACTGCGAACGACGACATCGGTGCGCCGGGAGCACGGTAGGCCGCGACCTTCGGCTTGTTGACCACCACGTCGAAGCCCTCGATGAGGAAGTTCGGCACGGTGTAGGGAGCCAGGGCGGTCATGGAGCCGGCACCGGCCGGCGAACCGGCGAAGGCACCAGCCTCGTAGGCCATCCACAGCTCGCCGGCGACCATGGTGCCGTCGTTCTTGAAGCCCAGCTTGCCGACGATCTTGGTGCCCGACGCCGGACCGGTGGCCCGGAACACCTCGTCACGGCTCATGACCAGCTTCACCGGCCGGCCCGCCTTCTGCGACAGGCGCACGGCGAGGGGCTCGAGGTAGATGGTGGTCTTGCCGCCGAAGCCGCCGCCGATCTCGGCAGGGATGACCTTCAGCTTCGAGGGCTCCCAGCCCAGCACCTTGGCCGACAGCGACCGCATGGTGAAGTGGCCCTGCGACGAGCACCACAGGGTGGTACGGCCGTTGGGGGTGGTGTCGGCCACCGCGGCGTGGGGTTCGATGTAGCCCTGGTGCACCGGCTTGGTGGTGAAGGTGCCCTCGACAACCACATCGGACTCGGCGAAACCGAGGTCGAGGTCGCCACCCTGGTATACCGCACGGCTCGCCACGTTCGACGGCTCGGTGGGGGCCGGATCGACGCCCTTGGTCATCAGCTTCGGGTGCAGCAGTGGTGCACCAGGGGCCATGGCCTCGTCGACGCTCATCACGTGCGGGAGCACCTCGTAGACGACCTTGATGGCCTCGGCCGCGGCCTTGGCCTGGGCACGGGTCTGCGCCGCGACGGCAGCGATCGTGTGGCCTTCGTAGAGGGCCTTCTCACGGGCGATGACGTTGCGCTGCAGGTCCTGATCGCCGGCGGGGCCGGAGGGATCGGGGAAGTCCGCACCGGTGATGACGGCGCGCACGCCCGCCATCTTCTCGGCCTCGCTGGTGTCGATCGACACGATCGTGGCGTGGGCGTGCGGCGAGCGCAGCACGTGGCCGTAGAGCATGCCGTTGAGCTTGATGTCGGCACCGAAACGCGCACGCCCGGTGACCTTCTCGAAGCCGTCGGGCCGGATCATCCGGGTGCCGACCCACTTGTAGCCCGGTGAGGTGGTTGCCGGATCTTCTGCGATGGTCATGCTGACGCCTCCCTCATCTGCGCGGCGGCCTCACGGACAGCACGCACGATCTTGTCGTAGCCGGTGCACCGGCAGAGGTTCCCTGCCAGCGCGTAACGGATTTCGGTCTCGGTGGGGTTCGGGTTGTGCTGGAGCAGAGCGGTGGCGGCCACCAGGAACCCGGGGGTGCAGATGCCGCACTGGAGGGCGGCACCCTCGAGGAAGCACTCCTGTAGCGGGGTCAGGTGATCACCGTCGGCAAGGCCTTCGACGGTGGTGATGGTCGTCCCGGTGGCTTCCGGGGCGAAGATCAGGCAGGCGCAGTTCAGCTCGTCGTCCATGAGGATCGAGCAGGCACCGCAGTCGCCGGTGCCGCAGCCTTCCTTGATACCGGTGAGGCCGAGCTCGTCACGCAGGGCGTTGAGCAACGACCCGTCGGCATCGCAGAGGAAGTCGACCGAGTCACCGTTGACGGTGCAGCTGACTTGGATCCGACTCATCGGGAAGCTCCGTTCTTCTCGGCGGCACGCTGGCCGGCGATGACCGCCGCACGGCGGGTGAGGACACCGGCGACGTGGGTGCGGTAGGCGATGGTGCCCCGCTTGTCGTCGATGGGGTTGCAGGCGGCGCTGGCGGCAGCGGCGGCCGCCGCAAGAGCGACGTCGTCGAGCTTGCTACCGATCAGCGCAGCTTCAGCCGCCGTCACCCGGACCACGGTCGGGGCCACGGCGCCGAGCGCCACGCGGGCGTCGGTCACGGTGCCCGACTCGTCGAGGGTGACCCGGACACCGGCACCGACAACGGCGATGTCCATCTCGGTCCGGGGGGTCAGGCGTAGGTACGCGTCACCGGTGCGGGCCGGGGGACGGTCGATCTCGATCTCGACCACGAACTCGCCCGGGGCGAGGGTGGTCCGACCGGGGCCGACCGGCACGTCCTCGACCGCCACCGTGCGGGTGCCACCGTTGGCGGTGGCGATCACGGCACGAGCACTGTTGATCACCATGGCCGGCACCGAGTCGGCCGCCGGCGAGGCGTTGCAGAGGTTGCCGCCCAGGCTCGAACGGCTCTGGACCTGATCGGAGCCGATCAACCCGGCAGCCTCGACCAGACCGGGGAACTCGGCGACGAGCTCGGCGTTGCCGGTCAGTCGCGTGGTGGGCGTGGCCGCACCGATGACCCATGTGGCATCGGTGCGTTGGACGGAGACCAGACGGTCGATCTTCTTGAGGTCGACCAAGGCATCGGGTTCGGGCCGACCGGCCCGGATCTGCGGGATCACGTCGGTGGCCCCGGCGAACACCTTGGTGTTCGGCTGGGCCAACAACCCCGCTGCTTCTTCCACTGTCGACGGCGCGAAATACTTCAAATGCGTCCCCCTGAGACGATGCAGACCCAAAGACGGTAGTCCGTTGCGCGCCGTCGCGCCGAGCCTGGGCGTCCGAGGCCGTCAGGCGGACCCGGACCTGCCCCTCGGAACGACCCCTAGCAGCGCCGACCGGCCCCGATCCGGGCCGGTCAGCGTTCCCAGGGCGACAGGCGCAGCCCGGCGTCGCGTTCGGTCATCCGCCCCAGCGCGTCGAGCAGGATCCGTCGCTCGGCGGCACCGAGGTCGACCGCGCCGCCGGGCTCGGCGAGGGCGGCGAGGCGGTCGCGCAAGGCCAGGTCGAACGCGATCAGCGCGTCGAGGCCTTCCGTCGCCGGGTCGGGGCAGGTTGCCGTCGCGGCATCGAGCGGGCCGTCGAGCAGCCCCAGGGTGGCCTGAAGGTCGCCGATGTCCGCCATCAGGTACGGAACCAACCCGGTTAGGGCGCGTGCCACGCGCCGCACGATGCCTATGGCTGCGGTCACCTGATCGCGGGCCGGACCGGGCTCGACGGCATCGAGCACCTCGGCTCGCAACCCGTCGGCGACGCCGACCAGTAGGTCGATCACCGACGGGTTCAACATGACGGGCCTCCCTCGATCAGCTCCAGGATCCGACGCACGAACGGCGCAACGGTGGCCGAGCGGTCGGCGTGCCGGAGGCTCGTCGTGGCCCGGTCGGCGAAGCTCCGCGTCCCGGTCAAGGAGATGACGCTGTGCTTGATCTCGTTGAACACCTCGTACCAGCGCAGGTGCTCGCGTTCCACCGGCCGACCGGCCTCCGCGGCGTACACCGCGAGGAACTCCTCGAAGGGCAGCGACCGGGACGGGGACCACAGCGAGCGGTACACCCAGCCCAGGTCCTCGACCGGATCGCCGAGATGCACCATTTCCCAGTCGACCAGCGCGGTCAGCCGGTCGCCGTCGTAGAGCAGGTTGCCGAAACGCAGGTCGCCGTGGACCACCGACACCCGCTCTGCCCGGGGCAGTCGCTCGCGCAGCCAGCGCAACGCGTACACCAGCCCCGGGTGCGGTTCGAGCCGTTGGCGGCGGAACAGTTCCTCCCAGTGATCCAACTGGTCGACTGCGGCCGTCTCGGGCGTGGTCGGTGTCAGATGCCCGAAACGGGCGGGGTCCTGGGCGTGCAGACGTGCCGCGGCAACGGCCAGTTGCCGGGCCACCGCGGCGATGGCCGGATCGCCGTCGGGCTTGCGCAGCACCCGGGTGTCCGCGGTGCCGGGAACCCAGGCCGTGACGAAGAACGCCGACCCGAATGCCGCGCCGGCCTCGTCGAGCCAGCGGGCGGGTGGCACCGGCACGCCGCTGGCGTCGAGGGCGGCAATGGTGGCGAACTCGGGGCCCAGGCTGGTCTCTAGCTGGCCGGCCTCGGCCTTGACCAGCATCACGCACCGTTCGTCGCGGCCATCCCACGTGGCCCGGAACAGCCACGGCTCGCGGGCATTGCCCACCGAGGAGATCCGCTGCAGCTCGCCGACCGTCACGGGGCGGCCCTCCTGCTCCGAGAGGAAGGTGGCCAACCCCTCGGCCCGCACCTCACTCACTCGAGGAAGGCCCAACCGGGCTTGCCCGCGGCGCACGCCTCGTACGCGGTCGGGTCGATCGGCTGGTACAGCCCGGTCGCCACCTCCCCGTCGCAGGTGGCCCGGCACAGGTGCTCGTCGAGCCCGGCGATCGCCCGTCGGACCTCGGGACGAGTGACGTCGTAGGTCTCGCCCTCGACGAGGTCCGGACCGTCGTAACCGCCGGAGTGGATGCCCCGGTCGGGTGTGCCGCCGTACATGCCGCAGCGCAGATAGGCCGTCTGGAAGCCGATCCGTTCGTAGTGGACCTGCTTCACCTCGCCGGTGTCGAGCGGATAGTCGACGATGCCCTCGACGAAGATGTTCGTGTCGGGTTCGAACCGCAGGCGGCGCGACGGCTTGCCGACCCGGCCCATACCGGGACGGGCGTCGCCGAAGCGGTGGAACACCCGGTCACCCCACAGAGTCCAGCTCGGGAAGGCCACGAAGGCATTGCCCGACACGCCCACGTGGAGCCGGCCTCCCAGCGACAGCGCCGGGCCCCCGACGCCACGGCCGACGCCCCAGTGGCGGTCCCGGGTGCCGGGCGAGCCGGACGGGACCTCGATGCGGGTGTCGCCCACCTGCACCCAACCCTCGACCTCGCCGAAGCTCTCGAACCCCGTCGTCACGTCGTTGCGTCGACCCGGCGGGCTCCCGCCGGCCGAGTTCGACAGCGGTTCGCGGAACACCTGACGGGTGGTGTCGCGGAAGTCGAGCTGGAAGCTGACCCCCCACTCGTTCGGTTCGAGCTCGTAGCGCCACCAGCGCATGCCCGCGATGATCTGCGGATTGATCGGACCTATGCGGAGATCGGCCCGATCGGCGCCCAACCGCCGGAAGCCCCGTACCGCGGTGTGTTGACCCCGGTGGTTGACAATGGCGTAGGCCTCAGCCCGATCGAGGTTGGGATAGAAGCTGCCACCCGCAGCGACCAGCACCTCGCCGGCGGGATCGTGACAAACCATCCAGTAGCGCTCGTAGGCACGAGGATCGCCGGTCCACATCACCCGGATGGGGTCCGGCGTCTGATGGATCAGGTAGTCGTCGAGCGGCGAGAGCGGGAACTGCTCGGCGAAGTGCTCGTCGCTGATGGCCAGCTTCGGGATCGGGTCATGGTCGGTCACGGGGTTCCCGTTCGTTCGGCGCCGGAGCGCGGTGGACGGTTGAGGGCCGGGTTGCGGGCGAGACGGGCACGAAGCAGCTCTGCCACCCTGGCCCGGGCGGCGTCTCCCGCCGCGTCAGCCGGCAGCTCGTGCACCGCCCGGGCGAGCAGCTCACGCAGTGCGTCGTTGCGGCTGGCGGCGGCAGCCTCGGATGTCGCGGCCTCCGGATCGGCCGGCGACGGTTCGGGTGGTGCGAGGTCCGCCACCAGCTCGGCCAGCTCGGCCAGCAGCGCCGCGGCGGCTCGGTTGTCCTCGACCAGGAACGGCAGACGCGCCGCCTGGGCACCCTCGAGCCGGCGGAGTTGCGAGGAGGCCAACGTCAACGCCTGGGCCGCCGCCTCACCGAGCCCGGCGTCGGCGCCGGCTTCGTCCACGAGGCGGCGGATGGCCCGCAGTTGCGCGGCCACGGTCGGCTCCATCAGGCCTGCTCCCCTACCAGCTCGTCGACCAGGTCGAGCAACGTGCCGAGCACCGCCACCGTCGGCTGGTACAGCTCGTCGCAGCGGCCCTCGACGTAGGAACGCAGGCCGCTGATCTGCATGACCGCGGTTTTGAAGCAGGCCAGGGCGTTCCACCAGCGCACGGCGTACCGGTCTACCTCCCACCCGGTCAATTCCTCGTAGTGGGCCAGCAGATCGTCGCGCTCCCACGCGCCGGCGATGAGGTGTTCACGGGTGCGCAGGGGCTGGGTGATCCAACCCAGGTCCTCGTGCGGGTCGCCGAGATGGGCAAGTTCCCAGTCGAGCAAGGTGCCCGGCTCCCCGTCGCGCAGCAACACGTTGCCGGCCTTGAAGTCGCCGTGGACCACCACCGTGCGTGCCGAGCGGGGTGCGGCGGCCCGCAGCCCACGCAATGCCAACTCCAGCTCCGGGTACGGCTCGAGCTGGTCGCGGCGCAGGATCGCCTCCCACCCCGCCAGCTCCACGGTCGCCGCGTCGGGGCCGGGATCGTCGAACACGTCGCCCAGGCCGGCCGACACCCAGTCGGCGCGGTGCACCGCCACGAGCAGCGCGCACAGCCGACGGGCCAGCGACACCCGTTCGCCCAACGGCCCTTCGCCGTTGAGAACGAAGTAGTCGCACTCCCCCGGCTCGCGCACCATCACCAGGGACGGGCGGCCCAGCTCGGCCCCGTCGCCGTCGAGCCAGCGCACCGCCGGGGCGGGCACCGCGGTGGCCTGCAGCGCGGCCAGCACGGCGTACTCGACGGCCCGGTCGGTCTCCAGCAACCCACCCAGCGGATCGCGGCGCACGATCAGGGACTCGCTCACCTCGGCTCCGCCGTCGAGCCAGGTGGCGTCGAACAGCCAGTTTTCACGCGAGCGGCCCACGGACACCCGGTGCACAGCATCGACCCGGGGCGCCGCCGACGGTCCCAGGCGGGAACGCAGGAAGGCCTCGAGCCGGCTGCGGATCTCGCGCTCGCTCACCCTGGAGGACCTCCTCGCCGTACCAGCGGTCGGTTCTAACACAGGTGCAGCGCGATCGCGATGCGCGCCGTTCGGTACCATGATTGGATCGACGCCTGATCGGGACACCGGCGGCGTAGGGGGAGACACACCATGGCCGAGCTCAAGGAACGCACACCCGTCGAGGACTGGAGCACCGACTTCGACCACTTCGACGCGGCGTTCATCGCCGACCCCGACTCGGTGTGGGCCGCGCTACGGACCAACATCCCGGTGGCGCACAGCAATCGCTACGGCGGCCTGAACGTGCTCACCCGGTGGGAGGACGTCGCCGCTGCAGCGCAGGATCCCGCCCGCTTCAGCAGCCGCCGCATCGTGATCAACGAGCTGCCCACCAGCCACCCCGGCCTGCCGTTGCCCCCGATCAACAGTGACCCGCCCGACCACACCGCCAAGCGCCGGGTGATGCTGCCGTTCTTCAACCCAGTCGCCACCAAGCGCTGGGAGGAACCGGTTCGCGAGATCTGCCGCCGGGCCCTAGACACCATCGGCGACCGCACCGACATCGACCTCGCGGTCGACTACGCCCAGGTCATTCCCGCCGAGCTGACCGCCATCATGCTGGGCGTGCCCCTGGCCGACGTGCCGCAGTTCCGGGTCTGGCTGCACGACCTGCTCGAGGTCGGCCCGACCGACATCGACGTGGCCCGCGAGACCAGCAACGTCATGCTGGACTACATGCGTGGCCTGCTCGAGCAGCGACGGGCCAAGCCGGGCGACGACCTGGTCACCTTCCTGCTCGACCAGCGGATCGATGACCAGCCGATCCCCGATCGCGAGCTGCTGAACATGCTGTTCCTGCTGCTGATCGCCGGCATCGACACCACCTGGTCGGGCATCGGCTTCTCGCTGATGCACCTCGCCGGCCACGCCGACGATCGTCACCGGCTGGCGGCCGAGCCCGAACTGATCCCCACTGCAGTCGAGGAGTTCCTCCGCTTCTACCCGCCGGTCTGGGTCGCCCGGGTAGCCCAGGCCGACACCGAGATCGGCGGCCGCCCGATCACGGCCGGCGAATGGGTCCTGCTGGGGTTCCCGGCCGCCAACCGCGACCCCGAGGTCGTGGACCGGCCCGACGAGGTGATCATCGACCGGCAGGCCAACCGCCATGCCGCCTTCGGTCTCGGCATCCACCGCTGCCTCGGCTCCAACCTGGCCCGGATGGAGATGATCGTGGCGGTCGAGGAGTTCCTGGCCCGCTACCCGGACTTCGAGCTGAGTGACCCCGACGCCATCCTGCTCGCCCCCGGCCAGGTCCGGGGACCGCGGCGGATCCCCGCCCGCATCGTGGCCCAGGCCTGATCGGGACCGACCCGGCGCCCCGGATCGTCTCGGCCGGGGCGCCCAGCTTCGCACCCTGCTGCGACCCCGGGCACCGCAAGGCGGCGTCGTTTCGCTCCGCGCGACCCTCGCTCCCTACCGTGTGGCGCCATGGGGGACCAGATGACTGCACCGGTACGCGAGGAACGTCGGCCACCGGAGAGCGAGGTCAAAGAGGTCGCCCCGGGCGTGCTGCGGATCCAGCTCCCGATGAACATGCCCGGCCTCGGCCACGTGAACTGTTACGTGATCGAGGACAGCAACGGCGTGGCGCTGGTCGATCCCGGCACCCCGAGTCTGCGCTCGTGGCAGGTGCTGCGCAAGAAGCTCGACGAGGTCGGCATGCCGATGCGGCGGGTCCACACCGTGGTGGTCACCCACTCCCATCCCGACCACTACGGCGCGGCCCAGCGAATTCGTGAGGTGTCCGGCGCCGAGCTGGTCACCCATGCCAACTTCAAGACCTACTGGGACCCCCACGAGGAGTCCGACCTCATCCACGAGGTCGCCGTGGTCACCGACTACGAGGTGCAGTTCAACGCCATCGAACGCTCCCTGCTGAAGGTCACGGGCCGGGAACGCAACTCGCCGTGGGACCGTCCCGTGCCGTGGGGTGGATCCCCGCCCGACAACGAGTGGCGCTCCCGGTTCCGGTGGCGGGTCCTGCCCCTGCTGCTGAGCAAGGTGTGGCAGCCGCCCAAGCCGTCGACCCGGGTGGTGGACGGCCAGGTGCTCAGCCTCGGCGACCGCGAATGGGTCTCGGTGCACACGCCCGGCCACACCGCCGACCATCTCTGCCTGCTCGACCCGGTCGGCGGCACGTTCATCTCCGGCGACCACCTGCTGCCCACGATCACCCCACACATCTCCGGGCTCACCACGCAGCGACGGCCGATGGGCGACTTCCTGCTGTCGCTCGAGCGGATGTACACCATCGACGACGTGCGCATGGTGCTGCCGGCCCACGGGCTGGAGTTCCACGACCTCGCCGGCCGCTCACGGGAGATCTTCGACCATCACCAGGAGCGTTTCGCCACCCTCACCAACGCCGCGGTGCACGCACCCGAGAACGAGATGACGGTGCCCGAGTTCTCCAAGCACCTCTTCAAACCGCGCTCGTGGGGTCCGATGGCCGACAGCGAGACCTTCGCCCATCTCGAGTACCTCCGCCAGAACGGTCGGGCCACCACCCGCACCGTCGAGGGTCAGCTGCGTTACCGCATCACCGAGTGACCCCGAACCCCGCCGGGCTTGCGTGAGCGGGTCCCGGCGGGCGGGTCCCGGGTCGGTCTGCCGCGGTCAGCGGCCCTGGAGGATCAGGCCGACCGCGCCCAGGGTGATCGTGCAGCCGACCAATTGCACCACCGTCGGCTGCTCGCCGTGGATCGGCCACGCCGCCAGGATCGACACCACCGTCGAGCCGAGCAGGATCATGGCCGACAGCGACACCGGCACCCAGCGCACCGACCAGCCCATGATCAACTGGCCACCCACACCCGGGCCGATCAGCATCACGACCAGCCAGAACCAGTCGACGTGGTCGATGGCGTCGAGGTGACCGAGCCCGCCGCCGAGGGCCACCACCGGCGTGACCAGGATCGACGCCCACAACATCACGCCGGTCACGTACTCCCAAGCCCCGAGGGTCCGCCGGGCCTGCTTGGACGCCAGGAAGTAGACGCCCATCGCCAGCAGCGACCCGATGGAGCACAGCACGCCGAGCACGTTGGAGTGCACCGACGCTCCGGCTCCGAGCACGGCCACGACGGCCCCACCGATGGCGACCGCGGTCCACGCGATGACCCGCCGGTTCACCCGCTCGCCGAACAGGCGGGAGGCCCCGAGCATCACCACCGCCGGCTGCAGCGAGCCGATCACGGTGATGGTGGCGATCGAGGCGTTCGACAACGCGGTGAAGAACACCAGCGAGTTCAGGCCGAAAGCCACCCCACCGATAAGGCTGGCCCGCATGCTCGCCCGGCTGGGACGGTGTCCGCTGAGCACACCGACCGCCAGCATCGCCAGCGACGAGGTCCACAACCGGGCGAAGCTCGCGGTGAGCGGCGGCGCAGTGATCAGCTTCGAGACCGGAGGGCCGAGTCCCCACAGCAGCAGCACGGTGGCAAGCCCCACATAGGGCAGGGACCCCGGCGCTTCCTCGGACCGCTCCACCGGAGCGGGCAGGTCGAGGGCAGCTCCCGTCAGCTCAGGCCCGGTCGACGGGACGGCCACGGGATCGGTCACCGGGGAAGGTTGACAGGTCGACCTGCGACGGGGCAATTGCCCTCGGCACCGGCGTGACGGCTGATGAGGTCACGCCGAACGGCCCCGAGGTCACTCAAAGTGCCGGCAGGTCCTCCACCACCACAGGCCGGGACACCGCGAGCTGCGCGCCGCACCAGCCGCAACGTCGTTCGAGGCGCTGCTCGGTTCGCGTGCTGATCGACCCACTCGGCGCCTCGAGCACGGCGACGTGCTCGGCGAAGGAGCAGATCACCTGGGTCGGGCGGGCACACACCGGACAGAGCACGGTCGCCGCGACGATCGGTCAGGCCGTCTTCTCGGGACGGATCACCGTCACCGGGCAGTGGGCATGATGCACGCAATGTGCCCCCACCGATCCCAGGAGCAGACCGGCGAACCCCCCGTGGCCGCGTGAGCCGACCACCAGCAGCTCGGCACCGGTGGAGGCCTCGACCAGGACATGGCCCGGGCTGCCCTCAGCCGCCGTGCGCACGATGCCGGCCCGGCTGACGTCGTCGGGCAGCGCGGCCTCGATGGCCCGGTCGAGGGTCTGGCGGGCGTTGTCCTTCAACGCTTCGACGTCGATGGGAACCACCGCCCCACTGAACCCGTCGGCGGCGAGCACCGGGTAGTGCCAACAGATGATGGCCTCGAGCTCGGCGTGCATTGTCGATGCCTGTGCGGCCGCCCAGCGCAGCGCGTCCCGGCTGTGTTCCGACCCGTCGACACCGACGACGATCCGACCCATGGCTTCCCCCTTGCTCACCGCTGTCGCCCTCAGCCGCATACCGCGGCCGGGGGCCCGACCCTCACCCTAGATGCTCGGGATCGAGCGATCGGGCCGGGCCGGCGGGCCGAAGGTCACGAAATCCCGATCATCTCCGTCCCCGAGCGCAGGACCACGGTGCGCGCGGCGTCCGTCCAGCGTTCCATGCCGTCCGGCTCGATGGTGTCACGAAAATGAGACCAGGCCGCGGTGTCGGGGAAGTACAGCTCGGCCATGCCGGCGTAGGGCTCGGCCTCGGGCTCGATGCTGTGGCTCACCACGTAGCGGAACCCACCGACCTGGTCCATGACCGAACGGACGTTGGGGATGTGCACCTCGAGCCAGTGGTCGAACAACGCCTGGCAGTCGGCCCCGGGCTGCACCCCGACCAGGAAGGTCACCTTCAGGAAGCCACTGCGGGTGCACGGGAACGGCGGGTTCAGCGTCAGCGGGGCCACCGGCAGCCGCTCGCTGCCGTCGATCACCACGTGCTCGGTGGTGGCCCAGGGCACGTACGGCTCCGCCTTCTCCTGGAACGAGTCGGTGGGAACGGTGCCGTGGGGCCGGTCGGGACGGGGCAGCGGCCGTTCCCACCACAATTGCGCCACGCCGTCCCATACGCGGCTGCCATCGCGGTCGGCGTCGAACAGGGTGGCCACGTAGCGCGTCGCATGCAGCCGACCGGCGGCAGCCGCCGAGTGCTGTGCGGCGATGACCAGCGGCATGTGGTTGGCGAACCAGTGCGCCACCAGTTCCTCCCGGGAAGTGGTCGGGCGGGCCTTGATGAGGTACATCATCTTGGCGCCGGGGGTTGCCGTGACGCGGGCGGTGGACATGGGGCCTCCTCAGGCTCGGGGCGGCGGGGCGGGGCGGGCCGGGCCGGGCCGGGCCGCGCGAGGCGCAGCAT
>CANJRG010000023.1 GCA_947476745.1 Acidimicrobiia bacterium | reverse complement strand
GCTTCGACCGGTTGGACGCCACCGGCATCGCCACGTTGCTCGCGGCGACCGTGCCGGTGACGTCGGGTCACTGACCCGGACCGGCCGGCATCGGACCGGCCGCTATCGGACCGGCCGGCATCGGACCGGCCGGCATCGGACCGGCCGCTATCGGACCGGTCGGGTGACGGATCAGTCCGGGCTGGGGCCGGGTACGCACCCGGCGGTGTTGAGGTACATGGCGTACAGGCCGGTCGTGGCGCAGATGTAGAGCCGGTTGCGCTTGAGGCTGCCGAACTCGACGTTGGCCACCACCTCGGGCAGGTGGATCTTGCCGAGCAGCGTGCCGTCCGGTGCGAAGCAGTGGACGCCGTCGCCGGCAGAGCTCCACACGTTGCCCGCACGGTCCACCCGGAAGCCATCGAAGACGCCGCTGTTGCAGGTGGCGAAGGTGGTGTAGGCAAAGGGGCCGCCGGCTGTGGTGCGTCCGTCGGCGGCGACGGGGTACGCCCGGATGTCCGGCGGGCAGGCCCGTCCGACGTGGGACACGCCGGTGTCCGCGACGTACAGGATCGACTCGTCCGGCGAGAACGCCAGCCCGTTGGGTCGCACCATGTCGGTGATCACCGCGGCGATCGAGCCGTCGGGGTCGATGCGGTAGACGTTGGAGGCGCCGATCTCGGACTCGGCCCGGTCGCCCTCGTAGTCGCTGTCGATGCCATAGGTCGGGTCGGTGAACCACACGCCGCCGTCGGAGTGCACCACGACGTCGTTCGGCGAGTTCAGGCGCTTGCCCTCGAAGCGGTCGGCGAGCACCTCGCGTCGTCCGTCGTGGCCGATGCGGCTGACCGCCCGTCCCCGGTGCTCGCAGGACACCACCCGACCCTCGAGGTCGAGACAGTGGCCGTTCTGGTTCGACGCCGGCTGCTCGAAGACGTGGACCGTACCGGACAGTTCGTCGTAGCGGAGGGTGCGGTCGTTGGGGATGTCGGAGAACAACAGGTACCGGCCGGCCGGGTGGTACACCGGGCCCTCGGTCCAACGGGCACCACTCCACAGGTGGTCGATGTGGGCGTTGTGGATCACCAAGCCGTAAAAGCGCTTGTCGATCACCTCGATGGCGGGGTCCAGTGCCATGGTCGATGCTCCTCGTTCGGTCGGCCGGTGGCGCCGGTGGGTGCGCCGGCGCGGAAGCGTAGGGCAGCGACCTGTAGCCGGGCGGCTCGGCGGGTCCGGTTGCCGGCGGGGCTGGTGACCCTGCGGTCCGAGGCCGGCGGGGCTGGTGACGGTCCGAGTACGGCACTACCGTGAGCGGAGGGCAAGACCGGTGAGGGGGAGGGGTCATGCGCGTCGCGATCACGGGGATGGGGGCGGTGAGCCCGATCGGGTTGTCGGCCGGCGAACTCGCCGACGGTCTGCTCGAGGGTCGGTGCGGGGTCCGCCAGGCACCGTGGGCCGATCCGAACGATCCGGTCCCGAACTTCTACGGCGCCGTCGACGACCGCTTCGATCCGCGCCACTGGATGGACGACCGGGTGATCGAGGGCTGCGATCCCTTCGCCTGGTTCTCCATTGCCGCCAGCGAGCAGGCGCTGGCCCAGTCGGGCCTGTTGGGCAGCCTCGACCCGTTGCGCACCGCAGTGGTGCACGGCACCTCCATGGGCGGGCTGAACTCGTTGATGGGAGCGCAAGCGGCCTACGACGCCCACGGCATGGCCGCGGTGTCCCCCAAGACCATGATCAAGATCTGGTCGAACATGGCCGCATCGCAGATCTGCATGCGCCACGCGCTGCACGGCCCGTCGCTGACGGTCTCCACCGCCTGTGCGTCCTCGCTCGACGCAATGGGTACCGCTGCCCGGTTCCTCGAGTCCGGTGTGTGCGACGTGGCGCTGGTCGGCGCCACCGAGGGCGGCTACCCGACGCCCGGCTACCGCAGCGACCCGCCCTTCGAGCCGGTCACCCAGGCCGCCGGCCGGGGGTACGGCATGTCGACCCCGTCCGCCGACCCACGCCGGGCCATGCTGCCCTTCGCCGCGGACCGTTCGGGGATCGTCTCGGGCGACGGTTCGGTGTGGTTCGTGCTCGAGTCCGAGGCCCATGCCCGGGCCCGTGGCGTCGATGTCCTGGCCTGGCTGCGGGGCCATGGCACCCTGTCGGACTCCCATCACCCGTCCTCGCCCGAACCGAACGGCACCTGGGAGGCCCGAGCCATGGAGCTGGCCCAGGCCGACGCCGGGGTGAGCGCCACCGAGGTGCAGGCCCTCGTTGCCCATGCCACCGGCACTCCCAAGGGCGACACTGCCGAGATCCGGGCCATCAACCGGGTGTTCGTCGATGATGCCGGCCGTGACGACCTCCTGGTCACGGCATGCAAGGGCCACACTGCGCACACCGGCGCCTCGGCTGGCGGGGTGAACCTGGTGGCGATCATCGACGCCATGCACCGGGGACGGCTCACCAACATCAATGGCACCACCGTTCCCGACCCCGAGATCCGCTTCGACGCCGTGCTGCACGAACCCCGCTCGGTCGATCTCGAGATCGCCCAGATCAACGCCTTCGGCTTCGGTGGCCAGAACGCCTCGATCATCGTCACCCGGGACCGGTGACCGGGATCGGTGACCGGGATCGGTGACCGGCGCTACCCGGCAGCGGTGCACGCCGCGGCAGGTCATGACCCACCGCTAGGATCACGGCCATGGGCGAATTGACGATCACGCCGCTCGAAGGCAAGTCGTTCGGGGCAACGGTCACCGGCGTCGAGCTACGCAATCTCAGCAGCGAGGAGTTCGGCGCCATCCGTGCCGCCTTCCTCGAGCGCGGGATGCTGGTGTTCCCGGGCCAGCACCTCGACGAGGCGGCGAGTGCCGACTTCGGCCGCCTCTGGGGTGAGCTCGAGTTCGGAGGCCAGGCGCTGGCGAACCAGCGCAAGCACAAGGACGGCAGCTACGGCGAGATCTACGACATCGACAGCCAGTTGATGCGCACCAACGTCGGCAACGAGATCTGGCACACCGACTCGACGTACAAGGCCATCAGCAGCAAGTGCGCCATGCTGTCGGCGGTGATCGTCGTCGAGGAGGGCGGCCAGACCGAGTTCGCCGATCAGCGGTCGGCCTACGCCGAACTCGACGAGGCCACCAAGAAGCGCATTGCCGTACTCAGCGCGTATCACTCGACCAACTACTCGCAGGCCAACGACATCGGCGACTTCCCGCAATCCAACGGCGAGGGCGTCTACGGCACGGTGTACCACGGCGAGGCCTACTTACGGCCGCTGGTCAAGGTCCATCCCGAGACCGCCATCCCGAACCTGTTCGTGGGTCGCCACGCCTTCGGGATCCCCGGCTTGCCCCGTGACGAGAGCCGGGCCCTGTTGAAGTCGCTGATCGACTTCGTGGTGTCCGACCAGCGGCGGGTGTACCGCCAGGAGTGGACCCCCGGCGACACCGTGTTCTGGGACAACCGCTTCGTGCTGCACCGGGCCTGCCCCTACGACTACAGCAAGCCGCGCTACATGATCGGCACCCGGGTGGCCGGCGACGTGGCGACCGAACTGTCGTACTACCCGCAGGACCCGGAGGCCGCAGCCGGTCGTCAGGCGCTCGCCGCCGAGCTGGAGATGCTGCGCACCGAGGTGGCCGACCGCCGCTACGGCGCCACCACCGCCGCCCGCTGAGCGCCGCCGACCGGCCTGCTCAGCGGGCCGGCCAACGCGCCGCGTCCACCGCTGCCCGAGTCGGCAGTGACGGGACCGCACCCCTCACGCTGGTGGCCAGCGCGCCGGCCACCAGCGCGGTGGCCACGGCGTCGTGCAGGCCCAATCCGGCGGCGAGCTCCGCGCACAGCGCCCCGCTGAAGGCGTCGCCTGCGCCGACGGTGTCCACCGGGCTGACCCGGTGGGCGTCGACGCGACTGACCGCGCCGCCCTCGGACAGCTCCACGCCGTCGGCCCCTCGGGTGGTGATGACCGTGGCGACCCCCGCTGCGTGCAGCCGCGCCGTCCCGCCGATGGCATCGAGCTCGCCGGCGTTGGGGGTCAGCACGTCGACGCAGGCGAGCACCTCGGCCGGCAACGGTGCGGCCGGTGCCGGGTTGAGCACGACGACGGCGCCGGTCCGCTGCGCCGCGGCGGTGACCGCAGCCACCGTGGCGAGGGGGATCTCGAGCTGCACCAGCACGACCCGGGCGGTCGGCAGGGTGTCGGCCACCGTCGGGTCGAGCCGGGCATTGGCCCCCGCGACGACCACGATGCTGTTCTCGCCGTGGGCGTCGACCACGACCATGGCCCGGCCGGTCGGCTCGTCCACCACCGCCAGCCCGCTGACGTCGACACCCTCGGCTTCGAGCACCGCCCGCAACGCCGCACCGGCCGGGTCGTCGCCGACACAGCCCACGAACGCCGTGCGGGCACCCATCCGGGCGCAAGCCACCGCCTGGTTGAGGCCCTTGCCGCCGGCGTGCTCGGCGTAGGTGGTGGCCCGCACGCTCTCGCCGGGCCCGGGCAGTTCGTCCACCGTGGCCACCAGGTCGAGGTTTGCGCTGCCCACGACGACTACGTCGAAGGCCCGCTCGTCGGGTGCGGTGGGCTCGGGTGCGGTGGGCTCGGTCGGGGTGGGCTCGGTCGGGTTCGGCTGGGTCGCGGCAGGTCGGGGCACGGTCGGTGGGGTGAGGCCGGCTCAGTCGACGGTGAGCAGCTCGAGGAGGTTGCCGTCGGGGTCGTTGAAGTACACCGACGTGGCCTTGGCGTTGTTGGAGGCCAGCCGGAACACCGGCCCCTCGACGATGGGGACCCCGTGGCGTTCGAGCAGCTCGATGGCCTCGCTGATGGGGCCCTCCCAACGGAAACAGAAGTCCTCCGAGCCGGGCAGCGGTGTACCGGCCACCAGATGGCCGGGAAGTAGAGCATCACGCACCGGGTCGTGGACGTTGATCCGGTTGGCGCCGACCTGCAGGGTGTAGACGGGGATCTTCCCGGCCCGCCACTGGTCCTCGTAGAGCACCTCGGCGCCGAGCACGTCCCGGTAGAACGCCATCGTCTGCTCGGGGTCCGCTGCGGTGATGGCCAGGTGGTCGAAACCGGCGATGCGTCCCATGGGTCCTCCTCGTTCGCGGCCCGTCCACGGTGCCGGGCGCGAGTCCATCCTGGCACGACGAGCGAGCACGGCGCGGTCCGGCGCGCGGCGTCGTGCCGGTGCGCGAGGCTGTGACGGTTCGGAGCGACAGGAGTCGACATGCGCAGTGACGTTCGCATCCCCACCGGTGACGGCGTGGAGCTCGCCGGTTGGTTGTACCAACCGCAGGGGCCGGGACCGCATCCCGCGGTGGTGCTCAGCCACGGGTTCTCAGCGCTGAAGGTGATGGGCCTCGACCCGGTGGCCCGGGCCCTCGCCGAGGCCGGGTTGGTGACCGTGGCCTACGACCATCGCAACTACGGCACCAGCGGCGGTTCGGTCCGCCACGAGAGCGACCCGTGGCAGCAGGTGCACGACATGCGCGACGTGATCACCTGGGTGGCCGCTCGCGACGACGTCGATGCGGCCCGTATCGGTCTGTGGGGCACCAGTTACGCCGGTGGCCACGTGCTGACGGCCACCGCGCTCGACCGGCGGGTCGCCGCGGTGGTGTCCCAGGTGCCGCTGGTTCGCGGCAACGCCACCTACGAGGCATGGGTGCCGGAGCGGGCTCGCGAGCGTTTCGCCGGCCGTCTCGTCGAGGACCGCGCCGCCCGGGCCCGTGGTGAGGCCCCGCAGACGGTGAAAGCCGCGGGCCCCGGCAGCGAGACCGAGGAATGGGTGCTGGCCACCGACGACGGGACCTACGCCAACGAGGTCACGCTGCGCAGCTTCGAGCTGCTGCGGGAGTACGAGCCGGAGGCGTTCATCGCCCGTATCGCCCCCACACCGCTGCTGATGGTGATCGCCACCAACGACACCCAGACCCCCACCGCGTGGCAGCGCGAGGCCTTCGCCCTGGCCGGCGAGCCGAAGCAGTTGGTCGAGCTCGACTGCCGCCACTACGACCCGTACCTGTCCTTCCTCGAGCCGGCGGTCGACGCCGCCCGCAGTTGGTTCGTGACCCATCTCCGGCCCTGAGCGCCCGGCCGGCCGCTGGAGCGTTCGGGCCGGGGACGGGTCGGGGACGGGCCGGCACGGCGACCGGTACCGCCCGATAGCGTGGGTACGGTTCGGTACGGTCCGGTACGGCGAACCTACCGGGCGGTACGGGGCGGGGGCATCTACGGTGTGGCCATGAAAGCGCAGCCGTACTACGACCCGGAAATCCGCGCCGCCCTCGAGAAGGGCCCGCGCCTCGGCTCGGTGAACGCCACGAACCTGTCCAAGATCCGGTCCGACCGGTTGCAGCTGAACGCCCAGGTTCCCCTGTCCGATGCGGTGACCCGCACCGACATCACCGTGCCCGGCCCCGATGGCGCCCCCGACGTCCGCCTGCGTGTCCATCGTCGAGCCGGCCTCGAGGGCGATCTGCCCTGCCTGTTCTGGATCCATGGCGGCGGTTACGTCCTCGGCGCGCCCGAACAGGACGACCTGCGCTTCGACCGCTGGTGCCAACGCTTCGACGTGGTCGGTGTCGCGGTGCAGTACCGCCTGGCCCCGGAGAACCCCTATCCCGCCCCGCTGGAGGACTGCTACGCCGGGCTGAAGTGGCTCAAGGAGCACGGTGCCGAGATCGGTGTCGACAGCGGCCGGGTCGGCATCGGCGGACCCAGCGGTGGTGGCGGCCTGGCCGCCGGGCTCGGCCTGTTGGTGCGTGACCGTGCCGAGTTCCCGATCGACTACCAGCTGCTGATCTACCCGATGATCGACGACACCCGCACCAGCGTCACCGCCAACTGGGACGTGCCGGTGTGGGATCCCGCCTCGAACCACTTCGGCTGGTCGTCGTACCTCGGCGACCTGTTCGGCGCAGATGAGGTGCCCTACACCGCCGCCCCGGCCCGGGCCACCGACCTGTCGGGTCTGCCGCCCACCTACATCATGGTCGGTACCCTCGACGGGTTCTGCGACGAGGACATCGCCTACGCCCAGCGGCTCAACCAGTGCGGCGTTCCGGTCGAGCTGCACGTCTATCCCGGTGCACCGCACGGGTTTGAGGGCTTCGCCCCCGGTGCCGCTGCGGCCCGTCAGGCCCGTCGAGACCTCAACGACTGGTTGGCCGCCCGTATCGGGCAGGCCTGAACCACGTCACCCGATTCCAGGAGGAAGACCATGTCCCTGATCGTTCCCGCCCACCGGCAGTACCGGGTCGTCACCGAGAAGGACGTCCCGATGACCACCCGGGACGGGGCGACCCTCTACGCCGACATCGTGCGCCCCGACGTGCCGGGCCGCTTCCCGGTGCTGCTGTCGCGCACCCCCTACGGCAAGAGCGGCTCGACCGACCCCAACGGCCCGAACACGTTCTTCGCCCGCTATGGCTACGTGTCGGTGACCCAGGACTGCCGGGGCCGCTTCGCCTCCGAGGGCAACTACGACACCATCTTCCAGGAAGCCGCCGACGGCTACGACGCAGTGGAATGGGCCGCCCGGCTGCCCTGGTCGGACGGCCGGGTGGGCACCACCGGACAGTCGTATCTGGGGCTCACCCAGTACCTGATCGCCTGCAACGACCCGATGCCGCCGTCGTTGCGGGTGATGGCCCCGGTGTCGGCCTCCTCCGACTACCACCAGAGTTGGATCTACCACACCGGCGGGGCGTCGCTGTGGGGCTGGATGGTGCCCTACGCCATCTTCAAGGGTCGCGACACGCTGCGCCGGGCCGGCCGCGAAGACCTCGTCGAGCGGGTGATGTCCTACGTCGACGGCGAGTACGCCCAGATCCGCCAGACTGCGAAGGGCTTGAACTTCACCACGCCGCTGACCGCCGAATGGTTCGCGCACCTGCCCATCAAGGACTGGGGGGATCTGCTGGCGGAGACCGCGCCGTACTTCGCCGAGCACATCGCCCACGCCGACGACGGGCCGTATTGGCACCGGGCCAACGTCAACCGCCACGCCCGCAGCATCAGCGTGCCGATGCTGCACGTGACCTCGTGGTACGACATCTTCGCCGAGGGCGGACCGAACGCCTACCGCTCGATCAAGGACCACAGCGAGCATGCCGTGGCCCGCGACGGCCAGCGGCTCATCATCGGACCGTGGGGCCACCTGCTGCCCTACAGCGTGCCCAGCAGCCGCGGCGCCGGCGACATCGACTTCGGCGACGAGGCCCTCATCGACCTCAACCGGATCCTGCTGCGCTGGTTCGACCACTGGCTCAAGGACGCCGACAACGGGATCATGGACGAGCCGCCGGTCAGCGTGTTCACCCTGGGTGAGAACCGTTGGCAGTCCCTGGCCGACTGGCCGCCGCCGACCATGCGGGCGGTGCGCTGGTACCTGCACAGTGACGGCGAGGCGGCCACCGCAAACGGCGACGGCGTGCTGTCGATGTTGCCGCCCGGCGACGAAGCGCACGACGCCTTCACCTACGACCCGGCCGATCCGGTGCCCTCGATGGGTGGCAACAACCTCATCATCGACATGGGCGTGCAGGACCAGCGCCCGGTCGAGGAGCGGCCCGACGTGCTGGTGTTCACGTCCGAGCCGATGACCCGGCCGATGGAGATCACCGGGCCGGTCACCGTCGAGCTGTGGGCATCCTCGAGTGCGGTCGACACCGACTTCACCGCCAAGCTGGTCGACGTGCGGCCCGACGGGTATGCCATGAACCTGCTCGACGGCATTATCCGGGCCCGTTACCGCGACTCCGCCGAGACGCCGGAGCTGATGGAGCCGGGCCGTCCGTACCGCTTCACCATCGACCTGTGGGCCACGTCCAACGTGTTCCTGCCCGGCCACCGCATCCGGGTGGAGATCAGCTCCTCGAACTTCCCGCGTTTCGATCGCAACCTCAACACCGGGGCGGCCTTCGGCGAGGGCACCTCGGGAGTCGTGGCCCGACAGCAGATCTTCCACGACCGTGACCGGCCCTCGGCGGTGGTGCTGCCGGTCATCCCCCGCTGAGCCGCGGCGCGGACCCGGTCGGGGTGTCAGCCCCCGACCGGGTTCCCCGACGGTTCGAACCCGAGCTCGACGAACCGTTCGCGCATCCAGCCCGGCCGGGCATCGCCGTCGCCGGTCAGCACCGCCTCGAGGTGGTCGCCACCCTCCCGCCAGACGTGACAGGTGTTGGTGTTCATCCGCACCCGGCGCTCGCGTTCAGCCTCGTCGCTGGCCGGGCCCGCCGCCAGCAACTCCAAGGGCGTCGAGAGGTTGACCAGGGCCCAGCTGGCCTGGACCGCGACCGGGGCCATGGCTTGGACCAGGGCAGTCAGGTGCGAGCAGCCCCGGGGGCCGCCGTAGAGCCGGCGCACCTCGTTGAGGAACCCCCGGGCCACCGACAACCCGATCATGGCCCGGTAGTCGGGCAGGATCGACGTGCACAGTTCGTAGGGGTGGGTGTGCATCACCGCGGTCACGTCCACGATCTCGAAGCTGGGGATCTCGACCAGCAGCTCGAGGGTCATGTCGTGCACGACCAGCGGCTCGCCGTCCTCGGGACCGAGTCCGATCGGCTTGATGTCGGTGAGCCGTCCGACCACCCGCAGGCGGCCGTCGTCTTCGGCGAAGGCCTCGGTCTGGTAGGTCCGGTTGTGGATGTTCAGCCGTCTCGACACGGCACGAAACGTTAGCGGCGGGCTGGGTGCGGTCCCGCAACGACGCCGGCAGCGTGTCCCGGCCATGGCGGCGTAGCCTGCCGGTCACCGGCGAGTCGAACCTTCGTCGCCGGGCTGACGAGGGGGACGGCGATGACCACGTACGTGTTGGTGCACGGGGCCTACCAGGGTGGCTGGATCTGGCAGCCGGTCGCAACGTTGCTGCGCGCTGCCGGGCAAACCGTGTACGCCCCGACCCTCGACGGCTGTGCGGAACGCCGTGGCAGCCTGCGGGCGGGGATCACCAACGACACCCATGCCACCGAGATCGCCGCCCTGCTGTTCTATGAGGACCTGCGCGAGGTGACCCTGGTCGGGACCAGCTCCGGTGGGATGGTCATCAGCCGGGCCGCGGAGCTCGCGCCGGAGCGGGTGGGGCGGCTTGCGTTCGTCGATGCGTTGGCCCCCGACGACGGCGAGCGGCTCGACGCCATCGTCTCCCGACCGGCGGTGACCGGCGACGAGCTCGCTGCCGGGCCCACCCGGCACGACGCCGAGACCCGGCTGTTCGCCGAGTTCGACGAGCCGCTGCGCAGCTGGGCGCTGGCCCGCTACTGCCCGCACCCGGTGGCCGCCATGGCCGAGCCGATGCACCTCGAACGGTTCTGGTCGCTGCCGTGGGACGCCCTGGTGGTGCGTTGCACCCGGGCGGTCAACCCGCCCGAGGCCCACCAGCGCCGCACCGCCGAGCGCCTCGGGGCCGTCTGGGCCGAGCTCGACACCGGCCATTACCCGATGCTCTCCACCCCCGACGAGCTGGTCGCGTTGCTGCTGGCGTGAACCGCGCCCGGTGCCGCATCATACGGTATGGTATGTACGGTATGGTGCCGCACCGTACGGTATGTTGTTCTGCCGTACCAGTCCGTATGGTCTGGTTCAGCTGCCGCTCCAGCGGGGCGGTCGTTTCTCGCTGAAGGCGCGCGGTCCTTCCTTGGCGTCCTCGCTGGTGCGCCGACGGGCCTCCCAGGGCGCGACCTCGGTATGGGCATCGCGCAGCGGCAGGTGCAGCGCATCGAGGGCCGACTGCTTGGTGGCGCGCACCGCCACCGGGGAGCAGGCCAGGATGTCGGCCACCCAGGCGTCGACCGCAGCGTCGAGACCGGCGTAGGGAACGACCTCGTTGACCAGGCCCAGCTCGTAGGCCCGGGCCGCGCTCATCGGCCGGCCGGTCAACAGGTGGCCCATGGCGACGTGGTAGGGGATGTGGCGCGGTAGCCGGTGCACCCCCATGGCCCCCGCGATGAGGCCCCGGCGCGGTTCGGGCAGGCCGAGCTCGGCATGGTCCGCGGCGACGATGATGTCGCAGGCCAGGGCCAGCTCCAGGCCGCCGCCCAGGGCGAACCCGTTGACCCGGGCGATGATGGGCTTCACCAGGTCGAAACGGTCCTGCATACGCCGGGCCGTGGCCCGTTTCGCCGCCGATCGGGCCTGCTCCTCGGGTGAGGCCGCGTTCATCGCGGCGGTGGCCTTGAGGTCTCGGCCGGCGCAGAAGGCACGTTCACCGGCCCCGGTGATGACCGCGACCCAGAGGTCGTCGTCATGTTCGAAGCGGTCGATGATCTCGCTGAAGGCGACGTGGGTGTCGTCGTCGAAGGCGTTCATGCGATGCGGTCGGTCGATGGTGATGCGGGCCACGTGGCCCTCGACGTCGAGACGGATGGCGGTCATCACCACAGTCTCGCACCGTCGGGGACGGGGCTCGGAGCGGCTCGGCGGGCGGTATCCTCCGTGGCGATGAACCAGGTGACCCGCTCGGTATGAACCGCTCTGCGTCGCGGGTGTGGCCCGTCCTGGCGGTGGCCGCGGCATCCGCCGCGGTATCGCAGGCTTTCGGTCGGTTCACGTTCTCGTTGCTGTTCACCGAGGTGCGCGACGACCTCGGGCTGTCCAACACACTTGCCGGTACGCTCGGCTCGGCCAACCTGCTGGCCTATCTCACCGGGACGTTGCTGGTGAGCCTGCTGGTCGGCCGGGTCGGATTGTCCAGAACCACCCGGCTCGGCGTTGCCGGGGTGACCGCCGGGCTGGTGTTGCTGTCGTGGTCACCGGGCTATCCGGTGGTGCTCGCCGCCCTGCTGCTGACCGGACTGTTCGCTGCCGGGGTGTGGGTGACGGTTCCGGCGATCGCGGCCTCGCAGGTCGGCCCCGAGCGGCGGGGCAGCGCCATCGGCATGGTCGGGGCCGGCATCGGGCTCGGGATCATGGTCTCCTCGGCGTTGCATGCCGGACCCGGCGAGGGCCACTGGCGCCTGGTGTACCGGGCCGAGACGGCGTTGGCCGTGGCGGTGGCGCTGGCCGGTCTGCGCTGGCTGCGGGTGGCGACGAGCGGCGCCCGGTCGGGCAGCGGGCTGGCGGCGATGCGCGACGTGCCCCGGTGGCAACGGCTGCTGGTCACCTACGGCCTCTACGGCTTCGCCATGTCGTTGATGGTGACGTTCCTGGTGGCGGTGTTGAAACAGGACGGTGGCTACTCGACCTCGGCGGCGTCCTTCGCATTCTCCTGTTTCGGGGCGGGGACCATCGCCGGCGGGCCGCTGTTCGGACCCCTGGCCGATCGTTGGGGCCGCACGAAGGCCATGCGGCTGGGGTTTGCGCTGCTGGCGTTGTCGGCCGTGGTGATCGGCTGTACGGCCCGTCCGTGGGCGGTGATCGCCGCGGCGTGCTTCGGGCTGGCCTTCACCGGGGTGCCGACCACGGTGGCGGCACGGATGAGCGACGCCTTGTCGGCGGAACGCTTCGGGGCTGCGTACGCAGTGGCCACGCTGGCCTTCGGTGCCGGCCTCATGGCCGGACCCCAGGTCGGTGGTTTGATCGGTGACGTCACCGGTTCGTTCCGGCCGGTCTTTTGGACGGCGACGGCGGTGGCCGTTGCCGCTGGCTTCCTGGTGCCCGGCGACGGGTCCGGCCGGACAGGCTGAAGCGCGTCCGGCCGACCGCCCGTCCCGGTGGGTCGATCGGGCCCCGCCGGCACGGGCGGTCGGCCGGGTCAGGGTCGGCCGAGGGCTCAGGCGATGCCGTTGTGCAGCAACTGGTTGAACTCGGCGGTGTCCCAGGCGCCGGTAAAGGTCAGCGGCGTGGTGCCGTCGGCGGCGACCGATGCGTCGACGAAGGGCTGGCTGTTGCTCGAGGGGTTGTGGCAGTGGCCGAGGGCCACGTAGGCCACCCCGCCCGGTTCGGCGGCGGGATCGGCGTCAGCGCGCGGCACCACCCGCAGCGTGGCCAGGGCCCGGGAACGTCCGTCGGGCAGCAGGGAGCGGTCCTTGGGAACGGCGAACCCGAAGCCGTCGGGGGTGACGTCGTCGGGCAGCTCGGTCTGCAGCAGGACCGTCGTGTCGGCCCCGACCACCTCGAGCAGGTAGAGCTCGTCTTCGACCTCGAAACCGTGGGGTACGTCGCGCAACAGCCGTTCGGCATGGCGGTCCGATCTGGCCGCACCGGGCACGAGGTCGACCCGGAAACGGCGGATCGGCGGGTGGTCGAGGAAGAACACGCCGAGCGTGTCGTGGTGGCCGGTGCGCACCATGCGCCTGCGCCGACTCGACGGCGACGGGGGAGCGGCTCGTCCACCGGCGCTGCCGTGCAGGGCGAACCAACGGCCACCGACGACCAGGTGCACCGTCATACTGCGACCCTACCGCATACGGGTTGGTATGGAACGGTGGGAGCATGCCGCCCGCGCCGCGGCGGCCGACCTACGGTGGGGAACGGCAGGTCGGGGCCTGGCTCGAGTGGTCGGGGAGGACCGGTGCAGGACGAGAACGGCACACAGATGGCGTCGGTCGGCCTGGCGTTGTGGGGGACCGAACCGGTCCGCACCGTGGCCGACTACGCCCGGCTGGCCGAGGCGGTCGGCTTCGAGAGCGTCTGGTTGGTGGACACCCAGCTGATCTGCCGGGAGCTCTACGTCACGCTTGCGGCGTGCGCCATGGCGACGCAGCGGCTCCGGCTGGCCTCCGGAGTCACCGTACCGCTGACCCGTCACGAGAGCGTCACCGCCAGTGCGCTGGCCACGTTGCAGGAACTGTCGGCGGGCCGTGCCCTGGCGGGCATCTCCACCGGCCATTCGGCCCTGCGCAACATCGGTCGCAAACCGGTCACGGTGGCCCAACTCGCCGAGTACGTGGGCACCGTTCGGGCGTTGCTCGACGGCGCGACCGTGCCGTTCGCCGCGGGGACCGAGGGTGCCCTGTCGTGGTTGAGCGGGCCGTCCGGAGTGCCGCTGCACATCGCCGCCACCGGTCCCAGGCTGACCAGGGCCGCCGCGTCGATCGGTGACGGCGTGGTCCTGCTACGCGGCGCCGCCGAGGACCTCGTCGACCGGGGCCTCGAGCTGGTGGCCATGGGGGCTGCCGACGTCGGTCGCCCGGCGGGCTCGGTCCAGACCACGGTCTGGGTTTACGTCGGGCTCGACGACGATCCCGAGGTGGCCTACGACCAGGTCCGGGCGCGGGTGGCGGCGGTGCTCCGCCTGGCCGACCCGGCCGATTTCCAGGGCGAGGACCGCGAGGCGGTCGAGCGCCTGCGCCGGAACTACGACATGTTCGCCCATGCCCAGTCCATGCCCGAGCATGCTGCGCTGGTCCCCGAGCGGCTGCTGGATCGCTATGCCATCGCCGGCAACGCCACGGTGGTCCGCGAGCGACTGTCCCGGCTGGTCTCGGACCCCCGGATCGACCGGGTGGTGGTGAGCCCGCAGATCGGAGCGCCGGGACGGCCGATCACCTCCCCGTTCATCGAGCGCTTCGGCGCCGAGGTGCTCGCCCGGCGCTGAGCGTGCTCCGACGAGGTGTCAACGGACCTGGTAGAGCACGCCGGCTTCGGTGAGGGCCTGCACCTGCTCGATGGTGAGGCCCAGGCGGGCGTTGAGCACCTCGGCATTGTGCTCGCCGAGTTCTGCGGCGCTCAGCGTGGGGAGCTCCGGTTGATCGGAGAACTTGAACGGGAAGCCGGGAATGGGGATGGGTCCGGTCCGGGGATCATCGACCCAGCGGACCATGTCCCGGCTGGCGAAGTACGGATGGTCGATGGCGTCGACGGGGGAGAGGACCGGGCCGGCGGGTACGTGGTGGGCCTCCAGCGCGTCGAGGACCTCCTGATCGGTGGCGAAGGTCGCCATCCAGCCCTCGATGAGCGGGATGAGCTCAGCTCGGCGCTCGGCGCGTTGGGCCATGGTCTGGTACCGCGGGTCCTCGAGCAGTTCGGGCCGACCGATGCAGTGGCAGACGTTGGACCACTGCAGGTCGAGGGCAAGCACCACCACATAGCCCTGGGGACCGCGGAAGGTGCCGGCCGGAAAGATCGCCACATGGTGGGTGCCGTAGCGCTTGGCTTCGTAGCTGCCGCCGCTGAGGTGGGTGGCCATCAGCTGGCCCTCGTGGAAGTGGAACAGCGCATCGGTCATGGAGATGTCGAGATGCTGGCCACGGCCGGTGCGTTCCCGGTGGTAGAGGGCGTAGCCGAGCGAGGCGAAACCGTGGAGCGCTCCGTTGGTGTCCCCGAGAGCCGAACCGACGAACTGGGGCGGTCCCTCGGGGTCCCCGGTCATGTGCATGATGCCGGAGACGGCCTGGGCGATGTAGTCGTATCCGGGTTTGCCTGCCCAGGCCGAGTTGCGGCCGAAGCAGGAAACGGACAGGTAGATGACCTTGGGGTTCACCGCCCGGATCGACTCGTAGTCGAGGCCTCGCCGGGCCATGATGTCGCCGGAGGAGAAGTTCTCGGCCACGATGTCGACGTCGCGGGCGAGCTCGAGCAGCAGGTTGCGCCCCGCTTCGGTGTTCCAGTCGACACAGATGCTCTTCTTGCCGCGATTGTGCTGGACGAAGAACCCGCTACGCCCGCCCGACTCGAAGGGCAGCAACCGTCCGCCATCGCCGACCTCGGGGATCTCGACCTTGATGATGTCGGCCCCCAGCTCGGCCATCATCCTGGTGACCCCGGCACCGGCGAGGTACTGCGTGAAGTCGAGGACGGTGCAGCCTTCGAGAATCATCGGTTGACCGTTCGACTGTGGCATGACCGTTCCCCCTCTACCGTGACCGATGTCACTGTATCTGACGAGGGCGGCGGGTGTTCCGCCGTTACCGAAGCGGGGGTGTGTCCGATGGTGGCCCGGGCTGTCGTTGCGGCTCAGGGCATGCGGTGGGCGTGGTCGGCCTTGATCGACTGCAGGCGGCGCTCGACCAGCGGGATGAACTCGTTGGGGTGGGTGAGGATCCAGAACCGCTCGTTGCGCACCGCGTCGAGCACCAGCTCGCCGACCTCGGCGGGGTCCATGCCCCGGGCCAGTTCGGAAGACAGGTTGTTCCAGAACTTCTCCTCTAGCGGGCTGGTCTCGTGCTCGCTGAGCTCGGCCGGCCGGTTGCGGGCGCTGCGGGTGATGTCGGTGTCGATCGGCCCGGGGCACAGCACGCTGGCCTTCACCGCCGACTTGGCCATCTTCAGCTCGATGCGCACGGTGTCCATCAGGGCAACCACCCCGTGCTTGGCCACGTGGTAGGCGCCGAGCACCGGGCCGCTCACCAGGCCGGCCATCGACGAGGTGGCGGTGATGTGGCCCTCGCCCTGGGCCTTGAGCAGCGGCAGGAAGGTACGCACGCCATACACGACGCTCCACAGGTCGACGTCGATGGTCCAACGCCAGTCGTCGAGGGACATCTCGTCCACCGCGCCGCCGATGCCGATCCCGGCGTTGTTGCACACCACGTGCACCGCGCCGTAGGTATCGAGCGCAGCCTCGGCGAGGGCCTTGATCTGGGCCTCGTTGCTGACGTCGGTGGGCACGGCGATGGCCCGGTGGCCGGCGGCGGTCATGGCGTCGACCGCGCTCTGCAACCGGGTGGCCTCGATGTCGGCCATCACGAGGGCCATACCGGCATCGGCGAAGGAGTGGGCCATGGCCAGACCCATGCCGCTCGCCGCTCCGGTGACCACCGCCGTCTTGCCGTTCACGTCGTACATCGCTGCTCCCTGGGAGATCCCGGCCGGCGTGCCCGACCCTTGGCGCACCCTACCTGTGCGCGGCTGGGCTGATCCGGCTGTGGGCCGTCGAGGCCGACCAGTTCATCGACCGCAGCCGCATCCCCGCCCGCTGAGCACCCCGACCCTGTCGCCGCTACGTCACACCGGGGAGATGGTGGCCGCAGCGCCAGAGTTGGACAGGCTGGGCAGGGTCTACGGGGTGGGCAGCCCGGCCAGGTGCGCGTTTCGGGTGTCGAGCGCGTCGGCCACCGTGGCGGTCCATTCCCGGCCGGCGTGCCCGTTGGGGTCGACGGGCCGACCTGCGGCTTCGCGTCGGTGCTGGTCGTGCTGGTCGTAGCCGCCGATCGAGCCGGCGTCGAAGTAGGCGGCCTTCTTGGAGTGGCGGCCTTCGCCGCCGGCGTGGATGGTGCAGATGCCCCGCTCTTCGGTGAGCCGGTTCGCGGTCAGCGGCTCCTCGGACCACACCACGTCGGTGATCCGGGTGACGAACCAGTACACCGGCTCGGCCACGGCACGGGCCCGTTCGCCGTCGGGGCGCATCGCTTCGGCCGCGGCGAGCGGGAAGCGGCGGACGATGCGCTGGTGGCTCCAGATCCACGACGGCCCCGAGATGGTGACCCGCCGTCGGCTGTCGTGGTCGTCGGAAACCATCAGGGTGCTGTGCTGGTTCGACCACAGCTTGGCGGCGTGGCCGTGGATGCCGTTACCCGGGTGGTAGGGGATCAGCACGTAGGAACGGTTGCGATGGTGTCCGATGAACGCGGCCCGGCCGATCTGCCCGTTGCGGGGTGACGCGCCGGGCAGTCCGGCGGCGTCGGCGGTGGCCTGGAGCAGCTCGAAACTCCGGCCGAGCAGCGTCTCGAGGCTCGGGCGGGACGCGTCGAGGGCCGCCGGTTCGGCGGGGTCGGGATCGGGTTGTTTGACGAAGAGGTTCTGCGAGCACTGGGTGAAGATCTCCGCGGTGCCGCCGACGAGGAAGTACAGCAGCTCGTCGTGCTGGGTCGCCGCGTCCCGGTAGGCGTCGAGCGCGCCGGCGTCGAGGCCGTAGTCGGTCTCGACGGTGGCGGCGTCGAGGGCTTCCACCCCGAACAGGGTGATGTGCAGGCCCATGGCGTCGGTGTCGTAGGGGTGCAGGGCCAGCAGGGCGAGCTGGCGGGAGCCGACGGCGGCGTCGACGAGCTCGAAGACCGCGCCGAGCTCGCCGCGCCGCCGGGTGCTGACCCCGGCGGCGGTGGGGACGAGGACGTTGCCGTCGACCAGCGGCCGGTAGCGGTCCGGCAGCGGGCCCGTGCCGGCCAACCAGCGGGCGGTGGCCCGGTCGCCTTCGGGTGTTGCGGCCCGGGGCAGGAACACCGGGACCGCAACGGTCTCGTGGCTGAGCAACAGGGCGGTCGGCACCCGGTGGGTGTTCCCGGTGGCGAGCAGGGCGGCCACCACCCGACGCGGCCGGAACAACCGACCGGTCACCTGCGACATCCTGGGCCGGTGGCGATCCGCCGCGGCCGCCGCGGTGGCGAACAGTTGCGGGGCGGTCATGGCGAAGGCCCCCATCACGGCGCTGAAGTACTGCCGGTACTGGTTGCGGTAGAACGAGTCGGCCTGCAGCACCTCCGACGCCCGACGGGCCCGCGCACCGCTGCGTTCCGCTGAGCCCGCAACCGAGCCGGTCACGTTGCGCAGGTGGGCCGGCGCCTCCTTGCGGCGCTCGGACCGTGTGGCGCTCACGAGGTATTGCAGGACATGTTCGGCCGCAGGGCCGGGCGCTCCGGGACGACGGAAGAACCGTTCCGCCACGGTGGCGCGTGCCGACGGCGGCAGCGCCGACGCCGAGCGGAACAACGCCACACGTCGAGGTTCGAGCTCACGCCAGGCGGCCACTTCGGCGTCCGTCGTTGGTGTGGGGCTCATGGCAGCTCCTCCGAAGCGGTTGCCGGCAGGCCCTTCCGGAGGGGTATACGGCCGGAGGCGAGCTTATCGGACCTCCTGCGGGACCGGCGCCCGACCACACCACCGTCGCCCGGGCTGGCTCCGCGCGGGCCGTGGCGGGCACCCTTGATGGGTGCGAGGGGGATGGAGCCTGATCCGGGACCTCCTCCGGGCGCGCTCAGGTTGGGTGGCGGTCGGGGTGGCCACCGGCATGCTGTGGGCGCTGGCCCGGGTCACCGTGCCGTATCTGGTGATGCAGGCCATCGACCGTGGCATCACCGGTCGGGATGTCGGGGCGCTGGCCCGTTGGACCGCCGCGGCGGCCGCCGCCGGCCTGGTGGCGTCGTTGTGTGCGGGGTTGCGGCGGTTCTTCGCCTTCCGGGAGGGACGCATGGCCGAGGCCACCCTGCGTGCCCGGCTGTTCGCGCACCTGCTCGGCCTCGACTTCGGCTACTTCGACCGCTCGTCGGCGGGCGATCTGATGTCGCGGGCCAACAGCGACCTGCTTCAGATCCAGAACTTCCTCAACATGATCCCCTTCACCCTGGGCAACGCCTTGCAGGTGGCGGCGGTGACCGTGCTGTTGTTCTGGCTCAGCCCGCTGCTGGCGCTGTGCGCTCTCGGGGCGCTGCCGTTGGTCAACGTCTTGGGCCGGCGGTTCTCCATGCGGCTGTACCCCTCGATGATGGGCATCCAGCAGGCCTCGGCGAGGGTCGCCGCCGTAGTCGAGGAGACCGTGGCCGGCAGCCGGGTCATCAAGGGCATCGGGGCCGAAGGGGTGCAGCAGGCCAAGCTCGAGCACGAGGCCGACGGCCTGTACAGCGAGGCCATGAGTGCGGTCCGAACCCGGTCGCGTTACGTGCCGGCGCTCGACCTGCTGCCCAACGTCGGCTTGCTGCTGGTGGTCGCGGTCGGGGGCCACCAGGTGCTGGCCGGGAAGCTGACCCTGGGCGAGCTGATCGCCTTCAACGTGTACGTCAGCCAGCTGATCTGGCCGCTGCGGGCACTGGGCTTCGTGATCGCCATGGGCCAGCGGGCGGTGGCCGCCGCCGAACGGGTGGCCGAGGTGCTCGACGCCTGCCCGGCGGTGGCGCCACCGCCGGCGCCGCAGTCGTTGCCCGACGCCCCGCGCGGTGAGGTGCGCTTCGAGGCGGTCCGCTTCGCCTACCCGCGGTCGGACCGCCGCGCCCGTCCGGAACGGCCCGACGTGCTCGACGGGTTCGACCTGGTGCTGCGGCCCGGCGAGACCGTCGCACTGGTCGGAGCCACCGGGTCGGGCAAGTCGACGGTGCCGAGGTTGTTGGCCCGCTTCTACGACGTGGACGGCGGCCGGGTGCTGCTCGACGGGGTCGACGTACGGTCCCTGCCGCTCGACGCGCTCCGCCGGGCGGTGGGCATCGTCTTCGAGGACAGCTTCCTGTTCACCGACTCCGTCGCCGCCAACATCGCCTTCGCCGACCCGGCGGCCGCCGACGAGTCGGTGCGCGAGGCCGCTCGACTGGCCGGTGCCGCCGGGTTCATCGCGGACCTACCGCAGGGTATGCACACCGAGGTCGGCGAACGCGGCTACTCCCTCTCCGGCGGCCAGCGTCAACGGATCGCCATCGCCCGGGCGTTGGTGGCCCGGCCGCGGGTGCTGGTACTCGACGACGCGACCTCGGCCATCGACCCGGCCAAGGAACGCGAGATTCTCGACGGGCTTGCCGGCGAGGTCGGCCGGGCCACCACCCTGGTGATCAGCCACCGGCCGGCCACCATCGCGCTGGCCGACAGGGTGGTGTTCCTCGACGAGGGCCGGGTCGCGGCGGAGGGCCGCCACGAGGACCTGTTGGCGTCGAACGCCCGCTACGCCGAGGTGCTGGCGGCGGCGATCGCCGAGGCCGGCTGATGTGGCTCTCCGGCGGTGTCGCCGAACAGGACCGGCTCGACGCCGCCGCCACCCGCCGGGTGCTGCGTCGCACCGTCGGGCTGCTGCGGCCCTACCGGCGCCAGACCGTGGTGGCGGTGTTGGCCATCGTGGGTTTCGTCCTCACGCAGCTCGCTGGGCCGTACATCGTGCGCATCGCCATCGACCACGGGGTCACCGGCGGGCGCGAGCCGGTGCTGTGGGCGGCGGTGGGGGCCTACGCCGTGGTGGCCGGCCTCAATTACGTGCTGGCCCGGCGTCAGGTCGCCGCGGTCGGCTCGCTCGGGGAGGGGTTCCTGCGCGACCTGCGCATCCGGTTGTTTGCCCACCTGCAGCGGCTCGGCTTGTCCTTCCACGACCGCCATCCCAGCGGCGTGGTGGTCTCACGGCTGACCTCCGACGTGGACTCGATGCAGGAACTGGTCCAGCAGGGCCTGCTGATGCTGGTGTCGAACCTGCTGTTGCTGGTGTTGGCGTTGGTGTTGTTGGCGGGTGCGTCGCTGGTGCTGACCGCGGCGTGTCTGGTGTCCGTGCCGCTGCTGGTGTGGTCCTCGCACCGGTTCCGACGGGCGTCGAACGCGGCTTACATAGCGGTACGGGACCGGATCGGGTCAGTGCTGTCGCGGTTGTCCGAATCGCTCAACGGCATCCGGGTCATCCAGGCCTACGCACGCGAACCCGTCGAGGTGGCACGTTTCGGCCGGGCGAACGACGAGCTGTACGCCGCCCACATGACTGCGGTGCGGGCACAGGCCTGGTACGTACCGACGGTCGAGGCGTGCGGGGTGTTCAACACCGCGGTGGCGGTCGGTCTCGGCGGTTGGCTGGTGTTGCACGACCGGGCGACGGTGGGCACGGTGGCGTTCTTCGTGCTGACCCTCAACCTGCTGTTCGAACCGATCCAGCAGCTCAGCCAGCTGTTCAATGTGGCCCAGTCCGCCGGGGCGGCCCTGCACAAGATCTACGAGCTGCTCGACACCGTCCCGGAGATCACCGAACGGCCCGGAGCGGTGGATCTGGCCCCGCGCGGCGATCTGGTGCTCGAGGGGGTCGGGTTCGCCTACGGCGAGGGCACACCGGTGCTGCGCGACGTCGACCTGGTGGTGGCCGACGGTGAACGCCTGGCGCTGGTGGGCCCGACCGGGGCCGGCAAGTCGACCCTTGCCAAGCTCGTCGCGCACCTCTACGACCCGACCGAGGGGCGGGTGAGCTTCGCGGGGACCGACCTGCGCTGGGCGACGTTGCGCACGTTGCGGCAACGGATCGTGCTGATGCCCCAGGAAGGCTTCCTCTTCGCGGGGACGCTGCGGGACAACGTGCGGCTCGGTCGTCCCGACGCCACCGACACCGAGGTGGAGGCGGCACTGGCTCGCCTGGGCATCCTCGAACGGTTCGAGCGCCTCGAGGACGGGCTGGACACCGAGGTGCGCGAGCGCGGGTCGCGGTTGTCGGCGGGGGAGAAGCAGCTGGTGTCGTTGGCCCGGGCGGCGTTGGTCGACCCACCGGTGCTGATCCTCGACGAAGCCACCTCCAGCCTCGATCCCGGCACCGAGGTCGAGGTCGAGGCGGCGCTCGAACGTCTCAGCCGCGGTCGCACGGTGATCGTGATCGCTCATCGCCTCTCCAGCGCGGCGCGGGCCGACCGGGTCGCGGTGGTCGACGACGGCCGGCTGGTCGAGGTCGGTTCCCATGCAGCCCTGGTTGCCGCCGGGGGGCCGTACGCCGCGCTGTACGCCGCCTGGCTCGCCGGCGTCGGTGGTGCCTACGGGGGCGAGCCCGGCGGTGGTTCGGCAGGCTGAGCGGTCTGCCGGGCCGCCGGGCAGGTACATTCCGGCCATGCCGAGCGCAGCTGCCAACGGGATCGAGATCTGTTACGAGACCTTCGGGGATCCGTCGAACCCCACCGTCCTACTCATCAACGGGCTGGGCAGCCAGCTGCTGGGCTGGGACGAGGGCTTCTGCCGCCGCCTGGCCGAACGCGGCCACCACGTCGTCCGCTTCGACAACCGCGACGTCGGCCTGAGCACGTGGTTCGACGACGTGGCCTACGACTTCGCCGCCGGATTCGCAGCGTTGCGCAACCGCGAGCCGGTACCGGCGCCCTACACCCTGTCGGACATGGCCGCCGACGCGGTCGGCCTGCTCGACCATCTCGGGGTGCAGCGGGCCCACGTGGTGGGCATGTCGATGGGTGGCATGATCGCCCAGACGGTAGCCATCGACCATCCGGGCCGGGTGGCGTCGCTGTGCTCGATCATGTCGAGCACCGGCGAGCGTGAGGTCGGCAAGCCGACCCCCGAGGCGAACGCCGCCCTGCTTGCCAAGCCGCCCCGCAGCCGCGAGGACGCCGTCGAGCTGGCCATCGCCAACGCCCGGGTGATCGGCAGCCCGCCCCACGTCGACCCCGCACGGGTCGGTGCGATCGCCGGCGCGGCCTATGACCGGGCGTTCCACCCCATCGCCTCGGCCCGCCACCTATTGGCGGTGTGGCAGTCGGGGTCGCGGCTCGAGGGTCTGCAGGCCCTGCAGGTGCCCACCCTGGTCATCCACGGGCGGTGCGATCCGTTGATCCAGCTCGATGGCGGCCTGCGCACCGCCGAGGTCATCGCCGATGCCGACCTGCTGGTGCTCGGTGACATGGGCCACGACCTCGCCCCGCCGTTGTGGGAGCGGGTGGTCGATGCGCTGAGCGGGCTGGTGGCCCGGGCAGGCTGACCCGTACCGGCAGGTCTGCCTGGGGCCCGACGTGCGATGCTCTGGCCAGTCCGTGCAAAGAACCGGGGGAAACCATGCGCGATCAGTCCGAGGCAATCGAGTTCGGGGTCTCGATGCGGTTGTTGAAGGAGGTGGTGGCCGAGGCGCAGCTCGTCGAGTCGCTCGGCTACGACTACCTCCTCACGGGTGAGCACATCAGCTTCCACGGGCCGACCCCGAACACGCTGATCTCGCTGTCGGCTGCTGCGGCGGTCACCGAGCGCATCAAGCTGCTCAGCGGCATCGTGCTGGTGCCGTTGTACCCGCCGGCATTGCTGGCCAAGCTCATCGCCACCCTCGACACCATCAGCCACGGCCGGTACTGCTTCGGCATCGGCATCGGTGGCGAGAACCCTCGCGAGTTCGATGCGGTCGGGGTGCCGGTCAAGGAGCGCGGCGCCCGCACCAACGAGGCGCTCGAGCTCATCGACCGGCTGCTTACCGAGGACAAGGTGAGCTTCGAGGGCCGGTTCAGCTCGATGTCGAACATCACCATCGCCCCGCGTTCCAAGCAACGGCCGCCGTTCTGGGTGTCGGGCCGCAAGGAGGCGGCGATGCGCCGGGCGGCGCGGTACGGCGACGCCTGGCTGCCGTACATGTACACCCCGGACATGCTGGCCGACTCGATGACCAAGATCGCCGCCTTCACCGAGGAGGAGGGCCGTGCGGCCGGGTCGGTGCAGGGCGCGGCGTTCGCCTTCACCTGCGTCCACGAAGACCGTGACACCGCCCTGGCGATGTGCAACAAGGTGCTGTCGACCACCTACAACCAGGATTTCACCGACCTCGTGGCCAAGTACGCCATCGCCGGGTCGCCCGAGGAGTGCAAGGCCCGGATCCAGGAGTACGTCGACGCCGGGGCCCGCACGGTGGTCTTCGCCCAGGGCTGTCCCTCCGGCTACATCGACCAGAACGTCCGGCTGCTCGCCGAGGAGGTCATGCCGGCGTTCCGGTGACGACCGCCATGGGGGAGGGTTTCGCGAGGCCGCCGATACGCTGAGCACAGCCACGGTCCGTCCCGGACTGTCAAGGTCCGCTCCGGAGTTCCATCGATGCAGCCGCTCGAAGGCGAGGGGTACGTCACCGATGTGGCGTACACCGCCGGCTTCTATCCCCACCTGGCGCCGCTGGCGTTGAGTTACGTCGCAGCCTTGAACGGTTTGCGCCCGCCCGATCTCAGCGGTCCGTTCCGGTACCTCGAGCTGGGCTGCGGCTTCGGCCGGACGCTCACGACCCTGGCGGCGGCCAACCCGCTGGGCGAGTTCGTCGCGGTCGATCTCAACCCGCTGCACACCGAGGCGATCGAACGGATCGTGGCGGCCGGTGGGTTGACCAACGTGCGGGTCGTCACCGCCGATTTCGCCCATCTGCCCGAGGACCTCGGCACGTTCGACTTCATCACCCTGCACGGGGTGCTGAGCTGGGTGTCGGCCGGCGTGCGCCAGCAGGTCGCGGACATCGCCCGGACCCGGCTCGCTGCGGGGGGCCTGCTGCTCGCCAGCTACAACACCCAGCCCGGCTGGTCCCATCTGCAGCCGATCCGCGCCATCCTGCGCCAGTACGCCGCGCTGCTCGAGGGCGACAGCCTGCAACGCATGGACAAGGCGGTCGGCTACCTGGTCTACCTCCGGGACCAGCACGCCCGGTACTTCACCGAGAACCCCGCGGCCGCGGCGTACGTCGAGAAGCTGACGACGATGGACCGGCGCTACCTGGTGCACGAGTACCTGCACGACCACTGGAGCCCGTTCTACTTCGGTGACATCGCCGAGCTGTTCGGCGGGGCCGACCTGGGCTTCGTCGGGAGCCTGCCGGCGCTCACCAACTTCTGGGACCTGTGCGTGGCACCGGAGTTCTACGACCTGTTCCGCGACAGTAACGACCGGATCGTGCTCGAGACCCACAAGGACTTCTGCGCCAACACGATGTTCCGTTGGGACATCTACACCCGGCAGTCGCAGCGGCTCGACGGTCCGCAGGACCGGCTCGGGCTTCCCGGGGCACCCCAGTTCGGGCTGGCCAAGCAGGACACCGAGCTGCCGTGGACCGCCAATCTCGGCGTGGTGGTCTCGACGCTGGACGGCCCGCTCTACGCCTCGTTGGTCGAGCGCCTTGAGGTGGGCAGCGCCACGCTCGCCGAGTTGGTGCATGACCTTGCAGTACGGCAGTTCGGCGCTGATGACGTGATCTCTGCGGTGGACACCGCGGTGGCGTTGAGCATGGTCGAGCTGGTCGGTGGCCCGATGGCGCCCAAGGGCTCGGTGCGGACCAAGGGCGGGCATGCGGTGCGCCGGCTCGACGTACCGTCGGCCTACAACCGGGCCGTGCTCGATGCCGGGTACCTGGGCGGCGAGCCGCTGGCGCTGGCGTCGGAGGGGACCCGGAGCGGTCAGGTGGTCGGTGACATCGACGCGGCGATCATCCACGAGCTGTTGAACCGGGGCGAGTCGGGGCTGGTGAAGCGGATCGACGCGGCCCTGGTGGCCCGCGGCCGGACCCTGTTCAAGGAGGGCGAGCCGATCGCCGACTCATCGACCCGGCAGGGCGTGATCTCGGAGCTGTACGACACGTTCCGGAGCTCCACGCTGCCGGAGTTGATTCGCCAGGGGATCGTCACCAGGGACTGAGCGAGGGTCGCCGCGCCGGATGATGGCCGGATGGTCGATCGCGCTCGGTGAGCGTCTGGCGCGATACCGTGACCAGGACATTTGTCTTGAGTCGCTTGGCCCTTTCCCCAATCGTGAGGATCGTGGGACAACTGCTACGTCGGGTCGGCGCTGTCCGCCCGATCGTGGCGTGGACGTTCTGCGCCGGCATCCGACGAACGACGAGGTCGCACGAACATGGTGGGTTCCCGTACTGCTCTCCGCACCGTCCTAGGGGGCTTCGTGCTCGCCGTGATGGCGCTGCTGCTCGGCCCGGCCGGGCCTGCTGCGGCTCAAAGTGGCTATCCGCCGGCACCGAGCGCCGACCGGGGCGGGATCGTCGTGGACGGTGACACCATCACCGCCTGTGGCCCGGCGGGCGCCACCGATCCGGGCGCGCCGTACACCGTCGACGTCGACGGGGCGGTCGTCGCCTCCGGCAGCACCCTCGGTGACGGCAGCCACTGCGTGACCGCGAAGGTGCCCTCGGGCCTGGCTGCGGGCACCCACCGCGCCACCTTCACCAGCACCAAGAACGGCACGTCGCTCACGCTGAGCACCTCATTCCTGCGGGCCGGCGGTGCCGAGCTGCCCCGCACCGGTGCCGACACCGCCGGTACCGTGCGCCTGGCCATCGTGCTGGCCTCCGCGGGTGCGCTGCTGCTGGCCATGCTGACCGTGCGTCGCCGGAGCCAGAACAAGGCCTGATCCCGAACGTGACGGTCCGGCACCGACGCCGGGCCGGACCCGACGCTGCGGCCCTGCGAGCTCCTGGCTCGCAGGGCCGCAGTGCGTCCGGCCCGGGTCGTCCTGCCGGGCCGGGGCGGGGACGGCGCGGCCCGGGTCGGGGACGGCGCGGTACGCTCCCGTGCGAAGGCTGCGTCGGGATCCGTCTGCGCCGCCGTGCCGCTGGGGGAATGTCATGCACAAGCTCGTCATCCGCAACGCCTACCTGGTCGACGGCACCGGGGCCGCCGCCCGGACGGCCGACATCGCCATCGACGCCTCGGGCCTGGTGGCCGAGATCGGCACCGACATCGGGCCCGGCATCGAGGAACTCGACGCCGCCGGCCGCCTCGTCACCCCCGGCTGGGTCGACGTGCACACCCACTACGACGGCCAAGCGACGTGGGACCCGGAACTGTCGCCGTCGTCATGGCACGGCGTGACCACCACCGTGTTCGGCAATTGCGGGGTGGGCTTCGCCCCGGCCCGGGCCGAGCAGCGTGACTGGCTGATCCAGCTGATGGAAGGGGTCGAGGACATCCCCGGCGCGGCGCTGGCCGAGGGCATCGACTGGCAGTGGGAGACCTTCCCCGAGTACCTCGACGCCCTGGCCCGCATGCCCCGGGTGATGGACATCGCCACCCAGGTCCCCCACGGTTCGGTACGGGCCTACGTGATGGGCGAGCGCGGCGCCCGCAACGAAGCGGCCACCGCCGAGGACCTCGTGCGCATGGCCGCCGTCGTGGAGGAGGGCGTGCGTGCCGGTGCGCTCGGCTTCTCGTCGTCGCGTACCAAGCTGCACCTCGCCCTCGACGGCGAGCCGGTGCCCGGCACCTTCGCCGGCGCCGAGGAGATGATCGCCATGGGCCGGGCGGTGGCTGCCGCGGGCGGCGGCGTGGTCGAGGTGGCCTCCGACATCGGCCTCGGTGGCCTCGAGGGCGACTTCGGTGCCGACATCGAGTGGATGCGCACCCTGGCTGCCGAGCACGGCCTCACCGTCACCTACGCCCTCACCCAGGCCGACCGTCATCCCGAGCAGTGGCGGGAACTGCTGGAGCTGAGCTCGGCCCCCATCGAGGGGCCGGGCCGGGTGCTGGCCCAGGTGGCCGGCCGTCCCGGCGGGCTGCTGCTGGGCTGGGAGACGTCGTTGCATCCGTTCAAGATGCACCCGACCTACCTCCGCCTCGCCGACCTGCCGGTCGAGGCCCGCTTGGCGGAGCTGGCCAAGCCCGAGGTCCGCGCCGCCATCCTGGCCGAGGAGACCGGCTTCACCGGGCGGTTCAACTACGACATCGCCCACGGGTTCCACAAGATGTACCCGCTCGGTTCCGAGCCCGACTACGAGCCCGACGCCGCGCACTGCATCGAGGCGCTGGCCGCCGCGGCCGGGGTGAACCCCTACGCCTACTGCTACGACGCCATGTGCGCCGATGGCGGCCGCGGGCTGATCTACTTCCCGCTCACCGACTATTCGCAGCGGTCCCACAACCCGACCTTCGAACGGCTGAACCATCACGGTGCGTTCCTCAGCCTCAGCGACGGCGGGGCCCACTGCCGGCTGATCTGCGATGCGTCGACCCCGACCTACCTGCTCACCCACTGGACCCGTGACCGTGCCCGCGGCCCGAAGCTGCGCCTCGAGGACGCGGTGCGGCTGCAGACCCGCGACACCGCCGAGATCTACGGCCTGACCGATCGCGGCACCCTCGAGGTGGGCAAGAAGGGCGACCTGAACATCATCGACTACGACGCCCTGCGGCTCGAGGCCCCGAAGATGGTCTACGACCTGCCCACCGGCGCGCCGCGTCTGCTGCAGGAGGTGCACGGCTACGTCGCCACGGTGGTGTCCGGCGAGGTCACCTGGCGCGACGGCCGGCCGACCGGCGCCCGGCCCGGGGTTTTGATCCGCGGCCGTCGCTGAACGGCACCGTCGCTGACGTCGTGTCGTCGCGGTCGCAGATCACCAGCACCCTCATCTGCGAGGGGCGCGAGCACACCATCACCTGGTGTGACGGTGCGGTGGTCCTCGACCACCACGACGACCCCGTCGGCGAGCTGGCCCTGTGCGCGTTGGGGGCGACCTGGCCGTCGTGCATCGCCGTGCTGGCGGCGGTCCGGCGCCGCTTCGACCCGGTGGGGACCTGGCCGGTGTGGACCGGACCGCTGCCGCGGGCGTCGGGCCCGGAACTGATGCTCAAGGCCTGGCGCGACCTGCAGGCGGCCCGGCCCTCGGCGGCACCCGAGGACGGCGCCCTCACCGTCGAGGGCGCCGAGGACCGTTGGGCCATGACCACGCTGGGCCTGCTCGAGCCGGCCCTGCGCCGCCGGCTGGCGCTCGACGCGGTCATCGGGCGCTGCCGCCGTTCCGGCAGCGCCCCGGTGCAGCCGTTCGGGGTGGGCGGTACCCGCAGGGGCTTCAGCCGTCGCGACGGGCGGGGCCCGTTGGCGGAGTCGTTGCTGCTGGCATCGGTGGGCGCCCCGCCGGGCGCGAGCCTGCGCTGGCTGCTCGAGGACGCCGGCGACCGCCGCGCCGGCCGCCGGCGCGACGCCCCGGTGGCCTGACCGAGCGGCGACCCCACCCGCCGAGCCACCGGCGGGCCACCGGCGGGCCGGGCCGGGCCGGCGCCACCGGCCCGGCGTTTCAGGCGCCGGAGACCGACGTCAGCTGTGGACGGCAATGACCTCGTCGCCGAAGCGCTTCAGCTTCTCGATGCCCATCGGGCCCATGACGATCTCGGTCACCCCGAGGTCGGCGAGGCGGCGGTACTCGTCGGGGTCCTTCTCCTCGCCGGCGATGATCTCGATGGCGTCGGGGTCGCGCCCGGCGTCGACCGCAGCGGCCCGCATGACCTCGATGAGCCGGGTCAGTCGCTCGATCGGCAGCTTCCACGGGTAGAACCCGTCGCCGAGCCGTCCCGCCCGTCGGGCCGCGGCCTCGGTGTGGCCCCCGACGATGATGGGGATGGTGCCGTTGCGGGGCCGGGGCAGGCAGTGGATGGCGTCGAACTGGCAGAACTCGCCGTCGAAGGTGGTCGGCCCCTCGTCCCACAGGGCCCGCATCGCCGCCACGTACTCATCGGTACGGTCGCCGCGTCGTTCCCACGGCACGCCGAGGGCCACGCACTCCTCCTCGAGCCAGCCCACGCCGATACCGAGAGCAAGGTCGGACACCAGCAGGTTGTCGAGCGTGGCGTATTGCTTGGCCAGCAGCAGCGGGTTGCGCTGCGGGAGGATCACCACGCCGGTGGCCAGCCGCACCGTGCGCAGCGCCGAGGCCACGTACGCCATCCAGATCAGCAGTTCCGGGAAGTCGAAGTCGGTGCGATCGCCGGGCATGCGACCGTCGGGGCTGTAGGGATAGGACGACTCGTAGCTGGTGGGCAGCACGATGTGGTCCGCCGTCCACAGCGTGGCCAGGCCCACGGCCTCGGCGGTCTCGATCAGTTCCATCGCCCCGTCACGGCTGGCGTAGCGGCCGAGGTTGGCTCCCTGCATCCCGAATTTCATGGCCGGATCCTAACGCCGCGGCCCCGCCGGCGACCCCGGTGACGCGGGCGCGGGCGCGGGTGGCCTCGTTGGTGCGATGCTCATGTCCATGAAGCAGACCGCCACGGAGCAGACCGCCACGGAGCAGACCGCCACGGAGCAGACCGCCACGGAGCAGACCGCCGGGCACTCCAGCGACAACAGCGGCCCTCTGGAGGGCATCAGGGTCGTCGAGCTGTCGATGTACGTGCAGGGCCCGGTCGCCGGTCTGACACTGGCCAGCCTCGGTGCCGACGTCATCAAGATCGAACAGGTCGGCAAGGCCGACTACATGCGCAGCTTCCGCAGCGCCTTCGGCGTCGAGTTCGACGACCGGGGCCGCGAATGGATGTACGCCTCGTTGAACCGCAACAAGCGCGCTCTGGCCCTCGATGTCGGCTCCGACGCCGGCCGGGTGGTGTTCGAGCGGCTGATCCAACAGGCCGACGTGTTCGTCAGCAACCTCCGCGAGGCGGGGCTGGCCAAGGTCGGCGCCGACCCCGAGACCCTGCTGGCCCTCAACCCCCGGTTGATCTACTGCCGTGGTGCCGGGTTCGGGCTACGAGGCCCCATGGCCGACGACCCGTGCCAGGACACGGTCGGCATGGCCTACGCCGGGTTCATGGACAGCACCGCACCGACCGACGTGCCCAACTACCCGCCGGGCTCGATGAGCGACATCCTCACCGGTTCCAACATGGCCTCGGCGATCATGGCCGGCCTGCTCAAGCGGGGCCGCACCGGGCGTGGTTGCGTGGTGGGCACCTCGCAGACCCAGGCGCTGCTGTGGATGCAGTTGCAGGCCCTTGGGGTGGCAGTCAACATGGGCACGCGGATGGAGCGCTTCGCCCATGACGGCACCACCAACCCGCTGTTCACCGTTTACCCCACCTCCGACGGCTGGGTGGCCATCGCGGCGATCCAGCCACCTCACTGGCCGATCATCGCCCGGGCGGTGGGCCGGGCCGACCTGCTCGAGGACCCGCGGTTCGTCGACCTGAAGTCGGTCACCGCCAACCGTAACGAGTTCCGTCCCGTCTTCGGCGCCCACCTGCGCACCAACACCACCGTCCACTGGTGGCGGCTGCTGCGCGAGGCAGGCGCCTGGGTGGCTCCGGTGAACCGCCTCGGTGACCTCGCGACTGACGAAAACATCCTGGCCAACGAGTATCTCGTCACCTTCGACGATGGCTTCGTCGGTCCGCCCGCCCCCTTCGAGGTCGACGGATTCCGCGGGGTACGGGGCCTGGCCGCGGCCTACGGCGAGCACAGCGACGAGATCCTCACCGAGTTGGGCTTCAGCGAGGACGAGATCGTGCAGCTGCGGATCGACGAAGCCATCTGGTGAAGCCCTGCCGGACGTGGGCCGGGCGCCGACCTTGGTCGGCCGCCCGGCCCCTCCGGTGGGCTCAGCCCAGGAACGTGACCTTGCCGCTGGCGAGGTCGTACTCGGCGCCGACGACCTGCACCGTGCCGGCGGTGACCAGCGGTGCGAGCACCTTGTTCGCCTTCAGCAACGCCACCGTCAGCTCGGTATGGGCCTGCTCGACATTGTCGTTGCGGTTGCCGGGCTTGCCGGCGACGGCCTTGATGGCCGGCTTGATCGCCTGGACCAGCGAGTCGACCGCGTCGGGCGCCGGCGTGTTCGTCTCGATCGCGCCGATGGCCGCGCTGATCGCACCGCAGCTGTTGTGGCCGAGCACGACGATGAGCGGGATGCCCAACGCAGTCGCCCCGAAGATCGTCGAGCCCATAGCCGCATCGTCGACGACGTGGGCGGCGTTGCGGCAGACCAGCAGATCGCCGAGGCCCTGGTCGAAAACCAACTCCGGCGGGACCCGCGAGTCGACGCAGCCGATGACGGTGGCGAAGGGCTTCTGCCCGTCGGTCAGCGAGGCGCGGAGGGTGGCGGTCTGGTTGGGGTACCCCGGCTTGGTGGCCACGAAGCGGGCGTTGCCGTCCTTCAGCGCCTGCAGGGCCTGCGCCGCGGTGGGGTTCTCCGGTAGGGCGGGAACGGTGGGCGTCGCGGCGGTGGCCGCGTCGGACGAGCCGGCGCACGCTGCGAGGGCGAGCGCCGCTGCCGAGGCTCCGCCGAGACGGAACAGGTGGCGTCGGGAGAGGGGGACGGACATGAGTAGACCTCGGTTGTCAGGTGCGGGATCGCCGCGCAGGTGAAGGGCGGTTTATGACGCCCGGTTGGACCGTGGCGGCTCCCTGACGGCGGCAGCCGGTCCTGGGCTGCCGACCGCGGTCCGTGGTCACCCTAGTGGTTTGCCGGCCATGACTCGTCGCCGGCACCGCCATCGGGCCGGTCGGGCTAGTGTCTGCGACGTCGACGAGCACTCGGGGGTGTGTGGTATGCGTTTCGGGGCCAGTTTCTTCATGCAGAACTACGGCGACTGGGATCGCTACGAGGCCAAGGGCTACGACCAGGCCCCGGCCCGCAGCGACCAGGAGGTGTACGACGAGAGCGTGCACCTCGCATGCCTGGTCGAGCCCCTCGGGTTCGACTCGATCTGGACCGTCGAGCACCACTTCACGCCCTACACCATGGTGCCGAACCCGCTGCAGTTCCTCACGTTCATGGCGGGCCGCACCGAGCGGGTCGACTTCGGCACGATGGTGATCGTCCTGCCCTGGCACGACCCGATCCGGGTGGCCGAGGAGATCGCCATGCTCGACCTGCTCGCCGGCGGTCGCAAGGTGACCCTGGGCTTCGGCCGCGGTGCCGGACGCGTCGAGTTCGAGGGGCTGCGCACCCCCATGGGCGAATCCCGCCAGCGGTTCCTGGAATCGCTCGAGATCGTGCGGCGTGCCCTGTCGAATCAGGAGTTCTCCTTCGAGGGCACCTATCACCAGATCCCGTCGATGTCGATCCGGCCGCAACCGCGTTCGACCGACCTGGCGAGCCGGATGTACTGCGCCTGGGGCAGCCCCGAGACCATCCCCATCGCCGCCGAGGCCGGCCTCGGTGCGCTGTTCATCCCCCAGAAGGGCTGGGAGGAGATCGGCGAGGAGGTCGTCACCTACAACAACCTGCGGGCCGAGCACGGCATGGAGGCCCAGAAGCCCATCGTGGTGTGCTGGGTGTACTGCTCGGAAGACCCCGACGAGGCGTGGGAGACCTCCCGACGGTACATGACCAACTACAACGACTCGGCGCTGCGGCACTACGAGTTCCACGACGCCGAGCACTTCACCAAGGCCGGCGGGTACGACTTCTACGCCAAGATGGCCGGCGCCCGGGCCCGCGTCGGCGAGGAGAAGGTCGTCGAGGTTTTCGCCCGCAACCAGGTGTGGGGAACGCCGGAAACCTGCATCGAGAAGCTGCGCACCATCCGCGAGACCACCGACGCCGCCGAGTTCGTCGGGGTGTTCACCTTCGGCGACCTGCCGGTGGAACTCGCCGAGCGCAGCATGCGACTGTTCGCTGCCGAGGTGCTGCCGGTGCTGCACGCCGACGAGCAGGTCGAGGCTGCGGTCGACTGACCGGCGCTGCGCTGCCAGCGAAGGACAAGGGCCGTCACCCTGCTGGGTGGCGGCCCTTGTCGTTGTCGATCCGACGTCGCCGCCGGGCAGCAGGTTCCTCAGCCCCGAGGCCTCAGCCGTCAGCCCCGGGCGGTCAGCCGACGGCGCGGGTTCCGAGCTGCTCGGCCCGGCGCTGGTAGAACGCAGCGATGTCGCCGAACTCCGGCTCGCCGGCGAAGGCCTCGCGGGTGGCGGCCACGATCTCGTCGTTCGGCAGCGACAGGTCGAGCGGCTTGCCCTGCGGCTGCTTCACGTGCCACGGCGTGTCGATGAAGATCTCGACGCCGTTGAACTCGGGGTCCTGGAAGTACACCGACCAGGCGTTGCCGTGGGTCAGGGGACGGATGGCGCTCACCCCGGGATCGGCCTGCAGGCGTTCGTGCAACGCCCTGAGGTCGTCGAGGGTGCCGGCCGAGCGGTACGCGGTGTGGTGGGTGGTGTTCGACCGGGTCGGTTCGTCGCGTCCGGTGACGAAGGCCACCTGGTGGTGGTGGTTGGCGATCTGGGACAGGAAGACGATCTCCTTCGGTCCGATCGGTCCCCGGTCGGTGACCTCGAAGCCGAGCACCTCCCGGTAGAAGGCGATCATCCGGTCCACGTCGTGGACGTACAGGACGCTGTGGGCGACCTCGAGGCGAAGAGCTGACGTCGTCATGGACCGATCCTCCCGACCAGGGCGGCCCGAGCGGTCCGGTGCTGCCGATGTGCGTGTGGGCAATCTACCGCCCGCTCTGCTCGCCGGGGGCCGATCGTGGCGGGCCGGCGGTCGGCGGGGCGGTCGGCAGGTCGCGTCCGGGCGTGCACACCGCCGGCCGAGCTGGGAGGATGGGCTCGCCAACAGGGGGTGCGAGCATGGGTGACCGGTCGTCGAACGTGATCGTGAGGCCGCATACCGGGGCGTGTGGGGCGACGGTCACCGGGGTGGATCTGGTCGATCTGGATGAGGCCGATTTCGCCGTGGTGTTGGAGGCGTGGCACGTCCACGGCGTCGTGGTCTTCTCCGGCCAGCATCTCGACGAGGCCGCCCAGGTGGCTTTCAGCCGGCGGCTCGGGGCTCTCGAGAACACCAACCTGCGCGAGCGTGACCACGGGGCCCGGCCCACCACGTTGACCCTGGCCAACATCAATCGGCGCGGCGAGTTGGTCAGCGATCCCGAACACAAGCTCAACCAGTTCCTGAGGGGGAACCAGGACTGGCACTCGGACAGCTCGTTCAAGCGGATCTCGGCCAAGGCCTCGATGCTGGCGGCGTTGCAGGTTCCCGAACTCGGCGGCGAGACCGAGTTCACCGACCTGCGCGCCGCCTACGACGCCCTCGATGAGGCCACCCGTGTGCGGCTCGACGGTCTGGTGGCGGTGCATTCGGCGGCGTACTCCCAGAACCAGGCCATGCCTGCGGTCCCATTGCGGTCCGAGGAGGAACAGAACCTGCCACCGGTGACCCAACCCCTGGTGCGGGTGCACGAGCCCACCGGTCGGCGGTCCTTGTTCATCGGCCGTCACGCCCGGGTGGTGGTCGGGCTCGACGAGGCCGAGAGCCGGGTGCTGCTCGACGGTCTGCTCGACGCGGCCTGTCGCCCGCCGCGGGTCTACACCCACCGCTGGCGTGCCGGTGATGCCGTGCTGTGGGACAACCGGTGCATGGTGCACCGCGGCCGCGCCTGGGACACCAGCCAGGCCCGGGTCATGCGTCGGACCACCGTCGCCGGCGATGCGCCCGATGGTGACACCAACGAATGGGCCATGACGGACCGATGACGAGCGACTGATGAGCACTGCGGCTCGGCCTACGGGCGCGGTCCTTCATCGAGCACGACGACCCCGTCGAGACGGTGGTGGCGGATCACCCCGGCGACGAGCAGCGGATCCGCTCGGCATACCTGGTGGGATGTGACGGTGGCCGTTCGGTCGTGCGGGCCGGGCTGGGTATCGGCTACGGCGGCGAGGGCGGGCTGGCCGAGTTCGTCTCGGTGCACTTCCGGGCGCCCGAGCTGATGTCGGCCCATTCGCTCGGCCCGGCCAACATGCACTTCCCGCTGCACCGCGACCATGCCGGCTACCTCATCAACGGCGATCGCGACGAGTCGTGGACCTATCACCTGCAGTTGCCTCCCGCTGAGCGTTCGGGCCGAATCCCCCGCGACGGGAGTCCACGCGTGGGAAGCTGGGCGTCTCGTGCCCCGCATCCGGAGGTGACCATGTCAGAGCATCCCCGACCGGGCCCGACGCTGCGGTGGCGCACGCGTATCTCCTGCTGACCGCTTGCGCAGCAGGCGTGATGACCCCGATCACCACCGGACCATACCGTTTGGTACTGCGACGGGAAGCTGGGGTGTGGCGCATCGCCCATCTCCTCGCCGGGTTCGACGCCCCGTTCTGAGTTGATGTCAGCGGCACGGGGTGGCCGAGCAGGGGGCCTCAGGCGCTTCGCAGCGCGGGCATGACCTCGGCGGCGAAGCGGGCCATGGCATCGAGCACCTCGGCCCGTTCCATGCCGGGATAGTGCAGCCGTACCCCGAGCTGGAAACTGCGTCCGGCGCCCGCCTCGGCGCACAGCGCGCCGAGACCGTCGACGAGTTGCTCGCTGCTGCCGGACTGGATCCAGCCGGTGCCGTCGGAGAACGAGGACAGCTTCTCGCCGAACTCACGTCCACCACCCCAGTCGCTGGAGCTGGAGTACCACTCGCGGTAGCCCTCGTGCAGGTGCTGCACCCCGGTGCGGACCGATGCCGATACGCCCTCGCCGTCGTCGAAGGCCGACCAGGTGAACGTACTGATGGGCAGCGGCTGCTCGCGGCCGGCTTCGGCGGCGGCCGCGTCGAGTATGGCGAGCCGTCGGCGGGTGTCACGTACACCGGTGGACGGTGAGACGTAGCCGTCGCCGATACGGGCGGCCCGCCGGATCGCTGCATCGACCCAGCCGCCGATCCACAGCTTGGGTGGCCGGGCGGGAGCCGGCCGGACCACCAGGCGCTCGACGTCGACCACCGGGCCGCGATGGCGGAACGGTTGGCCAGTCCACGCCTTGCGAGCCAGCTCGACGTGCTCCTCGAGCCGGGCCACCCGCTCGGACTTCGGAACGCCCCATGCGGCGAACTCCTCGTCGCGGTAGCCGATCGCCAGGCCGAGCTGCAGCTCCCGATGGGCGCCGGCCAGCACCGCGACCGCGGCGGCGTCCTCCGCGAAGCGCAGCGGATGGTGCATCGGCGACAGGATCACGTCGGTGCCGAGGTCGACCCGGCTGGTGCGTGCTGCGACCGCCGCCATCATCGGGAAGATCGCCGACAGGTAGCCGTCCTCGGTGAAATGGTGCTCCGACAACCACACCGAGTCGAAGCCGAGTGATTCGGCCTCCACGGCGAAGGCCAGCTCGTCCTGGTAGATGTCCTCGAATGGGCGAGCACTACCGGCCAGCTGCTGGCAGGTCAGCACCCCGTATCCGATCCTCACCGACATCGACGCCTCCCTGGTGTGCGCGGGGACTCTAGGCGTTGCGGTGGGCGGCCCGATGGGACCTCCGGGGGCCGTTCGGGCCGTGCGCAGACGGGCCGGCTCGTGGCGGGTCAGCCCTTGACGATGCCGAACAGCTTGGCGGCCTTGAACGAGTCGACGTACTCGTCGAGCTTGACGATCTTGCCGTCGCTGCAGGTGTACACCCAGCAGTAGTCGTTCTCGTACGGCACGCCCTTGACGGTGGTGGCGGTGAGGCGTTGCAGGGCCACCGCGGTGTCGCCCTCGACGATGAGCTTGTGCACGTCGCGCTTGATCGTGCTCACGTCGAAGATCTTGCCGATTGCGCCGCCGGTGAGGGCCTTGACCACGGTCTCACGGCCCTTGAACGGTCCGATGCCCATGCTGGGCGGAGGAGCCCACTCGGCGTCCTCGGCGAGCAGGGTGTCGATGGTGGCGGCGTCGTTGGCCGCCCGGGCGTCGAGGAAACGCCGGACGAGGGAGCGTGTTGCTTCGGTATCCATTCCCTCGTTGTACTCGGTGGAGCCGCTTCGTGCGGCCCGATCTCGGTCAGGCCCGCCGGCGACGGACCGGCGGGCGGCGTCGGGCTACGGTGCGGCGAGGCCTGCCACCGGGCAGGCGACGAGGAAGGAGCCCGCCATGGCGGTGTATTTCGTGGTGCAGGAGCAGGTCACCGACCCCGACGGTATGAAGGCCTACGGCAAGGCGGCGCGGCCGTCGATGGCCAACATCCGCGGGCGGGCGATCGTGGCCGACGACGCGCTCGTCCAGGTCGAGGGCGAGTGGCACGGTGGCCGGCTGGTCATCCTGGAGTTCGAGGACGAGGCCGCGTTCCGGGAGTGGTACGACTCGGCCGACTACCAGGCCGCCCTGCCGTTGCGGCTCGCCGCCAGCGACTCCCGGGCCGTGCTGGCCAAGGGCCTGGGCTGACCGACGATTGCAGGACCGGCCCTGGCCGGGTGGTCAGGGCCGGTTCGTCCGCGCCGTACTCGTCCGCGCCGCGATCAGCCGTGGACGCCGCCGTCCACAACGAACTCCTGGCCCGTGCAGTAGCTCGACGCGCTGCCCGCCAGGAACAGCACCATGTTGGCGATGTCGTCCACCTCGCCGAGCCGGCCGACGGGGATGTTGCGTTCGGCCTTGGCTCGCTTGGCCGGGTCGGTCATGGCGGGGGCGCCGGCCACCATGTCGGTCTGGATGAACCCGGGGTGCACCGAGTTGACCCGGATCCCGTGGCGGCCGAGTTCCTTGGCGGCGACCTTGGTCATGCCCCGCACCGCCCACTTGGTGGCGCTGTAGGCGCCGGTCCCGAAGATGCCCTCGAGGCCGGCGACGGACGAGATGTTGATGATCGACCCGCCGTTGCCAGCTTCGATCATGGCCCGTCCGGCCGCCCGGATGCCGAGGAAGACCCCGGTCTGGTTGATGGCCACGATGCGGTTCCAGCCGTCGAGAGACTGGTTGACCAGCTTGCCGTTGAGCAGGATGCCGGCGTTGTTGACCACGATGTCGAGCCGGCCGTGTCGGGCCACGACGTCGGCGACCACCCGATCCCAGTCGGCCTCGGAGGTGACATCGAGGTGGGCGTACTCGGCCCGCGCAATCGCTCCGGCAGCGGCCTCGCCCGCCTCGTCGAGTACGTCCGCCAGCACGACGGTAGCCCCCTCCCGGGCGAACAGCGCTCCCTCCGCCGCCCCCTGCCCGCGGGCCCCGCCCGTGATCAACGCCACCTTGCCATCCAGTTCACCCATCCCGCGGAGCCTATCGGGCGGACCTCTGGGCCGTCCCGCCCGGTCATCTTCGGAGTCCGTCCGACGCTGAAAACCGCCGGCAATGCCCTCAGCAAGCGGGGTTCGGCCTCTACAGTCTGAGGCCGTGTTGGCCCGCCGTGTTCCCCGTACCTTGCTGGCCCGCCGTGTTCCCCGTACCTTGCTGGCCGCCTCGATCGTGTGCTGGGCTGTCAGCCTGTCTGCGCTGGTGGTGCAGCGTCACAACCAGTTCGACACCTTCGACTTCGATCTCGGTATCCACGACCAGTCCATCTGGTTGCTGGCCTACGGCAAGTGGTTCAACACCGTGTGCGGCCTGCCGGTGTTCGGCCATCACGCCATGTTCGCCTACTACGTGCTGGTGCCCTTCGTCTGGCTCGGCGGCGGCCCGAACCTGTGGAACGTCTTTCAGGTGGTGGCCCTGGCCCTGGCGGCGGTGCCGGTGTTCCTGCTGGCCCGCGACCGGCTGCGCAACGAGTGGGTGGCGCTGTGCTTCGGTGTCGCCTGGCTGCTGTTGCCCACGACGGGGTTCCTGGCGTGGGAGACCATCCACCCCGAGACGATGGCGCTGCCGTTCTTCATCACCGGCTACTACCTGGCTACCACCCGGCCCGAGGGCCCCGAACGCCAGGCCCGACGACACAACCTCATCACCGCGGCATTCCTGCTCGCCGCGGTGCTGTGGAAGGAGGACATCGCCTTGGCCTGCATCGGGATGGGCGTGGTGCTGACCTTCCGGGGTCGCCGCCGTTTCGGCCCCGCCCTGTTCGTCGTCGCGGTCGCCTACTTCGGCGTGGTCGGGTTGTGGATGGTGCCGCACCTCGCCGGTGACACCACCGCCTACACGGGCCTCTTCGGCGTGCTCGGCGACACGCCGGGGGAGATGGTGCGGACCTCGATGGCCCATCCGTCGCTGTTCTTCCAGAGACTGTCGGACAACAACTGGCTGAGCTACGTGTGGCAGGTCTACGCCCCGGTCGGGATGCTGCCGTTCCTGGCCCCGGTGGTCCTGGTCATGTCCCTGCCGATGATGCTTATCAACCTGCTGACGATCAACGACTTCACGTGGGCGATGTACTACCACTACCAGGCGGTACCCATCGCCACCGCCATGATCGCCGCCGTCGAGGGCGCGGCGTTCCTGGCACGGCGCAAGGTGGTACTGGGCCGGGTGGCGGCCGGCGTCGTGCTGGCCTCGGCGTTGGTGACGAGTTCGATGTGGGGGATCCTGCCCTTCAGCAGCAACTACGACCTCGGCTGGTGGTCACCCGACGACGATCCCGCCGTGGCCGGCTGGCAGGCCGCCCTCGAGCGGGTCGGGCCCACCGACATCGTGTCGGCCCACTACAAGGCGGTGCCCCACCTCACCCATCGCGAGGTGGTCTACACCTTCCCCAACCCGTGGATCCGCAGCAACTTCCTCAATGACCCGGCGCGGTTCGTCTCCCCGAGCGAGGTGAAGTGGCTCGTCCTCCAGGACGGCACGTTGCAGGGCAAGGAGGAGATGATGCTGTCGGACCTTCTGGCCCGGGGCGAGTACGGCGACGCCCAGACCGTCGCCGGGGTCACCACCTATCGCCGGCTGCTGCCCTAGTCGCCGGCGCCTGCTGCCCGGACCCGGCTCAGGTCACCACCTGGGCGATCGCGGCCGAGGTGCTCGCGGCGTGGGCCGGGGATCCGGCGTACACCGCGGTTATGGCATGGGTGCCCCGGGTCAGCTTCGACGTGGTCAGCGTCGCCTTGCCCCCGGTGAGCGTGGCACTGCCGAGCTGCATGGTGCCGTCGTAGAAGCGCACGGTCCCCGACGGGGTGCCACCACCGGGGGCGACCGCTGCGACCGTGGCGGTGAACGTCACGCTCCTGCGCAGCAGCGACGGGTTCCGCGAGGACGCGACCGAGGTCGTCGTCGAGGCCTTGGAGACGGTGAAGGACACCGCTGCGGAGTCGCTCGGCTCGTGGTCGCCGCTGCCGGTGTAGGAGGCGGTGAGCGAGTGGGTGCCCGCCGTCAGCGCCGTCGTCGTCGCCGTTGCCTGGCCTGCGGCCAGGGTCACGGTGGCGAGCGTCGTGGAGCCGTCGCGGAAGGTCACCGAGCCGTCCGGGGTGCCGGAGCCTGCGGACACCGTGGCCGTCAGGGTGACCGTCTGGCCGCGCACCGACGCGCCGGGTGACACGCCGAGGGCGGTCGCCGAGGTGCTGCGCGGTGGCGTGCCCAGGAACGCGCTACCCACCGAGCGCAGCAACGCCCCGGGGTCGGCCGCCGAGGGGACGTACCCACCGTTGATCTGCCAGATGATCGTGCCGCCCAGCCCGTGGCTGCGGGCGTAGTCGGCCTTGGCCGCCACCGAGGTCGCGTCCTCGTAGGACAGCAACGTGCAGCCCGATGCGCCCAGGCCACCGGCGGCGCTGAGGTACGGCGCCTGGGCCGTGGTGTCGTAGCGGTACGCGTCGGCCCGGTAGTAGCTGCGCATGATGTCGGCGTAGTTGTACGTGGCGGTGACGCGCGACCCGCTCGGTGCCTGCAGCGGACCGGTGACGGGGGTCGTCCAGCACGAACCGTAGAACCCGATACCCATGCCGAGCTTGGCGGCGGGTACCCCGGCGGCGATGAACTGCCCGACGCTGGAGGCGACCGAGCTGGGATGGTTCGAGCCCTCGCCGGTCAGGGCGGAGGAGTGCCACGTCGCCCAACCCGACCAGGCGTCGGCCATGCCGTAGGTCATGAGGTTGAGCTGGTCGAGCGACGACGCGAGCCCGGTGTAGAACGTCTTCTCCTGGCTGGTCATGCCGAAATTGGCGTTCCGCCAGTTGACGTCGGCGGTGATCAGCATGGCCGGCCGTGCCGTCCGGAGTTTGGCCACCAGCGAGTTCACGGCCGCGAAGTCGGTGCCCGCCAGCGGCTCCCAGTCGAGGTCGACACCGTCGAACCCCCAGTTTGCGACGACCTGCACCAGGTTCGCCACGAACGTGTCGATGGTGCCGGCCGAGGTCGCTCCGACGAACCCGCTGCGCGATCCGGCCCCGCCGACCGCCAGGATCGCCTTGCGGCCGGCATTGTGGGCACGAGCGGCGACGTCCTTGGCCATCGCCGGCCCGGACGTCGGACCCATGAACATCGTGGTGTCCAGGGTGCCATCCGTTCGAGGCAGGACCGAGAACACCATGACGTGGGTCAGCGAGGAGAAGTCGATGGCGCTGGGTGGGTACTGGCTGGTCATCCAGCCGACGTAGAACCCCGAGACCCACATACCGCCGGTTGCGCCCGACACGGCAGGAGCCGGGCCAAGCAGTACCGCCAGCAGGGCGGCGCACACGGCCACGACGAGGATTCGTATTCGTCGCCGCATACGCCAGACGGTATACCCCGTTACGCTGCCCCGGCTGTCGGGGCACCGCGCCGTCGGGGCGCGCGCACCCGCCCGCTCAGGCGGAGGCCGGAGTGCGTTCCCAGCCGACGGGGAACCGCTCGTCGTCGGCGGGGTAGTGGCCCGGGACGGCGATGGTGTCGGCCTGGGTGACCGACGGGTCCGACGCCGGGCGGGGATGCCACACCGCGTCGTCGCCGACCCAACGGGTCGACAGGGCCACCCGGCGGTGGGCGCCGGCGTTGCCGGGAGATCCGTGCACCGTCCAGGCCGAGAACACCAGCGCGTCGCCGGCCTTCACGTCGAAGCCGACGATGTCGTGGTCGCCGCGTTGGGCCTCGATGTCGGGCAGCTCGTCACCCTCGTTCTGCTCGGCCCAGGTACTGCCGCTCTTGGTGAACGCCTTGGGGGTGAAGTAGCGGTTCCACAGGTGCGAGCCACGGATGAACTCGAGCGAGCTCTCCTGCACGGTCAGGTCGGTGGCCGACACCCACACCGAGGCGATCTGACGGCCCAGGAACGGCCAGTACCCGATGTCCTGGTGCCACGGTGTCGGGTTCGGGGTGTGGGGCTCCTTGACCAGGAGGTGGTCGAAGTAGAACCGCACCCGTTCGCACCCGAGCAGCTCGCCGGCGAGCCGGGCCACCCCCGAACGGAAGACGAAGTCGTGCACTGTGGTGTCGGTCTGCCACAGATACCGGTCGGTGAACAGCCGCCCGATGCCGCCCTCCCGTGCCGAGTCGCCGGCCCAGCGGCCCGGGGTGTCGAGCTGACGGTCGGCCAGGGCCAGCATCCGCTCGATCCAGGCCGGGTCGACGGCCTGTTCGACCTTGACGACCCCGTCGCGCCGGAACGCCGCGTGGTGCGCCTCGGTCAGTGTCCCGACCTGAGCCGTCGTTTCCGTCATCGGTGCCCCTCATCGATCTCGTGCCGCGGCGTCCTCCGGTGGCGCCGTCGGTCGGCTCGGCTTGCCGGCCGGCAGGTGGTGTTGTGCCTGCCGGGCGCCGATACCGGAAAGCATGACACAGCGGCGTTCCTGTCGTTCCCCGGCGTTCCGGGCCTTCTGCGGGACCGGACTGGGCGGTACGGCGAATGTTGGCGGCCGGTTGAGCGGCTGTTGATCATCCGCTGGTTCCCTGACCGGAGACGCCGGGGGGCGGAAGGGGGATGGACAATGATTCCGCAATCGATCACGTGGTCCGGCGGACGGACCGTTGACCTGGTACGGCCGCTCGCCGCCGGCCTGTCGTTGGTGGTGGTGTCCGCCGCCGCGGTCCAGGCACCCGGCCTGGCGGTGTTGGCGGTGCCCTTCGTCGTCGGCGCGGCCGCACCGCCGCACCGATGGTCGACCACGGTCGCCCTGTGGCTGGCCGCCATGCTCTTCGCCGGCATCGGCGTGGCGTTCGTCGCCGCGACCGGCTTCGAGGCGGGCTGGAGCGACCTGCTTTTCGCCTTCGCCGGGACACCGCTGGCGGCCGCGCTGTCCGTCGTCCTCGGCCGGCGGCTGTTCCGGGCCTGACTACGATCGCCCGGGCGGGCCGGGGTCCGAGCACGTAGATTCCCGACGGTCCGGGGGCTGCAGGTGCCCTCGCGGTCGAACGAGGAGGCCCGATGGCCACGGCGAGCAGGTACGGCGATCTGGCGGTCGAGGTCGGTGACGATCACGTCGCCACCATCGAGATCCAGCAACCCCCGAACAACCACATCAGCGTGGCCATCGTCGACGGCTTGGCCGCCGCATTCGTGGATCTCGACAACGACGACCGTTGCCGGGCCATTGTGCTGTGCTCAGCGGGCAAGCACTTTTGCGCAGGTGGCGACTTCAGCCCCGGCGGGGCCCAGAGCACTGCGGTCGGCGGCCGGAACGTCTACGACGAGGCCGACCGGCTCTTCGCCACCGGCAAGCCGATCGTCGCGGCGGTCCAGGGCGCGGCCATCGGCGCCGGTCTCGGTCTGTCGCTGGTGGCCGATTTCCGGGTGGCGGCACCGGAGGCACGCTTCGCCGCCAATTTCGCCCGGCTCGGCTTCCATCACGGCTTCGTGCTGACCGCGACGCTGCCCCGGGTGGTCGGCCATCAGAAGGCCATGGAGCTGCTCTACACCGGCCGCCGGATCACCGGGCAGGAGGCCTTCGAGATCGGCCTTGCCGACCGGCTCGCCCCCTTGGCCGAACTCCGTACGGCGGCCCGCGAGCTGGCCCGGGAGATCGCCATCTCGGCACCGCTGGCGGTGACCAGCATCCGTCGCACGCTGCGGGGCGACATGCCCGAGTTGGTGCGTTCGGTGATCGCCAGGGAGCGGGCTGAGCAGAACCGCCTACGGGCCACCGAGGACTGGAAGGAAGGCGTCAAGGCCATGTCCGAACGCCGCCTGCCCGATTTCCAGGGGCGATGAGCGCCGTGGACAGCGGACCGGGAGAGTTCTCCGACGAGGAGCAGATGCTGCTCGACCTCGTCGAACGCTTCGTCGACGAGCGGCTGATGCCCCTCGAACGCAACGTGCTGGCCCGCGAGGCGGCCGGCGGCCCCCTCGAGCTGACCGCCGAGGAGGAAGGGCCTCTGCTGGACCTCTGCAAGGAGCTCGGCCTGTGGGCGCTCGACGCGCCCGAGGAGATGGGCGGTGCGGCGCTGCCGGCCCGGGTGATGCTGGCCATCCACGAGCGGCTGGCCCGCACGGTCGCGCCGTTCCAGTTCCCGCCCGATTCGCCGAATCTGCACATGCTCGACGCGGTGGCCAGTCCCGAGCAGCGGGTGAAGTACCTCGAGCCCTATGCCAAGGGCCTGGCCAAGTCGGCCATGGCCATCAGCGAGCCCGATGCCGGCAGCGACCCCTCCGCCATGCGGACCCGGGCGGTGCGCGACGGCGACCACTGGGTCGTCAACGGCCGCAAGATCTGGGTGTCGCGGGTGCCGTCGTCGGACTTCACGATCCTGATGGCGGTCACCGACCCGGCGCTGGGGGCCCGCGGCGGGATGACGGCGTTCATCGTCGACCGTGACACCCCCGGCTTCGAGATCGAACGGCCGATCCCCATGCTCGGGGGGTTGACCACTTACGAGCTACGGATCGACGACCTGCGGCTGGCGGACAGCCAGGTGCTTGGCGAGGTCGGCCAGGGGTTCGCGCCGATGCAGAAGCGGCTGACCGTTCGCCGTCTCGAGATCGGGGCCCGCAGCGTGGGCATGGCCACCCGGGCCCTGGCCATGATGAGCGCCCACGTGCAACAGCGCGAGGTGTTCGGCCAGAAGCTGGCCGACCGTCAGTCGATCCAGTGGTGGATCGCCGATGCCGCCACCAACATCCACCTGACCCGCCTGCTGGTGCAGGACGCGGCCCGGAAGGCCGACCGCGGCGAGGACATCCGTACCGAGGCCTCGATGGTGAAGGTGTTCTCCACCGAGATGGCCTCTGCGGTCGTCGACCATGCCATGCAGTCCTTCGGGGCGCTCGGCATGACCCGCGAGATGCCCTTCGGGGCCATGGCGGCGCGCCTGCGGATGTCGCGGGTGTACGAGGGGCCGACCGAGACGCACCGCATGGTGATCGCCCGGCGATCGCTCACCGACTACGCCCGGCGCGCCTGACGGTCCGGTGCGTACCGGTCGGGCCGGACCGACCGGCGGCGGACGCTCAGGCCTCGTTGAGGCGGGCGAGCAGCGTCCGGGTGGCGGTCGCCTCGTCGGGGTTGCGGGTGAACTCGACGGCGGAGAACTCGGTCGCTCCGGCGGCGGCGATGGCGCCGAGGCGATCCTCCACCTCGGCGGCGGACCCGATCACTGCGACCTCGGCCGGGCCGGCCACGCCCTCCCGGTCGAGCATCGCCCGGTAGGAGGGCAATTGCCCGTAGCTGGCGAAGGCCGCCGAGGCCGCCTGGCGCACCGCCGCGGCGTCGTCGGTGACACAGACCGGCAGGCTGCACACCACCCGGGGTGCGGGCCGGCCGGCCGCGGCGGCGGCGTCATTGATGACCGGTGCGATGTGCTCGGCGATGGTGCGTTCGCCGACCATCCACAGCAGGGTGCCGTCGGTGCGCCGGCCCGCCATGCGCAGCAGTTGCGGCCCGAGTGCGGCGACCATGACCGACGGGGCGACCGCGGCGGGCCGGTTGGCCTCCATCGTCGTGCTCCAGACCTCACCGTGGTGGTCGACCCGGCCGGTCTCGAGCATCGGCTGCAGGATGTCGAGGTAGTCGGCGAGGTGACGGACCGGCCGCTCGAACACCAGGCCGTAGCGGTCCTCCACCGCCGGCTTGTGGGACAGGCCGATGCCCAGCACCAGCCGGGACGGGTCACCGATGAGGGCGGCGGTGGTGAGCGCCTGGCCGGCCAGCGTCGTCGGGTGACGGGTGAAGGTGGGCACCACCGCGGTGCCCAGCGTGATGCCGGGTACCTCGCGGCCGATCACCGTGAACAGGGCGAGGGTCTCGACCAGGCCGGTCTGGGCCAGCCACCAGGTATCGAACCCGTCCGCCGCCGCCGTACGGGCATGGTCGATCAGCGCCCCGAGGTCGGCCGGGCCGATGATCGAGGTGCCGTTGATGGTGATCCGCATGACCCGGACGCTACCGCGCCGCGTCGCCGTTATGATCCGGCCATGTCGAAGCTCTCCGAAGATCCCCGTATCGACCCGCGCCTCAAGGCTGTCTTCGGGAAGATGCCGACCCTCGGCGGGCGCGACGTGGCCAGCCGCGAGGAACTGCTGCAGAAGGCCCACTCGGAGCGTGCCGTCGCCGGCCGGGCCGCCCTCGCCGCCTTCGTGGAACAGGCCGACACCGAGGAGATCGCCCCGTCGACCGGCCTGTCGGTCACCGTCGAGGAGTTCGTTTCCGAGCCGGACGGCAACACCATCAAGGTGCGCTTCGTGCGGCCCGAGGGAACCGAACGCGTGGGCTGTGTGTATTACATCCACGGTGGCGGCATGGCCACCATGTCGGCGTTCGACGGCAACTATCGGGCGTGGGCCCGCATGATCGCCGCGCAGGGCGTGGCGGTGGCGATGGTCGACTTCCGCAACGCAGTGGCGGCGTCGTCCGCCCCGGAGATCGCCCCGTACCCGGCCGGGTTGAACGACTGCGTGTCCGGCGTGGGCTGGCTGGTCGACAACGCCGACCGATTGGGTATCGACCCCGGCCGCATCGTCGTCGCCGGTGAGAGTGGCGGCGGCAACCTGACGCTGGCCACCGGGATGCGGCTTCTGCGCGAGGGGCGGGTCGGTCTGATCGCCGGCTTGTACGCCCTGTGCCCCTATATCGCCGGCAGCTGGCCGCAACCCGAGTGCCCGTCCTCGGAATCCAACAACGGCATCCTGTTGGACCTGCACGACAACACCGGCGCCATGGGCTACGGCATCGAAGCCTTCGAGGCCGGCGACCCGCTGGCCTGGCCCGGGTTCGCCACCGAGGCCGACGTGGCCGGGCTTCCGCCCACCTTCATCAGCGTCAACGAGTGCGACCCGCTGCGCGACGAGGGCATCAACTTCTACCGGCTGCTGCTGCGGGCGGGGGTCGGGGCGGGTTGCCGCGAGGTGATGGGCACCATCCATGGCACCGAGATCTTCCCCATGGCCTGCCCCGACGTCAGCCGCGAGACGGCGAGCAGCATCGCCGCGTTCTGCAAGGGCATCACCCGTTGAGCCGGGCGGCTAGTGTCCGCGATCGGACCGACGTGACGGGGGAGCGATGAGCACGATCACTGCCGAGGTGCCGGTCATCGACCTGGCGGCGTACCTGTCGGGCGCGCCCGGGTCGCTCGACACCGCCGCAGAGGCACTGGCCGACGCCCTGCGTCGGGTCGGCTTCGTGTCCTTCGTCGAGCACGGCGTCGACTGGACCCTCATCGAGGAGGTCTACGACTGGGCGGCCCGCTATCACTCCCTGCCGGCGGAGGCCAAGGCCGATCACCTCCTCAGCGGTACCACCATGGGCTACAACCCGATGGGCGGCGAGAGCCACGCCGACGGCCGGCCGACGTCGCTGAACTCGGCGTTCTTCATGGCTCGGCCCGGATCGAGCCGCAACCTGTGGCCGCGCCACGAGGTGCTGCCGGGCTTCCGGGAGGCCTGCGAGCGTTACTACGACACGATGGACCGCTTCTGCCATACCTGGCTGCTTCCGCTGTATGCCGTGGCGTTCGGTATGCCGGCGACGTACTTCCAGGAACGGTTCGACCCGTCGCTGGCCACCCTGCGGCTGTCGCACTACCCGCCGTTGCCCGCCGCCGAGGGCCAGTGGGGGATCGACCCGCATACCGATGCCGGGTTCATGACGCTGTTGCCGTCCAACCCGGTCGACGGGCTGTGGATCAAGCCGGACGTACCGGATGGTCCGGGCTGGTTCGAGGTCCGTCAGGAGCCCCAGTCGTTCGTGGTCAACGCCGGCGACATGCTGCGCCGATGGACCAACGACCGGTTCCTGTCGACGTTGCACCGGGCCCTCAACGTCTCGACGGTGGATCGGTACGCCATCCCGTTCTTCTTCGACCCCCGGGTCGACACCATCGTCGAGTGCCTGCCCACCTGCACCGACACCGGGGATCTGCCGCGCTACGAGTCGGTGCGCTACGGCGACTACCTGCGCACGTTCATGCGCCGCAACTACGCTCCGGTCCGCGGCGAGGCCTGACCACATCGCATACCGCCCGGTTCGTACGCCAGACCATACCGATCGGTTTTGACGCCGGACACCCCGGGCGTGGCGAATCGAGGGCGATTCGGTGCGACAGGGCGGGGCTTCATCCGGTTCAGGCCACCGTGGCGGCTGCCCGGAGGGCGGCGATGGTGACGGGGTCGAGGCCGAGGGTACTGGCGAGTACCTCGTCGGTGTGCTGGCCGAGCAGCGGGGGCGGCCGGAACGTCGCCAAGGCATGATCGCCGAACTTGAACGGGGTGCCGAGAACGGCGATGGTGTGGTCGCCTTCGACGATGTGCTGCACCATGTCGCGGTGCAGTACCTCCGGCGCCTGTAGGGCTTGGTCGATCGTGCGCACGCCCCCGGCCGGGAGATGCGCCATGTCGGCCAGCCACGCCTCGGCGGGGCGGGTGCGCAGCTTTGTCTCGAGTTCCTCCTTGAGTTCGTCGCGGTTGCGTGAGCGGGCCGCGGGGGTGGCGAACCGTTCGTCCCGGGCCAGCTGCGGCCGGCCGAGCACGTTGCACAGGTCGGCGAAGAGCCGGTCGGTGGCCATGGCCAGGTAGATCGGCTGGGTGGCGGTGGCGAACAGGTCGATCGGGGCGGCCACCAGGTGGCGGTTGCCTGATCGTTGCGGTACCCGCCCGGTGCTGAGGTACTCGAGCCCGGCGTTGCCGAGTGCGCCGATCGCCGTGTCGAGCAGGCAAAGGTCGATGCGGTCGCCGCCCCCGTGGCGCTGCCGTCCGTACAGCGCGGCGCAGATCGCCGAGGTCGCATGGGCCGCCGTCAACGTGTCGATGAGGGACAGCGGATGGCGGGTCGGGCCACCGTCGACCGGACCGGTGAGCGACATCATCCCCGATTCCGCCTGCAGCACCGGGTCGAGCCCGGGCCGATCCGCCCACGGACCGTCCGCCCCGTACGCCGAGATCGACACGTAGATCAGGGCCGGGTCGGCGGCCCGCAGCCGTTCGGTCCCGAGGCCGAGGCGGTCCATCACGCCGGGCCGGAAGTTCTCGATCACCACATCGCTGCGGGCCGCCAACCGTCGGGCGAGATCCTGGCCGTCGGCCGTGGCCAGATCGATACAGACGCTGCGTTTGGAGCGGTTGAACGCCAGGAACGAGGCGCCCCGTCGATCGCCCTTGGGGGAACGGGTCCGCATGTCGTCGCCGTTGCCCGGCTGTTCGACCTTGATGACTTCCGCCCCGAGGTCGGCGAGGTGCTGGGTGCACAACGGCCCGGCGATGATGCGGGAGAAGTCGAGGACACGGATGCCGTCGAGCGGCGGGAGGTGGGCTGCCATGCCGCCATTCTTGCGGGTCGCACCTCGCTGCCCTGGGTCCTCGCCGTCGCCCCGTCCAGGCGCAGTCCTCCGCCTTGCCGGTGTCGCCCCCTGCCGGGCCGGTGTCGCCGCCGCCGTCGCCGTCGATCCGGCCGCCCGGTCCGCCCGGGTCGGCTCAGAGCGGTACTGCGGTGCCGGGAGTACCGGCAGGTATGGGCCGACCGGTGACCTCGGCTCGTTGGGAGACCTCGACGTATCCGCCGTCAGGGTCGCGCACCATGCAGATGCGGGCCGTGGTGCCCAGGCTGACCGGCGCCACGTCGCTGCGGAAGCCCATGGCCATCAGCCGCTCGTACTCGGCATCGACATCGAAGACCTGCACCGTGAGATAGCGGAACCCGGCGGCGGTCCTGGTGGTGGGAGCAACGAGGTCCGGCTCGTGCACGACGCGAACCAGGGAGTCGCCGATGCGGTAGCGGCCCGGTTCGACCACGGCAGCGCCGAGCCCGTCGACCCAGAATCGCTCGGCTTCCGTCGGCGCTGCTGTGGCGTTGAGCACCTCGATGCCCACCACGCCGTCATGGCCGGGTGGAACCAGCTCGACCTCCACGCCTTCGGGATCTCGCACCAGCAGCGGGGTGGAGCAGGCCGCACTCGCCAGGCGCAGGCGGCGGTGCACGGTTCCGTCGTGCGGCAGTGGGTTGCGAGCGTGGTTCACCTTGATCACGCTGCCGTTGGCGCCGAAGCGGTGTTGGCGCATGCCGCCGCCGAGCTTCTCGAAGTGTTCGTAGGCCACGCCCACCGTTTCGGCCCAGAAACGCCGCGCCGCGTCCCAGTCCTTCGCCATGAACCCGACGTCGAGGTGGGGCTTGGCCAGATCCATCGGGGCGACCTCAGGGGCGTCGGTCCTGGCCGGCGGTCCGGGACCGGCCGAACGTAGCACGGTCCGTCGCCGTCCCCGTCCGGCAGGACACGCCCGCCGGCGGGCGGCCGGATCCGGCGCGGGCTTGGTGGCGGACCCCGGTGCAGACCAACATGCCCGGCGGCCGCATCGAACCGGGCGGCCGGACAGGGATCGGGGGACAGGCCATGGTGGACACGGCGGGGCAGTCGCAAGGGCCGTTGAGCGGCATCCGGGTCATCGACCTGTCGGCGGTGGTGTCGGGACCGTTCGGGACGACGATCCTGGCCGACCAGGGCGCCGACGTGATCACCATCGAGCAGGCACGTACACCGGACCTCATCCGCCAGTCGGGTCCCGTCGCGGCCTCTGCCGAAGGTGTCAGCGCCTACTACGCCACCCTCAACCGCAACAAGCGGGCCATCGCCCTGGACCTCAAGCACCCCGAGGGCAAGCGGGTCCTGCGCGAGTTGGTGGCCACCGCCGATGTGGTGGTGCAGAACTTCCGGCCCGGCGCCCTCGAGCGACTCGAGCTCGGCTGGGACGTGCTCTCGGCGATCAACCCGCAGCTCATCCTGTGCTCGATCAGCGCTTACGGGCCTGACGGTCCCTACGCCCAACGCCCGGCGTACGACCCGATCCTGCAGGCGGTCACCGGGTACGCCTCGGTGCAGGCCACGCCGGAGGGCCCGACCATGATGCGCACCATCGTGTGCGACAAGGTGACCTCGCTGAACGTCGCCCAGTCGATCTGCGCGGCCTTGGTGGCTCGGGCCAACGGCGCCGGCGGCCAGCAGATCGAGGTGGCGATGCTCGACGTTTCGGTCCACTTCCTGTGGCCCGACGCCATGTGGAACAACACCTACCTCGACCACGACAGCGACGTGCCCGACCTCGCCTCGATCTACAAGCTGCAGCGCACCAGCGACGGCTGGATCATCGTGTACTCCCTGGCCAACGACGCGCACTGGAAGGCCATGTGCGACGCCTTCGGACGGCCCGACCTGCTGACCGATACCCGCTTCGACAGCGTGGGCGCTCGGGTCCGCAACGGCGACGCCACCAACGACGTGATCGAGGCGGAGACCATGACCCGCACCACGGCGCAACTGGTCGAACTGCTGGCCACCGCCGGTGTGCCGGTGGCTCCGGTGAACGATCGGGAGGCGATGATGGCGGACCCGCAGGTGCAGCACCGTGAGCTGGTGGTGGAGACGGTGCACCCCTCCGCCGGCCGCATCCGTCAGGTGCGCCCGCCGGTGCGGTTCTCACGCACGCCGACGGGCCTGCACCGGCATGCGCCGCGTTTCGGTGAGCACACCGACGAGGTGCTGGCCGAGGTGCTCGGCTACGACGCCTCGATGCTGGGCACCCTGCGCGACCAGGGCGCCATCCGCTGACCGGGGCCGCCCCGGTCGGATGCGGACCGTTCGGTATGGTCTCCGGGCACGGACCGTTCGGTATGGTCTCCGGGCACGGACCGTTCGGTATGGTCTCCGGGCACGGACCGTTCGGTACGGTCTCCGGGTGTGGTCCGGCCGGGTCGGGGTCGGTCAGTGCAGTTCGGTGCCCAGCGTGGGCCACTGGTCGGGGTCGTGGCCGAAGATCAGCGTCGCCCCTG
>CANJRG010000022.1 GCA_947476745.1 Acidimicrobiia bacterium | reverse complement strand
GGCCTCGCAACTGCGCGGCCACCGCCCGTTTACGCGTTCAGGCCCTCAGGCCACGGTGGCGGTGCGGTAGGTACGCGCCGCGGTGTCGTGGAACAGCTCCAGCTTCTCCGCGGCGGAGAAGTCGGCGGCGATGCGCTTGAAGGTGTTCCACAGCACCAGGTAGCTGCAGCCCCGCTTGTCCATCGGGAAGTTCGACTCGAACAGGCAACGGTCGGGACCGAAGGCGTCGATGAGGTGCAGGAACTCGTCCCGCCACGGCGCGGCGAGCTGCTCCGAGGTGGGGGGCAGCTCGCCCTTGTCCCAGCGCAGGCCGTACATCGGCATGCCGATACCGCCCAGCTTCAGCCGCACGTTCGGGCACGACGCGAGCTCGGTCATGTCCCGGCGCCACTGCACCAGGACCTCATCGCGTCGGTTGAGGTATGGGCCCACACCCAGCGGCGCACAGAGGTGATCGGCCACGATCGTGGTGTCCGGGCACGCCCGGGCCATCGCCGTCAACTCCGGCAGCTGCGGGTGGTACACCATCGTGTCGAAGGTGTACCCGAGCCGGCCGACGGTGCGGACCCCGGCTCGGAAGGTCTCATCGGCGAGCGTCCCCTCCGGCACCCGCATCCGCAACTTGGGATCGGCATCCCACGCCACGATGTAACGGATACCGCGGAAGAGGCCTTCACCGACAGCAGCGTGCGCGTTGAGCACCTCCTCGACCCCGTCGCCCAGCATCACGTCGGCGTGACCCATGATGGCGGCGATCTCAGTGCCCCCGGCCCGGCGCGCCTCGGCCGCGCAGGCCGCCACGAACGCCGTCTCACCCACGGGTCGCAGGTGTTCGGGACCATCGGTGTAGTACTCGGCATTGCACTCGAGGAACACCGAGCGAACCACGTTGTGACCCGATCCGGTGTCGGCGTGGAACGACGGCACCGGGTACGGGAATCCGGAGTGGCCGTTGTCGAGCCACAGGTGGTGGTGTGCATCGCAGATGGGCAGGTCGGGCTCGAGCACCGGCTCGGTGACCAGCGCCAACCACTCGGAACGATCGGAACGGGCTTCCATGGTGTGACGTCCTCGATCTCAGTGGGGGGCGGGAGCGCTGTTCTCGGAGATCATCTGGGGATCGAGCTTCACGTCGATCAGCACCACGCCCTTGCGGTTGGCGATTGCTGCGGCGGCGGCATCGATCTCGCCGAGGTTGCGCACGGTCACCCCGGTCGCACCCATCGACTCGGCCACCGCGGCGAACGACGGCCACCGGTGCAGCGAGAGGCCAGGATCCATGCTCTTGTTGTGGAACTGGATGTGCTCGGCGCCGTAGCTGCCGTCGTTGTAGATGACGATGATGATGTCGAGACCGGACTGGATGGCGGTGTTCAGCTCGACCAGGCCGCCCATCATGAACCCGCCGTCACCGGCGAGCAGCACCGTGGGCCGGTCGGACCGACCGGTGGCCGCCCCGATGGCGCTGCCCAGGCCCAGGCCAATCGACCCGAATGAGGTGGTGGTCACGAAGGCCATGGGATCGGTGGCCCGTATGCGCAGGGCGTTGAGCATGTAACGGCCACCGTCGATCACCACGTTGCGATCCGCAGGCAGGATGTTCTGCAGGCGGATCGTGAAGGTGCGGGGATCGACCGTGGTGTCGGTGCTGCGGTCGATGAACTCCGCTGCGGGGTCGTAGTGACGCAGACGGGCCTCGAGCTCGGGCGAGCGGAAGCCCGACGGCTTGTGCTCGGCCTCGTCGAGCCAGGACACGATGGTGTCGGCGATCCGGCCGGCGTCACCGACCACCCCGGCATCGACCCGCGACAGCAAACCGATCCGGCTGGGGTCGATGTCGCACTGCACGACCCGCTTGCCGGCCAGCAGGGTGTCGCTGTAGGTCGTCATGTAGTTGAGGCCGGCACCGAAGGCGATCACGCAGTCGGCGCTGGCGATGGCTTCGGAGGCCACCGTGGTGGACAGGGTGCCGAAGATGCCGAGATCGAACGGCTCGCCCCGGAAGTAGCCGTTGCCCATCAGCGTGGTGGCCACCGGGGCACCGAGCCGCTCGGCGAGACGTAGCAGCGACTCACGGGCCCCGGAGAGCACCGCTCCGCGTCCGGCGAGCACGACGGGCCGGGTGGACGACGCGATGATGCCGACTGCGACGTCGAGCGCTGCGGGGTCCGGGCCCACGCTCAGCGCCGGTGCTGCGACGCGAGCCCGGGTCTCGGCCTCGACCTCGACGAACTCGATCTCGTAGGGCACGTTGAGCACGATCGGGCGGCGCTCGGCGTGGACCCGGCGCACCGCCTCGGCCACGTCGGCGGCGATGGTGTGCTGGTTGCGGATCGGCTCGAACCCGGCGCCGCAGGCCAGGGCCAGCTGGCGCTGGTCGATCTTCTGCAGGTGCTGGCGGTCCGCCACCACGGTGTCCCCGCACAGCAGCAACATCGGGGTGTTGGAACGCACCGCCTCGACCAGTGGGGTGAGGGCGTTGGTGAGGCCCGGACCGTGGGTCACGGTGGCCACGCCCATCTTGCCGGTCACCCGGGCGTAGCCGGTGGCCATCTGCACCGCGGAGGACTCGTGGGCTGCGGCCTGGTAGCGCAGGCCGTGGTTGTGCACCAACGAGTCGACGATGAACACGTTGCCGTCACCGACGACCCCGAACGCGGTGTCGACCCCTTGGTCGGCCAAAGCCTTGGCGATCGCTTCATGTCCCTGCATGGCATTGCCCCCCGGCGCACTCGGATCCACGTGGATTAGTTGGACATCGGCACCCTACACCGTGCCGAACGCCACAGGTCCGGGGCCGGACCTGTGCCACCTCGGCGCCGGGGACCCCGGGGGCATGGCCAAGAATCAAGCGACAGCAGCCGGTTTAGGACAGACTGGCGCCATGCAGACCGTGGGGGAAACCAGTGCGGGCTCCGTGATGGACGCCGGCACCACCGACAAAGCAAGCGTTCAGAAACGGACCGTTATCACGTTGCTGTTCAGCCAGGCGTCGGGGGGCGTTGGGTTGGTGGCGACCTACATCGTGTCGGCGCTGCTGGCCTTCGAACTGACCGGGTCCAAGGTGCTCGCCACCTGTGCCGCCTCGTGTCTGTCGATCGGGGCTGCCGCCGCCTCGTTCCCGCTCGCCCGCATCATGAACACCAAGGGACGGCGCGCCGGCCTGCGTTTCGGGTACCTGCTCGGCTCCGGCGGGGCGGCGATCGCCGCCGTCGCCGCCCTTACCCGCTCCTTTCCCCTGCTTTGTGTCGGGGTGCTCGGCGCCGGCGTCGGCAACGCCGCCAACCTGGCCACCCGCTACGCGGCCTCGGACCTCGCCCCCGAGCAGACCAGGGCCCGGACCATCAGCATGATCGTGTGGGCCACCACCATCGGCTCCACCCTCGGATCGGTGATCTCGGGCACGGCGAGCAGCGTCGGGATACGGATCGGGCTACCGGAGATGACCGGCTCCTACCTGCTGTCCTCCATCATGTTCCTCGTGGCCGCAGCCATCGTGGAGACCCGCCTTCGACCCGACCCGCTGATCTTCGCCCGCTCGCTCGGCCAGGGAGGCGACGGCACCAAACCGAAGGCCAACGCCAAGGAATCCGCGCGTCTCATCCTGGCCAATCCCGCGGCACGCCTGGCGGTCGGAGCGATGATCGTCAGCCAGGTGACCATGGTGGGCGTCATGGCCCTCACCCCGTTGCACATGCATGCAGGCGACCACAACCAGAACCTCATCGGCTGGATGATGGCGTTCCACATCTGGGGCATGTACCTGTTCTCGCCGGTGATCGGCTCGCTCACCGACCGACTGGGCCAGTACCCGATGCTGTACATCGCCGGCGCACTGTGCACCGTCGGTGCCGGCTGGGCCGCCCTCACCCCGCCTGAGGGCGTCCTAGGCGTGTTCATGGGCAACTTCCTCATCGGCATGGGCTGGTGCTTCGGCGTCATCGCCGGTTCGAGCCTGCTTGTCGCCAGCTTCCCCATGGAGCAGCGGGTCGGGGTCCAGGGCGTCGGCGACCTGGCGATGATCGGCTCGGGAGCGTTTGCCGGCATCTCGTCGGGCCTGCTCTACACCTACCTCGGGTACAGCGGCGTCAACGCCGGCAACGCGGCGTTCGGTCTCGTGCTGATCGCCGGAACCGCCTTCACCTACCTCATCGTGCGCAGGTCACTTCGGACCCGGCCGATGGCCGCCTGAGCGACCTCGGTCGAACGCCGTCACCGCCGGCGGACCGGGCATGCAACGCCGGGGCCGCCGGCGGTGACGCGTCCGGACCCGCGTCCCTCAGCTGTCGGCGTCGCGGCGCAGAACCCCGCGGGCGACCAGCGCGTCGTAGCGCTCGGCATCCCAGCCCACCAGGCCCAACACGATCTCCTCGTTGTGCTCGCCCAGCCCCGCAGCGTGCAGGTCGAGCTCCGCAGGGAACCCGGAGAAGCGGATCGGCATGCCCGGGATGTCGAACGAGCCGAGCCGTTCGTCGTGCACCGTGCGCACCGTACGGGCCTGCCGCAGGTGCGGGTGCTCGAGCGCTTCGGACACGTCGAGCACCGGGGCGACCGGCACCCGTTGGGCCGCCAGCGCGGCGACCGCGGCATCACGGCTGGGCTGGGTGGCGAGCCACTCGGTGATCAGGGCGTTGAACTCGTCGCGGTTGGCGCTGCGGCCCTCGGCGGTGCAGAACCGGAGGTCCTCGAGCAGGTCGGGTCGCTGCATCGCCGCGCAGAACTGCGCCCACTGGCGGTCGTTGACCACGGCCATCGCCACGTACCCGTCCCCGGCCGGATAGGCACCGCAGCCGCCGACGAGCGGGTGCAGCGACCCGTTGCGGGCCGGCTCGAACTCGCCGCCGGACAACGACGCCGATTGGTAGTTGACCTCGTGGCAGGTGGCATAGCAGTCGATGAGGGACACCTCGACCTTCTGGCCCTTCCCGGTGCGCTCCCGGTGGAACAGCGCCGCGCTGACCCCGGCCATCCCGTGTACCCCGGTCAGCACGTCGCCGGGCGAGAACCCGGTCATCGCCGGGGCCTGGTCACGTTCGCCGACCATGTGCATGATGCCGGTGTAGGCCTGCGCGATGTTGTCGTAGCCCGGCTGTTCGGCGAGCGGGCCGGTCTGACCGAACGCCGAGATCGAACACATCACCAAGCGTGGGTTGATCGCCGAGACGGTCTCCCAGCCCAGGCCCAACCGGCCCACGGCGCCGGGGCTGAAGTTCTCGACCAGGACGTCGACCTCGGCCACCAGCGCGTGCAGCACCGCCAGCCCGTCGGGGTCCTTGGCATCGATGAACAGCGACTTCTTGCCCCGGTTCTGCTGCACGAAGTAGCCGGAGCGGTTGTTGACCCGCCACGGGAGATAGCGCGAAATGTCGCCGGCGGGGTGCAGCTCGACCTTGATGACCTCCGCCCCCATCTCGGCCATCAGCCGGGTGAGCGTCGGCCCCGACAGCACATTGGTCAGGTCGAGCACGCGAATGCCCTCGAAAATGCCTTCCATCGCCACGATCCCCCCGTTGGCCGGTGATGCCCGGACGGTAGCGTCTCGTCGCGCCGCAGACTGCGGTGGGCGCGGCCGTGGGGTCGGCGGCGCCCGTGGCCGCGCCGGCCGCTCAGCGGTCGATCAGCACCGCCGAGGCCGTGCCGACTGCGCACTGGCGGCCCTCACGGCCGAGGTCGACCAACTCGACGGTGGACAGTACCGAGCGGTCCTCGACCCGGACGGGGCCGGCGATCACCCGGAACGGCCCGGTGGTGGCGGGCGAGAGGTACGAGAAATGCATGTCGACCGTTCGGGCCGGGCCGCCAAGCAACCGCTCCGCCGCCAGGTTGGCGACCCGTTCCAGCATCGCCGCCATGGCTCCGCCCTGGATGGAGCCGAAGCTGTTGTAGATGCGCTCGTGGTGGTCGAGCTCGAACGCCGGCTGATCGGGGTCGAAGCGAAGCCCGTAGTACTCGTCGGGCGGCAGACGCGATTCCTCGTCGGCCTTGGTGTAGTCGACCATGCTCGGCGGGGGCAGCGAGCCGGCGGGCTCGGCGGTGCGGCGGGGCAGCCGGCTGAAGGTCACATGGGCCAGCGCCACGATGTTGCCGTCGTCGTCCACCAGGCGGTTCTCCGACAGCACGGTGTTGGTCCCGATACGCAGCGGGCGGGCCAGACCGTGCACCCGGCCGGAGCGGACCGGGTTGGCCAGGTGCAGGGTGAAGTCGAGGGTGGCCGTCCAGTCTGGATGGGCGGAACGTGCCCCCAGCACCCCGGCCAACAGATCGACGAGCGGGGCCATGGCGCCCATCCGCATGCACCCGCCGGCATCGAGGTTGTCGGGCAGGACCGGCATCGAGCCGGCCACCGTGCCGTCGTCGCGGATGTCGTGGGTGACCCGGCTGTAGCAGAGGATCGAGTTCGTGTGCGGATAACGGCCGCGGGGCTTGACGGGTTCGCTCGCCATGGGTCGGCACCGTACCCGCTGGAGCACGGGCCCGTGCCAGCCCACGGCGCGACGCTCAGGCCGACTCAGGCCAACTCAGGCCAACTCAGGCCAACTCAGGCCAACAGGGCGGCATAGCGGTCCATGGCAGCCAGGATCTTGTCCGGCCCGGCGACGGGCAGGCCGAGGGCCACCCGCTGCACCCCGGCCGCCTCCAGCGCCGCCAGATTTGCCGGCGCCGGGTCGGCACCGAACACCGTGATCTGCAACGCGGCCGGGTCGCGTCCGGCGTCGGCCCACGCGGCGCGCAGCGCAGGCAACTCGGCCACGATCTCGTTACGACCCTCGATCGGCGCCCAGCCGTCGGCGTAGTCGGCCACCGCGGCGCGCAGCTTCGGACCGGCCCCTGCGGCGATGAGGATCGGCGGGCCAGGCTGCTGCACCGGTTTGGGATAGACCTGCGACGGACCGACGTTCGTCCAGCGGCCGCTGAAGGAGACCACCTCGTCGGGGGACCACAGCGCCTTCATGGCCGCGAGATGCTCGCGGGTCCGTTCCCGCCGGTCGGCGAAGACCACGCCGTGATGGCCGAGCTCGGGCCGGTTCCAGCCGAACCCGATGCCGAACACGAAGCGTCCGCCCGACAGATGGTCGATCGTCGCCACCTGCTTGGCCAGCCAGATGGCGTCGTGCTGGGGGACGAGGCAGATGCCGCTGCCGAGCCTGATCCGGCTGGTCACCGCGGCGGCGGCGGCGAGCGCCGCGAACAGGTCGAGCGTGTGGGCGTAGTGGCCGGGCACCACCGGCCCGCCGGGCCACGGGCCGCTGTCGTTCGGCAGGTGGCTGTGCTCGGGGTAGAAGACCGATTCGAAGCCGCGCTCCTCCGCGGCGCGGGCCAGCTCCGCAGGCCCCATGGTGATGTCGCTCGGGAACGCCAGAAGTCCGATGTCCATGGCCAGACGGTATCGCCGCAACCGACCGGACGCCGCCGTGAGCAGGGGCGGCACACGGCGATGTCAGCGGCCGGCAGATCGCATCGCTCCAGCCCGACTGCGCGCCACGGCCATCGCTACCATCTGGGCATGAGCGCTTCCGACCTCATCAAGGACGTCCTGTCCGCCCTGCTGAAAGCCCTGGTGTCCACCGACTCCGAGGGCAACACCCACACGGTCATCGGCTACAAGCCCATGGTTCCGCCCGAGGACGCCGAGGTCTTCGATCCCGGTGACCGGATCAAGCCGAAGGATCTTCCCGGCACCGTCGACCTGCGGCCGATGATGACCCCGGTCGAGGACCAGGGGGCCACCAGCAGCTGCGTGGCCAACGCGGTGGCCGGCGCCTACGAGTACTGGATCAAGCGCGCCCACGACACCGAGTTCGACATCAGCCGCCTGTTCGTCTACTACAACGCCCGCTGGCGGGCCGGCGACCAGGACGAGGACTCCGGCAGCTACATCCAGCTCGCCATGGAAGGACTCACCGACTTCGGTGCCTGCAGCGAGGCCACCTGGCCGTTCAAGAAGGGCCTGCTCAAGAAGCAGCCGGGCAAGGAGGCCTACTCCGAGGCCACCGGCTTCCGGGTGAAACGCCGCGAGCAGGTCCCGGTCGAGCTCGGTGCCTGGAAACAGGCCCTGGCCCAGGGCATGCCCATCGTGTTCGGCTGCATCCTCTTCGACTCCTTCGACGAGTGCAACGAGCGCGGCGGGGTGGTCCCCATGCCCAGCCCCGACGAGGTGCAGCGCGAGAGCCACGGTGGTCACTCGATGTGCGCGGTCGGGTACTCCGACGCCGACGAGGTGTTCATCGTGCGCAACTCGTGGGGCCAGGCCTGGGGCGACAACGGCTACTGCTACATGCCGTACAACTACCTGATGAGCCCCAAGTTCAACGGCGATGACTGCTGGGTGTTCGTCCCCGAGCAGGAGCTGCCGTTGCCCCGTGAGGCATGGACCAACGGCGCCAAGCGGGTGGCCGACAAGGGCCGCGGCGTCGACTTCGTCACCAACCCGTACCCGGCGAACGCCTACGACACCATCGAATTCGACTTCTTCGAGTCGGTCGGCATCGTCGAATACATCGCCGAAAAATCCGACTCCTACGTCGAGTACGTCGAGTACGCCGATGAGGAGAACTGGGACGCCTTCGAGGACGTCGACCTCGACGAGGACGAGGACGAGTCCGACGACGAAGAGTCCGACGACGAAGAGTCCGACGACGAAGAGTCCGACGACGAAGAGTCCGACGACGAAGAGTCCGAGGAAGAGGACGAGTCCGACGAGTCCGACGAGTCCGAGGACGACGAGGAGTACGAGTCCGAGGACGACGAGGAGTACGAGTCCGAGGACGACGAGGAGTACGAGTCCGAGGACGACGAGGAGTACGAGGACGAGGAGTCCGACGAGTCCGACGAGTCCGACGAGTCCGACGAGTCCGACGAGTCCGACGAGTCCGACGAGTCCGAGGACGACGAGGAGTACGAGGACGAGGAGTCCGACGAGTCCGACGAGTCCGACGAGTCCGACGAGTCCGAGGAAGAGGACGAGTCCGAGGAAGAGGACGAGTCCGAGGACGAGGACGAGTCCGAGGACGAGTAGATCGGGCAGCGTCGCGGTGCCGGCCCGTCGATCGGCACCGGGAGCCTCGTCGTCCCCGGCTGGTCACGGTGGTCGGGTGCTACGCGGATCCGGCATGGAATACTGCAGCGGTGCGAGGCCTCTACCTGGTTGCTGCGGTGACGATGGCCGGCGTGAGCTCGGTGTTCGCGTTGCTCGCCGAATTGCAGCAGCGCTACGACCTGCCGACAGCCAGCCTCGGCTGGATCGCCGGGGCCGCGTTCGCCGCCGCCCTGGTCACCCAGCTGTCGATCGCCCGCTACGCCGACCGGGGCTACGCCCGGCTGGTGCTGCGCATCGGGGTGACCGCCGCCGGGCTCGGGCTGCTGTGGTTCGCCGTGGCCACCGAGCTGTGGCAGTTCGTGGCGGCCCGGGCCCTGCTGGGAGCCGGGGTCGGGATGCTGGTCCCCCCGGCGCGGCGGGCCATCCTGCTCACCTCGAGCGGGAACCAAGGCGAGCGGCTCGGCACGTTCTACGCGGCGTACCTGGCCGGCTTCGTGTTCGGGCCGCCGCTGGCCGGGGCGCTCACCGTGGTCGCCGACGTACGGGTGCCCTTCGCCGTGTTCGGCGTCGCGGTGCTGGCCATGTTGATCCCGGTCGCCCGCATCGACATGCCCGAAGCCGACCCGACGGAACGGCCCGTCGCGAAGTCCGACAAGCGGGTCATGCGCCGGCTGATCGTGGACCGGCGGATCTTCGCCGCGATCCTGGTGATCGTGTCGTTCCGCTATTCCATCGGGGTGTTCGAGCCGTTGTGGGCCATCCACCTCGACCGACTGGGCGCCTCGACCATGGTCGTCACCTTGTCCCTCACCGGGTTCGCCCTGCCCATGCTGCTGGTGGCCCGGCGGGCCGGAGCGCTGTCGGACCGCTACGGACCACGGTTCACCTCGATCGTGTCGGCGCTGGTCACCGTGCCGCTGATGGCGTCCTACGGCTATCTCACGTCGATCCCGATGATCGTGTTCCTGGTGATCCCGCAGGGACTCGCCGAGGCCGTCCAGTCACCGGGAACCCAGGCGGCGCTCGCCGACGCCGCCCCCAAACGGGACGCCGCATCGGCACAGGGGCTCGGCGAGGCCGCCGGGTCGGCCGCCGCAGCACTCGGCGCGCTCACCGCGGCACCGTTGTATGCCTGGGCCGGTGCCGGCCCGGCATGGGCGCTCGCCGGTGCGGTCATGCTGGCCCTGCTCACCACCAGCACCCTGCTCGACCGCCCGACCAGGCCGCGCCGCAGCGGCCGCGCCGCCCAGGAGGCCGAAGCGGCGGCCTGAGCCCACGGGGTGACCGGCCGGTCAGCCGGTCAGCCGGTCAGCCGGTCAGCCGGTCAGCCGGTCAGCCGGTCAGCCGGTCAGCGCGCTGCCGGGCTGCCACGGGGCGATCTGGCCCTCGTACACCGACGGGCCCTTGCGGAAGTGTGCGGCCTCCTCGAGCGTCTCGATGAAGGGCATGTCGACCGGGTAGACCCGATCGGCACGGGGTCGTGGGCCGGCCTTGGAGACATGGCCCCACAGCGAGTGCCCGACGATCTCCTCCGCGATCCAGGCTGCCTCGATCAGCTTGTCGAGGTCGTAACCGGTCTCGATGCCCATCTCGTGGCACAGGTCCACGAAGTCCTCGGTCGGCACGTGACCGGCCGAACGGCCGTTGCCGCAATACGGACAGCCGCCCATGCCACCGATCGACGTGTCGAACTCGGTGACCCCGAGCAGCAACGCCTCGTAGTAGCTGGCGATGGTCGCCCCACGCGAGTTGTGCAGGTGCAGGTGGAACGTCTCGATCTCGGGCCAGCGCTCGCGCACCGACTCGATCGTCTCGCGCACCTGGTGGGGCACGTTCCAGCCCATGGCGTCGGACAACGACAGGCGACCAACCTCGAAGCCGGCGTCGTGCCAGGCGTCGACCATGCGCTCGACGAAGCCCAGCCGTTGCTCCAACGAGAACGGGCCCTCGAAGTTGGACCCGAACGGGCTGCCCAGCGTGACCGCCCCGCGCTCGACCCCCGCCCGGCGGGCCGCGGTGATGGTGCCCTCCATGGCCTCGAACTGCTGGGCCTGGGTGCGGTTGTAGTTACGACGGGCGAAGGAGTCGCACACCTCGACATGGGTGCTGTAGTGGCGGGTCCGCACGTCGATCTTGGGGTAGTACCGATCGGCCCGCTCGAAACCGACCTGGTTGAATATCGCCGCGGTGTAGCGGATACCGGGCTTGGGCACGAACCGCTCGGCGAGCTCCTCGATCTCCGCCATCGACGGCGTCCACTTCGGGTGGGCGAACGAGCCGATCGAGATGACCTTGGCCCCGGTCTCGCCGAGGGCGTCGAGCAAGCGCAGCTTGGCCTCGACCGGGATGGTCGCGCTCTCGATCTGCAGGCCCTCCCGCATCGAGTCGTCGGTGATGGTCACCCGTTGCGGCCACGTCCTGCTCATCGCGTACCCCCTGGTTCGTCCTGGGTGCAGCGTAGGCCGAACGGCATCGCCGCGGGACCGGCGGCGCGACCGGCGGGTAGGGTTTCGCCATGACCACCGGAGTTCTCGCCGCCCTGCACATCCACCCGGTGAAGTCCTGCCGCCGGATCGAGTTGACCGAGGCCACCGTGTCCGCCTGTGGCCTCGCCGGCGACCGCGAGTGGCAGATCGTCGATGCTGCAGGTGGAGCCGTCACCCAACGCCAGCACCGGGTGCTGGCCACCATCACCCCGGCCCTGATCGATGGCGGGCTGCGCCTGTCGGCGCCGGGAGCGGGCCATGTCGAGGTGGCCCGGCCCACCTCCAACGACCGCACCGCCACCGCCCTGCTCGGCGACGAGGTGGCCGTCGGCGACGCCGGCGACGAGGTCGCTGCGTGGCTGAGTGGGGTGATCGGCGAGCCGTGCCGGCTCGTGGCCCTGACCGACCCCGACACCCGCCACATCCGCCTGGTGCGCACCCAACCGGTCACCTTCGTCGACGCCGCCCCGGTGCTGGTGGCCAACAACGCCTCGCTGGCCGACCTGCAGCGACGGGCGAGCGAACCATTCGGTATGGAACGGTTCCGGCCCAACCTGGTGCTCGACACCGACCAGCCGTGGGCCGAGGACACCTGGCAGGCCTTCTCGGTGGGTGCCGCCGAGCTCGAGGCGTTGCTGCCCTGGCCACGTTGCACCGTGCCCCAGATCGACCAGGACAGCGCCGAACGGTCCAAGGAGCCTGCGCTGGTGCTGCGGGCCCACCGTTGGTGCAGCTCGGCGCCGACGCTGTCCCGCGGCCTGCAGGCCGTGGTGCAGGGCAACGCCCTGTTCGGCATGGCCGCCACCATCGGCGCCGCCGGCACGGTGCTGCGCATTGGCGACACGCTGTCGGTGCGACGCAGCGGCGACCCCCTGATCGCCCCGCCCGCACCCTGAACGGGCCCGTCGCCATGAACCTGCGCAACCCACCGGGGACCGGGCACGAGAACACGATGCGTCCCGGCGCACCGTCCGGCGAGGAACCGACGGGGCGGCCGGCACCGGCGTCGGTCCGCCTCGAGGACCGCTACACGGTTGACGACCGGCCCGTCTACCTCACCGGCAGCCAGGCGCTGGTCCGCCTCGTCCTCGAGCAGGCCCGCCGCGACCGCAGCGCCGGGCAGCGGATCGGCAACTTCGTCACCGGGTACCCCGGGTCCCCGCTCGGCGGCTACGACACCGCGTTGAGCGGCGCCCGCAGCCACCTCGACCGTTACGGCATCGTGCATCGACCGGCCATGAACGAGGAACTCGCCGCCACCTCGCTGTGGGGGACGCAGATGATCGAGTCCTCCGAGCAACGGACCGTCGACGGGGTCAACGGGTTCTGGTACGGCAAGGGCCCGGGCATGGACCGCGCCGGCGATGCCATCCACCTCGGCGCGTTCGCCGGCACCTCGACCCTCGGTGCGGTCACGCTGCTGTCCGGCGAGGACCACGAGGCCAAGAGCTCCTCCGCACCGTTCCAGCAGGAATGGGCGTTCGTCCACCACGGCATCCCGCTGCTGTACCCGTCATCGGTCGCCGAGTTCGTCACGTTGGGCCTGCACGCGGTGGCCCTGTCGCGCTTCAGCGGCCTGTGGACCGGCCTGAAGCTGGTCGGACCGCTCTGCGACGGCGGCGAGACCTTCACCGTCGCCGACGTACTGTCCGGTATCTCGCTGCCGGAGGTCACCATCGCCGGCCGGCCCTTCGAGAAGAAGACCGACTTCCGCTTCTTCCCGGGCCTGAACATCGAGACCGAACGGCAGATCTACGAGGAACGCCACCCCGCCGCAGTCGCCTACCTCGAGGCCAACGGACTCAACCGGATCACCGTGTCGGGCGCGCAGGACCGCATCGGCATCGCCGCCGCCGGCAAGAACTACGCCGATCTGGCCCAGGCGCTGGAGAACCTCGGCCTGCCCGACGACGAGCTGCGCCGGCTGGGGATCCGTCTGTTCAAGGTCGGCGCGCTCTACCCCACCACCCCGGCTGCATTCGCCGCCTTCACCGAGGGACTGGCGCGGATCGTGGTGGTGGAGGACAAGCGCGGCTTCCTCGAGGGAGTCTGCCGGGAGGCCCTCTCCCGACAGGGCCGGGCCATCCCCGTCGAGGGCAAGCGGACCCTGGCGGACCGCCCGCTGTTCCCGGTACAGGGTGCCATGGACGCCGACATCGTCAGCACCGTGCTCGGCCCGTGGTTGGCCGAACAGCTCGCAGCCGGCGATCCGGCACGGGACCGTATCGACGCCGAACTGTCACGCCTGCGCGCTGCGAGCCGCACGAAGATCGAACTGACCCCGAAGCGGACCCCCAACTTCTGCTCCGGCTGTCCGCACAACACGTCGACCCAGGCGCTGGACGGCCAGACCGTCTGGGGTTCGCCGGGCTGCCACATCATCGCGTCGGTCATCGAGAACGACCCGCGACACGTCAGCGCCGCCACCCAGTACGGCGGTGAGGGTCTGCCCTGGATCGGTCTGTCGCCGTTCACCGGGGAGCGACACCGCACCCAGAACGTCGGCGACGGATCGTTGTTCCACTCCAGCTACCTCAACATCCGTTACGCCGTGGACGCCGGCGTCGACATCACCTACAAGATCCTCTACAACGGCGCGATCGCCAACACCGGAGCCCAGGTCCCCGTCGGCCAGCGCAGCGTGCGCGACCTCATGGGCCTGCTCGAGCTCGACGGCGTGGCCCATGTCGCCCTCATCACCAAGTCCCCCGAGCACCACGACCGTCGCAGCCTCGGCCCACGGATGTCGGTGCACCCCGTGCAGGACTACGAACGGGTACTGCGCGACCTCGAGTCGACGCCCGGGGTGACGGTGTTCATCTACGACGAGATGTGCGCCAACGAACGGCGCCGGCAGCGCAAGCGGGGCACGTTCCCCGCAGCCCGGCGGCTGGTGGTCATCAACCCCGCGGTCTGCGACAACTGCGGCGACTGCGGGAAGGTCTCCAACTGCATGTCGCTGCAGAAGATCGACACCCCGCTCGGACCGAAGACCCACGTCCACCAGTCCTCGTGCAACCAGGACGAGTCGTGCCTACGGGGCAACTGTCCCTCGTTCCTCACCGTCGAGGTCGACGACAGCACCGCCCTGCGGCGGCCCGACCTGCCCGCCATCGCCGCCGACAGCCTGCCCGGCCCGGTCGCCCCGCCCGATCTGTCCACGCCGTTCCGCATCTACGCCCCCGGCGTCGGTGGTACCGGGGTGATCACCGCCAACGCCTTGTTGGCGTGGGCGGCACTCATCGACGGCCACCGGGTCAAGAGCTTCGATCTGACCGGCACGGCGCAGAAGTGGGGGCAGGTCCTCTCCAGCCTCGTCATCCACCGGGCCGGTACCGAGGCGGCTTCGAGCAAGGTGGGCATCGGCGCGGCCGACCTGTACCTGGCGCTCGATCCGATGGCGGCGTCGGACGAGACGAACCTGCAGCGTTGCAGCCGCACGCGCACCCGGGCGGTGATCAACACCGGCCTGCTGCCCAACGGCGAGATGACCCGCGACATCACCTACCAGGCACCGCTCGGACAGATGATCGGCAACGTCGAACGGGTCACCGACCCCCGGGCCAGGGTCTGCCTCGATGCCGGTGCACTGGCCGAGGCGTTCTTCGGCGACCATCTCGCCACCAACATGATCTGCATCGGCGCCGCCTACCAGGCCGGTCACCTGCCACTGTCGGCGGAGGCCGTCGAAGCTGCGATCGAGCTCAACGCCGTCGCCGTGGAGCAGAACCGCCAGGCCTTCCGCCTAGGCCGGCTGTACGTCGCCGACCCGGCACGCCTTGCGGCGCTGGCGGCAGCATCGTCGGGTGGGCCCGGCCGGCCGGCGCCGGTCCCGCCCGCCGAGGCGACCCTCGAGGCGCTCGTCGCCTACCGCCACGAGCAGCTCGTCGCCTACCAGGACCGGCGCCTCGCCGACCGCTACCGCGACCGGGTCCTGCAGGTGGCCGACGCCGAAGGCCGGGTCGTGCCCGGCCACGACGAGCTCGCCCGCACCGTGGCCGTCCAACTGCACCGCCTGCTCGCGTACAAGGACGAGTACGAGGTCGCCCGCCTGCACCTCGGCGCCGACGTGGACGATCTGCTCAGCGGTGAGTTCCGCCGCCACGGCAGCATCTCGTACCACCTCGAACCACCGATCCTCAAGGCCCTCGGCCGTCACGGCAAGATCGAGGTCGGCCCGTGGATGCGACCGGTGTTCCGCATTCTTGCCAAGGGCAAGGTCCTGCGCGGCAAGGCCGTGGACCCCTTCGGCCACGACGAGGTCCGCCGCAGCGAGCGACGGCTGATCGAGTGGTACCAGGCACTGATCGACGAGGCCCTGACCCTGCTGAACCCCGGCAACCATGCCACCGTGGTCGAGCTGCTCGCCACCGTCGATGCGGTCCGGGGCTTCGACCGGGTCAAGCTCGCCAACATCGAGCGCGTCACCGAGCTGGTCGACCAGCGTCTCCACACCCTGCGGGCCGGCACCGGTTCGCCCTGAGCCGAGGCCGCGCAGACACCACCGCGCCACCCCTTCCCCACTTCCCGCCCCTTCCCCACGCCACCCCTTCCCCACTTCCCGCCCCACCCCTGCCCGGCAAGCGCCCGGGCCTGCGAACCCGACAGGAGCCTTCGATGCCGTCCGATCCGACCTTCGAGCACCTCACCGCCGGCGGCGTCGACGCCGGAACCGCATCGGCATGGATCGCCGATCTCCCCGAGGTGACCGGTGACTTCGAACGGGACCGCGACACCTGCGGCGCGTTCTGGTCGGCAGGGGTCGACCTGGTGCACACCCTCGGCGAGCCCGCAGAACGCAGCCCCGAGGCGTCGGCCGCGGCCCGGGCCGTGCACGAGCTGAGCCGCCGGGCGAAGCGGGCCTTCCTGGCCGAGCACCGCGCCGCCCTCTACCGGGCCATGACCGATGACTTCCGCCGTTTCGTGCGGGTCGAGGACGCCATCTACGAGAGCGCCGAACTGGTACCGGGGCTGGTCCCGTCCCGTGCCCTGGTGGCCGAGGACGAGCCGCGACTGCTCAAGCACAAGGAGGGCTGGGAGTACGACCAGGGCGTGCTGTTGTCGTCGTTGTTCGACTGGGAGCCCTCCGGCCGGCACCTGCTGCACGCCATGCTGCTGCCCACCGCCGACGCCCTGGCCCGCCTCGACGCCCACCTCGCCACCGGCCTCACCGTGCTCGACAAGGCCACCGTCGAACGTCGCGGCCGGGCCTCGGTGGTGACCCTGCGCAACGAACGGTTCCTCAACGCCGAGGACGACTCCACCGTTCCCTCGGTCGAGACCGCCATCGACCTGGCCCTGCTCGACCCGGCCACGGAGATCTGCGTGCTGCAGGGCACCGCCATCGACCACCCCAAGTACGCCGGTAGGCGGGTGTTCTGCAGCGGGGTCAACCTGACCCACGTGTACCACGGGCAGCTGTCCTACATCTGGTACCTCAAGAAGGATCTCGGCTTCACCAACAAGTTGCTCTACGGCCTCGCCAAGCCCGACCAGGACCCCGAGTCCTTCGACGGGGCGATCGAGAAGGCCTGGATCGCGGTCATCGAGAGCTTCGCCATCGGTGGGGGCTGCCAGTACACCCTGGTCTGCGACTTCGTGCTCGCCGCCGACGATGCCTACTTCACCCTGCCCGCCCGCAAGGAGGGGATCGTCCCCGGCTTCGGGAACCTGCGCCTGCCCCGCCAGGTGGGCGAACGGCTGGCCCGCCAGATGATCATGTTCGAGCGCCGGGTCGAGTGCGACAGCCCGGCCGGGTCGCTCATCGTCGACCGGGTGGTGCCAGCGGCGGACATCCCCGCCGCCATCGAGGAGACCGTCGAGTTCCTCACCGGCTCCGGGGTGGTCAGCACGGCGTCGAACCGGCGCAACCTCCGGGTGGCCACCGAGCCGCTCGACCTCAACCGCCGTTACGCCGCCACCTACGCCGAGGAACAGGCCCGCTGCCACTTCTCGCCGGCGTTGATCGACAACCTCGAGAAGTTCTGGAACGCCGACCAGCGCCGGCCCTGAGCACCCCGGCCCGGGGTCAGAGGCGTGCCGTCGGACCGGGTGCCGTCGGACCGGGTGCCGTCGGACCGGGGGTCACCCGGCTGCGGGCGGGCCGGCGGTTGGTGAGCCGGTACAGCGTGGCCCACGCCACCGCCACGATCGCGGCCACCGCGGTGACGCGATAGATCAGGGTGCTCCGGTCGCTGCCGGCGAACGCAGCATGCATGCTGGTGAGCCAGAACACGGCGTAACTGCTCAGGTGCACGACCCGCCAGGCGGACCGCGGCAGCCGGCGCATGGCCAGCGAGGTGACCTGCACCGCCGCCAGCAGCCACGCCGCCACCACGCCGTAGGCGACCGCGCCCGGCTTCCAGTCCGAGGCCAGGGGCACTGCGAGATCGACGACGTCGAACTCGACATAGCTGTCGGCGACCAACGCCGTCAGGTGCAACGCCACGAACATGACCGTCAGCCCCCCGAGCCAGGTGTGCAGATCACGCAGCCACGCCGGTCGACGACGGCTCGGGAACGCCCGGGTCGACAGCACCACCCCCCAGATCACCGACGCGGTCAGCATCAACCAGGCCACCATCCCTGACGAACGGGCCAGGTACCACCACAGCTGCGGGTTCATCACGACCCGTAACGAGCGCTAGGGGGACGACAGGGGCCGGCCGCAGACGGGTCCAGGCCCAGCGCCGCGGCGAGATCCTCGGTGGCGAGCGGCGCGCCCCCGCCGGCAGGAAAGGCCAGGCCGGTGAGACCGTGGCCCCGCAGGTGGTCGAGCGCGCCCACCCGCCCCAGCGACAGGGCTGCGGTGGCGTGGGCCTCGGCCTGCCAACCAGTCGGTGCGATCACCGTCACCGCCGCCAGATCGGTGTCCGACGGGAGGCCCGTGACGGGGTCGATCTGGTGGTGACGGGCCGCTCCCGCCTGCACCCACCGACGGGACCGGGTACTGGAGGTGGCCACCCCACCACCGTCGACCAGCAACGCGATCGCGGAACCGTCGGAACCGTTCGGGCGGCCGGGTAGGCCCGGCAGGCCCGGCGGGCCCGGGGCGAGAAACGGGTCTTCCACCACGATCGTCCAACCCCCGGCCGAGGGCGCTGCACCGCCCACCGACAGGTCACCACCGATACCCACCAGCACCCCGCCACACCCGGCGTCGAGCAGCCGGCGCACCACCAGGTCCGCGGCGAGGCCCTTGCCGATTCCGCCGGCATCGAGGGCCACACCCTGCGGCAGCCGGGCGGACCCGACCGCCTCGTCGAGCTGCAGCGCCGCAGGCCACCCACCATCGCCGATGGCGACCGGGGCGAGCGGCGCACCGGGCCGGGCCGACCGGGCCGATGGAGGCAGCGCGGTGCGACGGTTCGGATCGTGCAGGCTGGCGTCGTACCCGATCGCCACCAGATCGGGCAGGACCGCAGGCTCGAAGCGACCCGCCGTCATCCTCCAGGCCTCGGCCATGGTCGCCAACAACACCATCGTGCAGCGGTCGACGGCCACCGGCCGGCCCTCGGCACGGTTGAGCCGGCTCAGGTCGCTGTCGGCCAGGAAGCGGCTCCAGTGACGCTCGAGCCGGTCGAGTTCGGCGACCGCATCGTCGAGCGTTCGCTGTGCCGGGCCGGGCGGGTCGACCACGATCAGGTGCAGCTCGCTGCCCATCACCCGGCCCCGATGTTCCACGACCGCCATCGTCGGTACCGGGCTCAACGACTGCCGTTGGTCCGCGCCCGCGGCGCAGCGGTTGCGGGAGCGGTGCCGGGCGCCGCTGCCGGCCCCGGCGCGGCGGCCACCTGGGACGCTGCCGGTTCGGCCGCGACGCGGACCACGGGCTGCGCGGTCAGCGCAATCGGCGGGGCCACCGTCGTGGCCGGGGACGCCGTCGCCATCGAGGTTGCGACAGCCCCGCCGACCGAACCGGCAGCCGCCGGGGCCGAGCCGACCACGACCGGACCCGCTGCAACGGCCGGACCCGTCGGAGCCACCTCGACCGTCTCGGTGTCCTGGCGGTTGAGCAAGCCCATGACCGCCACCGAACCGAGCATGGCGGCCATCCCGAACCCGGTCGCCACGATGCGGCCACCCTCTGCGGGGTGGGGGCGCCCGCGACGCACCGGCCGGGATCCCGGCGGACGGGGTCGTGCCGACCGCACCGACGACGGGCCGCCGCTGCCGATGGAGACGTCAGTCATCGTCATCGCCCCCTTCGAACCGGCCGCTCCCGCTGCTCCCACTCCCCCGGCTCCCACTCCCATTCCTGTTGCTGACGCTGACGCTGCTGCGGTCGTCACCGCCCTCGTCGTCGTCGTCATCGGAGGGGAACGATGTCGAGGCCGCAGCAGCCGCGGAGGAAACAGCGGACACGGAGGAAACGGGGACCGGTCCGACTGCGGCGCGACCCGATGACCCGGTCGCCGAGGACCCGAGCTCGCTCACCGTGGCGCTCACCGTGCCGTCGGGCGTCGCCGAGGCGACGAACTCGAGGGTCCGCACGCCGTCGGTGAAGGTGATCACCAGCACCGTCGCACTCGACTGGCCGGCGGTCCAACGCCACCCGGAGGCCGGTGTCACCGACTCGAGCCGCAGTCCGGCCGTCGAGCCGCTCACCGTGACGGTGCCTGCGGCGTCCACGGCGAACTGGCGGGCCCCACCACCGGGAGGGACCGCCGCAGACGTGCCCGCCGGGGACGCACCGGTAGCCGTCGCCGCCCCGCCCGCTCCGGTGAGTTCGCCTGCTGCGGAGAGCTTGCCGGTCGGGGTGTCCGCAGCGCTGCCGAGGATCCCGACGTTGGCGCCGACCGCCGCCGCTCCGGCGAGCACCACGACGACCACACTGGCCGCGGTGAGCCACCTCGTCCGTCGGAGCCGACCCGAGGACGGTGCCCCACCTGCGCTGCCCGCTCCACCTGTCATGGATCCAACGGTAGGGGCACGCTCACCAGGGTGACGTGTGCAACAGGCAAGGAATTGGCAAAGGCTCACCGGCGATGCCGGACCGGGCCGATCGGTCGTGGGAGGCTGGTCCGGTGCGACTGCTGCTCGTCGAGGACGATCCGTCCATCTCCGTGCCGCTGCGGGCCGGCCTCGAGCGCGAAGGCTTCACCGTCGAGGTGGTGGCGACCGGCGCCGCGGCCCTCGCCGCTGCACCGGCCGACCTCATCCTGCTCGACCTGGGGTTGCCCGACATCGAGGGCCCGGTGGTGTGTCGTCGCCTCCGCGAGGCGGGACCGACCCCGATCATCGTGGTCACCGCACGGGGCGACGAGTTCGACCGGGTGATGCTGCTCGAACTCGGGGCGGACGACTACGTGGTCAAGCCGTTCGGCTTCCGCGAGCTCGTGGCGCGCATCCGGGCGGTGCTGCGCCGCAGCATCACGGCCGAGCGCGGCGGTTCCACCGACATCATCGAGATCGGCGGGCTGCACATCGACCGGCGGGTCCATCGGGTGCACTTCGACGGCGCCGCGGTGACGTTGACCCCCAAGGAGTACGACCTGCTGCTCTACCTCGCTGCCGACCCCGGCACCGTCCGCAGCCGGGACCAGCTCATGCGTGAGGTGTGGGACGAGCACTGGTGGGGTTCGACCAAGACCCTCGACGTGCACGTCGCCTCGTTGCGCAAGAAGCTGCGCCCGGAGCTCATCGAGACCGTGCGCTCGGTGGGGTATCGCCTCGCCCCCGAAGCGACCCAGCCACGGTGACCCGACGACTGCTGCTGAGCTATCTCACCGTCACCGCAGCGGTCCTGCTGCTGCTGGAGATACCGCTCGGTCTGTTCTACGCCGACCGCGAGGTCGAGCGCCGCACCGCCGAACTGGACCGCGACGCCGGCGTGATCGCCACCATCTACGAGGACGCCCTCGAACGTGGGGCCGCGCTGGTCGCCGAGCCGGCCGAACGCTACGAGCAGCGGACCGGGGTCCGCGTCGTCGTGGTCGACCGGGATGGCATCTCCCGGGTCGACACCGCCCAGCCCACCCCGCGCGACTTCTCCACCCGGCCGGAGATCGCCGTCGCACTCGGCGGTGACCGCACGGCGGGGACCCGGCCCTCGGAGACGTTGGGAACCGACCTGCTGTACGTGGCCGTGCCGTCGGCCTCCGGAGGCGTGGTCCACGGCGCGGTGCGCCTCACCCTCGACACCGCCGGGACCGATGCCCAGATCCGCCGGTTCCAGGCCGGTCTGGTGGCCGTGGCAGTGGTGGTGCTGGCCACCATGGCGCTGATCGGCTGGGTACTGGCCCGTAGCGTGACCCGGCCGGTACGACAGTTGCAGCGGGCGGCCGAGCGCTTTGCCTCGGGCGATCTGCGCCGGGACGATGACGTGACGGTGGGCGGGCCGCCCGAGCTGCAGGCACTCGCCGCCACCCTGACCACGATGGCCACCCGCCTGGCACTGGTCCTCGAGGAGCAACGGTCCTTCGTCGCCGACGCCTCACACCAGCTACGCACCCCGCTGACCGCGCTCCGGCTACGCCTGGAGAACCTGCAGTCCACCGTGCCCGAGGCCGGTGCGGCCGAGCTCGACGCCGCCATCGACGAGACCGACCGGTTGGGCCGGCTGGTCGGCGATCTCCTGCAGTTGGCCCGAACAGACCAGCTCCCCGAACCGGTCGTGGCCGACCTGGCGGCGATCGCCGGCGAGCGGGCGGACACGTGGAGCGCCGTGGCCGACGCCGCAGCGGTGACCCTCGGGTGGCGGCCACCCGCGCCGGGCGAGCGGACCGTGGTGCAGGCGGTCGCCGGGGCCGTCGAGCAGATCCTCGACAACGTGATCGACAACGCAGTCGCCGCATCGGGCCACGGCGGCACCGTCACGGTCACCGTGCGTGTGGTGCCCGGTCCGCGACCGGTCGAACTGGCCGTCATCGATCACGGTCCCGGCCTGTCCGACGACGACAAGCTGCGCGCCCTACGGCGTTTCTGGCGCAACGACGCCGGTCGCGACGGTACCGGCCTGGGTCTGCCCATCGCCGTCGCCCTGGCCGAGGCATCGGGCGCCACCCTGCGGCTCGCGGACACCCCCGGCGGGGGCCTGACCGTCGTCGTGGCCTTCGCCGCGGCGCACTGACCGGACCCGCCCGATCAAGGGCTCACGGCCCGATCGGACCCGGCCCGGCAGCGGCCCGGTCAGCCGGTGGTCCCCTACTGGGCCGTGGTCGTGGTCTCGCCGCCGCCCGGCTCCTCCTCCGACGGGTCGACCGTGGTGGTGGTCGAACCCGGGGCGGTGACGGCGGTGGTAGACGTGCTCCCCGACGGCACGCGCACCGTGGTGGTGGTCGCCAGGACGGTGGTCGTGGTCGGCGCCGGGACCGTGGTCGAAGTGGTGGTCGTCGTGATCGACTCCACCAGACGAGCACTGATCGATCCGCTCGCCGTGGTCGAGAAGGTCATCTCGACGTAGCGGGACCCGTTGACGAAACGCACCACCATCGTCCCCGGTGCGTTCTGGGTGCGGGTCCAGGTCCAGCCGTCGGCCGGTTCCACCGCGTGCAGTTCGACCCCCCACGCCGAGCCGGTGACGGTGACGGTGCCGGCGATCCCGGCACGGAACTGCATGGCTCCGCCGGGCAACGAGGTCGCGGTGTTCTCCTCACCGGCCACGGTGGAGGTCGTCACGCCCGGCGGGACGCTCACCTTCACCACCTGTGCGGCCGGCAGGGTCACCCCGCTCTCCGAGGAGCCACCGGCGCCGTTGGCACCGATCGAACCGCCGAGATCGCAACCAGCCAACGCCGCGGTGGCACACAGCGTCACCGTTGCCGCGGCGAGGAGCTGCCTGCGGCCGCGACGCACACGACAGGGGGCGGCGGACATGCTTCCACGGTAGGGACCCCGTCCGGCGGAACGGTCCAGGTCACGGCCCCGAAGGGCCGAAATCCCATCGATCGGGGATGGATCGGTGCCGACCTGGCAACATGCGACACATGGAACTGAAGAACACGCGCTACGAGATCGACGAGTGGGGGGTGGCCACGGTCTGGCTGCACCGCCCCGAACGGGCCAACGCGTGGACCGGGCACCTGCACCGCGAGTTCCGCTGGATCTTCAGCCAGCTCGAGGCCGACCCCAAGGTCCGCGTCGCAGTGGTCACCGGGACCGGGGCGCACTTCAGCGTCGGAGCCGATTCCGGCGCGCTCGATGTCGGCGTCAAGCGCGGCTACTACGACCCTGGCCTCGGTGAGGGCACCGCCAACCCCGGCTACGGCGTGCGCGACGACTTCGACCACGACCTGGCCTGGCAGTGGGCCCTGCGCTTCCCGGTGATCGCTGCGGTCAACGGTGGCTGCGCCGGGGTGGCGTTCTCGCTGGCCTGCTTCTGCGACATGCGTTTCGGTTACGCCGACGCCAAGATCACCACCGCCGCCCCCAAGCTCGGCCTGCCCGCCGAGTACGGCCTGTCGTGGATCCTGCCCCGCCTCGTCGGGGTGACCGCCGCGGCCGACCTGCTGTTGTCGGGCCGGACCTTCACCGCGGCGACCGCGCCGTCGGGGCTGTTCAACGAGGTCTACCCCAGCCGTGAGGAGTTACTCGACGCGGTCGGCGCCTACGCCCGGAACCTCGCCACCAATGTCGGCCCGTCCGCCGTGGCCCAGACTAAGGAGCAGCTGTACCGCGACCTGCTCTGCTTCGACGTCGGGGAGTCGATCGAGGACTCCAAGCGCCGCATCAACGACGCCATGGCCACCGACGAGTACCGCGAGGGCGTGGCCGCGTTCCAGGAGCGCCGCCCGCCCCGGTTCCCGACGCCAGGCACACCGACACCGGGCTGAACGCGCACGCCGGGCGGGCCGGCCGGCCTTGCGTGCAGCGGGCCGACGGGCCCGCGTGCGGCGACGGTCAGGGCCGGGCCGCAGGGTCGACCCGCTCGACCAGCCAGGACGCCAGCGCCGCGTTGACCTCGAAGGGCTTCTCCTGGGCCATCCAGTGGCCGCAGTCGAACACCCTCTCCACCAGGTCGGTGCAGTGCCGGCGCATCGGTTCGGCGAGCGACGACTCGAGGGTCTCGCAGGTGTAGTCGTAGCGGGCGTGCAGGAACAGCACCGGCAGGTCGAGGACACCACCGTTGACCGCCTCGGTGGCGTAGGCCTCGTTGTCGTCGTGGTTGACGTACCAGGCGTTGGGCCCGGCGAACCCGTTGCGACGCAGGGCCGCGCTGTAGGCCGCCAGCTCGGCGTCGGTGACCACATCGTGGTCGACCCGGATGTCGGGGGCCTCCGCAGCCCCGCCGAACCAGCCGCCCGCCGACCGCACCGATGCGGTGACCGACGGTTTGCCCGCACCGGCGGGGTTCCCCTTGCGGAACAGGGCCTTGACGGTGTTGTAGGGGTTGGCGTCCATCACCGCGGTGGCCCGCTCGAAGTCCTCCAGGTAGTGGACCTGGTAGTCCCACTGGCCGTAGGGGAACTGCTCGACCGGGTACAGGCGACGGTCCACGAGCGACACCGTGTGGGCGAAACCTCGTTCGAGGGTCCAGTACGGCACGCAGAGGTTGGCCACCGCCCAGCACCGATCGGGATGGTGGCTGGCCAGGTTCCACACCACCGGGCTACCCCAGTCGTGGCCCACCCACACCGCCCGTTCGTAGCCGAGGCCGTCGAGCAGGTCGATCATGTCCGCGACGATGTGGCGCTGGGCGTAGACGTCGTTGGCGGAGTGCACGGTGGAGCGGCCGTAGCCGCGCATGTCCGGGGCGATGACCCGGAAGCCCAGCCCGGCGAACACCGGCATCTGGTGACGCCAACTGATGGCCAGCTCGGGCCAGCCGTGCACGAAGACGATCGGCGGGCCGTCGACCGGTCCCGCCGCGAGATACGCCGTGGTATGGCGCGCGGTGCGGACGGTGTGTTCGGTGATCTCGACGGCGACCATGGTGCGCTCCTGCTCTGACTGCCCTGACTGCTCTGACTGTTCCGCCTGGTCCGGGTGTGCTGCGTGTTCAGCCGGCCCGGCCGGTCCGGATCTGTTGCAGCACCGCCACCACCTCGGCGACGGCGCGGTTGACCGTGTCCGACAGCCCGGGCGGGAAGGTGGTGGTGTCGATCATGGCGTCGGCTGTCAAGGACCAACGACGGCGGTGGTCGGTGAGAACCCCCCGGACCACGCCGCTGATCGGGTCGACGTCGCGGTCCTCGACCTCGAGGCCGTCGTAGACGGTGACGTTGAAGTCGGCGATGCTGTGCTGCTTGAGCACCTCCTCGAACACCCGCGGCGACAGCGTCGGAGGGTCGAGGACCGCCAGGTAGGGGCGCAACACGTCGAGCACCCCGTGGGGCGTGAGCGCCGCCACCGCGTCGGCGTCGAGCGCGACCGGGAAGTCGGGGGCGGGCCCCGCTCCCGCAACGTGGCCGACCACCAGGGTGGGCAGGCTGTAGCCGCTGGCGATCTCGGCTGCGGCCAGCGCCCCCGGGCCGCCGCCGACGATGAGGAGCGGGGTGTCGACCACCATGACGGTCAGAACACCGCGATGGGGTTGGTGGGGCTGCCGGTCACGCCCTGGAAGCGAATCGGGGCCAGGGCGAACTGGAACTCCCAGCGACCGAGCTTGGCGCAGGTGTCCGCGAGGTCCTCGAGCTGGCAGTTGTCGACCAGCCACAGGCCCATCGCCACGATGCCGACCATGTGGATCGGCATGTGCACGGTCCGGTAACCGGCCGGGCTGCAGTCCTGGGCCACGTCGGAGCCGATCATGGCGATACCACGATCGTGCAGCCACGGCAGGCAGGCCGCCTGGAAGCCCGACCGAGGCTTGTTCGGGTTGTAGTCGCGCTTCTGCTCGCGGCGGGCGCGACCCTCGCCGGTGCGCATCAGCAGCACGTCGCCCGGCTCGAGCCGAACGCCGGCCGCTTCCTCGGCGGCCTCGAGATCCTCGGGGTACACCTGGTCGTCGGCCTCGAGCACATCGACACCACGCAGGCGGGCGATGTCGAGCAGCACACCTCGGGTGATCACCCCGTCGGACACCGCCAGCACGTCGTGCTTGAGCGCGCCCTGGCGGTCCGACACCAGCGACGCCGGGGCGCCGTTGTACATCTTCCCGTCCCAGAACAGGTGGGCCAGCGAATCGAGGTGGGTGACGTCGTAGCCGTGGAAGACCATGCCGATGAACTCCTGCGCGCCACCGGCACGCCCCTGGCCCATCAGGCCGCGGCGGCCCTCGTCGTCGAGGCCGAGGCCGGTCGAGAGCATGTAGCGCTGCGACTCGACCGTGGCGCCGGGCTGCTGGCCGGTGCGGATGTCCCAGCTGCAGGACACCGAGATGCCCTCCTGCACCAGCTTGGCCGCGGACACCCGCTTCGCGGGCGTGAGGTGGTTGAGGGTGCCGAGACGGTCGTCGTCCCCCCAGCGACCCCAGTTCGACAGATCGTCGAACCAGGACAGGACCTGCTCTTCTGACGGCGGCGTCGGCATCGTGTTCCCCCTACGGTCGTTCCCCGGCCTCGAACCCGGCAGCTACAGGCTGCGGGCAGCGACACGCTAGGCCCTGCGAGGGCGCTCGGCCATCGCAACGACGGGGCGGCCACTACGGTGTTGCGCGATGACCGTCGCAGCCCGGCCCGGCTCCTCGTTCGACACCGACGTCGCCGTCGTCGGCAGCGGCTTCGGCGGCTCGACCACGGCCATGCGCCTGACCGAGAAGGGCTACCGCGTCACCGTCTTCGAGGCCGGCCGCCGCTTCCGATCCGAGGACTACCCGAAGACCAACTGGCAGCTGCGCCGGTTCCTGTACGCCCCCCGGCTCGGCCTACGGGGCATCCAGCGTATGACCCTGTTGCGCAACGTGCTGGTGCTGTCGGGGGCGGGCGTGGGCGGCGGCTCGCTGGTGTACGCCAACACGTTGTACGAGCCACTGGCCGGGTTCTGGCAGGACCCCCGGTGGGCCACCATCACCGACTGGGCGGACGAGCTGGCCCCGCACTACGACCAGGCCCGCCGCATGCTGGGCGCGGCGCGGGCCCCCGACGACACGTCGTCCGACGACGTGATGCGGGCCATTGCCGACCGTATGGGCGTCAGCGACTCGTACCGGGCCACCGACGTCGCGGTCTACCTCGGCCGTCCGGGCCAGGAGGTGGCCGACCCCTACTTCGGTGGCCTCGGGCCGAGCCGGACGGGGTGCTTGCAATGCGGGGCGTGCATGGTGGGTTGCCGGCACAACGCCAAGAACTCACTCGACCGCAACTACCTGCACCTGGCGGAGTCGCACGGCGCCCGGGTCGAGCCCGACCGCGAGGTCGTCGATCTCGTCCCGCTGCCGGGCGGTGGCTACGAGGTGGTGACCGAACGCAGTGGGGCCTGGCTGCGCAAGCAGCGGCGCTCGATCACGGCCGAGCAGGTGGTGCTCAGCGCCGGGGTGTTGGGCACGATGCGGCTGCTGGCCTCGTTGAAGGAACGGGGACGTCTGCCCGGCCTGAGCGGCCAATTGGGGGTGCGGGTGCGTACCAACTCCGAAGCCATCCTCGGTGCCCAGACCATCGGGCCGGTGCGGACCGACTACTCCCGGGGCCTGGCCATCACCTCGTCGATCCACCCCGACGAGCGGACCCACATCGAGCCGGTGCGCTACCCGAAGGGGTCCAACGCCATCGGGTTGTTGTCGACGGTGCTCGTCGACGGCGGTGGACGGCTGCCCCGCCCGATGCGCTTCGCCGCGCAGGTGGGCCGCCACCCGGTGGCGTTCGCCCGCAGCCTGTCGGTGCACCGGTGGTCGGAGCGAACGCTCATTCTGCTGGTCATGCAGAGCCACGACAACAGCCTGACCCTGCGCTGGCGGGCCCGGCGCAACGGGCGGGTGCGGCTCACCAGCGAACAGGGTGAGGGCGCCCCGAACCCGTCGTACCTACCGGTGGCCAACGCGGCCGCCCGCATGGCGGCGGACATCATGGGCGGGGTCCCGGCGAGCTCGATCAACGAGGTCCTGCTCGACGTGCCGGCCACCGCCCACATCCTCGGCGGTGCATGCATCGGCGACTCGCCCGGCGCCGGCGTCGTCGACCCGTACCAGCGGGTATTCGGCTGCCCGGGACTGCACGTGGCCGATGCGTCGACCATCAGCGCCAACCTCGGGGTGAACCCGTCGCTGACCATCACCGCGCAGACCGAACGGGCGATGTCGCTGTGGCCGCAACGGGGCGAGCCCGACCCGCGACCGCCGTTGGGATCGCCCTACCAGCGGATTGCGCCGATTCGCCCGGCCGATCCGATCGTGCCCGTCGACGCCCCCGCCGCGCTGCGCTGGTAGCCCTGCCGGCCGGTCCTGGCCACGCGCGACGTCGTCGGCTTCGGGCCTTGCGAATCCGGTTTGTAGCGAACTGGCTCGACCCGACCGCCGCCCCGAGACAGGCGACCTCCTGACCAGCAGGTTCGCGACGGCGTTGCCGACGGCGACACCGCGTCGGAAGCACTTGGCTACAAACCGCCTGCCCGGACGCGGAACCGGCACGTTCCTGCGGCGCACCACGCCGAATCGGTGACCGAATCGGCCCGACCAACAGCGAATCGACACCGAATCGGCAGTCGCAACGAATCGACAGCGAATCGGCCCGACAGCGTCGAATCGGTGACCGCATCACCCGCGGCGAATCGACAGCGAATCGGCCCGACAGCCGACGGATCGACGACCGGGATCAGCTCTGCAGCGGCAGGACGGTGTCGGCCAACCAGGCCAGCTCGGCGTCCCAGCCCTGCTCGAGCCGGACCGGGCGCAGCACGAACTTCGACAGGCCGGCGTCGCGGTGACGCTCGAGCAGGTCGACCAGCTCGCCGGCGCCGACCGGCAGAATGTCCCGCACCGCCGGGTCACCGGCGAGCGGGGCAGCACCGGGACGGCGCAGCACCGCGGCCACGGCCGATTCGTCGAGCGGCTGGCGGGAGTACGGGATCGAGATCCCGAAGTGCTCCGGGTCCATCACCCGTCCGGCGGCGGCGGCCGCTTCCTCGATGACCAGGCGACCGGCCTCGGCCTGCTCGGGGGTGGCCCGTGCGGTGAGCCACCCGTCGGCGATCCGGCCCACCCGCCGCAACGCCTTGGGCCCGATCCCGCCGAGCCAGATCTCCAGCGGCTCCTGGCACGGGGTGGGGTCGATAGCGATCCCGCTGATGGCGAAGCGTGCGGAATGGTGCTCGACGCTCTCGCCGGCCCACCAGCGCCGGCACAGCCCGATGACCTCGTCGACGCGGGCGCCGCGGTCCTCGCCGACGGTGGCGAGGGCCTCGCGCTCGGCCGGGCTGTCCTGGCCGGGCACGAAGGACAGCAACAGCCGGCCGCCGGAGAGCCGGTCGAGCTGGGCCAGCTCCTTGGCCAGCAGCAACGGGTTCCGGCCGGGCACCACCACGTTGGCCCCCAGCTTGAGACGATCGGTGCGGCCTGCGGCCAGCGCCAGCCCGACCAGCGGATCCAGCACGCTGCCCATCGGCACGTCCGACAGCCAGACGGTGTCGAACCCGTGCTGTTCGAGCCCGTCGATGAAACGGCAGTAGGCACCGCGGTCGACCATCGAGGCGCCCGGTGCCAGGGCGATCCGGACCTTCATGCTTCACCCACGCATGCTGAAGCCATGTCCATGCCCGCATCCTCCCCCACGCCGACGGCCCACCGGCAATCCCCTTGCCGTCGGCTCCCGGCAGCCCTATATTTCCGACCAAAGTGATCGGCTTTATCGAGATTGGTCCCGGGACGTGGCCGCCGAGCCCGCCCCGCGGGCGGCGAGTGAGCCGGAACCCCACCCCGAGCAGGACGACGATGCCACCCAGGACACCCCGCGAGCGCCTCTGGACCGCCGAGCGCAGCCTCCCTGTCGCCGGTTACCTGCCGCAGCTCGCCCTGGCCGACCTGCTGCTCGGGCTGGCGCTGGGCCTGGCCCTGGCAGCTGCGCTGTGGTGGACCGGCCACGCCGCGATCGGCGCCGTGCTGGCGCTGCTCACCGTCGCGGCGGTGTCGCTGGGCTCCTACCAGACCGTCGAGGAGACCTGGGTGGGCGCCGACTGGCTGGCCAATCGTTTCCTCGGTCGCCCGGTCGTGCTCGATGTCGATGACGTGGTCCGCATCGACCTGCCCTGCTCCTCGGTCGGCCTGGACTACCTGGTGTTCCGCGGCGCCGACCGGACCGCCCGCGTCGACCTGGGAGAGCTGTTCCGCCGCGACACCCTGGGCCGGGCGGTGCTGGCGCTGTGCGAGCGGGCCACCCGGGCCGGTGCCGAGGTCACCCCGGGGGCCGGGGATGTCCTGGCCTCGCTCCGCCGACACCTCGGCTGACCGCCCCCACCGGACACGCCGGCTCCACCGCACCAGCCCACACCCACCCGCCCCACACCACCGACTTCTCCAGACGAACAGGACTGCAGCCATGAGCACCGAAGGATCGGGCACCCTCACCACCGGCCGGCCGGCCGGGTCGGCATCGCCGCTGACCTCCTGGATGACCTTCCCCAACCCGGTCAACGAGATCGCGGCCCGCTGCGTCGCCGGCGGCGTGGCGATCACTGCCGCGGTGGCGGTCATCGCCGGCCTGCCGTGGCTGGCCGTTCCGCTGGCCTACGGCTTCGTCGCCCGGGTCCTCGCCGGGCCGCGGTTCAGCCCGTGGGCCCGCATCGTGACCGAGCTGATCGTCCCCCGGCTCGGCATAGCCGAGCGTCCGGTGTCGGGCTCCCCGAAGCGCTTTGCCCAGGGCATCGGCGCGGCGCTCACCACGATCGCCGCTGGAGCCTACCTGGCCTTCGGCGCCACCACCGTGACGCTGGTCCTGCTGGCCATGGTGGCCGTCGCCGCCACCCTCGAGGCGGTCTTCGCCTTCTGCATCGGCTGCAAGCTGTTCGCCCTGCTGATCCGGGCCCACGTCCTGCCCGAGCGGGTGTGTGTGGCCTGTTCCGACCTCACCCTGCGGTCCCCCGACCGCTGAACCCCACCCTGCCGGACCCGACCGACCCGACCGAACTCGGCCGGACCCGACCGACCCGGGTCCGGCCTCAGCCGCGACGCAGGCCGGCGAAGACCTCGAACCCGTCGAGGTAGCCGGGCTCGGCCAGCTCGGCGCGTGGCAACCAGCGGGCCAACTCGGTGCGGATCGGCTCGACGTCGGTGGCGATCGAGAAGCCAGGCAGCCAGTTGTCGTGGTGGGACAGGATCACCCGGGCCGGCTTCAGCAGCGCCGCCTGGCGGGCCACGAACTGGGCGAGGGAGCCCTGGATCGGTTCGCCGTCGACGTTGCCGCGTCCGGCAGCGGCGATGATCGCCACGTCGGGCCGCAGGTCCGCCACGATGCCCGACCAATGCCCCGAGGTGTCCTGGTAGAGCAACGAGCCCTCGGGGGTGTCGAACAGGAACACCAGAGTGTGCCCGTCACCACGAGGGCCCTGGGCCGAGGCACGCAGGTGGTTCCGGGTGTCCTCTCCGAGGGTGGCGATGTAGGAGAACAGATCGCCCATGCGGTCCTGGCGTTCCTGATGGGTGACGAATAGGTCACCGAGGCATACCTCGTCCACCGGGTGCATCCCCTGGTGGGACCACACGCAGGAGTGCAGGCTCGGGTACACCGACACGAAGAGGCCGTCAGCGAGCTCGATGCGCTCGCCACCGGCCACCGGCATCAGCTGGGCCAGCGGCACCCCGGCCGCCTCCATGACCCGCACGGTCTCGTGCGACCCGATGATGGTGGCCCCGGTGCGCGCCGCAATGCGTTCAGCCCCCCAAAGATGGTCGAAGTGCGAATGGCCGACGACGATCCAGTCGGCCCGGTCGATGTCGTCGGCCTTCACCGGCGGGTTCGGGCCGGCCGCACCGGGCACCCGGTCGACATAGGCGTCGAGGAACACCACCACGTCCCCGATGGTGAGGCGATAGGTGGCACAGCCATACCAGTCCAGTGTCGCGGTCATGGACGGGCACTGTACCGGCACCGACACGACCCCGGGCACGGGTATCGCACTGGCGACTTGTAGTGAAATGTGGGTATATTGTGACAAATGTCTCTCATGTGGGAGCAGCCCATGCCACTTTCACGTCGGAAACTGTTACCCGGCCTCCTCGCCGGGTTCGCCCTCATCGCCGCGGCCTGCGGCGGAGGCGGCGATGGGAGTGGCTCGGAGACCGCCGGGACGGTCGACTCGGGCATCCAGAAGGGCGTCAGCGATGCGTTCGGCACCACGACCAGCGTCGGCGGCGGCACCGCCACCACGGCCAAGGCCGCAGCGAAGCAGCCGACCACCATCGACGGGTGGCAGGCGCTGTGGAAGACCGAGCGCGAGGCCGTCGTGAAGAAGATCAAGGCCGGCAAGTTCGGCCTGGCGCCCGACGGCAAGTCGGCGTTGATCTCCGATGGCTACACGATCGATCTGTCCAAATGCCCGAGCGGCTGGAACAACACCGAGGGCCTCGTCAACGGCGAGATCAAGATCGGCCACACCACCGCTCTGTCCGGCACCCTGGCCGTGTACGGGCAGATCGCCACCGGCTGGCAGCTGTACCTCGGTGACGTGAATGCCGCCGGTGGGATCAAGGACTCGGCCGGCAAGACCTGGACCTTCAAGCTGATCTTCAAGGACGACGGGTACGACGCCGCGCGCACGATCCCGTTGGTCGACGAGCTGATCGACTCGGAGAAGGTCTTCATGATGGTGACGCTGGGTTCGCCCAACACCATGAAGACCTACGACAAGCTCAACCAACGATGCATCCCGCAACCGCTGTCGATGACCGGGCACCCGGCCTGGGGCGACCCGGTCAACCATCCGTGGACCACCGGTGAGCAGATGGCCTACAACACCGAAGCAGTGCTGTGGGGTGCGTTCCTCGAGAAGAACGCGGCCGAGCTGAAGAAGGTGGACGGCAAGATCACGGTCGCCGCCCTGGTGATGAACAACGACTTTGGCAGGGCCTACGACGCCGGCTTCAGGGCGTGGCTCGCTCAGACGCCGATCAAGGCCGATATCGAGTACGTCACCGAGGTCATCGAGCCGTCGGCCCCAACCATCACCGACCCGATGACAACGCTGGCGGCGAAGAGCCCCGAGGTGTTCCTGGCCGAGACGGCCGGGGCGTCGTGCACCCAGGCGGTGATCGAAGCGGCTCAGAACGGTCTCAAGGAAAAGGCCAAGTACCTCTTCCAGCCGTCGGTGTGCAAGGCCAACTCCTTCGTCGGCAAGGACAAGGTCGGCGGCGACGGCAAGGCGTCGGACGGCTGGTTCGTCGTCGGCGGCGGCACCAAGGCCCTGGAGGCATCGTCCTTCGACGGTGACATCTGGGCCACAAACTGCCGCAAGCGCCTCGAGCAGGCGGGCATCGATTGGAAGATCAACCCGACCTACATGGTCGGCTCGTGCAGATGGGGTTGGACGGTCGAGCAGGTGTTCAAAATCGCCGCTGAACTCGACGGGGGCATCACCCGGCTCAACGTGCTTACGGCGCTGCGCAACATCGACATGACGTCGCCGTTCCTGCTCGAAGGCGCCAAGTTCAACATGAACGGCATCAAGGATGCCTACCTCACCGAGTCCTCCGAGTTCGGCAAATACGACTACGCCAAGCAGGCCTTCGTGCAGCAGGGCGAGCTGATCGAACTGTCGGGCAAGTCGAAGAACTGCGCGTGGAGCCAGAGCACCGGCACCTGCAGCTGAGTTTCCCCCTGGCCCCGGGCCGCTCGGACTACGGTCCGAGAGGCCCGGGGCCATTCCCCGGCGACGGTCTGCGGAGGCTCCGATGAAGGTTGACGGAGGCCCCGGAACCAAAGCTCCGATCGAGGCGGTCGCCCCGGCCGCGGCCGCAGCGGAACGTGACGGCTACGACGGGGTGTTCGTACCGGAGACGATCCACGATCCGTTCGTGGTGCTCACCCTGGCGGCCGGGGTCACCAGCCGGGTCGAGCTCGGCACCAAGGTCGCCATCGCCTTCGCCCGGAGCCCGATGACGCTGGCCTACACCGCCAACGACCTCCAGCAGCTCTCCGGTGGCCGCCTGGTGCTCGGTCTCGGCACGCAGGTACGTCCCCACATCGTGCGACGTTTCTCCATGCCCTGGAGCCGGCCGGCGGCCCGGATGCGGGAGTACGTGCTGGCCCTACGGGCCATCTGGGACCACTGGAACGAGGGCACCCCGCTCGATTTCCGCGGTGAGTTCTTCACGCACACTCTGATGAACCCGCTGTTCTGCCCGCCGCCCAACCCCTTCGGGCGTCCCGCGGTGATGATGGCCGGGGTCCGCCCTTCCATGATCGAGGCCGCCGGCGAGGTGGCCGACCGTTTCGCCTGTCACAGCTTCACCAGCCCCGCCTATCTCGCCGAGGTCATCCGGCCGTCCCTGTCCACCGGGGCGCAGCGAGTGGGCCGGGACCCCGCCGAGCTCGAGGTCGCCGTCACCTGCTACATCGCCACCGGCAACACCACGGCCGAGATCGACGAGGCCGCCACCGCCATGCGCCGCCAGATCGCCTTCTACGGCTCGACCCCGGCGTACACGTCGGTGCTCGACCACCACGGGTTCGGCGGGCTGCACGAGGGCCTGCTGGCCATGTCCCGCCGGGGCGAATGGGACGCCATGGGCGAGCGGATCACCGACGATGTGCTCGACACGTACTGCGTGGTCGCCCCGCCCGAGCAGGTCGCCGGCGAGATCCTGCGCCGCTACGGCTCGCTGGCGGACCGGGTGTCGTTCTATTACCTCGGCGCCGCCCCCATCGACTGGAAACCCGTCGTCGCCGAACTCCACGCAGGCTGAGACCCCGCCGCCAACCGCCCGGGCCGATCGCCAACCGCCCGGGCCGGTTGCGAACCGGCCGTAACCGCTAGGTTCCCGGACCAGCCAGTACGACAACGGGGGCACAACGTGAGTTCACCGGCGCGACACGAGCGCATCGTCGACGAAGCCGACGCTGCGACCTGGATCACCGACACGATGACCATCGCCATCGGTGATCCCGCCCCCATGGCCATCATCCGCCAGATCATCCGTCGCGGCGTGAAGGACCTCACCGTCGTCGGCAGCGGCTTGGCCCTCGACCTGCTCATCGCTGCCGGCTGCGTGCGGCGGACCATGGCGTACTACGTCGGCGGCGGCTTCGGCGGCGCGGTGGCACCATCGTTCCGGCGAGCTGCCGAGCAGGGCGAGATCGAGGTCTGGGAGTGCGAGGAGGGCATCCTCACCACCGGCCTGCGGGCCGGGGCCCAGGGCCTGCCGTTCCTGCCCTGGCGGGGTGGCGTGGGGACGTCGCTGCCCGAGGTCAACCCCGACCTCAAGGTAATCACGGACCCCATCAAAGGCGAGACCCTCATCGCCGTGCCGGCCATCGAGCCCGACGTGGCGATCCTGCACGCCGCAGTGTCCGACGCCTACGGCAACGTGCAGCACTGCGGCGGGCCGGGCTGGCTCGACCTGTTCCTGCAACGCGCCGCGGACCGCACCATCGTGCAGGTCGAGAAGATCATCGCCAACGAAGAGGTCCGCAGCGACCCCTGGGCCACCACCATCGCCGGGGCCGACGCCGTGGTGCGCGCCCCCTACGGTGCCCACCCCTTCTACAGCCGGGGGTACTACGTGCAGGACCGGGCCTTCACCCGGCTCTACGTCGAGGCGGCCACCGCCGCAGCGCAGGCCGGGGACCGCGGTCCGCTCGACGCCTTCCTCACCCGGTACGTCCTCGAACCGGAGACCCACGGCGACTACCTCGAGCGGGTCGGCGTGAAACAACTCATCGCGCTCTACGAGTACTGAGAGGGCCGGGACGATCATGCCCACCGACGAGATGCCCACCGACGAGATGCCCACCCACGGGGCGGCGACCGGGTTCGACCCGGCGACCGCAACCCGCCAGGAGATCATGGCGACGTTCCTGGCGAACGATCTGCAGGACGGCGAGATCCTGCAGATCGGCGCGGCCATGCCCGTGGGCGAGGTCGCCGTGCGCCTGGCCCACTTCAGCCACGGACCCAACATGGAGCTGATCTTCATCGGCGCCCGCATGAACGCCGCCCACCTCGACGTGCTGCCCACTCCCGAGTTCGGCTGGGACCGCCGCACGGTGCGCTGGGCCGAGTCCTTCAGCGACACCGGCCACCGCTTCGACCGGGTCAAGGACTGGCATCGCCGGGTGTTCTTCATCGGCGGCGTGCAGGTCGATGCTTTCGGCAACACCAACCTCATCGGCGTCGGCGAGAACCATCGCCGGCTGCGCTTCCGCGGACCGGGATCGGTCGGCACCTCCACGCTGTCGACGCTGGTCGGCCGCTACCACATCGTGTTGAACTCCCACAGCGCCCGCACCTTCGTGGAGCGCTGCGACTTCATCAGCGCCTACGGCTGGGGCCAGGGCGGAGCCGACGCCCGCACCAAGCTGGGTATCCCCGGCGGTGGGCCGAAGTACTGCATCACCCCGCTGTGCGTGATGGACTTCGCGCCCGACACCAAGCGGATGCGCCTGCACTCGTTGCACCCGGGGGTCACCGTCGAGGAGGTCCGGGCCAACACCGGCTTCGCGCTCGACATCCCCGACGACGTCCCGACCACACCACGGCCCACCGCCACCCAACTCGAGATCATCCGCACCCGGGCCGACCGGCGCGGGGCGCTGCGGCACTGACCGACCGCGGTCGCCGCCGGTACCCACGACACCGTCCACGGACAGGGCCGACCCGGACACGACCGACCCGCACACACGACCGACCCGCACACACGACCGACCCACAGACAGGATCCACATGGCGAAGGCATTGGTCGTCGGCGGCACCGGGCCGACCGGGCCGTACCTGGTTGCCGGGCTGCGCGAGCGCGGCTACGACGTGACCATCTTCCATCGCGGCACCCACGAGATCTCCGAGATCCCCGCCGACATCACCCACATCCACGGCGACCCCCACTTTCCCGAGACCATCGAGGCCGCTATCGGCGGAACGACCTGGGACCTCGCCGTGGTGACCTACGGACGGGTACGGCACCTCGCCGATGCCCTGGTCGGCAAGGTGGGCCGGTTCGTGTCGGTCGGCGGCTTCCCGCTCTACAAGGGCTACTGGGACCCCTTCGAGCTCAGCCCGCCAGGCATGGTCGTACCGGTCCCCGAGACCGGCACCGTGGCCGGGCCCGACGACAACCGCTTCTCCCACCTGATCCGGGCCACCGAGGAAGCGGTGCTCGACGCCCATCCCGACGCCGCCCACTTCCGCTACCCGTACGTCTACGGACCCCATCAGGTCGAGCCCAAGGAATGGTCGATCGTGCGGCGGGTCCTCGACGGCCGCCCGTACATGCTGGTGGCCGACGGCGGTCAGGCACTGATCAGCCGGGGGTTCGCCGCCAACCTGGCTCATGCCGTGCTGCTGGCGGTCGACCTGCCGGATCGGTCCGCCGGGCAGGTCTACAACTGCGCCGACGAGACCCAGTACAGCATGCGGCAGTGGATCGAGCTGGTGGCCGAGTCCCTCGGTGCGGAGCTGCCGGTGGTGAGCCTGCCCTACGAGCTCGCCGCCCATGCCGACCCGCTGCTGCTCGAAGGCAAGGGCTTCCACCGTCTGTTGGACCTGCACAAGCTACGCACCGACCTGGGTTACCAGGACGTGGTGAGCGTGCGCGATGGCATCCGGATCACCGCCGAGTGGCTGGTGGCCAACCGTCCCGAGCCGGGCGGGCAGCTCGAGCAGGCCATCGCCGACCGCTTCGACTACGCCGCCGAGGACCGCCTGGTCGACGCCTACCGCACCGCGGTCGACCAGCTCCGTCCGCTCGCACCGACCCGGGCCGAGGGCGGCTATGCCCCCCACGCCTACGCCCATCCCAAGGAAGCGGACCGCGACCGCGACCACCGCAACCGCTGAGCGCGTGACACCCGACACAGAGCGGGTGCCTCGACGCTGCCATGTGTCAACCTCGGGGGATGTCCCCCCCGGCCGCGGCGCCCGTGACCGCCATCCCGATCCCGGCGCGCGCCTGGCGAGCCCTGGCGGTGGGAAGCCTCGGCTTCTCGCTGATGTCGTTCAACACCACCGCCACCAACCTGGCCTTCGGTGACATCGCCGCCGACTTCCCCGGCACCAGCGCCGCCGCCCTGTCGTGGGTGGCCTCGATCTTCTTCATCGGCATGGCCAGCCTGCTGCCGCTCTCTGGACGCCTCGCGGACCGGATGGGCCGCCGCCGCATCTTCCGGGCCGGGCTGATCACCTTCGCCGTCGGCTCGGTGCTCTCGGCGGTCGCTCCCAGCGTGCTGGTGCTCATCCTCGCCCGGCTGGTCACCGCGGCCGGCGGGGCGATGATCCTGCCGAGCTCACTCGCGGTGGTGCTGACCGAGTTCCCCAAGGAACGGCACTTCAGCGCCGTGGCGTTCTGGAGCGCCACCGGGCCGCTGGCCTCGACGTTGGCCCCGGGCCTGTCGGCGTTGATCCTGGTCGCGTTCAGTTGGCGCATCCTGTTCCTGCTCAGCGCCCCCATCGCGCTCCTGGCACTGGCCGGCAGCTTCGGCTCGCTGCGCGAGTCCAAAGCCGAGAACCGTGGCGGCTCGCTCGACCTACTCGGCGTGGTGCTCGGCACCGGGGCGGTCGCGACCCTGGTGTTCGGGGCCAGCTTCGGGTCCCAGAAAGGCTGGTCGAGTCCGGCCATCATCGGGGCCTTCCTGGCCTCGGCGGTGCTGTTCCCGGTCTTCGTGCAACGCTGCCGGACCCAGCCGCAACCGCTGCTGAACATCAAAGTCTTCGCCCTGCCGCCGGTGGCGGTGGCCAACGTGGCGAACTTCCTGCTCAACTTCGCCGGACTGGCCACCTGGTTGGTGTGGCCGCTGTTCTTCAGCCGGGTCTGGGGCTTCACCAAGCTGCAAACCGGCCTGGCGCTGCTGCCCGGACCGGTGATCAGCGGGGTCGTCACCGCCCTCGGTGGCCGCCTGTCGGAGAAGTTCGGGCACGAGCGCATCGTGTCCACCGGTGCGCTGATCGCCACCGTCGCGGTGATCTGGCCGCTGATCTTTCTGCGGGAGACGCCCCACTACCTGTTGATCGCGCCGACCATGGGCCTGTTCGGGATGGGCTGGTCGCTCACCCATCCGCCGCTCAACAGCGGCGTCGTCAGCAGGGTCGAGCCCGATCTCTACGGCGAGGTGAACGCCTCGTTCAACACCGTGCGCAACATCGCCGGAGCTCTGGGAATCGCCGTGGCGGTGACCATCATCGGCCCGGCCGACCGAGCCAACCCGATGGCCGCCTACCGTCTGGTGTTCCTGGTGTTCGCGGTGGCGGTGTTCCTGTGCTGGGTCGTGCTGCGCTTCTGGTACCGCCGGGTCAGCGCCATCCCCCGTACCCACGGCGAGGCGCAAGCCGGCTGACCGCCCGCGGTAGCCTTCGCCGACGCGAAGGACGGCCCGTCACGGGGCCGCAGGGACGGGGGTCGGCATGAGCGACGCGGGGGCACCGACGATCGAGGGGATCGACTTCAGCGACCACGAGGGGTTCTGGGCGCGACCGCTGCCCGAGCGCTGGGCTGCGTACGAACGGTTGCGCCGGGAGGCCCCGGTCAGCTTTCATCCCGAGCCGGCCACCGCCCGCTTCGGCGAGGGCCCGGGATTCTTCGCGGTGGTCCGCCACGCCGACGTGCTCGAGGTCAGCCGCCGGCCCGACCTGTTCTCCTCCGCCCAGGGCACCTCCATCCGGGACCTGCCGGTGGAGTACAGCGAGTTCTTCGGGTCCATGCTGAACATGGACGACCCCCGACATGCCCGGTTGCGGGGCCTGGTGTCGGCGGCGTTCACCCCGCGCACCATGGCCCGCATCGAGGCCGACCTCGCGGCGATCGCCTCGGGCCTGGTCGACCGGCTCCTCGAACGCGGGCCCTGCGACTTCGTGGAGGTCGTGGCGTCGCGGCTGCCGTTGCAGGCCATCTGCATGATGATGGGCATCCCGACCCAACACCACGACCTGGTGGTGCGGATGTCCGACATCATCCTCGACCCGGGTTCGACCCCCGCCGGGGTGCCCCGGGGCCGGGCGGTGCTCGAGGCGGGCCGGACGCTGGCCGCCATGATGGACGACGTCATCCCCACGCTGCCGGCCGACAGCGACACCCTGCTGGCAGCGCTGGTACGGGCCGAGGTCGACGGCCAGCGGCTGACCCAGCAGGAGATCCAATCGTTCTTCGTGGTGCTGACCGCGGCCGGCAACGAGACCACCCGCAACGCCAGCACCTGGGGGCTGCGGTTCATGACCGAGTTCCCCGACCAGCGGGCGGCGTGGATGGCTCAGCCCGACGCTCTGGCCCCGACCGCCGTCGAGGAGATCGTGCGCTACGCCAGCCCGGTCATCCAGTTCCGGCGGACGGTCACCCGTGACGGGGTGAGCCTCAGCGGGCACACCTTCGCCGAGGGCGACAAGGTCGTGATGTTCTACGAGTCGGCCAACCGTGACGAGACGGTGTTCGACCGCCCGCAGGTGTTCGACATCCGCCGCGAGCCGAACCACCATGTCGGCTTCGGCGGGCCGGGGCCCCACTTCTGCATCGGCGCCCACCTGGCCCGCCGCCAGCTGATGGTGCTGTTCAAGGAGCTGTTCACCCGAGTGCCGACCCTGGTTGCCGACGGCCCGCCCGAACGCACCGTGTCGAGCCTGCTCAACGGGATCCGCCACCAGCCCTGCACCTGGTGACCCAACCCTGTACCCGCCCGGGCCGAGCCGGCCGCATCCGCCCGGGCCGAGCCGGCCGCATCCGGATCGCCGGGCCCGAACTGACCTGGACATCCGGTTGCGGACCCCGATCGCCCCAGTTTGTAGCGAAATGGTTCGCCTGTCCCGGTGACCCCGAACGACCACCCCTCTGACCAGGACTTTTTCGGCACCGCTCGGTGCGGCCTCGTCCCGACCGAACCATTTCGCTACATCCATGCGCCGGTGCCGTGCCGTCAGCGCTCCACAGGTGCCCGGACGGTGACGTTTGCCTTCGCACGACCCAGCATCGGCGGCCGGCCCCTCCGACCACCCACCGAATCGACGGTTCACCGAATCGACACCGAATCGGTGCGACCCCACCGAATCCCCGGTTCACCGAATCGACACCGAATCGACACCGAATCGGTGCGACAGCGGCGAATCGGCCGTGCCGACGTCGGATGGCGGCGTCACGCCAGGAGGGCAGCGAGCTCCGACCAGGCGAGCGGAGCTCGGGGCAGGCGGACCACGTCGAACCGGTCGATCAGACCGTCGAGCTCCCCCGGTTCGACGACCTCGCCGTCATCGAGCACCCCGAGGCTCACGGCCAGGGCCGAGAGGATGGTCGCCACCCGTCGGTCCCGTTCGGCTCGCCCGAGCCCCACGGTGAGGTCGGCCAGGGTCACGGCACCATGGCGCTTCGCCAGCCGGGCGTTGTCGGGCCCGAGCACCAACGGGACGTGCAGGTACGACGGGGAGGGCAGTCCCAACAGCCGCTGTAGGTGGATCTGGCGGGGGGTGGACGACAGCAGGTCGTCGCCGCGCACCACCTGGGTCACGCCCTGCGCGGCGTCGTCGAGCACCACGGCAAGGTTGTACGCAGGCACCCCGTCGGAGCGGGCGAGCACCACATCGTCGACCAGGCCCTCGACCCTGCCGACCACTTCGTCCCGGAAGACGATCCGCTCCCCCTCGGCCCGCAGGCGCAGGGCCGGCCGCCGCCCGGTTGCGGTGCGCTCGGCCCGCTGCCCCGCCGACAGCTCCCGGCACGTGCCCGGATAGGCACCGTCGGCTGCCAGCCCGTGCGGTGCGCTCGCCGCCGCCTCGATCTCGGCCCGGATCTCCCGCCGGGTGCAGTAACACGGATAGATGAGACCGGCCTCGTCGAGCCGGGTCAGCGCCGCCCGGTAGCGGTCGAAGCGTTCGCTCTGGCGGACCACCGGGCCGTCCCAGTCGAGACCCAACGCCGCCAGGTCGTCGAGTTGGTCCTGCTCATGCCGCGACGACGACGTGACCTGGTCGAGATCTTCCATGCGGACCAGGAACCCGCGCCCCGAGGACCGGGCCGCGAGCCAGGCGGCCAGGGCGGTGCGCAGGTTGCCCAGGTGCAGGGGGCCCGTCGGCGAGGGCGCGAAACGACCGGACATCGCGCCATTGTGGTGCCGATGGGTGACGACCGCACAGCAAGCCGAGCGCGCAACCGGCGCGAACGGCTCGAGGTGATCCTCGAGAGCGACGGCTCGGCCTGCGTGTGGTGCCGGCGGCCGTTGGAGGTCGGATTGGTACGGGCGACCACCGAGCATCTGATCCCCCGGGTCAAGGGTGGCCCGAGCTGGTTGGAGAACGAGGTCGCGGCGTGTCGCCGCTGCAACGGCGAGCGGGGCCATCGCACCCCGGCCGAGTGGCTCGAGGAGTGCGAGCGACGCGGCTTGCAGCCCGATCGTCAGGTCGTGGTGACCACGCTGCGATCGCTCGAGCAGGCCATCGAGGAACGAGGTGGCCGACGGCGGGCCCGCCCGTACCTCGCCGCCCAGCTCCGCCGGCTCGACCGTACCCGAGGCCGGACCGGCGCCACTCCGACCGGCAGCTGGCCTCGTCGCCCGCAGGCCGGACAGCGGCGCTGGAAGGCACACGGCTCAATTACCTCGACGTAGTGTGTCGGCCGATCCTGGAAACGACGGGGCCGGGCGAAACGAGCGGGGCGACACCTGCTGCCTGGCGCCAGGCCCACAACCAGATTCGCGATCGCATGGTCCAGCGCTTCGGACCGCCCCTGGAACAGGAAGAGACGTGACGCGCCAGACTGCCATCGACCTTGTGACCTGCTATTACAGCGCCTTCAATGCGGGCGATCCGCAGGGCATGCTTGATTGCGTGGCCGAAGATGTGGAACACCGCGTCAACGAAGGCGGCATCCGCCGGGGCAAGACGAAATTCATAGAATTCTGCGCGCATATGGGCGTGTCCTACAGCGAGGAACTGAAGGATCTGGTGATCTTTGCCGATGACGCCGGCACGCGGGCGGCGGCGGAATTCATCGTGCACGGCACCTACCTGAAGACCGATCCGGGCCTGCCCGAAGCCAAGGGCCAGACCTACGTCCTGCCCGCCGGCGGGTTCTTCGACATTCGCAACGACCAGATTGCCCGCGTGACCACCTTTTACAATCTCAAGGACTGGATCGATCAGGTGCAGCAATGGAAATGACTGTTCGCGCCCTGCGCGGACCCGATCTGGAGGCGGCGCTCGACGGTGTAGCCGCGCTGCGCATCGCCGTCTTTCGCGACTGGCCCTATCTTTACGATGGCACGCTGGAATACGAACGCGACTACCTGAACATCTATCGCGAGTCGCCGAATGCGCTGCTGGTCGGGGCCTTCGACGGGGACCGACTGGTCGGAGCCTCGACCTCGACCCCGATGGAAGACCACGCCGAGGAGTTCGCCGAGCCCTTTGCGGGGCAGGGCATTGCCCTGACCGACATCTACTACGGGGCTGAATCCGTTCTGCTGCCGGCCTATCGCGGCAACGGCATCGGGCATCGCTTCTTCGACCTGCGCGAAGCCTTCGCCCGCTCGCTGGGGCGTAGGTGGCTGGCCTTCTGTTCGGTCACGCGCCCCGAGGATCATCCGATGCATCCCGGCCCCTATCGCACCAACGACGCCTTCTGGCGCGGGCGCGGCTACGCCCCGCTGCCGGGCGTCGAAGCCACATTCTCGTGGAAGGACGTGGGCGAGGCCGACGAGACGACCAAGCGCCTGCAATTCTGGATGCGGGCGCTGTGAGAAGGCGGAACGGGCCGTCGTGAGGATCGCCGCATCGGCCTATCCGCTGACCTTTTTCACCGATTTCGACGCCTATGCCGCCAAGCTGACCGACTGGGTCGACGAGGCCGCGGCAGCAGGGGCGGATCTGCTGGTCTTCCCGGAATACGGCACGATGGAACTGGCCTCGCTCGGCGGGCCGGCGGTAGCAGCGGATCTGGAGTTGTCCCTGCACGAGGTGGCACGCCACCGCCCCGCCGTGGACCGCCTGCATCTCGATCTGACGGCTCGCCATGGCCTGCACATCCTCGGCGCCTCGGGACCGGTGTTCCTGGCTGAGCGGCCGGTCAATCGCGCCACGCTGTACGGTCCGACGGGCATCATCGGCCATCAGGACAAGCAGATGATGACGCGCTTCGAACGCGAACAGTGGTTCGTCACCGCGGGCGAGGGGCTGCCGGTCTTCGACACGCCTCTGGGCCGGATCGGCGTCCTGATCTGCTACGACAGCGAATTCCCCCTGCTGGCCCGCAGCCTGGTCGAACGTGGCGCCGAAATCCTGCTGGTTCCCTCGTGCACCGACAGCCCGGCGGGCTTCACCCGGGTCCGGGTGGGAGCCATGGCCCGCGCGCTGGAAGGCCAGTGCGTGGTCGTACATTCCCCCACGGTCGGCGAGGCCGCCTGGTCGCCCGCCGTGGATGAGAACTGGGGGGCGGCGGCCATCTACGGCCCGCCGGACCGGGGCTTCCCACCCTCGGGCATGCTGGCGGAAACCGCGCTCAACGCCCCGGGCTGGGCGTATGCCGATCTGGACCTCGCAGCCGTGCAGCACGTCCGCAGCGACGGCGTGGTCCTGAACCACCGGCACTGGCCCGAACAGGCCGACCGCCTGGCACGGCACTGACCCAGGGCGACGACGCTCATCGTCCGCTCGGAACTGGCGGGCCCCGGGGCGCCCCGACCCGTCCCCGGCCGGGCGGCTCAGGTGGTGAGGGCGGCGCGCTGCTCGAACAGGACGGCGGCGGATGCCGGCAGGTCCCGGCCGCCGACCGGCAACGGGGCGAGGTCGACATCGGTCAAGCCCACGGCGGCGAGATCGGCCAGGCGCTGCCGGCAGTGCTCCACCGGACCGGCCAGCACGACGGCGTCGATCAGAGCATCGGGCACCGAGGTGACGTCAGTGAATCCCGACGCCTCGAACATGATCCGGTAGTGGGGCAACGTCGTGTAGAAGGACAGGAACGAACGGGCCGCGTCCCTGGCGGTCTCGAGATCCTCGTCGAGGAAGGTCGGCAGTAGCAGGCTGAACTCGAGCCGATCGGGGTCACGGCCGGCCGATTCGGCCCCCCGCCGGAACCGGTCACGCACCGCCGTCAGACGGGAGGCGGTGGCAAGGTAGCCCATCACGCCGTCGGCCTCGCGGCCGGCGGCCTCGGCCGAGCCCAGACCGACTGCGGCCCACGGGATCGAGATGGGGTGCGTCGCCGGGCCGCACTTGCCGGCCTCACCGGCGAACAACGCCCGCAGCCGTGCGGTGGTCTCCGACAGCGCCTGCGCGGGCGGCCGCCAGCTCAGACCCAGGCCCTCGACCGCCCGGCGGTTGTTCGGCCCGATGCCGAGCACCAGCCGCCCCTCGGACACATCCGCCACCGCCACTGCGGCAGCACCGAGCATGTCGGGACGACGCAGGTAGATGTTGGCGATACCGGTGCCGATCCCGATGTGGTCGGTGGCCATGGCGATGGCGGCGAGCTGCACCATGGCCTCGTTGGTCTCGACCGTTTCCACCAACAGGAACCGAGCGAAGCCCGCCTGCTCCGCATGTCGGGCCAGCGCGACCTTGGTTCGCGTGGGTAGCTCCGCCCCGAACGACGTGACCCCGACCCGTACCGATCCCGCTGTGCTCATGGCCGACGAACCTAGCCGCCCTCCCCATTGCGGATGTTGCCGGCGGCCCAACCCACCGGGCCCGGCGCTCGGGCCAGGTCGAGCGCCCCGTCGGACCGCAGGCCGTTTCGTCCGCCGGGTGGTTGGGTGCGCAGAATGGCCCGGTGAGCGAACCGGGTGAGTTCCGTGGAGAGGGCGGGCTGCGGCTCGCCGCCGACGCCTTCGGGCCCGCCGACGGGCCGCCGGCACTGTTCTTCCACGGATCGGGCCAGACCCGCCAGTCCTGGGGCCGCGCCGCGGCCGATCTCGGTGCCGCCGGCTGGCGGGCCTACACCATCGACCATCGCGGCCACGGCGACAGCGACTGGGCCGGCCACAGCGCCTACGAGCACACCGACATCGCCCAGGACATCATGGCCGTCTGCGACACCCTCGGCCGGCCGCCGCTGGTCGTCGGCGCCTCGCTCGGTGGCAGCGCGGCGCTGATCGCCCAGGGGTTGCGCCCGGACCAGCTCTACCGCGGGCTGGTCCTCGTCGACATCACCCCCACCGTCGACATCGACGGGGCCCGGCGCATCCTCACCTTCATGACCGCCAACCCCGACGGGTTCGGCTCGCTGGAGGAGGCCGCCGAAGCCATCGGCGTGTACCGCGGCGACGGGAAGGGCGCGCCGTCGCCCATCGGGCTCACCCGGGTGCTGCGCCAACGGGACGGCCGATGGTTCTGGCACTGGGACCCCCGTCTGCTCGACTCCCGACGGCCGTGGTTGGACGATCCCGCCGTGGCCGCAGCCGCACAGGTCCGGCTGCGGGGCTTCATGAGCGCCGGGGCCGCCGCGCTGCGCTGCGCCGCCCTGCTGGTGCGAGGGGCGAGCAGCGACGTGGTCAGCCCCGAGGCCGCGGCCGAACTGGTGGCGATGATTCCCCAGGCCACCGCCATCGACATCACCGGGGCCGGGCACATGGTGGCCGGTGATCGCAACGATCCGTTCAGCCGCGCCGTCGTCGAGTTCGCCACCCCGCTGTTCGGCTGAGCAACCAGCGCTCGTTCTTCCCGTCGCGACCAGCGGGTTGACGCTACGGTGCGCGTCATGACCGGTAACCGGCACCGCGGCCAGCAGCGATGACCACCCTCGACCCGGGACCGACCAGCGACGCCGACGAGCTGAAGCAGGTCGAGCAGTTCGAACGGGAGCGCTTCGAACGCGCCCAGGCCGACAAGTGGAAGGCGTTCACCGCCATCGCCATCTCCTTCGTGACGATGGTGTTCAGCATGTCGATGGTGTTCGTCGCCCTGTCGGCCATCGCCGACGACTTCGGGGTGACCCTGCGGGCGGTCAGCTGGGTGGTGATCGTGCAGTCCCTGGTGATCAGCGGGCTGATGATGCCGATGGGCCGCATCGCCGACATCGTGGGACGGCGCCGGATACACCTGATCGGCCTGCTGCTGTTTGCCGGCGGCTCGCTCTGCGTGGCGTTCGCGCCCACCTTCGGCCTGATGATTGCCGCCCGGGCGGTCATGTCGGTAGGCAATGCCATGGGCCAGTCGGTGGGCACGGCCATGATCGTCGCCATCTTCCCGCCGGAGGAACGGGGCAAGGCGCTGGGCAGCCAGACCTCCGTCGTGGCCATCGGGGCGGCCATGGGGCCGATCGGTGCCGGCCTGCTGCTGCAGGTGCTGCCGTGGCAGTGGCTGTTCCTGCTGCTGGTCCCGCCGCTGCTGATCGCCTTCGCCGCCGGGTACCGCTACCTCGACGAGGCCATCGTGAGCGGCAGCGGCTTCACCCCCGGCGCGGCGGCCGCAGCGCCCAAGGCCCGCCCACGCTTCGACTGGGGTGGTGCCGTACTGTCAAGTATGGCGATCACCGTGATGGTCCTGACCGTCAGCAACCCGCTGGCGATGGAATGGACCTCGATGACCATGTTCGGTGGTCTGTTGGCCATGATCGCGCTGTTCGCGGCGTTCATCCTGTGGGAACTGCGCCAGGATGCCCCGATGTTGCAGCTGCGCTTCTTCACCCACGCAGCGTTCAGCATGTCGGTCACCGCCCGGACCCTCGGCTTCGTGGGATACACCGCGGTCACCTTCCTCATGCCGGTGTTCCTCATCAGCGTACGGGGCCTCAGCGAGGGCCTGACCGGCTCGGTGCTGTTCCTGTCCTCGCTCGGGATGGGCATCGCCGCGAACCAGTCGGGCCGCTACACCGACCGCCTCGGCGAGCGGCCCATCTTCGTCACCGGGTTCGCGTTGAACGTGGTGGCGGTGATCGGCGCGGCCTTCCTCACCCGCAGCACCCCGCTGTGGCTGGTGATGGTGCTGCTGTTCGCCAACGGCCTCGCCCTCGGCCTGTGGAACGTTCCCAACAGCAGCGTGATTCTCGCCTCGGTGCCCCGTGAGCACCTCGGCGTGGTGGGTGCGTTCATGAACCTGACCCGCAACATCGGCAGCGTGATGGGCCAGGCCGTGGCCTCGGCCATCGTGGTGGGGGTGATGGCGGCAAAGGGCTTCGACATCGCCCTGTCCAAGATCGCCGGCACGCCCGGGGCCGATGCCGCGTTCCTGCACGGCTGCATGCTGGCCTACCTCGTGGCCGCCGTGCTGTCCGCCGGGGCCTTCGTCCTGGCCATGTTCAACCGGCCAGGTCCTGCGGTCGACTGACAGCCGCCGCAACGCCGCGACCGCGTCCAGCCCGTCCGACCGGGCCCGAACCCACCCGGCCCGACGGACGTGCCTGGACCTAGCGGTGTGGTCAGGACGAGCAGGACAGCATCGAGCAGCCCACCCGGTGGCGGGCCCACTCGGGCCGGCGGGCGGCGAAACGCTCCCGGCCCGGCTGCTCGTCGTAGGGGTGGCGCAGCACGTCGGCCACCTCGTGCAGCAACGACAGGTCACCGGCCTCGGCGGCGTCGATGACCTCCTGGGCCAGGTAGTTGCGCAGCACGAAGCGGGGGTTGAGACCGTTCATGACGCGGCGTCGTTCATCATCGACAAGGCCCCCGGCCCCCACCCGCCGGGCCCACGAACGCAGCCAGCCGGCCATCGCCGTGCCGGCCGGTCCGGTGGCATCCTCGGGCCGGTACCAGACCTGCTGCAGCGGGGCCAGCAGCTCGTCGTCGGTGTGTGCATCAGCGTTGCGCACCGGCACATCGGCCAGGTCCCGGAAGAACAGCACCTGGTCGATCTCGGCGGAGGCGAGCACCCCGAACAGCTCGGCGAGCCGCGCCTCGTCACCGGCGGCGAAGCTTCCCCAACCGAGCCGGGCCGCCATCATGGCGTTGAAGCCCTCCTCATAGAGGGTGGCGTACCCGTCGAGCGCGGCCTGCAGCGGCTGCGGATCCTCGACCACGCCGACCAGCGCGTTGGCCAGTTGCCACAGGTTCCAGTGCACGATCTGCGGCTGGGCGCCGTAGCGGTACCGGCGGCCCCCGGCATCGGTGGTGTTCGGTGTCCAACCCGGATCGAAGTTCTCCAGCCAGCCGTAGGGGCCGTAATCGATGGTCAGGCCGAGAATGGACAGGTTGTCGGTGTTGAGTACCCCGTGCACGAAGCCGACCCGCATCCAGTGCACCACCAGCGCCGCACTGCGGGCACAGACCTCGGCGAAAAACGCACCGACCCGCTCGTCGAAGCTGTCCATCCCCACCAGGTGCGGGTAGTCGGCCCGGATCGTGAAATCGACCAACTGCCGCAACAGGTCGCGATCCTGCCGCGACGCCGGCAGCTGGAAGGTCCCGAAGCGTACGAAGCTTGGCGCCACCCGGCAGACCACCGCGCCGGGTTCGGGCCGCGGATGGCCGTCGTAGAGCATGTCGCGCACCACGTCGTCGCCGGTGGCGACCAGGCACAACGCCCGGGTGGTGGGGACGCCGAGGTGCGCCATGGCCTCGCTGCAGAGGAACTCGCGGATCGACGAGCGCAGCACCGCCCGGCCGTCGGCACCACGGGAGTACGGCGTCGGCCCGGCCCCCTTCAGCTGCAACGTCTGATGGCTGCCGTCGCGGGCCACCATCTCGCCCAGGGCGATGGCCCGACCGTCGCCGAGCTGGCCGGCCCAGTTGCCGAACTGGTGGCCGCCGTAGCAGGCCGCGTACGGGTCGGCCCCGGCGGGCAGGCGGTTGCCGCCGAACACCTCGGCGAAGGCCCACGAACGCACGGTCGCCTCGTCGAGGCCGAGCAGCTCGGCCACGTCGGGCGCATGGGCCAGCAAGCGCGGGGCGGCGACGGGGGTCGGCCGGACCCGGCTGAACGCCGCCCCGGTCACCTGCCGGACCCGGTTCGCCGGATCGGGATCGGCCGGCAGCTCGGCGGTGAAGCGGTTCACGAACCGCACGCCGTCGAGGGCGAGCGGGTCGTTCCCGCCCGGTTCCGGCTGGGCCATGGCGGAGGACTCGGTGCTCATCGCCAATCACGCTACCGAACGCCGCGACCGCCACCCCGGCCCCGGTCTGCCCGCGGGGCCATCCGCCCGCCGACCCCGCACACCCCGCACATCCCGGCGGCGGGTTGGTCCGTGCCGTGCGGTGTGGCAACGTGAGGCCATGACTTCGGGTGTTCCTGGTTCCTTGTTCGACGCCGTACCGTTCCGTCGCGGGCCTGCCATGCCCAACCGGCTGATGCTGGCCCCGCTGACCAACACCCAGAGCCACCCCGACGGCCGCTGCTCCCAGGAAGAGCACGACTGGCTGGTCATGCGGGCGGTCGGCGGGTTCGGTTCGACGATGACCGCTGCGGCGCACGTGCAGGCCGTCGGCCAGGGCTTCCCCGGCCAGATCGGCATCTTCTCCGAGGACCACCTCGAGGGCCTGGCCGAGCTCGCAGCCGGCATCAACGCCGCAGGTTCGGTGTCCATCGCCCAGCTCCACCACGCCGGCAACCGGGCCCCGGCCACCCTGGTCGGCACCACCCCGGTATGCCCCTCCGAGGACCCCGAGTCGGGCTCCCGGGCACTGACCGGCGACGAGGTCGAGGCCGCCGTCGAGTCGTTCGTGGCCGCCGCGGTACGGGCCGAGCAGGCCGGTTTCCACGGCGTCGAGCTGCACGGCGCCCACGGCTACCTGATCTGCGAGTTCCTCAGCCCCGAGCTCAACCGCCGTGACGACCGCTGGGGCGGCTCGCTGGAGAACCGCTCACGGTTCCTGATCGAGATCCTGACCGAGATCCGCCGGCGCTGCGGTGAGGACTTCATCGTCGGGGTCCGCCTGTCGCCCGAGCGTTTCGACATGCGGCTCGACGAGATCACCGAGCTCGCCGCCGAGCTGATGGCCGGTGAGCTCATCGAGTTCCTCGACCTGTCGCTGTGGGACTGCTTCAAGACCCCGATCGACCGGCCGGGTGAGGCGAAGCTGCTCATCGAGCACTTCACCGAGCTGCCCCGCGGCAGGGTGCGCCTCGGCGTGGCCGGCAAGCTGCGTACCCCGGCCGAGACCCGCCGGGCCATTGAGCTCGGCGCCGACATCGCCCTGCTGGGCCGGGGAGCCATCATCCACCACGACTACCCGAAGCTGGTCGAGGCCGATCCCGACTTCGTACCCGTCCAGCAACCGGTGTCCCGGGACCACCTGGCCCGCGAGGGTGTCTCGCCGCGCTTCGTGGACTACCTGGCCGGCTCGTTCAAGGGCTTCGTGGCCGACTGACGGCGGTGCCCGGCCGACGCCGGCCGGTCCCCCACCCGTCGGGCCGCGCCATGCCCGCGGCACGATCCGGGCACTGTGCACCCCGGGTTCCGCCTCGGCCGGGCGGCCGGGTACGGCCATGCGGTGCCGGTCAGACCCCGGCGCTCACCCCGAGCCGGTCGAGGCGGAACCCGCGGTAGCCGTTGGCCGCCACGTCGTCACAGGTGTCCACGTAGCCGGGGAAGCCCGGCAGGGGCATGAACACCCGCGGCTTGCCGGGGATGTTGGCCCCCAGGTACCACGAGTTGCAGCTGGGGAAGATGGTCCGGTCCGCGACGGCGTTGACGTGCGCCACCCACGACTCAACCGATGCCGGGTCGGCCTCGATGGTGTCGTGGCCGTTGGCCTGCAGGTAGCTGATGCAGTCGGTGATCCAGTCGACGTGCTGCTCGGTGGCGATGATCATGTTGGCCAGCACCGACGGGCTGCCCGGCCCGGTGATGGTGAAGAAGTTCGGGAACCCGTGCACCCCCAGACCCAGATAGGTCACCGGCCCAGCCTCCCACGTGTCGGCCAGGCGCTGCCCGTCGCGACCTTGGATGTCGACCCGCAGCAGTGACCCGGTCATCGCATCGAACCCGGTGGCGAAGATCAGCACGTCGAGCTCGTGGTGCTCGTTGCCGACCTGTACCCCGGTCGGGGTGATCCGGGTGATCGGCGTGCCCTGGGGGCCGATGTCCACCAACGTCACGTTCGGGCGGTTGTAGGTCTCGTAGTAACCGGTGTCGATCACCAGACGCTTGCAGCCGATCAACCCGTCCGGGGTCAGCTTCGCTGCGGTCGCCGGGTCGTGCACGATCTCGGCGATCTTGGTGCGCACGAACGCCGCCGCCCGCTCGTTCGAGGCGGGGGTGCGCATCAGGTCGCGGAACGCCGACAGGAACATGGTCCCGCCCATCTCCCACAGTCGTTCCATGGTGGCGGTGAACGTGGCGTCGTCGACATCGGCGGCATCGCCGGCCGGCTTGGGGTAGTGCGAGCCGAAAGCCCCGAACATGCGGCGGTTCTTTGCCCGGAACGTCTCGTAATCGGCCTTGACCGCGGCCTGCAGCTCGGGGTCGAGCGGGCCGTTGCACGCCGGGATGGTGAACTGCGCCGTCCGCTGGAACACCGTCAGATGCGCCGCACTCTGCGCGATCACCGGGATCGACTGGATGCCCGACGAGCCGGTGCCCACGATGCCGACCCGCTTGCCGGCGAAGTCGATCCCCTCGTGCGGATACCGACCGGTATGGGCAAGCACCCCCTGGAACGAATCACGCCCTTCGATATCGGGCATGTTCGCCGAGGACAGACAGCCCGACGCCATCACGAAGAACTGGGCGCTGGTGACCGAGCCGTCATCGGCCGTCACCGTCCAACGACCTGACCCCTCGTCGAAGTGGGCCGAGACCACCCGGGTCGAGAACCGGATCGAGCGGCGCAGATCGAACCGGTCCGCCACGTGCTGGGCGTAGCGGAGGATCTCCGGCTGCGTGGCGTACTTCTCCGTCCACACCCATTCCTGCTGCAGGTCGGGATCGAAGTCGTAGGAGTACTCCATCGACTCGACGTCACAACGGCAGCCGGGATAGCGGTTCCAGTACCACGTCCCCCCGACATCGGTGCCACCCTCGAAGCACTGCACGGTCCGCCCGGCCTGCCTCATCCGATGGATCAGATACATGCCGGCGAACCCGGCCCCGACAACGACGACATCGACCTGTGTTGCTTCGCTCATGGTGCGTCGATAGTACCCGGGGCGATCCGGATCCTCGGAGCCGCTACGTTGCGGCGATGCGCAACCAACCGGGCCGGCCCGGCGGACCGCTGGTCGGCGTCCGCATCATCGACGTGACCCATGCCGCAGCCGGGCCGTACGCGTCGATGATGCTGGCCGACCTCGGGGCCGACGTCATCAAGGTCGAGCCGCCGCAGGGCGAGTTGACCCGCTTCGCCCCGCCGTTCCTGCCCGAGGACCACGAACGGTTCTACGGCGGCCGTTTCGCCAACCGCAACCGCAACAAGCGCTCCATCGTGCTCGACCTCGCCACCGACGAGGACCGGGAGGTGTTCCTGCAACTGGTCGAGACCGCCGACGGCCTGGTGGAGAACCTGCGCGGCGGAGTCCTCGACCGCCTCGGGGTGGGCTGGGACGCCTGCCGGGCCCGCAACCCCCGCCTGGTGTACGCCGCCATCCGCGGCTTCGGCGACGCCCGGACCGGTGCCAGCCCCTACGCCGCCTGGCCGGCCTACGACGTGGTCGCCCAGGCCATGGGCGGGGTGGTCGCCACCACCGGGCCCGACGCCGAGCACCCGCTGCGGGCCGGACCGCTGGTCGGCGACCTCGTCCCGGGGCTGATGGCCGCGCTGGGCCTGGTGTCCGCAGTGCTGCACGCCCGGGCCGCCGGCGAGGGCCAGTTCCTCGACGTGGCCATGGTCGACGCGGTGATGTCCCTCGGTGAGCCGGCCCAGTCGAGCTGGGACTACCTCGGCCGCGACTATCCCCCGTCGGGCAACGCCCTCGACGACGTCACCCCCTTTGACGTGTACCGCACCGCCGACGGCCACTGTGCCATCGCCGCCCCGACCGAGGCCATGTGGCGGCTGCTGTGCACGGCGATCGACCGGCCGGAATGCGTCGAGGACCCCCGCACCGCCACCAATGCGGCCCGGGTCGCGAACCGGGTTCTGGTCGACGAGATCGTCGGTGGCTGGGCCGCCACCCGTACCAGCGCCGAGGTGCTCGAGGTCCTCGGCGGGCAGATCCCGGTGGGGCCGGTGTACCGGGCCCGCGACTGGATCGGCGAACCCCACGTCGTGGCCCGGGAGATGCTGGTGCCGCTGGAGCACCCCCACCACCGGACCACCACCACCCTGGGTTGCCCGATCAAGCTGACCGCCACCCCGGCCGTGCTCTACCGCGGCCCACCCCGCCTCGACGAGCACGGCGCCGAGCTGCGGGCCGAACTCGCCGCCCGCCACCAACCGCAGCCCTGACCCGCAGCCCTGACCCGCAGCCCTGACCCGCAGCCCTGACCCGCAGCCCTGACCCGCAGCCCTGACCCGCCGACCGGACCCGACCGGACCGGACCGGACCCGACCGGACCCGACCGGACCGGACCGGACCCGACCGGACCGGACCGGACCCGACCGGACCGGACCCGACCGGACCGGACCCGGCCGGACCGGACCGGACCCGGCCGCCGGGCACCGGTACAGCGGGCCGGGGCCCGGTGCCACCTCGGCGGTTACGCAGGCCTAGCGATCCTTCTCGGCCAGCACCCCGCCCTCGACCAGCGCGGCAATGGCGGCCTCGTCGTAACCGCACAGGTCACGCAACACGTCAACGTTGTGCTGGCCGAGGTTGGGGGTGACCAGGTCCGGCTCGGGGGCGGCGTCGGAGAACTTGATCGGGAAGCCCGGCACGTAGAAGTTCCCGGCCAGCGGATCGCTGATCTCGCGCACCATGCGCCGCTCCTGGAAGTACGGGTGGTTGACCGCTTCGCCGGGGTCGAGCACCGGACCGCAGGGCACCCGCTGGGCCTCCAGCGCGGCGATGACCTCCTCGTCGGTGGCGAAGGTGGCCATCCACGATTCGATGACGGCGACGAACTCGTCGACGTTGTCGAGGCGGGTGGCGTTGTTCACGAAGCGGGGATCCTCGGCGAGGTCCTCGCGGCCGATGGCCTTCCACAACCCGGGCATCTGGCCCTGGGTGCAGAGAATCATGATGTAGCCCTGCGGGCCCTTGTACGCCCCACCGGGGCAGACCACCGGGTGGTGGGCACCGGCCCGCATCGGCTTCCACTCGCCGTTGGTCATCGACGGGGCATGCACGTTCATCTCGTGCATGTGGAACAGGGCGTCGACCATGGAGATGTCGAGGTGGCTGCCCTTGCCGGTCGTGGTGCGACGCAGCAGGGCGTAACCGATGGCGGCGTATGCCGTGAACCCGGCGGTGCAGTCCGCGATGCCGACCCCGACGAACTGCGGCGGGCCGTCGGCCTCACCGGTGACGTGCATCAGACCGGCGAAACCCTGAGCGATGAGGTCGAAGCTGGTCTTGTGCGACAACGGGCCGGTCTGGCCGAACCCGGAGATCGAGGCCATGACCAGCTTGGGGTTGATGGCCGACAACGACTCGTAGTCGAGCCCCCGACGGGCCATCACCCCGGCGCTGTAGTTCTCGACGACCACGTCGATGGTGGGGATGAGGTCCTTGATGATCTGAATCGACGCCGGCTTGGAGAAGTCGAGGCAGAGGCTGCGCTTGCCCCGGTTCTGCTGCACGAAGTAGCCGGAGCGCCGGTTGCGCCGGGGGGAGTTGGCCCGGATCGGGTCGCCGAAGGGCGCCATCTCGACCTTGATGACGTCGGCGCCCATCTCGGCCAGCATGCGGGTGCAGGAGGGGCCGGCAAGGTATTGGGTGAAATCGAGGACCCGGAAGCCCTCGAGGTACGGCGTCGGTTGCGTCATGGCTGCATGTTCGCGCCATCCGCGCCCACATGCTCGTCCGGCGCGCTCGCCGCGGGGCGCGCCCCGCGAACCCGATGCTGGTAAAGGGGCGTCCGTTCCGCTCCGGTAGGGTCCTGCGCCGTGGACGACACAGAAAAAGTACGCGGCCTCGGACCGGCCGACCTCGTCGCCTTGGCCGCTGCGACCATGGCCGTCGGTGTCGCGGTGAGCGCCATCATGATCGACATCGGGACCAGCCCGGCGGTGGTCATGTTGGCCACCGTAACCGCCTTCTCCGGCAGCGGGGAGCTGGCGTTCGCCGCGGTTATCCTCTCCGGTGGTTCGGTGGCTGCCGGCCTGGTGTCGGCGCTGCTGGTGAGCTCGCGGTTCGGCCTGATGGCCATGAGCATCGCCAACCGCTGGCCCATGACGGTGTGGGAACGGATCGCCGCCATGCAGATCTCCGGGGAACCGGCCGTCGCCGCGGCGGTGACCGCCGGGGACCCGCGCACCGCCCGGCGGCTCTACTGGCAGATCGCCGGGGCCATGGGCGTGGGCTGGGTCCTGGGGTCCGCAATCGGGGTGGCCGTCGGAAACGTCATCGGCAACACCAGGTCCATCGGGCTCGACGCGGTGTTCCCGGCCGTACTGCTCGGTACGGTTGCGGCGGCCCTGCGCAGCCGGGACACCGCCGCAGCCGCCGTGCTCGGCGGGGTGATCGCCGTCGTGCTGGTCCCCTTCGCCCCGGCGGGGGTCCCGTTCCTGATCGCCGCCCTGGCGGCCATCGTGGCGAGCCGGGTGCCCGCCGGTCCACTGGGCCTGCGCGACCTCGTCACCGGCCGGGGCCGCCGGCCTGCTCCCCCGTCGCAGCAGGAGCTGCCATGAGCCTGCTCGCCCTCGCCATCCTGTCGGCCGGCAATGCCATCACCCGGACGCTCGGCATGTTCGTGCTCGGCCGTCGTGCGGCGGTCAACCCTCGCTGGACCAAGCTGATGGCCCTCGTCCCCATCGCCGTGGTGGCCGCGGTGTTCGCGGTGCAGACCTTCACCTCGCGCGACCAGATCGTGCTCGATGCCAGGGTTGCCGGCGTCGCCGCGGCCTCGATCGCGGTGTGGCGGCGGGCCCCGATGGTCCTCGTCGTGATCACCGCCGCCGGCGTGACCGCCGGGGTCCGGGCCCTGCATCTGGCAGGCTGAGGTCCGAGCAGGGCGGTGGCAAGGTCGGCTTCACCGAGGCGCCGACCACCGCATCGGAACGGGGACGGCATGAAGGTCGATCTGATCGCCGCGGGGACCCGCATGACCGAAGC
>CANJRG010000021.1 GCA_947476745.1 Acidimicrobiia bacterium | reverse complement strand
ACCGACTTGGCCACGCCCTGGTAGTTGCGTACCGCCGAATAGTTGGGACGCACGCCGATCTCGTTGGAGGCCGGACCACCCGGCAGCACCAGGACTGGGATGTTGTCGGCATACGCCTGCGCCACGCCGCCGAGGGCGTTCTCGGCGCCGGCCTGCGACTGCACGGCCACCACACCGAACCGCGCGCGATCGCTCAGCCGGCTGAAGCCGTCTGCGGCCATCACCGCGCCCCGTTCGTGCCGGAACGCGATGGGGCGGATGCCGGCACGCGCCGCGGCCTCGATCAGCGGATTGTTCGGGAAACAGGCCATCCACTCCACGCCTTCACGGCGCAGGATGGAGGCGATCAGCTCGTTGCCGTCCACGTCGGTCTCCTGTTCGTGCTGGGGTCAGCGCCACTCGCCGATGGCGGCGCGGCAGGGCTGTTCGCCGACGTTGGTGATGCAGACCTCGAGTGCTCCGGGTTGCCACAGCACGTCCCCGGGTGCCTGGATCACGGTGCGGTCGCTGCCGTCGGCGTGGCGCACCAGCCAGGTGGCGACGGTGAGCAGCACGGTGAGGCTCGAGAACCCGTAGGTGACCTCACCGGTGGACTGGCCCGGCTCGAGGGCCAGGTCGTAGACCCGAAGCCGGTCGCGTTCGAGGGTGAGGGTGTGACCGGCCGCGCTGAGCGGCGCGGCCGTGGTGACGGCGGGTGTCGCCTTGATCTCCGCCCCGATCAGGCGCATCTCGCCCGGGCCGAGGTTGTGCACCTGGTGGATGAGGGGCCGGGCCCGGTGCGGCCGGCACAGACACGATCCCGCCGGAGCGGTGCCGGTACGAGGTTCGTCCTCACCCCAGGTGCGGTCGCGTACGGTGGCCTCGTTGACCGCGACGTAGAAGGTGTCCTCGGTGTGGCGGTGGTACAGCGTGGTGTCGCCCGGTGCGATAAGCACGTCGTAGACCCGCACGAACTCGTTCTGGAACCGGTGACGATGGCGGGGCTCGTCGCGGACCTCGACCCAGCGCTCGTCCTGGTCGGCCATGGGTTGCTCCTGTTGCGGTGCGGCGGGATGCGGCGGGATGCGGCGCCGTGACAGGACCGGTCAGATGGCCAGGTCGCGGGTGTTGTAGTCACGGATGTAGCGCTCGAAGGTGTCCTCGTCGAAGCGGTAGTCGTCCTCCCGGCCGGCGAAGGGCTCGTAACGGAACCGGGGCTCGTCGGGCCGGTCCTGGTGACGGGCGTCGATGGCCAGCGCGATCACCGCGGATCGGTCCTCGATGCGGGCCTCGTCGTAGGCGTCGCCGTCCTGCCAGCTGAGGTCCTCGGCCTTCAGGCTGAGCTTGCCCCGAACCCCGAGTACCGAGGACCGGCGGTGGAACCCGAAGGTGATAGACACCCGAGTGTCGGGCGAGGTGTTGGCGAAGGAACCGTGCAGCGTTTGACGGTTCACGATGGTGACATCGCCCGGCTCGCACAGCAGCGGGACCGCCCCCGGCAGCCGGTCGCTCCCCCCGTTGTCGGCGACCATCTGCTTGATGTCGACCCGTCCCGTGCGGTGCGTACCGGGCAGTACCCACAGACCGTTGGCCGCCGTGGTGCGGTACAGCTGCACCTGGAAGTTGAAGCCGTGGATGCCGTGGTCCCAGCGCGGCGAGTCCCAGTGGGTGATCCCGTCCTGGTGCCAGGACACCGAGCCGCCGAGGCCCGGCTGCTTGACGAAGATGGCATCGTTGTAGGGCACGAAGTCGGACCCGTTCACCGACGCCGCGATGGCCAGGATGTCGGGGTGACCGTAGAGCCTCAGCGCCGCCGGCATGGCCTGGCACATGCCGAACATCAGATAGACGACGTTCTCCGGGGCATCGGGATCGGGCACCGGCTCGGCCATCTTCGAAGGATGACGGCCGCCGAGGGCCGCCGTGCCACCCCACGGATCCGACAGCGGCCGTACCAAAAGGTACGGCTGGATGGCGTAGTCGTGACCGAGGGCCGGACGGCCCTGTGCGTCGACCTGCTCGCCCCGTCGGACCGGCGCTCGGCCGATCATGTCGTCGGCACCGGCGCGCAGCTCGGCCAGCTCGGCCTCGTCGACGACGCCCTCGAACACGTAGAAGCCGTGCTCGTCGAAGGCGGCCAGGATGTCGGGGTGCAGGTGACCCTCGGCGGTGCGGCGAATCGGACCGCGATTGCCGAGGGCCGCGGCCCGGGCCTCGCCCTGACGGAGGTACTCCCCCATGTCGGCGGCGTGTTGCTCGCGGGTCAGCTCGTTCGCCCTCGACGTGCTGTCGGTCATGCTCTCGGCCATCGCCCATCCCCCCGGATCGCGCTCGTCCGCTCAGCGTACCGCCCGGGCCTCATGCGCCCCGGAAGTTCGCGGCGCGCTTGCCCAGGAACGCCGCGATGCCCTCACGTGCATCGGCGGTCGCCCCGGCGAGGCCGATGGAGCGTGATTCGCGTTCCATGGCCTCCTCCAACGAGCTTGATGCGCCCTCGATGAGCACCCGCTTGGCCAGCCCGAAGGACCGGGTGGGCCCCGTGGCCAGGTTCGTTGCCAGCTCCAGCGCCGCCGCCTGGACCTCGGCGTCGGGCACGACCCGGTTGACCAGGCCCCAGTCCTCGGCCTCGCGGGCGGTGAGCACCCGATTCGTGAGCACCAGATCGGTAGCCCGGCGTAGGCCGACGACGCGGGCCAGGAAGAACGACGAGGTTCCGTCGGGCATCAGCCCGGCCTTGGTGTAGCCCATGGTGAACTTGGCCGACTCGCCCGCCACGACGAGGTCGCATGCCGCCACCAGCGACATGCCCGCACCGCCGGCCGAGCCGGACACCGCCACCACCACCGGCGCGTCCATCTTGGCCAGGCGGGCCACCGCGGCGTGCAGGTCGATGGTCAGGTTGTCGACATAGGCGGGCAGCTCCTGCGCGCTGAGCCCGGCGAACGCGGCCAGGTCCCCACCCCCGCAGAAGACCTTGCCGAAGGAACGGATGAGCACGGCCCGCACGTCGGGGTCGTGGGCCAGGATCACCGCAGCCCGGCGCAGCTCGGCGGCCATCGGGCAGTTCATGGCGTTGGCCGCCTCGGCGCGGTCCAGCGTGATGGTGGCCACGCCGGTGGCAGGGTCGTGTTCGAGGGTGATGGAGGTGAACGGCTCGGTGCTCGACATGGATGGGCACCGTAGCGGCGTCCCACCCGGGGACCGGGATCAGCCGTTGAGCAGCCAGGCCAGGTTGTCGTGGTAGAAGGCCCGCCGGGCGGCCGGGGCGATGGCGGCCCGGTTCATCGACGCCTCGAACTCGGCCAGGGGGTTACGGCCACCCTCGGGGTGGGGCCAGTCGGAGGCGAACATGAACAGGTTCGGTCCGCACTCGTCGATCAGCCGGCCGACGTCCTCGAAGTGCCACGGGTTGAAGCGGACCTGGCGGCGCAAGTAGTCCGACGGCTCGAGGGTGAGCTTGGCCAGCTCCGGTTCGTTGCGACCGAAGGCCCGCTTGGCGTGATCGAGCCCGGCGAGCAGGTTCGGCACCCAACCGGCGCCCAACTCGATGACGCCGCAACGCAGGCCGGGGAACTGCTCGAAGGTGCCGTCGAGTACCAGGCATGCCAGCAGGTTCTCGGCGTCGTGGTGGACGTTGAGGAAATCCTTCGAGCGCACGTTCTCGCCGCCGCCGGCGAAGTCCTTGCCCGGGTCGCGACCGTTGTTGTGGTAGCTGAGGGCCATCTGGGTCGAGCCGTTCCCACCGAAGTGGAACACCATCGGCACGTTCGCCTCCGACAGCCGGGCCCAGATGCCGTCGAAGGCGGGGTGGGTCGGGCTCATGGTGGCCGGCAGACCGTGCGGTATCCATACCGCTGGGCATCGGAGGGCGAGGGCCTCCTCGAGACAGGGAACCGCCCGCTCGGGGTCGTCGAGGGGGACGAACGCCACCGGCAGCATGCGGGCGTCGCCGGCGCAGAAGTCCGCCATGCCCCGGTTGTGGGCGGCGGCACCGCCGTAGAGCAGATCCATGTCGCCGCCGTAACGGAACTGGTTCGGGGCGAAGGTCGAGAAGACGAGCTGCCCGGCGAAGCCGAGCTGGTCGAGCGCCTGGTGACGCTCCGCAGCATCCATCGACCCGAAGGCGAAGTAGCCCTTGGGTCCGCTCACCACATTCTCCGCCAGCTTGGCCGTTGCCACCGGGTCGTTGCGGCGGTCCCAGCATTCCCGGACCAGGTCCGCGGTGGCTGAGCTGCCGGTGAAGGCCAGTTCCATCAGCTTGCGGCCGGTGGCGGCATCGGCATAGCCGACCAGCCAGTCGAGCGGCTCCATCAGATGGCTGTCGCAATCGAGGACGGCGATGCCGTCGCTGAGTTCTTCTGCCGCGTAGTTCATGACCGCTCCCCCACTTGGTGTGCCTGCTCTCCATCATGACAGCTGGGCGTCCTGGCACGCGGCGCGCCGACCGGTGGCTGCTCGGCGTCGGACGGCCGCTGGTACGACCGCAGTTCTGCGAAGGGGGACGCCATGACCAGGGCACCTATCTCGGCCGACAGCCACATCGTCGAGCCGCCGAACTGCTACGTGGACTACATCGAGCCGCGCTACCGCGACATCGGACCACGGTGCGACGTGAACGCTCGAGGGGCGTCGGCCTACACCATCAACGGGCTGCGCAACCCCATCTCGGTCGGACAGCTCGCCGCCGCGGGCATGAGCGTCGAGGAAGTCAAGGAGCACAAGAAGGCCACCTTCAACGAGATCACCCGGGCGGCGTGGGAACCGAACGAGCGCATCGCCGCACAGGACCGCGACGGTGTCGGCGGCGAGCTGATTTTTGCCTCGGTAGGCATGGTGCTGTGCAGCCACCCTGATTTCGACTACAAGCGGGCCTGCATACAGGCCTACAACCGTTGGCTGGCCGAGTTCTGTGGCACCCACCCCAGCCGTTTGTTCGGCCTGGCGCAGACCGCGGTTTCCTCCGTGGACGAGGCGATCGAGGACTTCGTCGCCGCCAAGGAGGCGGGCATGGTGGGCATGATGGTCACCGGTAGCCCCCAGCACGAGGACTACGACCACCCCGACTACGACGCCCTGTGGCAGTGCGCCGTCGATCTCGAGCTGCCGATCTGCTTCCACATTCTCACGTCGAAGGATTACGACGCCGCCACCGCGCTCACCTCGCCCCGGGGCCAGTCGGCCAATGCGTTCATGAACCTGATCCGCGGGGTGCAGGACATCCTGGGATTGTTCGTGTTCGGCGGGGTGTTCGAACGCCATCCGGAGCTGCACATGGTGGTGGCCGAAGGCGACGCCGGATGGGTGGCCCACTGGATGTACCGTTCCGACCATGCGGCGGAGAAGTGGGGCCGTTCGATGCAGCGGACCATCTCGAAGCGTCCGAGTGAGTACGTGCTCTCCAATGTGCACTTCACGTTTCAGGACGACCGCACGGCCTACGAATCGCCGAGGATGATCGACTCGTCCTGCTTGATGTGGGCCAACGACTTCCCCCACACCGACTCGACGTGGCCGCGCAGCCAGGAGATCCTCACCTCGCAGACCGCGCATCTCACCGACGAGCAGCGCGACCGGGCGCTGTTCGGCAACGTGGCCGAGGTGTTCAAGCTGCCGGTGTGACCGGGAGCGCCGGGGCGGGCGGCGACGGGGCTCAGACCCTGCTTTCGCCCTTCGTCGCCCGCCACAACGGCACCGCCGTCGCTGCGCTGAAGGCCAACACCACCGAAGCCAAGGCGAAGCTGGTGGTGAACGAGCCGCCGCTGCGGTCGATGAGCAGCCCACCGACCTGCGGCCCGAAGGCCTGCGCCACGCTGAACACCACCGTAACCAGCGCGAAGGCCGCCGCGGTGTCGGTGGGCTCGGTGCAGTCGGCGGCATAGACCGCGATGGTCGACACGCAACCGGAGAACAGCAGGCCGAAACTGAATGCGGCAAGGGCGACGACAGGTTCACGAAAGGTCAGCAACAGCAACGGGCAGACGGCACACAGGCCGTAGCCGATGATGAGGGTCAACGGGCGCCCGATGCGGTCGGACACCTTGCCCAGGGTCAGCCCGCCTGCGCTGATGCCGAGTGCCAGCAGCACGTAGACGTTGGCGGCATGGGCCACGCTGAAGCCACCGGCGTCGCGCAGCGCCGACACGGTATAGGTGGTGACCAGTACGTAGCCGAAGCCGAAGGCGAAGTAACCCAGCAGGTACGGCTTCCAGCCACGAATGCTGCGCAGGGCCGACAACCGCGGCTGGGCCAACGCCCCGAGCCCGACAGGTCGCAACCACGCCGCGTTCGCAACGAGGGCCACGGCGGTGATGGCGGCCAGGATCGCCCAGACACCGCGCCAGCTCGACGGTCCCCACCAGCCCGGTGAGAACCGTGACAGCTGGGTCCCGACGACGACGGCGAGGCCCAGGCCGGCGTTGAGCAGGCCGACGGCCACCCCCCGACGCTGGCGACCCACGACGGAGCCGATGATCCCGGGGGCAGGGATGAACACGGCTGCGCCGCCCACCCCGGCCAGTGCCATGCCGGTGGCCAGTTGGGCGAAACCGTGGGCGGTGGCGAGCAGCACCATCGCCGCGGTGGAGGCGACCAGGCCGCCGATGACGATGTGGTGCGGAGGCCGGCGGCGCGACACCACCATCACCAGCAGGGCACCGGCGAGGTAGGCGGCCACGTTCGCGGTCCCGAGGAACCCAGCGGCGCTGTAGGACCCGAGCAGATCGCGTTTCATCGCTGGCAGCAGGGCCGGGAACACGAACCGCCCGAACCCCTGGGCGGTGGCGAGCGCCAGTGTGATCAAGGCGATCACCCGCCGGGCACCGGGCGTGACGGACGAGGCCCCGCGCTTCGCTCCGTCGGGACTCAAGGAGTGATCATCCGGGCGAGCGTCGGGCCGCGCAGGGCCTGCACCGTGGCGGCGTAGGCCGCCGGGTCGAGCTCTGCCAGGACCGCGGCGTGTTCCAGCGCGGCATCGATCACCGCTTCGGGGGCGACGACACGGTCGAGGAACCCTGCGGCGACGGCGCCGCTGCCGTTGTACAGCTGAGCGTTGACCACTGATGCCTGCAGGTGTCGCCGGCTCAACCGTTCGGCGGCGATGGCCAGGGCCCAGTCGGGCAGGGTGAGCCCGATGGCCACCTCGTTCAGCCCGATCTTCACGTCGGCATCGGGTCCGACCCGGTGGTCGCAGCCGAGCAGGATCAGCGCGCCGGCGGCGACCGCATGTCCGGTGCAGGCGGCCACCACGGGGACACCGGCACCGTAGGCCTCCGCGACGAGGGCCCCGCCGCCGTCGACCATGGCCCGCACCGCTGCGGCGTCGCCACCACGGATAACCCCGAGGTCGAACCCGCCGGAGAAACGGCCCGACCGGCCGGCGATGACGACGGCACCGACGTCGGGGTCGCTCTCGGCCTGACGGATCACCGCCCGCAACGCGTCGCTCAAGGCCTTCGACACGGCGTTGGCCCGGCCGTCGTCCATGGTGGCGAGTAGCACGCGGCCGTGCCGGGTGACGCTTACGGGCGATGCCGTGTCGGTGGTCTGGTCGGTCATGACACTCCTTGGTGGTCCGACGGCGCAGCCGGGCGTCGCCGGTTGGTGTGGCGGGGGCAGAGGTGGTGGGACGGCGGGTGGGCCCGGCCCGGTGTGCCCGGTCGGTGCGGCGTGCGGGGGCAGGGACGGTGGGGGCAGGGACGGTGGGGCGGCCGGCGCGGTGGCGGCCCGTTTCGGTCAGGTCGAAGGCGCCGGCTTCGGACGGGGCCGCCGCCGGGTGCTGGCCAGCTCGAGCGGCCGGCCGGTGTTGCGATCGATCACCGTCGGCTCGACGGCCTGCCCGGTGTCACGGTCGTAGAGCTCCGCCGGCGGGGCCTCGTCGAACAGCCACCGCTCGCCGTAACTCCACATCACGCTGAGCACGTCCCACGCGGCGCGGCCCTTGTCGGTGAGGACGAAGTCGTCGCGCGGCGGGTGCTGCTGGTAGCGCACCCGTTCGACGAGGCCTTCCTCGACCAGCCGGTTGAGCCGTTGGGTCAGCACGCTGCGGTTGAGGTCGAGCCGTTCCTGGATGTCACCGAAACGGCGGCGACCGAAGAGCAGCTCGCGCAGCACCATCGGCGTCCACCAGTCGCCGAGCAGGTCCACGGTGCGGGCGATCGGGCACGGTGCGTCATCGAAGCGGGTGCGTCTCATCGGCGTTCCTGGGGTGGTTCCGCCCGGCGGTGCTCGGTCGAGCGGCCTCGAGTCTTTCGGCGAGCTCGACGGTCCGTCAAGCGGACTGTCCGCTCAACCGTGCCTGCGGCATGTAACCGGGTGGCGCGAGCCGGTCAGGCCTTGGCGCCGCTCAGGACCCGGCACAGCTCAGGAGTTGCCGCGGGGCGGGCCGGCGGAGGTGAACCGGGTGCCCTCGGGGTCCACGGCCCAGGCTGCGGGTTGCTCCCAGCCGTCCTCGTAGATCATCTCCGCCATCGGGCGACGGCGTACCGGGCCGTGGTTGCCCATCGGCAGGCCCAGCGGGATGGTGGCCACGAGCTCGAGCTTGGGGTCCTCGGGCATGCCCAGCACGGTGCGCAACTCGGCCTCGCACGGCTCCTGCCAGCCGGTGATCACCCCGCCGTAGCCGAGTCCACGAGCGGCGAGCAGCAGGTTCTGCACGGCCGGCCAGACCGCCCCGCCGAGCACCACCGAGGACCGGCGATGACACCACAGCGCGGCCAACACGATCACCGGAGCCTCGTGGAAGTGCTCGGTGAAGTGCTCCATGGTGGCGGCCATACGGGCCTTGGGCGAGGAGAGATCGGCCCCCGACCCGGCGTCGTAGCCGTCCCGGACCCGCTTCTCCTCCCAGATGCGGCGCGCCCCTTCGCCGAGCAGCTGCCGGGCCTGCATGGCCCGGGGGCCGTCGCGCAGCACGATGAAGCGGAACCCCTGCCGGTTCGACCCCGACGGTGCTCGGGTGGCGGCGAAGAGGATCTTGGTGAGGTCCTCGTCGGGAATGGGATCGGGGCGGTATCTCCGGATGGCGCGGGTGGTGGCGATTCCGTCGAGCAGGTCCATAGTCTCTGGCTACAGCATCGGCCGCCCGGGGGTCCAGACCATCGGTGGGTCGGCCCCGACTCCCGAACGGTTGACCGTCATGCCCGTACCTTCCGACGCCGTCGGCCAGCAGACCATTCCGATCAGCCACACGGTCGACGCCCGTTGGCTGATGTCCTACGCCGCCGGCCTCGGAGAGCACGACGCGGCGTACCTCGACACCACCCGGCCGGAGGGGATCGCGGCCCATCCGCTGTTCCCGGTCTGTGCCGAGTGGCCGACGGTGCTGGCCCTGCAGGCCATCGAGTCGCTCGCCTCGGAGGTCACCCCGGACGAGACCCGGCGAGGGATCCACGCCACCCACGACTGCGTGCTCGAACGACCGATCGTGCCGGGCGACGTGCTCACGACGGTGGCCACGGTGATTGGGGTGGAACGACGCCGGCCCGGAGCCTTCCTCACGATGGACATGATCAGCACCGACACGAGCGGGGCCGTGGTCTGCCGCACTCGACAGGGCTCGCTGTACCTGGCCACCGACGTGTCCGGGCCGGACCGGCCGGCACCGGCCGAGGAGCCCCTCCCGCCGATCGAGGGCGACCCGGTCGCCGCGCTTGAGGTCGCGGTCGATGTCGGCGCGGCGCACGTGTACACCGAGTGCGCCCGGATCTGGAACCCCATCCACACCGACCTCGCCGTGGCCCTGGCGGCGGATCTACCCGGCCTCATCCTGCACGGCACGGCGACGTTGGCCCATGGTGTGTCTGCGGCGGTACGTCACCTCGGCGGGGGCGATCCGCGCTCGATCACCCGCATCCGGGGTCGTTTCGGTGCGATGGTGCCGATGCCATCCGCTCTCACCGTGCGTCTGTACGGCAACGGCCGCTTCGAGGTCTGCACCCCCGACGGTGCCACCGCCATCCGTGATGGCCACGTGCAGGTCGGCTGACCTGCTGCCGACGCTCCGCCACGCCCCCACCGCTACCGAAAGACCGCACCGTGCTGAACCGATTCGACGACTACCCCATCCACCAGACCACGGCCCCGGTGCTGCACGTCGAGACAGCGAGTCCCAACGCCTACAACCGCTACTTCTTCAACGGCTACCGGCGCGACGGGTCCTTGATGTTCGGGGCCGCGTTGGGCATCTATCCGAACCGGGGGGTCATCGACGCCGGCCTCAGTGTGCTGCGCAACGGCGAGCAGGTGTCGACGCTGGCGTCGGGCCGGGCGCCGTTGGACCGCACCCGGACCGAGGTTGGGCACCTCCGGGTCGACGTGATCGAGCCGATGCGGACCCTGCGGTTCCGCTGCGACGCCGACCGGAGCCCCCTCGGTGCCGATCTTGTCTTCCATGCCCGAACCGCAGCCGTCGAGGAACCACCGTTCAAGCTCGAACAGGATGGTCGCACCGTTCTCGACTACACCCGGGTCACCCAGTTCGGATCCTGGGAGGGCTGGTTGAGCGTCGACGGCGAGCGTATGGAGGTCGACGCGACGGTGCTCGGCTGCCGCGACCGCTCGTGGGGGGTCCGGCCGATCGGCGAACGAGCGGGCCGAGGCGCGCCGTCGCGACGGGCACCACAGTTCTTCTGGCTGTGGGCGCCGTTGAACTTCGACGGCTGCGGGGTGCTCTTCGATGTCAACGAGTTCGCCGACGGACGCCGCTGGCACGGCTTCGGGGCCATTGCGCCGGTCCTGCTCGACGGTATGGCGGCGTTGGGCGAGGCCGACGACGGGACCGCGGGGGTGGCCGAGTCGTTGCGGCAGGCAGCCCAGGACGCGGTGCTCGAACCGCCGATCCCGATGCGCGACGCCCAGTACGTCATCGACTGGGAGCCCGGCACCCGTCGCAGTGCCATGGCGTCGATCATCCTCGAACCGTTCGGCGGTATCGACACGCACATCATCCGCCTCGAGCCGTTGGCCACGTTCCACATGAGCGGCCTCGGGTACGGGCACCCCGAGTGGGGCCACGGCTGCTGGCGGGGCGAACAGGCCTCGGTGGACTGGCGCTGGCGGACCGAGGACATCGATCCGTCGGCGTCGAGCAGCATCCACGTGCAGCAGCTGGTCCGTGCCCGCTGGGGCTCGCAAACCGGCATCGGGGTGCTCGAACAGCTGGTGATCGGCAATCACGGACCGACTGGTCTGAGCGGGGTGTTCGACGGCGCACCCTGAGCGTGCAACTTCAGGGTCGTGCGGGGGCGCGTGGGCCCTGACGCCTAACATGCGGCGACGATCCCGGGCCGGACGCGACATGGCAGGGCGGTCGGGCCGGCGACACCGTCGGGCTGCGGTTGCCCGTGCACGCGTCCCGGCTCGCAGCAACCCTTGGAAGGACTGGGCAGATGCGCGCCTGGCAGGTACATGAACTCGGCGAGCCGCTCGACGTGCTCCGCCTCGAACCCGGGGTGAGCGTGCCCGAGCCGGGACCCGGTGAGATCGGCATCGACGTGGCCGCCTGCGCGCTGAACTTCCCCGACGCGTTGCTGTGCCGGGGCGCCTATCAGGAACGGCCGCCCCTGCCGTTCACCCCCGGCCTCGAGGTGTCCGGGACCGTTCGCTCGCTCGGGCCCGGTGCGGAGGCGCGCGGGCTGCACATCGGCCAGCGCGTCGCGGCCCAGCCGACGCTGGCCTCCGGTCGCGGTGGCCTTGCTGAGGTGACGGTGGCGCCGATGGCCAACGTGCATCCGGTGCCCGACAGCCTCGACGACGCTGCGGCCGCCGCCCTCATCGTGATCTACCAGACCGGTTGGTCGGCATTGACCCGACGGGCGAACCTCCAGCCGGGCGAGACGCTGCTGGTGCACGCCGGTGCGGGCGGGGTCGGCTCTGCGGCGATCCAGATGGGCAAGGCGCTCGGGGCCACCGTCATCGCCACCGCCGGCGGGCCGGCCAAGGTCGAGGTGTGCCGGGCCCTCGGCGCCGATGTGGCCATCGACTACCAGGCCGAGGACTTCGTGGCCGTGGTCAACGAGGTCACCGGTGGGCGTGGTGCCGATGTCATCTACGACCCGGTCGGTGGCGACATCTTCGACCGTTCGACCAAGTGCGTCGCCTGGGAGGGCCGGATCCTCATCATCGGGTTCACCGGTGGCCGCATCGCCGCGTCGGCCACCAACCACGTGCTGGTGAAGAACTACAGCGTGGTCGGGGTGCACTGGGGCAACTACCGGCGCTACGAGCCCGAAGCCGTCGATCGTTGGCACGACGAGCTCATGGAGTTGCACCAGCGTGGCGCCATCGCCCCGTTGGTGTCCGAGCTTGTCGCCTTCGATGCCGTACCGGACCGTCTGATCGCCATCACCAATAGGGCGACCACGGGCAAGGTCGTGGTCCGGGTCCGAGCCTGACGGGCCGCCGGCCGGGTTGGGACCGCTGCCGGGTGCGAGCGCGGTGTCGCACCCGGCCGGTGCTGTCGGTCAGGTGTTCTGCGCCATCATCCCGCCGTCGACGGGGATCACCGCACCGGTGAGGTACGAGCTGGCGGGCAGCAGCAGCGACACGGTGATCTGCGCCACCTCCTCGGGGTCGCCGTAGCGACGCTTGGGTACCCGACGCCGGGCGAACTTGGCCTTGTCGTCATCGGCGATCTCGGCGGTCATACCGGTCCGTATGGGACCGGGGCAGATGCAGTTGACCGTCACCCCGGTGTCGCCGTATTCGAGCGCCAGCGACCGGGTGAGGCCGATCACCGCGGTCTTCGACGCGGTGTACGGGCTCATGAACTTGGTTGCCCCGAGGCCCTCGGTGGACGCGATGTTGACGATGCGGCCCCCGCCGTCAGAAGCGAGCTCGGGCCGGACCAGGTCGTCGTGGCAGGCACGGATGAGCCGAGCCTGGGCGGTCAGGTTGACCTCGAAGGTGAACGCCCAGGCGTCCTCCCAGCCGGTGTCGGTGAGCCGGGTCGGCACGCTGACGCCCGCGTTGTTGACCACGATGTCGATAGGCCCGAGATCGGCGCGGACCTTCGGCACCAACGCCTCGATCTGGGTGGCGTCGGACAGGTCGGTCACGTAACCCCGGGCGTCGTAGCCGGCACCGGTCAACTCGGCCGTCACCTGGGCCACCGTGTCGGCGTTCACGTCGACGACGGCCACCTTGGCGCCCTCGTCGCCGAGCAGGTGGGCCGTGGCACGGCCCATGCCCGATCCGGCCCCGGTCACGATGGCGGTGCGACCGGCGAGCGAACGGGACAGCTTGGAGAGGCGGGTCATGGCCCGACCCTACGCCGTCACCACCGGCGGACGCCGATCCGCCCGGTCAGGTCGTGGCCTGCAGCAGGGCGTGCTGGACCAGGCCGATCAGGGTGTCGCGGGTCGAGGCGCGATCGCGGGCGTCGCAGTAGCCGAGCGGGATGGTCTCGGCCAGCGCCAGCGCCTCACGGACGTCGGCCAGCCGGTGGCGACGGATGCCGTCGAAGGTGTTGACGGCGACGACGAAGGGCATGCCGAGCCGCTCGAAGTAGTCGACCGCGTCGAAGGAGTCGGCCAGCCGCTCGGTGTCGATCAGCACCACCGCCCCGATGGCGCCACGGACCAGGTCGTCCCACATGAACTGGAAGCGTGCCTGGCCAGGGGTGCCGAACAGGTAGAGCACGAGGTCCGCGCCGAGGGTGATCCGGCCGAAGTCCATGGCCACGGTCGTGGCGGTCTTGCCGGTGCGCCGGCCGGCGTCGTCGACGCCTCGGGACATCTCGGTCAACGGCGCCTCGGTGGTGAGCGGCAGGATCTCCGACACCGTTCCGACGAAGGTGGTCTTGCCGACCCCGAAGCCCCCGGCGACGATGATCTTGACCGGGATCGGGACGATCTCGTCCGGCTCGGGGGCCATCTCAGAGCGCTCGCAGACTGTCAAGGACCCGTTCGAGCAGCGCCAGATCGAGTTGGTTGGTCCCCTCGGTGCTCGGCGGTCGGTGCACGACCACGAGTTCCTCGGCAGCCAGATCGCCGAGGAGTACCCGGGCGACGCCGAGGTGGACCCCGACCCTGGCCGTGACCTCGGCCACCGACAACGGTTCAACAGTCAGCTCGAGGATGCGACGCCGCTCCATCCGGGCTGCGGGTAGCGCTCGCTCTCCCCGCTCGGTGCGTTGCAGCAGCGCCTCCACCGGCAGGTCGATGCCGGCGGTACGGGTGCGACCACCGGTGATCGTATAGGGGCGGACGCGACCGACGAGGTCGTCGGGGTCACGGGCCCGGCACCCGGTCGGGTCGTCGCCGATGCCGGTCATCGGGTCACCCCCGTGCGCAACTCCTCGCGCACCTCCGGGGTCAGCTCCGGGCCGAGGCGTTCGACGAGCACGGCCATCTCGTAGCCGACCAGCCCCACATCGCAGTTCGACACCGCGACCACGGCGAGGCAGCAGCCGTCGGAGATGCCGGTCACGAAGATGAAGGCGTGCTCCATCTCGATGACGACCTCGCGCACGGCCCCACCACCGAAGCGTCCGGCTGCACCGTAGGCGAGGCCGATCAGGCCCGATGCCACGGCCGCGAACCGGTCGGCGGCGTCGCGGTCGAGGCCGCGTGAACTCGCCATCGGCAGGCCGTCCGAGGACACCACCACGCTCTCGGTGATGCCGGGCACACCCCCGACGAACCCGTCGAGCAGGCGGTAGACCGCGCCGGCCTGATGGCTCAGCGCGGCCATGCCCCGTCCTCCCCGCTATGACCCTCGTCGGCCGGTGGGCGCGGTTCGAACGCGCTCGGAGCCGGCGGCGGCGGCGCAGCCCGCATCGGCCGACCGTGCTCCTGCGCCGGCTCGGGCTCACCCGATGGCGCAGCGGACACGGGACCGGCGAGCGAAGCGGTGCGTCCCTGTTCGAGCCCGCTGCGATAGCGGGAAAGCATGCGCCGCACCTCCTCCGGCGAGCGTTGACTGGCGATGACCCGGGGAGCCGACGTGACCTCGCTGGAGCGGCTCATGTCACGCAGCTGCTGACGGGGTGATCGGCGTGTGGCATCACCCAGGGTGGACTCGCCAGAAGACCCGACAGCGGGGCCTTCGGTGGGCAGCGAGGTCAACGGTCGGCTGATCAGTCCAGCGCTCCGCCGACGCGAGGGCAAGGGGGTCCCGCCCGCCACGATGGCGTCGTCGCGGTCGCCGACCCGCTCCGTCGGCGAGGGACCCGGGAATCGAGTCGGGATGTCGGCGACGGGGGTGACCGGGGTGCGGTGCAGGTTCGGAAGGGGCGGGGCAGCGCGCAGCGGTGGCATGGCTGCCACCATGGATGCGGTGCTGAACAGCGACCCGAGCCGGACTGCGGTCTCCTCCGGGGTGAGCGGTGTCACGGTCCCGCCGGCGCCGTCCGTCTCGTCGAGCAGCTCGAACTCCTCGACCAGCTCGAACTCCTCGACCAGCTCGAGTCCGGCCGCTCTGGTGGAGTCCTCTGCCCGGGCGAGCTCCCTGCCCAGCGCAACATCGTCATGCGGTGGGTGATCCAAGGCGGGTGGGACCTCGCCGGTGGTACGACGGACCTGATCGGCGAATGATCCGTGCGCTGGAGCACCGGCCGGGGCCAGAGGTGGGACCCGGCTGTAGGACAGGGACCGAACCGGCGGTGTCGTCGGTGCGAGCCGGGTGTCCTCGTCGTCGGAGCTGTCGTCGGAGCTGTCGTCGGTGAGGTCGAGCGGGGCCGTCGAGGCACGCGGTCCGAACGGGGGCGGCCCCGGCACGGGCCCCGGTCCGGACTCGGGTGCGAGCGGTGCCGGTGCGTCGGGGCGGAGATTGCCGGAGGCGGCGGGCTCGACCGGCGCTGCAGCGGGCTCAGCTACGTCGGGGCCGATCATGAGAGCGGCGACCCCGGCGGGCAGTTCCACGGTGGCCACGGTGCCGCCGCGTGCCCCGCTCGCCAGCCGAACGTTGATGCCATGGCGTTGGGCGATGCGTCCCGCTACCACGAATCCGAGCGAGGACCCGAGGTCGAGTCCGAGCACCGGCGGGTCACTCAGCACCGCGTTGGCCCGCGTCAGGACCTCCGGACCGAACCCGATCCCCTCGTCGCTGACGGTGACGAGGTAGCCGCCCTTCTCGCCGGCCGCTCCCGCCACCTCGACGCTGCGGTCGGGCGGCGAGTAGCGCGTTGCGTTCTCGAGCAGCTCGGCGAGGAGGTGCGCGGTGTCCACCGCAGCAGTGGAGCTGACCATGACGTCGTCGAGTGCGCCGAGCCTGATGCGGGCGAAGTCGGCAACCTCGCTCACCGCTACTCGGAGGACCTCGCCGAGCTCGACCGGCCGGCCGCTGCGGCGGGGAGGCTCGGCGCCGGCCAGCACGAGGAGGCTCTCGGTGTTGCGTCGCATCTGCGTGGCCAGAAGGTCCAGCCGGAACAGCTTGTCGAGCTGGTCGGGGTCCCGCTCCTCGGCCTCGAGCTCGTCGATGAACGCGATCTGGCGGGCGAGCAACTCCTGGTTGCGTCGGGTGAGGTTCACGAACAGGTCGCTGATGCCCTTGCGGACCAGGGCGCCCTGTCGATGGGCGGTGGCGATGGAGGCCTGCTGCATCCGATCGAAGGCTGCGGCCAGGCGACCGAGCTCACCTTCGGCGCCGACGTCGAGTTCGCCGATGGGCGCCACCCATTCCTCGCGGCCGGACTGCAGCCAGGCCACTGCGGCGGGCAGGTGGTGGTCCGCGATGTTCTCGGCGGCGGTGGCCAGTTCCCGCAGCGGCCGGACCACCGCGCGACCCACGAACGCGGCCACGAGCACGGTACCGATGATCCCGACGGCGCCGACGAGGACGAAAACCCACGGCGCTGAAGCGCTGCCTGCCACCCCCAGAGCAACCAGGGCCGCGACCGCCAGCAGCGGCAGCACCAGCATCGTCGCCAGCTTGGCGGCGACGGACATCTTGGCAAACATCGGGCGCACAGCCTCCCGGTCATGATCATGAACAGCCGTACCCCCACGTACGAGGGCGAAGGGCCAACCTGCCGTCGCAGACCTCTCAGGAGGCCGCGCCGTGACGAACTATCCCCACGCTAGGGGAGGAACGGGCCGTTGCCACGGACACCGTCCACATCACCGCGGTCAGCGGCGGCACCGTGCAGCTCCGCAACCACCACGACAGGCGCCGGGGCCGTGGTAACGGGGGGCCGTGAGGCCGCCACGTCGCCGACCGTGGCGACCCTCAGCGCAGGGCGACGGTGGTGGGCTCGACCGGGGTGGGCAGCAGGGTGTCGCCCATCAGCTGACGGTCCACCGCAGCGGCGCAGGAGCGGCCCTCGGCGATGGCCCAGACGATGAGGCTCTGGCCCCGGCCCATGTCCCCGCAGCAGAACACTCTGTCCGAGCTCGTGCGCCAGCCGTCGTTGCGGGCAACGTTGCCCCGGGCATCGAGCTCCACGCCGAGGTGCTCGAGCATCGGCCCGCGCTCGGGTCCGGTGAAGCCGAGCGCCAGCAGCACCAGCTCGGCCTCCAGCTCGAACGCCGTGCCGGGGACCTCGACGAAGCTGGGCCGGCCGTCGACCATCTGCATCTCCACCTGGTGGCCGCGCAGACCCGTGACGTTGCCATCGCCGTCGCCGAGGAACTCGGTGGTGGTCACGGCGTACCAGCGCTCACCGCCCTCCTCATGGGCAGAGGCGGTCCGGAAGATGTTCGGCCAGGTGGGCCAGGGATTGCCCGACGTGTCGCGTGCCTCGCCGGGCCGGGACATGATCTCGAAGCTGTGCACGTCGACGGCACCCTGGCGGTGGGCGGTACCCAGGCAGTCAGCACCGGTGTCACCGCCGCCGATCACCACCACCCGCTTGCCATCGGCCCGGATCTGGCCCTCGACGGTGTCGCCCTCGGTCAGGCGGTTGGCCTGGGGCAGGTACTCCATCGCCTGGTGGATCCCCCTCAGCTCCCGGCCCGGGATCGGCAGGTCGCGTGCCGCGGTGGCGCCGCCGGCGAGGACCACGGCGTCGTAGCCGTCGAGCTCGGACGCCTCGACGTCGACCCCGACGTTGGCGTTGACCCGGAACTCGGTTCCCTCCGCCCGCATCTGCTCGATGCGGCGATCGAGGAACCGCTTCTCCATCTTGAAGTTCGGAATGCCGTAGCGGAGCAGGCCACCGACCCGGTCGGCTCGTTCGTAGACCACGACGTCGTGGCCGGCCCGGGTGAGCTGTTGGGCCGCGGCAAGCCCGGCGGGGCCGGAGCCGACCACGGCCACCCGCTTGCCGGTCTTCACCGTCGGGTGCAGCGGGACGACCCATCCCTCGTCCCAGGCCCGGTCGATGATGGTGACCTCGACCTGCTTGATGGTGACCGGATCGGCGTTGATGCCGAGCACGCACGCCGCCTCGCACGGTGCCGGGCACAGCCGGCCGGTGAACTCGGGGAAGTTGTTGGTGGCGTGCAGCCGCTCGATGGCGTCGCGCCACCGGTCCTTGTGGACCAGGTCGTTCCAGTCGGGGATGATGTTGCCCAACGGGCAGCCGTTGTTGCAGAACGGGATCCCGCAGTTCATGCAACGTGACGCCTGGTCCTGCAGAGTGGCCCGGTCGAAGGGCTCGTAGACCTCGTTCCAGTCGCGCAGCCGCACCGGTACCGAGCGTCGTGTCGGCAGTTCCCGGCCGACCTTCAGGAATCCTCTGATGTCTCCCATGTCCTGCGTCCTCGTCTCAGCCGTGCGCGGCGGCCATGATGGCGGCGATGGGGTCCTCGCCTCGTTCCCGTGCGGCGCGCTCGGCTTCGAGCACGCGCTTGTAGTCGCGAGGCATGACCTTGACGAACCGGTCGAGGCCATCCTCGCCGCCGGCGAGCAGCTCGGCAGCGCGGGCCGAGTCGGTCTCCTCGTGGTGGCGTCCCAGCCAGGTGGCGATCAGCGCCCGGTCTTCGGCGTGGGGCCGGTCGAGGTCGACCATCTCGGGGTTGACCCTGGACGCAAAGCTGCCGTCGGCGTCGAGCACGAAGGCCACACCTCCGGACATCCCGGCACCGAAGTTGCGGCCGGTGCGGCCGAGCACGAACACCGTGCCACCGGTCATGTACTCGCAACCATGGTCGCCGACGCCCTCCACCACGGCGGTGGCACCCGAGTTGCGCACGGCGAAACGCTCGCCGGCCATCCCGCTGAGGAACGCCTCCCCCGACGTCGCCCCATAGAGGCACACGTTGCCGGCGACGATGTTCTCGGCCGCCTCGAAGGTGGCGGTGCGGTGCGGACGTACCACTAGCCGTCCGCCGGAGAGGCCCTTGCCGGTGAAGTCGTTGGCGTCGCCCTCGACCCGCAGGGTGATGCCGCGAGGCAGGAAGGCGCCGAAGCTGTTGCCGGCGGAACCGTCGAAGTGCACGTTGATGGTGCCGTCGGGCAGACCTGCGCCGCCGTAGCGCTTGGTCACCTCGTAACCGAGCATGGTGCCGACGGTACGGTTGACGTTGCGGATCGGCAGCTCGATGGCCACCGGCTCGGCCCGTTCGAGGGCGGGGGCCGCCAGCTCGATGAGTGTCCGGTCGAGGGCCTTGTCGAGGCCGTGATCCTGGGTCGTGACACAGTGGCGGGCGTCGCCCTCGGCGATCTCGGGCACGTAGAAGATCGGTGCGAGGGAAAGGCCCCTGGCCTTCCAGTGCGAGATCGCGTCGCTGGTGTCGAGCAGGTCGGCGCGGCCGATGGCCTCCTCGATCGAGCGGAAGCCGAGCTCGGCGAGCAGCTCGCGGACCTCTTCGGCGATGTACTCGAAGAAGGTCTCCACGAACTCGGGCTTGCCGCTGAAGCGCTTGCGCAGCTCAGGGTTCTGGGTGGCCACGCCGACCGGGCAGGTGTCGAGGTGGCAGACCCGCATCATGATGCAGCCCGACACCACCAGCGGCGCGGTGGCGAAGCCGAACTCCTCGGCGCCGAGCAGCGTCGCGATAACCACGTCGCGTCCGGTCTTGAGCTGGCCGTCGACCTGCACGACGATGCGGTCGCGCAGTCGGTTGAGCAGCAGCGTCTGCTGGGTCTCGGCCAGGCCGAGTTCCCACGGTGCCCCGGCATGCTTCAGCGAGGTCAGCGGGCTGGCACCGGTGCCGCCGTCATGGCCGGAGATGAGCACCACGTCGGCATGCGCCTTGGACACCCCCGCCGCCACGGTGCCGACCCCGACCTCGGCCACCAGCTTCACGTGGACGCGGGCCTCGGGGTTGGCGTTCTTCAGGTCGTGGATCAGCTGTGCCAGATCCTCGATCGAGTAGATGTCGTGGTGCGGCGGCGGGCTGATGAGGCCCACGCCGGGGGTGGAGTGCCGGGTCTTGGCGATCCACGGGTACACCTTGTGGCCGGGCAGCTGGCCACCCTCGCCGGGCTTGGCGCCCTGGGCCATCTTGATCTGCAGATCGTCGGCGTTGACGAGGTACTCGCTGGTCACCCCGAAACGGCCCGAGGCCACCTGCTTGATGGCGCTACGGCGCAGGTCGCCGTTGGCGTCGGGCACATACCGTTCTGGATCCTCACCGCCCTCACCGGTGTTCGACTTGCCGCCGAGCCGGTTCATGGCGATGGCCAACGTCTCGTGGGCCTCCGCGGAGATCGACCCGTAGGACATCGCCCCGGTGGCGAAGCGCCTGATGATCGCGGCGATCGGCTCGACCTCCTCGATCGGGACCGGCGCCCGCTCATCGGACCGGAAGCGGAACAGCCCTCGCAGGGTCGCCAAGTGGCGGGCCTGGTCGTCGACGGCGCTGGTGTACTCCTTGAAGACCTCGTAACGCTTGTTGCGGGTGGCGTGCTGCAGTTTGAACACGGTCTCGGGGTTGAAGAGGTGGTACTCCCCTTCCCGCCGCCACTGGTACTCGCCGCCCGCGATCAGCTCACGATGGGCGAGCAGCAGCGGGTTGCGGGGGTAGGCCACCTCGTGACGGCGCAACACCTCGGTGGCCAGCTCGTCGAGCCCCACGCCACCGAGCCGAGAGGTGGTGCCCGTGAAGAACTCCTCGACCAGTTCGTGGCCGAGGCCGACCGCCTCGAACACCTGGGCGCCGGTGTAGGACGCCACCGTCGAGATGCCCATCTTCGACATCACCTTGAGCACGCCCTTGCCGGCGGCCTTCAAGTAGTTCTTCACCGCGGCCTTGGCCGCGCCGACGGTGTCGCCGGGGGCCACACCGTCGGGGACGAGCTCGCCCGAGCGGGCGAGCTCGGCAACCGTCTCGGCCGCGAGGTACGGGTTGACGGCGGCGGCACCGTACCCGAGCAGCAGGCAGAAGTGGTGCACCTCGCGCGGCTCACCGGTCTCCACCACCAGCCCGACCCGGAAGCGGTCGCGGTTGCGAATCAAGTGATGGTGCATCATGCCCACCGCCAGCAGCGCCGGCAGCGGCGCGGCATGGCGGCTCGTGCCACGGTCGGACAAGATCAGCACCTTGGCCCCCGCAGCGACGGCCTCGTCGGCCTCGCCGCGCATGCGCTCGACGGCATCACGCATGGCGGCACCGCCACCGGCGGGATCGAACAAGGTGGAGATCGTGGTGCAGGACAGCTCGGGCATGTCGCCCGAGGCGTTGGCGTTGCGGATGCGCTCGAGGTCCTCGTTGGAGAGCAGGGGCGTCTCGAGCTCGAGCTGGCGGACCGATTGCGGACCCGGGTCGAAGATGTTGTGCGTTGGGCCGAGCTCGGTGCGCAGCGAGGTGACCAGCTCTTCCCGGATGGCGTCGAGCGGCGGGTTGGTGACCTGGGCGAACAGCTGGGCGAAATAGTCGAACAGCAGCCGCGAGCGGGCTGACAGTACGGCGATCGGGGTGTCGGTGCCCATCGAACCAAGGGCTTCGACCCCGGCCTTGGCCATCGGGCTCATCAGGATCGAGAGGTCTTCGAGGGTGTAGCCGAACGTCTGCTGGCGGGCCAGCAGCGTGCCCGCGTCCGACGCCGCAGCGACCGCGGGATGCACCGGCAGGTCGTCGAGCTTGAAGCGACCCTGGGCCAGCCACTCGGCATAGGGGTGGGCGGCGGCGAGCGATTCCTTGATCTCGTCGTCGGCGACGATGCGACCCTGCCGGGTGTCGACCAGGAACATGCGCCCCGGTTCGAGGCGGCCCTTGCGTACGACCTTGGACGGGTCGATGTCGAGCACACCGGACTCGGAGGCCATGACCACCCAGCCGTCCTCGGTCACCCAGTAACGGGACGGACGCAGGCCGTTGCGGTCGAGGACCGCGCCGATGACCGTACCGTCGGTGAAACCGATGGAGGCGGGTCCGTCCCACGGCTCCATCAGCGAGGCGTGGAAGTCGTAGAAGGCCCGCTTGGAGGCGCTCATCGTCTCGTGCCGTTCCCAGGCCTCGGGGATCATCATCAGCACGGCATGGGGCAGCTCGTAGCCGCCGAGGTGCAGCAGCTCGAGCGCTTCGTCGAACGAGCCGGTGTCGGACGCCCCCGGGGTGCAGATCGGATAGAGCCGCTCGAGGTCGCCGCCGATGGCGTCGGTGGCGATCAGTTCTTCCCGCGCCCGCATCCAGTTGCGGTTGCCCATCACCGTGTTGATCTCGCCGTTGTGGGCGATGAAGCGGTACGGGTGGGCCAGCGGCCACGAGGGGAAGGTGTTGGTCGAGAAACGCGAGTGCACCATGGCAATGGCGCTCTCCACCCGCTCGTCGTGGATGTCGGGGAAGAACTCGCCGAGCTGCGGCGTGGTCAACATCCCCTTGTAGACCAGGGTGCGGCTCGACAGCGACGGGAAGTACACCGCGGCGTCGGCCCCGTCGTCGCCGGTGAGCGGGCTGTGCTCGATGCGCTTGCGTGCGGGGTACAGGCGACGGTCGAGATCGATACCGCTGAGGCCGGGCACGGCCACGAATACCTGGCGGAACACCGGCATGACGGCGAGGGCCATCGAGCCGATACCCGATGGATTGGTGGGCACGTCGCGCCAGCCGAGCACGGTGATGCCCTCGTCGACCAGGATTCGCTCGACCTCGGCCACCGCTGCCTCGGTGATCGAGCCGGCCGGCAGGAAGGCCATGCCGACGGCGTAGGAGCCGGCCCCGGGCAGCTCGAAGTCGACCACTGCGCGCAGGAACCGGTCGGGGATCTGCAGCAACATGCCCGCGCCGTCACCGGTGTTCGCCTCCGCCCCGGTGGCGCCACGGTGATCGAGGTTGCACAACGCCGAGAACGCCTTGGCGACCAGCTCGTGGCTCCGGCGACCGTGCATGTCGACGATGAAGGAGACACCGCACGCGTCGTGCTCGAAACGGGGGTCGTAGAGACCCTGGGCGGAGGGGAAGTCGTGGGAGGTCATGTTCGTCCGGGGGGATCGAGGGGCGAAGGGGAACGGAGGATTCCGATTCGCTCCGGCCCGGGACAGCACTGGCCCTGCCGCAGCCAATCGGCACAATAGTTGCTGCCCTCGGGCAGCATCCATTCGATTGATAGTGCTGTGGGTAGCCTGCAGCGGTGGACGAACAGCGGCCGAGCGACGACGCGATCGTGGCGGCGGAGGACCTCATCGGGTTCATCGACGCCTCCCCCTCTCCCTACCACGCCGCCGAAACGGCCGCAGGGCTGCTTCAGCGGGCGGGCTTCGTGCGGGCCTCGGACGCCGCTGCGGGCGGGGGTCGGCGGCTGCTGGTGCGTGGCGGCAGCCTGGTGGCATGGGTGGCGCCCGAGCGGGTCGGTTCCGGTACCACCTTCCGGCTCATCGGGGCCCACACCGACTCGCCGAACCTGCGGATCAAGCCGCAACCCGACGGCGCCCGCGCCGGCCTGGCCCAGCTCGGCGTCGAGGTGTACGGCGGTCCGCTGCTGAACTCGTGGCTCGACCGCGACCTGGGCCTGTCCGGCCGGGTGTCGGTGACGGGGCCGGAGGGTGCGAGCGTGCGGCTGTTCCGCATCGACGAGCCGCTGCTGCGCATCCCGCAGCTGGCCATCCACCTCGACCGTGAGGTGAACGACAAGGGCCTGGTGCTCAACCGCCAACAGCACCTGGCGCCGATGTGGGCCACGGCCTCCGCAGAGGACCCGGTTCGCTTCGCCGCCGTCATCGCCGCTTCGGTGGGGGTGGAACCCGACGACGTGCTGGCCTGGGATGCCATGGTGCATCCGGTCGAGCCGAGCCGCCTGATCGGTCTGCGTCGCGAGTTCGTCTCCGCGCCGCGTATCGACAACCAGCTGTCGTGCTTCGCCGCCGTCTCGGCGCTGGCCCGTTTCGCCGAGCTCGCCGAGCAGGCACCGGACACGGTGACCGCTGTGGTGCTCTTCGACCACGAGGAGATCGGCTCGATGTCCCACGAGGGTGCGGCCGGCGCGTTCCTCGGGTCGGTCCTCGAACGGATCTGGCTGGCGGCGGGTGGCGACCGGGCCGGCTACCTGCGGGCCCTGGAGGAGGGTTGCTGCCTCTCGGCGGATTGCGCCCACGCCACCAACCCCAACTACGTGGACCGCCACGAACCCGATCACCGGATCGCCCTCAACGGCGGGCCGGTGCTGAAGGTCAACGCCAACCTCCGCTACGCCACCGATGCGGCGACCGCCGGTCGTTGGGTCGAGGCGTGCCGTCGGGCGGGGGTGCCGGTTCAGCGATTCGTCACCCGCAGCGACCTGGCCTGTGGCTCCACGATCGGGCCGTTGACCTCGGCCCAGCTGGGGATCCCGACGGTCGACGTCGGGGCCCCGCAGCTGGCCATGCACTCGGCCCGCGAGCTGTGCGGGGTGCAGGATGTGGCGGCGCTGCGTGACGCCATGGTGGCCTTTCTTCGCTGAGCAGCCAGGCGCCGGACGCCGAGGCGGGGGCAGGAACCATGACGATCACCGATCCGGATGACTACGGGCAGAAGAAGGGAACCGCCGTGACGACGCTCAACTTCCTGGCGACGCGCAGTTCCTCCGGTGCCGTCAACGAGATCTTCCTGATTCATGTCGGCCAGACGCTCGGCGGATCCCCGGTTGCGGAGAACCTGGTGAGCGCCGGGACCCTCACGCGGCAGCAGGCCAAGTAGCCCGCTGTATGCGCATCAACCAAGCGCGCCTGAGCCGCTACGGCGGTGAACAGCGCGGCGGGGTCCCTGCGGGTGACCTCTTTGGGCGGGCGCGACAGAAATGGGGATCGCCCTGTTGACCTCGGCCCGGCTGGGAGTCCCAACCGTCGGCGCCGGCCCGTAGCATCGGCGGCCATGCGCGACGCCATCTCCGCCCCTGCCGCCCCGCCCGCCGTCGGCCCATACTCGCACGCCGTGTGGGCCGGTGAGCTGCTCTACCTGTCGGGCCAGACGCCGCTCGATCCGGCCAGCGGCGCGCTGGTGCCCGGCGACGTCGGGGCGCAGACCAGCCAGGTCTTCGCCAACCTCGCAGCGGTGCTCGACGCTGCAGGCCGGTCCTTCGACAACGTGGTGAAGGCCAACGTGTTTCTCGTCGACATGGCCGACTTCGCGGCGATGAACGCGGTCTACGCCACGGTGTTCACGGCGCCCTACCCGGCCCGTTCCACGGTGGCGGTGGCCGGCCTGCCGCTGGGGGCAAGGGTCGAGATCGAGCTGATCGCCCGCTAGGCGCCGCCGCCGGTGCAGGTGCCGGTGGGCGGCAGGCGTCCGACGGGACTCAGCCGGCGAGCATGTTCGGCAGTCCGGCGGCGAGCCGTTCCAGGCCGAGCTCGATCGTGGCATCGCGCTTGCAGAAGCAGAAGCGGGCCACGTTGGTCAGCGGGTCCTGGTCGTAGAAAGCGCTGATGGGCACCGCCGCGACCCCGACCTCACGCACCAGGCGCTGGCAGAACTCGACATCGCCGGCGGTCCAGCCGAGCGAGGTCAGCTCGACGTCGACGAAGTAGGTGCCGGCGGACTCCAGCACCTCGAAGCCGACCTCGCGCAGCCCGGCGCTGAGCTTGTCGCGCTGACCGGCCATGAACGCCGCAAGGTCCGTGAAGTAGGACGCGTCCTTGCGCAGGCCGAAGGCCACCGCTTGCTGCAGGTTCGGCGGGGTGGTGAAGGTGAGGAACTGGTGAGCCTTGGCGATCGGCTGGAGCAGGTTCGGTGCGGCCGAGACGTAGCCGACCTTCCAACCGGTCAAGCTGAAGGTCTTGCCAGCCGAACCGACCTTGGCGCAGCGGTCGCGCATTCCGGGCAGAGTCATCAACGGCACGTGGCGGCGGCCGTCGAACACCAGGTGTTCGTACACCTCGTCGCACACCACTGCGGCGTCGTGGGCGATGACGAACTCGGCCAGCAGCTCGAGCTCCTCCCGGCTGAACACCTTCGCTGCGGGGTTGAGCGGGTTGTTGAGGACCACCACCCGAGTGCGCTCGTTGAACACCGCCTCGAGGTCCTCGCGGGTGAAGGACCAGTCCGGCAGGCGCAGGTTGACGAAGCGCGGCACCCCGCCGCCGCGCCGCACGATGGGCAGGTAGCAGTCGTAGAGCGGCTGGAACAGGACGACCTCGTCGCCGGGTTCGACCAGCCCCAGCAGGCAGGCGGCCAGGGCCTCCGTCGCTCCAGAGGTCACCAGGGTCTCTGTCGACCAGTCCAGGTCCAGGCCGTAGAAGCGCGATCCGTGCTCAGCGACGGCCTGGCGCAGCTCGGGCACCCCCATCATCGACGGGTACTGGTTCCAACCGGTGAGCGTCTCCTCGGCCGCTTTGGCCAGCACGTCCTGAGGGTAGCCCTCGTCGGGGAAGCCCTGCCCGAGGTTCACCGCCCCGTGCTGCTCGGCCAAGCGCGACATGACCTCGAAGATGGTCGTACCGAGAGCGGAGAACGTGGAGTTGGCCGGGGTCATGGCGAGCCACGGTATCGCTGCGCGGTGCCCGTCGCGCAGCACGATCACCGGGCGGGCATGGCGGACGGGCGCATCCCGGGCGAGGCCGGCGGGTCGCTAGGCTGGCGGCGAGGCCATTGCCTCGAACAGCCCGGTTGGTCCTTCCAGCCTGGCTGTGGCCCAGTTCGGCTACGGCCGACCGGGTGCACTGGTCGTCGCCCGGTGCGGCGGCGGCTCCTTGTGGCGGCATTCTACGGCGGATGCACGTGGGGTCGGGTGGCGACGTCGCCACCCGACCCCACGGTCGCCGTCCGCCCGCAGGCGACGCTCCGTCGCCGGTTGCCCTGCGGATGATCACCGATCGTCCGTTAGCGGGCCGCTACCGTCGGCTCGGTGCCATCGCGGATCAAGCTCCTGGTGCTCTTCGGCGGGCAATCGGCCGAGCACGACGTGTCCCGGGTGACGGCCAGCCACGTGTTGCGGGCAGTCGACCCCGACCGTTACGACGTGATCCCGGTCGCCATCGGCCGCGACGGCCGGTGGATGCTGGCCGAGGCGGCTCTCGCGGCCCTGGCCGAGGGACCCGACGCCCTGCCCGCCGCCCTCGAGGTCGCCGGGCCCACGGTTGACCCGATGCCGGTGCTCGCCGCCGACCGGCCGGTGGTGGCGCTGCCGTTGCTGCACGGACCCTTCGGCGAGGACGGCACGGTGCAGGGCCTGCTCGAGCTGGCCGGGGTGCCCTATGTCGGGGCGGGCGTGCTGGCGTCCGCCCTCGCCATGGACAAGGCCAAGGCCAAGGAGGTGTTCGCCTTCCACGGCATCCCCCAGGCGCGGTGGTTGACCTGGCGCGCCGACGAGCTGGCCGCCGACCTCGCCGACCGGATCGGTGAGGACCTGGGTTACCCGTGTTTCGTCAAGCCCGCCAACATGGGTTCGTCGGTCGGGGTGTCCAAGGTGCACGACCAGGGTGAGCTGCAGGCAGCGGTGGAGCTGGCTCTGTCCTACGACGAGTGGGTGGTTGTCGAGGAGGCGGTCGTCGGACGCGAGATCGAGCTGGCGGTACTCGGCAACCTCGACCCGCAGGTATCGGTGCCGGGCGAGATCATCCCCGGCGCCGAGTTCTATGACTACCAGGACAAATACCACGACGGCCGGGCCGAGCTGGTGATCCCCGCTGCGCTCGACGAGGTGGTCGCCGCGCAGTTCCAACGTCTCGCCATCGCCGCGTTCCGGGCGTGTCGCGCCGAGGGTATGGCCAGGGTCGACTTCTTCTACGAGGAGACCGGACCGGCCCGCGGTCCCCTCCTCAACGAGGTGAACACCATCCCCGGCTTCACCCCGATCTCGATGTACCCCAAGCTGTGGCAGGCCAGCGGTGTGGGCTACCGCGAGCTGATCGACCGCCTGATCGAGCTGGCCGTCGAGCGCAGCGAGCGACGCGCTGCTCGGACCCGCACCGATCGCTGAACGGTTAGATCGCTCAGAGCGGACGGGTGGCGCGCCGTTCGCATCTCGCCCATTCGAGCCAGCGAAGGACGTCGGCGGCGGCCGCGCCGGGATCGTCTGCCGGTACGGCCCCGGGCCCTCCGTACATCGTCTGGAACCGGAACCGGGCGTAGTCCGCCGGAGGCACGGGCAGGAACGGCGCCCGGCGCCACCAGCCTGGCGCGGCCATGGCCCGGAACTGCCGAGCGGCGATCGGCCACAACCGTGGTTGTCGGGCCAGCCTCGCGAACAGGGCCACCGCGACCGAGAGCGGTACGGCCCGCAGCACCGGGAGCGGACCGGCCGGAACGCCGGGATCTTGATCCATCGGCAAGCACGATAGTCAGTCGTTGCCGGGGTCAGGCCTCGTCGGTGCCGTGGCGGTGCAGCGCCACCGCGGCCGCGCCGAGCAGCGGGGCTTGGTCGCCCAGACCGACCGGGACGATACGGGCACCGGCGGCGAAGGAAAGGCGGCTGCGTTCGGCGAGCTCTGCGTTGGCGGCGGCGAACAATGGAGCACCGAAGCCGAGGGCCACCGATCCGCCGACCGTGGCCAGGCGCAGGTCCAGCAGGCTTACGGCCGAGGCCACCGCCCGTCCCACCAGCCGGCCGGCCCGGACCCGCAGCTCGAGCGGTGCCATCGCGGCGGGCCGTCCGGTCATGGCGGCGATGGCGGTGCCTGAGGTTTCCGCCTCCAAACAGCCTTGGGCCCCGCAGGCACAGCGCCGTCCGTCCGGTTCGACGATCACGTGGCCGAGGTGGCCTGCATTGCCCGTCGCGCCGTCCAGCAGCCGTCCGTCCACCACGATGCCTGCGCCGACCCCGGTCGAGACCACCATGGCGAGGTAGTTGCGCTCGTGGCGCGCCGCGCCGAGCCAGCCCTCGGCCCGGGCCAGGGCCTTGGCGTCGTTGTCGACGAAAACGGGCAGGCCGAAGGCCTCCTGCAGGGCGCGGCGCAGCGGGAACTCGCGCCACGCGGCGATGTTGAGCGGCGAGACCAGCTCGCCCCCGGCCGTCATCGGGCCGCCGCACCCGACGCCAACGGCGACCGGGGGTGTCGAGCCTGCGCCCGCCGAGCGCTCCCACTCCCGGCGGGACCGCACCGCCAGGTCGACCACGGCGTCGAGGAGCTCGCGCGCACCATCCCCGACCGACGCCGGGGTCGCAACCGGGGTCGCGCGGCGTCGACGGGCGTGGCAGGTTCCGTCGGCGTCGACCACCGCAGCGGCCAGCTTGGTGCCGCCGATGTCGATGGCCAGAACCGGACCGGATCGCATACCGAGCACCATACCGGTCGACCCCCGGCTCCATCGACGCGGTCCCGGTCCTCGCAGGGCCTAACCGCGGTTGCGCCACTACTCTGCAGGATGTAGCCGACGTCTCGCACGAGTGGTGCGGACCCCGCCCCGTCACAGGAGCCAGCGTTGCCCCAGGAGTCCCCCAGCGGCACCAGGCCTGCTCTCGGTGCCGACGCCCCGCCTCCCACGACGGGGGTGGCCACCCCCGATCTGTCCGCCGCCGCCGCCGCCGCCTTCGCCGAATTGTTCGGCGCCGTGGTACGGAACATCGAGCAGGCCATCCAGGGCAAGCGCGCCGCGGTCGAGCTGGTGGTGCTGTGCCTGGTGGCCGAGGGGCACCTGCTCATCGAGGACCGGCCCGGCGTCGGCAAGACCACCCTGGCCAAGGCCCTGGCCGCCTCGTTGGAGACGTCGTTCGGTCGGATCCAGTTCACGCCCGACCTACTTCCCTCCGATGTCGTGGGCGTCACCGTGTTCGACCGGGCCAGTTCGTCCTTCACGTTCAGGCCGGGCCCGGTGTTCAACTCGGTCGTCCTCGCCGACGAGATCAACCGAGGTTCGCCCAAGACCCAGTCGGCCCTGCTCGAGGCGATGGCGGAGTCCCAGGTGACGGTGGACGGCACCACCTATCCGCTGCCCAGGCCGCACTTGGTCGTGGCCACCCAGAACCCGGTGGAGCACGAAGGGACCTACCCACTGCCCGATTCGCAGCTCGACCGTTTCCTGATGCGGATCTCGATGGGCTACCCGGCACGGGCCGACGAACTGGCCATCCTCGACGCGCATGGCCGCACCGACGCTCTGGCCACACTCGGTGCCGTCCTGTCGGGCCCACGGCTCGAGGCCATGATCACCGCGGCCCGATCGGTGCATGTGGCAGCGGCCATCAAGGAGTACCTCGTCGACCTGGCCACGGTGTCACGACACCACCCCTCGGTGTGGATCGGCCTGTCGCCACGGGCAACCCTGGCCATGCTGCGCGCCTGCCGGGCCCGTGCCGCGGCCGCAAGCCGTAACTACGTGATCCCCGACGACGTGAAGGCGCTGGCCGAGCCGGTCATGGCCCATCGGCTGCTGCTCACACCCGAGGCCCGTATGCAGGGCTACTCCGCCGCCCGGGTGGTGTCCGATGTGCTCGCCCAGGTTCCGGTGCCCGTGCCGGCGGGCCGCTGAGCGAGCTGCAGTGCCGGTGAGGGCCGTCGGCGTGTTGTCCCTCGGGCGGCAACGGTGCTGACCCGGGGAGGCTGGACGACCATGGTGGGCGCGCTCGGCCTGGTCGTGGCGGGTCGGGTGCTCGGCGCCACCGAGCTGTACCTGCTCGGTGCAGGTCTGGTGGCGCTGGTCGGGGTGGCGCTGGTGTGGGTGAACGTCGTGGGTGTCCGTCTCGGGGTGACCAGGTCGGTCAACCCGGGTCGTCTGCACCAAACGGGTCCCGGACTCGTCGAGCTCACGTTCGTCAACGCAGGCGCCCGGCGCAGCGCCACGATGCGGCTGCGCGACGAGGTGAGCGGCACTCGTGGGGCGACGATGCGGATCGGACCGCTCATCCCAGGCGAACAGGCCGGCGCCGCATACCAGCTCCCCACCGCTCGCCGGGGCAGGATGACTGTCGGGCCGCTCGAGGCGGAGCTGGCCGACCCTTTCGGTCTGTGCGCCCGGCGGGTTGCCGTGGCCGAGGAGATCGAGCTGGTCGTGTACCCACTGATCGACCGTCTGCTGCCGGTGGCCCACGCCGCCGGTTACGACCCACGCGCCGCTACCCGCAATCCGAACGCGCAGGCAGCGAGCGGGGAGGATTTCTTCGCACTTCGACCCTACGCCGTCGGCGACGATCTGCGCAGGGTGCACTGGCCCACCATGGCCCGTACCGGCGAGCTGGTGATCCGCCAGCACGAGCAGCCCTGGCAGGAGCGCACCACCGTGCTGCTCGAGGTCGACACAGACCGGATGACCGAGGTGGTGTTCGATCGGGTCGTGGCTGCCGCCGCATCGCTGCTGGCAGCCTCCTGCGAGGCGGGTGATCAGATCCGCTTGTGCACCTCGGCCGGCACCGACTCCGGATTCGGGGCCGGTCCGGGCCATCTCGACGCCTTGTTGCTCCGGCTCGCCCTGAACCATCCCGAGCCGGACGCCCCACTACGGACCGCACTCGATCGACTGGCTCGCGGCGAGTCCGGCGGATCGCTGGTGGTCCTCGCCGCAGCGATCGGCACGGCGGAGTCGGTGCGCCTGGCCCCCCTGCGCGGACGATTCGGCCAGGTCGTGGTGGTGTCCTTCGACACCGAGCGCGACCGGGACACCGACGGCGAGCGGTTCACCGACGGTAACCAGGACGGGAGCCGTCGTGCACCGGCGCAGACCGTCGTGCACGAGGTCCCAGGTGACGCTCCCCACGCCACCGGGGAGGCAATGGGGGCTCGCCGCAGCAGCGCTGCGGGGCTCCTGCACTGTCCGGACGGTGCAAGGTTCGCCACCGTGTGGAACGGCTCGGACGCCGCCTCGACCGCCCAACGCCGCGCCGGCGCTCGCCGATGACGGCACGGTCCGGTACCGGTGAGGCGGCGTCGCTTTCCCGATCGGCGCGCTCGCGGTCGCGGGCACCGGTCGAGCCCGGGACCTCCGCGAGCGGACCGCGACCCACGCTGCGGGTCGCGGCGGAGGTGAGCCTGTGGCTGCTCACGGTCATGGCGGCGTACGGGTGCGGGTGCCTCTTCGACGGGTGGTCGTTCTTGGCACCGGTGCTGCTTGCCGCTACGTGCTCGCATCTGTTGGCTGCGGCATTGCGTCGGGTGCGGGTGCCCGTCGGGCTGGCTGCCGTGGCGTCGCTGATGGCCCTGGGCCTGGTGTTGAGCTGGCTCTTTTATCGCTCGACGACCCAGTTCGGGCTGCCGAACGGCGTGACGTGGGACGTGTTCAGGGCCGACCTGGCCGACGGCGTCGACCGGTTCCGCCACGATCGGGCCCCGGTCGCGGCCCTCAACGGGTTCGTCGCCGGCTCGGCGGTGGCCTTCTGGGTGGCGGGGTTCCTCGCGGACTGGGCGGCGTTCCGTCTACGCGCCTCGGTGGAGGCCGTCGTCCCGGCCGGGTCGCTGTTCGTGTTCGCCTCGCTGCTCGGTGCGGACGAGGCGCGCCTGCCGAGCACCGTGCTGTTCTTCCTGGCCGCACTCACCTTCCTGCTGGTGCAGCGAGCCTCCCGGCTGCAGACCGGCTCGACGTGGGTGCGCGGCCATGCCGCTCGGGGCACCCGTGGGCAGCTGCGGACCGGGGCGACGCTTATCGTGGCGGCGGTCGTGCTGGCAGCTGCGACGGGGCCGTTCCTGCCCCGGTCGGGAGACGGTGGCCTGCTCGACGTGCGCGATCTCGGCGGTGGTCGGGACACGCGCAGTACACGGTCGCCGCTGGTCGACATCCGCCAGCGGCTCGTCGACCAACGCGAGCAGGTGATGTTCACCGTGGACAGCCCGGAACACGCGTACTGGCGGCTCACGGCGCTCGACGAGTTCGACGGGCGCAGCTGGCGCGCCTCCAAGCCCTTCCAGAAGGTCAGTGGCGAGCTGCCCCGGACGGAGACGCGTAGCGGCACGTTCCGATCGGTCGATCAGCATTACGAGATCGCCGCGCTCGATCAGATCTGGCTGCCCGCAGCCTACGAGGCCCGCATGATCACCGGAACCGACGGTGCGGTCCGGTGGGACGCCACCACCTCGACGCTTATCGCCGACGGTGAGACCTCCGACGGCCTCGACTACACGGTGAACTCGGCCCTCACGAACCTCAGCGCCCAGCAGTTGCGCGCAGCCAAGGGAACCGTCCCTGCCGAGATCCAGCAGCAGTACCTCCGCCTACCCCGGGCCTTTCCCGAGCGGGTGGAGTCGCTGGCATCGGACATCACCGCCGGTGCTCCCACCGCCTACGACGCAGCGCTCGCCCTGCAGGAGTACTTCCGTCGAAACTTCACCTACTCCACCAACGTGCCCGGCGGGCAGGACATCAACTCGATCGAGGATTTCCTGTTCTCCCCGGCACGTGCTGGCTACTGCGAGCAGTTCGCGGGCACCTATGCCGCCATGGCGCGCTCCGTCGGGCTCGCGGCCCGGGTTGCCGTCGGCTTCACGTCCGGTGATCCCGTCGCCGGTAAGCCCACCACCACCGTCGTACGAGGACGTCATGCCCACGCCTGGCCGGAGGTCTACCTACCGGGAGCGGGTTGGGTGCTCTTCGAGCCGACTCCCGGCCGGGGTGCTCCGAACGCGCCGTACACCAACACCGAGGAACAGCAGGACAGCCTCTCCCTGCCGTCGGCGTCGGCGACCTCCTCGACCGCGGTGACCCCGCTGAACGCCACGTCCGACTCGACGCCGGTCCCGCCACCGGAGGTTCCGACCAGCCCGATCACGGAGGTGGGGAACGGCACGGGGCCTTCCGCCGGTGACGCAGGCGTGATCGCCGGTGGGGTTCTGGGTCTGCTGCTCGTCGTTCTGGCGGTGCTCTCCGCGGTTCTGTTCGGTCCCGCTGCGTGGCGGCCACTGCGCCGGCAACGGCGACGCCGACGTTGCCACAACGACGCTGATCGCGTGCAGGTGGCGTGGCTCGAGGCCGTCGAGTCCCTCACCTGGCTCGGTATCCGGCCCGACATCGGCGAGACCGCACCCGAACTGGCCGAGCGGGTCCGTCACCGTTTCGGGGACGGACTGCCGGTGGCGGCACTGGCCGAGCTCATCACCGTCGCCCGCTACTCCCCCGACGGTACCGATGCCCGTCAGGCACAGCAGGCCGCCCGGCTCGCCGACGCCGTCACCGTGGGGGCCTGCGAACGAAGTACCGTCACCGAACGCTGGCAGGCGGACTGGCAGCGGCTGCGCCGATACGGCAGTCGCGAGCCGGAAGACCCGGGGCGAACGAGGTCAGGCCGACGGGCCTGAACGGCTCAACCGGTGGTGCCTGGTTGCGACGCTGCCATACGGGCGGCGCCGACGGTGAGGGTGCTCATTCCTCGACGTTCTTCTGGAAGCGGTCGCGCATCTTCTGGCCGGTGGAGCCGAGGATGGATCGCACGCCATCACGTTGTTGCGCCCCGGTGAGCTGCTGCCAACCGGCCCGGCCCATCTTGCGGGCGTTGCGCTCGATGGCCAGCGCACAAAGGAGCATGCCCAGGAACCCTACGAAGGCGATTGCCCAGTGGGTGGACAGTGAGGCCACCATGGCCACCGTGCCGATCACGAACCCGATCGCAGCCCACTTGATGTTGCGGAAGGCGTGGCTGTAGAGGGTGGTCGTGCTCACCTCACGGGCGAGCGCCGGATCGCTCTCGTAGAGCCGCGCCTCGATCTCCTGGAGAATCCGTTGCTCATGCTCCGAAAGCGGCATTCCGACCCTCCTCGAGATCGACATCGATATGAACGTAGCTGAAGGCCGACCGATCCGAAAGGGTCGGAACTCGATCCGAGAGGGTCGGAACTCTCTTGCAGCTTATCCGGGCCGTCGGGTCTGCGACTGCTCCGCAACAGGCAGGCCCGGGGGTTCGTGCGAGTCCGGCGACGGATCCTGCGCTGGCTGCGGTGCGGGTCGCTCGCCCGGCCCGGTGGGTCCCCACGACTGTGCGTCGCGTTCGAAGACCTGTAGCCCTCCCGGGGTGGCGAGGGCGGCGGGGCCGATCGCCGCCGCACCGAATCGACGTCGAATCGCCTCGACGGTGTCGTTGGCGTCCTGCCAGGATTCGGCATGGCCCAGCCGCAGGCCCGTGGACACGCCCGTGACGAGGGCGCCACCGGCTCTCGGTGCATCTGGGGCAGCCCGGCCGTCGTCGGTCCCCGACGTGTCCAGATCCAGGCTCAGTTGCCGGGCCTGCAGCGGGGCGAGCCCGCTGACGCTCACCCCGAGCAGGCGGACGCCCGGGCCGAGGTCGATCTTGTCGAACAGCCGTTGCGCAGCCCGAGCGAGCTCGAGGCCGGCGTCGACCGGTTCGGCGAGCCGTCGAGACCGGGTGAGGGTCGTGAAGTCGCCGTAGCGCACCTTCAGGATGACGGTGTGCCCGGCGACGCCTGCCACCCGCAGCCGTCTGGCCACGGCATCCGCGAGGCGGAGCAACTCCCGGTCGAGGTCGGCCCGGTCGGTCCGGTCGACCGGGAAGGTCTCCTCGTGTCCGATCGACTTGACCTCACGGTCGGCCTCGACCGGGCGCGGGTCGTGATTGTGGGCCAGTTGGTGCAGGTGCCGCCCAGCAGCGTCTCCGACGGCCCCGACCACCGCGGCGACCGGCAGGGCGGCGAGGTCCCCGACGGTGCGGACCCCGAGCCGTTCCAGGCGGGACAACGTCGCCGGCCCGACCCCCCACAGGGCCTTCACCGGCAGCGGGTGCAGGAAGGCCAGCTCCTTGCCCGGCTCGACCACCCACACGCCGCGACCGGGCACCGCACCCTGCGGGGAGGGTGACGGTTTGGCCGCCTCGGACCCCAGTTTGGCCAAGAACTTGGTGCTCGCCACCCCGACCGAGCACGGCAGCAGTTCCTCGGCGGCCACCCGGCGGCGCAGCTCGGTGGCCATTGCCGCGGGTGCACCGAGCCGGCGTTGGGCCCCGGTCACGTCGAGGAACGCCTCGTCGAGCGAGAGCGGCTCGACCAGCGGGGTGAACTCGGCGAAGATCGCCATGATCCGACGGCTCGCCGCGACGTAGGCCGCGTGGTCGCCGGGCAGGAACAGCGCCTGTGGGCACAGCCGTCGTGCCCGCACCGAAGGCATCGCCGAGCGCACCCCGTAGGCCCGGGCCTCGTAGCTGGCCGCCGCGACCACGCCACGGTTGCCGGAACCGCCGACCACGACGGGCCGACCCACCAGCGAAGGGTCGCGGCGAACCTCCACTGCGACGTAGAAGGCATCCATGTCGACATGCAGGATCGCCGACGGCCAATGGCCGGCCGCGACATCCGCACGGTTCACAGGCGAACGACGCTCAGCGCCCGTTGCTCGGTCCCGTCGACCCGGTAGCCGAAGTGGCGCTGGTCCTCCCAGCGGTGTTGCACCCAGTCGAGCAGTGGCTCGTGGACCCAGCGCGGCGCCCCTTCGAGGTGCAGCGCGCAGTCGGTCCAGGGCACGAACCGTGCGTCGACCACGATGCCGTCGGGGTCGTCGATACGCAGCTCCCCGTCGTAGACCATCGCCACATGGGCCTCGACCCGCAGGTGCCAACCGAGGCCGGCGGCCACCGCCTCGACGTGGTAGACGGGCCCGAGCCAGTCGTGCACGACGAGCCCGGTCTCCTCCTCGACCTCCCGGGTCAGACCTTCGAGAAGTGACTCGCCCTCGTCGATGACGCCGCCCGGGGTGCTCCAGTCGATGTTGCCGTTGCGACGTTTGTTGGCCACGAGGAGGAGACCCTCCGGCCCGACCACCAGTGCTCCCCCGACCGTCCAACGGCGCATACCGTCAGCCTACGCGTGCCCGGCCCGCCGGCGCTGGCCGAACGTGCCCTCGACGGTCGCCCGAGCGCTCGGTGCTGGGACAGGCTTCACCCCATGGAGCCCGACGCCGCAGCGCCCACGGACGGACCGCCCGAGCACCCGAATTCCCTGGTGGTCCGTACCGCCGCAGCGGCCGGTGGGGCACGGACGAAACGTGCCGATGCCGACCAGGTGCGGGAGGCCACGGGCTTTGCCATCGGGGGCGTGCCCCCATTCGGCCACCGTCAGTCCCTGCCGACCTTCGTCGATCCCGAGTTGCTGCAGCACGCCGAGGTCTGGGCGGCCGGTGGTACGGCCCACACCGTGTTCGCCCTGTCGCCCCAGGCCCTGCTCACGGCGACCGGCGGGTGCGCCGTCGAGCTCAGGCGGGCCTGAACGCAGCCGAGGCCGGCGGACCGGCGCTCGGAACGCGGTGATCGGCCGGGACACGGCCGTGCCCCGGCCAGGGTGGCCGGCCCGGGCACGGACCCGGTCACTTCTTGGCGGTGGTGCTGGCCATCGCAGCGTTGTAGTACTGCCACTCGTCGACGCGGGTGCCGTTGGGTAGGACGCAGTAGCCGACCTGGCCGCTGGTCTCGTTGACGATGTCGACCTTGCCGCCCTGGGACGCGCAGTACTGCGAGGCCGGGTTGGCGATCTGGGTCGAGCCCTTGGCGGTGGTGGTGGGTTCGGACTTCTGCGAATCGGTGGATCCGCCACAGGCGGCGAGACCGGTCAGGAGCACGGCGAGGATGGCGATACGACGCATGGCGTCGTTCTAGCAGGCGTTGACCCTGCACGCAGCGCAGGGCGTGGCTCGATGACCTCTGCGGGTGCAGAACCGGTCGCGGTCAGGCGCTGCGGGCGGCGAACACCCCAACGGTGGGGACGTCGCGCCGGGCGAGGGCGATAACGGTGGTGCCGCGGTGATCGGGACCTACGGCCATCCCCGGGCCGGGCCCCTGCGGTTGCGGGTCGAGGACGAGGAGACCTTCCTCGGTGGCGGCCACCAGGATCCCCGCCGCCGGGATCACGGTCCGGCGGCTCAATCGCTGGGCCCGTCGTCCCAACCGGTTGCGGGGGTTGGTCATGAGCACCGTCAGCCGGGCCTCGACCTCGTCGGGCTCCAGCCAAAGGGCATCGGCGAGAACGATCAGGTCCTCGACGCGCAGCATCACCGGGTGGCCGGGCACTGCAGCCCGCAACGCCACGATGAGACCGAGATAGCGGATGAGGACCTCGTCGGGGTCGCTGCCGGTCCGGTGGGTCAGATGGACATGTTCGTCGGTGACGGCGTCCTCGACGTCGATGGCGAGCCGGGTGCGGCGGGGCCGTACGGCCGGCTCGGCGCGCAGGCCGTAGAGGTCGCTGACGTGCCCGAGGTCCTCGTCGCCGAGTGCCAGTCGGCCCGCCTCGATGGCGGTGAGGACCGTGGCGTCGTAGCGACCCCCGGTGCGGCGGGCCAGCGTCACCAGGTCCAAGCCCCGTGTGCGACGACGTTCGACCAGCAGTCGGCCGAGTCGCATCGGGGGGACCAGGGTGAGGGTGTCGAGTCCCGTCACGGTCATCACCGTTGAGGGATCGGCCGATGCTCCCCGGAACTTGAGCCCCTCGATGGGTCGACTGGCCCGAATCATCGCAGCTTGGCCTGCGACCGCCCGGCCGGGTTCAATGAGGAGGGATGGACCCGTCGGACTCTCCCGCCTCGGCGCTGCCCCCGCTCGGGGCCCGCATTCTCGCCTTCGTCGCCGTGCTCGTCGGTGGTCTGTGCGGCGGTTTGATCGGCTTCGGCGTGGTGGACCTTTCTTGTAACCACGAGTGCTCGGCCGCGGCGGCAGGGGTCGGGCTGGGTGGTGCCCTGCTCGGCGCAGTCGGTGTGGCGGTCGTGGCGGTGCTCACCCTGCGGGCGATGGGCGAATGGCGCGCGGGAGGGCGGCGGCGTGATCGATGACCGGCCTGTGTCGTTGCTCGGGCTCGCGCTCGAGGTGGCCTCCGAGGCGGCCACGCTGATCCGTTCGTCCGTGGCCCGCACCGACCTGACGATCACGAGCAAGTCGAACGCCACCGACCTCGTCACCGAGATCGACCATGCCGTCGAGGCCCTGGTCGCCGGCAGGTTGCTCGAAGCCCGGCCGGACGACGGCTTGCTCGGCGAGGAGGGCACCACCCGTACGGGCCGTTCCAGGGTGCGTTGGGTGGTCGACCCCATCGACGGTACGACCAACTTCGTGTACCGGGTCCCGTACTTCGCCGTGTCGATCGCGGCCGAGATCGACGGGACGGTCGTGGCCGGGGTGGTGGCCATCCCGTCGTTGGCCGAGACCTTCGAGGCCCTGCTCGGCGGCGGCGCCCGTTGCAACGGGGAGGCCGTCTCCGCCTCCTCGGAGTCGGAACCAGCCACCGCGTTGGTTGCCACGGGCTTCTCCTACGACGCCGGGCGGCGCGCCGCCCAAGGCCAGGTCGTCGGCCGGCTCCTTCCGCAGATCCGCGACATTCGGCGCATGGGGGCCGCGTCGGTCGACCTGTGCTCGGTGGCCTGTGGCCGCGTGGACGGCTACTTCGAGAGTGGGCTGCGACCCTGGGACTGGGCCGCAGGAGCCCTGATCGCGGCGGAGGCCGGTGCGGTGGTCACCGATTTCACGGGTGGTGCACCGTCGCCCGCCGGCGTGCTGGCGGTGAACCCCGGGCTGTACCGATCCTTGCGCGACCTGCTCGACACCTGCAGCGCCTGACGGCGAACTCTCGGCATATTCACCGCGCCATCACGGCATCCGCCGGGTCACATGGGGCACCATAGGCGCGTGGCGACCCGCATCCTGACCGTCGAGGACGATGAACGAATCCGGGCGTCGGTGAAGCTTGCCCTGGAGGGCGAGGGCTGGACCGTCGAGGAGTCCGAGAACGGCGAACGGGCCATGGAGGTCTTCAGCCGGGCCCCGACCGACGTCGTGCTGATCGACATCATGCTGCCCGGGGTGGACGGGTTCGAGGTGTGCCGCGCGATCCGCAAGGTCTCCGACGTGCCCATCATCATGGTCACCGCCCGTGATGACACCCACGACATCGTGGCCGGGCTCGAGGCCGGCGCCGACGACTACCTGACCAAGCCGTTCGCCCCGAAGGAGCTGTCAGCACGGATCCGGGCCCTGCTGCGCCGCACCCGAGCGGCAGAGCCCGCCCTGTCTCACCTGCGCTTCGGCGACCTCGAGATCCACCAGGACGAGGGCGTGGTGACCGTGTCGGGGGTCGAGGTGCACCTGACCCGCACCGAGTTCAAGCTGTTGTGCGAGTTGGCCAACAACCCCGGCCGCGTCTTCAGCCGAGAGGTGCTGCTCGAACGGGTGTGGGGCTATGGCTACTTCGGTGACGGCCGACTGGTCGACGTGCACATCCGCCGGTTGCGGACCAAGATCGAGCAGGACCCGGCGAACCCACGCCACGTGGTCACCGTGCGTGGATTGGGTTACAAGCTGCAGATCTGACCGTCTCCGACCGGGCTGAACGGCGTTCAACGGTCAGAATGGGATGGCGCAGGCGCACCGCCGGGCCGGTGGTCGAGCCGGTCGGGGATGGTCCACGGTCGGTGGTCGGCTGCGTACGGCAGGTCGAGGCGTGGCGGCACCACAACGGCAGATCGGACTGAGGACGCGGGTCATCGCGTCGTTCGTCGCGCTCGCCGCGGTCCTGGCATTGGTCATCAGCCTGGCCACGTACCTCCTGGTTCAGAACAGTGTGGTGGAGCGGCGCGAGGCGGTGGCCCGGCACCTGGCATTCACCGACGCCCGCCTGGTGCGCGAACAACTCCTCGATGCTGCGGACCGGGGCGCCCTCGCCGGGCGGGTATCTGCTGATGTCCTACAGCGCAGTCCAGCCGACGGCGTCGTCGTCCTGCGCTACGGCGGCATCGTGCACCACACCGGGTCGAGCTTCATCGACGGCTCGTTCAACCCCCAGCTCGATCTTCCCGCCGACCTCACCGAGGTGGTTGCCGACCACCGTACCGGGCTGCAGCGGGTGCGCCTCAAAGGGGTTCCCGTGCTGGTCATCGGGATACCGTTGCGTATCGCCGTCGCCGACGCGACGTCGAGGGGATCGGCGTCACCGGTCCTCGGGGCGGCGGGGTGGGCGGAGTACTACGAGGTCACGAGCCTCGCGGACATCGAGCAGTCGCTGCGACATCTGGCCCTGGTGCTTGCCGTCATGGGGGTGACCGCCACCGTGGCGGGTGCCTTCACCGGCCGCTGGGTGGCCAGGCGGGTGCTGGCGCCACTGGTCGAGGTGAACGACGCGGTTCACGCCCTGGCGAACCTGTCCTTCGACACCAAGCTCCCCGCCACCCGCGACCCGGACCTCGCGCCGCTGGTCAGCACCTTCAACCACACGGTGCAGGCGCTGCAGGAACGCATCGACCGCGACGGGCGCTTCGCCTCCGACGTCAGCCACGAGCTGCGTTCGCCGCTCACCACCCTCACCAACTCCATCGGGGTGCTGCAGCGCTACGACCAGGAGCTGCCCGAGCCCGCCCAGCAGGCCGTGTTGTTACTCGGCGAGGAGTTCGAGCGGTTCCAGCAGCTCATCGGTGACCTGCTGGAGATCTCCCGGTTCGACGCCGGGGCCCAGCGTCTGCAAGGCAGCCCCCTGGTTCTCGGGGAGTTCGTCCGTCAGGCAGCCCGGCTGACCTGCCCTGGCACGGTCGCTGTGACCATCGACGCAGATCTCGAGGAAGCCGTGATCATGGCGGACAAGCGACGCCTGGTCCAGGTGCTGTCCAACCTGGCGGTCAACGCCCAGAAGTACGCCGGTGGCGTCGCCGAGTTCACCGTTCATCGGGTCGAGGGCGGGGTGGAACTGGCCGTGCTCGACCGTGGCCCAGGCGTACCGCCGACCGATCGTGCCCGCATCTTCGATCGCTTTGCCCGCGGGGCGACCGCAGGCAACCGGGGCAGCGACCAGGGCAGCGGGCTCGGCCTGGCGCTGGTGTCCGAACACGTACACCTCCACGGAGGGTCGGTACGGGTCCAGGACCGTCCCGACGGCGCGCCAGGAGCCGCGTTCGTGGTGTATCTGCCGGCCAACCCGGTGTCGATCTACGACACCGAGGAGGACTTCGAGGCCGCAGGGATCGGGTCGGACCAGTGACCGCAACCTCTCCGGGGCGACCCGACCGAGCACCCAGCGCAGCGCAGCACCCGACCGGAGCCGGACGTCCGGCCCGTCTGCGACGCCGCCCGTTGCGTGCCGGGATCGTGCTGGGTGCACTGCTCGCCATCGCCATCGCCACGGCCGGGTGTGGCTTGGCGCAGGAAGATCGTGCCCGGGTGATCGATCCGGAGGCGGTCCCCTACGACCTCGCCGGTGACGCGCCCCGTGACGCCCCGGTGTTCGACCGCCGCCTCGACCTTCGGCCGGTGACGGTCTATCTCGTCGAGGCGCTCCCCAGCGGTGAGCGGCGCCTGGTCCCGCGCCAGCGGTCCATCCCCGATCCGGTCAACCTCTCAACCGTGGTCGGCAACCTGATGGCGGGCGGGGTGACCCCGGAGGAACGCAGTGGGCGTCTCGTCAACCAGGTTCCCGGCGACGAGCTGCGCGCCGTCGAACGCACCGTCGAACCCCAGGGTCACGGCCCGGCCCGGCCCGACCCGATCGGCCGGGTCGCGGTGGTGGACGTCGGACCCGAGTTCTTCGACCGATTCCCCACCGGTGCAGCCCAGCGGCTGGCCATCGGACAGATCGTGCTGACGATCACCGCCTATCGGCCTGCGAGCGGCGCACCGCCCGTGAGCTTGGTTCGCTTCACCGTGGGCAACCGTGAACGCTTCGTTCCGACCGGCGACCCCGAACAACCGATGTTGGCGGTGGTCGGAGCCGCGGACTACGCAGCGTTGCAGGGCGCCCAGGCCGTGGTGGGCACGGTCACGGCGACGACGGGCGGCTGAACCGGTGGGCGCCCGCTGTGGGCGCCCGCTGTGGGCGCCCGCTGTGGGCGCCCGCTGTGGGCGCGGGCCGTTTTGCAGCGGGCGGGGTGTTGAGCGCTCAGGCGAAAAACTGCGAGGCGTCGTCCCACAGGCGGGGATCGACGAACTTGAGGTTGGCGACGGCCTCGCGGAGCGGGACTCGCACGATGTCGCCGGCCCGTAGGGCCACCATCTCGCCCCAGGCACCGTCGTGGACCGCGTCGATGGCCTCGAGGCCGAACCGGGTGGACAGGACCCGGTCGAACGCCGTGGGTGTGCCGCCACGCTGCACATGGCCGAGCGTGGTGACGCGGGTCTCGTAACCGGTGCGCCGCTCGATCTCGTCGGCCACCCGGGTGGCGATACCGCCGAGCCGGACGTGGCCGAATGCGTCGTAGACCTTCTCGGGCAGCTCGATGGTGCCGGGCCGGGGAACGGCCCCTTCGGCGACGACGACGATGGAGGCGTACCGGCCCCGTTCATGGCGGCGCACGAGTGCGCCGCAGACCGCATCGATGTCGAAGGGTTCTTCGGGGATCAGGGTGATGGTCGCCCCGGCGGCGATGCCGGCCCAGGTGGCGATGTGGCCGACGTGACGGCCCATGACCTCGACGACGATCACCCGGTCATGGCTCTCGGCGGTGGTGTGCAGCCGGTCGATGGCCTCCACCGCGATCTGTACCGCGGTGTCGAACCCGAAGGTCAGCTCGGTCCCGCCGATGTCATTGTCGATCGTCTTGGGTACTCCGACCACCCGGAACCCGTCGCGACACAGTGCCTCGGCGCAGGCCAGGGTGCCTTCGCCCCCGATGACGATGAGGGCGTCGATGCCGAGGCTGTCCACGCTGCGACGGAACCGCTCGAGTCCTTCGGGCACTCCGTAGGGTTGGATCCGCGATGTCCCGAGCACGGTGCCCCCACGGGGCAGGGTCCCCCGCATGGACTCGACGTCGAGGGTGACCGTCTCACCGTCGATGAGGCCCCGGTACCCGTCGAGGGAGCCGAGCAGCTCGTCGCCGTAGTGCTTCTCCCCCTTGCGGACCACCGCCCGGATCACCGCGTTGAGGCCAGGACAGTCGCCGCCGCCGGTGAGGATACAGACCCGCATGGCGTCGAGCCTAGGACGGGGCCCGCAGCGGAGCGTCGCAGCGCTGGTCCGGAGCCGAAGCGGGCCGCACGGGCCCACGGAGTACCGTGCGACACCATGACGTCGGAGACCCGCAACGCTGCGGTCCTCGCCATCGACGCGGGAACGACCGGGGTCCGCAGCTTCCTGGTCGACCACGCCGGAGCGACCCTGGGCAGCGCCTACCGTGAGTTCCCCCAGTACTTCCCCCGGCCCGGCTGGGTCGAGCACGACGCCGAGGAGATCTGGCATGCCGTGTCGGCCACCCTCGCTGCGGTCTTGGAGGGCCGGGATCTGGCCCTGGCCGCCATCGGCATCACCAACCAACGCGAGACCGTCGTTGCGTGGTCGCGTTCCACCGGCCGGACCCTCGCCCCCGCCATTGTCTGGCAGGACCGCCGTACCGCGCCGTATTGCGATGCCCTGGAAGCCGACGGCCACGTGCCGCTGGTTCGGTCGCTGACCGGCTTGGTCGTCGACCCGTACTTCAGCGGCACCAAGTTGCACTGGTGGTTCGCCAACGGCGTGCTCGACCGTGACGACCCCGACCTCGCGGTGGGCACTGTCGACAGTTGGCTGATCTGGAAGCTGACCGGCGGCCGTTCCTTCGTGACGGACACCTCCAACGCGTCGCGGACGCTGCTGTTCGACATCAACCGGTTGGCGTGGTCACCGGAACTCGCCGAGCTGCTGCAGATACCGCTCGCTGCGCTGCCCACCGTGGTGCCCTCGAGCGGGGTCTGCGGTCATACCGAGGCAGGGGCCAGTCCCCTACCGGCCGGAATCCCGATCGCCGGCATCGCCGGCGATCAGCAGGCCGCCCTGTTCGGCCAGGCCTGCTTCGAGGTGGGCATGGCGAAGAACACCTACGGCACGGGGAGCTTCGTGCTGATGAACGTCGGCAACACCGCGCCGGCGGTGGTCGACGGCCTGCTCGGTACCGTTGCTTGGACCTTGGCCGATGGGACCACCACCTACGCGTACGAAGGGGCCATCTTCGTCACCGGTGCCGCCGTGCAGTGGTTGCGCGACGGCCTCGGCATCATCGAACACGCCGCCGAGCTCGAACCGCTGGCCCGTTCGGTGCCCGACAGCGGCGGGGTCTACCTGGTGCCGGCGTTCACCGGCCTCGGCTCGCCCTGGTGGGACCCCTACGCCCGCGGCACCATCGTCGGCCTCACCCGCGGCAGCGGCCGGGGCGAACTGGCCCGGGCCACGGTGGATGCGATGGTGTTCCAGACCCGCGACGTCGTCGAGGCGATGACCGCATCGTCGGGCTGTCCGCTGCGCGAGCTGCGCGTCGACGGCGGCGCCGCCGTCATGGACCTACTGCTGCAGCTGCAGGCCGATCAGCTCGGCGTGGCGGTCACCCGGCCGGTCCGTACCGAGACCACGGTCCTCGGTGCGGCCGGCCTCGCCGGGCTCGGCGTCGGCCTGTGGTCGAGCACCGCCGAGCTCGCCGTGACCTGGCAGGCCGAGCGAACCTTCGAGCCGGAACCCGATCGCGCCGTCGGGGATGCGGCGTTCAGATCCTGGCGTCGAGCGCTCGAGCGATCTCGTCGCTGGGCAATCGAAGAGACGGATGCGCCAGACGGGCCGAGAGCCGGTTGACCGTCTGCATGCCCCGGGACCAGGCGTCCGCGATACGGGCCAGCGCAGCGACCTGATGGCGTTCCTTGGCCCGGAATGCCGAGCCGTCCCGGCCCAACAGCAGGGCCACTCGAGCCGAGGTCAACGGGGCCCACGTCACGTCCGGAGCGAGAATCTGGCCGGGTTCACGCGCCGACAGACAACTGCCCCGGAGGAACGCCGCCAGCCACGATGCTGACGGCGCCGATCCCCGGGACACCAGGACACCCTCGCTGTCCAGGCTGAGGACCGCGACCCAGTCGGCGCCGAGCGCCCGGTAGGTGCGGTCGGCGAGCGCCTCGAACAGCTCGTCGGTGGACGGCGCCCCGACGAGCTGCGCGGCGGTGTCGAGGGCGTCGACCCACGGGTCGATGTGTCCGCCCTCGACCCGGCGGACCTCCTCGACGTCCACGCCCTCGACTTCGTTGATCTCACGGACCAGTGCACCGATGAGGCCCGCATCGGGCAGTTCGACGACCAGCTCGTCGATGGCTCGACCGCCACCACGTTCGAGGATCTCGATGGCGGCAACGTCGCCGCGCACTGCGCCGATCCGGCTGGCCACCTGCCCCAACGCGCCCGGCCGGTCAGGAAGCAAGACTCGCACCACGAACGTTGCGCTGTTCATGGACCCACGGTACGGATTGCCGGTGAACGGCATGTTTCGCCGCCGAGAACGGCTCGTTGCCGTTGCGGCGACCCTGGGTCGAGGCGATCGCGGAGGCAGCGGAGGACCGCCCGTGCCAGGCTCAGCCCAGCTTCACCAGGGCCTTGCGTAGATTCCGGATGGCCTGGCGGCTGCGCTCCTCGTTCTCGATGAGGGCGAAGCGCACGTGCCCGTTGCCGCCGGGCCCGAACCCGATGCCGGGTGAGGTGGCGACACCGGCCTCCTTCACCAGGTAGCTGGCGAACTCGAGGGACCCGAGGTCCTTGTACGGCTCAGGGATGGGGGCCCAGACGAACATCGTGCCGCGGGGCGGGGTGACCTCCCAGCCGATGCGGTTGAGGCCCTCGCACAGCACGTTGCGCCGGGTCTCGTAGATGTCGCGTGCCAACTTCGGGTACTCGGGTTCCTCGTTGAGGGTCACCGTGGCGGCGATCTGTACCGGTTGGAAGGTGCCGTAGTCGAGGTAGCTCTTGAGCTTGGCCAAAGCTGCGACGATCTCGGCATTGCCGACCAGGAAGGCGACCCGCCAGCCGGCCATGGAGTAGCTCTTGGTCATCGAGTAGAGCTCGACCGCCACGTCCTTGGCGCCGGGGACCTGCAGGATCGACGGCGGGTCGTAGCCGTCGAAGCCGATGTCGGCGTAGGCGTTGTCGTGCACGATGATCATGTCGCGCTCGCGGGCGAAATCGACGACCTTCTGCATGAAGTCGAGATCGACGCAGGTGGTGGTGGGGTTGTGGGGGAAGCTCATGACCGCCACGCGCGGCTTGGGCCAGGAGTACTCCCAGTTGGCCTTCATCGACTCGAAGAAGTCCTCGCCGGTGCCGATGGGCACCTCGCGGATCGTGGCCCCCGCGAAGATCGGGCCCCAGATGTGGATGGGGTAGCTGGGCGAGGGCACCAGGCAGGTGTCGCCCGGCTGGAGCAGGGTCCACATCAGGTGGGTCAGACCCTCCTTGGCCCCGATGGTGTTGATGACCTCGGTCTCGGGGTCGAGCTGCACACCGAAACGCCGCTCGTACATGTTGGCCACGGCGAGGCGGAGGTTCGGGATGCCCTTGGACAGCGAGTAGCGGTGGTTGCGACTGTTCTGCACCGACTCGATGAGCTTGTTCACCGCGGTGTCTGGCGAGGGCAGATCGGGGTTGCCGAAGCCGAAGTCGATCACGTCGGCGCCGGTGCGGCGAGCCTCCGCCTTGAGGGTGTTGATCATGGCGAAGACGTACGGCGGCAGCGAGTTGATCCGGCGGAACTCCATGACGTCAGGCTATACGGCGGGGCGGCGGAGGTCCGGCACTGATTCCGCCGCCAACAGTGCCGCCCCGATCGCACCGGCCCGCCGTCCCGCGGTGGCCGCGACCAGCGAGGTGGACGGTCGCAGCGCTCCGGCCAGGACGGCGTCGTCGTAGGCCCGGCCGATCAGCGTCATCCACGGAGCCCGGGCGTCGACGACGGATCCGCCCAGGGCGATCACCGCCGGGTCGAGCAGGTTGACAAGGTTCGCCAGGCCCAGCGCGACCCACCGGGCGAAGGCCGTGGCGAGCTGCACGGTCGCCGGGTCGCCCTCGGCGAGGGCCACGGTGACGTGCTCGCCGCGGACCGCTTGCGGATCGCCCCCGGCCAGCTGTACCACGCGACCCAGGCGGCCCTCGGCGACGGCCCGGCGCGCCTGTTCGGCGAGGGCCGTGCCCGATGCCAGGGCCTCCCAGCAGCCGAGCCGATCGCAGGCACAGCGCGGTCCGTCGGGCAAGACGGTCATATGTCCCGGTTCGCCGGCGAAACCGTGCACCCCGCGCACCCGACGGCCGCCGATCACCATGCCGCAGGAGATCCCCGTGCCGAGGCCGACGAAGACGACGTCGTCGTGGCCGGCCCCGGCCCCGACTCGGTGTTCGGCCCATGCCGCACAGTTGCCGTCGTTGTCCACCACCACCGGAACCCCGTACTCCGCGGACAACCGGGCTCCGATGTCGAGTTCGATGGCACCGGACAGGTGTGGCCCGTAACGCAACACCCCGGTGTGGGTGACCATGCCGGGCATCCCCACGCCGACCGCGAGCAACGGGCCGGCCTCCGGCCCGACCGCGGCCCGGACCTCGGCCAAGGCGCGCCCGACCACGGCGAGGACGTCGGGACCCGACGCGGTCGGGTGCTCGACTGCGGCGAGCTCGTGGGTGGGCCGGGCCGGCTGCGTGGCCACGGCGAGCACCTTGGTCCCGCCGACGTCGATCCCCACGTGGTAGCCGCCGGAGCCGACCGCTCGCCCCGGACCCGGCTGGTGCACCGTGCCCGGTCCGCCCGGTCCGCCCGGTCCGCCCGGTCCGCCCGGTCCGCCCGGCGGGTTCGGCGGGTTCGTCGGGTTCGTGGGTGCGTCTGCCGGCGGGGTCATCAGTAGCGCAACAGTGCGCCGATTCCACCGAGCACGTCGAGGTCGGCAGTGCCCACGCACACGTCGATCCGGGCCCGTTCGGCCGCCGCAGCGTCCACCGCCTCACTGACCACGTCGTCCACCACGCGCATGGTCTGGCCGCAGCCGGGGCAGGTGGGTCCGCACGTGGCCAGTGTCGCACAGGCCGGGCAACGCCATCCGCATGCCTCGTAGCCGCTCGACACCAGCAGCCGGTGGACTCGGTGGTTGGCCAGGGCATGCAGCACCGGGGCCAGGCCGGCCACGCCGCTGCGCCCGTCCGGACGACCCACGACGTCGCGCAGCCGGTCTACCGCGGCGGACTGCAGCGCCCGGGCTATTTCGGCCTCGGCGCTGTCCACCGCCCGGCGCAGCTCGTCGGGGCCGGAACCCGGACCGAGGTCGATACGTCGGTGGTAGATCGTGCGCAGGTACGGGTGCAGGTGGCGTTCGACGTCCGCGACGAGCTGGTCCGGCCCGCCGATGACCAGCCGCTGGAAGCCGCTGCGGGCCTGAACCTCGGATGCGGCACGGGTCGCCAGTCGAACCTGACGGTCGTGCAACTCGTTGACGCGCCCGTCGAGGTGGGCCTCGTCGCAGCTGTTGGAGACGTCGAAGTCGTTGGCCAGCAGGGCGAGGACCTTCCACAGCCCGGCCGCCTCGTTGGCGAAGATCGCCAGGCCACCGATGCTGGTCCGGTCGACGCCGTTGCGGACCTAGCCGTCGATCCGCTCGAGGTCGGCGAGGCGGGTCGGGTCGGGTCGGGTCGGCGGCGGCCTGTGCCCGGGCCCGTCGCAGCACGCCGTCCACCGAGCGGGTGAGGTCCTGGGGGCGTACGAGGTGCCGACCGTCCACGTCGAGGTAGCACGAGGTAGTCGGCGTGGCCGCCCGATGACGGGCGAGTTGGTGTAGCTCCGCACGGGTGATGGGTGCCGCGGCGTTGGCCGCGTCATGGAGTTCGCTGCCGTTGGGGACACCGGCGTTGCGGGCATCTCGGTTCATCGCCACTCCGTTCGTTGCGTCCGCCTCGCCGCGTTCGGCGGTGCTTCCGTTGGATCGGTGCTTCCGGTGGATCGGTGGATCGGTGGATGCAACGTAGGAGCGTGCCGGCGGAAGCGACTAGGGCCCTGTGGCCTCTTCCTCCGGCCGGGCGACCGTGACCGCCGGGCGCCGACGGCTCAGCTGCGCCGCGCCGGGAAGTGGCCGTGGGTGGCCCCGCACAACGCCATCATCCCGAGAGCGAAGATCGGCGTGAGCGTGCAGAAGGCGACTACGGTAAATGGCCTGCTCGACGCCGCGGCAATGCCGACCAACACCTGCATCGTCAGCAGGATGAGCAGTCGCCGGCGAACGGCCGGCTCGACGCTGCCCGACAGGAAGAACAGGCCAGGCAGGTCCATCTCGTCGGCCCGGCTGCGCGACACCGCCCGGAAGAACCCGGTGAGGAACGCTGCGCATCCGGCGGCGAAGAGCACCATCGACACCGCCACCACGACGGTGCCGAGCTGGTCGGGAGCGATGGTCGCGGCCAACGCCACGACGGTGAACACCGCGGTCCCCAGCGTCGTCCACTGCAGGATCTGAGCGACGGTCGGCAGGCCGTCGGCTGCGCGGCGATGCTGCGGTGCACGGCGCGGCCGCGACCCCGCTTCGGCCCGGGACGGCGTCGCGGCCTGGGATGACGCCTCGGCCTGACTGTGGTCTGTTCCCTGCGGGGCGTCCCCGCCCGGTCTGCGTCGGTTGCGCCTTGCCGCGCTCATCGGTGTGTTCCTCCACCCTGCCGGATCCGGTCGTAGGTGTCGACGATGCCTTGGTGCAGCCGTTCGGCGAGACGGTCGTAGTCGAAGGCTTCGACTGCCCGGGCCCGTGCCCGCAGGCCCATCTCGGTGCGCCGCGCATCGTCGGTCATCAGCTCGCGCAGCCCTACTGCGACATGTTCGGTAGTGGCCGGGCGATCGACGACCAGGCCGGTGACCCCGTGCTCGACCGCCTCGTGGGCTCCCCCGCTGCGACCGGACAGGGCCGCCACCCCGCACGCCGCGGCCTCGGTGAACACGATCCCGAAGCCCTCCTGTTCGAGGCCGAGCCATCGGCTGCGGCACAGCATGGCGAACGCATCGGCGCAGCCGTACAGCTCGGGCAGCTCGTCGTCGCCGACGAAGCCGACGAGCTCGACCGGTGCGCCTCGGCCGAGGATCTCCCGGCGCAGCCGGTTCTCGTCCCGGCCGCGACCGCCGATGAGGACCCGCAGCGCCGGGTACCGCCAGCGCAGCTGCGCTGCGGCCCGGATGAGTACGTCCATGCCCTTTCGCGGCACCAGCCGGGACACGCTCACCACCACGAAGTCGTCGTCGTCGAGCCCGAAGCGCTGCCGGACCGCCGAGCGACGGGCCGCGTCCAACGGCTGGAACCGGCTGGTGTCGACCCCGGGCGGGACCACGACCAGCGGGAGGGACCCGCCGGCGCAGCGTTCGGCCTCCTCGGCCGGGTAGTTGCCGGCGGAGATCACCACCTCGGCGCCGCGCAGCACCCGGGCCAGGGCCTGCCGGCTGCCGGGAAGCCGGCCTGGGACGGTCACCTCGGCACCGTGCAACACCACGCCGTAGGGCCGTGACAGCCATGGTGCCATGAGCCCGAGGGGGAACGCCGGGTCGACCACGACCAGGTCGATGGCGAGCTCGTCGAGCAGCCGGTTCACCCGCCGCAGCAGGACCGGGTTGGGCAGCAGCACCGGCTCGCTGCTGCGGGTCACCGCGAAGGACTGTTCGGCGTCGAACGCCGCCGCCCCGCGGTAGGGCGTGGTCGACACAAAGGTCTCCTCCGCAGGCAGACGGCGCCACAGCTCCCAAAGGTAGCTCTGGATGCCGCCGATCTTCGGCGGGAAGTCGTTGGTGAGCAGCAGGTGCCTCATCGGCGGGGAACCGGTCCTTCCAGCTCGGCCCGGACCTCGGCGTCGGGGTCCTGCGCCGCGAGGATGGCGAGGTGGTCGAGCCCGAGCCGTCGCGCCGACCACACTGCGGTGGCCCGCAGCACCGGGTCGTCGTGGTGGAGATGGTCCTGCAGGCAACGGACCACCCGCTCGTCGGACGGCGATGCCACGTTGCCCAACGCCAGCAGCGCGTTGCGCCGTACCGCCACGGTGCGCCGGTCGTGCAGGTACCACCGGCCCCAACGTTGCAGCACGGCGTCGTCGTCCGCTGCGAGCAGCGCCAGCAGCGGCACCCAGGCCCCCTCGGCAGGGCCGGTGGCGGCGCGTAGCCCGACCTGCTGTTCCTCGCGCCGGTTCGGCGGGCACACCGTCTGGCAGTCGTCGCAGCCGTAGATGCGGTCGTGCAGGGCGACGCGGAACTCGCGGGGGAAGCAACCGGGCCGTTGCGCCAGCCACGCGAGGCAGCGGTTGGCGTCGAGCACGCCCGGGGCGGGCAGGGCTCCGGTGGGGCAGCTGTCGAGGCAGCGACGGCAACTGCCGCAGCCGTCGGGCTGGGGCTGGTCGGCCGGCAGCTCGGCGTCGGTGACCACCGAGCCGAGTACGAACCAGCTCCCGCGGTCGGGTAGCAGCAGGTTGGTGTTCTTGCCGTACCAGCCCAGCCCGGCGCGGTAGGCGGCCTCGCGGTCGACGAGGTGGTTGCCGTCGACGAATACCGCGGCCCGATGACCGTGGCGGCGCAGGTGACCGGCGACGGCGTCGAGTCCCGCCCGTAGGGACGCGTAGTGGTCCTCCCAGGCGTAGCGTCCGACGCTGCCGACCAGTGGTTCGTCACGGTCGGCATCCCCGCCGGTGGACGGCGGGGCGGGCGGGCGACGGTGGTAGCTACGGGCGCCCACCACCAGGCTCGCGGCGTTGCGCAGCAGCAGCTGGGGCGAGGTACTGCGCTCGGGGTTCTTGTAGGTGAACGCCATGTCGGCGGCGAGGCCGGCCTGCTGACGGGCCTCGAGGTCGGCCCGGGTGGACACGAACGGCTCGGCCCGGGCGACGCCAACGGCGTCGAGGCCGGCGGTGGTGCCCACCGTACGCAGGTCTTCGACGGTCACGGCGGTGGCGGGCACCCGCCCATGATGGCGCAGCGCCGCTGCCGATCCCGACATCGCCGTAGGGCCCCGCTCCGCTCAGCGCAGCAGCGCCAGCAGCTGGTCGGCGTGCAGCAGGTTGGCGCCGCGCTGGCGGGCGCCCTCGCGGACTCGTCGATCGCTCGACACCACGACCACCGGTTGGTCGGCCGGGGTCTTGCCGACCAGCTCGAGCAGTCGGTCGTCGGCCTCGACGTCGCTCACCGTGAACTCGACCCGCAGTCGTTGGGGCACCGCCCGGTGCGGGGCGATGTCGGCATCGACCCCGTCGAAGACCACGTCGGTCCGCGCTCCCGTTCGTGCTTGCAGGCCGACCAACGCATCGAGAAGGCGATGGCGCTGCAGGGTAAGGGACAGATCGGGCCAACCTTGCTTCGCCACGTTGTACCCGTCGACCAGCAGCCGGATACCGCTGACGCGTACGAGGTACTCGGCAGTTGCAGTCGAATCGTCGAACATGCCAGGCGGTATGGGAACTGGCCGACGGGCCGGTGCCCGGGTCGCAGGCCGCCCACCGACAGGTGCGGGCGGGCGGGCGGGGACGATTCCGGCCGGCCCTGCCGGGAGCCCGGACACCGGGCCGTCGTCGACGGTCGGGCGCGTCGCGGGCATCGGGCCGCTGGCGGTGGGGTGCGGCAATGCCGGGTCGTGACCGAGGACGGACCGGGCCCTGCGCAACGAGTCGGTGAGCACGGCGGCGGCCCGGGTGGCGTCGCCGACGGCACGGCGCAAGGCCCGTTCGGCCTCAGCATCGTGTTCCGGCACGACCGCCGAGGCGACCGGGGCCGCCATGGAAGCCGGTCTTGGCCCATCGGGGCTTTGGGCCGGACCGTCCTGAGGCGGCGGCGGCGAGGGATCGGTAGGCGTTGCGGCCTGCCCGGCGGGCCGGGCGTCTCGCTCGCGTCGCAGCCGGCGCAGTTCCGCACCGGCCTCGGCGACCTTGGCCTCGGCGGCCTTGAGCTGGCGGAGCAGTTCCTGCCGTTGGCGTTCACCTTCGCCGAGCGCGTCACGAGCCTCGTCGAGTGCGCTCTGCAGGTCGCGCTGCCGGCGTTGTTGTTCGAGGGCATCATGTCGGGCCGCGTCGAGGGAGGCGACGAGCTCGCGGCGTTCCTGGTCGAGCGTGTCGAGGGCCTGACGGGCCTGTGCTTCGCGTTGCTCGAGTTCGGTAAGCCGCTGGGCGATCCCGGTGCGGGTGCGGTCGCGTTCCTGCTCGGCCTGCAACGAGGCTGCCGTGGCCTCCCACTGCTCGGGCCGGGTGAGCCACAGGAACCCCAGCGAGCCGACCTGCTCGACGGTGGCGGCGGCGGCCACACGCCGGCGGAACGCTTCGTCGTCCTCGACCACCGGGCGGCACGCCTCGAGCGCAGCGGACGGAACCTTGGCGAAACCGAGGTAGGGACGCAGCCGCGACGGGGCTGCGACGGGCGGCTGCTGCCGCTCTCCTTGGCGGGCCACGGTGAGGGCCAGCAGAAGGGCGGCGCGCAGCGAGGACGTGGATGCGACGTGCACGACGACGCCGATCGTAGGAGGCCGCTGCCGACAACCCGGCGGCGGCTCGACGGCGCTCGTGCGGTGCCGGCGGTGTGAACAGGCGAACAGGTGACCGCCGGACCGGTTGATGGCGCCGCCGGCGCTTCGGCTCAGCCGGTCCGTTGGTTGGAGACGGCGACCATCCGCTCGAGCGCGGTGGCCGCTGCGGCGGAATCGATGGCCGTTGCGGCCCGTTCGACGCCCTCGGCGATGGACTCGGCGATGCCGGCGACCACCAGGCCGGCGGCGGCGTTCAGCAGCACGATGTCGCGGTGGGCGCCTCGGGCGCCGCCGAGCACGGCTCGGGCCAACCCGGCGTTGGTGGCGGCGTCACCGCCGGCGAGGTCGGCCACTGTGGCCGGTGCGAAGCCCAGGGCCGCCGGGTCGACGTCGTAGCGGCGAACAATGCCGTCGCGGCGTTCGAACACGGTGGAGGTGGTCGTGGTGGTCAGCTCGTCGAGCCCGTCGTGGCCGTAGACGACCATGGCCCGTTCGGCGCCCGAGCGGCCGAGCACCTCGATGACGCGCTCGGCCATCGCTGGATCGCTCACCCCTACCACCTGGCGGCGTACCCGGCCGGGGTTGGCGATCGGACCCAGGAAGTTGAACACCGTGGGCACCCCGATCTCGCGTCGTGTTGGTCCGGCGTGTCGCATGGAGGCATGGAAGCGGGGGGCGAAGCAGAACCCGATGCCGGCCTGCTCGACGCAGCGGGCGACGACCTCGGGTTCGATCTCGATGGCCACGCCGAGGGCCTCGAGCACGTCGGCCGAGCCGCACGCCGAGGAGGCGGCACGGTTGCCGTGCTTGCACACCCGTCCTCCGGCCCCGGCGACCACGATGGCGGCCAGGGTCGACACGTTGATGGAGTGGCTGCCGTCGCCGCCGGTGCCGCAGGTGTCGATCGCCGTCATGGCGGGGTCGAGCGGCACGACGGCGGAGGCCTCCTGCATGGCCTCGAGCAGGCCGACGAGCTCCTCGACCGACTCACCCTTCATCCGCAAGGCCACGGCGAACGCCGCGATCTGCGCCGGGGTGGCGGAACCGGCGAGCACCTGACGCATGGCGTCGCGGGCGGTGGTGCGGTCGAGGTCGTCGCGACCCATGAGCGCCCGCAGTACCGCAGGCCAGCCGGCGAAGGACTCGGGTTCGGTGCTCATCGTGGTCTCCTCCGGGCCGCGGGTGCGGGCCGAGCGGCGAGTATTGCGCCCCGGTCCGGTGCTGTCCACCATGACGCCCCGGTGGCCCGTCCGTCGGTCGGTCTGCTGTGCCGGTTCGTCGGCGGGTCCGGCTCAGAACAACGACGGGCCGGCCGATACGGTGGGCGGATGCGGCAACTACGGCCCCGTTCTGTCTTTGCCGGGGCCGTGTACGCCCTCGTCATCAGCGGTGTCGCGGGGATCGCCCAGGCCAATGTCGCCGGTGGTGCGTGGCGCGGCGGGCTGTTCGTGGTGGTGTTGTTCGGGTTCTTCTTCGGCGGCTTCGTGGCGGGCCGGGGCAACTTCGGCTCTGCCGCGCGGCACGGCGCGGCGGCCGCCGGCGTGGCGGTGGCGGTCTTCCAGGGCCTGGCGCTGCTGCGCCGCCTGTTCGTCGGGCAGGACATCTCGCTGGTCGCGCTGGTCTACAACGTGCTGTTTGCCGCAGTGTGCGGCGCCCTCGGCGGGTTGCTGGCCACGCGCAGCCCAGGGGCGGACGCCATTCGCCGCGTGTCGGGACGAGATCCCGAGGGCGGCAAGACGCCAGCGAGCGGCTAGGCGGTCGGCCTGGCTCGAGAATGCGTCACGTGACCGGCGTGACGGACCCGGCCCCCAACGGGGGCGTCGAGGTGGTCGAGCGTGACGTTTCGGCCGCAACTCGGTTGACGGAGTCCTCCCTCGCTCCGGTCGGGGCTACCGCAGCGGCAGGTCCCGTTGGGTTCGGTTCATGCGGCTAACGTAGAGACGTGGCGGTGAGCAGGCCGGGTGGCCGCGGTGATCGCAAGATCGCTGAGGAACGTCGGGGCTCCACGGGGCAGGGTGCTGGCGAGAGCCAGGTCGGGGCGACCTGACGGTTCAGGGCAACAGAGAGCAGACCGCCGATGGCCGTCCGGCGACGGACGGCACAGGCAAGGGTGAAACGGTGCGGTAAGAGCGCACCAGCGTCCGGGGCGACCCGGGCGGATCGGTAACCCCCACCCGGAGCAAGGTCGAAGTGAAGGTTGGGCGGCCCGTCCGAATCCTTCAGGTGGACCGCACAGATGGATGGTCACCCATCGGGACCCCGGCAACGGGCCCGAGGACAGAACCCCGCGTACAGGCCAGCTCACCGCCACGACCAGCAGGTTGACGACAGCAATGTGCTCTGACCTGCACATTCATCTGACACCTGTTGTCACCTGTTGTCACCTCGGGACGCTAATTCTGTGTCCTATTTGTGTCCTGAGCGGTAGTGGTGTGTCCTATTTGTGTCCTGAGCGCCACCCGACAGGACCTCTCTCGCCGACCCGTAGGGGCGGCCGAGGAGGGCCGCGACTCGGGGACGCGACAGCCCGGCCCACCGTCGAGCGGCCGCGGACGCGACCCCTAGGGCCACCGCCACGGAGAGCGTTTACGCCCCCGCCGGTCGGACCACGGTCCCGGGTCGTGGCCGTCGATCAGTCGCCACGGAGGCGGACGGGCGTCGGGAAGCTCGGCGTCGTCGTCGGACCACCCGCCACGGCACCGAGGGCACCACCATCCCCACCGCCCCAACGGGTTGGCAGCGCAGCAGCGCTACCGGGCCAGCCGACGAGCCGATAGCGAACGGTTCAAAAGCTACTAGTGACCTCCCGGTGACGCTGCCAGCCGGCCGGTCCTGCGGCGAGGGCCCGGCCAGTCGATGACGTACGAGGACACGGCGATGTCGGCCACCGGTGGGTCGATCCACATGCCGGCACGGACCCGCACGGCCTCCTCCTGGCCCGCAGCGCAGCAGCGACGGGCCGGGTTGGGGGGACCCGTTTGATGGTTCAGAGCCGGAGTTGGCGGGCGGGTCAGCCCCAGATGTCGATGGCCGGGAGGTTTCCACCCATCTCATCGGGCTCGTCGCCCCGGTTGGCGGTGTCGCCGGGCACGGCGACCGACGGGCGGACGCCGAGCTGCAATTCGACACCGAAGAAGCCGGTGTCGCCGCCACCGCGGTCCCAGCCTCCTTTGATTGTCGCCCGGACCGTCGCTGCACCGTACGCCGCGATCGCAGCATCGATCGCCGGGCGATGCTCGATTGCGTCGTCGCGGCCGAGATGGCCGACCTTCTCCGCTCCGATATACACCGCGACCGCGTTCGGGTCGTGCGGATTCGACGGCTCGGGGAGCAGGCGTGCGGTGCAGTCGTCACGGAAGCCGTCACCGCTGGGTCCGCCGGTGAGCCGGGCGAGACCAGCCTGGTAATGGCTCTCGCCGGCGACCTGGAAAGTCTCCTCGGCGGTGATCGTCGGGGCGTCCTGTGGGAGGCGCTGATTCTCCTCGACGATGGTGATCTCCACCCGGACCGAGTCTGATCTTCTCGTTGGGTGAGCCGCCGTTACCGGCGGCCCGCGGCGGAACCAGTCAAGCAGCCTCACTCCCGGAAAGCTACAGGGCCGGCCGCCCGCGAACACTCCACGGGGTGGGGTAGCGACCTATCGTGGCGACGGAAGGGTCGGACGCCCACGTGCCGAAGCCACGCCAGCGGTCGCCTGCCGCCCCGGATCGGGGTGGGTGGTTCGTCCGGCCGGGCCTGTGGCCGTTGCCCCGCAGTGGCTCCTTTCCCATGATCGACGTCGAGATGGAGTGCACATGAATGCGATCCCTGCCGGATGGAACCCCGACCCCGCCGGGCGCCATCAGTTCCGTTGGTGGGACGGTTGGCCCTCGTACTGAAGCGGGCTTGCCCGCTGGACACTGCCCGACCGCTGCCGACGGCGAGCCGGAGGCTCAGCCGGCAGAACAGCGGGGGCAGCGGCTCGGCTTGCGCCCCCTTCTACGGACCCGTGTAAAGGTGTCACCGCACGTCTGGCACACCAGGTTCTCCGTCTCAGTGATCGTCTGGCGAGCATGTGCCCCGCCCGCGGAAACGGCGTTGCGGGGACTGGGGGCGATCGGGACGATGGGCCGGCAGGCCTCGCAGAAGGCCTCCTTGCTGCCGTCGGTAATCGACCCGACATGGACGATGTCGCACCGGGGACAACGCATCGCTGTCGAGGCGGAACCCGAGGTGAACGTGCAAAGCACTCGCTGCGGCCCTCTTTCCCGACATTCGGAGGCCGCTAAGAAGTCTGCCACCGACACGATCGGGATCCCCCAGGTCCGCGCCCTGACCGCTTTGCTCGACGCCGTCATAGGGTCCGCTGCGATTAGTACATCGCACGTGGCCTCGCCTGCGGCGTGCAAGCCCATCTCGGCGGCGAGCGCCTTGAGCTCCCGGCGTTTGATCATCTCCCCGTCGGTGTTGACCGCCTCGCCGGTGAAGCACACGCCGAGCCCGGGCTCAAGGAGAATCTCGTCAATGGTCGAGCGTTCGACCAATGTGCGATCACGAACCCGTGACTCCTTCACGCCAAGCACATGAGCTGCGCGAAGCAACCTTTCGTACTCCTCGCCGCCGGCCACCCCGTCGGCACGTGCTGCGGCAATGAGATCGTCGACCCACCGGAGATGGGCCAGTTCACAGTCCAATCGGGTGAGGCCCATCTCGGCGGCGAGCAAAGGCAGTCCCGCAAAGTCAGCAGCGGTAAGGCTGACATCGACCATCACACGGTCGAGCAGCCCGAAGTACTGCGCTATCGCGTAGCTGTCGGGGTAATGCACGACGTCGGCAGCCAGCTTTGCGAGATACGACGGGGGCGCCACGACGCCGTCCGTTGCGTCGGATCGGCAGAGACGTTTGGCATCACCCGCAGCCGGCACCGGCGTCAGGAATCGGGCCGGTGCGGCCTCGCTGAAGTCGGTGGCCAGGCGCACGGCGAGTTGCCCGGTCGCCCGAGCGTCCACCATCGCCCGGTGCGCACCTTCGAGCCGGATCCCGTGGACGCCGCACGCCACTTCTAGCGCGGCGCGCTCTACACGGAAGGTATCGAGGCCCTGCGCCGGATCGAGCTCGACCCCGAGGTTCAGGAACTCGTTGCGCAACATGCGGGTGTCGAACGGGAGGTTGTGCGCGCACAGCACGGCGCCATGCAGTCGCTTGGCGATCTCCGCGGCCACCTCATCGAAGTACGGGGCCCCCGTCAGCATCGAAGGGGTGATGCCATGGATCCACGTCGGTCCGACATCACGGCCAGGTTGAACCAACGAATCCCATTCGTCGATCACCACACCGTCGAGGTTCAGGGTCACGACCGCGACCTCGACCACCCGGTCAGCGTTGTACACACCGGTCGTCTCAGTATCGATCACCACCACACGGTCGGTGACCGCACCAAGATGCGCGAACGGTCCACCGCCACCCGCGCCACGACTAGGCGGTACGCGACCAGTCGCGGCCCGTACTGGGCTCACCGTCGGTGTCGCTGCCTCCGAGCGCCTCCACAGTCCCATTAGACAAGACCTGATCGGTTCCCAGAAGCTGCCCAGCACCCCGCCCGCCGGATAGGCGTCGACACCCGTTCCGGGGGCAAAACATCCACCGAACGCAGACTCGGCAGCTGGTCCGGCGTGCTCGCTGCGCCACCGAAAGGGTCAACCCAGGCCTCGAAGTCATCCCCGCTCATGGCCTCGAAGTCCTGGCTCTTGACCTGCCGGTCGAAGGCCTTCTGCGTCTTGCCTGTGACCGTCGTCCCAGGCCGCAGCACCGAGGCGTTCGTGGCGCCGACGATCAAGACGTTCGTCCGTCTCCTGACGTCCTGTTCAGCGATGGCACCGATGCGTGCACAGTTCACCGAGCACGGCGAGCCGCGGTAGCTCTTCGCCGTTTCGAAATCGATCGCAGTGAAGTCCAACATCGGGTGACCACCAGTGGCTTTTGACGTCGTGCCAGAGCGGTACGCCAGCGCCTCTGCACCCTATCGAACTGGACCGCGGACAGCGCGGCTTTGACTTCCCATTGTGAGCTATCTTGACGTTCCGCTGTCAGCAGGCTGGAGTCCGAGCGGGCGTATGCGGGAACTGCCGCCGGGAGAATGGGCGTCGATGTCGTGGGCATTGAACAGGAGAGGCGGGGATCAAGAGCCGGCTGGGCACTGCGCCGCTCAGCCTCGGCTCACCACGCTGGCGTGGATCAACGATCTTCACGCTTGAAGGATCAGCCATGAGCTTTGCCCGTGCAGTCGCCGACGAGCTCGAAGGCAACTTCACCATCGATGCCGCGGACACGCCCCGGCTGACGCTCCACAGGGGAATTCGAAAGGTTCTCGCGATCGACCCTGACTCGGGGTTGATCGTGTGCTGGAACTGGCACGAACTCGATGCAGCGGTCACAGGCCTCGAACGTGCGATGTCGGCCGAGATCACACGCGACTCCGGCTGGGCCGGCAGCCCCCATCTGTGGTGCGCCGAACGGGGCCGCACCGAAGCAGAAGTCCTCGCCCTGTTGTGCAGCAACAAGGTGGCGGCAGTGCCCATGCCCGAGCAGCCCTCCTTCCGCCCCGTCCACAAGGGCGTGAAGCAGGGCCTCGGCAAGTGGCGCGGCGTGTTGGTGTCGATGCTCAGCCTCGCCGCCGTAGACGCTGGCAGCTACGGCAAGGTGATCGAGAGCCTCGCCGGGAACGGCCCGATGGCCGACCTTCGCAACGACCGATGCCTCGACCTACTCGACACCATGTGCAGCAACCATGACCGCACGTCGTCCATCCGGCCAAGCGACGATGTTGCTCCGGCACTGGCGGCAGCGTGGGCCAGGTACAGCCGTGACACATCCGTTGGCATGGTCCTCGCCGCGCTCCAGCCGGCGGGCACGCCGTGGCGACACCTGAGCGATAACCAGCTCAAGACGCAATGCGCGCTGCTTCAGCCTCGCTCGACCGACCTCCAACCAGTGGTCACGGCCTACCCTGCCTAGACCATCCAACAAACTGCCGTGTCGGCCCGGTGAACGTGGGCCAAGGTGAGAAGGATCGGGATGCATCCTGCGCAAAGACGGGATATCGGGCGCGAAGGCCGTGGTAGTGCTTTCGGCATAGCGGGCAGCGGAAGGATGTGGAGACACCTCGTCGCTGGCATCGTCGCAGTGGAGTTGCCACGAGTTCGTGGACACACTGTTGTGACGGATCAGGCTGCTCGGCTGGCAGCGTAGGTCTCGGCGGGGGTTCTGTCGTCGAGTCCTTGCTGGTGGCGTGAGCGGTTGTAGATCACTTCAATGTAGTCGAACAGGATCGTGCGGAGCTCGCTGCGGGTGAACTGCTCGAGGGGCCGTGGATGTGACGGAGCTCCTTCTTGAGCGTCGCCCAGAACGCCTCCATGGCAGCATTGTCGAAGCAATCGCCGACGCTGCCGTAGCTGCTGGTCACCCCCCCAATCGGCGAGCCGGTTGGTGAACTCGATGGATGTGTATTGGCACCCGTGGTCCGCGTGGTGCAGCAGCTGATCGCTCGGCTCACGCCTCCCGAGCGCCATCACCAGGGCGGCGACAACCAGATCGGTGGTCTAACGCTCGCCCATCGACCAGCCAACAAAGGTGTGATCGTGGAGGTCACGGATCCCGGCCAGAAACAGCTTGCCGTCGGTGCAGCGGAACTCGCTGATGTCCGCGACCCAACGCAGATCGGATTTGGCGGCGGTGAAGTCACGTTGCAACAGATCCGGCGCCGGGACCATCTTGTCGTTCCCGCGCCGCCACTTCCGCCGTCCATGAGCGCCCACAAGGCCATCGTCACGCATGAGTCGGGCGACACGATGCCGGCGGACCCGGTCGCCCTGTCGGCGCAACTGGCCACACACCCGCGGCGCACCATAGGTGTGACGGCGCTCAGTGAATGTCCCCAGGGGTGCTCGGCGGGTTCCAGGGATCGTCGCTACGCCTGAGGTAAGCAGGTGGCATGAGATCAGCTTCGAGCGGGCGCCCGGGTCGGCAGCCGATGACGGAAAAGCGTGCGCAGTTCGTTCGGT
>CANJRG010000020.1 GCA_947476745.1 Acidimicrobiia bacterium | reverse complement strand
TCCGGCCGTCGACCTCGGGCCTGGCCGCACTGCCCGATACATCACCGCCGGCCTAGAGCACACGTGTGCGCTGCTCGACGACGCCACCGCCAAATGCTGGGGCTACAACGGCTCCGGCCAGTTGGGGCTCGGCGACACCGGCAGCTGGGGCGACGGGCCCGGTGAGATGGGCGCAAACCTTCCGACGGTCGACCTCGGGCCTGGCCGCACTGCCCGATACATCAAGGCCAGCTACGCGCATACGTGTGCGCTGCTCGACGACGGCACCGTCAAATGCTGGGGCGACAACGACCGCGGCCAGTTGGGGCTCGGCGACAACGCATGGCGGGGCGACGGGCCCGGTGAGATGGGCGTGAACCTTCCGGCCGTCAACCTCGGCTCGCGCCGCACCGCCACCGCCATCACCGCCGGCCTAGGCCACACGTGTGCGCTGCTCGACAAAGCCACCATCAAATGCTGGGGCGTCAACTACTCCGGCGAGTTGGGGCTCGGCGACACCGCATGGCGGGGCGACGGGCCCGGTGAGATGGGCGCAAACCTTCCGGCCGTCGACATCTGGGGCTGACCTGCGCGCCAACCCTGGCCCTGGACCACCAAACGGGTCCCTCTCAACCCGTCGCGTCGCCGCTGAACGTGCGGGCCAGGAGAAGGCCGTGCGGGCCGCCGCTGTGGACCGCGGCCAGGAGCGAGGCCGGTGTCCGCCGGGCGGCCGAGCGCGGCGCCCACCTACTCCCGCAGGGCCACCGGGTCGACACCACCGACATCTGGCCCGGCGCCCTGGCCGAAGTGGCCGACGCCACCGACGGTGCGGGCCCGGCTGACGGTGCAGACCCAGCCGACGGTGCGGGCCCGGCTGACGGTGCACGCCCGGCTGACGCCGGACCGGGCCGGCGGGTGGGCATGATCCGGCCGGCCCTGGTGACCGACGACCGGGCCCGGGACTGGCCGCGGATCCGCGCCGCAGAGGCCGAGCGGGTGGCGCTGTACCGGGAGTTCTTCACCCACTCCCGGTCGACGCTGAGCCGGGGGAGGGGCGAGCGCATCCCCCAGACCTGGGTCATCGGCGGCGCTGAGGAGGTCGGCGACGAACTGGAACGGTTCATCGAGGACTACGGCGTGACCGACCTGATGACCTGGGGCTGCCCGCCCGGGCTGCGTCCGGCGGCGATCACCGCGCACCTGGCCCGCTTCGCCGAGACGGTCATGCCCCGGCTGCGGGCTCGCTTCGGCTGAGGGCGGTGCCCGGTCTCGAGGGCACGGACCGTGTGCCCCGTCGCGACGGGTGCGGTGAGACGGTAGGGTCCGGCCATGCAGACGAGGATGTTGGGAACGAGCGGTATCGAGGTCTCCGCGGTTGGGCTGGGCTGCATGAGCATGTCGCAGTCCTACGGCATCCCCGACGAGGCCGAGGCCGAGGTCACCCTGCTACGGGCGTTGGAGGAGGGCGTGACCTTCTTCGACACCGCCAACGCCTACGGCGACGGCCACAACGAGACGTTCATCGGCCGGTCGCTGGCCCCGCATCGCGACCGCATGGTGTTGGCCACCAAGTTCGGCATCATCCGCGAGAAGCCCGGCGTCGACGGCGACCCGGCCAACGTCGCCGGGTACTGCGATGCCAGCCTGGCCCGGCTCGGCACCGACGTGATCGACCTCTACTACCTGCACCGGGTCGATGCCCGGGTGCCCATCGAGGACACCGTCGGGGCCATGGCCGACCTGGTGCGGGCCGGCAAGGTGCGGGCCATCGGCCTGTCCGAGGTCAGCAGCGACACCCTGCGTCGGGCCCATGGCGTGCATCCCATCGCCGCCGTGCAGTCCGAGTACTCACTGTGGACCCGTGACGTCGAGAAGAAGCTGCTCGGTACCTGCGCCGAGCTGGGCGTGGCGTTGGTGCCGTTCAGCCCGTTGGGCCGGGGTTTCTTCACCGGTACCGTCACCGGTACGGAGTTCGGCAAGGGCGACATGCGCAAGAACTTCCCCCGCTTCCAGGAGGAGAACTTCGCCCGCAACGAGGAGCTGCTGGCCGGGGTGAAGGCGGTGGCGACCGAGGTCGGGGCCACTCCGGGTCAGGTGGCGTTGGCGTGGTTGCTGGCCAAGGGGCCCCACGTGGTGCCGATCCCCGGCACCAAGCGGGCCGAGCGGGTGGCCGAAAACGCCGGGGCCGCCGACGTGGTGCTCGCCGCGGAGCAGGTGGCCACCCTCGACGAGCTTTTCGACCCGGCCAACATCGCCGGCGAGCGCTACCCCGAGGCCATGTTCCGCACCATCCAGCGCGACTGACCGCCGGCCCCACACTTGTTGGTACAGTACCGCTCGGTATCGAACCGTGTGGTACCCAGCCATTAGGTACGGTACCGCGCGGTTCGATACCGAGCGGTACCGTCCCGATCAGTACGACGCGATCAGCGCGCCCGGAGGGCGGGGAGAACCTCGTCGACGAGTAGCCGGTCGGACTCGGCGGTGTCATCGGGGTCGTTGTCGAGCGACGGGAAGGACAGGTACAGCCGGTCGATCCCGGCGTCGGCCACCGCACCGAGCCGTTCGACGACCTGGTCGACGGGGCCGACCGCGGCGAAACGTTGGATGAAGTCGGGGTCGATGGCGCGGGCGTGGCGGGCCCGGCCCATGGTGTGCTTGCGCTTCTCGTAGGTGCGGTCGATGAGCAGGAACTGTTCGCGGTCCTCCGGCCGCTGGCCCTCGCCGCTGTTGCCGGCCATCCCCGAGAACTGGGCCATCGACGACACGGTGCCCCGGGCCAGCTCGACCGCGCGGTCGAGATCGGGATGGGGGAACGCCTGCACGTAGGCGCTCAGCGGCAGGGCGTCGGGGTCGAGGCCGGCGTCACGCCGGGCCCGGCGGGCCACGCCCACCGCCCAGCGGACCCGCTCGGGGTCGGCGCCGACCGAGAACGCCAACCGGTCGGCCACGCAGGCGGCGAAGGCGATGATCTTCGGTCCGGTGCAGGCCACCTCGATGGGGAAGCTGGGTGAACCGAAATGCCGCAGCCAGCGCAGGCTCGACGGGGTGCCGTGCTGGTCGATCTGTTCGCCCCGGGCGTAGGCGCACAGCTCGAGCAGGTAGCGGCGGAACTGCTCCAGCGGGGCCGGGGGCAGGCCGATCTCGAAGTTGGCGCTCTGACCCCGCCCGATGCCGAGCACCATGCGCCCGCCGGACACCGCGGCGACCGACGCCGCGGCCGCGGCCAGTGCCGCGGGGTGGCGGGTCACCGGGTTGGACACGCCGGTGCCCAGCCCGATGGTGGTGGTGGCACCGGCCATGACCGCCAGGCCGACGAAGGGGTCGGGGGCGATGCACTGGCTGTCGACCACCACCAGGCCGTCGAACCCGGCGGCCTCGAGGTGGCGGGCGTGCTCGGCGCCGCCGATCGGGTCGGCGACGGTGTTGATCCAGATCTCCGGGGTGGCGGTGCTCATGGCCGGACGCTCACCAGCTCAGCTCGATCTCGATCTCCGACTCGTCGTCGCCGATCTCGATCTCGACCTTGAAGGTGATCTCGTCGGGGACGCGAACCGAGTAGCGCAGCCCCTCTCGGCTGAAGGCCACCTCGTTGTGCCGCGACAGCATGTCGGCCAGCTCGCGCAATCGCTCGGCCGCGGCCTCGCGGCGCATCTGGGAGCTCTCTTCGATCTGCACGATGTCCATGGCCGTGTCCCTTCCTGACCGTTCGCTCGGCCGTATCGACCGCCACGGTAGTCACCGCCACCGCCGGGAGTCGGCCGGCCTTCAGATCTGTGGCGGTTCAGCCGAGCCGTCGGTCGAGGAAGTCCGTGGTGAGGGCGATGAGCTCGTCGGGCCGGTCGAAGTGGACCATGTGCCCCGCAGCCAGCACGTGGTGTTCGACGTCGGCGAACAGGCCGAGCCGGCGGTCGCGCTCGGCATCGGTCATCGGCCCGTCGAACGCCGGGCCCGGCCGCACCGCGGCGGTGGGCTTCCACCAGCGTTCCCACGCCTCGCCGCCGGTGACGACCATCGTGGGACAGCGGACGGCGCTCCACGCTTCCTCGAACCGTTCACGGTCGAACAGCGTGGCCCACTCCCGCACGTAGGGGTCCCACTTCCACACCAGCCCGCCGGTCGTTGCCGGGCGGGTCCCGCGCACGGCGAGCTCGTCGAGCCGGGCGTCGTCGAGGCCGGGGTGAGCGGTGGCCAGACGCGCCCGGGCGACGGCAAGGTCGGCCATCGGCGGGCGCACCGGGTCGGCCAGCAGCGCCTCGATGGCGGCGCGGGCGATGATACGCCTGCCGGCCCGTTCGGTCTCCCCGAAGCGTGGCGGCGGCCCGATGCCTTCGACCATGATCAGCGCCGCCGGATGGTCGGGCCAGGTACCGGCGAAGGTGCTGGTCACGATGGAACCCATGCTGTGGCCGAACAGCACCGGGCGCTGCAGGTCCAGCGTGTCGACGAGGACCCGGAGGTCGGCCACGAAGTGGGCCACGGTGTACGGCCCGCCCTGGCTCGAGTCGCCGTGGCCCCGCAGATCGACGTTGAGCACGTGGAACCGCTCGGCGAAGGCCTCGGCGACGGGGTGGAGCGACCAGGCGAGGTCGGTCAGGCCGTGCAGGAACACCATGGGCTGCGCCCCGGCATTGCCGTAGTCCCACCCCGACAGGGTGGCACGCGGAGCACGGACGAAGATCTGGCGCGGTGCGGGCACAGGCCGGAATGTATCGGACCGGTCGACTCGGCCGCGACAGGCCCGCCGGGTCGCGGCCGGACGGCGCCAGCCCGGGGGCGGCCCGGAAGTCCAGGGCGCGGACCCGACGTTGGTACGGTGCCCCATGGCCTCTTCCCCGTCCGCGGCACCCACGGTCGACCGCACCGGACCCGCGGCGCCAGCCGCCGCCGGCCTCGACTCCCGTCGGGCCTGGATGATCGTGGCCGCCGGCATGCTGGCCAACGCCGCCTGTTGGGGCACCATCTACAGCTTCGGCACGTTCCTCGGATCGATGACCGACGAGTTCGGCACCGGCCTGGGGGCCACGGCGTTGATCTTCGCCCTGCCGACATTCATCCTGTTCGCCCTCGGCCTGGTCACCGGCCCGCTGGCCGACCAGTACGGGCCGCGACGGGTGGTGCTGGTCGGTGCGGCGTTCATCGGGACCGGGCTGCTCATCACGTCACGGGCGCCGAGCCTGCCGGTGGCCATCGCCGCCTACGGCATCGGCGTCGGGGTGGGGGTCGGGTGCTTCCTGGTGCCCATCACCGCCTGTCTCGGTGGTTGGTTCGTGCGCCGCCGGGCGCTGGCGTTGGGCCTGTCGGCGTCGGGCATCGGGTTCGGCACCATCCTGCTGGTGCCGGTGGTGCAGTGGACCATCACGTCCTTCGGGTGGCGACGGGCCTACGTGATGTTGGCCGTGGTGTGCAGCACCTCGCTGGTGATCGCGGCGTGGGCGGCGATCCGTCCGCCCCACAGCGTGCCCGCAGGCCGCCCGTCGTTGCGCCGCATTCGGGAGGCCGCCGGCAACGGTCCGTTCGGCCGGATGTACGCCGGCGGCCTGCTGATGTCGGCGGCGATGTACATCCCGTTCGTGTTCCTGGTGCGGTACGCCACCGACCACGGCATCAGCAAGAGCACCGCGGCGCTGTTGCTCAGCGTGCTCGGGGCGTCGAACATCGTCAGCCGGCTGACCCTCACCAGCCTGGCCGGTCGGGTCGGGGCGGTACGCATGTTCCTGACCTGTTTCGTGGTGCTGCCCCTGGCGTTCGTGCTGTGGCTCGTCGCCGGCAGTTCCTACGGGGCACTGGCCTGCTTCGCCGCCATGCTCGGTGTGGCCCACGGTGGCTACGTGTCGCTCAGCCCCGAGGTCACCGCCCGGCTGTTCGGGGTGGGCAACATCGGGGCCGTGCTCGGTGCCCTCTGGACGGCCTCGGCCATCGGCGGCCTCATCACGCCGGTCCTGGCCGGGATCCTCATCGACGGCGCCGGGTACACCGCAGCCATCGTCGTGGGCCTGGTCATGGCGACCCTCGCCGTGGTGGTGCAGGCCGGCCTGTGGTCGGTGGAACGCCGCCCGGTGGTCGGCTGAGTCGTCGCGCAGCCGGACGGGTCGTGGCGCCCGTCGCCCCGTCGCCCCGTCGTCCGCTCAGGTCCAGGTGCGGACCAGGCCGAGCTGCCGGGTGGTGGCCACCAGGGTGCCGGTGCTGTCCCACAGCTCGCCGTCCTGGTCGAGGAAGCCGTCGGCCAGCACCCGGGTGCGGAAGCTGCCCTGGACCCATCCGGGCGCCGGGTGGGCGAAGATATGGGTGGTCAGCTGCACCGTCGGGGTGTGCACGCCCTGGCGGCCGCGGGCCTCGTACAACGACGGCGGCATGCCGTCGGAGAACATCAGCAGGCCGAGCAGATCGGGCTCACGGCCGGTGTGACGCATCCAGCCGTTCATCTCGGGGTTGCCGCTCGGCGTGCCGTGGATCCAGCCCGTCTCGGGGTGGAAGCGCACCAGCAGCCGCTCGTGGAGGTTGACCGGGCCGAGGCCTTCACGGTCGATCACGTCAGTCGACGGGCAGGCCTCGGGCGGCGGGAGTGGTCGGGGTGTGGCGAGATCGGGGGTGAGCCGCTGGGGCGGTTCCGCCGACAGGGTGCCGAAGGTCGCCACGGCGTGGACCCGGGCGGTGCCGTCCTGGACGAGCCGTCCGCTGATGGTGCTCTGACGCTTGCCGGCCCGCAGCACCTCGACCTCGACCTGTGCCGGCCCGAAGTCGGGTGGGGCCAGATAGGTGGCCGACACACTGAGCGGGTCGGATTGGTCGACGGCTGCGGCCATGGCCCGGGTCACCAGCGCCAGCAGGAACCCGCCGTGGGGGTTGCCCCGCACGTCCCAGCCCTCCACGACGGTCCCCTCGTACCGGCCGGGGCCGACCTCCCGAACCGCGGTGGCCTCGTCGAACTCGCTGCTGGTGGTGCCGCTCACAGGGGGCGACGGTAGCGCGCGCCCCACAGGTCGAGGCCAGCCCGCCGGGCCCGGGTCGGGCACGGCCCGGTCGGCCAGGCCGGTCAGGTGCAGTCGACGCAGCTGCACCCCTCCCGGCGCGCAGGGGCGATGGTCCCCGGATATTCGGGTCCCAGGACCCCCGATCGTGGCGGTACGCGGCCCCCGGCGCAGGGTCGCGATAGACCATGCCGACACGAGAGGACCAGGATGGGGCCGAGGCCTTCGACAGCGACAAGCTCGGTGACCTCGACGAGGGGGCCGAACCGGGGCAGGCCTATCCGCCGGAACGGCTGCTGGGTGCCACCGACCTCACCGCCGACGAGTGGGTCGCCGACTCGGTGACCTAGCGCCGTGCCCGCCTCGATCCCGATCCGATCGAGGCGCTGGGGACCGAGGGCCTGGCCCACACCATGCCCCACGGCTCGGCGGTCGATGCCGTGACCACGGAGGAGGAGGCGGTGGCGGACATGGCCGCGGTCGCCGGTTTCGACCGGGCGCCGGTGGAGGACCCCACCCGGTCGGGACCGCTGCACGGGGCGGTGATGGCGCCGGGTGCCGTGGACAACGCGTTTCTGATGGCCAACGGCGAGGCCCAGGCGCTCGGCCTCGCCGTGCCGGGCGAGGACCTCAGCGCCGAGGCGGCGGCGATGCACCTCGAAGGACGACCGGCCACCCGGACGACCGGCCACCCGGCCACCCGGACGACCGGCCACCCGGCCACCCGGACGACCGGCCACCCGGACGACCGGCGAACCGGGCGGCCGGCGGCCCCCGGCGACGAACGCGGCGCGGCCGGCCCCCGGCGAGCCCGACCGGCGGCGGTCAGTCGGCCAGTGCCGGCGCGGCGACGCCGAGGGTGAACCCTTCGTAGCCGTTGGCCACGACCTCCTCGCAGCGCGTGCGGTAGGTCCCCATGCCGCCGACGTAGGGCATGAACACCCGGGGCTTGCCGGGGATGTTGGCCCCGAGATACCACGAGTTGGCGTGCATGAACATGGTGGGTGCCGCCAGCTCGTTGACGTGGCGGCCCCAGTCGGCTTCGGCCTGGGCGGTCGGCTCGATGGTGCCGATGCCGTTGTGGTCGAGGTGGCTGATGGCGTCCGCGATCCAGTCCACGTGCTGCTCGATGGCGATGGGCATGTTGGTCAGCACCGACGGCGAGCCCGGCCCGGTGATCATGAACAGGTTGGGGAACCCGGCGCTGCCGAGCCCGAGGTAGGTCACCGGGCCGGCTGCCCACTTGTCCTTCAGCTTCTGGCCCCCGCGCCCCTCGATGTCCATCCGGTTGAACGAACCGGTCATGGCGTCGAAGCCGGTGGCGTACACGATGATGTCGAGCTCGTAGTGCTCGCCGTCGGTGGTGCGGATGCCGGTGGGGGTGATCTCGGCGATGGGGTTGGTGCGGATGTCGACCAGGGTGACGTTGTCCCGGTTGTAGGTCTCGAAGTAGTCGGTGTCGATGAGCGTGCGCTTGGACCCGAACGGGTGGTCGCGCGGGGTCAGCCTCTCGGCCACCTCGGGGTCCTGCACCGTCTCGAGGATCTTGGCCCGGATGAACTCCGCCGCGGTCTCGCTCGACGCCAGGTTGGTGCGCAGGTCCGAGAACGAGCCGAACAGGAACCGGAATCCGCCCTCCTGCCAGGTCTGCTCGAAGATCGCTTGGCGTTCGGTGTCGTCCACCGAGAACGCCGAACGGGTCGGTACGTCGTAGGGGAAGCCGCCCACCGAGTGACGGGCCCGATCGAAGATGGCGTCGTAGTCGAGTTTCACCTTGTCGAGCACGGCCTTGTCGACGGTGCCGTGACGGGCGGGGATCATGTACTGCGCGGTGCGTTGGAACACGTGGAGGTGCTCGGCCTGGCGGGCGATGACGGGGATGGATTGCACCCCGCTCGAACCGGTCCCGATGACGCCCACTCGCTTGCCGGTGAAGTCGACGCCCTCATGCGGCCACGATCCGGTGTGGTACGCCTCGCCGGTGAAGGTGTCACGGCCGGCGAAGTTCGGGATCTGCCCGGCGGAGAGACAGCCGATGCCGGTGATGAGATACCGGGCGGTCACCTCGTCGCCGTGGTCGGTGCGGACCACCCAGCGTTCGGTGGCCTCGTCGAAACGGGCCGAGGTGACCCGGGTCTGGAAGCGCACGTTGCGCCGCAGGTCGAAGCGGTCCGCGACGTGGTCGAGGTAGCGCAGGATCTCCGGCTGCTCGGGGTACTTGCCGCTCCACTCCCAGTCCTGCATGAGCTGGCGGTCGAAGGCGAAGCAGTACATATACGACTCGGAGTCGCAGCGGGCACCGGGGTAACGGTTCCAGTACCAGGTCCCGCCGACGTTGTCGCCCCCCTCGAAGACCGCGACGTCCAGGCCCAGCTGGTCGCGCAGCCGGTAGTTCATGTAGAGGCCGGAGAACCCGGCCCCGATGATGACGGCATCAAGCTCGGTGGCGATATCGGTGGTCATGCGTTTCCCCCTGCATGCACTGGCGGCCGCGTCCGGCCGACGCCCGCGACTGTAGAACAGTGCCGACCGGGGCGCGTCGCGCGGGAGCGCCTGCGCAGGACGCGCCCCGCCCCGACCGGTACCCGCGGTCTGGATACCGGTCGGGGCGGATACCGGTCGGGGCGGATACCGGTCGGGGCGGATACCGGTCGGTCACGCGGCGCGGGGTCGCCCGTCAGCCCCAGTCGACCACCAGGTAGTGCTGGGCCGAGGGGATGGCCGGGTCGTCGTCGTCGACCACGGCCAGCACCGCGGCGCCGGTGGCGGACACCTCGCGCAGTGCCAGGCCCTCGACCTTGGCCACCCGGCCCTCGAACAACGGCAGGGCGGCGTTGGCCACCACGGTACGGTCGTCGATGAGGGCGATGGTGGCACCGACGACGGGGCCGTCGTCGATGGCGTTGGGGGTGTCCTCGGCAGAGGCGCTCACCAGGATCCGGCCGTCGGGCAGGGTGACGGCGTCGGAGACGGTGAGGCCCACCCCTTCGACGGTGCCGAGGTCGTACACCCGGGGCTCGCCCATGGTCGCCACCACCGCGGCCAGCGCCGCCTCGCTGCTGCCGGCCGGGCCGAACAGCCCCAGCAGCAGCGCCAGATCCACGTCGACGCTGCCGGAGGGGACCCCGGCCGCCAGGTTGCCCCGGTTGAACCAGCGCAGCACCGAGCCGATCACGCAGGCGCCTTCGAGGTTGACCTCGGCGGCGGGGATGGCCAGCACCTCGCCCACCGCGTCGTACAGCGCCGCGAGGTCGGCCACCGTGGCCTCGGGTCCGTCCGGGCCCAGGGTGACGAGCGCGGCGCGCCGCCGGCGGGGGCTCGATCCCGAGCCGAGCGCCAGCACCGCCGGGCCCCGGTCGGTGGGGACCGGTACGGTGGCCTCGATGTCGGGTTTGAGCGGCTTGGTGCCGGCCTCGGGGCTGAAGACATCGTGGCCCTGCACCGGTGGGAACAGGCGCACCGCGGTGATGCCGGAGGGGCGTTGCCAGGCGGCGTGGGTGGCATCGTCCTGGGCGACCAGCCAGCCGTCGCCGAAGGGGGCGATGCCCGAGGCCGCCCGCACGGGGGAACCGTCGTCGAATCGCAGGGCCAGGGAGTGCTCGATGGTGATACGCATGGTCGGTGAGGCCCCTTCGCTGTGGCTGAACATCCAACGGATGCCGAAACGGTCGAGGCAGGTGCCCCAGCAGGCGCCCCGCAACCTAGCGGCTGTACCCGGGGCTGCGGGCAGGTCGCCGGTCCGACCGCGGGGTGAGTCCCGCTGCTAGAAAAGGCGTAGCTGCACGTGCAGCACCGGTGCTCCCGGCGGAGCATCCGGAGACCCGGGAGGTTCCCCCATGGCCGATATCGGCAAGTTCCTGGACAAGGCCTACGAGCAGAAGTCCTTCGCAGAGCTCGTCGACGCCCCCGTCGCCGCCCTGCAGGGCGTCAGCGAGGCCGACGGCGAAGCCCTCAAGGCGGCGTTCAACATCAAGACCATCGGCGATCTGGCCACCAACAAGTTCGTGCTCTGGGCCCAGGCCATCAACACCCTCTCGAAGTGATACCCGGCGGTTCCGGTGCGGGTCGTCCGGCCCGCACCGGAACCGTCATCCCGCCACGAGCCCGGCCAGCTCGAAGAAGGCGTCGTAGGCGGCGAGGCCCGCCGGCTCGTCCCGCTGCACCACCCGGAAGGCGATGACCTCGTCGGCCAGGGCCTCGTAGTCAGCGATACGTGCCGCGCACTGCTGAGGCGTGCCGGTGATGGTCATGGTGTCGATGACCTCGTCGGGCACCAGGTCCATGGCCTCGCGGGTGCGCCCCGCCGGCATCAGCTCGTTGGCCCGGTCGGCGAACTCGGTGAAACCGAGCTGGCGCAGCTGCGAGTCGTAGTACGGGTGCGGAACCGGGTGGAACAGGCCACAGATGGAGGCCCGTACGGCATCTCGGGCGGCCTCCTCGTCCCGGTTGACGCTGATCAGCGCACCCATCGGGAAGGCCAGCTCGGAGGCGTCGCGCCCGGCTGCGGTCGCCGCGGCGCAGGCATTGGGCCGCACGATGTCGCGCATGAACGTGGTCGAGGCCATGATGCCCACGCCCACCCCATCGGAGACCTCGCCGGCGAGCTTGACCATCTTGGGGCCCGAGGCCGACAGGTACACCGGCAGCGACGGCCGGGTCGGGTCCCACGACGCCCGCCAGCGGATGCGGTGCTCGGGCCCCTCGTAGCGCACGGACTCGCCGGCCCGGCCCGCCACCACGGCCCGCACGATGGTGAGGTAGTCGCGCATCTTGGCCCAGGGCCGGCGGGAGTCGACCCCCATGTACCACTCGTTGAAGTGGACGTTGCCGGTGCCCACGCCGAGCACGAACCGGCCGCCGCTGAGCTCGTCGAGATCCCGCGCCGCCAGCCCGGTGATCCACGGGTCGCGGGCGTAGGCGTTGACGATGTAGGTACCCACACGGGCCTCGCTGGTGGCGTTGATCACCGCTGCGGCGGGGACGAACGCGCTGCGCCCGGCCTCGACGGTGTACAGCGAGCCGACGCCGGCCGCCTCGCCCTCCCGGGCCAGGGTCACGATCGTGGCCAGTGAGTCCTCGAAGCCCAACAACATTCCCAGACGCATGGCGCCACCATACTTCGGTGACCACGATGCCTTCCGGGGAGCCCAGTGCTCTACTGGCCCGATGAAGCTACCCGCCCGTTCGCTGCACCTCGGTGCGGGCGGCTCGCCGGTGCTGCTGTTCCTGCCCGGCTTCCTCGCCCCGCCGTCGGCCTATCGTGCCCTGCTGACGCCGGTGGCGGCCGGTGGGGTCGAGGTGGTGGTTCCGGCGTTGTACCGGCCGGGCCCGGGGGTGCTCAGCGGCCGCTTCGGCCCGGCGGAGGAGGCGGAACGGGCCGTCGCCCTCGGTGACGAGGTGGTCGGCACCGGGCGTGCGCTGTGGCTCGCCGGCCACTCTCGGGGTGGCCTGGTGGCGTGGATGGCGAGCGCCCGGCTGCCGGTGGGCGGGGTGGCGTTGCTCGACCCGGTGGCCGGCGGTGTGCCGTGGCAGGCACCGGGGCCGTTGCCGGCGGGCGGGGCCACCGGCGAGGTCCTCATCGTCGGCTGCGGTCGCGGCAGTCGGTGCGCCCCGGCGGACCGTAACCACGCCACGTTCGCCCGGGCCATCGCTCGGGCCCGGGTCGTGCTGCTGCCCGACGCCGGCCACGCCGATCTGCTCGACGGCACGGCAGGCCGGCTCGGGTCGCTGAGCTGCGGCGCCGGCGCCGACCCGGCGGGCACCCGTGCGTCGATCGCAGCCCAGCTCGTGGCCTTCCTCGTAGGGGGCTGACAGGGACGGCCGGTCGTGACCCCGGAGGCCGGAGTGATCGGATCGCCACGTTGCGTGGTTGCCGATCGCGGTGTTTGGGCGACGGGGCCGAAAATGGTGCCGCAGCAGAGGGGTAGGGCCGAACATCCCTTTCGCAAGGGTACCCCGGCCCCCCAGAATGGCGAATGGTGAAGACGTGCGTTCGGTGCGACATGCTCCGGCCGGCGCCCGCCAACGTTCCGCCTCCGCGAAGGCAAGAGGAGAGCTCGATGCAGGTCATTCGCCGTGTGCTCGGTCTGGTGGTCACGATCGGGGTGCTTTCGGCGCTGTCGATCGTGTCTGCACCCCTGGCGGCGGCGAGCACACCGGATACCTACGTGGTGACCTTCAAGCCGGGGACGAACCCCGATGAGCAGGCGGCGCAGTTCCGGGCGCAGGGCTACGACGTGCAGTACGTCTACCGCCATGCGCTCTCCGGCGTGGCGGTCGCCCTGCCGAGCGGAGCACTGGCGTCGGTGCGCAACGATTCCGACGTCAAGCGGCTCGAGGCCGACGCCCCGGTCACCATCAGCGACGTCCGCGGCAACGCGACCTGGGGCCTCGACCGCACCGACCAACGGGCCCTGCCGCTCGACCAGTCCTTCACCTATCGTGCCAGCGCCGGAAACGGTGTGTACGCATACATCATCGACACCGGGATCCGGGCCTCCCACAGCGAGCTGAACGGTCGCGTTGCGAACGGCTACTCGGCCATCGCAGACGGCCGGGGCAGCGACGACTGCAACGGTCACGGCACCCACGTGTCGGGCACCGTTGCGGGGACCACCTATGGCATGGCGAACAAGGCCACCCTGGTGCCCGTACGCGTGCTCGACTGCGGCGGCTCCGGCAGTTGGACGGGCGTCATCGCCGGCCTCGACTACGTGGCTGGCGACACCACCCGCCGGCCGGCCGTGGTCAACATGAGCCTCGGCGGTGGGTTCGTCCAGGCGGTCAACGACGCCGTGCAGGGCGCCATCACGTCGGGCGTCACCGTGGCGGTGGCCGGCGGCAACGAGAACACCGATGCCTGCACCCGGTCGCCGGCCAGCACGCCGAACGCCATCACGGTGGGGGCGACATCCAGCAACGACGCCCGGGCATCGTTCTCGAACTACGGCACCTGCCTCGACCTGTTCGCTCCCGGCGTGTCGATCACGTCGTCGTGGAACACCTCGGACACCGACACCAACACCATCTCGGGCACCTCCATGGCCACGCCGCACGTGGCCGGAGCCGCGGCGCTCATCCTCGGCGAGTCCCCTGCGCTCAGCCCCGCCCAGGTGACCGCCACGATGCTCGCCGCCGCAACGCCGAACGTCGTCACCTCGCCCGGCACCGGCTCGCCCAACGTCCTGCTCTACGCCGATCCGGGCCCGCTCCCGCCACCCCCGCCGGTGCCGGCCAACGACGGGTTTGCCGCGGCCACGGTCATCACCCCCTCGGCGTCGGGCTCGCTGTCGGCCTCGACCCTGATGGCCTCCAAGGAGTCGGGCGAGCCCAACCACGTGGGCAACGCCGGCGGTGCCTCGGTGTGGTACTCGTTCACGCCCTCGACCAGCGGCGTGGCCACGTTCTCCACCCAGGGCTCGTCGTTCAACACGCTGCTCGCCGCCTACACCGGCAGCGCGGTCGGCTCGCTGACCCCGGTCGCGTCCAACGACGACGACGGAAGCGGCAACATGTGGAGTTCGGTGGCCTTCGCGGCCACCCCCGGAACCACCTACCGCGTCGCCGTCGACGGCTACGGCGGCAACAAGGGGTCGGCCACCCTCGGCTGGACCTTCGGCAACAACGTCACGGTGACCACCCAGCCGCTGCCGGTCGGGTACGCCGGGTCGGCCTACAGCACGCAACTCGCGGCGATCGGCGGCAGCGGCTCCTACACCTGGTCGCTCGGTTCCGGCACCTTGCCCGCCGGGCTGAACCTGTCGAGCTCGGGCGTCATCAGCGGCACCCCGAGCAGCGCCGGCCAGTCCTCCTTCACCGTTGTTGCCACCGACGGCGCCACCACCGGGACGGCGTCGTTGAGCCTGGTGATCAACGTGCCGCCTCCGGCCAACGACCCGTTCGCCGCGTCCGAGCTGCTCACCCTCAGCAGCTCCGGCTCGCTGTCCGGCAGCAACGTGAAGGCCACCATGGAGACCGGCGAGCCGAACCATGCCGGCGTCGTGGTCGGCAGCTCGATCTGGTATCGCTTCGTGCCGGCCGCGTCCGGCACCATGAACCTCACGACCGTCGGGTCCAGCTTCGACACCGTGCTAGCGGTGTACACCGGTTCGGCGCTCAACGCGCTGAGCGCCGTGGCCTCCAACGACGACTCGGGTGGGGTCACCAGCTCGGTGACCTTCGCGGTCACCGGCGGGACCACCTACTGGGTGGCGGTCGCCGGCTATTCCTCGGTGCAGGGCACGGTCGCCCTCAACTGGACCTACGGCAACACCGTGATCGTCATGACCACGTCGCTGCCCGAGGCGGCCGCCACCTTGCCGTACTCGGCGAGCCTGTCGGCGGCCGGTGGCACCGGCAGCTACACCTGGTCGATCGCCGCAGGAGCCCTGCCGGCGGGCCTGTCGTTGTCGAGCGGCGGGACGATCTTCGGCACCCCCACCACGACCGGTACGGCGTCGTTCACCATGGCCGCCACCGACGGTTCCACCACGGGCACCAAAGCACTGTCGATCACCGTCACGGCCGCGCCGCCGGCGAACGACCCCTTCGCCGCGCCGTCCCCCATCACGTTGAGCGCGAGCGGGTCGCTGACCGGCACGAACGCGTCAGCGACGAAGGAGCCGGGTGAGCCGAACCACAACTTCAACCAAGGTGGTCGTTCGGTCTGGTACCGCTTCACCCCTGCGGCGGACACCACCGTCACCCTGTCCACCAGCGGCTCGTCCTACGACACGATGCTGGCGGTCTACACCGGGAGCTCGGTTTCTGCGCTGACCGTCATCGTTTCCAACGACGATTACGACGGCGAGCTGTGGAGCTACGTGACCTTCGCCGCAACCGGTGGGAGGACCTACCAGGTGGCCATCGACGGCTGGAACGCCCAGAGTGGCTCCATCGCGCTGGCGTGGACCAGCCCCTTCCTGTCGGTCACCACGGCTTCGCTGGGTGCGGGCACCACCGGTACGGCCTACTCGGCGCAGTTGGCGGCGACCGGTGGTGCGACCCCGTACAGCTGGTCGCTCGAGTCGGGTTCGTCGTTGCCGGCCGGGTTGAGCCTGTCGTCTGACGGGGCGATTTCCGGTGCTCCGTCGGCGGCGGGCACGTCGACGTTCACGGTGAAGGCGACCGACAGCGTCGGCCGGGTGGGCACGCGGTCGTTGTCGATCGTCGTGGTCGAACCGGTGACCATCAGCACGGCTTCGCTGGGTTCGGGCACCACCGGTGCCGCCTACTCGGCGCAGTTGGCCGCGGCGGGTGGTGACGGCAGCTACAGCTGGTCATGGGTCACCACGTTGCCGGCCGGGTTGAGCCTGTCGCCTGACGGGGCGATCACCGGGACGCCGACCACGGCCGGAACGTCGTCGTTCACGGTGCGGGTGGCCTCGGGTGGACTGACCGCAACCAAGGCGTTGTCGATCGTGGTGGCGGCGCCCGTTGCGGTGTCGACCTCGTCGCTCGCCGGTGGTGTGGTGGGTACGGCCTACTCGGCGCAGTTGGCGGCGACCGGTGGTGGGACCCCGTACAGTTGGTCGCTCGAGTCGGGTTCGTCGTTGCCGGCCGGGTTGAGCCTGTCCTCGGGTGGGGCGATTTCCGGTGCTCCGTCGGCGGCGGGCACGTCGACGTTCACGGTGAAGGCGACCGACAGCGTCGGCCGGGTGGGCACGCGGTCGTTGTCGATCGTCGTGGTCGAACCGGTGACCATCAGCACGGCTTCGCTACCCGTCGGCACCACCGGCACCGGGTACTCGGCCCAGCTGAGCGCCGGTGGCGGTACCGGTAGCTACAGCTGGGCGGTGTACTCCGGCACCCTGCCCGCAGGGTTGACCCTGTCGACGGGCGGGCTCGTCACCGGGACGCCGACCACCACCGGTACGGCCTCGTTCACGGTGAAGGCCACCTCGGCGGCAGCGACGACGACCAAGGCGTTCTCCATCGTGGTGGCGACACCGGTCGTGCTGTCGACCTCGACGTTGCCCGGGGCGACGGTGAACGTGGCGTACTCGTCCCAGCTTGCCGCCATCGGCGGTGCGAGCCCGTACACCTGGATGGTGGAGTCGGGTTCAACGCTGCCAGCGGGGCTGACCCTGTCGACGGGTGGCCTGCTCAGTGGCACGCCGACGGTCGTGGCCACCAGCAGCTTCGTGCTGAAGGTGACCGACAGCGCAGGGCGGGCGGGCACCAAGAGCCTGTCGCTGGCCGTGTTGCCGTCGCCCGGTGCGTTCGGCAAGAGCTCCCCGTCCAACAACGCCACGAAGATCTCACGCACCTCCGCCACGTTCACCTGGGCAGGAGCGACGGGTGCGGCGAGCTACGAGTTCTGCCTGTCCACCACCACGACCTGCGACGGCACCGGCAGCACCGGGTGGATCTCGACGGGCACCACCCGGCGGATCGTCTGGAAAGGGCTGGGGTCGAGGGTGACCTACTTCTGGCAGGTTCGGGCGCTCAACAGCGCCGGCAACAGCACGCTGGCCAACACCGGGACCTGGTGGAAGTTCCAGTCCAACACCTGATGGCGGGCTGCGCAGAACCGGCAGTCGACTGAAGTCATGACGCTGCGGGGTGGCCGAGGCCATCCCGCAGCGACGAGTCCGGGCCCGTTCGGCGGCCCGAGGGCCGTTTTCGATCAGGGCCCGCAGAGCGACCGGTCAGGTGGCGGGGGGACGGATCAGCAGGGTCTGCACGGCGCGGCCGACGAACCCGTCGAGGTCGAACAGGGCGGCGTCGGACAGGCCGATCCCCGACGGCTGCCAGTGCGAGACGGCCTGGGCGGCCAGCCACGCACCGCGAGGCGGGCGGACCAGGAACACGGTGAGGTCGGGGTTGACGAAGTTGGCCTCGTCCAGCTCGGTGTTGCGGCTGATCGCGTTGCCGCAGTCGGCGAGTGGGCACATCCGCTGGAACGGGGAGGGCTCCTCGCCCTCGAGGATGGCCGGGGTGAGCAGCCACAGGGTGGTCGGCCCGGGACGTCGGTCCTCGCCGGGTGGGTAGCGGGCTTCGACGGCGGTGCCGAACATCGGCAGCGAATGCCGGGCTGCGGTGATGGGGAACGGCCCGGGGACGGCCTCGGTCAATATCGGGGCGGGCTGCGGCGGCGAGGGCACGTCGCCGATGTCGGCCTGCTGGAGGTGCAGGCCGTACGCCGTGGCACACACCCGGCCGCCCTCGTCGGTGAGCACGGCCGAGGTGGCCGCCACCGAGCGCCCGGCGCGCACGGTGGTTGTGGCGATCGTGAAGCCCGCCACCGGTACCGGCCGGGGGAGTTCGACGGTGAGTCGGACGAGAACCTGGTCGGGAACCTGCAGCTCGAGCGCTCGCGCCAGCAGGGCGGCAACCGGGCCGCCGTGGCAGGCTTCGGGGTCCCAGGGGCCGCGCGCCCCGTCGTTGCCGATGAAGACGCCGCCGGCCTCCCGGAAGAACGCCGGCGTCAGCGGGCTCGACGCAGCGGGTGAGGCGGCGGGTGAGGGCTCGTGCACGGTGTCAAACCCTACGTGTCTGGGGTTGCACCGTACGTGTCTGGCGTTGCCGAGCCTGCCCGGCGTGTGACCAGCCGACCAGCGCGTTGCACCCTGAGGTCTCGATCCGAAGCGGATGGTTCGACGGAGCGATGACTCACCAGGCCACCCGTGATGGGATGTGATGAGGAGACGTCGGGAACGTAGGGCTCAAGTGCATCTCAGCAGAACTCCAGGAGATCGGGGAATGGGCCGTCGCGCTACCGCGACTTTGGTAGCCGTGGCGGTGCTCCTTGCGTCGGTCTCCGCGGGAGTGTCCGTGGCCAGCGCCGCATCGGACACGTCGGGTTACGTGGTGACCTTCAAGGCGGGCAGCGACCCCGATGCGCAGGCGACGGAGATCCGTAATCAGGGACGAGTCGTATCCAAGGTCTTCCGCACAGCGGTGAATGGCATGGCGGTGAAGCTCAGCGACGCCGACCTGGCGACGATGGGCAAGAACCCTCTGGTCGAGCGAATCGAACCCGACATCACCTTTCGGGCGGCGGCGGTCGCCTCGAGCTGGGGCGTCGACCGTAGCGATCAACGGGCCCTGCCTCTGTCGGGTACCTTCGCCGTACCGGTCACGGCTGGGCGCGGGGTGTACGTCTACGTCGTCGACACCGGTGTGCGGGCCACCCATGCCGAGTTGGCCGGGAGGGTGCACACGGGGTATACGGCGCTGGCCGACGGCAAGGGCACCGAGGACTGTGCCGGTCACGGCACCCACGTGGCGGCAACGGCGGCCGGTACGACGTTGGGGATGGCCGCCAATGCCACGGTGGTGCCGGTCCGGGTGCTGGACTGCACCGGGGTCGGCACGTTGAGCGGCATCGTTGCCGGGCTCGACTACATCGCTGCGGACACCACCCGCCGCCCGGCCGTGGTCAACCTGAGCCTCACCGGGTCGGCCAACAGCACCATCGACGCCGCCATCAACCGGTTGATCGCCGCCGGGGTCACCGTCGTGGTCGCCGCCGGTAACGACGCGGTCGACGGGTGCACCCAGTCGCCGGGGCGGGTGCCTGCTGCGCTGACGGTAGGGGCGACCACCTCGACCGATGCCATGGCGACCTACTCGAACTGGGGGACCTGTCTCGACCTGTTCGCCCCGGGTACCTCCGTGCTGTCGGCTTCGAACACGGACGACACGGCCACCAAAACCCTGTCGGGCACGTCCATGGCCGCTCCCCATGTAGCCGGCGCTGCAGCGCTGCTACTCGGCGAGACCCCGCGGCTGACCCCCTCGCAGGTGGCGTCGACCCTGACCAGTGGGGCGACGCCGAACGTAATCACGACGTTGGGGGTCGGCTCGCCGAACAAACTGCTCTTCGCCGACCCGACGCTGAAGGCCCCGGCCAACGACGCCTTCGGTGCACCCGTCAAGCTGACCGTTGCCGGCTCCGGCTCGGTGGTGGCCAGCAACGCCTACACCAGCACGGAAACCGGGGAGCCGGCGCACGCCGGGCAGGTCGGCGGGGCGTCGATCTGGTACGCGTTCACCCCGGCGTCGTCCGCGCCGGTCACCCTCACCACGAAGGGCAGCGGCTTCGACACGCTGCTCGGCGTCTACACCGGCACCACGGTCGGCGCTCTGACGCCGGTTGCCAGCAACGACAACGTCACTGGTGCCACGTGGAGTTCGGTCCAGTTCCCGGCGACTGCCGGCCAGTATTATCTCGTGGCCGTCGACGGGCTGGCCGCCAGCAACGGCCCGGTCACCCTCACCTGGTCCGTCGCCGGGCCTATTTCGGTGGCTACCTCGACGCTGCCCGCAGCATCGGTCGGGGTGAGCTACTCGACGCAGCTCGCAGCGGGCGGCGGAACCGGCTCGGCCACCTGGTCGGTGCCCTCGGGGATGCTGCCGCCCGGTCTGTCGCTGTCTCCCGACGGGGTGCTCAGCGGCGTGCCCACCACGGTCGGGTCCTACCCGGTGTCGGTGGCGGTGACTGACGGCTACAGCAGCGCCACGGCGACGCTCACCCTGGTCGTGGCCACCCCGGTGACCGTGACCACCACCTCGCTGCCGTCGGGCTCGGTGACCCGGGCCTACAGCGCCAAGCTGAGCGCAAGCGGGGGCACCGGTTCCTATACGTGGAAGCTGGCTTCGGGCGCGTTGCCCGCCGGGCTCACCCTGGCCACCACCGGTTCGATCACCGGCACGCCCACCACCGGCGGGCTGTCGACCTTCATCGTCTCGGCCGCCGACGGCGCCGGCCGGGTCAGCACCGCCAGCCTGAGCATCAAGATCACGACGGCCCTCGCCATCAGCAGCGCCACCCTGCCCGCCGCCACCCTGTCCGTGCCGTACTCGACCACCCTGGTGGCCACCGGCGGCAGCGAGGTGTACACCTGGAAGCTGTCCTCGGGAACCTTGCCGAGCGGCCTCACCCTGACCAGCGCCGGCGTGGTGTCCGGTACGCCGGGCACCACCGGCACCTTCACCTTCGGGGTGGCGGTGTCCGATGGCGTGGCCAGTGTGTCGAAGACCGTCTCCCTGGCGATCGCCTCGGCGGTCACCGTCACCACGGCGAGCCTGGCCTCGGGCGTCCTCGGTACCGCCTACGCCGCCACGCTGACGGCAACCGGTGGATCCGCTAGCTACACCTGGTCGATCGCCTCCGGCGCGTTGCCCTCCGGGCTCAGCCTGTCGAGCACCGGGGCGTTCAGCGGTGCACCCACCGCGGCCGGAACGTTCAGCTTTACCGTGCAGGCCAGGGACTCGGCCGGTCGGACGGCCACGAAGGCCCTGTCGATCGTGGTGAACGCCGCACCGCCGGGTGCCTTCGCCCTGAAGACGCCCGCCTCGGCGGCCACCGGGGTGTCGCGCACGTCGGCCGTCTTCACCTGGGCGGCCTCGACCGGGGCGAGCTCCTACGAGTTCTGCCTGACCCCGGCGACGGCCTCCTGCGGGGTCACCGGCAGCACCGGGTGGGTGTCGGTCGGCACGGCGCTCACGACGACCCGCACCGGCCTGGCCAGCAAGACCGTCTACTACTGGCAGGTCCGGGCCGTGAACACGGGGCGTTCGACGCTGGCCAACAGCGGCACCTGGTGGAAGTTCACCTCGGCCACCTGAGCGGGTACAGCGGAGCCGGGCGCCAGGCCTGCCGCAGGACGGGCCGCGATCGTGCCGTCACGATCCGGCCCGGACGACCAGCATGGGGACTGCGAGGGGATCGACCGTATCGACCGTGCCGTTGCACGGCTCATCGCCGCCGGTGTCACCATGGTGAACGCCCCCGGCAACGCGCCGATCAGCACCGTCATCGCCGTCGATGCGTGCACCCTGTCGACGGCACGGTTGGCCCGGCTGCTGACGGTTGCCGCCACCGACCAGGCCGACACCCGTCCCAGCTACTCGAACTACGGGCCCTGCGTCGATCTGTTCGCCCCCGGCGACGACATCTACTCGCCGTCGTATGCCTCGGGCATCACCTACGAACTCCGTTCGGGCACGTCGATGGCCACCCCGCACGCCGGCGGCACCGCCGCGGTGATGTCGAGCCGCAACCCTGACCCTCGGCACGACCGGGTCGGTGACCGGCACCACCGCCGACGCCACGCGAGAAACCGGCGAGCCGCTGCATGCCGGGATCACGACCACCTGATCGGGCCTGCTCGGCGCGCCGCCACGGTCGAGGTCCCGGCGCGACGGTGCGGGCGAACGGGCCCGGCCCGTGGGTTGCGCTCAGCCCTCGTCGGTGCCGAAATGGCGGGCTGACAACGACGCGATGCCCTCGAGCGCCAGACCGAGGTGCAGGTCCTCGGCCATGGCCCGCTTCCACGGCCGGGACAGCACGTGCCGGGTGTGGCGCAACAGCAACGGGTTCTGGCAGGCCAGCTCACCGGCCAGTTCGAGCGCCCGCGGCAGGACCTCGGCGGCCGGGAGCACCTCGCCGACGACCCCGAGCCGCAACGCCTCCTCGGCGTGGATCTTCTGGCCGGTCAGCAGGAAGTACCGACCCCGGTTCGGGCCGAGCAGCATCGGCCACACGATCTGCATGCTGTCGCCGGGCACCAGACCCCCGGGGAAGTGCGGTGCGTCCTGGAAGTAGGCATGGTCCGCGGCGATGACGATGTCGCAGAGCACCGCAAGCTCGGAATGGGCCACCACCGGGCCGTTGAGGGCGCAGATGATCGGCACGTCGATCTCCAGCATCTGCTGGACCAGCCGGTTGCCCTCGAAGATGATCTGTTCCCAGCTGGCCGGACGGATGCGCCCCTGGGCCAGGGGGTTCGGCCCGCCAGCGCCGAGGCTGATGAACTCGTCGCCGGTGCCGGTGAACACCATCACCCGGTTCTCTCGGTCCGAGGCGATCATGGCGAACAGCTCGGGCAGCTCCCGGTGGGCGAGGCCACCCCAGACCAACGACTGGCCGCGGTTCTGCAGGCGAACCACCAGCACCCCGTCGTCGGATCGCTGGACATCGACGCACTTGAAACGGTTCTGGTACTCGGCGAACTCCACGGCGGCGCTCCTGGTCGGGCAGATGAGGCCGTCATCGTTCCACACCGCTCGGCATGCCGCGCCGTATCCGGTCTGCATCCCACACGGTATGTCGGTCGCGCCGGTCGCGCCGGTCGCGCCGGTCGCGCCGGTCGCTCCCGTCGGGGTCTGTTCGGCTGGTCGCCTCGGGGCCGTCGTTCAGCGGCGGTAGCCGTTGGTCCGGCAGAGATCGGAGAATCCGCCGACGGTCCTACGGGGATCGTCCCCGCCGAGCGAGTCGAGCAAGGTCCTCCACTGCGCAGTCATGGTCCCGACCGCACTCACCTGGACTCGCGCCGCCGCCCGGGCGATTTCCTCGCGAGCTGCGGCCAGCTCGTCCTGGGCCAGCAACACCGCGGCATAGTCGTTGTGGGCACAGGCCAACAGGGCTGTCTCGTCGAGCAGTACCGGCTGGTCGAGCTCGTTGAGGCCCGGCCTGGCCGCCAGCCCCACTGCGGCCGACGGCAGCTGTTCCACGACCGGCCCGTCGGCCCGCAGACGGACCTCGGCCGGTGCCGAGACGAGGCGGGCCACGGGGACGTCTGCCGGGTCGTCGTGCTCGACGGAGGCATCTGGATCTGCCGGTGCGTCCTCGGAGGTGGTCGCCGCACCGCCCCGATTCGCCGGGGCCTGCTGGGTCGCGGCGTCGTCGGACCGCCCGGGTCCGGCGTCGGTCGCCGACAGGGCGACCCAGGCCAGGCCGACCGCAGCGAGCGCACCGACGAGACCGGTGGGGACGACGGTTTGCAGCAGAACCGATCGGGATCGCATGGGCACTCCTAGGCGGCAGGGGTGGTGACGGTGAGGGTGGGTGTGGGGGCGCTGGTGTTGCCGGCGGCGTCCTTGGCCCGGACCTGGTAGCGATAGGCCGTGGCGGGGCTCAGCCCGGTGTCGGTGAAGGTCCTACCGGCCGGTACCCAGGCCACGAACGTCCAGTCGCGATGGATCAGGTACCCGCTGACCCCGCCGGCGTCGTCGGACCCACCCCAGGTCAAGGCGGCCGAGGTGGCGGTGGTCGTGGCGGACAGACCGCTCGGTACGGTCGGGGCGATCACGTCAGGGTTGCCGACGGCGACGCTGAGCGCAGCGGACGGACCGCTGGTGTTGCCGGCGCCGTCCTTCGCCCGGATCTCGTAGCGATAACTGGTTCCGTCCACGGCCGTGGTGTCGGTGTAGCTGGTTCCTGTCGAGACGAAGGCCAGGAACTGGTAGTCGCGGTGCACCAGATAACCGGTCACGCCCCGGTTGTCGCTCGACGCCGTCCAGCTCAGGGTCACCCGGTCCGCCCCGGCCACCGCGCTCACCCCGGTCGGCACGGTGGGGGCCTCGGCGTCGGTGGCACCGGCGGTGACGACGACGGGGGCCGATGGGCCGCTGGTGTTGCCCGAGCTGTCCTGGGCTCGGATCTCGTAGCGGTATCTGGTGCCGGCCACGGCGGTGGTGTCGCGGTAGGTCGTGGCGGCGGTGACCACGGCGAGGAATTGGTAGTCGCGGTGCACCAGGTAGCTGCGCACCGCCCGGTTGTCGGTGGAGGGGCTCCACGACAGGGTCACCCCGTCGAGCCCGGCGGTACCGGTCGCCGCGCTCGGCACCGTCGGGGCTTCGGTGTCCACGGCGCCGACGGTGGTCTCGACCGGCGCACTGGTCCGCCCGTCGGCCACACGGGAGCGCACCGCGTAACGATAGGCCTGGCCGGGTACGGCGGTGAGGTCCTGGTAGAAGGTCAGGTTCCCCACCCAGGCCTTGAACACGCCGTCACGGTGCACCACGTAGCCGGCCACCGGGTCGGTGGTGGGGGCGTTCCACCGGAGGATCACGCTGGTCGCCCCCTGTGTGGCCCGCACGTCGGTGGGCGGCGGGACGTTGGTGACCGTGCCGACCGGGTACGCCTTGACCTCGGCGAGGGCCAGCTGCGTGGTGGCCTCGAGTTGCACCCTGAGGTAGCGGATCGACCGGTTGAACGTGACGGTGGACGGACTGGCCAGCGTGTCGATCGACACGGCGAACACGCCCGGTGTCGCCTTGGCCTCGGCGAGTCTGGCTGCGGTGATGGGGCTGGCCGAGCCGAGGACCCACACCCCCTTGTTGCGTTCCGGGCAGCAGTCGGTCCGGGCGAACACCTCCACCTTGCCGACGTCGCGGGCCTCGCCGAGATCGACCTGCCACCACGGCTGGGCCCGGGACTCGGTGACGCTGACCGACCCGCCGGCGAGGGTTCCGTCGGTCTTGCCGTCCACGGCGCGGGCCGCGACCAGCTTCTTCCAGTTGCTGGACTGGGTGGCCGGCCGTCCGGCGGCCAGGTTGGTCTCCGTCTGGGGCGGGGGCGGGGCCGCACCCGACATGCAGAACTTGGCGATACCGGACAGCCAGTGGCCGGTGGTGGTGGCGCTCATGTCGCCCCCGATCCACAGGCAGCCGTCGCGGTCGAGGTGGATGGCCCAGATCCCGTACCAGCCGTGCAGCAGGTTCGGGGTCCAACGATCGTCCCGGGTGCGGGCCACGTTGTCGAAGATGCGGATCCCGCCGCCGCCATCCTGATGATGGCCGGCGATGGTGTAGCGGCCGTAGGTCTCCGCGACCTGGAGATCGCCGGTGCCGGTGAACGGCGTGACCGACCTGCTGTCCCAGTAGGCGATGCGCTGGTTGGTGACCGGGTCGAGCACGCCGACGAGGTGGTTGCCGCCGACGACCCACACCGCGTTGTTGACATAGCTGATCCCGACCACGTCGGCGTTGCCGAAGCTGTTGGCCGGGTACTGGGCGAGCCCGCCGAAGGCCCGGCCGTCCTGCAGTCCGACGGCGGCGACGCGCAGCGTGTTGGGCAGCGCGTCCACCGAGGTGAAGTAGCCACCGAGGTGCACCCGGCCGCGGCTGTGGTCGATGTCGAGGTCGAACACCGTGCCGGCGACACGGGGGATCCAGGCCCGGTCGAGGCGGCCGGTGACGGTGTCGAGGCGCACCACGTTCCACACGAAGTTGTCCGCCCCGTCGAGCACCCGGCTGAACGAGCCGGCGACGTAGACGTTGGTGCCGTCGACGAGCAGTTCCCGCACGAAGGCGGGCAGGTCCGAGCCCGGCGCGGCCAGGGTGGTGGGGAAGGTTCCGACCGTTCCGCCGGTGTCGGGGTCGAGGGCGACGAGGCCCGCCCGGTCGGTCCCGTTGACCCGGGTGAACTCCCCGCCGGCCAGCAGGGTGCCGTTCGGCAGGGCCACGATGTCGTACACCGGCCCGTCGAACACCGGCGCGAAGGTGGGGAGGAACTCGCCGGTGACCCGGTCGAAGGCGGCCAGGAACGACTGGTTGCGCAGCGGGTCGTTGGGCCAGAAGCTGGTGTTGTGGCGGACCCCACGGAAGATGCCGGCCACGTAGGCCACGTCACCGAGGGTGGTGATGTCCCACACCAGGGGTTGGGGCCCGCTCCAGCCGTAGCGGCCGTCGGCGATGTTCGGGGCCCGGCCCTCGACCCCCCAGCGGGTGAACACCGGCTCGGGGTCGAGCGCGGTGGGCTCGAAGGCAGCCGGGTCGAACGGGGCCGGTGCGGTGGCTACAGGCGCGGGAGCGGCCTGTGCCGCTGCGGGTCCGGTGGTGGGGGCGAGGGTGCTCAACGCCAGGGTCAGCGCGACCAGCGCGACCGCCAGGGCGCGGCCTCCCCTCGCCCGCTTCCGATTGGCCGAGGACGTGCGCATGGTCTGATTGTGGCGGTCCGATCACGCAGAGCGAATGGGTTCGATTGCCTACGTCCCGGATCGCCCGAATGGGGGATAGGGTCCGGCCGTGCCCGATCAGCCCGCCCCCAACGCCCAGCCGGCACCATCCGGCCAGCCGACCTCCACGGTCCACGAGTACCTCCGGGTCGACATCGACGGCCCGATCGTCACCGTCACCTTCACCCGACCGGAACGCCGCAACGGCCTGAACCCGGCGATGTTGCGCGAGTTCGAGGCGGTGCTGCACCGCGTCCGCGACAGCCGCTCCACCCGGGCGCTGATCGTCACCGGGACCGGGGTGGCCTTCTGCGCCGGTGCCGAGCCGGCGTCGGTGACCGAGCAGGCCGGGCGGGGTGACCTGTCGGGCAGCCCCGCCGGTGGTCCGCGCATGATCGGGCGCATCTTCGACGAGCTGGCCCACCTCGACGTGATGACCGTCGCCGCCGTCAACGGACATGCCATCGGCGGCGGTTGGTCGATCGCCCTCGCCGCCGACTATTGCCTCGCCGTGCCGGCCGCCGAGTTCTGGGTGCCCGAGGTCGACTTCGGAGTGCCGTTCCGGGGGCTGTCGAGCTTCGCCCTCACCCACCGGATGGGTCCGTGGCTGGCGAAGGAGGCGACCATCCTCTGCCGCCATTTCGGGGCCGAGGAACTGTGCCGTCTCGGGGTCCTCAACCGGGTGGTGGAACCGGAGGAGCTCATGATCGAGGCCCGTGTGGTGGCCGAGCGGTTCGCCGCCCAGCCCGCGCGGGCGGCCAACGCCACCAAGCGCGATGTCAACGCCGTCATCTACGGCCCTCGGCACTACTGAGCGGACCTACGCTGCACCGGCGGCGAGGGCGGCCACGGTCCGCGACGTCGCTGCGGCAGCGGCGAGCGCGGTGAGACGGTCGGCGGCGACGTTCCTGCCAGGCCGGGTCGACCGCGCTCGGGTGGGCTGGTCGCGGTCCGCAGCAGTCGCGGTCGGGTCGGTTCGGGTGCCCGGCGGTACGGTGGTCGCCGCAACGGTGCCAACGTCATCGAAGGGACGCCATGGATTCCGCATCGCCGCCTCACGCCGACCGCAGGCCACACCACGACGACCAGACGGTGATCGGCCGGGCCGAGGACCGGCTCGAGATGGTCGCCGCCAAGCCCGCTACGCCGTCGGGCACGTTCCGGACGTTCGCGCGCCGTGGGTAGCTCGGGGCACCTGGACATGAACGCGACGCCGGGATCGGGAGGTGCCGTCGGGCGACTGATGCGCTGGGACGGGCAGCGGTGGGCGACCATCGGCGACCCGCTGCCGGCGTTCGAGCACGCGCCGCCGACGCCGACGCTGCCCTTTGCCCCGTGGGTGTTACCGATCGAGCTGGGTGCGGCCGCCTACGACGTGGTGGTGGTCGGCGAGATCGCCCACCAGCTGATGATCCGTTGCGCCGAAGACGACGAGGTCTTCGAGCAGCTCGCCAACCAGTCGATGATGTTCTTCGAGTTGCACGAGGTGATGCGCTGGCTCACCGAGGTCGAGGTATGGATGGGGCGCCGGCTCGATCCGGCCCAGCCGTGGAGCCCGCCGCCCGCCTGAGCTCCGACCGGGCCGGGGCCGCGACCTCGGGGGCCACGACCTCGGTGACCAGGCCCGAGGTGACGGCCTCGTCGAGGGGGATGTCCTCGGCCAAGATGTTCAGCGTCTCGTAGCCTTCGTAACGTCCCGTGGTCGGCGATCGTAGATGCCGTCCCGGCCCGTCTGCGTGCCGTCGTCCCCGCGGTCCTGCGTCGGCCGCCGTGGCGGCTACTCCAACAGTTCGGCGACGGCGAGGTCGGCGATGCGGTCGGCGTCGTAGCCGAGCAGATCGGTGAGCACCTCGAAGGTGTGCTCGCCCAGCAGCGGCGCATGCCGACGTGGATACCCCGGGGTACGGGACAGCCGGAAACGGGTCGCCTCCACCACGCAGTACCGGTTGGGATGTTCCAGCTCCACGAAGTGGCCGCGGGCGGCGAACTGCGGGTCGGCCAGACAGTCGGGGCTGCGCTGCACGGTGTGGGCGGCGACGCCGGCCTCCTGGCAGCGGGTCATCACCGTGTCGGGCTCGTGCTGCGCGGTCCATCCCGCCACGGCCTCGTCGAGCCGGGCACGCTGGCCGAGCCGCCCGGCCGCGTGCTGCAGGGCCGGATCGTCGCCGAGGTCGGCGCGGCCCAGCAGCGTGCACAACGACCGGAAGGCGTCGTCGTCCTGGCAGGCGATCGCCACCCAGCGGTCCTCGCCGGCGCAGGGGTACACCCCGTGGGGGGCGAGGTCGAGGTCGTCGTTGCCCATACGGGTGAACACCTCCCCGGTGGCCGCGGTCGACAGCAGGGCCGGAGCGAGGAACTGCAGGGCGGTCTCGCACTGGCTGAGGGCCACGAAACGGCCCTGCCCGTCGCGCTGGTGCTGTACCAGGGTGGCCATCAGCGAGACCAGCATCAGATGGGCCGAGGTGTAGTCGGTGTAGGCCAGGTATGGCCCGGCCGGGGCCCGGTCGGCCCAGCCGACGATGTCGTAACAGCCGGCGATGGCGGCGCCGAGGTTGCCGAAACCGGCCAGGACGGACAGCGGCCCGTCGAGTCCGAACAAGGTGAGCGACATGGCCACCACGTCGGGGTTCAGCTCCAGCAGGCGCTCCGGGGTGAGACCGACCGACCGCCGTCCCCGGGGCGAGAACGAGTCGACCACCACGTCGGCCCAGCGGATGAGGTCGTCGAGCACGGCCCGTCCGGCGGGATCCGCGATGTTGAGGGTGATGGAGCGCTTGCCGGCGTTCATGTTGTCGAACAGCGCCGAGTTGTCGACACCGGCCACGTTGTCGTGGAACGGCATGAAGGCCCGGGCGGCGTCGAGCCGGCGCTGTGACTCGACCTTGACGACGGTGGCACCGTGGTCGGCCAAGGACCGGAGGAAAGCCGGACCGGCCACCGACCAGGTGAGGTCGAGCACCTTCAGCCCGGCGAGCGGTCCTCCTGTCGGGTCGGTGCGCGCGTCAGGGGCCGCGGGCGCGGCCGGGCTGCCGGTTGCGGCCACGTCGACGGTCCGTGCGGTGTCGGCCAGAACGGCGGCGGTGTCCGCCCCTGCAGCAGGGGCGGTGTGCATCGGGGCCGGTGCCCAGCCCGTGGACCGGATGTAACGGCCCGGTGCCGGCAGCGTGACGCCGTCCGGGCCGGTGACTGACTCGAAGAAGCCCCGTTCGGCGTGGTGGGGCAGCTCCAGCACCTCGCCGAGGCCGAGCACCGGGGCCATGAGCAGGTTACGTTCCACCGCACCGGCGAGCAGCTCGTCCTTGGTGCGTGACGAGGTGAACGCCGCCACTACGTCCTTGACCCGTTCCCATTCCTCGACCGGCTCCTCGCCGGCGTCGACCAGCTCGGCGTAGCGCATCCAGTCCTTGTCGCGGGTGGCCAAGTCGCAGAAGCCGGCCTCGTGCACCCAGTGCATCAACCGAGTGGTCTGCACCCCGGCGGCGGCACCGAAGACGTGGGTGATGGAGACGAACCCGTCCTTGGCCGGATACAGGAACCGAAGGCTCATCAGGCCCAGCGAGGCACCACCGGCGGAGCGGACGGCGACGGGGGCGTTGACGGCCTTGGCCAGCAGGCCGGTCTGGGTGGCCAGGGCCGCGGCTGCCTGGGCCGAGGCGTCCACGTGCTGGCCGAGCCCGCTTCGTCCCCGCTCGTAGACGGCCACCAGGATCGCCCCCGCGGCGGCACCGCCGGCGAAACAGAACGCCTGTGGCGCCGACATCCGTACCGGGGCACGGTCGCGATCGCCGGTCACCGCCAGCGGCGACGCCGCAGCCATCACGATCAGGTCGGTCGCCGCCCAGTCGGCCTTGGGCCCGTCGATGCCGAAGGGGGTGATGCTGGCGTGCACCAAGGCCGGGTTGACCGCCGCGGTGGCCTGCGGGGTCAGCCCGAGGGCGGCCCGTTCGCTCCCGGTGAGGTTCTCGACCAGCACGTCCGCCCCTCGCAGCAGCTCGTCGAAGGCGGCCCGGTCCGCCACATCGTGCAGCTCGAGGGTGATGGAGCGGGTGCCCCGCCCGAAGGCTGCGGCCACCGCGGAGCTCCCGTCGGGCAACCACGGCCCCAGGCGTCGCAGTGGGGAGCCGCCCGGCGGCTCGACCCGGATCACCTCGGCCCCGTGCTGGGCGAGCAGGTAGCCGCAGATGGCCGCCTGGTTGTCGGTGAGATCGAGAACCCGAAGGTGGGACAGCATGGCAGGACCTCCTGCGAAGGGGCACCGTGGCTGTGACGGCCGGCGGAACGCTAGCGGCCGCACGAACCACCGCCGGTAGCGTCGGGCCATGAGCACTGTGCGGTCCGAACGAGCCTCGTCCGAGCGTGTTCCGTCCGACCGGGGCACTTCGGACCGCGATCCTTCCGGGCGTCCGGACCGCACGGACGTCGTGGTGGTCGGTGCGGGCGTCGCCGGCCTGGTGGCGGCGCGGGCCTTGGCCGACGCCGGCCGGCGGGTTGTGGTGCTCGACAAGGGCCGCGGCGTGGGCGGCCGGCTGGCCACCCGCCGGCTCGGCGAGGCCCGCATCGACCACGGTGCGCAGTTCTTCACCGTGCGCAGCGACGCCTTCGGCCGTTGCATCGACGACGCAGTGACCGACGGCGCGGTGGCCGAATGGTGCCGGGGGTTCGGCCAGGCCGACGGGTTCCCGCGCTTCGTCGGACGCGACGGCATGACCGGGTTCGCCAAGTGGCTGGCCCGCGGCCTCGACGTGCGCACCGGGATACGGGTGACGGACCTTGCTGAGCATCCGGCGGCGGGGTACGTGCTCAGCGCGCCGATGCCCCAGTCGCTCGCCATCCTGGCCTGGTCGACGCGGCTGCCGGACCCCGACCTCGCCGACCGGCTGGCGGCGTTCACCTACGAGCCGGTGCTGGCGGTACTCGCGGTGCTCGACGGCCCGCCGGCACTGCCGCCGCCCGGCGCGGTGCAGCAGCCCGATCATCCGTTGTTCACCTTCGTCGCCGACAACGGGGCCAAGGGTGTCTCCGCCCGGCCGGCGGTCACCTTTCACGTGACCAACGCCGTGTCCCGGGCCCGTTGGAACGAGCCAGACGACGCGCTGCTGGCGTCGCTGCTGACCGCCGGCGCACCGTGGCTGGGTGACGCCCGGGTGCTCGACGCGCAGCTGATGCGCTGGCGTTACGCCGCCCCGACCACGGTGTGGCCGGCGACCCACCTGGTGGTGCGCGAACGACCGGAGCCCATCGTGCTGGCCGGCGACGGGTTCGACGGGCCGAAGGTGGAAGGCGCGTTCTGCTCCGGCGTGGCGGCGGCCGAAGCCTTGCTGGCCCACCTGGACAGCTGACCGATCCCATCTGCCGGCGCCGGTTTTTTTGGGGGGGGGATGCGGGCCGACCGGCCAAGACCGGGCCAGGTGTTGGCCGGTAGTGTTGCCCGAGCGGTTGCGGCGCGTGCCCGTTGCGTGGCGCGGCGCGGCGACCTTCGTGGGGGAGCATGCCTGTGCAGCTTGAAGTCACACCCTTGGCCGACGAGCCGTTCGGCGCCGTCGTGACCGGCTGGGAACCGTCCGAGGAGCCCGACCCCGCCCTGGTGGTCCAGGTGCGAGAAGCGCTGGCCGATCACCTGGTGCTGGTGTTCCGTGGTCATCGCCAGCCGCTCGACGACGAGCTGGTGCGCTTCGCCGAGGCCTTCGGCGAGCTGATCAAGGGGTCGGAGTGGTTGCGCGACGCCGGCTCCCGGGCCGAGATCCTGCCGGTCACCAATACGGTGGACGCCGATGGGATACCGCTCGGTACGGGTGGGGCGGGTCAGCTGGAATGGCATGCCGACTACTCCTACGTGCCGCGTCCCGCCCGGGAGAGCTTCCTCAACGCTGTCGAGCTGCCCGAGCGCGGGCCCCGTACCTCCTTCGTCAACCAGTACCACACGCTCGAGACGCTGCCCCCCGAGCTCGTCGAACAGTTGCGCAGCTTGCGGGCGCGCCACCACGTGGCCCAGTACGTGGAGGGTGGGGTCGACCCCGACCGTCACGAGCTCGACCGCGGGTTCGACGCCAAACGGGCCCGGGACTCGGCGCTGGGTATCGAACGGCCCGCCATCCCCGAGGCCGAGCACCCCGTGGTGCTGCGCCATCCCCACAACGGGCGGGAGCTGCTCTACGTGAACAAGGGTCTCACCGACTGCATCATCGGCATGGACCGTGCCGACAGCAGCGCCCTGCTGAAGCGCTTGCACCAGCATGGGACCCGTCCCGAGGCGGTGTACGCCCACGAGTGGCATCCCGGCGATCTGGTCGTGTTCGACGCTCTGGCGGGCCTGCACCGGCGCGAGAGCTGGGCGTCGGGGGAGCGCCGGGTGATGCGCCAGCTCAGCACCACCCTCTGAGCACCCCCGGCCGGAGGTGGCGGGCACGGCCGTGGTGGTCGCGCTGGTGGGCCGACACGGTACGTTAGGGCTGGTGCAGCCGGGCCCACGGGGGTCCGACGACCGAAGGGGGAACCGTGCCGGAAACAGACGTCGGAGCCGATCTCATCGACAAGCTCGCCTACAGTGCCGACGAGTTGGGCTTTGACCCCTCCGAGATCAAGTCGCGCTACCTCTCCGAGCGCGACAAGCGCCTGCGCGAGGACGGCAACGAGCAGTACGTCGAGGTCACCGCCGAGTTCTCCCGCTACATCGAGGACCCCTACGTCGACCAGGGCTTCACCCGTGACCCGATCTTCAGCGACGTGCAGGTCACCATCGTGGGAGGCGGCTTCGGTGGCCTGCTGATGGGCGCCCGGTTGCGCGAGTCCGGCTACGAGTCCATCCGCCTGGTCGAAAAGGCCGGCGACGTGGGTGGCACCTGGTACTGGAACCGTTACCCCGGTGCGGCGTGCGACGTGGAGTCCTACGTCTACCTGCCGTTGCTCGAGGAGATGGGCAACATCCTGCCCTCCACCAAGTACCCGTTCGCCCCGGAGATCCTCGAGCACTCCCAGCGCATCGCCCGGCACTTCAACCTCTACGAGGATGCCCTGTTCCAGACCGGGATCACCGAACTGCGCTGGGAGGAGGACTCCCGCCGCTGGATCGTGCGCACCGACCGTGGCGACGAGTTCCGCACCCAGTACATCGCCATGGCGAACGGCCCGCTGAACCGGCCGAAGCTGCCGGGCATCCCCGGGATCAACGAGTTCAAGGGCTACACCTTCCACACCTCCCGCTGGGACTACGAGTACACCGGTGGCGACTCCACCGGGAACCTGCACAAACTCCACGACAAGGTCGTCGGCATCATCGGCACCGGTGCCACCGCCGTGCAGTGCATCCCCCACCTCGGCGCGTCGGCCAAGCACCTCTACGTGTTCCAGCGCACGCCGTCCTCGGTGGACGTACGCAACAACCACCCGACGGACCCCGAATGGGTGAAGACCCTGCAGCCGGGCTGGCAGCAGGAGCGGATGGAGAACTTCAACATCTGCGTCGAGGGCGGCAACGTCGAGGTCGACCTGGTGCAGGACGGCTGGACGAAGATCTTCCGGAACCTCACCGGCAAGGTGGCCAAGCAGGCGTCGCAGAAGCTCGGGCGTCGCCTCACCCCACAGGAGCGCGGCCAGTTGATGGAGCTCGCCGACTACATCCAGATGAACGATGTGCGGGCCCGGGTCGACGAGGTCATCGAGGACGGCGACGTCGCCGAGAGGCTCAAGCCCTGGTACCGGCAGTTCTGCAAGCGGCCGTGCTTCCACGACGAGTACCTGCCCACCTTCAACCGGCCCAACGTCACGCTGGTGGACACCGACGGCAAGGGCGTCGAGCGGCTCACCGAGGACGGGGTGGTCGTCGACGGCACCGAGTACAAGGTCGACTGCCTGGTGTTCGCCACCGGGTTCGAGGTCGGCACCAACTACACCCGCCGGGCCGGCTACGACATCGTCGGCCGTGACGGGGTCACGTTGTCGCAGAAGTGGTCGGAGGGGTTGCGTACCCTGCACGGCCTGCAGACCAACGGCTTCCCCAACTGCTTCTTCCTGGGCTTCACCCAGACCGCCATCACCGTCAGCGTGCCGATGGCGCTCAACGAGCAGGCCAAGCACGTGACGTACCTGATGAACACCGCTCGCGACCGCGGCACAGAGCTCATCGAGTGCAACGTCGAGGCCGAGGACGCCTGGGTGGCGGAGATCCGCCGGGCCGCGAGCATCGGTACCCGCTTCTACCGGGAGTGCACGCCCGGCTACTACAACAACGAGGGCAAGCTGGCGAACCCGCTCGGCCTGTTCGCCGGGACCTACGTCGAGGGGCCGATCAAGTTCTTCCGCCTGCTCGACGAATGGCGGGCCGACGGCGAACTGCAGGGCGTGACCTTGAGCTGAGCCGCCTGGCCCTGCCCACGCTGATACGAACCGGGCCGGTCCTGCGGGACCGGCCCGCTCGCGTCTAGCGTTCTCGCGTGAGCTTCCTGCCGACCCTCGTGTTGTTCGTGGTGGTGGTGTCCACCGCGATATGGGTCTCACGTGACTCGCGGGCACTCGAGGCGCAGGGAATGCCGGTTGTGGTCTCCCTGGGAGGCCGACGTATCGGCTCGCCGGTGCTGTGGACGGTCGGCTGCCTGCTGCTGTGGGTGGTGTTCATCCCGGTGTACCTCGCGGCCCGCCGCACGATCACCGGCTGACCGGCTGACCGGCTGACCGGCTGACCGGCCGGTTCGACAGGCGACAGGCGACCGGCGACCGGCCAGGCGGTTCAGCCGGTTGTCGGGATTGCCCGTTCCCGGATGGCCCGGATGGGCCGTAGCCGCGAGGCCAGGGCAAAGGGGACCACGGTGCGGTCGTGGATATGGTCGATCGCGGCATCGAGGGCGTCGGTGATCAGCAGCAGGTCGAGATCGGCGGGGGAGATCAGATGGTCCTCGAGCATCTCGTGCATCTGGCTCACCAGCGGCGACCAGAACTCCTCGCCGATCAGCACCACCGGGAAGTCATGCAGCTTGCCGGTCTGGATGAGGGTGAGCGCCTCGAACAGTTCGTCCGCGGTCCCGAAGCCGCCGGGCATGACCACGAAGCCGTAGGAGTACTTCATCAGCATCATCTTGCGGACGAAGAAGTAGTCGAAGTCGACGCTGAGATCGACGTAGGGGTTGGTCCGCTCTTCGTGCTCGAGGCGGATGGTGCAGCCGACACTGGCCCCGCCGGCGTCGCGTGCCCCCCGGTTCGCAGCCTCCATCAACCCCGGTCCGCCGCCGGTGATGACGGTGAACCCGCGCCGGCTCAACGCCGCGCCGACCCGGCGGGTCACGTCGTAGACCGGGTCGTCCTCGGTGACACGGGCCGAGCCGAACACGGTGACGCACGGGCCGACGAAGTGCAGCGCCCGGAACCCGCGCAGCATCTCGGCGCCGACCCGGGCGATGGTCCGCAGCTCGGTGCGGCGCACCCGGGGACCGACGAGGAACGTGCGATCACGGCGGCTGGAGACGGTATGGGAGCTTGCTCGGGGCGTGAACATGTCTGACCCTTGGGGTGGGGCAGGCGTGAGCCGGGACTGCCCGGCTCAGTAACTGCCGGGAGTGAACTCCAGTTCGCCGCTGCGCAGCGGCACCCGGACGATGACCTCTCGGCTGGTGACGTCGGTGCTGGCCCCGTCGAGTCCGTACATGCACCAGATACGGGGTTCGGCGCCGATGATGCGGAACGAGCTGAACACGGTGCGCTGCTCCTCGAGGGCGACCAGCCGCAACACGAGGCAGCCGTTTGCCCATTCGGCCCTGGTGACGGCGAGGCGGGGGAAGTCGACATCGACGATCTGCGGGCACGGCTGCGGGGGCGGTCCGGCCAGGCGGCTCCACAGCCCGTTGCCGCAGGCCTCTGCGGCGGCGAGCACGGCATTGGGCCGGCCCCGAGGGCTGTCCTCGTCGAGGCCGAGCGCCCAGTGGAAGCGGCCCGAGGTCGGGTCGGTGACCGGCTCGCAGCGTTGCTCGATGGCCCGCCACAGCGCCGAGGCGAGCTCGCCCAGGCCCCACTCCTTGGCCAGCAGCAGAGCGAAACCGGCCTGGCGGGCCGCCTCGGGCCCGGCATCGATTCCATCGGACAGGCGGGCTCGGGCCACGGCTGCGTCGAAGATTCGCCGCGCGTCCTCGGCGGCCACGGGGGCCAGCCAGCAGGCGGTGGCCAGGGCGTCGGACACCGGGCCGTGTACCACGAGGCCCAGCTGGGGGTCGCGGTAGCGGGTGACGGTGCCGGGCACCTCGGCCTGGTCGAGGCCGAAGTCGTCGCGTCGGGCCCGCTCCCACCACGGCTGGGCGACGCGGCCATGGTGGTCGGTGCCGTGGTGACGGTCGGCCAGCAGAAGCCCGAGGCCGGCCATGGCCAGGTGCTCGGGCCAGACCTTGGTGTTCTCGCTGTGGGGCCCGTCGGGGTGCGCCGCCCACTGCTCGGCGACGTGCGCGGCGAGCTCGGCGTGGGTCCAGGTGCGGTCCTCGCCGCTGTCGCCGAACACCCGGAACGCCCGGTTCCAGCGGCCATCGGGGTTGATCGTCGCCCGGATGCCGAGGAGCAGCAGCAGCGAGGCCTTGTAGGACAGGTTGCCGTCGGCCAGCACCGGGTCGAGCTGCAGGCCCCAGGGCTCGGTGCCGTTGGCCGCCCAGCCGGGGGCGTCGTAGCCGCCCCACCGTTCGGCCGGCACCAGGCCCTGCAGCACGTCGGGGTAGTGGCCGCGGTCGGGGTCGTGGCCGAGCTGTGTCAACCAGTCTGCAGCGCCCCACCAGCGCAGGTGGCGCTCGATGAGGTGGTCGGCGATGCTGCTGTAGCGGTCGGTCCATGCCGGGGTGCGCAGGGCCATCAAGCCCAATCCCAGGGCCGACTCGACGAGGTCGCCCCGGAGATTGGCCGGCACCGGGGCCCCGGTCCGGTCGTCCCAGTGCGGGTGGGGACGACCGTCACGGTCCCAGTTGTCGGCGGTGGCGGCCTTGCGGTCCAGCGAACGCAGCCAGCCCAGGGATCGATCGGACAACGACACGGACGGACCCTAGCCGCGGGGCGCAGAAGCCAGCCCGGAAGGATGTCCCGCCGGGCGACCGGTGCGGCGGCGCCGGTGAGGGACACCGCGGCGGACACCGCGAAGGCCACGAGGGCGACCAACGGTGAGGGCCCCTGGTCCGCGGACCACGAGATCGCGACGCTCCGCTCGGTGAGGGCGATCCCGGCTCCGGGTGGGCGGCACGCACCTGGGGTTCGGGTCGGCCTTGCTGTCGGCCCGGCCGTAACGTTCCGACGATGCTGCTGCAGAACTGGGGCGCGACACCGGCCGAGGTGGCGGGTCCGGTCGTGGGCGACGCGCTGGTCGCGGACGCCCGGCTGGTCGCCACCCGGTCCATCCTCCTCGCCGCCCCACCGCAGGCCGTATTCCCGTGGCTGGTGCAGCTGGGGTTCGGCCGGGCCGGGTGGTACAGCTACGACTGGATCGACAACCTCGGACGCCGCAGCGCCATGCGCATCGTCCCGCAGTGGCAGGTCCTGCATGCCGGCGACGCGGTACCCGGCGGGCCGATGGACTTCGTGGCGGCGGTGGTCGAGCGGCCCACTGCGCTGGTGCTCGCCGTGCACGGTTCCGGCCCGTTGCTGCGCCGGGTCGGCTTCACGCTGGCGTTCGACCTGCGGCCCGACGGCGACGGAACCCGGCTGGTGACCCGCGTACGCAGCCGGATCGACCTGCCGGGTGGCCGGTTCGTCGAACGGTGGCTGCTCGGCCCCGGCGACGGGGTGATGGTCCGCCGACAGCTGCTGAACCTCCGAGCCCGCACCGGCTGACCCACACCCGCTCGTGGCCGGCGACGTACTCGACGAAGCGTTGCAGCGCCACGAAGCGTCCCGGCCGGCCGAGCAGGCGACAGTGCAGGCCCACCGGCATCATGCGCGGGATACGCTCGCCCTCGGCGTAGAGGAACCCACCCTCCTCGACCACCAGAGACCGGGTGCTGGGGCTGGTGCGTCCGGTGTACCACCCCAGCGGTCGGCTGCTCGCTACCGCGGTGAGGGCTGCCACGGCTTGGTACAGGTGGGCGCGTTCGGTGTCGATGTCGACGTACTGGTAGTCGATCCAGCGGTAGCCGTGGCTGCAGATCTCGTGGCCGGCGGCGACCATGCCCACCGCCAAGATGGTCAATGGCAGGTTGTGCCGTTCGAACAGGTCGAGGAGTCGGAGTCGCCCGCCCGGCGATCTAGGGTGGGCGACGAGCCAAGGGGGACCGTTCATGTCCGATCAGACCGCCACCAACCTCGCCGCCGTGCAGCGTTGGGAGCAGACCTTCAACCTCGATATCGAGGCCATGGTGCGCGAGGTGTACGCACCCGACGCCGTACTCGGTGGTGTGGTGATGGGCCCCGAGAAGCTGTTGCGTTTCGAGAAGCGGGTGCTGGCCGCAGCACCGCGCCGGGCCATGCGGGTCGAGCGGACCCATGCCGCCGGCGACGTGGTGACCGTCGAGGGCGTGCTGCTCGACCCCGACCAGGGCGAGGACTGGAACCTGCCGTTCTGCGTGGTGCTGACCTTCGCGGAGGGCAAGGTGGTGCGCGACGACACCTACACCGAGTTCTCCCGCTGGCCCGGTATGCGCTGAGGCCACGACGGGGTCGTGCGGGGCTGGGCTGCGCGATGCGGTGCAGCACCGAGATCGGGGGGTCGCTTGGCTCCCCGCTCAGCCCTCCCGGGGCGCGAACTGCTCGATGAGGCCGGCCAACTCCAGCGGTGTGTCGCCCTGGACGCTGTGGCCGGCCTCGGCGACCCGGGCCACGACGGCGTCGGGGAGCCGGCGGCGGAACTCGTCCTCGTCGGGATCGTCGACGACCGACTGGGGCTGCATGCCCCGCACCAACAGCACCGGCATGCGCACTGAACCCAGACGGTCCCACAGCGGGCCGTAGTCGGGCCGGGCCTCGGCGGTGCTGGCCGTCGCCGCCGGGGTGAAGCGGCGGTGGCGCCACACCCAACTGCCGTCGGGCTGCTGCACGGCGTTGTGCAGGATGCCGCGGCGCAGCGACGAGACGCTGCGGGTGGGGTTGTGCTGCACCGTACGGGCCAGGATGGCGTCGAAGTCGGCGAAGGTGGCCGGGCCGTTGACGAAATCGGTGATGGCCTTGGCCTTGGCTGCGGTTACGCCGGGGGTCACGTCGACCAGAGCCAGGCGACGAACCAGGTCGGGGTAGCGGTCGGCCAGGCACATGGCGGTCATCCCGCCGAGCGACATGCCGACGACGGCCGCGGCGTCGGGGGCCAGGGCCGCGATGGCCACGGCGACGTCCTCGGCCAGGCTGTCGGCACGGAGGCGGCCGGTGCCGAGGGGGGAGACATCGCCGGAATGGCCGTGGCCGGGCAGATCGATGGCGAGCAGCGGCCGGCCCAGGGCCAGGGCCACGGTGTCCCAGGTGTGGGCGTTCTGGGCCCCGCCGTGGATCAGGACCAGCTCGGGCGGACCGTCCCCCCACAGCAGCGCCGACAGCGCCCGGCCGTCGGGGAGCGCCACCTCCTGGCGTCGAACCGACGGCGGGGCGTCGTAGGTGAGCCCGAACTCGGCAGCGTTCTCGTGGAACAGCCCGAACTCGTCGTAGGCAAGCAGGTCGGCCATGGCGCCGACCGTAGCGGTTCGGCCGGGGTCCGGCCCGCAGGTCGCAACCAGCTTGGCTCGAAGGTCGCTAGGCGACCGGCGCGGCGGGCGTTGACGTGGTGGTCCCGACGCTGCCCGGGCCGTCGCCGGTGAGGTGTTCGCGCTCGTTGGCGACGGCGTCGCCGTGCAGCAGGCACAGCACGATCGAGCACAGCGGCACCAGCAGGAGTTGGACGAACGTGCCGAGGCCGGCCAGCAGCCACAACGGCATGCCGGTGAACGCAACGAGTGCCAGCAGGCTGACCACGACCCCCACGGTCTGCATGACCAGCGTGACCGTGCCGACCACGGCCGCGGTCTGGAACCACCGGCCGCGCACCAGCTTGCTGCTAGCGCGCAAGGCGGGGATGCCGCGCAGGCCGTCGAGGACCACGGTCTGGCTGAGGAAACTCCAGCGGACGGTGAGCCAGAGCGCCAGCGGCAAGCCGATCACGGTGAAGGACAGCGCGATCACCAGCACGATCGCGGGGACCGCGGTCATCAGCAGCTCCGGGAGCCGGCGTAGGACCGTCCGTAGCGACTCCGACAGTGGACCGATTCGGCCCGTCCGATTGCGCAGCAGGTGGGCCACGGTGCCCGAGATCAGGCTCACCGACACCAACGTCGCCAGGGTCGACAGGATGGTGGCGGTGGCGAGGTCCGGCCTGGAGCCGTTGTCGGTGAGGACCAGCGCCCCGACGAAGGGGAGATGGCCCACGACCGTCCCGGCGAGGGCGGTGAGCAGGCCGACGGGCAGTGCCACCAGGGCGAGCAGGCCGAACTCCAGCGGATGGTGGCGGAACAGCGCCGGCCCGCCGCGCAGCACCTGGCCGATGCGGCGGCGACGCAGGACCGGTAGCGGGGGACAGGCGCTCCAGCCGGTGGCGCCGATGAGCAGACGGCCGGCGATGGCGAGCAACCCCAGTACGACCAACAGCTTCACCGGCGAGTACTGGAAGCTGATCAGCTGGTTGGAGCCCCAGGCCGAGATCCGGCAGAACGTCGCCACCAGTTGTTCGCTGCTGCTGTCACCGGCCGGCACGATGAAGGATTCCGAACGCAGCGTGTCCTGCCAGTCGATGGGCCGGTCCCAGCGCATCTTGGTGGTCGGGCCGGTCGGGCCGTTGTTCGGCCCCTCGCCCAGCTCGCCCCACTGGCCACGGAAGGTCAGCCACATCGTCGAACCCTCGGCGTCGATCGCCCGGGTGGGCAGTACCTCCACGACGGGGTCGAGACGGGTGGACGGCTCGTCGGTGTTGTCGCACCCGAATCCCTCGGAAGCGCTTCGGCCGAGGAACAGCGACGAGCCGTAGTAGCTGGCATGCGAGCCGCGGGAGGAGTAGACGACCGGCCGGTCGCCGTCCTTGCCGACCTTGTCGTCGGTCCACGCCGCCGACTCGCCGCCGTCGTGCTGGGCGTAGCCGGTTGCCGTCGGGGTTCGGGTCAGCGCCTCGGCGACAGTGGTGGCATCGAAGACGAGCTGGATACCTTCCCAGTCGCTCTCGTGCTTGTTGTTCCAGTCGTTGTAGTACCAGTAGATCCAGTATTGGACGACGAGGTGGTCCGGCTGGTCGGCCTGTTTCACCACCCGGCCGAGGACCACCGGGTCCTTGCCCGCCTCGAGCTGTTCGCTGTCGGACTCGTAGATGCAGCCGGGCTGCAGGGCGTTGCCCGGGAAGTCGAGGTAGAACCCGCCGTTGAGCCCGGCGACCGCCGCAGGGCTAGGGCCCCACTGCGCCACCGGGTCGTACGCGCCGACCTGCCGCAGGGCGATCTGCCGATCGTCGAGCACGTCGTTCGGCGAGATCGGCCGGAACGCCTCACCGTCGTTGCTGCAGGGCTTCTCCTGGGTCCTGATCTTGATGACCGGGCGGTGTCGCTCGAGCAGGGTGCGCACGTCCTCGGCGCGGGCCTCGAGGGCTGCTGCGGGGGCGGGCGGCGAGTCGCCGGCGCCCGCCGGTCGGGCGAACACGAGCGTGCACAGCGTCGCGAACGCAAGGACGAGCAACCGGGCCGCACGGGAGCAAACGGGAACGGCGATGGGGGAGACGGAAGGGCGTGCTGGCTCGATCGCCGCAGCGTAGTGGCAGGTCTCGATGCAGCTGCGGACGGGCCGACCCGGCGGGCGCGTGGTGTGGCCGGCGCGTCAGCTGCGGGGCAGGCGGATGGCGTTGATGGCGGCGATGCGGTCCTCGGCCAGGCGGAGGGCTGCGTCGTCCGAGGGGATCTGCTCGCCCTGGGCCCGGTCGAGCACGGTTCGGGTGATCTGGCAGATCGTGGCCACCGCCGCAGCCGCTCGATTGACACCACGTCGAGCACGCCGCCGAGGCCGCAGCGAGCGAAAAGGTCGCACGTGGTCGAGTGGCTGCCGGCGAAGGGTCGCCTGATCCGCCCAGCGCAATGCTCAACCCCACGACGTGAGGCGTGTCTCGCCGCATCAGGTCGATGTCGGCGGTGGAGGTCCCGACGTCCTCGGCGGTGATGTAACGGCCACCGAGGCTGTGTACCTGGCGGGCGAACGCCCGGATCAGCCGTTCCGACTTGATCCGGCCCGGGTCGCCGATGATGACCGCCTTGCCCCCGCCGAGCCCGGCCGCGGCGGCCGCGGCGGCCTTGGCGGTCATGGCACGACTGAGCCGCAGGGCATCGGCGAGGGCATCGCCCTCGTCGGCCTAGGGGCAGAACCGAGTGCCCCCGAGCGCAGGCCCGAGCTGGGTGGAGTGGATGGCCCGCAGACCTGATGCGGTGTCGCAACCGAAGAGCACCTGTTCGTGCTCGCTCCCGGCGATCTGACTGAACAGGTCCATGGGCACGCTCCCGGTCGTGATCCGTGCACGCTGGCAGACCGCCGCAGCGCCGGGGAGGGCCCTTCGGCCTGCCCGGCCCGGGCCGAAGGTTCGCGACCGGCCGGGCTGCGGCCTTCGACCGGCGTTCCGTCGGGGCGACTCGCCGTCGATTCGCCGCGCGTAACGATTCGCCGTCGATTCGGTGGGCATCCGGGAAGGTCGAGCTCGGTTCGGTTTGTAGCGAACGGGTTCGGGCGAGGCGCGGCCTCCCATGGCCTCGACGCGAAGTGGGTGGTCAGGCACCTGTCCGCTTCCGGTGGCCGGGCTGGTCGAACCACATGGCTACAAACCGGATGGAAAGCCGCAGGGTGCGGCATGGCTCGCGCCGGTCCGCCGGTCCGGGCCCATTCGGATCCGGGTCGGCCGGCGGGCCGGGGCCGTCGAACCGATGACGAAGGATCAGGCCGGGGTGATCTCGAGTTCGGTGGCCTTCACCGATGCCCACACCGGGTCGCCCGGATGCAGGCCCAACTCGGCGACTGCGGCGGCGGTCACCTCGGCGGTGACGGCGATGGGGCCGTCGAGACGGACCCGCACCCGGTCGCCGTGCCGGTCGAGTTCGGCGACCGTGGCGGCCCAGACGTTACGGGGGCTGCCGTGAGGACGGCTGTCGTGCAAGGAGATGGCCTGGGGGCGGATCACGGCGCGCACCGGGCCGTCCGTGAGGTCCGCCTCTGCGCTGATCAGCTCGGCACCACCGGCGAGTACCAGCGTCCCGTAGCGCAGCGTGCCGTGCAGCAGGTTGACGCCCACCAGTTCGGCGACGTAGCGGGAGCGCGGATGGGCCGTGATTTCGGCCAACGTGGCCCGCTGGGTGACCCGGCCCTCCTCCAGCACGATGACCTGATCGGCAAGGGCATGGGCATCAAGCGGATCGTGGGTGATCAACAGCCGGATGCCGCCGAACCCGCTCAGGTGCTGGCGGAGGTCACGGCGGACGTCGTTGCGGGTGGCGGCATCGAGCGCGGCAAGCGGCTCATCGAGCAGCAGCAGCGCCGGTTCGGTGGCCAGCGCCCTTGCCAGTGCCACCCGCTGCTGCTGGCCCCCCGAGAGCTGTTCGGGCCGTCGCCGGGCCAGCGACGCCAACCCGACGCGGTCCAGCCAGGCCGCGGCGCTGCGCCGGGCTTCCGCCCTCGGCGTTCCACGGGCTCGCAGCCCGAACGCCACGTTCTCCAGCGCCGAAAGGTTCGGGAAGAGCAGGTACTGCTGGAACACAACGGCGATCGGACGTTGCTCGGGCAGGACGAACACGCGGCCTGCGGGGTCGTCGAGGGTGCGTCCGTCGAGACGGAGCAGGCCGTCGTCGAGCGGTTGCAGCCCGGCCAGCACCCGCAGAAGCGTGGTCTTTCCGGCACCGTTCGGGCCGAGCAACGCCACGGTCTCGCCGCTGTCCACGGTGAGCTCGAGTTCGAGTTCGAAGGACCCTCGTCGAACCCGCCCGGCAACCTCGAGGCTCATCGACACCCTCGATGCCTGCGACAGGCGCGACATGCGCTCTGTCCTGGATGCTCCCGGCGAGTCGGGACCGCCGGCCGGCCCGGGTTCACCGCGACGATCCCGAGTCGATCGCCGGCATGGCCTCGCCGGCACCGAGCCAACGGTCGCGCAAGCCGACCAGCACGGCGAACGAGGTGGCGATGAGCACCAGCGACAGCATGACGGCGTCGGCCGGGTCGGTCTCGAGGGCCAGGTAGGTGGCGATGGGCAGCGTCTGGGTGCGGCCCGGGAAGTTGCCGGCGAAGGTGATGGTGGCGCCGAACTCGCCGAGGGCCCGGGCCCAGGCGAGCACTGCGCCGGCCACCACGGCCGGACGCACCGCAGGCAGGGTCACCCGGCGGAACGTGTACCAAGCCGAGGCCCCGAGGGTGCGCGCTGCCTCCTCGAGCCGCCGATCGTGTTGGCGGAGGGCCGATTCGACGGTGAGCACGAGGAACGGCATGGCGACGAAGGTCTGCGCCACGACGACCCCGGCCGTCGAGAACGGCAGACGCAGGTCGAACCAGCGGTCCAGCCACTGGCCCACCAGCCCGCGCCGCCCGAGCGCGGCGAACAGCGCCACGCCACCCACCACCGGGGGCACCACCATCGACAGGGTGCACAGGGCCCGCACCAAGGACCGCCCGGGGAAGCGGATCCGGGCCAGCAACCACGACAGCGGTACGCCGAACAGCAGCGACAGGGCGGTGGCCCACAGCGAGCAGATCAGGGACAGGCGCAGGGCCTTGCGCACCGCGGGGTCCGTCAGGATCCTCCCGGCCTGCGACCACGGGGCCCGCCACAAGAGTCCGATGAGTGGCAGGGCGAAGAACGTGATGGCGAGCACGGCGAGCAGCAGCGCCGGCAGCGGCAACCGCTCACGCGGAATCCGCCGCCGGGTATCGGTCCGGCCTGCCCCGGCGGCGCCCGTGCCGGTCCCGCCCGCACCGGCATCTTGCCCGCCGGGCGATGGCGTCGTGGCCCGACGGATCCTGGCCCTCGGCGTCACGGCGGGCCGAACCCGGCGCGGGCGAGGATGTCCTGGCCCAACGGCCCCGTCACCAGCGTCACGAACGATGCCGCGGCGGCGGGATGGGTGGCGTCTGCGGTGACCGCAATCGGGTAGCGCGCGGTGACGTTGAGGTCTGCCGCGATGGCCACACCGACGGCCCGCCCGCCCGCGGCTTCGACGTCGGTCCGGTAGACGATCCCGGCGTCCACCTCGCCCGAGACCACCTTGGCCGCCACGGCTTTCACGTCGTTCTCCCGGCTGACCGGGGTGAGGGCGACCCGGGCCCGGTCGAGCGCTTGCTGGGCATACGCCCCGGCCGGTACCTGGATCGCGGCGAGGACCACCAGTAGGCCGGGCCGGGCCAGGTCGGCGAGTGAACGAACGGCCTCCGGGTTGCCCGGGGCGACGATGATGGCCAGTTCGTTGGTGGCGAAGACGGTGGGCGAGCCAGCGACGCCACCGGTCGCGTTCAGTCTGGCCATCGTGGCCTCGTCGGCGGCGGCGAAGACGTCAGCTGGCGCCCCTTCCGCGAGTTGCGCCAGCAACGAGGACGAGCCGGCGAAGTTCAACGTGACCTTGGTGCCTGGATGCTCGGCCTCGAAGCGCCGCCCGATCTCGGTGAAGGCGCCGGTCAGCGAGGCGGCGGCGAACACCACGATCTCGTGCCCGGCGCCGTCCCCGGCCCGTGCGGAGTCAGAGCCGCCCGAACTGCCGGTGCATCCGGCCATTCCCAGTAGCGCGAGCAGGACCAGCAGTGTCCCCGGCACGCGGGATGGACGGCGGGGCATGACCGCACGGTAGGGACTCGGCGATCGAATAGTCAACAAATGACTATTTTGTCGGTGGCTGGTAGCTTTTCCGGATGCCTCGTCGTGCACCCGTCGATGCCGGCGGACCGCCGACCCCCGAGGACGAACCGTCGGCCCCCGGCTCGCCGCTCCCCGCCGCCCTGTCCCTCGCCGAGGCGGTCTGTCTGACCCTGGCCGTGACGGGGGCGACCCACGGCTGGAGCATCGTCAAGGAGCTCGAACCCGAGGCCGAGCTCGGCGCGGTGTGGTCGCTGAGCCGCCAGCTCACCTACCGGGCGATCGAGCAGCTGGTGGCCAAAGGCCTGCTCGAGCGCCAGGGTCGTGCACCGGGCCGGGGCCAGGGCAAGGTGATCCTGGCCGTGACGCCGCAGGGCCGTCGTGTGGTGGGGCACTGGCTGGCGACACCGGTCGAACACGTCCGTGACGTGCGTACCGAGGGGCTGCTGAAGTTGCTGCTGCGCCGTCGGGCCGGCCTCGACAACGCCCTGTTCCTACATGACCAGCAGTCCACGTTGGAGCCGATCTTCGCCCGTCTGGCCGATGCCGGCCGCGACCCGGCCGATCTACCCGGACTGCTGCGGCGCGAACAGGCCCGTGCGGTGCAGCGGTTCCTCGCATCGGCGACGGGCACCGCGGGACCGGACTGAACGCCCGGAGGGCCGAATGCCTGAGAGGCCGAATGCCTGAGCGTCGGGTCAGTCGACCCAGCGCACCAGTTGTCGGCGCACGGCTCCCACGTGCAGTCCCGGCATCCGCTCGGGTTCGCCGGCCAGCTCGAGTCGGACCAGGTGCGGCGCCAGCGCCCGGAAGACGGCGCGCAGTTCCCAACGGGCCAGGTTGGCGCCGAGGCAGAAATGGTTGCCGTGCCCGAACGCCACGTGGGAGTTGGGGTGGCGACCGATGTCGAACCGGTAGGGATCCGCGAAGTGCCGCTCGTCGCGGTTGGCCGAGGGGTACCACAACACGACCGTGTCGCCGGCGGCGATCGGCTGGCCCCCGAGCTCGGTGTCCACGGTTGCGGTGCGGGCGAACTGGATGACGGGGGAGACCCAGCGCAGGATCTCCTCCGCCGCGGTCTCGGCCAGCCCGGTGGGGTCCGCGGCAAAGCGGGTGGCCTGATCGGGGTGCTCGAGCAGGGCGCGCACGCCGCCGGTGATGGTGTTGCGGGTGGTCTCGTTACCGCCTCCGACGAGCAGCTCGACGTACCCGTGGAAGCGTTGGTCGTCGAGTGGTGCGCCGTCGATGGTGGCCGAGGCCAGCACGGTGAGCAGGTCGAAGTCGTCGACGGTCTGCCCGTCGGCCTGCGCAGCCGCCGCGGCCCGTAACCGGGCCCGGTCGATGAGGCCCTGGCGGTACTCGTGGTACTCCTGGCCGGCTCGGCGGCGGACGTCGGCCGGGGTCTCGCCCGGGCGCACGTCGGGGTGGTTCATGTCCGGCGGCAGCAGGGTCTGGTCCGACCAGCGGTGGATGGTCGGCCAGTCCCCCGTGGGCACCCCGAGCAGGCCGCAGATGGTGGCCAGCGGCAAACCCACCGAGAGGTGCTCGACCAAATCGAGCGGTTCCGGGGCCACCCTTCGGGCGTGTTCGACGAACTCGGCGACGAAGCCGGCGGCCAGCTCGTCGAGGTGGTCGGCCAGATGGTTCATGGCCCGCGGGGTGAACCGGCGCACCGCCATCGAGCGCAGATCGAGGTGCAGCGGCCGGTCGGTGTACACCAGATCGAGCGGTTCGTCAGGGTCCCAGCCGTGGCGTTCGGCCCGCCGGCGGCGGTAGTTCTCGAGCGCGGCGAGCCCGCGTATGGTGTCGAGGCGCACCACGCCGGTGTTCGAGAACGTCTCGGGGTGGCTCGACACGTAGCGGACGTCGTCGTACCGGGTGACCGCCCAGAACGGGTCGAAGCGTGCCCGGCTCCCGTAGCGATAGACCGGGGCGACCTCCCGCAGCAGGTCCCAGTCGGCCCATGGATAGCCGTGCTGGATGTATCGCGGCATCGTGGTGAGATCGACCGCCTCCAGCCGGGCTGCGACGGAGGGCGGGTGGCTGGCGGAGGTGCTCACGGTGGTCTCGCAGTGCCGGGGCCGCTGGGCCGGTGAGATGCAGGGCTCGATGACGACCCAGGTGGGGTCGTGTGACCGGCACCGTAGCCGGATCGGTGCCTCGCTCCCGGTGCCGCACGGTCCCGCATCGTCCCGGCCACTCCCGTGTCGGCCGCTCGCGCCCCACCCCGGCGCCGGCCTGGGGCGGTCCGGCCCCGTCCGTACGGTGCGGACCTACACTCTCGCCGTGTCCGACCCGTCGCCGTCCGAACCAGCCGCCCGCCCGTTGCAGGTCCTGTCGCTCGTCCCGTTGGCCACCGAGGCCCGGCGTGCCATCGAGGCGGTCGACGACCGGGTGGTGCTGGCCCTGGCGCCGGGCTGGTTCGACGGCGAGATCCGGGCGACCTGGGGCGACTACGTGGCCGAATCCTACCTGCCGGCCGGGGCGGTGGGCCACGGCACCCGGGACCAACGCGACGCCCTGCTGGCGGAGACCGACGTGATCCTGGCCGGGTTCCCGGTCCCGGTGGACCTGCGGGCACGGGCCCCGCATCTGCGCTGGGTGCATCAGACCCCGGCGGGTGCCAGCAACCTGCACCGCTGCGACCTGTGGGGCAGCGACGTCACGGTGAGCACATCGCGGGGCCTGGGCAACACGCTCGCCATCGCCGAGTACGTCGTGGCGACGTTCCTGAGCTTCGCCCGTGAGCTGCACCGGGCGCCGGCCGAGCGCTCGGCCGGTGCCTTCGACCGCTTCGCGTACCGCCCGGTCCAGCTGGCGGGCAAGACGGTGTGCGTGGTCGGCGCCGGCGGGATCGGCCAGGAGGTTGGACGGCTCTGCGCCGCGCTCGGCATGCATGTGGTGGGTACCCGCTCGAGCGCCGGCGGGGCAGTGCCGGCAGGTTTCGACCACATCGGCGGCCCCGACGAGCTGCCGGCGCTGGTGGCCCGGTCCACGTTCGTGGCGGTGTGCTGCCAGTGGACGCCGCAGACCCACGGCCTGATCGGTGCCGAGGCCCTCGCGGCCATGCCCGACGGTGCGGTGCTGGTCAACGTGGCCCGCGGTGAGATCATCGACGAGGCGGCGCTGGTGGCCGCGTTGGACCGGCTCCGTGGCGTGGCGCTCGACGTCTACGTCGGTGAGTTCGACCATGCCCCGCCGCCGGCGTTGTGGTCCCATCCCAACGTGCTGATCACCCCGCACGTCTCCGGCGGCGCCGACGTACGGCCGGGCCGTCCGGTGGAGCTGTTCGTGCGGAACCTCGAGGCCCTGCTCGAGGGCCGGCCGCTCGACAACGTGATCGACTGGGACCGCGGCTACTGAACGCGCCGATGCGGACGACGGCCGGGCCGCAGGGCTACCGTCGGCGGTCATGAAGGTCGGTCTGTTCGGCGTATTCGTCACCCCCCGCTGCACCCCGGACGTGGTCACCGCCACGGCGCGCGACGCCGAAGAACGCGGCTACGACTCGTTGTGGGTGGGGGAGCACCTGGCGTTCTTCGACGCCTACACCCCGGCCTATCCCGGCTCGGAGGACGGGCGGATCCCCATCCAGCCCGACGAGGGCATGCCCGACCCCTTGATCGTGCTCGGCTGGGCCGCGGCGGTCACCACCCGCATCCGGCTGGCCACCGGGATCTGCCTGCTGCCGCAGCGTTCGCTGCCCTACACCGCCAAGGAGGTTGCGACCCTCGACTGGTTCAGCGGCGGCCGGGTCGACTTCGGCGTGGGTGTCGGTTGGCAGCGTGAGGAGTTCGACGCGGCGGGGGTCCCCTGGGAACGACGCGGCGCCCGTACCGATGAGTATCTCGACGCTCTGGTGCAGCTGTGGAGCACCGACCCGTCGAGCTTCGACGGTGAGTTCGTGTCCTTCGAGCCCTGCCGGCTGCATCCCAAGCCGGTGCAGCAGCCCTACCCGCGGCTGGTCATCGGCGGGCACGCCTCGGCGTCGTTGCGCCGTACAGTGCGGATCGGTGACGGTTGGTTCGGCTGGTACCTGTCGCCGCTCGACACCGCCCAGCTGGTGGCCGAGCTGTCGGAGCGGGCCGAGGCCGCGGGCCGTTCGATGGCGGACATCGAGGTGACGGTGCAGGTTCATCCCGATCGCTTCGACCCCTCGATGATCGAGGCCTATCGCGAGGCCGGCGTCGACCAGCTGACGATCATGGCCCGGCCGTCCTCGGCCGATCATGCCCGTCGGGCCCTCGAACGGCTGCAGCCCGTGGCCGACGCCATCCGGGCGGTCTGAGCCGCCGGGCGGCGCGGACTAGGGTCCCCGCGATGCAGATTCTGGTCATCGGGGGAACGGGGCCGAGCGGGCCGCTCATCGTGAACGGGCTGGTGGAGCGCGGCCATGCCGTCACCATCCTGCACACCGGCCGTCACGAGGTCGACACCTTGCCGCCGCAGTCCGTCGTCCCGCACATCCACGCCGACCCCTTCGACGAGGCGTCCTTTCGGGAGGGGCTCGGGACCCGGAACTTCGACGTGGTCTTCGCCATGTACGGCCGCTTGCGCATGATCACCGAGGTGCTGGTGGGCCGAACCCCGCGGGTGTTCTCCATCGGCGGCATCCCGGTCTATCCCGGCTTCGGCAACGCCGGCGACTGCTTTCCCGCCGGCATGCAGATCCCCAGCTACGAGGCCAACGCCGCCGCCGGCCCGGAGGTGACCCAGAAGATCCGCCGTATCTACGAGAGCGAGCAGCAGACCTTCGAGCGTCACCCCGACGCCACCCACTTCCGCTACCCGTACATCTACGGGCCGAATCAGGTGATCCCGCGCGAGTGGCCGATCGTGCGCCGGGCGCTGGACCGACGGCCGTACCTCATCGTGGCCGAGGGCGGCCTGACCCTGTTCAGCCATGCCTTCGTCGAGAACGCAGCCCATGCGGTGCTGCTGGCGGTGGACCAGATCGACCGTTCCGCCGGCCGGGCCTACAACGTCACCGACGACTACCAGTTCACGTTGGCCCAGGTGGCCGAGGTGATCATGGAGGAGACCGGCCATAGGATGGAACTGCTGTCGATGCCCTACGAGGTCGCTCGTTCGACCCGCGGCACGGTGCAGAACAACACCGCCCATCATCGGGTGGTCGATGCCGGCCTGATCCGTTCCGAGCTCGGATATCGCGACCTCGTCGACCCGCTCGAGGGCCTGCGTCGCACCATCCGTTGGCAGATCGCCCACCTCGCCGCCGACTCCTCGGCGGTCGACCGGGTGATCGAGGATCCCTACGACTACGCCGCGGAGGACCGTCTGGTGCAGCTGTACCGTCAGTTCACGGCCGCGGCTGCGGCGGTGCCGTTCAGCAGCGAGCCCGGCTACACCTCCGGCTATTACGGGCCTGCGACCAACCCGGCGGGCGAACGACGCAGCATGCGCGGCTGAACGCGGCCCGGCCGGCCGCCTCGCCCGATCGGGGCGGGACAGCCGGCCGGGGTCCGTTGCCGTGGGCCGGTGGTGCTCAGCCCCGACCGTGACGCAGCAGCTGACCGGGGGTTGCCCCGGTGCACTCGCCGTCGCGGAAGGTCTCCACCCCGTTGACGATGATCGACTGGTAGCCCTTGGCCCGCTGCACCCGACGCCACTCGCCGCCGGGCAGGTCGTGGGCGATGTCACCGACCCAGGCAGGATCGACGTCGAGTTCCTCGAGCCGGTACACCACGACGTCGGCCGCGGCACCCTCGCGCAGCACGCCGCGGTCGTGGAAGCCGGCGGCGTGGGCCGGCAGGGCGGACAGCCGGTAGTGGGCCTCCTCCAGGGTGACCTTGCCCTCGTCGCGGACCAGCCACATCAGGAAGTCGGTGGTGAACGCCCCGCCGTTGAAGAACTTGGTGTGGGCCCCACCGTCGGACACGCCGGGGAAGGTGTAGGGCGAGGCGTTGATCAACTCCGCCATGTTGTCGCCGTTGTCGGCGCGCTGGGTTCCGGTGAACTCGGCCTTCAGCTCGGTGGCGAGCGACAGGTCCAGCATGACGTCGATGTAGTGGCGGTCCTCGTCGGTTGCGATGTCCTCCAGCGTGCGTCCGAGGTACTTCTGCAGCTCCGGGCGCCGGTTGACGCCGGTCACCATCAGCTTGCGCGGCGGGCCCCCGACGCCGCCCTGGATCTGGGTGAACAGCGCCGAGGCATTCTCGGTCTCCAGCTTGATGCGCTCCCGCAGGTCGAGGTCGGCCATGCGCTCCATGCGGGTCGATACGTCACCAACGGTGGCCTCGCGCCACGCGGGGCTCGAGTCGTAGAGGTTCCAGTTGTCGAGGCTGAACGAGAAGCCGGTACGGATGGTGCCGGCCTGGCCGAACACCCGCTGGCCGTTGCTCTGGCAATCTTCCAGCCAGGCGATCCGACGCCGGTGGATCGACGGGTCGACGGGGCTGGCCGACACCACGTTGTGCAGCACGGGCCGTTGCGCCACCTCGGCCAGGCGGGCCTGGAAGTCGAGGTCGTCGGTGTCGCCCTTGAGGCCGCCGGTCAACTGGGTGATCTGGATGAAGCCCTCGTCACGTTGGCGCAGGACCTCGGCCAACACGAAGATGTCCTCGTCGGTCATGGTGTCCGTCACCATGGGGCTGCCATCGAAGTCGGACTGGATGGAGTCGGGACCGAGACGCTGGATGGAGAAGCCGCACAGGCCGGCATCCATGCCCTCGTGCAGCAGGCGTTGCATCTCCTTCTTCTCGTCCAGGGTGGCCTCACGGCTCTTGGCCGCCTCGAGGCCCATGACGTAGATCATCAGCGACGCAGTGGGCAGGTACTGGATGCAGTTGACGCCCTTGGGTGCCCGGTCGAGGCTGTCGAGGTACTGGGGGATCGTCTCCCAGTCCCAGTGCGGCAGGAAGCCTTCCTTCATGGCCTCGAAGGGGATGGCCTCGGTGCGGACCATGGTGAGGATGGACCGCTCGCGGAAGTCGGGCTTGACCGGGGCGAAGCCGAAGCCGCAGTTGCCGAGTACGACCGAGGTGACGCCGTGCCAGCCCGAGATGGTGCACCACGGATCCCAGCGGATCTGGGCGTCGTAGTGGGTGTGCAGGTCGACGAACCCGGGGCAGACGATGGCCCCGTCGGCGTCGATGGTCTGCTTCGCGGTGCCGGGGGGCCGGCCGCCGATCTGAGCGATCTTGCCGTCCTTGATCCAGACGTCGCCGCGGTAGCGAGGGACCCTGGTCCCGTCGACGATGGTGCCGCCCTTGATGTGGATGTCGTACTCGACGGTCGTCATGATCTCCCCCTTGCTCGGCCGCAGCGCGCGGACGACCGAAAGTGTAGGGGCCGGGCGAAGCCACCGCCGTTCGGGCGGAGTTCTCCCAGGGCATGGGATTGAGTGACGGTACCAAACGAAATAGGACTAAGTGGTATAATACCGAGTGGTATGATACCGAATAGTATGGTCCGGCCTGGAGGCCATGCGGAATGGTATGAACCGGAGGCCTGCGCTACGTCGAGCGCGGTCAACGATTGGCGGCGAAGAAGGTGCCGAGCAGGTTGATGCGCGGGTCGGTGAATTCGGCGTTGCCCCCGGTGTAGGCCCGCAACAGGGCGGTGAGCGGCCCCGCGGGGATGATCGGGTCGAGGCCGTTGCGGGTGCTGTGCGACTCGCCCTCGCTGGAGAGGCCGGTGACGGGGGAGAGCACCGCGGCGAGATCCGGCAGGGGCCCGCCGGCGTCGCGCAACGACAGCAGGGTGGCCAGGGCCAGGTTGCCGCCGGCGAGTCGCCGGCGCCGGCGGCGATGGCGGTGGTGGCGGTGGCGGCGATAGCGGCGATAGCGGTGGCGGCGCCCGGCCCGTGCCGTTCGTGCCAGAGTGCGGTCGGCGCCGGCGAGGCCGGCAGCGTGAAGGGGGAGACCATGGCAGAACTCGACGACAAGGTGGCGTTGGTGACGGGCGGGGCCCGCGGCCAGGGGGCGGCCGAGGCGGCGTTCTTCGTCCGCGAGGGGGCGACGGTGGTCATCACCGATGTGCTCGACGAGGCGGGCGAGCGCACCGCCGGTGAGCTCGGCTGCGAGTACCTGCACCTCGACGTGTCCTCCGAGCAGGAGTGGGAGTCGGTGGTGGGGGCGGTGATCGCCCGCCACGGCCGGCTCGATGTGCTGATGAACAACGCCGGGATCTTCAAGCCGGCCCAGCTGCTCAACACCTCGACCGAGCAGTGGAACCAGACGGTGGCCATCAACCAGACCGGGGTGTTCCTGGGGATGCGTATCGCCGGCAAGGCGATGATCGCCGCAGGCAACGGCGGGTCCATCATCAACACCTCGTCCATCGCCGGGCTCGAGGGCGGCTTCGGCGCGGCGGCCTACGTGGCGACCAAGTGGGCGGTCACCGGGATGACCAAGACGGTGGCCAAGGAATTCGGCAAGCACGGCATCCGGGTCAACTCGATCCACCCCGGTGCCATCGTCACCGACATGATCGAGTCGATGGTGAGTGGCAAGGAGGACAAGATCGCCTCGCGTCAGCCGATCAAGCGCCTCGGTCGCCCGGAGGACATCGCCGAGATGGCGTTGTTCCTGGCGAGTGAGCGGTCGAGCTACTGCACCGGCCAGGCGTTCACCGTGGATGGCGGTGTGCACGGCTGATCTGCCCCGCGCCCAGCGCTGCCGGGGGGCCGGCGGTTGTCGCGGTCGGTGCGGGTCGGGGCACGTTTCGTGATCGGTGTGACGACCGCCGCGCTCGGCGGACCGCCGCCGGGTTCGGGTGGCAGGGACCTTCGTCGTTCCTGTGCTGCATTTGTGTTGGTGCACCGGTCGGCGAGGTCCCCGGTGCTAGACATAGAACCGGTTTGTGCCAGGCGGAGGCAGACGTGCGGATCAGGTTCTGGGCGGTGCTCGTCGTCGCGTGCGCGATGGTGGCCTCGGCGGCGATCATGGCGGGTCCGGCGAGTCCGGCGAGCGCGGCACCGGCCGGGTTCACCATTACGATGTTGATGAAGAACATCAACACCCCGACCAACCTGGAGATCGCGCCGGACGGTCGGATCTTCGTCACCGAGATGTCCGGCATCATCAAGGTGTTCGACAACGTCAGCGACACCACCGCCACGGTGTTTGCGGACCTGCGCGACCAGACGTTCGCCTACGACAACCGCGGGCTGCTCGGCCTGGCGCTCGATCCGCGCTGGGCGACCGACCCGACCAAGAAGTGGGTGTACGTCTTCTACGCCAAGGACGGGCCGATGGGCGCGACCCCACCGGTGTACAACCCGATCAAGACCAACCCCGATCGTTGCCCGGCATCCACCGCGCAGGTGCCGTCCCTGCCGAACGAGTGCACCGGCTCCGGCCGCATCTCGAGGATGCTGGCGACGACCAACAAGGCGGGGCCCGAGCAGATCCTGGTCGAGGACTGGTGCCACCAGTGGACCAGCCACGGAACCGGTGACCTGACCTTCGGTCTGGACGGCTACCTGTACGCGTCCTCGGGTGAGGGGTCCACACCGTCGGGAACCGACTTCGGTCAGAAGGGCTATCACCCCAACGCCTGTGGCGATCCGCCGACTGCGGTCGGGGTGGCCCCGAAGGTGCCCACCGCCGAAGGCGGCGCGCTGCGGGCCCAGGACGTGCGGACCACCGGGGACCAGACCGGGCTCGCCGGCGCGGTGATCAGGATCGACCCCGACACCGGGTTGGGGGCTCCGGGCAACCCGTTGGCGGCGAGCAGCGATCTGAACGCCCGGCGGATGTACTCCTTCGGGCACCGCAACCCGTGGCGGCTCACGACCCGTCCCGGCACCAACGAGATCTGGATCGGTGAGGTCGGCTGGGACACCTGGGAGGAGATCAACCGGATCGCCACCCCGCCGGTGGGCCAGCCCTGGAACTACGGCTGGCCGTGTTTCGAGGGCAACGAGGCCCGCTTCCAGCTCGGGCTCAACCTGTGCACCTCGCTGCCGTCCTCGGCGGTGCAGATGCCGTTCTACAAGTACCGGCACCAGACCCCGCTCCACCCCGCCGACACCTGCCCGTCGTCGTCGTCGTCGGTGTCCGGTATGGCGTTCTACAGCGGAAACCGCTACCCCGCGGAGTACCAGAACGCCCTGTTCTTCTCCGACTACGCCCACCAGTGCGTGTTCGTCATGGGGGCGGGTCTCGACGGCCTGCCCGATCCGACCAAGTTGTCCACGATCTTCTCCGGTGAACCGATCGTCGATCTCGAGGCCGGCCCGAACGGCGACATCTTCATGTTGAGCCTCTACGGGATGACCGGCGGTGGGGGCAAGGTCTACCGGATCTCGTACCCCGGTGGGACGCCCGGTCCGCAGGCGGTGGCCCAGGCCACGCCGGCCAGTGGCGCCGCGCCCCTCACGGTGAACTTCACCGGGGCGAGCTCGCTGCCCGGTACGCCCGGCGACGTGCTGAGCTACGCGTGGGATCTCGACGGCGACAACGCCTTCGATGACGGTTCGGCGGTCACGGCGTCGTTCACCTACCCGAGCAACGGGGTGTACACGGCGCGGCTGCGGGTGTCGGACAACCACGGGAAGTCCTCCGTCACGCCGGTCGTCATCACCGTCGGCACACCTCCGGTCCCGACGATCACGACCCCGGCGACCGGCACGACCTGGCAGGTCGGTGACACGCTCAGCTTCAGCGGCTCGGCCACCGACAACGACATCGCGATGGACGCCTCGACGCTGAGCTGGGACCTGGTCCTGCATCACTGCAAGACGCTGACCGACTGTCACATCCACCCCCTGTCGACCTACACCGGTGTCGATTCGGGCACCTTCGCCGCACCCGACCACGAGTACCCGGCGTACCTCGAGCTGCGTCTGACCGCCCGGGCGACCTCGGGGCTGTCGGCGACGACGTCACTGAACCTCTACCCGCAGACCACCGAGGCGACGTTGGACTCGTCGCCGCAGGGACTGCAGGCCACCATCGACGGCCATACCGGTACGACCCCGTTCGCCAGCACGGTGATCGCGGGGTCGCAGCACACGATCGACGTCGCCACGCCTCAGACCCTGTCGGCTATCGCGTACGACTTCGGGAGTTGGTCCGATCTCGGCAGCCGGGTCCACGACGTCAGCGTCGGCACGTCACCGGTCACCTATACCGCCACGTTCGCGGTGTCGACCGGGCCGACCCCGGCGTTGGCGTACGGGTTCGAGTCCATCAGCGGCACCTCGGTGCCCGACGGCTCGGGCGGCGGCCGCACTGGTGAGGTGACCGGGGCGTTGCCCATCGCCGACGGCAAGTTCGGCCAAGCGCTGCGCTTCGACGGCAACAGCGACTACGTGCTGGTGCCCCATGACACGGCGTTGTCCGGCAAGACGGGATTCACCGTGGAGGCCTGGGTCCGCCCGCGGATCACCATCGGGGCGCGCACGATCGTGGCCAAGGAGCGCTTCTCCAGCATCGGCTGGGCCCTTGACCAACGCACGTCGACGGTGGCACGGCCCTCGGTGATCGCCAAGGCCGCGACGAGCGTCCGGGCCACCGGATCGCCGGCGCTGCCGGCCAATACCTGGTCCCACGTCGCCGCCACGTGGGACCAGAGCACGCTGAAGCTTTACGTCAACGGCACGCTCGCCACGCAGCGGGCCCTCACCGGGTCGATCACCGAAGGGATCGGGCCGCTGCGCATCGGCGGGAACCGCTTCGCAGCCTCCTGGTTCGACGGTGACCTCGACGAGGTCCGGGTCTACCGCGAGGCCCTCACCGCCGGGCAGATCGCCACGGACATGGCCACGCCGATCGGTACCTGAGCGAGGTCCGGGGCCGGGCCGACGGCCGGCCGGCCCCGGCGTGGGTCAACGCAACTCGGCCAGGATCGCCCGGAACGCCTCGGCGTCGGCCGGACCGTTCACCGGCACCGAGAACTCGAGCCGGTCGACCCGGTCGGCGAAGCGCTCGTTGAGCTTCCCGGCGATCTCGTCGTAGGTGCCCACGGTTGCCACGGTATGCAACATCTCGTCGTGCACCAGGCCGGGCAGTTCCTCCCACCGCTGCGCCCGCGACAGCACCGAGGCCTGCTCGGCGATGTCCTCCCAGCCCAGGGTACGGAAAGCCACCCGGTAGGACGGGGTGGACAGGTAGAACGCCACCCGGGCCCGCACGGTGCGCACGACCCGCTCCAGCTTCTCGGCGTCAGGTGCCGTGGCGATGAGCGGCTTGAGGCAGATCTCGACGTCGCGGGGGTTCCGGCCGGCCCGGGCCGCACCACGGGCGAGGTTGGGCACCACCTCCTCGTCGATGAACTTGGCGGTGCACACCGGGTGCAGTCGGATGCCGTCTGCCACCTCGCCGGCCACCGCACACATGTTGGGGCCGATGGCCGCCAGGTGCACCGGGATGCGCGGGTGCTCAATGGGCCCCGGGTTGAACAGCGGCACCATCAGGTTGAGCTTGTAGTGCTCGCTCTCGAAGTGCAGTGGCTCACCGGTCTGCCAGCAGTCCCACACCGCCCGCATGGCGCCGATGTAGTCACGCGCCCACGGGGCGGGTGCCGACCAGCGGAACCCGTAGCGACGCTCGATGTGGGCGCGTACCTGGGTGCCGAGACCGAGCACGAAACGCCCGTTGGACAGCTTTTGCAATGACCAGGCCGACATGGCGGTCGAGGTCGGGCTGCGGGGGAAGGCCATGGCCACCGACGTGCCGAGCCCGATGCGCGAGGTCGTGGTGGCCCCGAGCGCCAGGAGCTGGAAGGGATCGTCCTTGGTCTCCTCCACCAGCACCGCGCCGAGACCGACCCCCTCGGCCACTGCGGCGAGCCGGGCGAAGTCGCGGATGTCGAGTGGGGTCTCCGGCTCGCGCAATCCAGGGTCGAGCTTGCCGAGGGGGAGCAGGGACTCGATGAGCACGGACGGGTCTCCTCCGGGTGCGGTGGTGCGGTGGTCGGGCGCCGGGTAGAACCTGCCGGGATCAGAGCGGGCGGGTGACCCCGTCGGCCTCCGCGGCGCGGGACACCGCCGGGGCGACCCGGGCCACGACGGTGTGGTCGAACACCGAGGGCACCACGAACGCCGGGGACAGCTCGGCGTCGGACACCGACTCGGCGATGGCCACCGCGGCGGCGAGCTTCATGTTCTCGGTGATGTCGGTGGCGTTCACGTCGAGGGCCCCACGGAACAGGCCGGGGAAGGCCAGCACGTTGTTGATCTGGTTCGGGTAGTCGCTGCGCCCGGTGGCCATGACCGCAGCCAGCCCGTCGGCGGCCTCGGGCCGGATCTCGGGGTTGGGGTTGGCCATGGCGAACACGATGGGGTCCTTGGCCATCGATCGGACCTCGGCGGCGGTGATGAGGTCGGGCCCGCTCACCCCGATGAACACGTCGGTGCCCCGCATGACCTCGGCGATGGTGCCCTCCTTGCGGGAGGGGTTGGTGTTCTCGGCGAACCACTGCTTGGCCGGGTTCATGCCGTCGCGGCCCTGGAAGATGGCGCCGATACGGTCGCAGCCGACGATCTCGCCCACCCCGGCGTTGATGAGGATCTTGCCGATTGCCACCCCGGCGGCGCCCATGCCGGCGATGACGACGGAGAGGTCCTCCATCTTTTTGCCGGTGATCTTCAGCGAGTTCCACAGCGCCGCCAGGGTGACCACCGCGGTGCCGTGCTGGTCGTCGTGGAAGACAGGGATGTCGAGGCTGGCCTTGAGCCGCTCCTCGATCTCGAAGCACTCGGGCGCAGCGATGTCCTCGAGGTTGATCCCGCCGAAGGTGGGGGCGATGCGCTGCACCAGGTCGACCACCTCGTCGGCGGTGCGGGCGTTGATGCACACCGGGAACCCGTCGACCCCGCCGAACTCCTTGAACAGCAGGGCCTTGCCCTCCATCACCGGCATGGCCGCCTCGGGGCCGATGTCGCCCAGACCGAGCACCGCGGTGCCGTTGCTCACGATGGCCACGGTGTTCTTGCGGATCGTGTAGCGGTGTGACAGCTTCGGCTGCTCGTGTATGGCCATGCACACCCGGGCGACGCCGGGCGTGTAGGCCATCGACAGGTCGTCCCGGTCGTTGACCGGGCACAGCGCGGTGGTCTCGATCTTGCCGCCTTCGTGCATGCGGAAGGTGCGGTCCCACCAGTCGACCAGGGTGACCCCGTCGAGGGCGTGTACCGCGTCCACCACCCGCAGCTGGTGGGCCTCGTCACGGCAATGGACCACCAGGTTGCGTCGCAGCTCCGGGCCCCGCACGTCGAACCCGTCCAGAGCGCCGATGTTGCCACCAGCCGAGCCGATGGCCGAGCACAGCCTTCCGAGCGTGCCAGGTACGTTGTCCAGCCGGCAGTCGAGGGAGATGGAGAACGCTGCGGTCGGGGTGGTGGCCATACGGGCCGCGAGCTTACGTACCGAGCCGGGGTAGGCCAAAGCCGTTTGGGCCGGTACGTCGCCCGGGTGCGGGCGCCGGGCCGGATCCCGAACGCGTAGAGTCGTGGCTCGTGAACCGTGATCAGGAACTCGCGCTCGGTGACCGTCTCATGGCGCTGTTCAGCGACGGCCCGTCTCCGGCCGAGGGCCCTGCCGTGGCGCTGCCGGCGTCGGTCTACACCTGCCGCGACCGCCACCGGGGCGAGCTGGCGGCGATGGCCGCCCGGCCGATGGTGGCGTTGCACGGCACCGAGATCCCACAGCCGGGCGATTTCCGGGCCGTCGAGCTCGGGGGACTTCCCCTGATCATCGTGCGCGGCCGCGACGGGCAGGTCCGGGCGCTGGTCAACGCCTGCGCGCACCGCGGTGCCACCGTCGAGCGGGAGAGCGAAGGCACCGCACGGGCCTTCTCGTGCTCGTTCCACGGATGGTCCTACGAGCTCGACGGTTCGCTGCGCTCGGTGGCCGACGCCGCCCTGTTCTCCTCCGCGCCGTGCGGGCGGGGCCTGCGCACCGTGTGGTGCGAGGAACGTCACGGGGTGGTGTGGGTGACGACCGAGCCGGGTCCGGCCCCCCGTTCGGTGGCCGAGTGGCTCGGGGCCGATCTCGATGCGCTGTTCAGCCGGCTCGGCTTCGGCAACGCCGTGTTCTACGCCGCCGTCGAGTACGACGTGGCCTGCAACTGGAAGCTGCTCACCGACGGGTTCCTCGAGCTGTACCACCTCAAGTACCTGCATCGCACCACGATCGCCCCGTACCTGCCGGCCAACACCTGGCTGGTAGACCGCTACGGCGAGCACTTCGGTGTGGCCATCCCCAAGAACCGTCTGGGCCGGCACCTCGCCGCCAGTGCGCGCGGCGAGTGGGAGCTGTGGTCCGACCTCAGCCTGCCCGTGGTGCTGATGCCCGGCTCGGTGCTGCAGTGGCAGGCCGGCCACTTCGAGGTGTTCTCGTTCAGGCCCGACCGCGACGACCCGGGCCGGACCAGGTGCCGGCTGTCGATGTTGGTGCCCGCCGACCGGGTCGACGAGCACGAGCTGTGGGAGCGCAACTGGGACCGGGTACGGGTCACGATCCCCGACGAAGACTTCGCCGTGGCCGAACAGGTGCAGCGCAACATCGCGTGCGGGGCGGTGCGCGAGCTGCAGATCGGCCGCAACGAGCAGGGCCTGGTCGAACACCTCGCCGCGGTCGACCGGTTGGTCGCCGAGGTGGCCGGCCGATGAGCCCCCGCACCATCGCCGACCTCGGTCCCGACATCGCGGGCCGCTACCCGTACCGTTCGAGGTTTCTCGGGGTCAACGGTTGGCAGATGCACTACATCGACGAGGGCCCACCGGATGCCACGCCGGTGCTGCTGCTGCACGGCAACCCGACCTGGGGCTACCTGTGGCGCGACACCATGCCGCCCCTGCTGGCAGCCGGCTACCGGGTCGTCGTGCCCGACCAGATCGGCCTGGGTCTGTCGGAGCGACCGCACATCGCCTCCGCCCACAGCCTGGACAACCACGCCGCTAACCTGGTGGCCCTCGTCGACGCCTTGGACCTCGACGCTGCGGTGCTGGTCTGTCACGACTGGGGAGGGCCGACCGGTCTCGCCGCGCTGCTGAGCCGGCCGGCCCGCTTCGCGGCGGTGGCGGTCATGTCGACCTGGGCCTGGGTCGAGCCGTCCGCCGATTTCCACCATCGGATGGTGCCGTGGCGCACCATGCACGCGCCCGTCGCCGGGCCGTACCTGCTCGGCCGCCAGGCGGCGATGCCCGGCCGCGGGGTGTACCTGTCAACGGTGGACCGCGACCGCTACGAGGCCACCGGCCGCGCCGCCTACGAAGCGGTCACCGCCACCGCCGACCAACGCCGGCTCACCTGGCAGTGGCCGCGCTGGATCCCGCTGAGCCTGCCGAGCGACCTGGCCACCGAGCGGTTCCGCCGGCTCGAGGCCGGCGTCGCCGGGCTGCGCCTGCCCGCCACCGTGATCTGGGGCCGTGAGGACGACGTGTTCACCATCGACGCCGTGGCCCCACGCTGGCACCAGCTGTGGCCCCATGCCGAGGGCCTGCACACGGTGACCGGTCGCCACTTCCTGCAGGAGGATTCGGGAGCGGAGATCGGCGAGCTGCTCGTGGACTTCGCGGACCGGGCGGTGCGATCCCGATGAGTGCCATCGTGACCGTCCTCGCCGAGGTGCCGCCGGGCCTGCGATCGGTGCCGTTGCTGGTCGAACCGGAGTTGGGCCACTACCCGGAGTTCACCCGGTTCTTCGCTATCCGCTTTGGCCTGGACGACGATCCGTTCGGACCGCCGGCGGTGGTGGCCGTCGACGGGCGGGCCTACGAGTTGACCTTCCTCGGTCGTTCCGGGCGGCCGTTCCCGTCGGGCCTCGAAATAGCCGCGCTGGTGGTGGACCTCGAGCCGCTCGATGTCGAAGCGGCCGACCGTGACCTGTACACGCTGGTGTGCTGGATCCTCGACGGGGTCGGCCCACCGTGGTCGGCCGAGGCGTTCGCCCGCACGGCGGACATCTTCCGTATCCCGGCCCGGCCCAACGACTGAACGTGGACCGGCCGCCTGCAGGGGCGGGCGGCCGGTACCGGTCAGAACGGGACGGGCGGTGGGCCCGGGCACCGCGGCGCGGCACCCGGGCCTCGCCCGTCGGTTACTTGCAGCTCGCCGTGGGGAGATCCCAGGCGCAGGGCTTGGACTTGCCGTCGAGGTCGATGACCGGCGGCTTGACCACCCAGATCTGGCCGGTGGCATCCCACTGCTGGAAGACCCCCGCCTCGGTCGAGAAGGCGTCGGTGTTGCCGTTGAGGTGCAGCTTGACCCCGGGCAGGTAGCCGGGATGGGTCATCTGCAGGGTACGGGCGGCGATCAGTTCGTTCGCCCGCGTGAGGCCGCCCTTCAGCTTCCCGGCGATGGCCCAGGTCTGAATGAGCGGCCAGGCGTAGAAGATGCCGGTGCTGAACGAGCTCGAGGCCTTGGGGTCGATGCCATTGTCCTGCATCAGCTTGCGCGCCCACGCCACGAACGGATCGGTGAACTGGGCGGGGTCGTTGAGGTCCTTGAAGCCGGGGTTGACCAGCCACCAGCCTTCCGACGCCTTGCCGTCACCGCCGACCTTCTCCTTGTTGATGTAGCCGGAGCCGCTGCAGGTCGCCGGCTGCATCTTGTACTTGACTGCTTCTTTCATGCCGTTGTTGGCGGCAACGGTCACTGCCTGGGTGCACTGCTGGGCGGCCACCATGGCGATGAACACGTCGGGCTTGCCCGCGGCGAGGGTCGTCATCGGGTCGTCGATGGTCGGGGCCTGCGGCTCGACCTTCTGGGACACGTAGGTGACCTTGTCCTTGAGGACGGAGTCGGCGGCGATGGCCGCTTTGAACGAGGCGTCGTAGATGTTGCCGAAATCGTTGTTCATGATCAGCGAGGCGACCTTCACCTTGCCGCCGGGGAACTCGTTGAGGTGTTGGCCGATGAACGCGGCCCACAGCACCGCCTCGGTCGAATAGGACATCTGGGGCGCGCCGACCGTCCACGGGTGGTTGACCGGATCGCCGAACGCCGGGTGCCCGCTCTGCATGAAGATGCTGGGGATGCAGCGCTGGTTGAGCTTGTCGTAGGTCCGCAGGTTCGGCCCAGTACCGAGCGACCACATGGCGAAGACCTTTTCCGAGTCGATCAGCTCGTCGACCAGCGGGATGGTACGCGCCGGGTCGTACCCGTCGTCCTTGACGATGTAGGCGACCTTGCGGTTCTTGCCGTTGCTGTCGGTCAACAGGCCCTTGTTGCCGTAGTAGTCGAACATCAGCTTCGCCGTCTTGGTGGCGTTGCCGTAGTCGGCGGTGGTGCCCGACAGCGAGATGGTGTGGCCGAACTTGATTTCGGTATCGGTCAGGCCCTCGGTGGCGTTCCAGCTGCCGCCGGCACACTTGGAGAGGTCCACGGTGAAACCATCGGGCCCGGTGAGGGTCTTGCCGTCGGCGGAAACCCCCCACTTGTTGTCCTGGATCTTCTTGACCACCGCAGCCCGCTCGGCCTCCCAGACCTTCTCCCACTCGTCCATCGATGTGGGGGTTTTGAACGGTGCGGTGGTGGCAGGTGCGCCGGTGGTGGTGGAAGCGGCGGTCGTGGCTGTCCCCGCGGCCTTGGTGGTCTCGGTGGCTGCTTCGTCGCTCCCGCTGCTGCCGCAGGCTGCGGCCAGCAGGCCGAAGGCGGCCACGGTCGCCAGGACCGGTAATGGCTTGCGTATCACGTTTTTGGTGTCCCTTCGTCGTCAGCGCCAGGTCGGGGAGTGTCCGAGCCCGCCCCCGGCAGCGGGGACGGTCCCCGTGCGGTTACGGGCTCGTCGAAGAGGCGGTGGCGACGGCGACGTCCACGGCACCCCGTCCCCCGGGGCGGACCCGTGGCTGCCGCGGCCATGGCCGCTGCTCCGGTCCCCTATCTGACTTTTCCCCATGCCGCCGTGCGACGACGGCGAAGAGTGGCCGCACCATAGCCGCATCCCGTCGTCCGGTTGGCGCGTCTGCGTGAGCCCGGGCACGGCGAGCGCGTCGTAGGATCCGGCGATGGAACTCCGGGCAACCACCTACGCGGTGGCCGATCGCATCGCCACCATCACCTTGAACCGGCCCGCCCGGCTCAATGCCTGGACCGGTCGCATGCACACCGAGTACCGCTGGTGTCTCGCCGAGGCCGAGGCAGACCCTGCGGTACGGGCGATCGTGGTGACCGGTGCGGGCAAGGGCTTCTGTGCCGGCGCCGACTCGGCGGCGTTGGAGGGCCACGTGGCCAAGGGCGGCTACGACCCGGGCATCCGCGAGCGGCTGGCACGGCCGGGTTACGGCGTCCGACCCGAGTTCGACCACCCCTTCGCCTTCCACTTCGGTATGACCAAGCCGACCATTGCCGCGGTCAACGGACCGGCGGCGGGCATCGGCATGGTGCTGGCATGCTTCTGCGACCTGCGCTTCGCCGCTGCCGGGGCCAAGCTCACCACCTCGCACGGCAAGCTCAACCTGCCGGCCGAGGCGGGCATGTCGTGGATACTTCCCCGTATCGTCGGGTTGGGTCGGGCCAACGAGCTGCTCTACAGCAGCCGGGTGATCCTCGCCGAAGAGGCGGAGCGGATCGGTCTGGTCAACGCGGTGACCGCCCCGGAAGAGCTGCTCGACCATACCTACCAGTACGTACGGGACCTGGTGGCGACAGTGTCGCCCCGCTCCCTGCGTGAGACCAAGCGTCAGGTGTACACCGACCTGCACCGTGACGTCGGCAGCTCGGTCGACGAGTCCGACGC
>CANJRG010000019.1 GCA_947476745.1 Acidimicrobiia bacterium | reverse complement strand
TTCACCGCAGCACCGGACACCAACGAACTGGTCGACGACGCCCCCACCGTCACCTTGTACGTCTCATCCACAGAACCGGTATACGTACCCGACACCGACCGCGACGCCGTCGACCCATTACTCCACAAACCCGCCGACACCGACGCCGAGCCGGCGTTCACCGCAGCACCGGACACCAACGTCGTACTCGTCGTCGCCCCGACCTTGAAGGTCCAACGATCATCGGTGGTGCCGGTGTAGGCGCCGGTCATCGCCGGCGTGGCCGTCGAGGTACCCGACCACGAACGCACCAACGTCGACGCCGAACGCGTCGTCGTGTTCACCTCGGCCGAGGACCGATAGGTCGCTGCGGTCTGCGCCCCGACTGTGAGCCGGTACCGCTTGTCGGACGAGCCGGTGTAGGTCCCCGACACCGACGGCGTCGCCGAGGACGTACCGGACCACGAACGCACCACCGTCGACGCCGAACGCGACGTCGCATTGATCGACGCACCCGACGCCAACGAACCCGCCACGCTTTTGGAGGCGCTGAAGGTGAGGATGTCGTCCTTGGTGCCGGTGAAAGTCCCGCTGACCGCAGGCATCGCAGTGGACGAACCTCCCCACAAGGGTGAGTCGGTGAACAGGGCGACGCGGGCCGAGTTGTTCAGCTGTTCCGTCGAGCGGAGCGTGCTGAAGGTACCGACCACCGGCGAGATCGTGGTGGTGGTGGTCGTCAGCCCCAGATGCTCGCGTGACCACACGACGTTCGACGCGGCCCGGGTGGCGTTCACCCCGGCCATGGCCTCGCGGAGATCGGCGAGCGCGGTGGCCACACGGTCGGTCGCTCGCTTCGTGGGGAGGCCGACCTTACTAGCACCTTCGGCCTTGTTGTTGGTACTGGCGCTAAAGGTCATCGGCGGCGATGTCGATTTCCATGATGGCGCCCAAAGATTGCGCATCTGGACCTGCATGCTCGGCCTATCGGCCTGCGGAGCGCAGCGCTTGATGGGACATATGTCCCCCTTGACGCAGCGGCGCGTTCCGATGCAACAACGGTGCGTTTCCCCTGGTCAGCGGCTTGTGGGTCGCCGCTGGTCGGTCGATCAGGCCAGGAGCCGGCGGAGCTGTTCGGGGTCGGCCTGACGCAGCTGTTCGGCGATCCCGATCCCCGCCCGCCACGGCCGGCCGGCCACCACCGCAGCCAGGTTGTCGCCCGCCCCGAGCCGGACCCCGAACGACACCAGCCGCTGCATGCGGGCCCGGAACGCATCGAGGCCCACCAGCACGGCCGGGTTGCCGGCAAGTCGCTCCGCGAGCAGGCCGGCGCTGAGGACGAACACATGGTCACCGGGTTCCGACTGCAACGCCCCGAGCCCTCCCAGAACGGCGCAACAGGCCAGGCCGTGACGATCGTGGTGACGGCAGAAGGGCAACGACGACAGCACCACCCCCCACTGGAGGGTGAACCGGCGTTCGTCCGGCGGGGTGCTCGGCCGCTCCCGCAGCTCGACGACCAGGGTCCGACCCTCGCCGAGCGGTCCAGACCACGTCCTTTGGGTCTGGGCCTCGAGGCCGCACGCGGCGAGCACATCGTGCAGTTCATCGTCGATCAGGTCCCACAGCAGCGACGACGACGGGTACTGGAAGGGCAGCTGCCGGCCCGCGCACAGGGCGACGGCCACCGCCAACCGGTCGATGGCACCACGGTCCTGGCGGGCCGCCACCCACGCCGAGCGCACCTCCGGGTCATCGAGGGTCAGGGGCTGGTCCACCCCGAGGGCGAGGCGCAGCTGCTCCGTGGTGACGATCGCCACCTGCCCGAACAGCAACCGTCCCGCCGCCTCGCGGAATGGTGCCGGGGGTGATCCCGGCCAGAGCACGCTGTCCACCAGCCCATCGTGGGGCTCCGCCGGCCACGGCGCAGCAGGTCGATTTTCCCCTCTTCTGGGGAACACGACCCACCCGGAGCCGAGCCGGACGGCGGGCCCCGGGCTAACGGCGCGGTCCCCCGTCGGTGTAAGAATGGCAGTCCGTGAGCGCTGCACCGACCGACCCAACGTCCACCTTGTGATCGCCGAGGCACTGGCCGGCAAGCGACTGTTCATCACCGGCTCGACAGGTTTCCTCGGCACCGCTCTGGTCGAGCGGTTGTTGCGCGGGGTACCCGATGCGCAGCTCACCCTGCTGATCCGGCCGGGCCGTCGAGCCAGCGCTGCCCAGCGGGCCAAGCGCGATCTGTTCCGCAACGACGCGTTCGACCGGCTTCGCGCGGTCCACGGCAGCGGCGCGGCGGCCAACAAGGCCTTCGAGGCCGAGATCGACCGCCGGGTGCAGGTGGTCGCTGGCGACGTGTCCGTCGACGGTCTCGGCCTCGACGACGAAGGACGTGCGGCGCTCGCCGAGGCCGACATCGTCATCCACTCCGCCGCTGCGGTCAGCTTCGACTCACCGCTCGACGGGGCCGTGGAGATCAACCTGCTCGGACCGTCGCGCATCGCCGGGGTCCTCAACGAGCTCGGCGTCGCCCCCCATTACATCGCCGTGTCGACCTGCTACGTCGCGGGCAGCCGCCGGGGCAACGCCCTCGAGGAACCGGTCGACGCCAGCCCGTTCTACGTGAATGTCGACTGGCGGGCCGAGGTCGCCGGGGCCCGTCGGGCCCGCGCCGACGCCGACGCCGAGAGCCGCCAGGCCGAACGGCTGAAGACCTTCCGCAAGCAGGCCCGCAGCGAGCTCGGCGCCGCCGGCGGGCCGCTGCTGGCGGCGAAGACCGAGCAGCTACGCCAGCGCTGGGTGGACGACCGGATGGTCACCGCCGGCCGGGCCCGCGCCGCGGCGGTCGGCTACCCCGACGCCTACGCCTTCACCAAGGCGCTGGCCGAAGTCGCCCTTGCCGAGACCCACGGGGCGGTGCCGACCTCGATCGTGCGGCCGTCGATCATCGAATCGGCCCTGGCCGAACCGAGTCCCGGCTGGATCCGCGGTTTCCGCATGGCCGAGCCCGTCATCATCTCCTACGCCCGCGGCCTGCTGCGCGACTTCCCCGGCGTGCCCGAAGGCGTCGTCGACGTCATCCCGGTCGATCTGGTGGTGGGCGGCATCATCGCGGTGGCCGCCGCTGAGGCCGCCAACCCCCGGCTCGACCCGACGGTCGCCCCGCCGGTGTTCCAGGTCGCCTCCGGCTCGGCCAACCCGCTGCGCTACCGCCGCCTCGTCGACCTGGTGTCGGGCTGGTTCTCCGAGCACCCGCTCTACGACAGCCTGGGCCAGCCCATCAAGGTCCCCCAATGGAGCTTCCCCGGACGCGGCCGGGTCGAGGGCCAACTGCGACGCAGCCTGAACCTGGTCACCAAGGCCGAGAAGGGCCTCAACTCGCTGCCGCTACGCGGCCGCCAGGCCGAGTTCGCCGCCAACCTCGAGGAGAAGCGGGAGATGGCCGAGCGGGCGCTCGGCTATGTCGAGTTGTACGGCAAGTACGCCGAGTGCGAGGCCATCTACGGCATCGACCGGCTGCTGGCCCTACAGGACCTGCTCGACGAGCACGACCACGAGCAGTTCGGGTTCGACCCCCGGGTCATCGCCTGGGACGACTACGTGCGCAATGTCCACCTGCCGTCGGTGGTGCGCAACGCCCGGGTCCGCACCACCCCCGGTGGCCGCAGCGGCGAGAACCGCACCGAGCGGCTCCGTCGCCAGGTGCTGGCCCCCGAACGGCAGTTCGCGGCATTCGACCTCGAGAACACCCTGATCTCCTCCAACGTGGTGGCCTCCTACGCCTGGCTGGCCTCCCGCCACCTCGAAGGCCGCGACCGGCTGCGTTTCGTGGCCAAGACCCTGGCCGAGGGCCCCACCCTGCTGCGGCTCGACCGGGCCGATCGCAGCGACTTCCTGCGCTACTTCTACCGGCGTTACGACGGCGCCCCGGTCGACGTCATCCGGGCCGACAGCGCGGAGATGCTCTCGGAGCTCATCCTGTCCCGTTCCTTCCCCGCCGCCCTTCGCCGGGTGCGCGAACACCGGGCCAAGGGCCACCGCACGGTGCTGATCACCGGGGCCCTCGACTTCGTGATCGAACCGTTGCGTCCGCTGTTCGACGACGTGGTGGCGGCCGAGATGACCATCCGCAACGGTGCCTACACCGGCGAGCTGACCGCAGCACCGCCGACCGGCGAGAGCCGGGCCCAGGCGCTGTACGATTACGCCGCGGCCCACGGATTCGACCCGGCTGAGGGCGTCGCCTACGCCGATTCCACCAGCGACCTGCCCATGCTCGAGGCCGTCGGCTTCCCGGTGGCGGTCAATCCCGAGACCCGCCTCGCCGCCCTCGCCCGCAAACGGGGCTGGCTGGTGGAACATTTCGAGAAGGCGCCCGGGTACCGACACCCGGCGCTGCCCCTGTCCACCGCCGACCAGCTCGCCAAGTAACCCGGCCACGCCCAGTAAGGACCGTTCGCACCCATGGCTCCCCGTCCCGGTTTCGTGTTGGAGGTCGATGGTTCGACCCCGCCGATCCTGTTCCACCACGGTGAGGGTTTCCGGCTCGAGAAGCTGCCGGTCGGCCGGAGCCGGGTCATCTACCCGGCCGAACCGCTGCCCGGCCTCAAGGACCCCGACACCGCCATCCGTCACGCCCTCGAGCACCCCTACGACAGCGAGCCGCTGTCGGCGTTGCTGTTCCCGGGCATGAAGTTGACCATCGCCTTCGACGACATCTCGCTGCCCCTGCCGCCGATGCGGCGGCCGGACATCCGCCAGCGGGTCATCGAGGCCGTGCTCGACAGCGCCGCGGCGGCCGGTGTCGACGACGTGGAGATCATCGCCGCGCTGGCGTTGCACCGCCGCATGACCGAGGCCGAGCTGCGCCATGCGGTCGGCGACCGGGTGTACGACGCCTTCGCCCCCACTGGCAAGCTGTACAACCACGACGCCGAGGACCCCGAGGGCATGGTCATCCTCGGCACCACGCCGCACGGCGAGGACGTGCAGATGAACCGGCGGGCCGCCGAGAGCGACCTGCTGGTGTACGTCAACATCAACCTGGTGTCGATGGACGGTGGCTGGAAGTCGACCGCCACCGGTCTGTCGGGTTACACCGCCCTGCGCCACAACCACAACGTCAAGACCATGCAGGCCTCCAAGAGCTTCATGGACCAGCACCGCTCCGAGCTGCACTCGTCGAACTGGCGGATGGGCAAGGTGCTGCGCCAGTCGGGGCCGAAGATCTTCCAGATCGAGACCACGGTCAACAACAACAGCTTCGGCACCAGCGGCCCGCTGTCGGTGCTGCAGAAGCGCGAGTGGGAATGGTCGGCCAAGGACCGGGCCACGTTCCTCGGCATGCAGGCCGGCCTCAAGCGCATGCCGGCGTCGGCCCGGCGCAAGATGTTCAGCTCCTGGCAGGCACCCTACGAGATGACCTCGATCCAGGCCGGCGACGTCGAGTCGGTGCACAAGGTCACCACCGAGCACGTGTACCGCCAGCACCTGGTGCCGGTCGAGGGCCAGACCGACATCCTCACCATGGGTCTGCCGTACATCTGCCCGTACAACGTGAACTCGATCATGAACCCGATCCTGGTCATGTGCCTGGGTCTGGGGTACTTCTTCAACCTCTACCGTGGCCGGCCGCTGGTGCGCGAGGGCGGGGTGCTCATCATGAGCCATCCCACCCCGTGGGAGTTCCACCCGGTGCACCACCCCAGCTACATCGACTTCTTCGAGCAGGTGCTCTCGGAGACCACCGACCCGCTGGTCATCGAGCAGAAGTACGAGAAGTCCTTCGCCGAGGACGAGTGGTACCGCCACCTCTACCGCACCAGCTACGCCTACCACGGCGTGCACCCGTTCTACATGTGGTATTGGGGCAGCCACGCGATGGCACACCTCGGCCGGGTCATCATCGTCGGTGGTGACCCACGGGCGGTGCGGCGGCTGGGCTTCATGCCGGCGTCGACCTTCGCCGACGCCCTCGAGATGGCCTCCGACGTGGTCGGCCGGCATCCGACGATCACCCACTACCACAACCCGCCCGTGCTCATGGCGGACGTGACGTGATGACCCCGAGGCAGTGGGCCCGGCGGATGTCGTTCCCGTTGCGTTCCCCGTCGGTGCCCGCATCGGTGCAGCCCAAGGCCGAACCGCCGCGAACCGGGGTCGACTTCGAGACCGCGTGGGCCCGCAAGCCGGCCGCCCGGATCGCCCGACGGGTCCTGCACGAGGTCGTCGTCGAGCCGGTCGTCCGGGTCGTCGCCGACCCCAACCTGCGGGGCCTCGACCGGCTCGAGGACCTCGACGAGGACCAGCCGCTGATCTTCGTTGCGAACCACCACAGCCACGTCGACACCCCGCTGCTGCTGCGGCGGCTTCCCAAGCCGTGGCGTACCAAGATGTTCGTCGGGGCCGCGGCCGACTACTTCTTCCCCAACCGCCTCGCCGGCATCGCCTCGGCACTGGCCCTCAACGCCATCCCCATCGAGCGGACCAAGGTCAACCGCCGGTCGGCCATGCACGCGGCCTCGCTGATCGACGCCGGCTGGTCGCTGCTGATCTACCCCGAGGGCGGGCGCAGCCCCGACGGCTGGGGCCAGGAGTTCAAGGGCGGAGCCGCCTACCTGGCCATCCGCTGTGAGGTCCCGGTGGTGCCGGTGTACGTCGCCGGCACCGACCGCATCATGCCCAAGGGCAAGAGCTTTCCCACCCCCGGCTCGACCACGCTGACCTTCGGCCCGCCGCTGCACGCCCAGCCAGGCGAGGACGCCCGGCGTATGGCCCAACGGATCGAACAGGCCGTCGCCACCCTCGCCGACGAGGCCACCTCCGACTGGTGGCAGGCCCGCAAGCGGGCCCATGCCGGGACCACCCCCTCGCTGTCCGGTCCGAACGCGGTGTCGTGGCGCCGAGCCTGGGCCAAGAGCGCGTCGCGCAACGGGACCGGCAAGCCGACCCGGCGGCGCTGGCCCGAACTCTGATCCGGCAAGGCGGGCGATGAGCGCGCTGCGCGGCCTGCCCTACCTCGCCGCCGTCGTGCTGGCGGGCGTGTTCCTGGTGGCCGCCGCGGCCAAGTGGCGCGACCCAGCCGGCACCGCCAGGGGGTTCCGGGCGCTCGGCGTGCCCCGCCCCTGGACCGCGGCGCGAACCGTGCCCGCGGTCGAGGCCGCCCTGGCCGTGGGGCTGCTGCTCGTCCCCGCCGGTATGGCCCTGCTCGCCGCGGCCCTGCTGGTGGCCTTCACCGTTTTCCTGAGCCTGCGGCTGAGGGCGGGGGTCAGCGCGGCCTGCCACTGCTTCGGCGGGCGGGGCACCGACCCGCTGTCGGTCGCCGACGTGGTCCGCAACGTGTGGTTGATCGCCACCGCAACCGTGGCGTGCGTCGGTGACTGGCCGCGATGGCCGAGCACCGCCGCGGTCGTGGTGGCCGTGGTGGTGGCCCTGACCGCGGTGACGTCGACGCGGGCGCTGCGCCGCAGGGGACGGGCCGGTCCGATCTCACCACGCCGGTCGAACCCGACCGCCACTGAATCCGACCGCCACTGAATCCGACCGCCACTGAATCGGGCGGGGCCGGTTCGCAACGTGCCGGGCCGAGCACCGACCCGGCCGGCGGAAAACACGAAGCGCCTGGTCCAAGGGGGGAAGGAGGACCAGGCGCTTCTCGGCTGTCAGCACGTCGGGGGGGACCTGGTGCTGCGCCTGCTGTACGCCTCCGGTGGGGGTTCCGGATCAAAGCGTCCAACTTGTGTAGGGACATTGTGCACCAGCGCACAAGATCTGTCAAACAGTAGTCGGCGATATGTGCCATCATTGCAAGCGATGGACCTCCGCCAGCTCTCCGCTCTGCTCGCCGTGGCCGACCATGGAACGTTCTCCGCGGCGGCCCGCGCCTTGCACACGGTGCAATCGAATGTGTCCACCCACGTGGCCCGCCTCGAGCGCGAGCTCGGGGTGGTGCTCGTCGACCGGGCCAACAGCACCGTGACCGAGGAAGGCCGGGTGGTGGTGGAGCGGGCCCGGCGCATCCGCGGCGAGCTCGAGGCCCTCACCTCCGACGTGGCATCGATGCACGACGAGATCTCCGGGTCCGCCCGGGTGGGGGTGATCGGCACCACCGCCCGCTGGCTGGTCCCCCTGGTGTTCGACCGCCTGTCGAGGGAACACCCCCAGGTGCGCCTGGTCGTGGTCGACGCCACCACCTCGATGCTTCTCCCCCAGCTGGGCCGCGGCGAGATCGATCTCGCCGTGGTCAACCTGCCCACCGACGACCCCGACGTGTTCGAGGAACCGCTCTTCGACGAGGACCGGGTCATGATCGCCCCCGGGGACCACCCCCTGGCCGACCGCCAGCAGGTCACCCTCACCGACGTGGCCGACCACGAGCTGCTGCTGGCGGCGGTCGGCACCGTGTTCCGCTCCGAGCTCGACGCCGCCGCCGCGGCCGCCGGGGTGACGCTGCGACCCAAAGCCGAGATCGACGGCCTACGCCTGGTCGCCACCCTCGCCTTCCAGGGCTTCGGGGCCGCCATCGTCCCCGCCAGCGCCGCCCCCGACTGGCTGCTCAGCCTGGGCCACTGGAAGCGGATCCCCATTGCCGGCATGACGCCACGATCGGTCGGCCTGGTCCGGCGGCGACGCGGCCTACCCTCGGCTGCTGCCCGCGCGGTACACCGGGTCATCCACGACGCGGTGCGTGCCGAATCGGCCGGCCAGATCGGCATCCACCCGACTCAGCGCGAGCTGTGAACGGCACGTTCGTGGGAAATCACCCCCCGGACGTAACCGTTCCGCATCCCGGCAGGTCGGTTACCGACGTGGTCCCCCCTCCGGCGTTGTCGTTCCGCTCGCGGATGGCCGGTTCCACCCGGGCCGACGTACGCCGGCTCGGCGACCGTGAGGTCGTCCTCGTCGAATCGCATTTCGGGGCACACCTTGGGGCACTGCAGGCCGCCGACGGCGTCCGGATCGCCGCTGCCGCCGATGCCGCCCGCACCATGCGCCTGCCTCTGGTGCTGATCCTGGCCTCCTCCGGGGCCGACATCGGCGAAGGCCTTCCCGCCCTGCACGGCTGGGGTACCGCGGCCCGGGCGGTGGTGCGCTGCTCGGGGATCGTGCCGATCCTCGTGGCCGTCGACGGCCCGGCCATCAGTGGCCCGGCCCTGCTGCTGGGCCTCGCCGACCAGGTGGTGATGACCGCCGCCGCCTACGCCTACGTCAGCGGGCCGAACATGGTCAAGGCGTTCACCGGCGAGGAGGTCTCCCCCGCCGAACTCGGTGGTGCCTGGGTCCACGCCCGCGACTCCGGTACGGCGATCGACGTGGTCCCCGACCGCGAGGCCGCCCTCGCACTGCTGACCGAACTGCTCGGCTACCTGCCCGACCATTGCGACGACCTACCGGCCCGCCTGGCCACCGACGATCCCATCGACCGTCCCACCCCCGAGGCCGGTGACCTCCTCCCCGTCGGCGCGACCGGCAGCTACGACATCCGCAAGGTCATCGCCTGCCTCGCCGACGACGCCGCGGTGCTCGAGCTGCGAGCCGGCTGGGCGCCCAACCTGGTGACCGCGCTGACCAGCTTCGGGGGCCGCCCGGTCGGACTGATCGCCAACCAGCCGCAGTCCGTCGCCGGCACGCTCGACATCCCGGCATCGCAGAAGGGGGCCCGCTTCGTGGCCTTCTGCGACGCCTTCAACCTGCCACTGATCACCCTGGTGGACACCCCCGGCTTCTACCCCGGCAAAGACCTCGAGTGGCGCGGCATGATCCGCCACGGGGCACAGCTCGCCTTCGCCTACGCCCGGGCCACGGTGCCACGCATCGGTGTCACCCTGCGCAAGTCCTACGGCGGGGCCTACATCGTCATGGACTCCCGCTTCATGGGCAACGACCTGATGCTGGCGTGGCCCTCGGCCGAGATCGCGGTGATGGGCGCCCGCCAGGCCGCCGAGATCCTGATGCGGCGCGGTAGCGCCGAGGAGCGCGAGGAGTTCGTGGCCTCCTACGAGTCCCGGCTGCTCAACCCCTACATAGCCGCCGGGCGCGGCACGGTCGACGCGGTCATCGACCCAGCCGACACCCGCCGGGAACTGTGCCACGCCATCGAGGCGCTCGAGACCAAACAGGAACGCCTGGTCGGCCGGCGCCACGACAACACCCCGCTCTGAGCGACCTCAGCCGAGCCGGACCCGCTCGCGGTCGGGTGGTGCCGGGAACGTGGGCTTGCGGACGGCCAGGATTCGGCCGAAGCACCTCTGCCGGAGGGCCCTGGCGTCCTCCCGTTGTGGGATCTAGGACGGCATACCTACCGATCAGTGACCGCAGGGGCTATGTTGCACCCTCGGGTCGGACTCAGCGTCGAGTCCACCCTCGTTCTTTCCTAACGCAGGGCTGAGGGAGCTCGGGTGGCCGACAGCATTACCATCACCGACAATCGCACCGGGAACTCCGTGGAGGTCCCCATCGCCGACGGCGGCGTCGACGCCAAGGAATGGAGCAAGCTACTCCCGGGGATCTGGTTCTTCGATCCAAGCTTCGGGGCGACCGCATCGACGTCGAGTGCCATCACCGAACTCGACGGTGACAACGGAATCCTCCGCTACCGCGGGTACCCGATCGAGCAGCTGGCCGAGAAGTCGACCTACCTCGAGGTGGCCTACCTGCTGCTGCACGGCGAGCTGCCGACCCCGGCGCAGTACGAGGCGTGGAAGTACGACATCACGCACCACACGTTCATCCACGAGCAGGTGCGCAAGCGCTTCATGGAGGGCTTCCACTACGACGCCCACCCGATGGGCATGTTCGTGTCGACCCTCGGTGCCCTCTCCACGCTGTACCCCGAGGCGAAGGACGTCGAGGACCCGGCGAACCGCATGAAGCAGATAGTGCGCCTGGTGGCCAAGTCGCCCACCATCGCCGCCTGCTGCTACCGCTTCAGCCAGGGCCTGCCCTTCGTCTACCCGGACAACAGCGCCGAATTCCCCGCCAACTTCCTCAACATGATGTGGCGGATCGGCAACGACTACGAGATCAACCCCGTCCTGGCGCGGGCCATGGACGTGCTGTTCATGCTGCACGCCGACCATGAGCAGAACTGTGGCACCACCGCCATGCGGGTCATCGGCTCGGCCCATGCCGACCCCTACTCGGCCGCCGCCGGCGCCGCAGCCGGCCTCTACGGCCCCCGTCACGGCGGCGCCAACGAGCAGGTCATCCGCATGCTGACCGACATCGGCAGCTACGACCGAGTCGACGAGGCCGTCGCCCGGGCCAAGAGCGGTGAGTTCCGCATCTTCGGCTTCGGCCACCGGGTGTACAAGAACTACGACCCCCGGGCCACGATCATCAAGAAGATCGCCTACGACGTCTTCGAGGTGACCGGCACGAACCCGTTGCTCGACATCGCCCTCAAGCTCGAAGAGGTGGCGCTGTCCGACGACTATTTCATCAGCCGTCGTCTGTACCCGAACGTGGACTTCTACTCCGGCTTGATCTACCAGGCCATGGGCTTCCCCATCGAGATGTTCACCGTGCTGTTCGGCATCCCGCGCATCACCGGCTGGCTCGCCCACTGGGACGAGATGCTGACGCAGGACCAGCGGATCGCCCGGCCCCGGCAGCTCTACATCGGCGAGTCCGTTCGCGACTACGTCCCGATGACCGCGCGCTGATCGCTCACACCGGACGATCGGCGGAACGCCCCGGGTTCGCCCGGGGCGTTCCGCCGTTTTCGTCCCACCACCTCCGCGCACCCCTGCGCAGCCGGCGCGCCACGCTTGGTTGCAGTCCGGATCGTCGGCCGGCGCTACGTCTCCGTACTCGCAGCGAATCGACGTCGATTCGGCGGAACGCGCCAAGGCGGTGACGGCTACATTCCCGACCATGATCGAGCACCACCTGGACCTGCAGACCGCGGACGGCGCGATGAACACCTTCATCACCCATCCGGAAGAAGACGGGCCTCATCCCGTGGTGTTCTTCTACATGGACGCCCCGGGCAAGCGCGAGGAGCTGCACGACATGGCCCGACGCATCGCCACGACCGGCTACTACGTGGTGCTGCCGAACCTGTACTACCGCAGCAGCCGCGACTTCGTCCTCGACCGCAACGACCCGGGCTCCCGTGACGTCATGTTCGGCCTGATGAACGGCCTCAGCGACCTGATGGTCGCCGCGGACACCGGGGTGATGTTCGCCCATGTCGACGCCGACCCCGCCGCTGATGCCACCCGGGTGGGCTGCGTCGGCTACTGCATGAGCGGGCCGTTCTCCTTCGCCATGGCCGGCATGTTCGCCGAACGGATCGCCGCTGCGGCGTCGATGTACGGCGTGCGGTTGTTCGGCGAGAAGTCCCCGGCCCATCTCGCCGCCTCGGTCAAGGGTGAGCTGTACTTCGCCTGCGCCGAGTTCGACGACTACGCCCCGAAGGACATGATCGACGGGCTCGAGGCCCACCTCCGCGCTGTCGAGGCCAACGCCCGCGTCGAGTGGTATCCGGGTGCCCATCACGGCTTCGCCTTCCCCCAGCGAGACGGGGCATACGACAAGCCCTCGGCCGAACGGCACTGGGAACGCCTCCACGCCCTGTTCGCCCGCAACCTGCAACGCTGAGCGACGGCCCACCGGGCGGGACCGCGCCAGGCCCGGCGGGACGCGCCCGTCGGCTCGGCCTGAAGCGGCGTCCCGGCAAGAGTCCGGTGGGATCGCGCCGACTCGGGTCGGGCCTGGCCCGACCTCGGGTCGACCCGAGGTCGGCGGGCTCAGATGTCGATGACGACCTTGCCGACGTTGGCGTTGGTCGCCACGTAGTCGTGCGCCGCGCCGATCTCGGCAAGCGGGAAGCGACGGTCGATGACCGGCCGGAAGCGGCCGTCGGCGAAGGCCGGCAGCAGCTCCTTGGCGAAGCGTTGGGCCAGCGCCGCCTTCTCCTCGAGCGGCCGGGCCCGCAGCACGGTGCCGATGAGCGACGCCCGCTTCATCATCAGCTTGCCCAGTGCCAGCGGCGCACTGGCCTCGCCCATGGTGCCGACCTGCACGATGCGGCCCTTCAGGGCGAGCGCATCGAGGTTGAGGTCGAGATTCTCCCCGCCGACCACATCCAGCACGGCATCGACGCCACGGCCGCCGGACACCTCGCGCACCGCGGCCAGCACGTCGCCGCCGCGGTAGTCGACGGCAGCATCGGCGCCGAGGGCCAGGCAGCGGTCGATCTTGCCGGCGGAACAGGTGACCACCACCCGGGCGCCGGCCCAGCGGGCTATCTGGATCGCCGCCGTGCCCACGCCGGATGCGCCGCCGTGCACCAACGCCACGCCCCCGGGGCCCAGCCCGCCCTGCAACACCAAGGCGTCCCACGCGGTGAGCCACACCTCGGGGATCGCCGCGGCGTCCGCCACGTCGACCCCGACGGGCACCGCGATCGCCTGCCGTTCGTGGATGGTGACCTGCGAGGCGTAGCCGCCGCCGGCCAGGATTCCCATCACCGCGTCGCCGACCTTCCAGGCGGTCACCCGGGGACCGACCGAGCCGACCCGCCCGGCGAACTCCAGGCCCGGGATCTCGTGTTCGGGCTTTGGCCCCGGCTGCGGGTAGCGACCGATGCGTTGGAGGAGATCGGCGCGGTTGACCGCAGTGGCCGCGATGTCGACGACGACCTCCTCAGGCCCGGCCTGCAGGTCCGGCAACTCCTGTACCGCCATGACCTCGGGCCCGCCGTACCCGTTCAACACCACCGCGCGCATGACGCCTCCTGGTCCCGTGATCCGACCGGCGTGACCGGTACGACCGTGCCCCGCCGACCCTAGTTCGACCCCGGCCCGACCCGGCCCGACCCGACCCGGCCCCGGCCGACCTCGGGCTGGTGGGTGCGCCCGGCCTGCTCGCCTGAACCGGTGGGGGTTGGCGACCCGCCGCGGCGGATGGAAGGATGCACCTCCGGTGAACCACGACGCGCCGGCCTGGATCCGGGCCACCTACCTGGTGTCCGCTGAGGCCGACGAGATCGACGCCGTGGCACGCGCCCTGGCCACTGAGCAGAGCGTCGAGATGCCCCTCGACGCCATCACCGACCGGCGGGTGCTCGCCGAGGTGGCCGGTCGCGTCGAGGCCGTCACCGAACACTCGCCGGGCTGCTACGCGGTCACCCTCGGCCTCGCCGCGGAGACCGTCGGCACCGAGACCGCCCAGCTGCTCAACATGCTGTTCGGCAACTGCTCGCTGCACGACGCCGTCCGCCTCGTCGAGGTCGACCTACCCCCGGCGCTGCTGGCGTCCTTCCGCGGGCCACGCCACGGCATCGACGGGCTGCGAAGACTGTGCGGGGCGGACGGCCGGCCGCTCACCTGCACGGCGCTGAAGCCGCAGGGCCTGAACGCAACGGCGCTGGCGGCGCTGTGCGAGCGATTCGCCCTCGCCGGCCTGGACTTCGTCAAGGACGACCACGGCCTCGCCGACCAGGTCGCTGCTCCCTTCGCCGAGCGGGTGGCGGCTTGCCAGGCCGCAGTCGAACGGGCCAACCGGCGAACCGGCGGGTCCACCCGCTACGTGCCCAGCCTGGTCGGATCGCCGCGGACCCTGGCCCGCCAGGCCCTGTTGGCCCGCGACCTCGGGGTCCGGGCGGTGCTGGTGGCGCCCAGCCTGATCGGCCTCGGCACCTTCCGCGAGCTGGTCGACGAGGACCTCGACGGTGTGGCGGTGCTCGCCCACCCGGCCTACGCCGGGGCCGCCCGCGTCGACCCGCCGCTGCTGCTCGGCGGACTGTTCCGCCTGTTCGGCGCCGATGCCACGATCTTCCCCAACGTCGGCGGACGGTTCTCGTACTCGGCCGAACGCTGTGACGCCATCGCTGAACGGGCCCGACGGCCGTGGGCCCATCTGGCGACCTGCCTACCGGTGCCGGCCGGCGGCATGACCCCCGACCGGGCCGGCGATATGATCGCCGCCTACGGCAACGACATCATGCTGCTCATCGGCGGGGCGCTGCTCGCCGCAGGCGACCGGCTCGACGACGAAGCGCGCCGATTCGTCACCGCAGTGACCGACGCAGCGGCCTGAGTCCGCCATGACCCCCAAAGACGACGAGCACCGCCAGACCGACACGACCGTTGCCGCCGGCCCGACCGGCCCGGCGGCGAACACCGGCCCGACCGCGGCCGGTGGCCCGGCGGTGCAGGACGGACCGGCACCGCACCGTCGCCACGACGGCAGCTTCCGGTGGGAGCAGGTCGAGCTGCTGGCCTACAAGGCCGAGGGCTCCGCGCCGTTCCGCGACGTGACCCGCCAGGTGCTCATCGAGCGTCCCGAGCTGGGCTGCCAGCTGCGGTACTTCGAGGTCGCCCCGGGCGGGCACTCCACCCTCGAACGCCACGAACACGTCCACGGGGTCATGGTGCTGCGCGGCCGCGGTGCGTGCCTGGTGCACGACACGGTCATCGAGCTCGCCACCAACGACCTGGTGACCGTGCCCCCCCTGACCTGGCACCAGTTCCGGGCCGGCGGCGACGAGCCGCTGGGCTTCCTGTGCATGGTCAACGCCGAACGCGACCGGCCGATCCTGCCGACCGACGAAGAGCTCGCAGCCCTGCGACGCGACCCCGTCGTCGCCGCGTTCATTCGAACCTGAGGGGCCCTGCGCTCAACCGGCGGCCCAACGGTGCCGATACCGACTACAGCGGTGGTCTCGGTGGGCGAGGTCACCCGAAGGCCGAGGAGCGCGATGCACGTCCTGTTCGCCGCCGCCGAACTCGCCCCGCTGATCAAGGTCGGCGGGCTCGGGGAGGCTGCCTGTGGCCTGGTGCGCAGCCTGCGCCGGGCCGGACACCGGGTCGACGTCATCGTCCCCGACTACGGGCCCAGCCCCCTGGAGCTCGACCCGACACCGCCGCGACCGGTGCCCGTCCCGGCCTGGGCCGGGCCGGCCACCGTGCGCAGCTTCACCCTCGACGGGCTTGGACCGGTCCACGCCGTCGACGTCGTAGGGATGGCGCGCCGTCATCCCTACGTGCACCCCGATACCGGCGAGGGGTGGGCGGACAACGACCGACGGTTCTTCGCCTTCTCCCAGGCCGTGGCCGCGCTCGCCGGCGAATGGCGGCCCGACGTCGTGCACCTCAACGACTGGCACACCGCCACCGCGCTCGCCGCGCTCGACCCGGCCATGCCGACGGTGTTCACCATCCACAACCTCGCCTACCAGGGCTGGGCCGACGAAGGCTGGCTGGTCGCCCTCGGGCCACGCGGCGAGGCGTTCCGCCATGGCGGCGCCTGCAACCCGATGGCCGGGGCCATCCGCCTCGCCGGCCGAATCGTCGCGGTGTCGCCGACCTACGCCGCGGAGATCGGCCGGCCCGAGCACGCTGAGGGCCTCGACGAGCTGCTGGAGGCCGCCGGCGACCGGCTCACCGGTATCCGCAACGGGATCGACACCGAACGCTGGAACCCCGCCACCGACCGGTATCTGCCTGCGGCGTTCACCGCGGCCGAACTCGACGGGCGCGAGGTGTGCGGCCGCTCACTGCGCCGGCTGGCCGGCTTTCCCGACGATCACGAGCCGATCATCGGCGTCGTGGCCCGTCTGGTCGAGCAGAAGGGCATCGACGTTGCGCTCGACCTGGTACCGCTGCTCGCCAACCTACCGGCCCGTATGGTGCTGGTCGGCGACGGCGAGGCCCGCCTGGTGGAGCTCGCCCGCGCCCTGGCCGAACGCCACCCCGACCGGGTGTTCGTGTCGCCCTACCGGGACGAGCTGGCCCACCTCGTGGCCGCCGGTTCGGACCTGATGCTGGTCCCCAGCCGGTTCGAGCCCTGCGGGCTGACCCAGATGGAGGCCATGGCCTACGGCTCGATCCCGGTGGTGAACGGCGTCGGCGGCCTCCGCGACACGGTCATCGACGCGGACGCCGAGCCGGACCGTGGCAACGGGTTCCTGGCCCACCGACCCGGGCCGCTGCACCTGATGGACGCGGTGCACCGGGCCCTGCGCGCCCACCGCAACGACCAACGTCGGCGCACCGTGCAGCAGCGGGCCATGCGGTCCGACTGGAGTTGGACCGAGCCGGCCGCCGCCTACGCCTCCACCTACCGAGCGGTATCGGACCGAGCGGTATCGGACCGCGCTGCCTGCAGCCCGGCTCCCGATGCCAGCAGTGCGGCGATCTCGGTGTCCGACCAGCCGATCTCGCTGAGCACCTCGGCGGTGTGCTCCCCCAGCCGTGGCGCGTTGCGGAACAACCCCGTCGGCGACGAGCTGAAGCTGGTGGCGTCCCGCACGTAACGGTACGGGCCCTCGCTGGGATGGTCGACCACCTCGAGCAGACCCACCGCCGCCAGTTGCGGGTCAGCGGCCGCGTCGTTTAGATCGAGCACCGCCATCGCCGGGATCGAATGCGCATCGCATGCGGCCAGCCAGTCCGCCGTCGTTCGCGTCGGGCACACCTCGGCGATGAAGCCGTAGGCCGCGTCGATGTTCGCCAGCCGGTTGTTGAACCCGGTGAAACGCGGATCGGTGGCGAGCTCGGGCCGGCCGGCGATGGCGAAGAAGTCCCGCCAGTGGGCGTCGGTGTAGGGCAGGATGCCGATCCAGCTGTCCTTGCTGCGGCAGGGCCGTCGTCGGTCCGACAGCACCCGCTCGTGGCCGACCGGACCGATCGGCGGCTCGAAGGTGTGGCCCCGGTGGTGCTCGACGAGGTTGAACGCCACCATCGTCTCGAACATCGGCACCTCGACGGTCTGACCCTCGCCGGTGCGCAGGCGGTGCACCAGCGCAGCGAGCACCGCCTGGGCCAACGCCATGCCGACCACCTTGTCCGCCACGATGGTCGGCAGGTAGCGGGGCTCACCGAGCATCCTGCCCATCAACCAAGCCGATCCCGACGCGGCCTGGATGGCGTCGTCGTAGGCCGGCCGGTCGGCGTACGGCCCGGTCGAGCCATACCCGTTGGCTACGCAGTAGATCACCTCCGGGCGCGCCGTGCGCACCGTGGCGGAGTCGAGGCCGAGGCGTTCGAGGGCCCCACGGCGCATGTTGGTGACGACCACGTCCGCACCGGTCATCAGCTCGAACGCGGCGCGACGACCCGCCGGGTCCTTCAGGTCCAGCGACACCGACCGCTTGTTGCGCTGCAGGTTGAGGGCGCTGGCGCTCATCCCCGGGTGACGGAACGGCGGCGAGTTCCGGGTCGTATCACCCTCGAGGCTCTCGATGCGGACCACGTCGGCACCGTGGTCGCCGAGGATGCGCGCCGCGAGCGGCCCCATCATCACCGTGGTCAGATCGACAACCCGGATGCCGTGGAGTGCGCCGGTGGGGCCAGGACCATCGCTCATGCCGTTCAGCATCGCGCGTCGACCGCCCGGGTTCCGGCCGGCTGTGTCGGGCCCGGCACCGGGCGAGCGACTGGGATGGCAACACCGGAGGTCGGGACCGCAGGCGCGAGTAGCGTGCGAGCGCATTCCACCCGTCCGTAACCCGCCACCGAGGTTTCCATGGCCCCGTCCCGCATCCGCCAACCACGGCTGGTGGCCCGCGTGGCCCTTGTCGCCGTGGCGATCCTCGTCGTCGGCGCGGGTACCGCCGCCGCTCACGTCAGCGCCGATCCGGCCTTGATCCCGGCGGACCGCCCGGTCATCGTGGCCTTCACCGTCAAACATGGCTGCGACGGCTCGCCCACCGTCCGCCTGCGCTTCGCCGTCCCCGACGGCCTGATCGGCGTCGGCGGCGCACCCAAGGCCGGATGGAAGGTCGAGAACACCGCCAAGACCGTGACCTTCTCCGGTGGGGAGCTCACCGCCACGGCAGTCGACCACTTCGATCTCGCCTTCACCGCCACCGGGGCGGCTCGAACCGTGTACTTCCCCCTGGTGCAGACCTGTTCCACCGGCGAGCTGGCCTGGATCGCCCTGCCGGAACCCGGTACGGCAGAGCCGGCCCACCCCGCACCTGCCGTGGTGATTTCCGGGTCCGACCCCCCGATCACGGTCGCCGTGCCCGGCGGGACCAAGCCTCCCTCGACCGAGCCGCCGTTGCCGGTGGTCACCAACTGGGCGGGCAGCACCACCGTGACGACCACGGGGGCACCGAACGGCTCGACCGGCCCGACGTCCACCTCTGCCCCGGCAGTACCGAGCACAACGCAGCGGACGGACGCGGCGCCGGACGACGGCGGGTCCTCGGCGCCGTCGGCGGTCCTGGCGGTAGCGGCGCTGGTGGCACTCGGCGTGGCCCTCGCAGCGGTGCTGCTGCGACGCCGGCGCCCCCCGACCTCCCCACCAACGGCCTGAGCTGAACGTTGTCCGGACCGACGGCCAGCCTGCCCGACCACCCGGTGAGACCCGACCGATCCGACCGATCCGGTCGACCCGGTCGACCCGGTCGACCCCAACGGCCGTGGGCACCGGCCGTGGGCACCGGCCGGTGGCGACCTGCGGCCGCTCGGCCCGGTGGCCTATAGTGCCCATCATGATTCTGAGAATCATTTCCGAAACCGAGGGGCGGGACGGCCACCGCCGCAACCGACGGCTGCTCGGGGCCGGAACCAGCTGTCTGCTGCTCGTCGTGGCCCTGGTGACCGCGGCATGCAGCACCGGCCCGGGCTCGGCCGGCGACGGCGGCCGGCCGGTCATCGTCGTGTCCTACCCGGTGCTGGCTGCGGTGGTGGCCGAGGTCGTGGGCGATCAGGCCCAGGTCCGGGTACTGATGGGCAACGGCGCGGACCCCCACGACTGGTCGCCCTCGGCCAAGGACATCGCCGCCGTGCGCAACGCCGACCTGGTGGTGGTCAACGGCCTCGACCTCGAGGAGGGCCTCCACGACGCCCTGGCCGAGGCCGAGGCTGCCGGCGTGCCCGTGTTCGAGGCCACCGACCATCTCACCGTCCGCTCCCTCGAGCGCGGCGACGGCGTCCCGGCCAAGGACCACGGCGACGAGCGCCACGGCGGAGACCCGCACTTCTGGGTCGACCCGGTCTCGATGTCCTCCGTCGTGGGCGGGCTCGCCACCACGCTGGCGGACGAACTCGGCCTCGACGTGACCGCGCGGGCCACCGAGGTACGCGCCGGGCTCGCCACCCTCGACGAGCAGACCAGAACCAAGGTCGCCACCCTTGCCGAGACGAGACGCAAGCTGGTCACCGGCCACGAATCGCTCGGCTACTTCGCCGATCGGTACGGCTTCGAACAGATCGGTGCGGTGGTCCCGTCGCTGTCCAGCCAGGCCGAGTCCTCCGCCGCGCAGCTGGCCGAGCTCGACGAGCAGATCCGTCGCGCCGGGGTGTCGGTGGTCTTCACCGAGATCGGCACCCCCGCCGCGGTGGCCAAGGCGGTGGCCAGGGAAACCGACGCCACCCTGGTGCCGCTGGCCACCCTTACGCTGCCCGCCGACGGGAAGTACCGTACGTTCATCGCCGAGCTGGCCGACCGTATCGTCGCCGCCCTGTCGGCCTGACCGGAGACGCCCGATGGGTCCGCTGCTGCAGCCCTTCCTCGACAACGAGTTCCTGCAGCGGGCGCTGCTGGCCGGTGTCCTGGTGGCTCTGGCCTGCGCGGTGGTCGGCACCTTCGTGGTCCTGCGGGGGCTGGCGTTCATCGGCGACGCCCTGGCCCACGGGGTCCTGCCCGGGGTGGCGCTGGCCATCCTGCTCGGTATGCCCGGCCTCGCCGGTGCCGCCCTCGGTGCCGCAGCGATGATCGGCGGGGTCTCACTGGTGACCCGGCGCTCACAGCTGTCGGCCGACACCGCCATCGGCCTGCTCTTCGTCGGGATGCTCGCCCTCGGCGTGGTCATGGTCTCGCGCTCGGACTCCTTCACCGGGGACCTGGTCCGCATCCTCTTCGGTGAGCTGCTGGGGGTGAGCCGCGCCGATCTCGCGCTGCAGGCCGTCGCCACCATGGTCGTGGTGGCCACGACCCTGTTGCTGGCGCGACCGTTCCTGCTGCTGTGCATCGACCCCGAGCAGGCCGACGTGGCCGGTTTCCCCTCGCAGCGCTACCACGTGATCATGCTGGTGCTGGTGGCCGCCACCGTGATCGTGTCGTTCCAGACGGTCGGCACGCTGCTGGTGTTCGGCATGCTGCTCGCCCCCGCCGGTGCCGGAGCGCTCGTGGCCCGCCGGATCTCCTCGATGATGCTGATTGCTGCGGCGCTGGGATCGCTGTCGGTGTATCTGGGCCTGCTGGCCAGCTACCACTTCGACCTCGCGGCCGGGGCCAGCGTCGTGCTCGTCGCGGTCGGCCTGTTCTTCGTCACCTTCGCCGTCACCGGCGTGCTCGAGTCCCGTCGTCGGTCGGCACCGTCGAACACCACCACAGCGACCAGCGGCGTGTCGGCATGATTGCCGCCCACCACCACGCCCACCCGAACGACGGCCCGGCGCTGCAGGCGACCGGGCTGACCATCGGCTACCGCAGCGCCCCGGTCGTTACCGGCATCGACCTCGACCTGCCCCGCGGCGCCGTGCTGGCCCTGGTCGGCTCCAACGGGTCGGGCAAGTCGACCCTGCTCAAGACCCTCGTCGGCCTCCTCGCCCCGCTCGACGGCGACCTGCAGGTACTCGGACAGCCCGCCGGCCCCAGTCATCACCGACCCTCCCCCGGCCGGGCCGCCGCCGTGGCGTACCTCAGCCAGTTCCACCTCGAGCGCAGCGCCCTGCCGTTGCGGGCACGCGACGTGGTGCGCATGGGCCGCTTCGCCCGCCACGGTCTGTGGGGCCGGTTGCGCCAGGCCGATCACGACGCCGTGGCCGCGGCCATGGCACGGATGGGTATCGAGCACCTCGCCGATGCCGCTCTGCGTGCCCTGTCGGGCGGGCAGCGCCAGCGGGTCCATCTCGCCCAGGTCCTCGCCGCCGAGGCCGACCTGCTACTGCTCGACGAGCCGACGGCGGGCCTCGATGCCCCCGGTCAGGAGCGCTACGAGCAGGCCGTGGCCGACGAGACCGCCCGTGGGGCAGCCGTGGTCGTCGCGACCCATGACATCGGCGAGGCCGCCCGGGCCGACCAGGTCATGTTGCTGGCCCAGCGGGTCGTGGCCTACGGACCGCCGCCGGTCGTGCTGGTGCCCGACAAACTGCTCGAGACCTTCGGCATCGCGCTGCGCAACGTCGACGGCGAACTGCTGCGCACCGGCGACGACCACGGGCACGACCATCCCGCCGGCGACGACCACCGCCACGGCCACGGCCATCCCGGCGTGGCTCCGGCGGAACAACCCCGCCGTCTGCCCCCCGGCCACTGACCGGACGGATCGTCGGACCGGTCGGTCACGCGGCCGCAGGCCCGACCGGCGCACCGCGGGCCGGACCGCCGACGAGACGCACCGGGCCGGGGTCGTGTCAGGTTCCGAAAATCCGGCGTTCACGAGGCTGAGATGCCGCGGTCACCTGGCGCTCCTACGGTTCCGTCGTTCAGGAACTCGTCATGACCGACGGCGACCGCAAAGGGTTGGTGTTCACCCCATGCATCTCGCACCCCGTGATGTCGACAAGCTGTTGCTGTCCATGGCCGGGCTGGTCGCCCAGCAGCGACGGGCGCGCGGCCTCAAGCTCAACTACCCCGAGGCCGTGGCGTTGCTGTCGAGCTTCGTGATGGAAGGCGCCCGCGACGGGCGGACCGTGGTCGAGCTGATGGAGACCGGCCGGGCCGTGCTCGGACGTGACGACGTCATGGATGGGGTGGCCGAGCTGATCCACGAGGTCCAGGTCGAAGCCACCTTCCCCGACGGCACCAAGCTCGTCACCCTTCACCACCCCATCGTCTGACCGACCCGGAAGGAACCCCAGCATGCAACCAGGCGAGTGCATCGCCGCCGAGGGCGACCTCGAGTTGAGCCCCGGACGCGACCGCATCACGGTGCGGGTCGAGAACACCGGCGACCGTCCGATCCAGGTCGGCAGCCACTTCCATTTCGCGGACACCAACGCCGCGTTGGCCTTCGACCGTGCGGCCGCAGACGGCTTCCGCCTCGACGTACCAGTAGGTACGGGCATGCGCTTCGAGCCCGGCCTGGCACGCGACGTCGACCTGGTCCGGTTGGGTGACACCAACCTGTTCATCTCGCCCACCGAGGATCGCACCATGGGCCCGGGCGGACCCGGCGACGAGGCGGTGTTCGGCGGCGGCAAGGTCATCCGTGAATCGATGGGCCAGGCCACCCACTCCGGGGCCGACCTGGTCATCACCAACGTGCTGGTGCTCGACCACTGGGGCGTCGTCAAGTGCGACGTCGGCGTGCGCGGCGGGCGGATCGTGGCGCTCGGCAAGGCCGGCAACCCCGACACCTCCGACGGGGTGCACCCCGACCTGGTGATCGGGCCGTCCACCGAGATCCTCGCCGGCGGGGGCCGCATCCTCACCGCAGGAGCCTTCGACAGCCACGTGCATCTCATCTGCCCGCAGGTCATCCCCGAGGCGCTGGCCGCAGGCATCACCACGCTGATCGGCGGCGGCACCGGCCCCGCCGAGGGCACCAAGGCCACCACCGTGACCCCTGGCCCGTGGTATCTCGATCGTATGCTCGAGGCGCTGGACGCCTGGCCCGTCAACGTGGCGCTGCTGGCGAAGGGCAACACCGTCTCCGCCGACGAGCTCGACCTGGCGGCCCGTAGCGGCGCCGTCGGCTACAAGCTGCACGAGGACTGGGGAACCACCCCCGCCGCCATCGACGCCTGCCTACGGGCCTGCGACCGTTGGGGACTGCAGGCAGCCCTGCACACCGACACCCTCAACGAAGCCGGTTACGTGCGGTCGACGCTGGCCGCCATCGGCAGCCGGAACATCCACAGCTACCACACCGAGGGCGCCGGCGGCGGCCACGCCCCCGACATCATGACGGTGTCGTCGTTCCCCAACATCCTGCCGTCCTCGACCAACCCGACCCGGCCGCACACCGTCAACACCATCGCCGAACACCTCGACATGCTCATGGTGTGCCACCACCTCAACCCCAACGTGCCCGAGGACCTCGCCTTCGCCGAGAGCCGGGTCCGTCCCTCGACCATCGCCGCAGAGGACTGGTTGCACGACCTCGGGGCCATCTCCATCATCGGCTCGGACTCACAAGCCATGGGCCGCATCGGCGAGGTGGTCACCCGGACCTTCCAGACCGCCCACGTGATGAAGGACCGGCGGGGCGCCTTGGACGGCGAGCCGGTGGCCGGGGCCGACAACCTGCGAGCTCGCCGCTACATCGCCAAGGTCACCATCGGCCCGGCCATGACCCACGGCCTCGACGGCGAGGTCGGCTCGGTGGAACCGGGCAAGCTCGCCGACCTCTGCCTTTGGGAGCCGGCATTCTTCGGAGTACGGCCCTCGGTGGTACTCAAGGGCGGGGTCATCGCCTGGGCCCAGATGGGCGACGCCAACGCCTCCCACCCCACCCCCCCAACCGGTGATGGCCCGGCCGATGTTCGGTGCCACAATACCGTCAGGTACGTCCGTGGCCTGGGTGGCGCCGGCCGCCCTCGAGGACGGGCTGGCCGACCGCCTGGCCGTGCGACGGTCGCTGCTGCCGGTGCGCAACAGGCGCGGCCTGGGCAAGGCCGATCTGCCCGAGAACGGCACCTGCCCGCAGATCGACATCGACCCCCGTAGCTTCGCCGTGCGCATCGACGGCCGGCTGATCGTGGAGGACCCGGTCTCCTCACTCCCCCTGGCCCAGCGCTACAGCCTGTTCTGATGGCTGCACCGAACGGACTCGCCGCGGGGCCCACCGACGGATCGGCCGTGATCGAGCTGTTGCTCGCCGACGGCCGCTTCCCCGGTGGTGGCTTCGCCCACTCCGGTGGGCTCGAAGCCGCGGTCGGCGCCGGCGCCGTCACCGACCCGGCGAGCCTGCGGGCCTTCCTGGTAGGCCGGCTGCACCACGGCGGCACGCTCGAGGCCTGGCTGGCCGCCAACGCCTGCCGGGCCGGGCTCGAACCCGACGCCTTGGATCGTCTCGAGGAGGAGGCGGAGGCCCACCAGCCCTCGCCGGCCTGGCGCGAGCTGCGGGCCGAGGTCCATCGCGCCTGGGAGGTGCGTCTCTTTGCTTCATGACCCTGCCACCTTCGCCTCCGGGGGACCCGAACCCCACGACCACGACCACGACCACGACCACGACCACGACCACGACCACCCCGGCCCGCGTCGGCCGGCGCACGGCCCGCTCAAGGTGGGCATCGGCGGGCCCGTCGGCTCGGGCAAGACCGCGCTGGTGGTCGCCCTGTGCCGGGCGCTGCAACCGAACCATCGCGTCCCGGTGATCACCAACGACATCTACACCGAGGAGGACGCGGCCATCGTGCGGCGTGCCGGGGTCGTCGCGGACGACCATCTGCTCGCGGTCCAGACCGGGTGCTGTCCCCATACCGCCATCCGCGACGACATCGCCGCCAACGTCGACGCCATCGAGACCCTGACCGAACGCCATCCCGACCTCGACATCGTGCTCGTCGAGTCCGGCGGCGACAACCTGACCGCCACCTTCAGCCCGCGGCTGGTCGACGTGCAGCTGTTCGTGATCGACGTGGCCGGCGGCGACAAGGTGCCGCGCAAGGGCGGACCGGGGATCACCCGATCGGACCTGCTGGTCATCAACAAGACCGATCTGGCCCCGCTGGTCGGAGCCGACCTGGGGGTCATGGCCCGCGACGCCCACGCCGCCCGCGGGGAACGGCCGACGGTGCTGCTGTCGTTGACCGAGGATCCCCTCGCCGGCAAGGTCGCCGAGTTCCTGGAGCAGTTGCTCTGAGGGCCGCACTGCATCTCGAGGTGTGCGGCTCGGCCGTCACCCGCTTCGCCTGCGATCCCCCGCTCGGCGGGAAGATCCGCCGCGAGCCCGACGGGAGCCTCACCCTCATGCAGGTCAGCTCGGGGGCCATGGTCCTCGAGGGCGACGAGCTCACCATCTGTCTGCGGCTCACCGAGGGGGCGCGGGTGACGGTGACCAGCATGGGCGCCCAGCTGATCCATCCCTGCCTCGACGGCGGCTGGGCCACGGTCGCTGTCGATGCGACAGTTGGCGGCGGATCGTCGCTGCGTTGGCACCCCGAACCGGTGATCGTGGCGGCGTCGGCACGGTACCGCAGCCGGGTCACGCTGGACTGCGGCGACGACGCCCTCCTGCACTGGACCGACGAACTGGTGCTCGGCCGCAGCGGCGAGGACCCCACCGACCTCGCGCTCGACAGCACCTGGCGGCTCGACGTGGCCGGACGTCCGCGTTGGCGCGACGGGCTGGCCACCGGCCCGGGCTGGACCGGACCCGCCGTACTCGGTACCGCTCGGTATGTCGCGGCCGAGGTGGCGGTCGGCCCCGGCGGGACGGGCCGCGGTCCGAGCCCGATCGACACCGGACCGGTCGGCCGCGGTGGCTGCGGCGGGCCGGCCGGTAGCGCTCCGGCGGGCCCACAGCGGGCCATGGCGGACCCCGACCCGTTCAGCAGCGGCTGGCCGGCGCTGGCCGGCGGCGGGTTCAGCCGCCGCACGCTGGCCGGCGATCCGGTCGCCGGGCGCCGGGTGCTGCGCTGGAGGGACGCGGTCAGCCCGACGAACGGCTGATCCCGTCCCCCTCCGCGGACAACCCGGCTCGGCCGGCCGGCCCGCCATACCCATCGGCAGGGCGGACTGTCGCGGCGTCGGGGCCAGGATCGACCACCCGCACCACCCGGGCCAGGAGGCGGCGCACCTTGGGCACCACGCCATCGGGGGCCACGATGGTGAGGATCACCAAGGCGAACCCCCACACCAGGTAGGCCCCGCCGCCAGGCGCGTCCGGCGGCACCCCACGCCCCCCGATCGGCAGGTCCAGCTCGATGATGAGGTACGGCGTGCCGACGAAGGCCAGGGCGGCCAGCGTCGAACCCAGCAACGACCCGACCCCGAACATCGCCAGCAGCGCGTACAGGGCCAGGGAGCGCATCACGTCGTAGCGCGATGCGGTCACCGCCTGGGTCTGCAGGGCCACGAAGGCGCCACCGATGGCCGCCAACGCGGCGGAGAAGGCGAAGGTCAGGGCCCGGACCCGGGTGGTGTCCACCCCCACCGACGCGGCGGCAGCCTCGTGCTGGGCGCTGGCCCGCACCGCCCGGCCGACGACCCCGCGGCGCAGGTTCGACAGCATCCAACCCAGCAGCAGGGCGACTGCCACCGTCACCAGGTGCAGCCACTCGAAGGGGCGGCGAGGGTCCAGGCCCAGCCAGGACGGACCGACCGGCATGTTGGTCGGCGGGGGGCCATACTCGCCACCGGTGAACCATTTGAAGCGGTTCAGCAACGACGGGAAGATCACCGCCAGACAGAAGGTCACCATGGCCAGGTATTGGCCGCGGATCCGCAGCGCCGGGACCGACAGCAGCCCACCGGCGACGAAGCCCACGGCCGCGGCGATGGCCACGCCGAGGAAGGGGTGGATGCCGTAACGAGCGGCGACGATGGCCGTGGTGTAGGCGCCGACACCCATGAAGGTGGCATTGGCGAAGGAGATCCGGCCACCGTCGCCCACCAGGAATCCCAAGCCCCACAGGGCGATGGTGGTGGCCACGACCTCGGTCAACAACCGGGCCTCGACGAAGGGCAGGACGAACACCGGCACCACCGCGACGGCCACCAACCCCACCGCCCCGATGATCCGCACCCACCACCAAGGGCGGCTGTGACGCACCAGCACCCACCGGGCTCGTCGCTCGCCGTCGAGCGCCGCAGCCACGGCTGCGCCGCCGAGATCGCTGTCGGAGCGCTGCGCCCGCAGTCCGGCAGAACCGAACAGTCCGCCCGGCCGGACGTAGAGCATGATCACCATGGCCAGCACCAGCAGCGGGAAGGCCAGCACCGAGTCGACGTGCGGCACGTAGCCCCCGAGCAGGCTCTGACCGACGCCGACGACGATGCCGCCGACCAGGGCGCCACTGGGGCTCGACAGGCCGCCGATGGTGGCCGCCACCAGCGAGTAGACCAACAGCCGGGTCATCATCGATGGTGAGAGCACCAGCCGGTTGGCGGCCAGGCATCCGACCATGGTGCCCAACGCCGCGGCCAGTGCCCAGGCGCCGCTCAGCGTGCGACTCACCCGGATACCGCACAGTGCACTGTTGGTTCGGTTGGACGATACCGCCCTGAATGCCAGGCCGAACCGGCTGCGCAGCAGGAACAGGTGCAGCAGGCCGAGTACCACGAGCAAGGTCAGCCACGTGCCGACCGTGGTGTAACGCACCCGAACGCCGGCGACCAGCCACTGATCGGTGGGAGCGTTCGGGAACGGCGACCGGTACGCCTTACCCCCGCTGCCGAACAGCTGCGTCGTACCGGCATTGAGCAGCAGCAACAGGGCAACCGTGAGGCTCAGGGCGGCCCGGTCGTCCCGCTCGGGGGCGCGGCGCAGGACGAAGCGTTCGAGCAGCGCCGCGATCCCCGCCGAACACACCATGGCGACCGGTATGGCCAGCCATTGTGGCCACGGTGCGGCGGGCACCCACCGGGCGGCGAATGCGGTGCCGGCGAGGGCCGCGGTGGCCGGGGTGGCGAGTACCAGCGACAGATAGGTGCCGACGGTGGCCAGTTCGCCCTGGGCGAGGTTGACCCGCCCGGTGGATCGGAACACCAACGTGATCGCCAAGGCCAACGAGCCATAGAGCGCCCCGTTGGAGATCCCGTCGATCAAGCGCTGGCCGAGCAACGACGCGAGCATGGCGGCACACCGTACACGCCTAGACCCGGTCCATCGGCTCCCGATCCACCGGTTCTCGTAGCTTCTCGGAGACCAATCGCGTACACGACGGCGCGATCTTCCCTACACTGAAACTATGACAGATGTCACTGGACCGGAGGGTCTGGTCGTCTACCAGATCGGCGAGGTCGCGGAGCGGCTGGGGATGTCCCAAAGGACCATCCGCCACTACGACGACCTCGGGATCGTCAAACCCTCGGCGAGGACCGCCGGTGGCTTCCGCCTCTACACCGAGGCCGACATCAGGCGCTTCCAGCTCATCAGGCCGTTCCGATCGCTCGGCATCGGGCTGGATACCGCGCTGTCGGTCCTACAGGCCATGGACGCACTCGAGCTCGGCGAGGACCCCACGGCCCGGCTGATCGTGACCGAGACCCTCGAGCTCATCGCCACGCGGCGCAGCGAGCTGAAACGCACCCTGTCCGAATCGGTGGATACCCAAACGGTCCTCCAGCAAGCGCTGTCGCGAACCAGCACCGTCTGAGCGACGCCGCCCGGGGAGACACGCAGCCGCCAGGCCACCGGCTCGGCGCCCCAGGGCCGCTACCGTCTCCCCATGGGCCGGCTTCATCTCGGTCGCCTGCTGCTCGGACCGGGCCCGATCCGTCGCCTCGGCGTCGTCCATATCGTGCAGGCGTTCGGCGACGGCCTGTTCGTGGTCTCCCTCGCCGGGTCACTGTTCTTCAACGCCTCCACCGACGCGGCGCGGCCCAACATCCTGCTGTACCTGCTCCTCACCGTGGCACCGTTCGCGGTGTTCGCCCCGCTCGTCGGACCGTTCATCGACCGGGTCGCGCAGGGCTACCCCCGGGTGGTGACGCTGGCCAACGCCGTGCGCGCCGGTCTGTGCCTGCTGTTGGCATTCCACCTGCGCACCGTGCTGTTCTTCCCCGAGGCCCTCGCCGTGCTCGTCGCCGGCAAGACGTACTCGGTGGCCAAGGCGGCGCTGGTCCCCCGGCTCGAACCGCAACGGCGCGACCTGCTCGCCGCCAACGCCCGGCTGGCCCGGCTGAGCGCGGTCGGCGGCACGCTGGGCGGGGCGGTCGGGGTCGGCTTGTCGCAGTTGACCGGCTCGGCAGCCACCGTGGTACTGGCCGGCGGCGCATTCGCCGCCGCCGCATGGCTGTCGATAGGCCTCCAACAGCCCGGGACCGTCCCGACCTTCGCCACGCCTGGCGAGGAACTCGAGGAACTACTCGACCCCGACGTGGTCGGATCGGCGACGGGCATCGCCGTGCTGCGCGCCGCGAGCGGGTTCCTGTCCTTCTTCGTCGCGTTCGAGTTGAAGCGGTCCGGCGCCGCACCGTGGATGTTCGGCCTGGTCGCCGCCACGGCCACCGCCGGGGCCCTGCTCGGCACCTTCGTCGGTCCTGCGTTGCGCCGGCGCTACGACGAGGCCACCCTGTTGCGGGCCGGCCTGGTCGTGCCCGCGGTCTGCTGTCTGCTTGCGTCGGTCCGGGTACTGCCCGCGGTGGTGGCCGGGTGCGTGCTGGTCGTCGGAATGGGCTCCAGCATCGGACGGCTGGCGTTCGACAGCATCCTCCAGAGCCATGCACCCGACATCGACCGGGCGCGTACCTTCGCCCGCTTCGAGACCCGCTTTCAGCTGGCCTGGGTGGCCGGCGCCGTCGTCCCCGTGGGGATCCGCCTGCCCGCATGGCTGGGGTTGCTGGTGGTGTCCTCGCTGTTGGCCGGCGGCGCGGTCGCCGGCAACGTCGAACGCAACGTACTGCGCAGTCGGCGCCTCGCGATGCTGCCCCCGGTCGACCTCCGTCGTTCGGTCCTCGAACAGGCCCGGCGTCTGCAGATCGCCGGTCACCACGCTCACGCCGTGGTCGAGGCCGCGCTGCTCGCCGAGTTGGTCGAGCCCGACGGACAGGACGACGTCGCAATCGCCGCGATCCGCACCCTGCGGGAGCTGCAGCAACAGGCGATCGAACGCGAGGTGGACGAAGGCGACGCGGGCCAGGCCGTACGGGCGGCCGCCACGCTCAGCGAGCGCCCAGCACGACGGCCCACGTCCCGTCCGCCCGGGTAACAACGGCCGAGCGCTCCTGGGGCACGGTCACGTCGCCGGAACGGCGCAGGTGCAACGAGTACCCGTCCTTCTCGTTGATGACCGGGCCGAGCTCCACCAGGACCGCACCGTCGCGCACCGGACGCTCCGGCCGTTTGTCGTCGATCGCCTCGGCCCGGTCATCGACGAAGCGCACATCGACGACGAGCCGGAGGCGCTCGAGCACCTCGGCCTGGTCACCGAGGCCGATCCGATAGCGTTTGTCCAGCGGCGCCACGTACACCACCGGCATCGCCCCCGGCGCCGTCGTGGCCACCGGTTGTTCGGCCACCAGCGCGGCCAGGACGGCACCGTAGATCTCGCCGACCGGGCTCACCTCGGGGACGTCATCGGCGCAGGCGAAGCCACCGGTCACCATGCCGATGCAGAGCACGGCCACCGACACCACCCGGGACACCCTGATGGCGAGATGCTACTGGGTGGGGGGGGTCCCGCGGCTCCCGACCGGCCCGCGGAGCGCTCAGCCCGTGGCGCGCTCCGCGCTCGACGCAGGGACCCGCACCGCGCCGGCGGCCTTCAGCTCGTCGACCTCGGCCGGGGTGAAGCCCAGCTCGTCGAGCACCTCGACCGTGTGCTGGCCCAGTATCGGGGCCGCTCGACGCAGGCCGTTCGGGCCATTGGCCAAACGCCACGGAACGCCGGGCACCGTGTGGCGCCCGGTGACCGGATGGTCGGGCTGTTCCAACATGGCGATCGCCGCGAGCTGCTCGTTGCCGGCCCACAGCTCCAACGGGGAGATCGACGGCACTGCCGCCACCCCCACGGCCTGCAACCGTCCGGTGAGTTCCCAACGGTCCTCGCCGGTGACCCATCGTTGCAGCAGGTCGTCGATCTCGGCCTCGTGGGCTTTGCGGCCGGCGACCGTGGCGAAGCGTCCGTCGGCGAGACCGCTGCCGGTGTCCCCCCTGTCGGCCCCCACCGCGCGCACCAATGCCTGCCACTGGGCATCGCCGGTGACGGCGATGGTGATCCATTCGTCCTCAGCCGTGGCGTACACCCCGTGCGGTGCCCACTGCGGGTCCCGGTTACCCGACGGACCGGGCGGTACGCCGTCACTGAGGTACTGCATCCACAGCTCGCCGACGGTGGCGGCGATGGCCTCCACCATGCCGACATCGACCCGGGCCGGGACGCCGGTCAGGCGGCGACCCACCAGCGCGGCGACCGTGGCCCACGCCGCGGTGAGGCCGGTCCCGGGGTCACCGATGGCGACACCGGTCTCGGCGGCGTCGCCACCCTCATAACCGGTGGCTGCGTACAGACCGGCCGCTGCGCCTCCAGAGGGTCCGTAGGCCATGTAGCTCGCATACGGGCCGGTCTGGCCGAACCCGCTCAGGGACACCACGATCACCTCCGGGTTGATGGCCCGCAACGCCTCGACCGTGTAGCCGAGATCGGCGAGGGTCCCCACCGCGAAGTTCTCCACCACCACGTCGCTGCGGGCCACCATCCGCTCCACCACGGCGCGTGCCTCGGCTCGGCGCAGGTCGATACCGAGGCTGCGCTTGTCCGAGTTGTAGAGCTGGAACAGCCCGTTGGAGTCGGGAGTCAGCGGCAACTCCGGCGGGTTGAACGGCAGGCGGCGGAACAGGCACAGGTGGTCGGGCGATTCCAGGCGGACCACGTCGGCACCGAGATGGGCCAGCAACTGGGTGCAGTACGGACCGGCCCATACCCAGGTGAAGTCGCAGACCCGTACCCCTTCGAGAGGCCGGCCCGGTGCCACAGCCTCTGGCGTCTCCGCCGGGACCACCGACGCCGACCGGTCACGCCAGCCCTCGCCGTCGTGGGCACCGACGGCCGGCGCGGCGGTACGCAGGGCCCACCACGGCTGATCGAACTTGAACCCGCACGACGGCAGACGCAACCCGTCGGGGTCCTCGACGAAGAAGCCCCGTTCGACGAAGTGGGCGTCCTCGGCGAGTTGCGCCATCGTGTACACCGGCGTCAAGCAGACGCGGGCTGCTTGACCACGCCGGTACAGGTCGACCACCTCCTGCTCGGCCATCCACTCCGACACGTACAGCTGCACCAGGTCGGCGTTCTCACGTCGGGAGTTGTTCTCGGCGAACACCTCGAGCTCGCTCCACTCGGGGTTACCCATCAGCCCGAGCAGGGCTTCCCACTGGGCCTGTTCCACGCAGATGAGCTGGATCAGCCCGTCACGGCACCGGTAGATCGACCACGGCACCACGGTCCGGGTTCCGAGGCGGGAGGCATCGGCATGCTGGAAGTTTGCCGCAGCGGGGGCGGTCTCCGTCATCCGGGCACCGGCGGCGAACATCGAGAAGTCGACGTGCTCGCCCTGCCCGGTCCGCGCCGCCCGGTCCACTGCGGCGAGACAGGCGGTGGCCCCGACGGTGGCGGTGAGGATCGTGGCGTGATGGCCGGGGGCCTTGAGCGGCGGCAACTCGGGGTCGGTGGCCGCCGCGGGCGAGAGGTAGCCCCAGCTGCTGGCGTGGATCACGTTGAGCTCGGTCGCCGCGAACTCGGCCCACGGGCCCGTCGAACCGTAGGGCGTGATGGTCCCCACCACCAGCCGCGGGTGGGCGGCGAGCAGGGACGGTGCGTCCAGACCGGCGACGGCGGCGGCCGAGGGCTTCAGGTCGTGCAGCAGCAGGTCGGCCCCGGCCAGCAGCCCGTCGCCGCTGCGCATCGACCGCTTGTTGGTATTCAACCAGCGATGGACCTCGAACGGCCGGGCCCGCACCAGGTCACCCTCGTCCTCGACCCGGACGACGTCCGCGCCGAGGTCGGCCAACAACTTGGCGGCGTAGGCCACGCCGATACCGCCGGCGAGCTCGAGGACCCGAACACCTTCCAAAGCACCCATGCCCGACAGTCTCGCCGATCGCGTGACCACCGGCACGTCGGCCGGACCGTGACTCGCTCCACCCCGGCCGCAGACCCGGCCGAACCCAGCGGTCAGCCCTGGGCGATCGGCTGCCCGGCCCGGCCCGCGGCCCGGCGGCGGGCCGCCTCGATGCGGGTCTGCCCGGCCGGATGACGGTCCGGGAGCCGCGGCGTACCGAAGAGGCGTTCCCGTAGCGGGACCGGCTCGTAGTCGGTGCGGACCAGGCCTCGCTGCTGCAGCACCGGCACCACGCCGTCGATGAAGTCGACGAAGGTTCCCGGGGTCGTGGCGTACACCAGGTTGAACCCGTCGATGCCGAGCGAGCCGAACTCGGCCAGCGTGTCCGCGAGCTGCTCGGGCGTGCCGACCACGAACTGTCCGGCCATGTTGGCCTTGGCCAGGTCGCGGAAGGTCCGGGTCCCCGGAGGAGCGCTGTCGAGCAGGCCCTTGACCACCCCGGTCATGCCGTTGCCGTCGAAGGTCTCGAGCGGCCGGTCCGGGTCGATGGCACCGAGGTCCACTCCGACCGAGCCGCACAGGTGGGCCAGCGCGGCCTCGGTGCTGAGCTGCTCGAGGTACTCCGCGGCCTTGGCCTTGGCCTCGGCCTCGGTGCCGCCGACCACCGGCGAGAGGCCCTGGTAGAAGCGGATGTCGTCGGGGTTGCGGCCGTAGCGGGCCGCCCGGGCCCGGATGTCCGCCACCGGGCCCTTGCCGGCAGCGAGCTGGCGGCGGCTGGACAACACGAAGGCGCACTCGGCGTGGCGGGCGGCGAACTCCCGGCCGCGGGGCGACGAACCGGCCTGGAACAACAGCGGCGTGCGCTGCGGCGACGGTTCGCACAGGTGGGGACCGGCGACCTCGTAGTAGCGGCCGACATGGTCGATGCGGTGCACCTTGTCCGGGTCGGCGTAGATACGGTGCGCCTTGTCCGCCAGCACCGCATCCTCCTCCCAGGAGGCCTCCCACAGCTTGTAGAGGACCTCGAGGTACTCATCGGCCATGTCGTAACGCTCGTCGTGGCCGGGCAGGTCCTTCAGGCCCAGGCTGGCGGCGGCGTTGGGCAGGTAGGACGTGACGATGTTCCAGCCGACCCGCCCGCCGGTGAGGTGATCGAGGGTCGACACCTGCCGGGCGAAGGTGAACGGATGGGTCTGCAGGATCGACGAGGTGAAGGCGAACCCGAGGTGTTCGGTGACCGTGGCCATGGCCGGGATCAACAGCATCGGGTCGTTCACCGGGACCTGCATGCCCTCACGGATGGACACCTCCGGACCACCCCGGTAGGCGTCGTAGAGGCCCACCACGTCGGCGAGGAACAGAGCGTCGAAGCAGCCGGCCTCGAGGATCTTGGCCAGCTCCATCCACGGGGCCAGGGTGCGGTACTCGATGTTGCGGGTGTCCTCGCGCACCCAGAGTCCCTGGTTGATGTGCGAAACGCAGTTCATGGAGAACGCGTTCAGCGACAGTCGCTTGGGTTCGGTGGCGGCCATGGCCACGAGCCTGCCACGCCGGGCCGGGCCGGCGCCCGCCCGCGCTCAGCGCAACGTCGAGGGCAAGAACACCGGCGGACGTTTCTCGGCCAGGGCCCGCAGACCCTCGCGGTGCTCGGACGAACGCATCGAGGCCCGCGCCGACTCGTCGACCGCGGCCACGTCCGCGGTCCCCGAGGCGAACCCGTCGATGGCGGCCTTGGTCCGGGTCACCGCCTCGGGGCCGAGCAGGCAGATGGCGTCGGCGAGCTCCCCCACCCGGGTCCCCACGAAGTCGTCTGACACCACCTCGTCTAGGTAGCCCACCCGCAGCAACGTGGCCGAATCAGCCGGCAGGGCCGTGAGGAACAACTTCTTGGTCGCCGACGGGCCGATGGCCGCCACGAACCGCTGTAGGCCACTGCCGTAGTACTGCAGGCCGAAGCGGGCCGCGGGCATGAGCAGGTGGATGTGCTCGGCGGCGATCCGGAAGTCGCACGACAGGGCCAGGTCGGTGCCACCGCCGTGGATGTTGCCCTCGATCTGCGCGATCGTCGGCATCGGCAGACGCGCCAGCCGGTCGCACATCTCGCCGAAGGACACCGGCGATCGGGTTCCCTCGGTCAGCGCCCCCAGATGAAACCCTGAGCAGAACGATGGCCCACGGGCCGCCAGCACCACCGCTCGCACGTCGTCGGCCTCGACGATCCGGTCGAACAGCGCCAGCAGCTCGACGAGGTCGTCGGGTTCGATGCGATTGCGCTTGTCGGGGCGCTGGAGCTCGATGGTGGCGACGTGGCCGTCGATGTGCAGGGTGGGCACGGTCATGTACGCCGACCCTAGCGGGCCGGTCAGCCCGCCGACTTCTGGGTGCCGACCTTGAGGTCCTTGAACGGCACGTCGATGTCGGTGGCGATGTCCCGGGGTAGGCCGAGGACGCGGTCGCCGATGATGTTCTTCTGGATCTCGTCGGTGCCGCCGGCGATGGTGGCGGAAAAGCTGCGCAGCACGCTGCGGGCGTGCTTGTCGCCGTCGCCGACACCTTCCTCCCAGGCCACCCCGGCCGGGCCGGCGATGCCGAGGGTGATGCGGCGGGCCAGCTTGGCGATGACCGCGGTTTGCAACTTGCCCAAGGACCCACCCGGCCCGGGGGTCTTGCCGGACTTCAATTCGGCCCGAGTGCGCATGGCCACCAGGCTCTTGGTGGTCTCCTCGGTGTATAGGCGCATCAGGTCCTGACGCACGACGGGGTCGGTGATGACCCCACGCCTTGTCGCCTCGCCGGCCAGGTACTTGTAGGTCGGCGTGGACACCCCGCTCTTGGACCCGGTGCCGATGGCCACGCGTTCGTACATCAGCATGGCGGTGGCCAGCCGCCAGCCCTCGTTGAGCGGGCCGACCTGCCACGCCTTGGGGATGCGCACGTCGGTGAAGAAGATCTCGTTGAAGTGCTTGCCGCCGTCGATCTGGTTGATGGCCCGGATCTCGACCCCGGGGGCCTTCATGTCGACGATGAACATCGAGATGCCGCGGTGCTTGACCTGCTCGGCATCGGTGCGGGCGATGACGATGCCGTAGTCGCACACGTGGGCCAGCGTGGTCCACACCTTCTGACCGTTGATCGTCCACTCGTCACCGTCGAGGGTGGCCTTGGTCTGCAACGACGCCACGTCGGAGCCGGCACCCGGTTCGGAGAACATCTGGCACCACACGGTGCGCGCCGCGATGCAATCGCCGAGGAACTGGGCCTTCTGCTCGTGGCTGCCGTACTCGGCCAGCATCGGCATGCACATGCCGTGGCTGATGGTGAGCTGCGCGGTCATGTCGGGAACGTGGCCGTACTCCTCCCGCCAGATCCGCTCGTGGGCCCTGGAGAGCCCGGCACCGCCGTACTCGGCCGGATAGATGATCCCCGCCAGGCCTGCGGCGGCAACCTTCTGCTGAAAGGCCTTGTTGGCGGCGATCTCCTTCTCGCTGCGGGAATCGGGCCCGTCGATGGAGATGCCGGTGGCGTGGTCCTCGAGAAAGGCCCGGCAGCGAGCCCGGAACGCCTCGGCCTCTTCGACGCTGAGCTCGGATTCGACGTTGTCGCTCATGGGTCTGCCCGTCCTTCGTGCGGTGATCGAACTCGTCCCCGGCGCGTCGCGCCCCGGAGGCGACCGGCAGCCCGTGCGGGGGAACTACGAGCCAGACGCTACCGCCTGTCACCGACCCGGTGACACCCCCGAGCCGGGCCGCACCGCCAGCAGCCGCCCTGCCGGGGACCGCCACCGTCCACCGTCCACCGTCCACCGGCCACCGTCCACCGTCCACCGGCCACCGTCCACCGGCCGTCGCGACTCGGCCACGGCCACACCCACGGCCACCTAGCCTGCGCGGCCATGACCGACGTCGCCGCCGAAACGCAACCACCCGTCCTCTACGAGCAGGACGGCCATGTCGTGACGATCACCTACAACCGGCCCGAGCGGCTCAACGCCATCAACGGGGCCATGCGCGAGGGCCTCAACGCAGCCTGGACCCGGTTCCTCGAGGACCCCGACGCCTGGGTGGCCATCCTCACGGGCGCCGGGCGGGCGTTCTGCTCCGGGGCCGACGTGCGCGACGGCGCGGGCGCGGCCGGCACGTTCAAGGGAACGTTCTGGGAGAAGCCCACCATCAACTCCTTCGAGAGCGGCCTCGAGCTGTTCAAACCCACCATCGCCGCGGTCAACGGGGTGTGCCTCGGCTACGCGGTCACCGCGGTGTCGTTCTGCGACTTCGTCATCGCCTCGGAGCAGGCCACCTTCGGCTTCCCCGAAGTCCGGCTCGGGGTGCCCACGATCGTCGGGGCGATCCGCATGCCCCAGCGGCTGCGCTGGGAGGACGCCATGGAACTCTTGCTACTCGGCGACCCCGTCGACGCGGTACGGGCGAAGGAAATGGGCCTCGTCGGCCGGGTCGTGCCCCAGGACCGGGTGCTGGCCGAGGCCAGGGCACTCGCCGAACGGTTGTGCCGGGTCGCGCCGCTGGCGGTGCGCACCACCAAGGAGGTGGCCGTGCGCAGCCGGGAGCTGCCCTGGGTCGATGCGGTGCGCTTCGGGGAGACCCTGCGTATCGTCGCCCAGGCCACCGATGACGCCCGGGAAGGCCGGGCCGCCTACGCCGAACGCCGGGAACCCGACTGGCAGGGACGCTGACCCCTCGAACGGCCGGACGGGCCCACCAGGACCGCCGCTCAGGGACCGGCGGGACGGGCCGGAAGGGCCGGACCGCGTGGGCAAAACGCCCTCTTTGCTGAATACCGGTTCTCCGGTAGGATTTGCGCCATGTCCAAGGAACTCATCTTTGTTGCGCTCGCCGGCTTCGTGGCCTCCATGGTGGACGGGGCGCTCGGCATGGGTTTCGGCCCGACCTCCTCGAGCATCATGCTGAGCATGGGGATCGCCCCCGGGGCGGTCTCGGCCTCGATCAACGTGGCCAAGGTGGTGACCGGCGTCGCCGCCGGCGTGTCGCACTGGCGGCTCGGCAACATCGACAAACGGCTCGTCGCCCGTCTGGCCATCCCCGGCTCGATCGGAGCGCTCATCGGCACCACCGTGCTGGCCAACGTCGACGCCGCCAAACTGCGACCCTTCCTGGCCGTCCTGCTGCTCCTGGTGGGTGTCCGCATCCTGATCCGCTTCAGTTCCCCCATCCGAACCGCCGCCGAGCCGGAGCAGGGTGCCACGAGCCCGGTCATCGATGCCGACACCCGCGGCACCGAGGTGGCGGGCCTCGCCGGTGGCGTCACCAACGGCCTGGTCGGCGCCTGGGGGCCGGTCGTGACCCCGTTCCTGCTGCACCGGGGCGTGCCACCGCGCTACGCGATCGGCTGTGTGAACACCGCCGAGGTGGCCGTGGCGTTCGTGGCAGCGGGCAGCCTCATCAGCACCATGGGCAAGGACGGGCTCCGCTTCGACGTGATCGGCGCCATGCTCCTCGGCGGGGTGATCGCCTCGCCGATCGCGGCCTACGCGGTTCGCTTCTTCAGGCCCCGGCTGCTCGGCCTCGCCGTCTCCGGCCTGCTGCTCATCACCCAGACCCGGGAATTGGCCGGCACGACCGACCTGCCCGGAAGCCGCTGGATCGCCTACCTGACGATCCCCTGTATCGTCATCTTCGCCGCGGTGAAACCGCCGCTGCAGCGCCGGCGCCGTCAGCAGCAGGCCCTCGACGCCGAGGCCAACGCCAACGCCGGCTGATCGAACGCCCTACGGCAACCGGCCGGCTCTCAGCCGGTACCAGGCCGGCGGTCAACGCCGCGGAGCCCAGGCATCGGGATCATCCACGAGGACCTGCACCGCCGCCGGAAGGCGACCGGTGAGTAGGTCCTCGATCGTCACCGACTCCAGAACCGCTCGCAGCGACGCCCGAAGCCCGATCCACAGCTCGGGCAGGTGCACACTCGGCCCCGAGTAGGACACTTCCTCGGGGCGCTGTCCCTGGACCAGCGTCAGCGGCCCGTCGACCGCCCGGGTGACCTCGGCCACCGAGATCTGAGCGGCCGGTCGACCCAGGGTGTAGCCGCCCGAGGCACCGCGCTGGCCGGTGACCAGCCCGGTGATGCGCAGCTGGCTCAGCACCACCTCGAGGTACCGACGGGGAATGTCCTGGGCCCCGGCGATCTCGTCCCGGGTCAGACGTTCACCGGGTCGAGCAGCGAGCTCGAGCAACGTCCGTACCGCGTAGTCGACCCGCGCCGTCACCTGCATGGCATGCATCCTGCCACGAGCCGGGACCGGGCCCCGACACCGCCAAGCTGCGTGCGCGCCACCGAGAACCGGGCTGCGATACGGCCGAGGTGTGCGCGTTACCGAGAACCGGGCTGCGATACGGCCGAGGTGTGCGCGCTACCACGAACCGGGCCGCGACACGCACGAGGGCCCCGCACGCGACTGCGTATCCGGCCTCGACCCGAGCCGGCATTGTGCGAGCGAGCCGGGTCGACCGGAAGGCCGACGGGGCCTACGGCGATCGCGATGGACCGCGGCCAGACCAGCCGGCGATCGCGACGATCAGCCGCGTCGGCCGAGCACTGGCGGACCGCCGCCGCCGCTCAGCGAAGGTGGGCCCGGCGCCGCGACCATCAGCGATGACGAGTCAGACCGCTCAGGCTGGTCTGCTCTCCGCTGCCGTCGCCTTTCGCGGCGTCGTCGGTGAGATCGTTGACGTCGGCCAGGCGCCGCTCGAGCTCGTCGACGGACACCGTGCTCCGTGCGATCTCGGGCCGGCGGACCCGGTGGGCGCGCCGGAACCGGCGCAGCGAGACGCCGTTGACCACCACACCGAGCAGGACCGCGCCCGACTCCTCGAGGCGCCGGATCGTCGACGCCGCGTCGAGTTGATCGACCGGCTTCGGACCGACCACCAGCACCACCGCCCCGGCCAGCGCGGCGGCCAACGCCGCCTCGGGCGCCTCCCGCTGCGGGGGCGTGTCGATCAACAGCAGCCGTGCGTCGTCGCGCAACTCCTCGACGGCACGGGGAAGGCTGGCGCTGACCACGTCGGCGGCACGACCGGACAGCTCCCCGGCGGGCAACACCCGCAGACCGGCGTACCGGGTGGCCTGCGTCCTGGGCGATCCGCCCACCGCGGCGCGGGCCCCGAGCCCGTGGTCGTCGGGCACCCCGAACACCTTGGCCAGGCTCGGGACACGGAGGTCGGAGTCGATCAGCACGACGTCGCGGCCCACCGACGCAAACGAGTAGCCAAGACCCGCGGCAACCGTCGAACACCCGACGCCGGCTTCGGCGGCGACCACCGCCAGGCCCGTACCGCGCAGCTGCGCCAGGCGGATCTCCAGGTTCGTCCGAACCTGTTCGAACGCCACCCGCAGCTCTGCGGGTGCACCGGAATCCAGCATCGACACGACGTCACTGCGACCGCGGCGCAGCGCGCCCAGCCGCGGGATCTCACCGAGCACCGGAGCTCCGAACCGCTCGCGGACCACGGTCTCGGGGTCGGAGGCGGCCCGCACCTTGCGCACCAGCAGGCACACGAACACCGCACTGAGCAAACCGAACACGGCTGCTGCGAGCAGGGTCGCCTTCACATTCGGCGAGATTGCCTGGATCGGTACCGGTGCGGGATCGAGCACGGTGAGCCGCACCACGACCAGCGGGACGGTCGCCCCGGCGAGTCGTTGCGCCATGGCGTTCACGTAGGCGGCGACGGCCTCCGGCGAATGGCCCGTGCCGGTGATCTTGAGCACGCTGGTCTCGACCACCGCCGCGACCCGCACCTGCTCATCCCGCAACTCCACCGGCACGTCCTCGGCGGCGGCGGTCTTGAGGGTCTCGGCCGAGGCCCTCTCCTGCAACGCCAGGAGGGAGAAGTTCACCTGGCTAATCGAGGCGGTGGTCGGCGTGGTCGGCCCGGACGGGCCTCCCGGCTCGATGGTCACGGTCGCATGGGTCTGATAGGTCCGTGCCGGCACGTACGCCGCAGCCATACCCAAGAGCATGCACACGGCGAACGTGGCGATGCCGATCGGCGCATAACGACTCAGGATGTAGCGAAGTTCCGCTATGTCCACGATTACCCACTCTCTGAATCTCACGCCGGCTCGGTGACGGACGAGGTGGCGGCGGGACCGGCCCGATCGGGCCGACCCGCCGCGCACCGTCGCCGTCAGGCCTCACCAGCGGCGAAGTTCTGACTGACTTCGACTGCGGAAAGGGCACGGCTGTAGATACCGACCGTGTAGATGGTTCCCAGCCACGGCTTGGTCCCGTCGCGATCGGCGCCGAAGGAGAGCCGTTGCGTCGACACCCAGCCGGACAGGTTGCCGGTCAGGGTCCGCGAGGTGACCAGGGCACCGTTGAGGTAGACCCGGACCGCACCGGCCGCATCCCGGGTGTAGACGACGTGCTGGCGGGCGGCCGTGACGCCGAGGGTGGCGGTGGCCACCTCACCGTCCGCCGTCGTGGTACTGGTGCGGAACTTGGTCGAGTAACTCGAGCCGGTCTGTCCCAATGCCCAGTTCCTGGCCGAACTGCCCGCCATGCTCACGATCATCGCCGGCCCGCTCTGCGTGACGTTCGCCGGGGTGATCCACGCCTCGACGGTCATCGCACCCGACGCCTTGACCGCGTCGGTCACCTTGGCCCCGCTCCCCGGGGTCAGTGCGACGGTGGCCTGGTCGAACCGCAGACCTCCGGCGACCCAGGAGGTACGGGTGGGATCGGCCACGGTCAGGTCGACGGCCGTCCCCACGCCAGACGTGTCCCCGATGGTGGCGCCCGTGCCCTCTTCGAGGTCGTAGAAGGCCACCAGACCGGCAGTCACCCGGGGTGGCACTGCGGCGATCGTGTAGGCCGCGTTGACCGGCGACGACTCGGTGAGGCCGCTCTTGAAGGCCTTCGCCCGCACCGTCGCCGAGGAGGTGAGGGTGACCGGTGCCGTGTAGAGGGGCGAGGTACCGGTCACCGCCGACCCGTCGGTCGTGTAGCGGATCTCCGCCCCGCTGAGGCTGTTGGAGATCGTCACAGCGACCGAGCCGTAGTACGTACCCGCAGCCGGCGTGATGACGGGGTTCGGCACCGTGGTGATGGCCGCGGTGACTGTGACCGCCACGGTGGCGGAACTGCTCAGTGCGCCGTCCGAAGCGGTGAGCCACAGCACGTAGGAGCCGGCCGCCGAGAAGGAGGCCAGTGTGTCCGTGGCATTCGGCGAGGCGAAGGTCACCGTGCCCGGACCCGACACCTTCGACCAGGTGACGGAGGTGGCGTTCGGCGGCTTGGGGAAGCCGTCGTCGCTCACCGTGCCGCCGAGTAGGACGTTCTGGCCCACCGGGATCGACACCGCCGGGCCGGCGGCCACCACCGGGGCGGTGTTGGGCACCGGCGGGAACGGGCCGGCCCGGAAGTTCTGCAGCACCTGGTTCTGGGTGAGCGGCCGGCTGTACACCGCTACGAGGTAGAGATCACCCAGCCACGACTCCGTACCGTTCGGCATGCCGCCGACCCCGAGCCGGAACGCGGTGTTCCAGTTGGTCAGCACCCCACGTTGGGTGCCGCCGGCGACCTGCACCCCGTCGATCCACATCTTGGTGTTGCCCGAAGAGTCCCGGGTGAACACGACGTGGTGCAACGACTGCTGCGCCGCAGCCAGAGCGCTCTGCGCTGCGCCGCTGAGTCCGGTCGTCCCGGTCCGCAGCACCGAGCGGTAGTCGACGCCGTTCTGGGCCAGCGAGGCATTGCGCTCGGTCCCGGAGACCGGGCCGATGCCGACCAGTGCCGACGGGCCCTGGAGGAGGTCCTTCGGTTCGACCCAGGCCTCGAAGCTGTAGGCCCCGCTGGCGGCCACGGCCGAGCTGATCTTGCCGACATCCCCGGCGGTACGGATCACCGACGCCGAGTCCAGACGCAGCGCACCGGACGGCAGCCAGCTCACCGAGCCGGATTCGATCCGCAGGTTCGCCGCCGGGCTGACCCCGGAGCCGTCGTACGCCGTCGTCCCGGCGCCCTCGTTGAAGTGGTACAGGGCACGCAGGGAGTCCGTCACCCGGTTCGGTGCAGCGGTGATGGTGAAGGTGGCCTGACGCTCGGCGCTCGGCTCGTTGCCGACCTTGAACGCCTTGGACCGCACCACCGCAGACTGCGACAGGAAGAACGGCTCGGTGTACAGCGTCGAATCCGGCCCGGGAGCGGAACCATCGAGCGTGTAACGGATCTCCGAACCCGGCGTCTCCGCGATCAGCGTGACCTTGGACAGACCGGCGAAGGTGCCACCGGCCGGGCTGATGGTGGGCATGGCCGCGGTCAGCTTGGTCACGGAGATGTCACCGAAGCTGGCGTCGACGTAATGCGCCACCAGGACCAGGGAACCCGAATCGGGCCCACCCGGCGGCAGCTGGCTGATCACGTCCCAACGCGTCGGCTCGGGATCGCTCGCCGGCCACACCTTGAGCTGGTAGAGCGGCCCGTTGCCGATCGTGGACTCGGCCCGCATCTTGAACAGGTAGGTGACCCCTGCCGTCAGCGTCTTGCCGCTGAGGTCCTGCGCGGTCAGCACCGCCTGGGAGTCGCGGATCTCGAGTCGTTCGCTGATGCCGTCGGCCTTGTAGCGGTACCACACGCAGCCGCCGAGCTGGCCGGCGAACCCCCAGTGGGGCTGGCTGAACTCGGCGTCGATGTGGCCCTTCCAGTGGGGGATGAAGCCGATGGCCGGTCCCCCGTTGGGCGGTGCGTTGCCGGCCGGATCGACCGAGTTGACCGTGATCGGCACGGTGACCTCAAAGGACTTCCAGGTGTCGTCGCCGAGGGTGAGGATGCGGTCGTAGCCGACCTCGGTGTTGTGCACCGTGTCGCCCTCGATGGCCCACTTGCCGTCGATCGGCTGCACGACGTCGAGCAGGTTGGCGGTGTTGGACCAGTCGACGTTGTACGGCATCGGCCAGGTGTTACCCGGCGTCCAGGTGACCTCGACGGTCGTCGAGGACGTGTGCGAATAGGCGTCCACCGCCCGCAGGGTCACCGTGTTCAGCCCGGCCTGCAGGTCGGTCGCCACGATGGCCGCGTTGAACTCGCCCGGCGTGGTCAGCCGCCGGGAGTCCGGCCCGACGCCCATGGCGACCGGCGCACCGCCGTTGATGCTGTAGGTCAGCGACGACACCCCGTCGGGGTCGATGACCCGCCCGAGGATGTTGATGTCGGGCTGGGTCAGACCCACCGTGCCGAACGTCATCGACGAGCCGCTGTACAGCTCGAACTCGGGGGCGCCGACGAAGCCTCCGTCCTCGGGAACAATGGGCGACGCCGAGTTGAAGAAGTAGTCCACCACCGCGGTGTGCGGCGGAACCGAGCCCAGCACGGCGTTGGCGTTGCCGGCGAAGGGACCCACCCGGGAGGGGGCGAAGGTGCCCAGATCGCCGCTATAGATCGTCGTATAGGTAGTCCCGTCGGAGGAGTGCCCGAACGTCCACACCGAACCGACGCGGGACACTTGCAACCGGCTCGCCGACGAGCCCGGCACCGTCACGTAGGCGAGCTGCGCCAAGCCGGTACCGTTCAGGCGGCCGACAAAGGCCTTGGTCTCGGTCCCGGTCGAGGACAGGTCGAAGCGGACCAGGTTCCCGTTGTCGGCCTCGAAGACCAGACCCTGGATCTGGGTCGGCAGGTTGACCACCGACTCGAAGCCCACCTCGACGTCGAGATCGGTGTTGGTGATCGCCTCGAGGACCCGGAGGGCCTTGCTGTTGGTCGGGGCCAGATCGTGGCGGGACGCCGCCGGCACCTTCAGCTTGAGCAGACCACCGGACTGGGTGACCGTGCCGTCACCGACCTTGTCCACCACCAGCCAGCGCTGGTTGAGCGCCGCCGAGCTGAAGTCGTCGGAAACGGGCCCGGCCGGACATGCCGGACCGACAAAGGTCTGGTTGATGCTCGCACCGGTGTTGGCTGCCGCGTCGTTGCCGACGACCCGGAAGTTGTAGGTCTTCCCGCAGGAGATGGGCGCGAGCTTGGCGCTGTGGGTGAGCACCGCGGTGTTGTCGGTCACCACCGGCAGGCTGTAAGCGGTCGTCAGACCCCACTCGACCCGGCTCGAGGCGAGCTCGTTCGAGGTCCAGGTGACCGTCGCCTCCTGCGCATTGGCCGGGTTGGTGGTGGCGACGATGCTGCTCATGACCGGCGGGGTGGTGTCCGGACCGGCACCACCGTCCTCCGGCACGATCGGGGTTGCGGTGTTGAAGAAGTAGTCGATCGACCCCACGAACGCCGGCGTCGACGCACCACCGGTGGACGTCGTGCCGATGTACGGGGACAGGTAGGTCGAACGCAACGACAGGTTGAAGGTGCCAACGGTGTTCCACGTGGTGCCGTTCACCGAGTGGCCCACGGTCCAGGCGTTGCCGACCCGGGCGAGGCGCACATAGTGCGTCGTGCTCGCCGGCAGCGTCACCGGGTTGAGCAGTGTGGTGGCCACCCCGTCGATCACCGCGACGACATAGGCCTTGGGACCCGTGCCGTCATGGTGGATCTCCACCCGCAGGAACGAGTTGGTGTTCTGTTCCACGGCTATGCCCTGCATCTGGTAGCCGGCGGTGAGCACCGAATCGAACTTGGCCTCGACGGAGAAGTCCCCCTCGGGGCCGTCCTGGCGCAGACGCGGGGCCCGGTTGGCGCCGGCGTAGAGGTTGTGATCGACCCCGGCGGGGATCGAGAACAACGCGTTCGTTCCCGTTCGGGTGGTCAAGGTGTCGCCGAGCGGGTCGGCGCTCATCCACCGCGGATCGGCCAACGGTCCCGAGAAATCGTCGGAGAACGCCTCGGTGCAGGTCGTGGTGGAGAACAGGGTGACCGTGCCCTCCGTCGTCACCCCGTCGGCGGCGGCGGTGACCGGCTGCAGGTAGTACGGCGTGTTGCAGGCCAGGAAGTCCACCGTGGCCTGGTGGTTGGTCGTGAGCGTGGCGTCCTCGACGGTGTTCGTGACGAGGGCGGACGAGCCGTGCCGCACCGTGGTCGTGGCCGGCACGTTGGTGGTCCACGAGACCACGGCCCGGTGGGCCTTCGGCGTGATGATGACGTTGCTCATCCTGGGCGCGTCGTCGACGATGGGCGCCTGGGCGTAGTTCTCGATGTAGTCGAGCGATGCGGTGTACGCCGGGCCGGGGGTGCCGTGGGACAACGCATAGACCCCGGCCGCGCTTACCACCAGGGAGAAGGTCACCGGCGGCAGGTTGATCCAGTTGATGCCGTCGAAGGAGCGACCGAACACCCACGAGTTCCCGGTACGGAGCACCCGCAGGTACTGCGGCACACCGGATTCGAGGTACTTGGCCTGCAGCATCTGCGCCTGGCCGTTGACCATGACCGTGGCCGTCGCCCGCGTCGTCGTGCCGGTGTTCTCGACCCCGAAGCGGATCAGGTTGTTGGCGTCGGCCTGGAACACCAGGCCATGGCCGCTGAAGCGCTGGGTTGGCGTCGAGTTGAACTTGGCCTCGATCCCGACGTCACCGTTCGAAACGGTCTGGAGCAGACGCGGGGCCTTGTTTCGTCCGGTCCACAGATCGTGGGTACCAACGCCGGGAATGGCCAGCTGCACGTCGGTGCCGGTCGTGCTGACGGCGGTGTCACCGACGGGGTCGTAGATTGTCCACATCGGGTTCAGCGAGCCGCTGGAGAAGTCGTCACTGCGCAGCCCGGTGAACACCCCGTTGAACTCGGCGCCACCGGTCTGCAGCACGAGTGGCCGGTACGCCGCCCGGATGCCGTTGCCGGCGACCGAGAAGTCGGTCGAGTCGACCAGGCCCACCGTGAAGGTCTGCGGCTGGCCATTGACCGTCGGATCGAGGAAGGACTCGTTCAGGGCGTTGCCACCGCGGCCGAAGCCGAGGACCGGCATCTGGTTCTGGAGCAGCCAGTACGACTCGACCGAGCCCTCGTCCTGGTGATGCGCCACGTAGAAGGAACGGCCCTTGGCCTTGTCGCCGACGTAGGCCCACTCCTGGCCCGGGAGGTCGGTGTGCCAGCTCCCGGCCATGTTCACCGACACGCCGTCGGAACGGACCACGACGTCGTTGCCGTTGAAGTCCAACGTACCGCCGGGTACGGCCTCGTAGAGGAACCAGAAGAGCTTGGCCGCCCGCACCATGCTGAAGGTGGCGTAGGTCGGGTAGACCTCCCAGCGGGCGACCCAGAGCTTGTCGGAGCTCTCGGTCTCGATGGTGATCTTCAGCGGGCCGCTCGACACGATCTTCGAGGTGCCGGCGCCGGCACGCCCGGGGTGGAAGAACCCGCCGTTGCCGGGCATGACGGCATTGGGCACCCCGCGGTAGTCACCGGCGGCACCGGTCGCCGACGTCCAGTCGATCCAGTCGATCCCCTGGGCGTCGAGCAGCTTGGCGAAGCCGCCGCCCTCCTTGTGGTAGACCCAGGTCGATCCCTGGCCGTTGAACTGGTAGGCCGGGAATCCCCGGTCGACCACGTTGTCGGTCACCGTGACGAGCGGCGCCACTGTCGGGGCGGGGATGTTCTTGCTCGTCTTGTCGAAGTAGATGTGGTAGGTCCGCGACGTCTCGGGGTTCGTCGTACCGGTCATCAGGAAGATGACGTTGGCCTTGGCGTTGGTCGCCGCGTTGTAGCCCTCGGCCGGATCGACCTGGCGGGCCACGCCGGCGTCGATGACGTTGCCCGACCCGTCGACCTCGACCACCCGCACCGAGTTGGGGTCGAAGCTCGGCCCGCCGCTCCCGGCGGTGCGCATCAACTCGGTGAAGTTGAGCAGCACCTCGACCATCTTGTTGGTCCGGGCGGTGTCACCGGGCGAGACCGTCACCGGCACCCGGAAATCCCAGCCGGCGTTCCACCACGCTCCGGTGGCCACACCGGTCCGCAGCACGGTCGCCTTGGCCGAGCTGCTGGTCGCCGAACCCTGCCCGTTGGTCACCACCACGCTGTAGGCGCTGCCGCTGTCGGCGGGCTGCAATGGTGGGGTCGTGAACGAGAGGTCGGTGGCCCCGGGGATCGCCACCTCGTTCTTGCGCCACTGGTAGGCAAGATCGGGCGCTCCCGACGCAGTGGCCGTGAAGGTCGCCTGACGGCCCTGGCTGACCACCGTCGCCACCGGCTGGGTGGTGATGGCCGGCGAGCCGGCCGGCGCGGTGCGGTGGATGACCACCATCGGGCCGGGCTTCTCGATGAGCTGGCCGAACCCCGGCGGCACGAAGCTGTACCGGATGGTGTTGACCCCGGGCTTCAACTGGTTGACGGCGAGCTCGCGCTTCGAGGTCTGCCAGGTGTCCTCGGCGTTGGTGAAGGCCCGGAAGTAGGTGTTGTCGTTGAGCGAGATGCCCGGGTTCTCCCAGAAGTTGCCCAGGAGGTACGCCCGGCTGACGTTGCTGAGATCGGACGGCAACGTGATGGATCGCGTCGCGAGCTGCGGCGCCGTGCCGTTGAAGAACATGCCGGCATCGTCGAAGTTCGGGATCGTGTAGTTCTCCACCAGGTAGGATCTGGCGAGCGTGAACGGGGCCGAGACACCGCCCGGGGCCTCCCGCACGTTGCCGGCGTTGTCGACGATGCGCACCTTGAACTTCACCCCGGACTGGTTCTTGACCTCGGGGAGGTTCCACGTCACCTGGTAGGGGGCGACGCTGTCGGTGCCGATGTGGCCGATGGTGGCGCCGGTCGCCTTGGCCAGCGTTCCGCCCGGGCCCCAGTTGTTGCGGGTGAAGTTGTGCCAGTCGAGCGTCTGGCCGTCGTTGTCCTCGTCGAAGCCGTCGTAGTAGCCGTGGAACTCGACGTAGGCGGCATCGTTGGCGCCGGCGGACAGCGTGATCTGGTTGTTGTCGACGTTGAGGGTCCCGCCCTCCGCCGGGGTGCGGTTGGTTCCGCCGGCGCTGATGAGATCGAGCGAACCGCTCGGCGGGGTGACGTCGCTGCCCGGCCCGGCGATGAGCGGCTGCGTGGGGCTGTAGTACACCCGGACCATCAGGTCGTGAAGGTGGTAGGCGCCGGTGGTCTCCTGCAGGCTGATCGTGTTCGTCCCCTGCCGGAGCTGCGTCAACGGGATCGGCGTGGTGTACGGGTCACGGCTGTTCTGGCTGCCCCGCTCGGGGCGGATCTCCGGACCGTTGTTGATGTTGAGGCGGGCCGAGCGGGCGGTCCCGTTACGCCACAGGTCGACGTAGAGCACCGCGGCGATGGCGCCCTGCACGTTGTCGGGGATGTTGAGGGTGATCGACTTGGCGCAGTTCAGCGGCTCGACGTACCAGCTGCTGCCGGACACCGCGTGTTCGCCGCAGCCGGCGGTGAAGGTGGCGTGGCTGGCCCAGTACTCCTTGTAGGTGTACTCGACATCGTTGAAGAAGATGCCCGCACCGGCCGGCTCGCTCTTCACCGCTGCGGTGATCAGCGACAGGCTGAGCACCGCGAGGACCAGACCCGCCATGCCCAGGTGACGCACGAGCGCCGACCGTCTGGCCGCAAATGTCGCCATGAACTGTCCGCCTTATCGCTGTCCCGCCGTTGAACCGGATCCATCCTCCACGACGGGTTCATCCGTCGATACAGGGAAACCGACCCACTGGTGCCCGCACACCGAACGTCAACGCCCGCCGGTTTCGCCGCGCCGGGCTGAAGTTGCCCCGAAGTATATCGACCAGCTAACGCCAACTCGGTCGGGCCGAAAGACCAGAATCGGGTCAGATGACGAGGTGTAACGATCGGCGACGGGCAGCACCGGTGCAGCCGTCACGCGGGGCGGACGATCCACCACGACACGCGGTGTCCCCCACACGAACCGTGCGGATCAGGCTGTAGGCGGCCGGGTTGCGACGTCGCGAACGTGGCTGCCGGTAGCCGACGCCGATCCGCGCCGACGGATTGTTACGGACCGGAAACAGAACACAGCCCGCCGGAGAACCGGCGGGCTGCAGTCAGAAGCGCTTGGACTCGACGGCGCGCCACGCGCCGGCGGGGTCAGCCCCGGGCCAGCTCCGCCCGGACCTGGGCACGAACCCAGTCGTAGGTGCGGGTCAAGCCGTCGCGCAGCTTGATCGAGGGCTCCCAGCCCATCTTCTCCAGGATCAGGGTGTTGTCGCTGTTTCGACCACGCACACCCTGCGGGGCGCTGAGGTCGTGGCGGCGGGTCACGCTGATGCCGGCAATGTCGGCCACCAGGTCGACCAGTTGGTTGATGGAGACCAGCTCGGACGAGCCGATGTTGAGCGGCTCGATGATGTCGGAGTCGAGCAAGCGGCGAGTGCCCTCGACACAGTCGTCGACGAACATGAAGCTGCGGGTCTGGTGCCCGTCGCCCCACACGTCGATCACGGTGTCGCCGGTCAGCTCGGCCGTGGCGATCTTGCGGCAGATCGCTGCCGGCGCCTTCTCGCGACCACCCTTCCAGGTGCCGATGGGGCCGTACACGTTGTGGTAACGGGCCACCCGGGTCTCGAGGCCGAAGTCCTCACGGAAGTGGCGGCACATCCGCTCGGAGAACAGCTTCTCCCAGCCGTAGCCGTCCTCCGGTTGGGCCGGGTAGGCGTCCTGCTCGCGCAGCGCGGTGACGTTGGGATCGGTCTGGTGCTCGGCGGCGTACACGCAGGCCGAGCTGGCGTAGAAGAACCGCTGCACGTTCGCGGCCAACGAGGTCTCGAGCAGGTGCGTGTTGATCATCACGCTGAGCATGCAGGCGGCCTTGTTGTTCTCGATGAACCCCATGCCGCCCATGTCGGCCGCGAGGTTGTACACGTGGTCGACGCCGTCGACTGCAGCCTCACACGGGCCGAGTCGGCGCAGGTCGAACCGGTCGAGGCTCTCGGCACCGGGGTGGACCTGCCACCACTCGTCCATCGGCTTGAGGTCGACGGCACGGACCGAGTGGCCCTCGTCCAAGAGCCGGCGGACCAGATGCCCACCGATGAAACCGCCACCGCCTGCAACAAGAACTCGCATCGTGTTCGTTCCTCCTACGGAGTATTTCGGCCGATCGGACACCGACCGTTAGCGCATCCGACGGTTTCGTCCGATCGGACCCGAAACCCACCGCGACATGAGCGGGTGTGACCACCGTAAGGATCGACCCGCCGCAGCGGTAGGGTCCATTTCTCCCAAGCCCGTGTCGAACGGCTCTGCCGCACCCGTCCTGTCGAGGCTGACCAGCCGGATCAGCCGAGCGACAACGATCCGCTGAGCAGCGGTACCGGTGTGCCCTGGCCGCTGAACAGCTTGGGCGACACGCTCGCCGCGAAGCCGTCCGGGCGGTCCACCGTAGAACAGACGGCCCCGGTGCAGCTCGAGCCGCTACCACCGTCGCCGACGGTGACGGTGAAGGCCACGTCGGTGGCCGCCGACCACATGCCGCCGTCCGGTGCCGCTGCGTCGGGCCGCCATCGGGAGACCAGCGCCTTGCCGGTGATCACGCTGCAGCGGCGATAACGCACGGTGTTGCACGACCGCGCCGGGCGGACCGCATCGATCGACGTACTACGCAGGCGGAGAGCGCCCGGCTGGATCCACAGCAGCGCGCCGGGCGAGCTGAGGTCTGTAGCGGTCGCCCTCACCGGAGTCGGCAGGCCGGACAGACCCGGCACAGCGACCGCGAAACCGGTACGCACGACAGGCGACAAGGGCGACCGGTACCAGCCGCCGCCGAGTACGCGGTCACCCGGCACGCCGACGGCGAGCGGCGAGGACCGGTCGAGGCTCGCCGCGCAGCCGGCGTTGCCCGGAAAACGCACCCGCACCTCGAACACCCCGGGTGCGAACGCGACCTCGGCCACGGCCCGGCCTTCGGCGCCGGTACGGGCGGAGGCGACCGCGGTCCAGGTGCTGCCGTCGGTGGACGCCTCGACCTGCAGCGGCTGGCCGGCGATGCACGTGGGATCGGCCGAAACCAGCGCGGCCGAGACGGTGCTGAACCCGTTGCCGTCGGCATCGACCGCCGGCACCACCGCCGTGACCGTCGTCGGGTCGAGCACTGCGGTGACCTCGATCGCCGCCGTGCGCTCCTCCGACATGCCGATCCCGTCGCTCACCCGGTAGCGGAAGGCGTCGACCCCGTCGTAGCCCACCTCCGGCCGGTAGAGGACCGACGCCCGGCACACGCTCGGGCCGGCACCGCTGCAACCCGGCACGCCGACCGGGTCGAGCGTACCGTGGGTCGGCGGCGAGGTGATCTCGAAGGCGAGTGCCTCACCGTCGGCGTCGGTGCCTCCGAGCACCACGGGGCCCGCGACGTCCTCCACGACCGTGGCCCGGACATCGTCGGCCTGCGGGACGTCCTGCACCGGGGCGACGGTGACCCCCACGGTGGCCGGCAACGAGCTGTCGAGCCCGTCGAAGGCCGCGTAGGCGAAGGTATCGGCACCGTGGAAGTCGGGCTGCGGCCGATAGCTCAGCTGCGACCCGGCGATCTCCGGTGACCCGCGCCCGGCTTCCGTCACCAGCCGGTAGCCCAGCGGATCGCCGTCGACGTCAGCACACTGCAGCGGCACCTCCCCCACGCCGTCCTCGGGGGTGCCGAGGGTCAGCGCAGCACAGCTCGGCGCGTCGTTGACCGGCTCGACGAACACCGGGACGGCCGCGGTCACCGCACCGGCCGCCGTGCGCGCGACCCAGCTGAACGCGTCGGTCCCCGACCAGTCCTCGGCCGGGACGTAGCGCACCTCGGCGGTGCAGGTCCTGGCGAGCACCGTCTGGCACGACGGCGCTCCGGCAAGCCCCACCGATCCATGCTGCGGGCCATCCACGAGCTCGATGGCCATGGTCCCCCCGTCAGGGTCGCGTCCGGTCAGGGTGAGCACCGCGACGCGGTCCTCCATGGTGTGCACCTCGCCGGCGATCGCCCGGGGCAGGTCGGGGCTCGCCTCCACCTGCAGCGACACCCGGGCCGCGTTCGACCAGTTCCGGCCGTCACCGGCCCGCACCGCGAACCCGTCGGCACCGAAGAAGTCGGCGTCGGGCCGGTACGCCACGGTGGCGGTGCACACCCGGGGATAGGTGCCGCTGCAGGTCGGCGGCGAGGGCACCCCGACCGCGCCCGAGGCGGCATCGCCGACCTCGAAGACGAGGTCGTCGCCGTCGCGGTCGGTCGCCCGGAGGGTCAGTTCGGTTGCGGTGTCCTCGCCCAGCGACGCGGCCACGCCGGCGGCGTCCGGGGCGGTGTCGAAGCCGGTCCCGATCGCCAGCGTCGCCACGCTCGGCGGCGCACCACACACCACGCCGCTGGCGCGGTCGAGCGCACGGGTCACGTTCTCCCACGCCCCGGTTCCGGTCGTGGCGTCGGCGGCCAGCATCTGCGGGGTCTGTGCAGGGTCGAACCCCTCGGGGGCGAAGCGCAGGCACACCGAGATCGGACCGGAGTACGTCGCCGTGGTGCTCAAGTCGAGCAGGACCGGCTCGGCCCTACCCAGACGGAACCCGGCAGGTTGCGGCCCGTCGGCAACCCCGGCGGCACGGGGACGGACCACGGTGTCTCCGGCGGAACTCACCGTCGCCAGGGTCATCGTCCCGATCTCGGTACCGCTGCGATACAGGTGCAGCACCTCGTCGGACCCGGCGCCGGTGTACATCGGCGTGCCGTCGGCGACCACCCCGAAAAGGCGCTGGTAGGCCCAGGCCGAGCGGGGATAGCCCGCCAGGTCGTAGGTCGAGCGGGTGACGTTGAAGTAGGACTGGTACAGCAGCCGGCCCGGCCCGACGGCGGGCAGTGCGGAGAACCACTGGTGCATCCGCTCGATGAAACGCGGATCGTCGACATCGCCGCTGGCCCACTCGGCGTAGCTGACCGGCTTGCCGTGCATCACCGCGAAGTCGAGGTGGGCCTGCAGCACCGGCTGGTACCGCCGGGCCCACGCCGTGTCGTCGAGCGGGACCGGGTCGCCCTTGGTCGGCTCGTAGTAGACGTCGAGCCCGATCACGTCGACGTAGTCGTCGCCGGGATAGGCGGAGGGCCCGTGGGCGATGAAGGTGTTCCGGGCGGCATTCCACTCGAAGCGCAGACCCGGGGCCTCGGCCCGCATCACGTCGCGCACGTGCTGGAACGCCGCGATGTAGGCGTCACCATTGCCCTGGGCCGACCACGGGTAGAACGGGCCGGTCATCTCGTGACCGAGACGGACGACACCATCGCCATAGCCGGAGGCGGCGAGCATGTCGGCCACGAAGGCGTAATCGGCGTCCCAACGTCCGGACGCGGTCTCGAGCAAGTTCTCGCGGATCGCCGCCCGGCCGTCGCTGTCGCGGGCCGAGCCGGTGCCGAAGGCCAGCGGAACGGTCAGGTCGAGGTCGAGCCGGTCCGCCAGGCGTGGCAGCACTGCATCGGACCGTCCGAGCTGCGCCCAGGTGGAGCTGCGCATGGCCGACGGGCTGTCCCGGTCGGTCATGACCACGGTCCATGCGAGCGGACGGCGCAACCAGGCCTCGGCGGCAGCGAAGCGCTCCGCCGTGGGCAGACCGCCGGCAGTGCGCATCCCGAGGGTCGCCGGGCCGCTGGCCGCCTCGACCGCACGGGAACCCAGCACGGTGGCCGTGGTCACCACGGCAAGAGCGAGGACGACGACGAGCGCCGAACCCCGAACACTCCACCGCCGGACCGCGCCGCCGCGCGCCTTCCCTGCGCGAGTCCGCTCCCGCATCGCCTGCCCGCCCGCCTGCATCACCGCCGAACGCCGCCCGGTCTCGCTGACACGAGCAGGACGTTTGACCCACTGCGGACGTTAGCAAGGCCGCGACGGTTCGGTGCGCGTCCTCAGCCGGCAGCCGGGGTGGCCACCACCCAGACACGGGCGCTCAGCAGGACCCCTGCCGGCAGGTCCCCACGGCTGAAGCACACCGAACCACACAGTTGCTCGTTCAGCAACGTGCCCGTCTCGGGGTCCTTGAACAGCACCCGGATGGTCTCCGCAGGCCGGTCCCATTGCCAGCCGTCGCCGGTCCACCAGTCGCTGGTCGGGGCCAGATCGGCTTGGGTGACGGCACCCTCGAGTCGGACCGGCCGGGCGCACGCCTGGGCCGCACGGTCGTCCTGCCAGAAGCAGATCTGCAGGTCGACCGGACCGTCGTAGCGTCGTTCGGTCACGTCGGCACCAACCCGGAAGGAGGCACTGCGCAGCGACGCCGGCCCGGTCCACTCGATCGGATCCGCCAGAGGGATCTCCACGGTCCGCTCGGTGCTGTGGCTCACCTCGTCGTCGAGCAGGATGCGGGGACCCGCTCCCCCGGCGAACGTCGTGGTCGCTGGCGGCACGGTGGTTCCAGGAGGCACGGTGGTTCCAGGAGGCACGGTGGTTCCAGGAGGCACGGTGGAGACCGGGGAGGACGTCCACGTCGGCGGCGGCCGGGTCCCGGCGGGGCTGCCTGCGTCGTCCTCGACGGCGAAGATATCCTGAGGACCCGACGGCCTGGCCGCACCGAAGGCCGCCCGGAACGCCATGGCGTTGCGGGGCAACTGCGCCAGGTCGTAGTGGTCCTTGGTCACGTTCCAGTACGACTGGTAGAGCAGGCGGCCGGGTCCGGCGGCGGGCAGGCCGGCGAACCAGCCGCGCATCCGCTGGACGTAGGTCGGGTCGTCGACGCCGCCGATGGCCCATTCGGCGTAGCTCACCGGCTTGCCGTGCTCCTGGGCGAAGGTCAGGTGGGCGTTGAGCACCTTCAGATACCGACGGTTCCACACGTCCTCGGAGAGCGGCACCGGGTCGCCCTTCAACGGGTTGTAATAGGCGTCGAGGCCGATCACGTCCACATAGGCGTCACCGGGATAGGACGGCGGCCCGAACTCGGCGAAGGTGTTGCGGGCGGCGTTCCACTCGAAACGCAGCTGCGGCCCGACTGCGGCCATCACGTCGTGCACGTGCCGGAACGCCGCGATGTACGCATCGGCATTGCCCTGGGATGACCAGGGGTAGAACGGTCCGGTCATCTCGTGACCGAGTCGGATCACCGCATCGCCGTACCCACCGACCGCGAGGTTGCGGGCCACGACGCGGTACTGGTCGTCCCAGGCGCCTGCCGCAGTCTCCTGCAGCTTGGCCCGGATCGCCGCACGGCCGGCCTCGTCACGAGACGAGCCCGTACCAAACGCCAACGGAACGGTCATCACCACGTCGAGACGGCGCGCCAGCTCCGGCAGCGATCCGGCCGGGTTGACCATCTCCCCCCAGACCGAGGCGACCATCGCCGTGGGCGACGCCCGGTCGGCGAACAACGTCGTCCAGGAGATCGGACGGCCGAGCCACCGTTCGGCGGCGTCGAAGCGGACCCGGCTGAACTTGCCGCCGCTCACCCGCATCCCGAGCGTTCCGGCCGGTTGCTCACGGGTCGGCAACTCCTGGCCGTTGGCCACCACGGCCTGGACCAGGATCGCCCCGGCGGCCACCAACCCAACCATCAGCAGCCGTGCCGACCGCCGGCCGGCGGGCCGAAGCCCACCGCCGGGACTCAACTCGACCTGTCCACCGTCGGGATGACCCATACCTGTCCGCCTTCTTCCGCCGGCCGTCCGCGCCCGAGGGCAGGAACCAGGTGCGCACCCCTCCGAGCCGGGAGGCGCATGCCGTTGGATTCAGGGTAACGATGGGCTCGTTCCGTGACTCCGGGCCTACCCCCATTCCCCCAATAGTGGGCAACGCGAGAGGAATCGGACGGAAACCCGCCGGGCAGGGCGGCTGGGAGTCGCAGGGACAGCCGTGAGATCAGGCCGTCGAACGGGCCATGAACCGGTCTTCGACCGCCTGCGCCAGGGCCACCCCGGTCGACGGCCAATCGAACCGGTCGACGGCCCAGCGATAGGCCCGAGCGGCGACCGCATCGAGGCGGTCGGTGTCCTCGATACAGGTCACGATGGCCCGGGCGAGCGACTCGGCGTCATCGGCCCGGGCCACGGCCCGCCCGTCTGCGAGGTCGATTCCCTCGACGCTGCCCAGCGTCACTGCCAGCGGCACGTGATGGAACAGGTAGTCCAGCGCCTTCATCTTGAAACCACCGCCATCCGGTTCTGACACCACGGCGACGCGACAGTCCCCGAGAACGGCTGCGAGATCGTCGACCCAGCCCAGCAACTCCGTCGCCTGCAGCGGACCGAGCTCGGCCGCCACGCTGTCGGGTACCCGTCCGACCACGCTGAGGCGGATCCCCGCCGCGGCGAAAACCGGGTCGGCCGCCCGCACGAACTGGCGGAAGTTGGCCGCCTTCACGTGCCAGTCGAAGCTGCCCACGATGGCCACCCGGCGCGACCTTGCGGCGGCGGGTACCGGCACCACCCGGGGATCGGCGTAGCCGGGCGGCAACACCACCACCGCGGTATCGGGCGACCCTGCGGCGAACGCCGCGGCGTCAGCGTCGGTGATGGCGGTCACCAGGTCAGCGGCGGCCACCATGCGCCGTTCCGACGCCACCGCCTTGCGGGCATCGGCACGCAGGATCATGCCCTTCGGGGAGCGCCGTGACTGGCCGGCCGCCACGGCCAGGCGCACGCTCTCCTCGTGGTTCTGGGTGGCGAACACCAACGGCACACCGCCCTGGGCCATGCCGAGCTCGGGCCATCGCTTCGGCACCCAGGCCATCTGCAGATGGTCGACCACCACGAAGTCCCAACCGCCTTCGCGTCGCGCCACGTCGACGGACAGCTGATAGGCGGAGGTGGCCGGCATGTAGCTGAGGTTGGGCAGCGGCGAGATGACGCTGCCGAACCACGGTCGCATACCGCCAGGCACGGCACGCCGGATGACGCCGACACCCTCATCGCCGTCGTCGGGACCGAGGCCCATCACCTCCACCCGTACCCCGGCCGCGGCGAGCCCCTCGCGCAGCCCACGCGAGTAGACATGACCCCCGTTACGGGGCCGCTCCGGCAGCTCGGCCGACAGCCACAGGCAGCGCCGCTGCACCATCAGACTGCGGGGTTGACGCCGGCCGGTTGTCCGGCGAGTCGTTCACGCCGGCGCCGCCGGCGGACCCGCCGGCCGTACTCCTGCGGCCAGACCGTGGCCAGCACCGCTGCGCACCGGGCCTTGTCGGCACCGCCAAGCGGCGCACGCCCGATCGCCACCGCCGTGGCCCAGGCATGATCGACCGGCACCGGTGGACGCCGCGACCGGTCCGGGTCGAACCAGGCGGTCAGCGATCGCTTGGTCGGGTTGGCCCGGATCGAGTTCGCCTGACGGGCCACGAAGAGATACTCGGGCACCACGGCGAAGCGGCCGTACAGGCTCAACTCGTACAGCAGGGTCACGTCGGATCCGACGAACGGTGCGATGCGCGCGGTGCGCTGCAGCGCGTCGCGCCGCACCAGGCCGAACACCGGGTGGCAGAACGTGAGCCGTTGCACGGTCGCACGGAGCCGGGCGGCCGCGTCGGCGCCGACCGCGCCGAGATCGTCGGGGTAGTCCCGCACCAACCGGCCTGATGCCTCGATGAGCCGGGTGTAGGGGTGGGCCAGCACGGCACCGCGGTCGCCATCGAGGGCCTGCACGCAGCGTTCGGTGGCGGTGGGCAGCACCCGGTCGTCGTGGGCCTGCCAGCGGAAGTACTCCCCGCTGCAGGCGTCGAGCACCCGGTTGTAGTTCCATGCCGCCCCGCGGTTGCGGTCGCTGCTCAGCACGATGATCCGCCGATCGCGTGCGGCGAACTCGCGCACGACCTCCAAGGTTCGATCGGTCGACGCGTTGTCGGCGACCACGATCTCGAGATCCTCGAAGGTCTGGCTCACCAGGCTCTCGAGCGCCTCCGCAACCAGGTTCTCACCGTTGTAGACCGGCAGGCCGATCGACACCCGTGCTGTGGCCATCACCCGTTCCTCCGTGCCCGTGCCATGCTCAGTCCCGTCAGCCTCGGTCCTGTCACCGTCAGTCCCGCCAACGTACCGGGCGGTCCGACGCCGTCAACGGGCCTCCCGGTCCAGAGCGCCCTCACCACCAGGTCCGGGTCACGACACGGCGCATCCGGCGCAAGCTGGCCTTGGTCTCCCGCCACCGGGCCAGAGCCGAACCCTGCAGCGAGGCCGCCCGCTCGGTCACCGAGTCCCCATCCGGGGTCGGCTCCACCGAGTAACCGAGGTCCTGCTGCGCAGCGCCGGCCACGGCGTTGAACCGGCGGTGCAGATGCTGGTCCCAGCTCCGCCAACGTTCCCGGGGGTCGAACCCGTCGGGTCGGGCCACAGGGTCCCAGTGCAACGAGCCGCTCTCCGCCAGCAGCGAGGACCCGCGCACCGGCAGTTCCGCCACCGCTGCGGGGTTGAACCCGTGCGGGGCGAGGCCGAAGGCCCCGAACAGGCGGGCCATGACGGTGCTCTCGTCGTCGATCAGATCCTCGTAGCGCACGATCTGCAACCGGGGCTGGTCCTCGTTGGCCTCTCGGAAACGCAGGACCTCCTCGGCGGCGTTGTTCCACATCCGGAAGGCGAACTCGTAGGGCCAGTCGAAGCTGCGCACCCCCGACTCCACCACGCTGCGACCGTCGCGGGTGAGGATCACCAGACCGCAGTTCGGGAACAGGTCGAAGAACCGGCCGACGTTCTCGACGCGCGGCATCTTGGTGACGACGGTCTTGCCGGGGAACGGCGAGCGGATCCAGCGGACCACGCCACCACCGATCTCGGCCAGCAGCTTCGCCGGCTCGTCGGCAGGCACCTCCCACTCGGGCGACCAGTGCCGGGTCACCTCGTCCACGTAGGTGGTGAGCAGCGGGCTGAACCGGACCAGGTGGTCCTCGAAGACCGGCTTGAGCACCGCCACGTCACGGTGCAGTTCGAACAGATCGGCGAGATGGTTGGTGCCGGTGCGCGGCAACATGCCGAGGATGAAGATGACCTCGGGCCGTTCGGCCCCGGTCGTCGTGGCGGGTGACTGTCCGGCTTCAGCTTCCATGGACCGACCGATACTCCTGATAGCGAATGCCGAGCGCGCCCGCCGACGCGCCGAGGCCCAACATGACGATGCGCCAACGGCGCAGCACCTCGGTACGGCCGCGGCGCAACCCGATGAGGGTGCGGACCAGACCACCGCCCGCCATCGCCAAACCGCCCAGTACCCGACGCGCCCGACGCAGTGCGCCGGGGTGGTCGAGGTAGACCATGGTGAGGCTGCGGGTGACGCCGGTGCGGTACCAACGGCGGATCAGCCAACCGGAGGTGGCCCGGCTGCGGGGGATGTGATCGTGCACGACGGCCCGGTCGTCCCACACGAAGCGGCCACCGGCTCGGTGGATCCGGGTGAAGAACAGCCGGTCCTCGCCACCGGTGAGGGCCAGCCGCTCGTCGAACCGTTCGGCGGGGACCACCGACGCCCGGACCAGGATGCCGCTGGTACGGGCGTAGAAGTACGGGAAGTCCCTGCCGGTCTCGAAGTGGACGTGGTCGAACAGGCCCGGCTCCTGGATCCACGCCGGGGTTCCCGGTTCGAACAACGGCACACCCGGACCCATCACCACGTCCGCGTCGGTGGCGTTCTGGGTCTCCCACAGGTTGCACAACCAGTCCGGCTCGGGGTGTTCGTCGTCGTCGATCCAGGCGATGAACTGCGGCTGCAGGTCCAACGCCAGCTTCAGCGCACGATTGCGGGCCATGGGAATGCCCCGAGCCGACTCCACCGCGTAGCGGACGGTGTGCGGCAGCGCGGTGGTCGCCGCATCCACCACGGTGCGGGCGCTGCCCTCGGGATCGTTGTCGACCACCACGACCGACAGACGCACCGCGGCCGGCACGTCGAGCCGTCCGAGCGCATCGAGCAGCCGGGACAGACCCTCGGGACGGCGGAAGGTGATCACGCACAGGGCGACGTCGACGGGCATCGGGTCGCTCGTCGGCTCCTCGCCCTGCGCAAGCTCGTGCACGGCGGCGCCCGTTCCGACCACGCGCGTGCCAGCCGTGGTGGTCGCGATCCCGTTGTTCATGGCCGTGGCACTCATGGCGCGCCTGCGCCGGCGTCGACCGAGAGCGGGGTCAGCGGGCGGATCAGCGGCGGGCGGGCGGCCCGCTCGGGCGAGGTCGACGCCGCAGGCCGGCGATCGGCGAACAGGATCAGCCCCACGCACAGGCCGACCAACATGCTGAGCCGGTACTTGTCGAGCGCCGGTTCGACCATCGCCTTGGTCACGACCGCCGCCACACCCAGTGTCGCCGCCAAGCAGACCGCCGCCGTCCGGTTGTCCTCATCGCGGCGCCACCGTTGCACCCCGATGCGTTCGGTGCTCACCAGCGCCACCAGGAACAGCAGCAGGCCGATCATGCCGGATCGCATCGCCAGGTCGAGCATCAAGTTGTGGGCCGACGCGAAGTCGTCATCGACATACTCACCGGTACGGATGACCTGCATGCCGGCACCCCAACCGATGATCGGGTGCTCGGCGATCCGATCGACCGCCCGGCGGGCGAGCTCCACCCGGGACTCGGCGCTGCGGACCGTCGCATCGCCCTCGAACGCCGTGTCGAAGCGCGCCACCACCACGTCGGCGAGCGGTGTGAGGGCGGCCGCGGCCATGCCGAAGACCAGCACGCCGCTCATCGACAGCATCAGCGCAGCACCACCGATCGTCGAACGACGGGTCCAGGTGCGCCCCAGCACGGCGAGGACCACGCCACCGAGCACGACCGCCAACACCAGGTAACTGGCCCGGTGGTCACCGGCCAAAGGGGCCAGGAGCAGCCCGATCCCGGCCACTCCGACCACCAGGCGGCGGCGCGGCCGAACCGCTTCGACCAGCAACACCAGCCCGCCGATGACGACCAACGCCGAGGCGGTGTCGTTGCTGAGCACCCCGAGGTGATCGAACCGTTGCACCGGCGTCGACAGCGCGAGGCTCCGGTCCACGAAGCCCAGCACGGTGGCGAGGGCGACGACAGCTGCGAGCACCACCGCGGGGGCCGCCAGCTGGTCGGCGAGCCGTCGGGTGTCGGCGCCGGCGGCGGCGACCACGGCACCGAGGACGTAGAAGATCGCCTTGCCCTGGAAGAGCACCTCAGAGGTGGGCAGCTGGTTGAGCAGACCGATCACCACGGCGGTGGCGTACCAGGCCCCGAAGGCACACAACGGCAGGACACCGGACGGTATGCGACCGCCCTTCGAGGGCCCGAGGAACCGGGCCGCCACCACCAGGGCGATCACCACGTCGGGCAGGCGGAAGTCCTGGCCGGCGATCTGCGGCCGCAGCAGGCCCACGGCCACACCGGCGGAGTGCGACGCCAGGATCGCCTCGGCGAGGTACACCGAGACGAAGACGAGGAAGATCGTGTGGCGCTCGTTTCGGCGCTCAAGCCGGATGAACCAGCCGAGAACCCACAGCAGGGCGACGCCGCCGATGGCCAGGAGCAGGAGAGAAGGTCGGTGCATGACGGGGCCGGCTACCGGGCGCTGCCGCACACCTGCTCGATGATCGTCTCGAAGCGATCACCGATGGTGTTGATGTCGAAGGTCCGTACCGCGTAGTTCCTGGCCATCTCCCCCATCGAGCGGCACAGGTCCTCGTCGTCGATGAGCTTCCGCCCGGCGGCGACCATGGCGTCGTGGTCCGCCGGTGACACCACGATGCCGGAGTGCTCGTGCTCGATGATGCGTGCTGCCAGGTTCTCCGCCGGCAGGGCGGCGAGCAGCGCCCGGCCGGCGCAGTGGTAGGTCAGCACCTTGGACGGCACCGAGAAGCAACTGGCGTCGGGTTCGAGCAAGGCCACCAGCACGTCGGCGGAGGCCATCATGTCGGGCAAGTCCTCGTAGGGCTGGAAGCCCAGCAGCAGCAACGAGCTCAGGTGCGCACCGTGCTCCGCCAGCCAGTCCGCACCACGGCCCTCGGAGGCCACCGCCACCCGCACGTCGCCCCGACCTTCGAGGTCCTCGGCCAGGGCCAGCAGCAACGACGGATCGTGCTTGAGGCCCAGGGTGCCCGAGTAGAGCAGCACCTTCTTGTCGTCGAGGCCGTGGCGGTGCGACCAGGCGTTGCGATGCGGACGCACCGGCAACTCGTCGAGCGGGGCCCAGTTCTCCACCACGTCGACCCGATCGGGGGCGATACCCCACTCGTCGAGGGTGCCGGAGAAGTCGGCGCTGATGGTGACGACCCGGCGGCTGGTCCGCAGCAGCAGCTTCTCGACCGCCATGAACACGGCCGCCACGACACCGCCGAGGCGGGGCAACCGGCTGCGTGCGTGGTTGGCCATGGCCACGCTGTAGACGTCCTGCTGCCAGAACACCACCGGGATACGCGAGGCCAGCAGGACGGCCTGCAGGACCGCGGCGGCCAGCAGCGGCGTGTTGCTCGACAGCACCAACTCCGGGCGTTGCCGCCGTAGCCGGGTGCCGAGCCGCCAGCCGTACTCGATCTCCTGGAAGAACCGTCTCGCCCCGGAGTACTTGGCGAAGGGCCGGCGCAGCTTCACCGGCTCTACCCGGAAGGTGTCCGGATCGTGCGCGTCACGCTCGAGCTTGCCCTTGGGCGTCGAGAACGACGGACAATGGTAGTGCGTAACCCGGTACCCACGGCGCGCCAGCTCGCGGCTGAGCTGCACCTGGAAAGGGTGGCCCGAATAGTCGTGGACGGCGATGAGGGGGAACTCACGCCGGAGGCCCGCCATGCCCGTGAGGGTACTGGTGCCGGGATCGCTCTCCCACCCGACGTCCGATTCCTGTGCGTGCCGTACCATGGTCTCTCAGCCTCGCCGCTCGCGCCGTCGGTGGACATCGGCCATCCGACCCCCTTTTCCACGACCGAACGGACGGAACAGGATTCGCCGGCTCACCAGCGCTCGACCACGGCCTTCGGATCGATGCCGACCAACTCGAGCACCGCCGCGGTGCGGCTGAGGTCCTCGGCGCTGACCTTCGAGCGCCAGCCGTCCACGGCACCGGCACGGTCGCCCTTCTTGATCGCGTCGCGCGTCCCGCCGAGGGACCGCCGCGACGACCCCGACGGCCGGCGCAGCACCTGCTCCATGCGGTCCATGTCCTGCAACCCGAGCCGCTCGGCGAGCCGGGTCAGCTCATGCTCGGCGTGTAGCACGGCATCCTCGTAGCGCAGGTGCAGCCACTCGGGACGCTCCGGCAGCAGGGTCATCGGGGCGACGTTCTCCACCGCCCAGTTCAGCGCCCACTGCTCGAGCGGGGAGCCGTGGTCCATCACGTCGCGGCAACGGCCCTCGGCCGTACCGAGGAACGTGGCGCAGAAACGCGGGTCGGCCAGGTACGAGCGGGTGGTCAGCGTCCAACCGTTGCGGATGCACGACAACGACTGCGACACCGGGTGCCGGGTCAGGTAGACGATGTCGGCGTCGACGTTCTCGTCGAACCAGCCGATCACCGCCTTGGCGTCGGTGATCTTGAGCACCACACGGTTCGAAACCCGTTCGAAGCCGGTCTGCCAGAACCGGAGGGAGGCGTTGACGACGAGCTCGCCGGAGAACATCCGGCGCACGTAGCTGCCCAGCATCGCCGCTTCCGGCTCGCCCAACGAGGTGATCTGGCCCTGGGGGAAACGCGGGATCTCGAAGGCCTGGGCCAGGGTGAGGTTGCGGCTGAGCGTCTCGAACGGCTGGTTCATCGGCCGGATCCCGCGGTTGGCGGCGATCATCTCCATCGCCCAGGTGCTGCCGCCGCGTCGGGTGGCGAACAGGCAGATGTTGCGCTGCGGGCCCTGCCGGTGGCGGCAGGTCGCCCACCAGATCAGCTCGCGGGCCAGGCCGCGGGCAGCGAGCCGCACGTAGGTCGAATCCGGTCCGATCAACTGGTCAGCCACCGTGCACCTTCTTGTACTCGAGATGTCGCAGCCCGGCGAGACCGGTCAACATCCCCGCCCCGAAGTTGATCCGTCGCACCCCGCTCAGCACCCCGGCCCGTCCCTGCCGGAGCCCGGCGACGGTGCCGACGAGGCCGAGCGCGAGGTTGCCCAAGCCGTTGCCCACCCGGCGCACCACCAGCAGCGGGGTCGTCCCCCGGGCCCGCAATGACAGGCTGAGGGTCTGGCCACGCCGGTACTCGCGTCGTAGCAGCCAGCGGGCCGACACCCGCGAGTCGGGGATCAGCTCCTGCACCGCGGCGCGATCGCACCATACGATCGAGCAGCCGGCCTCCCGCAGTTGGGCGAAGAGATGGGTGTCCTCACCGCCGGACAGCCCGAAGGCCTCGTCGAAGGGACCCTCGACCACCTCGAGGCACCGCCGGCGGATCAGCACATTGCTGGTCGTGGCGTAGCGGATCGCCTCGTTGTGGTCGTGGCGCCGACGGTCGAAGAAGCCGCCCTGCACCACCCAGGCCTCGGGGTCGGACGCGAACACCGGCAGCACCCCGGCGGCGACGATGTCGGCACCGGTCTGCTGCCGGCTGTCGAGCAACTGGTTCAGCCAGTCGGGCTCGGGCCACTCGTCGTCGTCGATGAAGGCGACGAACTCGGCGTCGCCGGCCTCGCGTACCGCCCGGTTGCGGGCGATGGAGATCGACCGCGACGACTCGACGACGTAGCGCAACGGATAGGCCAGGCCCTGCCGGGCCGCCTCCACCGTCGGCTCGCCCGACCCGTCGGCATCGTTGTCGACCACCACCACGGTGACCGCGACCTCGGGACGGACCTCGAGGGCGGCCAGCGCCGCGAGCAGACGGGCCAGCCCCTGGGGCCGCCGGTAGGTCAGCACGCAGACCGCGACACGGACCACGACACCGTTCGGGGTCATCGCTCCTCCGCTGCGGGGGTGCCGGCCACCGGATCCTGCCGGCCCGGCCGGGGCGAACGGCGCCGATGCATCAGCACCGTCAGCCCGTCGCGCCAGGCCGGGGGCCGCAACACCGCCAGCAGCCCGACGGTCACGACGCCGGACACCGCGAGCCCGGCCAGCAGGGCCGCCCATTCCGGCCGGCCGGCCGCGGCGAACGCCCGAACCGTCCCGAACGCGGCCGCCGCCCCGGCGACCCCGCAGAACACCGGCCCGGCCACCGCCCCCACCAGGTAGGCCGGTCGGGCGTCGATCAGCCGCAGCGGGATACGGAACGCCGGATAGCTGAGCACGGTGATCCCGGCCAGGAAGCCCAGGCCGACGCCCGTCACCCCCCAGTGGGCGCCGATCAGGTAGCAGCCGAGCAGCACGACGCAACTGAAGCTGCTCCAGCGCAGCAGCAGGTCGACCCGGCCTTTGGCAATGTAGATCGGCCCGGTGGTGGTGGTGAGCGACTGCAGCGCACCGACCACGGCGATGATGGAGATCAGCGGGATCGCCGGTATCCACTGCTGGCCCAGCACCACGTGCACCATCGGCCCGGCCACCGCGGCGATGGTCAGGCACAGCGGGACCATCACCAGGGCGATGCCGCCGACGGTGCGACGATAGGTGGTGCGCATGGCCTCGTCGTCGTCCTTGATGCGCGCCAGGTTGGGATAGACCACCTCGCGGAAGGTCTGGGCCGAGGTCTGCAACGGGTAGTTGAGCAGCCGGTTCGCCATCCCGTAGTAGCCGAGGTCGGTAACCCCGAGCAGCCGGCCGACCAGGAACCGGTCCCCGACCTGGATCGAGTAGGTGAAGAAGTTCTGCAGGCTCAGCCGGGCGCTGAACCCCCGGATCGGCTCGAGGTCGTGCCAGGCGAAATGCAGGCTCGGCCGCCAGCCCGACCAGATCCACGTCAGCGCCGCCGCAGCGGCGCTGCCGGTCACGGTGCCCACCGCCAGCGCCCACGCCCCCCAACCGAGAGCGGCGAGCACCAGGGTTACGCCCATCGTCACGCTGACGTTCACCAGGTTCGTGGTGGCCACCTTCTTGAACTGCAGGGTCCGACGGAACAGCCCGGTCTGCACGTAGGTGGTGGCGTTGACGAACGCCAGGCAACCGATGACCCGCGCCACCCCGGTGGCGGTGACGTCGCCGAGCAACGTCGCCAGCGGCCGGGCGGCCACCATGAAGAACGTTGTCGTCGCGGCACCGACCATCAGGTTCCAGAACAGCACGCTGCTGGCCAGACGTTGGGTGAGCCGGTCGTGACGAACCAGTGCCGAGGTGGTGCCGGTGTCGCCGAGCACCTGCTCGAACATGCCGGCGATGACCGAGACCAACGCCACCAGGCCGAAATCGGCCGGGGTGAGCAGCCGGGCCAGGCCCACCGTGCCGAGCACCCGGATGACCTGCGTGCCGACCTGCACCGATCCCATCCAGCGGACCGCGCTGCCCATACCGCCACGCGGCCCGTCGAGAGGCGCGATCACGACGTCGAGCGGCGAGACGCCGTCGCCGTCGCCGTCGGACGGGCTCCCCACGGGGGTTGACACGAGAAACGCCACGGACCTGTCAGCTACTCGAACGAATACCCGAAGGCTTCGATGTCCGGGGCGAACGCCTCGGCGACGAGCGCCGCGGTGGTGTCGTTGTAGTAGCTGCGGAACGAGGCGTGGGAGCTGGCGTTCACATGCGGCAACTCGGCCTGCACCCCGACCCGGCGGCACACCGTCTGGAAGTCCTCGGAGAGGTTCTCGTAACGGCCCACGAAGTCGACGAGCTGCTTGCCATGGCGGTCGAAGATGAACTCGCCCTGCTGGTGCAGGTCTTCCTCGACCCGCCAACGGATGTAATCGTCGAAGGACATCGAAGACACCAGCCGTCGCTGATAGTTGAACTTGTTCTTCTGGATGAAGTGGTACAGCGAGACCTGCCAATCCCACGGGTTGCGCACGAAGGAGAACGAGTAGAGGCTGTCCCACTTCTCCTCACCCAGCCAGTCGCGCAGCTGGGCGGCAGTGCTGTGAGCCTCGACGCTGCGGAAGGTGTACGCCTGCGGCGACTCGAGCACGTGAGAGAGCGGGGTCCGCAGGCCCGGCAGGTAGCGGTAGTGATAGCGCCGCAGAGCGAGCTTCACCGACTGGCCGGCGACCTTGTACACGTGCACGTAGATGTAGTTGTGCTGTTCGGACAGCAGCATGTGATTACCTCACCAGCCAGTGGGAAAGATCACGGTCGAGCAG
>CANJRG010000018.1 GCA_947476745.1 Acidimicrobiia bacterium | reverse complement strand
TGGGAGACCGAGCGCGCCGCCGTCGTCAAGCGGATCACCGACAACAAGTGGGGACTCTCCGCTGATGGCAAGACCATCACCGGCCCCGAGGGCTTCACCGTCGACATGACCAAGTGTGCCGCCGGTTGGAGCAACACCGAGGGCATCACTGATACCACCTTCAAGGTGGGCCAGTCCCTCGCCCAGTCTGGCACGCTGGCCGACTACGGCAACTACGGCAAGTCCATCGACACCCTGCTCGCCTACTACAGCGACAAGGGTGCGTTCAAGGACTCGACCGGCAAGACCCGCAAGGCCGTCTACATCCAGAAGGACGACGGGTACGACCCGACCCGCACCATCCCCAACGTCGACGAACTGCTCGACTCGGAGAAGGTCTTCAGCATCTGGACCCTCGGCACCGGGCCCACCATGAAGACCTACGACAAGATCAACCAGCGCTGCGTCCCCGACCTGATCGCCATGACCGGTCACCCGGCCTGGGCCGATCCGGTCAACCACCCGTGGACCTCCGGTGCACCGGTGCCTTCCTACACGACGGAGACCCAGCTGTGGGGCACCTTCATCGAGCAGAAGCTCAGCGAGTTCCCCGCCGACAAGAAGATCACGGTGTGCGCCCTGGTCATGAACAATGACTTCGGCAAGGTCTACGACGCCGGCTTCCGTTCCTACCTGGCCCAGTCGGCCAAGCTGAAGGACCGCGTCGAGTTCGTCACCGAGACCATCGAGCCCACCGCTCCCACCATCACCGACCCGATGACCACCCTGGCATCGAAGAACTGCACGGTGTTCATCGCCATGACCGCCGGCACGTCCTGCACCCAGGCCGTGGTCGAGACCGCCCAGAACGGCATGAAGGAGAAGGTCAAGTACCTCTTCCAGCCGCTCACCTGCGCCGGCACCAGCTTCATCGCCAAGGACAAGATCGGTGGCGACGGCTCCGCCGCCAACGGCTGGCACATGTTCAACCCGGGCATCAAGGACAACAAGGATCCGTCACTCAACGCCGATCCCTGGATGGTCTTCATCAAGGACCTGCTGACCAAGAAGGGCATCGACCCCAACTCCTCGAGCTCGCTCGGCAACGGCATGGGCTACGCCTGGCCGTACGTGCAGACCCTGCTCATCGCCCAGGCCCTGCCGGGTGGTCTCACCCGGGCCAACCTGGTCGTCGCTCACCGGGCGATCAGCATGACCCCCCCGACGCACCTTTGGGGCATCAAGGAAGAGATGAACGGCAACAAGGACGCCTACCTCATCGAGGGTGGACAGTTCGCGGTGTTCGACTCCGGCAAGCAGATCTGGGTGCTCGAGGGCAACCTGATCGACCTCAACGGCAAGTCCAGCCTCTGCGCCTGGAACCAGTCGACCTCCAAGTGCGGCTGATCGTGAGCCCGGCCCTCTGAACCGAGGGCCACTCGCGTCACCATCGTGATGCCGACGGGCGTCGCTCCCCCGGTTCGCCGGAGGAGCGGCGCCCGTCAGCGCGTCACGACGGTGACGGCCACCTCGGTGGCCAGCATCGCCATGGGCCGGTCATGTGGCTCGGTGGGCAACACCTCGACCACCAATGCCTCGGGCGCGACCCCCACCGTCACCGCACCGTGCAGCCCGGCCAGGAGGCGGTCGTAATAGCCCTTGCCGTACCCGATCCGGCCGCCGTCCCGGTCGAACACCAGACCGGGAACCACCACGATCCCGATCGACGAGCCGGCCACGACCGGAGCCGCAGCGACCGGTTGGTCGTACCCGAACCGGTGCCGCTCGATCGGGCTGTCCCAGGGGTGCAACGTGAGTGGACCTGTCGGGGGGGTGCGGGTGGTCGCCCACCGGTGCCGGCTACCGCACTCGGCCGCATCGGCGAGCCGGTCGAGGCACAGCTCGCCCTGCATGGCCCGATACAGCAACACCGTGGTGGGCGGTTGGGAGTCGAGCCACGCCGCCAGCACCGACCGGACGGCACTCGACAGCTCCCCCAGATCGAGACCTGCCCGCCGGTCCGCCGCCCAGCGACGCCACTGCGCCTTCGCCCGGCCCGGTTCCAGGTCCTTGACCCCACTCTTTTCATGTGTCACTGTTTAGAGCGTATGTCCACGCGCGTGCTTCAGCTGGATCTTCTTCTCGAGTAGGCGAGCGTCCTCATAGGGCGCTCGCCTCGACCTCCTGTGCCACCCGGCCGGGAGGTCGCTTCGGTTTTCAGCCCACTTCCCCCATCCGGCCAACTTCGTTTCAACCCTCCCAAGGAGTTCACGACATGCCCCCCACCCCGGTCCGCCCGCGGAAGATGGCATTCGATCTCTACCGGCCGTACCCTCGCGTCGGGCTCAGCGATCGCACCTGGCCCGACAAGGTGATCTCCAAGGCCCCGACCTGGTCCTCCGTCGACCTGCGCGACGGCAACCAGGCGCTCATCAACCCCATGAACGGTGAGCGGAAGCGTCGCATGTTCGACCTGCTCGTCGCCATGGGGTTCAAGGAGATCGAGGTCGGCTTCCCCTCCGCCAGCCAGACCGACTTCGACTTCATGCGCGCCCTCATCGAGGAGAACCTCGTTCCTGAGGACGTCACACTGCAGGTGCTCACCCAGGCCCGGCCCGAGCTGATCGAACGCACCTACGAGTCGCTCGAGGGTGCCAGCAAGGCCATCGTGCACCTCTACAACTCCACGTCCGAACTGCAGCGCCGGGTCGTGTTCCGTCTCGACAAGCCGGGCATCATCGACATCGCCGTGCGAGGCGCCGAGCTGTGTCGCAAGTACTCGGCCATGCTGCAGGACACCCACATCACCTACGAGTACTCCCCCGAATCCTTCACCGGTACCGAGCTCGACTTCGCGGTGGAGATCTGCGAGGCGGTAATGGACGTCTACGAGCCGACGTCCGAGCACCCGATGATCATCAACCTGCCGGCGACGGTCGAGCACTCGACCCCGAACATCTACGCCGACCAGATCGAATGGTTCGGCCGTACCATCAAGGACCGCGAGAGCATCCTGTTGTCGTTGCACCCCCACAACGACCGCGGCTGTGCCGTGGCCGCCGCCGAACTGGGCCTGATGGCCGGTGCCGACCGCATCGAGGGCACGCTGTTCGGCAACGGCGAACGCACCGGGAACGTCGACATCGTCACCCTGGCCCTGAACCTGTTCAGCCAGGGCGTCGACCCGATGCTGGATCTCCTGGACATCGACGAGAAGAAGCGCCTCGTCGAGTACTGCAACCAGTTGCCCGTCCACCCCCGCCACCCCTACGCCGGCGATCTGGTGTACACCGCCTTCTCCGGCAGCCATCAGGACGCCATCAAAAAGGGGGTCGCGGCGCTGCCCGAGCAGGTCGAGATGTGGGAGGTGCCCTACCTGCCCATCGACCCGGCGCACCTCGGTCGCTCCTACGAGGCGGTGATCCGGGTCAACTCCCAGTCCGGCAAGGGTGGCGTGAGCTACATCCTCGAGCACGAGTACCACCTCGACCTGCCACGGCCGATGCAGGTGGAGTTCACCAACATCATCCAGGGCATCACCGACGAGACCTCCGAGGAGATCACCTCCTACGAGATCTTCCGGGCCTTCGAGTCTCGCTATTTCCACCCGAGCTCGCCGCTGGAGCTGATCAGCCACCGTTACAGCACCGACACCGCCGCCAGCGAGAAGACCGAGCTGACCGCCACCGTGGGGCACTTCGGCCGGCAGCGCGAGATCACCGGGGTCGGCAACGGACCCATCGACGCCTTCGTGGCCGCACTGCACGGCGACTTGGGCATCGACGCCAGGCTCACGGCGTATCACGAGCACGCCATCGAGGCCTCGTCGGATTCCTCGGCCGCGGCGTACATCGAGCTCGGGAGCGGTCCTGACGGCGAGCGCTGGTGGGGTTGCGGGGTGCACCCGTCGATCGTCACCGCCTCGCTGCGGGCGGTGGTCTCCGCGGTCAACGTCGCCGCAGCCGAAGCCAACCGCCACTGACCGTCCTCACCGGCCCGGCAGTGCCGGGCCGAGAGCACACACACGCAGGGCCGGGGTCCTCATCCACCCCGGCCCTGCCGCGTCGGGCGTGTGCGGTGGTTCAGGCGCGCAGGCCGTGCGGGTGCTCGACCAGCCAGGCCCGAATCCGCTGCATCGCCTCACGAACGTCCTCAGTGGCCCCGGAGAAGGAGAACCGCACGTACTCGGCCCCGCGAACCGGGTCGAAGTCGATGCCGGGGGTGATCGCCACCGCCAGCTCGTCCAACCAGGCAGCGCACAGCGCGGCGCTGTCATGGGCCAGGTGGCTGGTACGGGCATACACGTAGAACGCGCCGTCTGCAGGAGACACCTCGTCGATGCCGGCCGCAGCCAAGCCCTCGAGCACGATGTCGCGGTTGCGGGCGTAACGGCGGACGTGCCCGTCGAGCTCCTCGGTGGCGTCGAATGCGGCCAGCGCTGCGTGTTGGGACACCACCGCAGGACAGATGTAGAGGTTGCCGGCGAGACGGTCCACCACCTCGACGAGGTCCGGCGGCAGCACCATCCAGCCCAGACGCCAGCCGGTCATCGAGAAGTACTTCGAGAAGCTGTTCAGCACGATGACGTCCTCACTGAAGGACAACGCCGTCGGCGGCGGCGGGCCGTAGCTGATGCCGTGGTAGATCTCGTCCGCCACCAGCCGAACCCCACGGTCGGTGCTCCAGGCCACCAAGGCCTGCAGCTCCCCCGCACTCAACGCCGTCCCGGTCGGGTTCGAGGGCGAGGCCACCACCAATCCGTCGAGCGGCCCGGCGGCGTCGAGCGCCTGCGGGGTCGGCTGAAAGCGCGTCGCCGCGTCCACCGGGATACCCACCGGTATGCGCTCGAAAGCCAGCAACGTGTTGCGGTAGCACGGGTAGCCCGGCTCGGTCACCGCCACCCGGCCCCCGGCCGGGAATGCCGCCAGGAAGGCCAGCACGAAACCGCCCGACGCGCCGGCGGTGAGCGCGATCCGGCGCGGATCGACATCGAGGCCGTGTTGATCGGCGTAGTGCAGGGCAATACGGTCCCGCAGCGGGGCGATGCCGTTGGCGGTGGTGTAGCCCAATCGCTCGGTGGCGACCGCCCGTGCGGCGGCGTCGATCGCGGTACGCGGCGCAGGTGTCGACGGCTGGCCGACCTCGAGGTGTAGCACCGGGCGGCCCGACGCCTCCATGGCCTGTGCGGCCTGCAGGACGTCGAGCACGTAGAACGGCGGCACGTCCCGACCCACCGGGTAGCCGGCGGGTCGGGAGCCGGGAGCTGCGGTCACGCCGGGCTCAGCCGTTCTGGACGAACTCGACCCAGTTCCCGTCGGGGTCCTCGACCATCCCGATCGTCACGCCGGGACGGGCCTCGCGCATCGAGATGGCCACCTTGTAGCCGGCCGCCTCGCAGGCGCCCATGATCTCGGCGAGGTTGGTCACGATGATCGTGAAGTACCGGTAACCGGTGCCGCCGACGAGACCGCCGTGTGGGTTCGACGCCGCCGGGACGTTGTCGAACTTCACCAGCTTCACCAGCGTCTCACCGCAGTTGAGCCGGTGCATGGTCCCCCCGCCGCCGAGCGGCATCGGGATGTCGGCGACGTGCTCGAACCCGAGCGTGTCACGGTAGAAGCGGAGCGATGCCTCGCTGTCGCGGATCACGATGCCGAGGTCGATGGCGTTCTTGGCCAGTTGTACACCCATGTCGGCGGACCCTAGCCCAGCCCTGGACCGGGCGGGCGGTAGCGTTGGTGGACGTGTCCGCCCCGTCAGCCGGATCCGGCTATCTCAACAAGCCCCTCGACGCCACCGACCGCCGTGGGGTCCTGGTGCTGCACTCGTGGTGGGGGCTCACCCCCTTCGTCCGCCAGTTCTGCGACCGGCTCGCCGACGCAGGCTACGTCGCCCTCGCCCCCAACCTCTTCGGTGGCGAACTCCCCGGCTCACCCCACGAGGCCGAGCAGCGCCTCGCCGAGCTCGACATCAACCAGGCCGCAGCCCTGGTGCTGTCGAGCGCACGGGCGCTGCGTGCCGTCTGTGACGCCCCCGACGCCCCGATCGGCGTGCTCGGGTTCTCCATGGGAGCCTCCTGGGCGCTGTGGCTAGCGGCCCGTTCGCCCGAGGAGGTGGCCGCCACAGTGGCCTTCTACGGCACCCAGAGCATCGACCTCGCCGACGCCCGCTGCGCCTTCCAGGGACACTTCGCCGAGTTCGACGCCCTCGTCAGCGACGACGACGTGGTCGAGCTCGAAGCCCACCTCCACCTCGTCGGACGACCGGTGGAGTTCCACCGCTACCCCGGCACCGCCCATTGGTTCTTCGAGGCCGACCACGAACTCGCCTACGACGACGCGGCGGCGGAGCTGGCCTGGCAGCGGACCCTCCCCTTCCTCGACGCGCACGTGCGTCCCTCCCTCAACGCCTGAGCATCCGGCGGGCGAGAGCCAGCACGGCCCGCAGGTCGTCATCAGCCCGCAGGCCGACCAGGAACACGACGTAGCTGCCAGCTGCCACGCCACCGCCCACCGCCATGGCCACCAGCGGATGCACCGAGCGGCCTCCCCACGACAACAGCTGCTCGACCGCGACGACGACGACCGCCATCTCAATCGCTGCCAGCACGAGCCGGGGTAGCACCGCCACCTCCGAGTAGCGGAACCGGCCGAGACGACGGGCGAACCAGCCGAAGGCCACCAGCGCGGTGATCCAGTAGCCGAGCGCGTACACCGCGGCGAGGCCAGCCACCCCGAACAATGGGCTGGCCACCAGCCCCATGCCGACGATGAGGATGTTCTGCACGACCGCCACCCGGAACGGCGGGCGGGTCTCCGCCAACGCATAGTACGCCCGCACGACGTGCTGGATGACCGAGAACGGCAGCAACGCCAGCACGAACCAGCGGAAGATGGTCACCGTGATCGCGACGTTGCCCCGCAACGGCAGCAGCTCCCACAGCGGACCGGCCAGCACCCCCAATGCCGCGGCCGTCGGCGCCATCAACAGCACGATGTAACGCAGCCCCTGCAACCACTCCCGCCGAAGTGCCCGCTGGTCGCCGATCTGGGCGGCGTAGGCCAGCTCGGGTCCGAGCGCGGTGGTGATGGACACCACGAGCAGCCCGTACACCACGTAGAAAACCAGGTTGGCGTAGGTCCAGGCCGCGAAACCGCCGGGTTCCTTGAACCGATTGGCCAGCAGCGAGGTGATCGTCACCCCGATCTGGCTGACCAGCACGTAACCGAGCGCCGCCTTGCCCGCCACCTTGAGCTGGGCGAGCGCCGGATGGTGACGATCGAAGCGCGGGCGCAACCCCACCTGCGCCCGACGCACCGAAGGGAACAGGGCCACCGCATTGGCCACGACGCCCAGCGTCGTGCCCAGCCCCAGGACCAGCAGGGTCCACCGCTGCCCCTGGACGGCGTCCATCGGCATCTGGTCGAGCTCGACCCCCGCCACGTGGCTCGCCAGCAGGTACGTGGCGATCACCACCAGGTTATTGAGCACCGGCGCGAACGCCGCAGCGGCGAAGCGGCGGCGCGCCTGCAACAAGGCGGTGACGATGGTGATCACGCCGTAGAAGAACACCTGGGGGACGAACCATCGCAGCAGCACCACGAACGCCGCCTGCTGCGCGGCCTGCTCCCCGCCGCCGCTGAGCGAGGCGATCGCCCAGGCGAGTACCGGGGCCGCGACCACCCCGGCCACGGTGATCGCCGCCAGTCCGCCGACGGCCACCGACACCACCGCCGAGGCACCGTCACGGTCCTCGTGACGGGCGAGGTCCACGAAGATCGGCAGTAGCACCGCCGACAGCACGCCACCGGCGAGCAGCTCGTAGACCAGGTTCGGAACGTTGTTGGCGAAGGTGTAGACGTCGGCGAGCGCGCCGGCGCCGAGGACATCGATCAGGATGACCGTGCGCACCAGGCCGGTGAGGCGGGACAGCAGGACGCCGACGCTGATCAGAGCGCTCGACCGGGCGAGCCCGGAACCACCTTCTGCCACAGCCTGACAGCCTGACACACCCACCCGGCGCGGTCGGTGACCCCGCCGCCCACCGGCAGGCACCGACCCCGAACCGCCGGCGTCAGCGATTCTCGAACGCCGCCTTGTCAGGGCTGAAGAAGCTGGTCATCGCCCGGCGCGCATCGAGGGTGTGGGAGGCAAGGATCTGGGTACGGTTCTCGAGGTCGATGCCGGAGGCGAGCGAACCGGTCTCCAGGTTCGACCACATGACCTCCTTGGTCATCCACACCCCGAACGGCGAGTTCGCCTTGATCCGCTCGGCGGTCGCCAGGGCGCTGTCCATCAACGCCTCGAGCGGCACACACTCGGTCACCAGGCCGAGCTTGTCGGCCTCGGCGGCGTCGAACACCCGGCCGGTCAGCAGCAGCTCCCACGCCCGGGACGCTCCGATCAGACGGGGCAGCATCCACGACACTCCGATATCGCAGCCGGACAGGCCGAGCCGCACGAAGGCCGTGCCGAACTTGGCGTTGGTGGCACACACCCGGATGTCCGATGCCAGGGCCAGGGCGAACCCGCCCCCTGCACACGGCCCGTTGACGGCCGAGATCACCGGCTGGCGCAGACCACGAAGGCGGGGCACAAGCGTGGCGATGAACTGCTGGACGGCCATGCCCTGCTGGGCGGTGCCGAGGTTCTCGGTGCCGGGCACCACCCCGAAGCCGTTCAGGTCGAGCCCGGCGCAGAACCCGCGTCCGGCCCCGGTAAGGATCACCGCCCGACAGTCGTGGTCGCCGTCGATCTGTTGCAACGCCTCGTGCAGCTCGCGCACCAGCTCGTAGGTCAGTGCATTGAGCTTGTCGGGTCGGTTGAGGGTGATCTGGGTGACCTGCGGTGCCGGGCTGCTCAGCTCGATGTTGCTCATGACGTCAGTCCTCCGAAGTTCAGGGGATGCCCCGGGCAGTGCCATTCGTGGGCGTAGAGCGTGCCCTTGCCCGATGCCGTGATGAACGCGGTGGTCAAGCCCTCGCCACCGAAGCAGACGTTGGTGACCATGGGATCGCCCCCGGGCACCGGTACGACGGCCCGGATGTGGCCGTCGGGTGCGATGGCGGTGACCGCGCCGACCATCAGCGTGGCGACACAGACGTTGCCCTCGGCATCGACGGCGAGCGAGTCGAGACGGGCCAGGCCGCCGACGTTGGCCAGCAGCGTCGCCGTCACCGAGGTCGACGAGATCTGCACGCCGCTCTGGCGCAGCACGCCCGGTGCCTCGAGTTCCCAGAACCAGACCCGACCCGTGGCGGTCTCGGCGTAGTACAGCCGGTCCTCGTCGGGCGAGAGGCCGATCCCGTTCGGGGTCAGCAACGGGAAGGCCACGGTGCTGATGGTGCGCCCGTCGATGCCGGCGTAGTAGATCGCCCCCCGGTCGAGCTCGTCGTTGCGACCCTTGCCGAGATCGGTGAAGTAAAAGCCACCATGACGGTCGAAGACGATGTCGTTGGGGCCGCGCAGGGGCCGGCCGTCGGCCTCGGTGTAGAGCGTCTCTACCTCCCCGGTGGCGAGATCGACCCTCTGAATCGACCCGCCCCGGTAGTCGGCCGGCTGGTGCCCTGGCAGCAGCAGCCCGGCCCGCTCGTGCCACTCGAAGCCGCCGTTGTTACAGATGTACACCTTCCCGTCAGGACCGAGCGCAGCGCCGTTCGGCCCACCGCCGGTGCTCGCCACCACCTCGGTGGTGCCGTCGAGGCGGCAGCGCGTCAGCGTGCCCCGGGCGATCTCCACCACCAGCACGTCCCCGTCCGGCAGGGCGATCGGCCCTTCCGGGAACTGCAGTCCCGTCGTGATGACTCGCACGTTGCGACCCTCCCTCAGTTCGGTCGACGCCGTCGATTCGACGTCGATTCGCCGGAGCCTGCCGGTGCCTGCGGGCAACGGCCTGACCGGCTCCGTTCCGTTTGCGACCCTACAGGCCGTTCCGACCCGCCGCGAAGCGGTTGCCAGGTGCGATCTGCTCGGTAGCGTGACATCGTGGCCTCGCCCCTGCACGACGTCGATCTACCGGAGTTCGATCTGTTCGACCCTGTGTTCAACGCCGACCCCTTCGGCACCCTGCACCGGCTGGCGGCCGAGCACCGACTGCTGTCGACGCCGTTCGGCCTGATCGTGCTGCGCTACGACGACTGCCAGGCCGCGCTGCGCAAGCCGAACCTGCACCAAGGCATCCGGCTGTTGCAGGACATGCAGGGCATCACCGACGAACGCTTCGTATCACGCAACCGTCAGTCGATCCTCACCACCGAGGGCGACGCCCACACCCGGCTTCGCAAGCTCGTCTCGAAAGCCTTCACCCCACGGGCCACCGAACGGCTGCGCCCACTGATGCGCGAGGTCATCGAACGCCTCGTCGACCCGGTCGCGCCGCTCGGGCGGGTCGACTTCGTCGACGCCATCTCCGAGCCGTACCCGATCCCCATCATCTGCGCTCTGTTCGGCGCACCCACCGAGGACCTGCCGCAGTTCTCCCGGTGGGCCACCGACATCCTCAAGTCGCTCGGCTTCAACCTGGCCAACGACCTGCCGGCCATCCTCGCCGCCGAGGACGAGATGGACCGCTACATGGAGGAACTCATCGCCCGGCGGCGCTCCGAGCCGCTCGACGACCTGCTCACCGACCTCATCGCCGCCGAGGAGGCGGGTGACCGGCTCAGCCATGACGAGCTCATCACGATGGCCGAGGCGATCATGCTCGCCGGGACGGACACCACCCGCAACCAGCTCGCCACCGGCATCTGGCTGTTCGCCCAGCACCCCGAGCAGTGGGCGCTGCTCGCCGCCGAGCCCGAACGCGCCGCCAACGCCGCCGAGGAGGTGCTCCGCTTCAACGGCGTGGTGCGTTCCACGATCAGGGTCGCCGTCGACGAGGTCGAGGTGGCCGGGGTACTCGTGCCGTCGGGCACCTTGATCATCCCGTCCTTCGCCGCAGCGAACCGCGACGAGACCTATTTCGCCGACCCGATGCGCTTCGACATCACGCGGACCTTCGAACGGTCCCACCTCACCTTCGGCGGCGGCATCCACTACTGCCTCGGCGCCAACCTCGCACGGGCCGAGCTGACCGAGGCGCTCGCGGTCCTGGCCCGGCGCCTGCCCGGCCTGGAGCTCGACGGCAAGGCGACCTGGCGTCCCCCGATCGGGATCCAGGGCCCGACCAGCCTGCCCATCCGTTTCCAGCCCGGCGCATAGCCCGACCGTCAGCACCCGGTCACCCTCGCCCCCGCTACCTCCACCCGATAGGCCGAAGCGGCTTCCTAGCCTCGGTCGCCGTGACGAACCGGGCGCAACTCGAACGTGGACTGCTGTGTGACGAACTGCTCGAGCGCGGCCCCGACGCCGCGACCCTGTGCGGGTCGTGGACCACCCGGGACCTCGCCGCGCACCTGGTCCTGCGGGAACGGCGGCCCGACGCCGCCGCCGGCATCGTGCTGCACCAGGCGGCCTTGGCCCGCTACACCGAGAAGGTGCGCCTGCGCATCGCCGCCAGCCCCTGGCCCGATCTGGTCGACGCCGTGCGGACCGGCCCGCCGTGCTGGTCGCCGACCCGGATCGGCGCCATCGACGAGCTAACCAACACCGTCGAGTTCTTCGTCCACCACGAGGACGTACGCCGCGCCCAGCCGGGATGGACGGCGCGTGCGCTCGAGGCGGGCTTCGAGGCGGCACTGGCCAAGGCCCTCGGCCGCATGAAGCTGCTGCTGCGCGGCGCGCCGGTGGGCGTGCGCCTCTGCACGCCCGACGGAACTGCGCTGGTGGCCCGCAGCGGCGCCGACACCGTGACCGTCACCGGTCGCCCGTCGGAGTTGGTCCTGTTCGCCTTCGGACGCCAAGCCGTGGCCGAGGTCGAGCTGCGCGGCGCGGCCTCCGCGGTGCAGAGCCTGAAGGACGCCACACTGGGCATCTGAGTAACAGCCCGAATCAGGGCCCCACGGCGGCCCGTCACCCGGCCAACCCGTCCGGCACACCGGCCGACATCGCAAGCCCGGCGAAGCCGTCCGGCAAGTAGGGCCCGGCAAGTAGGGCCCGGCAAGTAGGGTCCGGCCGACATCACGAACCCGGCGCAATACGTGCTGCGGTCATGAGACGGAGGTATCGACATGGGCAAGCTCGACGGCCGCGTGGCCATCATCACCGGCGGCGCCCGCGGCCAGGGTGAGTCCGAAGCCCGCCTGTTCGCCCTCGAAGGGGCGACGGTGATCATCACCGACCTGCTCGCCGAGCAGGGCCAGCGTGTCGCTGCGGACATCGGCGGCACCTTCCTGCGTCACGACGTCACCAGCGAAGAGGACTGGGCGGAGGTGGTCGAAGCCACGGTCAAGGCCCACGGGCGCATCGATGTCCTCGTCAACAATGCCGGTATCTACCGCAAGGGAAACCTCCGCAACACCACGCTGGAGGACTACCGCCAGGTCATCGACATCAACCAGATCGGGGTCTTCCTCGGCATGCAGGCCGTCGCCGCGACGATGATCGAGGCCAAGCGCGGCAGCATCGTGAACATCTCCTCCATCGCCGGCATCCTCGGTACGCCGCAGTCCATCGCCTACGGCGCCTCCAAGTGGGCGGTGCGCGGTATGACCAAGGCCGCGGCGCTCGACCTCGGCCGATTCGGGATCCGGGTGAACTCCATCCACCCCGGCATGATCGCCACCGACATGATGACCGAGGTCACCGACGGCTCCGACAGCCGCTTCGCGAAGATGGAACGCGCCGTGCCGATCGGGCGGGCGGCCCAGGCAGGCGAGATCGCCTCGGTGGCGTTGTTCTTGGCCAGCGACGACAGCAGCTACGCCACCGGTGCCGAGTTCGTCATCGACGGCGGTATCACGGCGATGTAGGCACGGCCGGACGCGAGCTGTCCCGGCCGGCAGTCGGCCGGACGGCACGCCCGCCCGCCCGCTAGGTTCGGCCCATGGCCCGACTTCCCGCCCATGTACCCGGTGCACTCACCGAAGCCCAGCAACGCGTCTATGACGCCATCGCCGGCGGTCCCCGGGTCACGAGCACCAACGGCCTGATCAAGGCCGACGGGAGCCTCGCCGGGCCGTTCAACGCCTGGGTCCACGCTCCGCACATCGGAGAGCGCATCCAGGCAGTGGGCGAGGCCATGCGTTTCGGCTTGGCGCTGCCGCCCCGCTTGGCCGAGCTGGCCATCCTCTGCGTGGCTCACGAGTGGCAGGCCCAGTTCGAGTGGTTCGCGCACAGCCGCATGGCGGCCGCCGCCGGGCTCGAGGCCGACGTGATCGAGGCCCTGCGCACCGGCATCGAGCCCGAACTGCGGGAGGACGCCGACCGGGCCGTGTACACCATGGCCAAGGCCCTGCTCGGGCCCGGCCATCGCATCCCCGAGGCCGCCTACCGCCAAGCCGTCGCGCTGCTCGGGCTCGACGCGGTGGTCGAGGTCGTCAACCTCGTCGGGTACTACTGCCTGGTGTCCTCGGTCCTCAACGGCTTCGCCGTTCCCTTGCCCGACGGCGTCACCCCGCCCTTCGTCGAACCGGCCGACGCCGCGACGCACCTGACCGGCGAAGGGGCAGCATCATGACGGCTCGGCGCATCATCGGCCTGACCGGCGGCATCGGCTCGGGCAAGTCCACCGCTGCGGCGATCTTCACCGAGCTCGGCGCCACCGTGGTCGACGTCGATCGCATCGGCCGCGAGGTCGGCGAAGTCGGCGGACGGGCCCACGACAAGCTGGTCGCCCGGTTCGGGCCCGGCATCGTCCGCGACGCCAAGCTCGACCGTGCCGCATTGGCCGCCCAGGTATTCGCCAGTGCCGACGCCCTGGCCGACCTCAACGCCATCTCCCATCCGGCCATCAACGAGGTCCTCGCCGACGCCGTGGCCGCAGCGGACGGGGACGACGTGGTCATCTTCGACCAGGCCGTCCTCGTCGAGAGCGCCATCCTGGGACGCTGGGGTGACGGGCCCTCCGATGGCTACCAGGATGTGATCGTGGTCGAAGCGCCGCTCGAGACCCGCGTCGACCGCCTCGTCGAACAGCGCAAGATGGACCCCGCAGACGCCCGGGCCCGGATCGCCTCCCAGGTGTCCGACGAGGCCCGGCGCGCGGTGGCCCGCTGGGTGATCAGCAACGCGGCCGGCCGGGACGAGCTCGCCACCGAGGTACGGCGGGTCTGGGCCGAGATCAGCGGCGGCTGACCCGGCACAGACCACGAGCCGGGTAACGAGTCGCGCCACGGGCCCACCGAGCGGGACTCAGCGTTCGTCCGGCTTCGACGCGTGCGCCGGGGTCAGCAGCAACCGGGTCACGGCCCGACCCTCGACGGCGGTGACCGCGATCATCCACCCGTCGATCCGTACTTCGTCGCCCAGCGCGGGCACGCGCCCGAGCCGATCCATCACCAGGCCGGCGACGGTGGCATAGTCGCCGCCGGGCAAACGCACGCCGAGGTCGACGAGGTCGTGCACCGGGAAGCCACCCACCAACTCGAAGGACCCGTCCTCGCCACGGATCACCTCGGCGAGATCCCGGTCGGTCTCGTCGTAGATCTCGCCGACGATCTCCTCGAGCAGGTCCTCGAGCGTCACGATGCCCTCGACGCCACCGTGCTCGTCAATGACGATCGCCAACTGCTCACGGTTGTCGCGCATGGTCCGCAGCGATTCGAGCACCCCGGAGGTCTCCGGCAGGGCCAGTGCCGGACGGGCAACGGCGGACACCGGGCCGTCGAGGCCGACCAGGTCGCGAAGGTGGATCACCCCGATGGTCGAGTCGAGGTCGTGTTCGACCACGGGACAACGGGTTCGCTGCCAGCCGGCCATCAGCTGCAACGCCTCCGGCCCGTTCATACTGATTGGTATGGTCATGACCTCCCGACGGGGCCGCATGACCTGGCGGAGGGTACGTTCGGAGACCTCGAGCGCACCCTCGAGCAACTCCCGCTGATCGTCGCTGAGCGTGGGCGCCGCCGACAGAAGATCGCGCAGGTCCTCCTCGGTGACCTCCTGACGCGACCGGGTGGGATCCACCCCGCACAGCCGCACCACCAGGTCGGTGCTGCGGCCGAGGAGCCACACCACCGGCTTGAACAGAGTGAACATCGCCTTGAGCGGCCGAGCGGTCACCAGCGCCAGGCCCTCTGCCCGCTGCAGGGCCACCCGTTTGGGAGCCAACTCGCCCACGACCAGCGTGAAATAGGTCAGCAGCGAGGTGACCACGATGATGGCGACCGGACGGGCGGCACGGCCGAGGAAGGCCAGTGGGCCGGTCAACGGGTCGGCCAACGACACCGCAGCGGTGGCGGAGGCCAGGAACCCGGCAAGGGTGATGCCGACCTGGATCGTGGCGAGGAACCGGTTCGGGTCCCGGGTCAGGTGGGCCAGTGCCCTTCCGGCCTTTCCACGCCCCGACAGCCGCGCCACCCGCGCCTCGCCGAGGGACAGCAACGCCATCTCGCTCGCGGCGAAGACCGCGTTGAGCAGGATGAGGAACACCACCAGACCGAGCTGCATGGCGAACGGGGTCATACGACGGCTCAGGCTAGCGGCGCGGGTGTGCCGGGTCGGCGGATCCGCCGCGTCGTCGGCTCAGGCACGGGGACGCAGCAGCACCTTGGCCAGGCGCGCTGCGGCGACCTCGTCGAGGTGATGACCAACCCCAGGCAACACCTCGAGCACCGCGCCGGCAGCGGCCGCGAGCCGCTCGCCGTGCGCCTGGGGCACGACCGGATCGGCGGCGCCGTGCATCACCACGACGTCGTCGGCCAGCCCGTCGAGCTCCTCCCACAGCGACGCCGCACCGAGCCAGCACAGCCGGTGCGTGTCCTCGGCGTTGAAGCCGTGGGCGATCCAGCGACGCGCCTCGGACAGGCGTCGTGCACCGTCGAGCGGGCCGGGACGGGCCTCCTCGACCGCCACCTCGCGGCTCAGCGCCCTCGCCAGTTCGGCCGGGCCACCACCTCGGCGCCGCAGCACCAGGGCCACGACGGTCGGCTCGGTGGGGCCGGGCATCGCCGGATCGCTGTACCACCCCGAGGTCCCCATCAATACCAGGCGGGCGGGACGCCGGCCGCGCGCCGCCTGCCGCCGGGCGAGGCGGGCGGCCACCCACCCGCCGAGCCCGACACCGGCCACGTAGAGCGGACGGGCAGCTTGTCCGACCTCACCCTGTCCGAGCACCACCGTGGCGATGGCGTCGAGGTCGTCGACGAGGACGTCGGCATCGAGCGGGTCCGGTGGCCAGTCGCTGCGGCCCTGCCCCCGCCAGTCGACCCGCACCACGTCGAGTCCGCCCGCTGCGAGCTGCGACACCAACGACGACGGCCAGTAGGCGCTGTTGCGCCCACCGGGCGAGGCGAGCACCAGCAGCGGCCGAACCGTCGAGGTCGGCCGCGCCGACGATGTCGTGTCGATCCACAGCTTGGTCCCGTCGTCGGCGGCGACGAAGGACTCGACGGAACCCACGGGCGGATCGGCGTGCACGACCCGCACCCTAACTATCGCTGCGGTGGCGACTACGGTGCGGACGCGGCCACCGCACCGGGGCCTGCACCGGGGAAGGACGGCCACGGCCATGCGAATCGCCATCAGCATCGGTGGGGCGGCGTCGGGCCGCACGAACGATTTCGTCGACCAGGTGAGCTTCGTTCGCGAGGCGGAACGGCTGGGGGCCGACATCGTGTGGTCGGCCGAGGCCTGGGGCCAGGACGCCGTGGTCCCACTGGCGTATCTCGCCGCGGTGACCAACCGCATCCAGCTCGGCAGCGGCATCATGCAGATCTCGGCCCGCGCCCCGTCGATGACGGCCATGACGGCGCTGACCATGGCCACCGTGTCGCAGGACCGCTTCGTGCTCGGCCTCGGCGCCAGCGGACCGCAGGTCGTCGAGGGGCTCAACGGCCAGCCCTTCGCCCGTCCCCTCGAGCGCCTACGCGAACACCTCGAGATCGTCAAGCTGGCGTTCGCCGGCGAGAAGCTGGTCTACGACGGCAAGCAGTACGTCCTGCCCCGGCCCGGCGGTGAGGGCAAGGCGCTGCGCCTGGCCCAGCCCGGCAACCCCAATATCCCGATCTACCTGGCGACGCTTGGCCCTCAGGCCCTGCGCTACACCGGCGCGGTGGCCGACGGCTGGGTCGGCACCTCCTTCGTGCCCGAGGCTGCCGAGGTCTTGATCGGGCCCATCGCCGAAGGCGCCGCCGCGGCAGGGCGCACGCTCGACCAGATCGACCTCCAGGTCGGGGGCTCGGTGGCCTTCGGCGATCGCGGTCTGCTGCTCGACCGCTTCCGGGCGGGTGTCGCGTTCCCGGTGGGTGCCATGGGGTCGCGCCGGAACAACTTCTACCGGGAAGCGTTCGTGCGCGCCGGGTTCGGCGACGCCTGCGAGGAGATCGCCCGCCTGTGGCTCGACGGCAGGCGAGACCAGGCGATCGCCCGGGTACCCGACGAGATGGTGATCGGCACCACCCTGGTCGGCAGCGACGTCGAGGTTGCCGAGAGGGTGCGAGCCTACCGCAGGGCCGGGATCACCACCCTGCGGCTGCAGGCCGAGGGCGTCACGATGACGGAAAGGCTCGACACGCTCGGCAGGGCCATCGACCTTGTACGCGCGGTGTCCGCCGAGGCCGCCTGAGCGCGTCGGGCGACCGGACTGCAACGCAACGCCCGACCGCGGCCGACTGCAACGCGAACCTGCGGTGCGGAGTCGCTCAGGCCTTGACCTTGCCCGCCTCGGTGGTGGGCGTCTCCGCCGATTGCTCTGCAGCCGGCTCCTGCTTGACGACCCCCGTCAGCGAATCGATCTCGACCACGACCCGGCGACCGTTGGCGTCCTGCACCGGGCGGGCGCTGCCGGGGAACCGGGTGGCGAGCGCCTCGATCTGGCTCGACGACATGGTCTGGGGGTTCAGCATCACATGCCAGCGCACGCGTTCGGTGCACGGGGGCTCGGTCAGCGAGCCGTCGTAGCGAACCATCGTCCAGTTCTGCGGAACCAGCGATGTGGGGTCGATCAAGCCGACTCCGGGACGCTGCCCACCGGGTTGAGGCAGCGACGCTGCAACCGCAGCCAGCGCATTGCTTTCCGCCCCACCTTGGACCATCACTGCGACGATCGCCACCTCGTCCGTGGCGTTGCGATGCACCAGTTGGTACTCGGCGCGGTAGCGGACTCCGCCGAGGCTGTGCTCGCCCGGGGTGTGGAAACGCAGTTCCCGCAACACATAGGCATCGCCGTCGATGACCATCGAGCCCGCATCGGCGAAATCGATACGCAGATACTTGCCGCTATCCACCGTGGTGAAGGCCGACGGTCGGTACGACAAGGCGATCTTCTGCTCACCGCTTGCCCCGGCCGCCGCAGCGTCCGCTGACGGCTGATAGCGCGTCGCCTTGCTGAGCTCGAGCGGTGATTGTTCCCGGCCGTTCTCGCACGCCTTCCAGCCGGGCGAGGCCTTGCCCCACGTCTCCGGGCCGTGCTCACCGGCGTAGGCCCACAGCGGTGCGGAGCTTTCGTCGACCTCCGTGGCAACCTCCTCGGCCGGGCCGACTCGGGTGGAGGACCCGCGCACATCGTTCTGCCACGACGAACCGAACTGCCCGCAGGCGGCGAGCGTGGCAACTAGGGCGATAGCCAGGACGGGACGTGCAGATCGGGTCACTCGGGCATGGTCGACCGTCCACCGCCGAGCGTTGATAGCCCAACGCGGGGAAAGCCGCGTCCCGCCGGGCGGAGGAGTGCCCGACAGGGCAACTCGACCTGGGGTACCGTGCCCTCGGGTCGCCACATGGAGGACGGGCAGATGGCAGGCAGGTTGGACGGGAAGGTCGCCGTGATCACCGGCGGCGGGAACGGGCTCGGTCGGGCCAGCGCGGTCCGTTTCGCCGAGGAGGGCGCTGTGGGCATCGTCGTCGCCGATGTACTCGAGGGCCCGGCACTCGAGACCGTGTCCCTGGTCGAGGCGGCAGGCGGCTCGGCGGTGTTCGTCCCGCTCGATGCGACCAGCCGCAACGACAACGAGGCCATGGTGGCCGGCGCCCTCGAACGGTTCGGGCACATCGACGTGCTGCTCACCGCCGCCGGGGTGAGCCACGGCGGCTACCGCAGCGGCGACCTCGACGCCTCCCGCAAGCGCATGTTGGACCGGGTGGACCACGTGACGACTCCGTGGGTCCCCTTCCTGGAGCTCTCCGTCGACGAGTTCCAGGCGGTGCTCGACGTCAACCTGACCGGCACCCTGCTCGCCGTTCAGGCGGTCGCCGCCCATCTGGTGGAGGCCGAGCGGCCGGGCTCGATCATCACGGTCGCGTCGATCATGGCCCGCTCCGACACCGGTCCGGTCCCCTACAACGTCTCCAAGGCCGGGGTCTGGATGCTGACCAAGATCGCCGCCCGGGTGCTCGCCCCCCGCCGGATCCGGGTCAATGCAATCGGCCCGGGGTACGTCAGCACCAACATGACCGCGGCGCTGACCGAGATGCCACCCGAACTGCTCGGCCCGTTCATGGCCGCCATCCCGATGGGCCGGCTGGGCGAGCCGGTGGAGATCGCCAACACCGCCCTGTTCCTGGCCTCGGACGAGTCGAGTTACTTCACCGGCGAACTGCTGCACCCCGACGGCGGCTTCTTCACCGGCTGAGTCCGGCGTCACGCCTGCGCCGCCCCCTCGGCTCCCGATGGCAACGCGTCCCCGGGCCGGTTGCCCGACCACCCGATCGACGCGCCACCGGGTCTCCAGGTAATCGAATCACCACGGAAAGTGGCCGTTTGGGCCGGGATGGCGCCGCAGCGCGGTCGCTCGTGAGGTTGGGACGAAGACTCGGTCCGGACTGTCCGGCCTCGGGACGCGTTGCCATCAGGGGTGACACGCAGAGCGGATTGCTGTCGAGAGGCTGTCGGGCCCTCGTCGGTCTGGGCGCCGTGGCTTTGCTGCTGCTGGCCGTCATGATCATGGCGGCGGCGCCTGCTGGGGCGCAGAGCGTCCTGAACGCACCGTTCGGTTTCGTCGACCAGGTCACCTCGGGCCAGTCCGGCGTACTCGTGAGCGGCTGGGTCATCGACGGAGACACCCGGGCCTCCATCGACATCCACGTCTACCGCGACGGGGCGTTCCTCGACGCCTACCGGGCGGACGGCAACCGGCCGGACGTCGCGGCGCTCCATCCGGCGAGCGGCGCCGCGCACGGCTTTGCCAAGATCTACGCCACGCCCGATGGACGTCACACGTTCTGCGCCTACGGCATCAACATCGGGGCGGCCGCCCCGAACACGTTGCTCGGCTGTCGTTCGGTCAACGTCACCCACGATCCCTTCGGCTGGCTGGACGCTGTACAACGGGTGCCCGGCACCCGCGACGTCGTGGCATCCGGTTGGGCGCTCGACGCCGACACGTCCACCCCCCTGCGTATCCACGTCTATGCCAACAACCGCTTCGCCGGCGAGACGCTCGCCAACAGCTACCGCGGCGACGTCGCCACGGCGTACCCCCTGATGGGGGGCACAGCTGCGTTCTCCCTGCGTTTCGGGGCGGACGAGGACATCCTCAATGTGTGCGCCTACGCCCTCGGCGTCGGGCCGGGCCCGGATCACAGTGACCTCGGTTGCCGGGAGCTGCCGCCCATGCCACCGCCCGGCAGTGGCAGCGGTCGCCGCATCGTCTACGCCAACCTGTCCCAACGGGTGTGGCTGGTCGGGGACAATGGCTTGGTCGACCGCACCTACCTGGTCTCCGGCAAATATCTCGACCCTTCCGAGGGTACCTATGCCATGTACGCCTTCCAGCGCTACGCCGATGCCGGCCACGACGGGATCACCATGGAGTACTTCGTGGCCTTCCATCCCGCCGGCGTCGGGTACGGGTTCCACACCATCCCGCAGTTCGCCGACGGTACCCCGCTGCAGTCCGAGAGCGAACTGGGCTCGTTCCGCAGCTCGGGTTGCGTCCGCCAGCGTCGTTCCGATGCCGTCTACTTGTGGAACTGGGCGCGCTACGGCGACCCGGTGGTCCTGCGCTACGTGTGAGGTGCCGTCGGCGGGCGCCACGCGCCGAACGATGCGTCTGCGCGGCGATGCGCACTACGCTTTCACGCCCATGTCCTCCAACTTCGGCCAAACGTTCCGGGTCAGCACCTTCGGTGAGTCCCACGGACCTGCCGTGGGGGTCATCGTCGACGGGTGCCCGCCACGGCTGCAACTCGACGTGGCCGAGGTCCAGCAGGATCTCGACCGCCGCCGCCCGGGCCAGAGCCGCCTGGTGACCCAACGCAAGGAACTCGACACCGTCGAGATCTTGTCGGGCCTGTTCGAAGGACGTACCACGGGAACGGCCATCAGCATGCTGGTCCGCAACGCCGACCAGAACCCTGGGGCCTACGACCATCTCCGTAACGTGTATCGCCCCAGCCACGCCGATTTCACCTATGACGCCAAGTACGGCTTCCGCGACCACCGGGGTGGGGGCCGCTCCTCCGCCCGGGAAACGATCGGTCGGGTGGCCGCCGGTGCCGTCGCCCGCAAGCTGCTGCAGGTGGTGGCCGGCATCGAGGTGCTGGGCTGGGTGTCGCAGGTCCACGAGATCGAGGCCGAGGTCGATGTCACGACGCTGGCCCGCCATGAGGTCGAGGCCGGCCCCACCCGCTGCCCCGACCCGTCCGCCGCCGCCGCTATGGTCCAGGCCATCGAGGAGGCCCGGTCGGCCGGCGACTCGCTCGGTGGCGTGGTCACCTGTGTCGCCCGCAACGTCCCCGCCGGTCTCGGTGAGCCCGTCTTCGACAAGATCGACGCCGATCTGGCCAAGGCCATGCTCTCGTTGCCGGCGGCTAAGGGCTTCGAGATCGGCAGCGGCTTCGCCGGGACCCGCCTCACCGGCCGCCAACATAACGACCCGTTCGTCCCGCCGACCCGGCCAGGGGGTGCGCCGACCACCGCAACCAACTATTCCGGTGGTGTGCAGGGCGGCCTCAGCAATGGTCAGCCCATCGTGTTCCGGGTGGCATTCAAGCCCACTGCGACCATCGCGTCGCCTCAGGAGACGGTGGAGCGGGACGGTACGGCCACCGTCCTGGCCGCACGGGGACGACATGATCCCTGCGTCCTGCCCCGCGCCGTACCCCTCGTCGAGGCCATGACGTGTCTGGTCATCGCCGATCACTGGTTGCGCCAGCGTGCGGTCGACGTGCTGGCCCGCAACGACGATGACCGCTGAGCCGACAGCGTCGAGTCAGCACCCGACGGCGGGCCTCGTCGGGTCGCGGCTCGTCCGACGTGGCAACGACCATGCAACGAGGAATTCACCGAGATCGTGCCGTGTAGGCACGGCCACCCCCTAGTATGCGCCCGTCGTGGCCGGGACGAAGAGTTCGGCGGCGGCCACGGCACGCTGCGATGGATGGCAGACATGACTGACGACGACGACGACGACATCGGCGCCGACTTCGAGGAGGGCCCTCCCGAGGAGGAGCTCGACGAGGAACTCGAGCCCGACGAAGACGAGCTGGAACTCGACGAGGAGCTCGATCCGGGCATCGAAGACGACCTCGATGACGGCGACGCCGGCGTCGTGGTCGACGACGAGGACGAGGACGTCGTGCTCGTTCCGGCTCGACCGCGAGCCCGCAGCGCCGATGAGGAGGAGGAGGAGGAAGAGGAGGAGAGCGACGACGTCGAAGCCGACCTCGACACGATCCTCAAGGACCGCCTCGCCACCCACGACGAGGACGAAGAGGACGAGGAGCAGGAAGCGCAGGTCGTCGTCACCGATGACGGCGAACTCCCCCAACGCAAAGAGTTCGAGTTTCCTTGCCCGTCGTGTTTCCTGCTGGTCAACGCCAAGACCGTGCGCCGCACCGCAAGCTGCCCGCAATGCGGCGATCCGATCGAGGTACCGGCCGGCATCGGCTGAGTGATCTGTGGCCCTCGAACGAGTCCGGGCGAGCCTCGAAGAGGCCGCGGCGCGGTTCCGTCGTCATTCGCGTCCGGTTGAGCACCTCACCGACCGGGAACTGCAGCGGCTGCGTGAGCGCATCGAAGCCTGCCTCGACCCGCGGGTCAGCGGCGTAACCGTACGCACCCGAGCCGCCGAGGTGGCCACCCTTGTGGTCACGTTGGACCGGGCCGGTCTGCTGCGGTTCTTCCTGCTCCTGGTCGACCAGTTCGGACCCGACCCCGCCGTAGTGCGAATGGCCGCCGGCGACCTCGCGCACGCGCTGATCGCCGACGGCGAACCGGGCGCCACCGACGACCAGCCACGCCTGTCGGCGGACCAACTCGAGGTATTGGCCCGAGTGCGGCGAGCCACCGCGGCTCGTTGGGAACACCTCTTCGAGCTGCTGTGCGGGCTGGCCGGGGGTGTCAAGCTGTCGGTGGACCTGCGGGCGGAGCTGCTGGCCCTGCTGCCCACCGAGCCTCGACTCGCCCCGCTGGACACGGATCTGCACCAGGTGCTGTCCCGTCTGTTCCCACCCGGCTTGCTCGAGCTGCGCCGCATCACCTGGGACAGCCCGGCCTCTCTGCTCGAGAAGCTCATCGAGTACGAGTCGGTACACGAGATCACCAGCTGGAACGATCTGAAGAATCGCCTCGACGACCACGATCGGCGCTGTTACGCGTTCATTCACCCGGGGATGCCCGACGAGCCGCTGATCTTCGTCGAGGTGGCGCTGCTCAAGGACATGGCGGCAGAGGTGGTCAGTCTGCTCGACGTGAGCGCGCCGATCGGCGCCAGCGAGGCGGCCCGCACGGCGATCTTCTACTCCATCTCGGCCTGTCAGCCCGGCCTGAGCGGGGTGAACCTCGGAGACGTGCTCATCAAGGAGGTCGTCGCCGATCTCACCCGGGACCTACCCCGGCTCAACCAGTTCGCCACGCTGTCGCCCATCCCCGGCTTCCGCCGTTGGCTCGACCGTGCCCTGAGCGACCCCGAGTGCTCGCTGCTCACCCCCGAGGACTGCCGCGCCGTCGGCGAGGTCAGCCCCGACGGTGGCAGCGGGCCGGCCGACCTCGCAGCGGTGCTCTCCACGCCCTGGACCACCGAATCGGCCACCAGCCGGGTGCTGCGCGACGTGCTCGTCGGGCTGTGCTGCGAGTACCTCGTCGGCGAGGGCACCGGGCGATCACGCGATCGGGTGGCGAACTTCCACCTCACCAACGGCGCCCAGATCGAGCGGCTGAACTGGCTCGCCAACCCCACACCGATCGGCATGCGGGAGTCTTACGGGCTGATGGTCAACTATCGCTACGACCTGCCCCGCATCGACGCCAACCACGAGCACTACGTCGCCGAAGGCCAGATCGCTCGTTCGAGCGCGGTCGCCCGTCTCCTGACCGCTCGCCGCAAGGCGCGGGCAGCCCGGCCCGACGCCCACTGAGGGGCCCGACGACGGTCAGACCTGCGAGGCGACCCGGAGCTCCCCGTTCGCCGCGTCCGCAGCTGTGCGGTCCGCCGTGCGGCCGTCACCCGTGGGGAACTCCACGATCGCTGCGTCGACCTCGTCCTTGACCCCGGCCAGGGGCAGGATGTTGAGCACGCCCTGACCTTCGCGCAGCAGATCGATGATCTCCTCACCGGTACGGACCAGGACCGACCGGCGACCGGAGATGACCAGGCTGACCGTCGCCACGTCCTCACCGAGGTGCTCGCGCAGGTAGGTGAATGCCTCACGCACCGATTCGAGCTTGATCCCTGCGTCGAGGAGGTTCTTGACCACCTTCAACTCGAGAAGGTCTCGGTAGGAGTAACGACGCCGGGAACCTGACCCTGCGGCATCGACCAAGCTCGGTCGGATGAGATCGGTCCGAGCCCAGTAGTCGAGCTGGCGATACGTGATCCCCACGATCTCGGCGGCACGACGTCCCGAATAGCCCGCTTCGTCCTTACCGACCGGCTGGCTCATCTGCTCGACTCCTCCACGTGGCGCACCCCCGACCATTACACGGTGGGAATTACGCAGGTGTTACCTGGCCAGGGTACGAACCTCAACCCCAAGCCGTCAAACCCGCAGCGCGTCCGAATGACCACCCACCGTCAGGGTTTGAAGTCGTCCGGGCTGATGTTGTCGAGGAAGTCCTTGAACTGGGCGATCACTTCGTCCGGCTGGGCGGCCGTCTCCGGTACCGGCTCGGGTTCGGGTTCGACGTAGCCCGCCTCGTCGATGACGGCATCGGCCACGAAGATCGGCGAACCGGTGCGCACCGCCAGGGCAATGGCATCGGACGGCCTGGCCGACACGACCGAGGCGTTCTCCCCCTCGACGAGGTGCAACTCGGCGAAGAACGTGCGCTCGCGCAGCTCAGTCACCACGATCTGGCGAACACCGACGCCGAGGGTTTCGAGAACGTCGCGGAACAGGTCGTGGGTCATCGGCCGTGGGGTCTGCACCCGATCCAGGGCGAAGACGATGGCACGGGCCTCGGTGTCACCGATGAGTATCGGAACCAGGCGGCGAGCACCCTCACGCTCACGCAGCAACACCACTGGAGTGTTGCCCGGCATCTCGACCCGAACCTCGAGCAACTCGACTTCCACCACGGCCATTGACCCTACTGCACCGCTCTGCGCTCGACGACGTGGGACCAGCGATGCCGACGCCGATCCGCCGTCCGTCCGGCAACGACAGGGGCTGCGACCGTCAGGACAGTGGCCGGCGGAACAGGGCGTCGCGCAGATCGGCGCCGAGCTGGTCGAGGTCGGCCCAACGCCGCGCGGTGGCAACCTCACCGCCCTCCTGGCGGTGTCGGGCCAACGGCGCCACGATCTGCTCGTAGAGGGCAATCTCGCGATCCACCGCGACTTTGAACATGCGCAGGTGTCGTGCCTCCACCCCGAAGGACGCAAAGCGAGCCGCCAGCTTGGCCACTACGACGGCGTCATCGCCATACCGGCGACCCTGGCTGAGGGGCCGGGAGGTGAGCAGCCCGTACCGTTCGAGCTCCTCGAGGTCGCTCACCGCGAGGCCCACGGCGGCGGACAACTCCTCGATCGTGAAGCTGGCGGAGGTCAGATCCCCGAAAGGATGGGCCCCGGCGGGTGCCCGACGTCGGCTCCGACTGCCGGCGGTGGTGGGCATCGCAGCTCGCGTCGCGGCGGCAGCACCCGAATCGGACCGGGTGTCCGCCTGCGACGCGTCAGCGACGGCCGGGTGCGGCGGCCCCGCCATGGCTGCAGCAGGCTGGGGCTGCGCATCCGGCAGATCGACCGTCGGCTTCTCGGTTCCCGGCAGATCTGGCGCACCGGGACCATCCGGCGGACCGGCGACCTCAAGTTCGCCGGCAGCGGCTGGAGTCGTCGCATCCGGCAGCCCCGAGGACCCCGACGGGGCCGCAGACGGTTGGTCCCGGCGGGTGGCCACATGGCCGACGTCGGCGGCCACGTCGGGACGGGAGGTAGCGGTCGCTGTGAACACGTTGATGCGCGGCCCCCGACCCCCGTTGGCGGACGCGTCAGCCCGAGGGGCCGCAGACGCCATCACCGCAGGAGGGGCGGCCAGCTCCGGTTCCGCCTCGGTCGACCCCGGGCCGGGCTCGACGTCGAGGGGTAGCTGGAGGGCGATCGCCTCGTCGAGACGGTCCTTGATCACCTTGAGCGGGAGGAAATGATCACGCTGCTGGGCCAGGATCCAGCGCAGCCGGGCGAGGTCGTCGTCGTAGAACTTGCGGTAGCCCGAGGGGGTCCGCTCCGGGTCGATCAGGCCCTGGCTCTCCAGGAAGCGGATCTTGGAGATGGTGACGTCGGGGAACTCCGTCTGCAGCAGCGAGAGAACCTCGCCGATGGCGAGATGGTTACGATTCGGCACGCTCACGACCCCTCACCGGTACCGACGTGAAACACCAGCTTGAACCTACCGATCTGCACCTCGTCGCCGTCGTGCAGCACGGCCCGTTCGACCCGCCGCCGGTTGACGTAGGTGCCGTTGAGCGAACCAAGATCGACGAGCTCGTACCTGCCCCCGTCGTGGAGGATCTCGGCGTGACGGCGCGACACCGTGACGTCGTCGAGGAACAGATCGGAATCGGGATGGCGGCCGGCGCTCACCCGACCGCCGCCCAAACCGATCCGGGACCCGACATCGGGCCCACGCGTCACCACCAGGACGCCGTCCTCCCGGCCTGCGGCGATCACCGCGACCGCAGGCGACGGATCGGCGACGACGGCCACGTGCGTCGCCGTGTCCTCGGGGTGTGAGGACAGCTCGACCCCGCAGGACGAGCAGAAGTTCGATCGCAACGCATTCGCATGGCCGCAGCGGGGACAGACCGAGTCGGGCACCGCCTCAACCCTCGATCAACGCCTGGTAGGCGGCGGCATCCATCAGGCCGGCCACCGCCGCGGGATCGGCGGGACGCAGCACGCAGATCCAACCGTCGCCGTAGGGATCCTGGTTGACCAGCTCCGGCGCATCGGACAGCGCCACGTTGACCTCGACGACCTCACCCGCGATCGGCGCGTAGATGTCGCTCACCGACTTGGTGGACTCGATCTCGCTGAAGGAGTCGCCCGTCGACGCCGAGGTCCCGATGGCCGGGAGGTCGACGAACACCACGTCGCCCAAGGCGTCCTGGGCGTAATCAGTGATGCCGACCCGGATCACATCACCCTCGACGCGAACCCATTCGTGGTCGCTCGAGTAGCGCAGATCGTCGGGGAAAAGCATGGCTCAAACCTATCGGTTCACGTTGAGGGTTGTGCCCGTCGCACACCGCGAATGGCGACGGCCACGGTCGAGCTCAACGGGCAAGCTGGCGGATCCGCAAAACGTACTCGCGGGCGAGGCGACGAGCATCGGCGTCGCTGCTGCCCTCCGCATACACGTGGGTGATCGCCTCCTCCGGGTCGGGCAACACCAGGACCCACCCACCGTCGTGCAGCACCTTCACCCCGTCGACGAGCACCGTCTCCCGGGAGGTCTGCTCGACGAGGCTGCGCATGACGGCACCCTTGGCGTCCCACGGGGTCACCACCGTCTCGTGCGCCAGATGGGCCCGCGGCAGGCGGTCCACCACGCTCGACAGCGACACCTCGTGATGGGCCAACAGGTCGAGCAGCTTCACCAGCGCCGCCGCGGCATCGAACGCCGGCAGGAAGCCGGGCAGAATGAACCCGCCGTCCAGGCTCGCCACGAAGCCGATTCCGGGCTCCTTCGCGGCGTCGGCCAGCGCCGCGCCGGACATCTTCGTGTACTGCACGCTGACCCCGCGACCCGCGGCGATCTCCTCGACGTGACGGGTCGATCCCACCGGGACCGCGATGCGGTCGCCGAGGAGACGGTCCGACACCAGGGTGACGAAGGCCAGCAGGGCCTCGGTGGCGGTCAGCACCCGTCCCTCGTCGTCGACCAGGGTGAGCCGCTCGCCGTCGGGGTCGATGACCGCCCCGACGTGGGCGCCCGATGCCTGCACCAGCGTGGCGACCGACCGGGCGTGCTGCTCGGCGTCGAAATCAATCAACCCGGCGGTGGACACGAACGGGTTCACCGCCAGCACGTCGGCGCCGAGCTTGGAGAACAGGTTCGGCATCACCATGGCGGCGGAGCCGTAGGAGTAGTCGATGACCACCTTGAAGGCCTTGGAACGGATCGTGCGGATGTCGACGGTCTCCTCGAGAGAGATGGCGTAGTTCTCCAGCGCCCGGGGGGCGAAGGTGATGTCACCGATCTCGCCGGGCAGCACCCGCCGGAAGTCCTCACGGTTGACGTAGCGTTCGATCTTGCGCTGGGCATCCTCGGACATGTCGGCACCGGCAGTGTCGAAGAACCGGATGGCGACCAACTGCGGATCGCGGTCATCGATGCGGATCGTCATCCCACCCACCGGCGCGCCGGTGTTGATGTGGAAACGGGTGACCGGCACCGAGGCCACCTCGAGGTCGATCACGTTGATGCCCCCGGCGTTGAGCCCCGCCATCATCGCCCGCTTCAGCATTCGCGCCGAGCGAGACGAGTCCCGCGAGGTGACCACCGTCGAATCGACCTTCAACGTGGTGGCGAAGGCCAAGGCCAGACGGGTGGCCAGCTCGGGGGTGATGTCCACGTTGGCCAGGCCGGACACCCCTTCGGCGCCGAAAAGGCTGCGGGCGCCCTTCGACTCCCACACGATCGACGACGTGATGAAGGCGCCGCTCTCCACCGTCTTGAACGGGTAGATCTTCACGTCGGCACCGATGAAGGCCTCGTCGGCCACGAAGCACTCGTCGCCGAGCACCGAGCCGTCTTCGCAGCGCACGCCCTTGCGCAGGTCGCAGGCCCGGCCCACCACCGTGCCACGCAGGCGCGCCGCCTCACCGATGTAGGCGTTGTCGTGGATCACCACCCGCTCGAGGTCGACGTCGCGACGCACCCGGACGTTGGCACCGAGCACGGTGTACTCGCCCACGCGCACGCCGGCGCCGATGCGGCAGTTCTCGCCGATGATGGCCGGACCCTCGATCAGGGCCGACGGGTCGATCTCGGAGCCTTCCCCCAGCCACACCCCGTCGGCGAGGCGGAACCCGGGGATCTCCACCGCGACCTTGCCGTCGAGGATGTCCTTGTGGGCGGCGACGTACGCCCCCAGGGTGCCGACGTCCTCCCAGTAGCCCTCGGTGACGGCGCCGTACAGCGGGCGCTCGTCCTCGAGCAGGTGGGGGAAGACCTCCGAGGAGAAGTCGACCGGGCGGCCCACCGGGATGTAATCGAAAATCTCCGGTTCGAGCACGAAGATTCCGGTGTTGATGGTGTCGGAGAACACCTGGCCCCACGACGGCTTCTCGAGGAACCGCTCGATCGAGCCGTCCTCCCGGGTGATCACAATGCCGAACTCGAGCGGGTTGTCCACCGGGGTCAACGCGATGGTGGCCAGCGCGCCCTTCTCGATGTGGCTGGCCCAGATCGCCGACAGGTCGATGTCGGTCAGCACGTCACCGCTGATGACCAGGAACCGTTCCTGGAGTTCGTCCATGGCGTTACGCACCGAACCTGCGGTCCCGAGCGGCGACTCCTCGGTGGCGTACACCATCCGCACCCCGAACTGGGACCCGTCACCGAAGTAGTTGCGGATCGCCGAGGCCAGATAGGCGACGGTGACCACGATCTCGTCGAAGCCATGATGGGCCAGCAGGTTGACCACATGCTCCATCATCGGCCGATTGACCAGCGGCATCATCGGCTTAGGCAGATTGGAGGTGAGTGGCCGAAGGCGCGAGCCCTCGCCACCAGCCATGATGACGGCCTTCATGGCCAGCACTCTAGGGTCGCCCGAGGGCCTTGCGGTCCGTCGGGGCGACCGTCAGAGCGACGGTGCCGTGCGCGCCTGCCGCTCCGCCCGGCCCTCCGCGAGCGCCCGTCGGCTCAGACCCAGGTACTGGAAGGCGGCGTAGTAGGCCGCCGCCAGGCCGGGCAGGGCGAAGAACCAGGCCAGCGCCCCCAACATAGGCGCATAGCTCAGCGTCGAGGTGCTGCCCAGCCACATGGGAAAAGCGAAGTACAGCAGGAACGTGCCGGTCTTGCCCCACCAGGTGACGTTCAGCCGCTTGGCCCCCATCGCCCCGAGGATCAACACGGCCACCGACACCGTGACCTCCCTGGCCAGGGCCAGCACCGCCACCCACAGCGGCGCCGCACCGAGCCACAGGATCGAGCCGATACCCACCACCAGAGCCAGGCGATCGGCGATCGGATCGAGGGCCTTGCCCAACTCCGACACCTGGTTCAGGCGTCGCGCCAGATAGCCGTCGACCCAGTCGGTCATGCCCAACACCCCGAGGAGCCAGGCGGCGGCCGCTCGGTTCTCCCGGCCGAACAACAGGACCAGGTAGATGGGCACGCAGAGCAGTCGGAGAAACGAGATGGCGTTCGGCACGGTATAGACGCGCATGACCTGCCAACCCTACCGCCCCGCTGCCCGGTGCCGGCCCGCTGCCCGGTGCCGGCCCGGCGCGAGGCAGCCCCGCCCGATGGGCGGGGCTGCGCACGTTCAACCTGCACCCGGAAGCTCAGGCGACGATCAGCCGGCGAGGACCGGCAACTTCGAGATGTCGATGTCGTACAGATCGATGGTGTTCGACCACACCATCATCTCCTTCTCGTCCTCGGGGACGCCGGCCATACAGCTCTCCAGCGTGGCCATCGAGTGCGGCCAGATCGAGTCGTGGTGCGGGTAGTCATTGCCCCACAGCAGGTTCTTCACCCCGATGAGGTGACGGGTGGCGATGCCGGCGGCGTCGTCCTCGAAGGTGGCGTAGAAGTTGCGGTGGAAGTACTCCGACGGCTTCATGGTCAGGTAGTCGACCGCGAACTTCGGGGTGCGGTAGATGGCGTGGTCGAGGCGCTGCAGGGTGTGGGCCAGCCAGCCGGTCTCGAACTCGCTGATGACGAACTTCAGGCGCGGGAAGCGCTCGAGCACACCGCCGCAGATGAGGTCGATCATGGTGTTGACCGCCGTCGTGTGGGCCATCGTGTAGCCCTTGATGGTGCCGCCGGGGGTACCCCAGTGCTTCGGCATGCCACCGTCGAAGGTCTCGCCGGTGAAGATGTGCATCGTCAGCGGCACCCCGAAGTCCTGCGCTGCAGCCCAGAACGGGTCGAAGTCGGGGTGGTTGTAGGGACGGTCGGGCGAGACGTGGGCGGGGATGGCGAACCCACGCACGCCCTTGGTGGCGGCCCGGGTCATCTCGGCCAGGGCGATCTCGACGTCGGGCAGGCCGAGACAGCCGATGCCGATGAGACGCTCCGGGTTGGCGCTGCAGTAGTCGAACACCCAGTCGTTGTGGCGTTCGAACACCGCGGACACCACGTCGCGGTCCTTGATCGCGAAGGTGAACATGTTCAACGACGGGTACATGACCTCGCCGACGATGCCGTCGAGCACCTGCTCCTCGAGACGGGCGTGGGGATCCTTCACGCCGGGGTTGAGCCCCTCGTAACCCCGAGCGATCTTCTCCTCGGTCTTCGGCTCACCGAGCTTGTTGCCGGCGATGCCCAGACGGCCCACCGGAACCGGTGCGGTACCGGGCAGCACGATCCAGTCGCCCGGCTTGTCCTTGTAGTTGTGCACCACCCGCGGCGCACGGGACCCGAAGCGGTCCTCGAGACCCTCGAAAACCTCCCGGGCCTCCACCACATGGGAATCACATGAGTAGTAGCGCATTCCGGAACCCCCTGATCGAAGAGCGTGCCGCTCTGTCGTGTCGTGAACTGTCATCAATCGGTCGTCATTAGGCCAAATCGAACGCGATACCCAGACGGGATGCCACCTTGCGCATACCGTCGATCACCGAAGCGGGGTACCGGATGCGGCCCGCGGCGGAGCGGGCCTCGAGCTGCTTCTGCTCCGGTTCACCGGGCAGGAACACGGACTGGCCGGGCAACACCTCGACCGCCCGGACCTGCGAGACAAGGTCCTCCATCGCATCGAAGTAGGCCTCGGCGCCCTCCGGGTGGATGACGTCGGGGTCCATCAACAGGAAGAACTGGCCACGGCGGCCGACCTCGACCTGAGCCGAATGGGCCGAGCCGGACAACACCCCGGCGAGGATGTTGGTGATCATCGCCAGGCCGGTGCCTTTGTAGCCGCCGATGGCCGGGATGATGCCCTTCATGGCCACACCCGGATCGGTGGTCGGATTGCCGTCGCGGTCCCGGAAGCCCCACTCGGCCGGTAGCTCGGTGCCCTCGGCCTGGGCCCGCAGCACCTTGCCGAGCGCCACCGGGGTGAGTGCCATGTCGAGCAGGATCGGCGGGCCGCTGCGCCGGGGGAAGGCGAAGGCGATCGGGTTGTTGCCGTAGAGGCGGGTGCGGGCACCGAAGGGGGCCAGGTTGGGAATCGACGTGGTGGTGGCCACGCACGCCAGCCCGGCGGTGGCCGCCAGGTTCGGGTACCAGCCGCCACAGCCCCAGTCGTTGCTGTTGCGGATCACGCCGATGCACATCCCGGTTTCCTTGGCCTTCGGGATGAGCTTCTCCATGAAGCGGGTCGCGACGAGTTGGCCGAGCCCGTGGTGGCCGTCGCCGGAGAGCATCGTCGGTCGCTCCCGTAGGATCTCGAGCTGGGCGGCCGGGTTGCAGATACCCTGCTCGAACCAGTTCAAGTACCACGACAGGCGCTGCACACCGTGGGTGTCGACCCCGCGTAGGTCGGCCCACATGAAGTTCCCGGCCACCGTCTCGGCGTCGGCCGGAAGCATCCCGGCTGCGGTGAGGGCCGTCGAAGCGAACGCCCGGACCCCGTCGATGGGCAGCTCCGCGGCCTGCCCCTCGGTGCGCTGCATCTCCGGGACACCCCGATGCCGATCGTTCACAGTGCAGGCCTTTCTCCGGTTCGACCCGACGGGAGGAGCGCTCCCCGATGCTCCCGGACCCGCACGGGTTCGGCTCGCAGCCGGCTCGACGCCCGGTCCCCCCGGACTGGCGGGACCCGCAGGACCCGCTGCTTGCCCCTGTACGATACCGCTCCCGGCGTGGTCACGCCGCGCGCATCGGCGCGGCCATCCGCTAGCGGCGCAGCAATGCCACCACCGCGGCGGCGAAATCGGCCGTACCGGCAGTTCCGCCTTGGTCGGGGGTGAGGGCCTCGCCCGCCGCGTAGACCTCGCTCACTGCGGCATCGAGATGCCCGGCGGCGTCGGCCAGGCCCAGATGTTCGAGCAGCATGACTGCCGACAGCATGGTGGCGGTGGGGTTGATGATGCCCCGGCCCACGATGTCGGGCGCAGTGCCGTGCGCCGACTCGAAGTAGGCGAAGTCGTGCCCGTAGCAGCCCGACGGCGCCAGGCCCATGCCGCCGAGCGTCGCCGCACCCTCGTCGGAGAGGACGTCGCCGTAGAGGTTCGGCAGCAGCACCACGTCGAGGCCGTGGGGACGCAGCACCAGCCGATGGGCCATGTCGTCGATGATGAACTGCTCGAACTCCACGTCGGGATAGTCCTGGGCGACCTCGGCGACGATCTCGCAGAAGTACCGGTCGGTCTTGGGCAACATGTTCGTCTTGGCCGACACCGTGAGCTTGCCCCGGCGCTTGCGGGCCAGGTCCAGGCTGAAGCGTGCGACGTTCTCGGTGCCCTGCCGGGTGATGATCTTCACCGCGTAACGACCCTCGCCCTCGTAGGCCAGGCGGGCGCGGGGACCGGCCAGGCCGGCACGGCGGATCTCCTCCACGTCACCCATGATCCCGATGTAGGCGTCCTCGAGGTTCTCTCGCACGATCACGTAGTCGATGCCCGATGGGTCGGCCAGCGGCGAGCGGTACCCCGGCCGCCAGCGGATGGGCCGCACGTTGGCGAAGGTTCGCTTCCCCCAACGCATGTAGGTGACGCCACCGGTGGTGCCGTTGGTCGAGCCGAACAGCACCCCATCGGCCGCATCGATGTGATCGCGCAGGAACTGCTCACGCTCGACCTCGGGCATCGAGGCCAGCTCCGCCCCGATCGGCACGATGTCCCAGTGCAACGGAAGGTCCAAGGCCCGCAGGGCCACCATCGTGGCGTCCATGGCCTCGGGCGCGGCGTCGTCGCCGGGGATGACACAGATGGTCCGTCGGGGTTGCTCGGTGGGCATCGTCGGCTCCTGGGGCGCTGGACGGCAGCGGCCGCATGCTGTGAGCGGCGCTCGTCCGCGGAGCGTAGTGTGCGCGCTCATGTCGCTGACCGCCGCCCAACTCGACGACCTCGCCCCCCGGTTGTGGGCCGCTGTTCAGGAGGGCGACCGCTTTCCGCCGATGCTCGAGGGGGTCTCCTACGACGAGGGTCTGGCGCTGCAGGTCCGCCTGCTGCGTCTGCACCAGGCCGAGGGAGCGGTGCTGGCGGGTTGGAAGGTGGGACTGACCTCGGCGCGGGCCCGCGAGCAGTTCGGCGGCGTCGACGTACGGCCCTTCGGCTACCTCGACGCCGACCACGTGCTGGCGAGTGGCGCATCGGTCGAGGTCGCCGCCATCCCCCGCGCCGCCGTCGAGACCGAGCTGTGCTTCACCATCGGCGAACGGCTCTTCGGCCGGGACCTGACCGGCGACGAGGTCCGTGACGCGTTGGCCACCGTGTCCGCCGGCTACGAGATCAACCAGCGCCAGCCCGGCACGCTGCGGCCCGACCTGGCCATGGGCGCCGCGGCGCGAATGTACAACTGGGGCATCGTCGAGGGCAGTGGCGGCTCGCCCGCCGACCTGCACCAAGCCGGGTTCGACCTCGCCGACGTCGAGGTCTCCATGAGTTGGGCCGGGGCCGACGGCGTGGCCACCCCGGTGCTGCGCCAGCGGGCCGGCGACCACGTCGACGACCACTACGTGTCCATCGGGTTGTTGGCACGCGCGCTGGCCGACTACGACCTGGCACTGGAACCGGGACAGAAGATCATCACCGGAGCGGTCGGACGGTTCCCGGCCGAAGCCGGACAAACCTGGCGCAGCGAGTTCTCGGGCGTCGGCACAGTGGAGGTGCGGTTCATATGAAGGTTCTCGTGATGACGGGGCTGACCCTGCCGTCGGTCACCGACGCGGAGATGCAGTCGATCCGTGACGCCGCCGGCGAGGGCTCGGTGGTCGAGTTGGTCAACGGGGTGAAGGACGCCGTGCCGCATGCTGCGGACACCGACGTCATCCTCGGGGTGCTCCCCGAACGGTTGCTGGCCGCCGCCCCCAAGCTGCGCTGGGTCCATGCCACCGCGTCGGGCGTGGACATGTTCATGTACCCGGCATTCAAGCAGAGCGACGTGATCCTCACCGGCGAAAAAGGCCTGGTCGGAGGGCACCTGGCCGACACCGGCTTCGGCCTGTTGCTGGCGCTGACCCGCCAGATCCACACCGCCATCAAGCTCGGGACCGACGCCTGGCCGCAGCGCGAGGCGATGCGGGCCAAGGAAATCGAGCTCGAGGGCCTGACCATGGGCATCGTCGGCTTCGGTGGCACCGGCCGGGCCATGGCCCGCCGCGCTGCCGGCTTCGGCATGAAACTGCTCGCCCTCGACGAGATGGCGGTCCCCGGCGGCGACGGGCTCGACGAGGTGTGGCCGACCAGCCGGCTCGGCGAACTGCTTGCGGCGTCGGACGTGGTGGCGATCTGCTGCCCGCTGACCGAGGTCACCAGCCGGCTGTTCGACGACGCCGCCTTCGCCGCCATGAAGCCCGGCGCCATTCTGGTCAACGTGACCCGGGGCGAGGTCGTCGATGGCGATGCGCTGGTGCGGGCGCTCGAGAGCGGTCGCCTCGGTGGGGCGGCACTCGACGTGATCGACGGCGAGCCGCTGCCGGCCGACCACGCTATCTGGGGCTTCGACAACGTGGCCATGACCCCGCACACCGCCGGCGCGAGCCAGCTGCGCGCCGGGCGGAACATCGCCCGCTTCGTCGACAACATCGGCCGGTTCAAGCGGGGCGAGGAGCTCGTCGGCGTGGTCGACAAGCAAGCCGGGTACTGACCGGCCGCAACATCGGCCCGCCGCCGGACACCTGCGCCGGCGGCGGCGGACTGCGGCGAATCGCGGCGCCTCGGGGCGAATCGACGTCGATTCGCTGCGCCCGGCGAACCAGCGGGCCGATTCGCCGGGGCCGATGGACCGCACAGACCCCGCTTCTCCCGGCCGGCGGGGTGACAGCGGGCTGGCTCAGTCCTCGGGGCGCACCCGGCGGCGGGCGACCTTGCGTTCGGATTGCTCGGTCTTGTCGGCCAGCCGACGACGCACCGATCCTGCCGTAGGCCGGGTGCGCCGTCGCGGCGGCGGCACGTACAGCGCATCGGCCAGGCGCTGCTGCAGCCGTCGTTGGGCCAGATCGCGGTTGCGGCGTTGCGAGCGTTCGTCATCCGCCGCCACGGAGCACACGTCACCGACCTGCGCCCGCAGCCGTGCCCGCTGGGCCTCGCTCAGGCTCGGCGACGCGGCGATGTCGAAGGACACCACGGCGCGGGTGTGGGACCGGTTGGCGTGCTGGCCACCCGGACCGCCCGACGGCTCGAACCGCCACAACAACTCGTCTGCGTCGATGGCACAACGTGCGTCGATCACCAGCCGCTCCCCCACGGGCTGCCACGGTAGCGGCCATCCGGCGGCGTCGACGCGCCGCGGCTAGGTTGCCCGCTGGGGCAAGGCCCGTCCGGCCCTGCCCGCAACCCGACACGATCGACGAAACGGAAACGGTGAAGCCATGAGCGCAACACCCGTCGTCCTGCTGCACGGCTTCGCCACCTCGGCGGCCCGCACCTGGGGGGAGAACGGCTGGATCGAGCTGATCAAGGAGGCCGGCAGGCCCGTCCTGGCCATCGACCTGCTCGGTCACGGTGCCGCCGACAAGCCCCACGACCCAGAGGCCTACGAGCAGCTCGAGGCCCTCGTCGCCGCCCAGCTGCCCGACGAGCCAGTCGACATCATCGGCTTCTCGCTCGGGGCCCGCACCACCCTGGCGCTGGCCATCGAGAACCCGGCCCGATTCCGCAAGATCGTGGTGGCCGGCGTCGGCGCCAACCTCTTCGAACACGACGAGGAACGCTCCCGCGCCATCGCCCGTGGGGTCGCCGGAGACCCCGACCCCGAGGACCGCACGTCGGCCTATTTCGCCCAGCTCGCCGATTCCCCCGAAATCGACCGCGCCGCGCTCGCCGCGCTCACCCGACGTAAGCGAGCCCTGCCGGTCACCGTCGAGGGCCTCGCCAACGTGACCAACCCGGTGCTCGTGGTGCTCGGCGACCAGGACTTCGCCGCACCGGCCGATCCGCTGGTGGACGCATTGCCCAACGCCACGTTCCTGAACCTGCGCAAGGCCGACCACTTCGGCACGGTCAAGGACTTCCGTTTCATCGACGCCGCACTGCGGTTCATCGACGCCGTCCCCACCTGATCGGCACGACGGGCCCGGGGTCCTCTGCCCACGGCCCCGGTCGCATCCCGCGCACCGGCTCAGAACCGGCCGATCACCCACAGCACGCCTTGCACCGCCCGCCCGCCCAAATACAGCACCAGGGCGGCGATCACCAGCCAGAAGTGCCACGGCACCGAACGCCAGCCCTTGGCCGGTACGCCCTGCGTCTGCGCCCCCGGCTCGGCCAGCTTCGTGCCGCACTGCGGACAGGTCCCGTCCTCGTGCAGGGTGTTGGGGTTGAAGAACCGCTCGCAGGGATCACACCAGGGCATCGACACTCATACCGGGGGCACGCCGTGGCGGCGGTCGGAGAAGGAACGATCCCGCTTGCGTGCCCGCTCGATACGGCGGATGCACTCCGTCCGCAGGTCCTTGAAGTCGATAATGGCGTCGATGACCAGCTCCGAGGCCAGGCGCAGGATGTCGACGTCCTCCTCGTAGAGCCGGCGCTGCTCGGCCACCCAGGCGTCGCGCTCCACCGGGTCGGTCATGGCGGCGATGCGGTTGGCGTACACCGCGTTCACCGCGGCCTCAGGGCCCATGACCGCGATCTTGGCGGTCGGCAGGGCGATGGTGGCCTCGGGGTCGAACGCCGGGCCGGACATGGCGTACAGGCCGGCCCCGTAGCACTTGCGCACGATGATCGACAGTTTCGGCACGGTGGCCTCGGACACCGCGGTGATCATCTTTGCCCCGTGGCGGATGATGCCCTGACGCTCCACGTCGGTCCCGATCATGAAGCCCGGAACGTCGGCGAGGAACACCAGCGGGATGTTGAACGCATCGCACCACCAGATGAACCGGGCGGCCTTGTCCGCTGAGTCCACGAAGAGCACACCGCCCTTCTGCATCGGGTTGTTGGCAACGATGCCGACCGGATGCCCGTCGAGGCGAGCGAAGCCGATGACCAGCTCGGGAGCGAACAGCGGCTTGATCTCGAAGAAGCTGTCAGCGTCGACGAGCCCGTCGATCACGTCGTGCATGTCGTAGCCGCGGCTCTCCTCCGCCGGCACCACCGAGGCGTCGAGAACCCGAGACGGCTCGGCTGGCACGTACTGCGGAGGCTGCTCACGCCACGAGGAAGGCAGGTAGCTGAAGATCGCCAGCGCCTGGTCGAGAGCATCCTCGTCGTCCTCGGCGAGCAGATCGCCGCAGCCGGACACGGTGGCGTGCATCCGCGCCCCGCCCATCTCCTCGAGCGAGACCAGCTCGCCGATCACCATCTCGGCCATACGAGGCGAACCGAGGTACATCGAGGCGTTGCCCTCGACCATGATTACGACGTCGCAGAACGCCGGGATGTACGCCCCACCTGCTGCGGAGGGCCCGAACAGGCAGCAGATCTGTGGCACCCGGCCCGACAGCTTGACCTCGTTGTAGAAGATGCGGCCCGCACCGCGCCGACCCGGGAACAGCTCGACCTGGTCGGTGATCCGGGCCCCGGCCGAATCGACCAGCCAGAACATCGGCAGCTCGTTGCGCAACGCCAGCTCGGTGATCCGGATGATTTTCTCGACGGTGCGGGCACCCCAGGAGCCGGCCTTGACCGTGGGGTCGTTGGCCATCACCGCCACCGGCCGGCCATCGATCGTGCCGGTTCCGGTCACCACACCATCCGCCGGCAGGTCCACCGCCGAGGCGTTGGCCAGCAGGCTGTCCTCGACGAAGGAGCCGGGGTCGAGCAGCAGGGCGAGCCGGTCGCGTACGAACAGCTTGTTCTGACGGGCCAGCTTCTCGCCCTCACGGTGCAGGTTGCCCTGCAGGGCCCGCTGGGCGGCGGCGGCCAGCGAACCGGCGTCGGAGAGGTGTTGCTCGCTCGGTGCGTCGCTGAGGTCGGTCACCCCCGGAGTCTGGCATCTCGACCGTCCTCCGCGCCCGCCACGCGGGCCCCGACTCGCCGGCCCCGCTCAGGCCCGGCGGCGGACCCGCAGCTTGATCGGGGTCGAGCCCAGCTGGCACCCCTCGCGGATGTACCGCTCGAGGTAGCGAAGATACGTCAGCGGCAGGTCCTTGTTGGTGAACAACGTGAAGGTGGGCGGATGGCTGGCACCCTGGGTGGCATAGAGCACCCGGGCCCCGTGCGGTGCGGGCTGGGCCACCTGGGCATCGCGCATCATCCGGTTCACCGTGGCCGTGGGGACACGGGTCCGATAGTCCTCGATGGCGTCGCCGAGCTTCGGCAGCAGCTTGTGCACGCCCTTGCCGGTCAGTGCGGAGATCTTCAGCACCGGGGAGTCGCCGATGAAACGCAGCCGGTCCCCTACGTCGACAGCGACCCGATCGCGTTCCTCGGGCTCGAGTTCCTCCCACTTGTTCAGCAGCACCACGATTGGGCAGCCGGAGGCATCGACCCGTTCGGCGAGCCGCTGGTCCTGATGGGTCACCCCGATGGTGGCATCGATCACAAGCAGTGCCACGTCGGCCTTGTCGACCGCCCGCAGCGCCCGGACCATCGAGAAGTACTCGGTGGCGTCCTCCTCGCCGTGGCCGATCTTCGAACGCCGGCGCATCCCGGCGGTGTCGACGAAACGAACCGGCCCGAAGTCGGTGTCGACCACGGTGTCGATGGCATCGCGGGTGGTCCCGGGCAGGTCGTGCACCACGGCGCGGTCCTCGCCGATCAAGCGGTTGAACAACGTCGACTTGCCGACGTTGGGTCGTCCCACGATCGCCACCGAGAACAGTTCGTCGTCCCGGTTGGGCACCGCACCGGGCCCGTCGAACACGTCGTCGTCCGCGTCGTCGGCATCGTCGGCACCGTCGGCAGCCCCGTCGAGTTCGTCCGCGGGTAGATCGAGGTCGGCACGACGGCGCGGACCGGCTGCCGGGTCGGCGTCGACCGGCGGGGCACCGACCGCTTCGAGCACCGCGTCGAGCAGGTCGCCGGTGCCGGTGCCGTGCAGGGCCGACACACAGTACGGCTCCCCCAGCCCGAGCGAGAGGAACTCCCAGGCCGCGGCCTCGCCCCGGGGGTGGTCGACCTTGTTCACCACCACGAACACCGGCTTGTCGCGTTCGACCTTGCGCAGCAGGCCGGCCACCCGGGCGTCCTCCTCGGTGGTCCCGACCCGAGAGTCGACCACGAAGAGCACCGCATCGGCTTCGGCCATCGCCCGTTCGGACTGGCGGGACACCTTGTCCTCGAGCGAGCTGCCCGCACCACCGGGCAGCCAGCCGCCGGTGTCGATCGCCACGAACGCCCGGCCCTGCCACTCACCGGCGAGGGCCTTGCGATCGCGGGTGACCCCGGGCCGCTGCTCGACGATCGCCTCCTGGCGACCGACCAGCCGGTTGACGAGCGTCGACTTGCCGACGTTGGGCCGGCCCACAATGGCCAGGTTGGGGGGCTTCATGCGCGACGCTCCAGTGCTCGGCGCAACGACGCGCCGTCGGTGGGGACGATCTCGACGTGACGCGGCAACTGCTGCGGCGTCAGCCCGTCGAGAAAACGTCCCTCGGACAAACAGACATCGGGCAGCAGGTACCGGTGCCCCTCGGGTTCGGCGGCCAACACCCGCTGCAGGTCCTCGCCGACCATCAGCCCGGTGACGCCGATGTTGCCCCCGAAGAACTGGTTCTCCACCTCGACCAGGCGGACCGGCACCCCGGCGAGCTGCTGCATCTCCCCCAACAGCGGAGCCAACACGGCCGCACCGAACGTACCGGTGAGGATGCCGACCGTCGCCCGTCGGCCGGGCCGCAGGATCACACCCTGCCCGGCACCGCCGCCACTTGCGGCCTCGCCCGAACTTCGCGATGCCGCAGCACCGGGAACAGAGCCGGTCGCGGAGCCGGACAGATCGGACAGATCGGACAGATCGGACAGATCGGACAGATCGGACAGATCGGACAGATCGGACAGATCGGACAGATCGGACAGATCGGACAGATCGGACAGATCGGACAGATCGGCCGGTACCAGGCGGGGCGCACGATAGCCGGCAACCTCGGCGGTGATCCGGCGGGGTACGACTTCAACCGTAGCGGTCGGCCGGGCACCACGATCGCCGTCGCCGGACGGGCCGACGGCCCCGTCGGACCAGGCGAAGAACCCGCTGTGGGGCGGACGCACACCGAGCGCGTCGCCGTGCAATGCCGTCTCGAACGCCCGGGCCATGCCGATGCCGTCCTCGTGCAACGCGAAGTCGCCGTACGCCTCTGCTTGGGGGAAGGGCCGGCCGGCCATCAGGTAGTACTCATCGGCGGCGAACACCAGCCGATGGCCGACGATCTGCAGGAACCGCTCCTGCCAGGCCTCGACACAGTCCACGGTCGCCCGGGCCTCGTCGGTGGTGTGCAGCCGCATGCGGGGGGCGACGTTGTACCGGCTCAGCCCCAACGGCACCACCGCCAGCGTGGCCAGCTCGGGATAGCGGTCGGCCACCCCGCACAGCGTGTCCTCGAGCACGTCACCGTCGTTCAGGCCGGGGCACACGACGATCTGGCCGTGCACCGTCACCCCATGGTCGAGCAGCAGCCGCAGCCAGCGCAACGACGTCGCCCCGCGGCGATTGTGCAGCAGGTCGGCCCGCACCGCGGGGTCGGTGGCATGAATGGACACGTACAACGGCGACAGGCCCTCGGTGATCACCCGCTCGAGATCCGCCTCGGTGAAGCGGGTCAGGGTGGTGAAGTTCCCGAACAGGAAGCTGAGCCGGTAGTCGTCGTCCTTGAGGTAAAGGCTGCGCCGCATGCCCGGTGGCAGCTGGTAGATGAAGCAGAACTCGCAGTGGTTGTCACACGTGCGGACCCGGTCGAACACCGCGGCGTCGATGTCGATGCCGAGCGGTTCACCCGCCGCCTTCACCGTCTCGACCTCGAGGTCGAGCCCACCCCGGCGCAACTCGAGCCACGGATCGGCCTCGTCGGCAAGGACCCGGTACTGGATCACGTCGCGCACCGGCTCACCGCACAGGGAGACCAACTCGTCGCCGACCTCCACCCCCGCCACCGCCGCGGCCGAGCCGGGGGCCACGGACACGACCCGGGGCAGGCTGGCACGCGCCGCAAGGCTGGAAGGGGCCGACATAGGACCCTCAGTGTACGGCGACGCCCCGGGTCGCCCGGCCCCGGCGGAGCGGAAGTAGCCTTACTCTCGTCATGAACGTCGAACGCGTGCTGCTCGCCGCTCCCCGCGGGTTCTGTGCCGGTGTGGAGATGGCCATCAAGGCACTGTCGTGGATGGTGCGAGTCTTCCCCGCCCCGGTGTACTGCTACCACGAGATCGTGCACAACCAGCGGGTGGTCGAGCGCTTCCGGGCCCTGGGGGTCGTCTTCGTCGACGACGTGTCGACCGTGCCGCAGGGCAGCGCCATCATGTTGTCAGCCCATGGTTCGGCCCCCGAGGTCGTCGCCGCGGCCCGCGCCAAGGGCGGCTATGTGGTCGACGCCGTCTGTCCGCTGGTGACCAAGGTCCACCACGAGGTCAAGAAGCGGGCCGGGCAGGGGTACCGCATCCTCTACGTCGGCCATGAGGGTCACGAGGAGGCGGTCGGCACCATGGCCGTGGCGCCGGAGGCCATCCACCTCGTCGAGCACCCCGAGGACGTGCAACGGCTGGGGCCGATCGACCAGCCGGTCGCCCTGCTGGCCCAGACCACCCTGTCCCACCGGGACTGGGAGGGCGTGCTCAAGGCCGCCCGCGAGCGGTTCCCCGACCTGTGGCAGCCCGGTCGATCGGACCTGTGCTTCGCCACCACCAACCGCCAGGCCGCCCTCGGCCGCATCGCCCCGCGCTGCGACGCCATGGTGGTGATCGGCTCCGCCAACTCCTCGAACACCACCGCCCTCGCCCGCCTCGCCACCGACGCAGGGTGTCCCCGGGTCTTCCGGATCAACGACGCCGATGAACTGCCCGACGACCTCTCCGGCACCGTCGGCGTGACCGCCGGGGCGTCGGCCCCCGAGGACCTCGTGGCGGCGGTCATCAAGCGACTCGCCCCCCGCCACGGGGTGGAGGAGATCTCCGTCACCACCGAGGACGAGTACTTCCCCCCGCCGCGTCATCTGCGCGACCTGCTCGGGGTGCTCGATGCGTTCGTCACCGTGGGTGCCGGCGGGGCGCTTGACCGACGACCCAAGACCCCCGACCGGGCCGTGGCCGCCAGCGACGTGCTCGCCGCCCTCGCCGACAGCAGCCCCGGTTCCGGCCGCTCGGCCTGACGCCCGGTCCTACGGGCGCCGCGCCGTCCGCTTGCGACCGGAGCCGTCGCCTCAGCGGTGGCCGTTGGACTGGCACAACGCCAGGAAGGCGTCGACACCGCCCCGTGAGGCCGGAACCGTTCCACCGGTACCACCGAGCGCCGACGAGGCCTGGCTGATGTCGGCGTTGGCCGACGGCATGCCCCATCGGGCGATGGCGGCGATCTCCTCACGGGCGGTGACCTGGTCGGCGTCCTCGAAGGCCTCCGAGGCGAACTCGGCGTGGGCGCAGGCCAGTGAGGCAGTTTCGTCGAGGCGCACCGGGTCGCCGAGATCGTTGCGCGGTTCCTTCCCCTGCGGCGGGAGCCCGACCTTGGCCGTGACCGGAAGGCTCGGCGGGGTCTGCTCTGGGACCGGAGCCGACGATGGCGTCGCCGGCACGGCCCCTGTCCGCGGCGCCACGGTGGCCTCGGTGGCCGCTGCACCGACCGCAACCGTCCCGGACGGCGCGGACCGCTCGTCCATCTTTACGACGGCCTCGGCCCCGCCGTCGAGTGCCGCACCCCCGCTGCGGCAGGCACCGAGGGCGAGCAGCACCACCGCTGCGACGACCGCCCCGGCGCGACCGAACCCGGACCGGCGACGGCCGTTGCCGACGGTTGCCGCAGAGGTTGCCGTGACCCCGGAGTTGGACGGCGCGATCGAGGACGGCGCGATCGAGGACGGCGCGATCGAGGACGGCGCGATCGAGGACGGCGCGATCGAGGACGGCGCGATCGAGGACGGCGCGATCGAGGACGGCGCGATCGAGGACGGCGCGATCGTGGTCATCGGGCCGTGATCCTGATCAGCGCCGTCGGGGTGCTGTTGTTGCCGGCCGCATCCTGTGCCCGTACCTGGTAGGAGGCCGTTGCACCGGCAGCAAGCGAAGTGTCGATGAACGACGTTGCCGTACCCCCTGGTGCGTACGCCAGGAATTGGTAGTCGCGGTGGACGAGGTAGCCCGTGACCGCGACGTTGTCGGTGGACGGCTGCCAGCTCAGCACCGCTCCCGAACCCGCACGGTAGCTCCCGGTGGCGGCGCCCGGCACCGACGGGGCCACGGTGTCGACCCCGCCGGACACCACCGTGACCCGCGCCGGGTCCGACGGTGCCGAGTTGTTCCCGGAACCGTCCTGGGCCAACACGTCGTAGGTGTAGGTCGACCCGGCAGCCACCGTGGCATCGGTGTACGTCACCGTTGCGGCGCCCTGCACGAAGGCCAGGAACTGCTGGTTGCGGCGTACCAGGTACCCCGTCACGGCGACGTTGTCGGTGGACGGTAACCAACGCAGCGACACGTTCGCGGCCCCGCCGGTCGTGGCGCTCAATCCAGCCGGGACCGACGGTGGCTGGTTGTCGCCGACGACCTTGGCGCTCACCGTCGCCGCCGGGCCGACACGACCGTCGGTGGCCACGGCCGCCACCGAGAACCGGTAGGTCGTCTGCGGCGTAAGGTCACCCACGTTGAAGCTCTGCGACGTGGTCTCCCCCACCATGACGTCGTCACAGAACACCCGGTAGCGGCTGATCCCGCTGCCGCCGTAGGCCGGGCGCTGCCAGTCGAGGCGGACCGAGCGGGCACCCTGGACCTGGGTGGTCAACGCCTCGGGGGCGGTGGCCCGCGGGCAGAACCGTCCGTAACCGCCGATCACCAGACCGTTGCCACCTCGGGTGTAGTCACCGCCGACGTACAGGCAGCCGTTGGTGTCCGGCTTGATGGCCCAGGTCCCGTAGTGACCACCGGCCAGCCGCGGAATGAAGTTCCGTGGCCGGTTGGTGACCGGGTCGAGGGCGATGGCGAAGCGGTGCCCCGAGAACTGGTTGCCACCTGCCCAGTACAGGGACTTCTTCTGCAGGGTGACGCCAGTGGGGTTGGTGAGGTTGCGCGGGCCGAAGCAGTGGCAACCGCCGATGACGAAGTCGTCGATCGACTCCAGCACCTGGAAGTCGCCGCCACCGAAGATGGTGTTGGTGGCGCTGTCGATACCGGTGAACCCGGTGAACCACGAACCGGTGCGGTAGTAGTCCAGTCGCCTGCGGGTCCCGGCGTCGAGCACCTGGACGTTGTGCTCGGACCCGCCGGTCCAGACCTTGTTGCCTGCGAGCACCACGGCTATCTCGAAGAACTGCATCGAGTCCTGCTCGAAGGGGGCCACGTTGGTGGTGGGCAGGCCGTCGATCATCGACACCGAGGCCTGGTACGCCGTACCGGGGATGCCGTTGACCGCGGTGAAGTTGCCGGCGAGGTACACCCGCTGGCGCGCCGGGTCGGGCTCGACGTCGTTCACCCCGGCACCGGTGGCCCGGGGACGCCACGCCGGATCGAACACCCCGTCACCGACACGGATGCGGCCGACGGAGTACACCCGCTGCCGTGACGGCCCGTTGACGATCCGGTTGAAGTCGCCGGCCACGTAGAGCCAGCCACCGCCGAGCTTCAGCTCGCGCACCATCGCCGGGAACGTCGAGCCGTCGTTGGAGACCTGTCCGACGAAGCCGCGCACCGTCTCGCCGGTACGGGGATCGAGCTCGACCAGTCCGCCCTGCATCACCCCATTGACCCAGGTGAAGGCCCCACCCACCAGCAGGCGGCCGTCGGCGGTGGCCTCGAGCGCCAGAACCGGTGCGTTGAAGGTCGGCCGGAACGTGCTGATCCAGGTGTTGGTGTCCACGTCGAAGGCGGCCAGGAAGCTCTGCGGCTGGACGGGCGGAGCCGGCTGGTTACCCCAGTAGTTCTTCTGGACCCCGGTGAAGGACCCCGCCACGAACAAGCGGTCCCCGATCTGGGCGAAATCCCAGACCTTGGGCTTGTTCGCCACGCCGACCTGCTCCTGGTAGCCGACCACCCCCCACCCCTTGAGCGGGTAGATCTCCAGGTTCTCGGGCACCACCGGGCGGTCCACCCGGGCGGCTGCCCCGGCCGTCAGCGAGTCCGGTCCGACCGTGCTCGCAGGGCTGGCCGTCATCGCGTGGCGGGCCGACGTCGCCTCGCGGGTCAGCGCCCCGGCCGTTGCCGGGCGAACCCCGGTCACCTCTGCCAGCGGTGCGCCCAGCACCGCCACCACGGCGAGCACGCCGACAAGGCGGCGAGCCCGCCCGCTTCTGGCGGTTCGGGCTCCAGCCGGACGAACGTTCCGAACGCGGCTGTTGGCGGTCACTGCGCCGAGCGTACGAATCGCACCGTCGCTCGCACACAGGGCGAAGGTCCCACCACCTGGCCCGACGGCCTACGGCCCCACCACCTGGCCCGACGGCCTACCGCCCCACCACCTGGCCCGACGGCCTACCGCCCCGCCGTCCAGCGCAGGTGCATCTGCCGGGCGCGCTTGTCGGGCGCGTATACCCAATGGTGCTACTCAGCCGGAGCGGGCCAACTGCCGAAGTGACCAGGGATCGCTGCCCGACCCCGTCGGACGCGCCGTGCTGAGAGGTCCGACCATCACCATGCGAGCATCCGCCGCGGGGACACCACCCGCTGAAGGCGCCGACCTCGGGAGGCCCCTGCCTACCGCGATCGTCGCGTCGGCGGCGCCCGGACCGCCCTCGCTCGCCTCCCCGCCACCCGACGACCCAGACGACAACCCCAGCCTGCTCGACATCGTCGTGCGCCGGCCGCGTTTGCTGCTGGTCGGTGCGGTGCTGTTCGGGCTGCTCGGCGTGCTCTACGTGGGGCTCAACTGGACCAGCTACCAGGCCACGGCCCGCTTGGTGCTGCGCGACCCGTGGGAGGCCGACAGCGGGGTGACCAACCGTCCTGTCGGCGGCGACTTCCAGCGCTTCGTGCGGAGTGAGGCACGGTACCTGCAGACCGATGAAGTGGTGGCCGCCGCCGCGGCCATCCTCGGCACCGACCCCGAGCGGCTCGGCCCCGCCGTGTCCGCTTCAGCCACCGCCTCGGGCGAGTTCATCGGTGTCACGGTGGGCGGCAGCTCCGCGCCACAGGCCCAGCGCCGCCTCGACGCCGTCCTCGAGGCCTACTCGGCCGCCCGCAAGGACCTCGTCGCCGCCCAGGCCGCGTCGGTGCTGCAGACCATCGAGCAGGAAGCCAAGGGCCTGCAGGTCGAGGACCGCACCGAGCTCTACCGGCGTGCCGCAGACCTGCGCATCGCCCTTGCGTCCTACGACGACGGCGTGGCCTTCGTCGAGAAGCAGCCCGCAACGCCCGACATCGGCGCGATGGGCAAGGTTCTCATCCCGCTGCTCGCCGCCGGCTTCGGCACCTCGCTCGCCGCAGTGCTGGCGTGGGTGTGGGCCGGCCGGCGTCGTCGGGTCGAGGACCCCGAGCGACTCTCCACGCTGTGGTCCCTGGCGTTCTGCGGCACCCTCGAGCCGCTGAAGGACCGCTCCTCACCCCGGTCGCGTCTCGCCGCGGATGCCGCGTTGCTCGCCATCGCTGCGCAGTTGCGCCACCGCCCGCCCCGTGACGCGGGCGGCGCGTACGTGGTGGTCCTGGCCGCCTCGAGCCCAGCGGTACCCACCGGCGCGGTGGCGCAACGCCTCGCCGACGTCGCCGCCGGCCAGGGCGCTCGCTGCAAGGTGGTCGAAGCCGCCGAGCTGACCCGGACCGGCACCCGACCGGACCTCGGCAGCCGGGACCACGACCTGGTGCTGTTCGCCTGCGGCGTCCCCCAGCAAGACCTGTGGGCCCTGCGGATGGCCGGGGTGGCCGACACCGTCGTACTCGTCGTCGTCGCCGGAGACGACGCCAACGACGTCCGCCGGACCCTGGCCTTCTACGACAGTGCTGCCCAGCGACCGCAGGCCTGCATCGCCCTGCCGAGGAGCGCCACGTGACCACCCTGCACAACTTGCGGCCCCACCGTCCGCTCGACATCGGCGTCTACGGCGCCCGGGGCGTGCCGTCGACCTACTCCGGCTACGAGACCTTTCTCACCACCCTGCTGCCCGAGCTCGTACGTCGCGGTGATCGCGTCACCATCTACTGCCGGCCCGGCGAGGGCATGGATGACCAGGACTGGAACGGCGTGCAGCGACGCGTCGTGTCCGCCATCGGAGGCAAGAACCTCAACACCCTCAGCCACGGGCTCACCGCCGGGCTGGCGGCACGACGCCACCGTCACGACGTCCTGCTGGTGGTCAACGTCGCCAACGCCCCGTTCTGTCTCATCGGCCGACGCACCGGACAACCCGTCGTGCTCAACGTGGACGGCCAGGAGTGGCTGCGCGACAAGTGGGGGCCGCTGGCACGGGCGGTCTTCCACGGCTCAGCGCGCATCGCCCATCGCTGCGCCACCGCCCTCATCGCGGACTGCGCGGCGATGGCCGACGTGTACCGCGACGAGTTCCGGGCCCCGAGCACGGTGATCCCGTACTGCCAGCCCGACCTCGACTGGTCCCCCGATCCGGACGCGGTCCGCCGCCACGGCCTCGAACCGGGCGGCTATCTCCTCATCGCCGGCCGTCACAACCCTGAGAACAACCTCGACCGCGTCGCGGAAGCCGTCGCCGCCTCGTCGTTACCGCTGCCGTTGGTGGTGCTGGGCACCGCCAACTACGACTCGCCGGTCACCCGCCGGCTCGAGGACCTCGCCGCCGGCGACCCCCGCATCCGGCCGCTCGGCCATGTCGGCGACCGCCACGAGTTCTTCGACCTCATCCATCACGCCGCCGTCCACCTGCACGGCCATTCCGTCGGCGGGACGAATCCCTCCCTGGTCGAGGCCATGGCGGCCGGTGGTCGCATCTGCGCCCTCGACAACGTGTTCAACCGCAACACCCTCGGCGATGCCGGCCGCTATTTCCGCCTCGACCCGACGGATCTCATCGCCACCGTGGAGGCCATCCTCGCCGAGGATGCCGAGGACGACCACCTGATCCGCAAGGCGGCAACCGAACGGGTGGCCCGGGAGTTCTCCGTGGACGCCGTGGTCGACGCCTACCGACAGCTGCTGCACGCCGCCGCCAGCACCCGACGTGGCACCGTGCGGCTCCCGACGCAGTGGTCGGCGGCGGCCGAACGGGTGGTTCGGGGCGGATGAACGCACCGGCACGGCGACTGCGCTCGACGTTGACCGACCGTGCCGCCACCGCGGCCTTCGCGGTGCTGGTGGTCGCCGGTGACTTCGAGTTCCGTCGCCGCGACGTCGAACAGGCCACCCGGGGATCCATCGACCTTGCCACCATCGGCGAGCTGCTGGCCTACGCCGTGGTCGGCGGCTGGCTTCTGCTCACCGTGGCCCGACCCATCGGCCGGACCCCACGGCCGTGGCTGCTGCAGACGCTGGTGGCGCTCTGTCTGGCCCTGGCGGTGTCGGCGTTGTGGGCACCGAGCCCGGCGCTGGCCACAGCGCGGGCGTTCCAGTTGCTCGTCTCTGTCGGTCTCGTCGTCGCCGTCGCCGCCCGGGCCCGTGCCGGGACCTGGTACGCCATCGCCCACGGCTACGTAATGGTGGTCAACGCGGGGATCGCCATCGGTCTGGTCTACCAACGACCCGGCGACCTGCAGACCACGGGCCGCTTCATGTGGTTGTACGGCCACCCGGTGGTGTCGGCCTCGATGCTGACGGTGTCGGCGTTGCTGTTGTTCGGCTGGTGGACCGATGCCGGCCTGCCCCGCCGTTGGTCGGCCACCACCTACGGCCTGCTCTTCGGCGCCCACGCACTCGCCCTGTTCACCACCGAGACCCGCGGGTCGCTGCTGGCCTTCGTCGCCGGGCTGACCGTCACCCTGCTGGCCCGTCACCGGCGGCGAACCCGCAGCGACCTCATCCTGCTCGGCGCCCTGGCCACGCCGCCGTTGATCGGGCTGACCTTCCCCCTGCTCAAGGCGATCGCCCTACGGGGCGAGACGGTGGGTCAGCTCAAGTCCCTCAACTCCCGGGCAGGGCTGTGGAGCGAGGCCTGGGCCGCGTTCAGTCGTCGGCCACTGATCGGACAGGGCTACTTCTCGTCGCGCGAGCTGTTCCTGGAGACCATCGGACTCGGTGGTGCGCACAACGCCTACATCGAGATCGGACTCAGTGCCGGGTTGATCGGGCTCACTCTGTTCATAGCCGTACTCATCGGTACGGTGTGGCGGCTACGTGCCGGCGAGCCGGACGCCGAGAAGGCCCTGCTCACCGGGCTGTTCGCCGCCATGCTGGTCAACGGACTGACCGCGCAGTACCTCGCCCAGGCGGGGACATCGGCCGACCTGCTCTTTCTCCTCGTCGTGGCCTGGGTCGCCACGAACGCCGGCACACCTGCCGCCGGCACCACGGCCGGTGCAGCTGCGACCGGTACGACGAGCACCCTTGTCCCCCGAGGGGCCCGCCACGCCCCGAACCCCCCGGTGAACGCTGCATGATCCCTACCTACAGCGAAGGCCGCGGTCGCCTCTGGCGGGCCGTGCGCGTCCCGGCGGAAGCCGCCATCCTGGCCGCAGGCGCCACCACCGCCACGTGGCGTCGACCTCCGGATTTCCTCATCATCGGCGGGCGGCGCTGCGGCAGCACGTCGCTCTATTACGGCTTGCTGCAGCATCCTGCGGTGCTGCCCTTGGTCCTCAGCGCGGGCTGGCTCCCGTTGCAGCAGCACCGCAAGGGCACCCGGTGGCTCGACCGGCCCCGGCCCGGTGGCCGCTGGTATCGAGGCCACTTCCCCACCGATCTGACCCGCCGTCGGACCATCCGTCACGCCGGCGCCGCCGTCGCCGGCGAGGCCACCCCGTGGTACCTCGCCTCGCCCGGTGCCGCCGAACGCGCCGCGACCGAGGCCCCCGAAGCCCGGCTGATCGTGGTGCTGCGCGACCCCGTCGAGCGGACCTTCTCGCAGTTCCTCGAACAACGCCGCCGCGGCCATGAACCGCTCGACGACTTCGCCGCGGCGCTCGATCTGGAGGACCATCGCCGGCGGTACGGACTCGGCGCCGACGAAGGCGGGCCTCGGTCGGCGGACTTCTGCGAGGAGCACCTGACCTACCGACGCCAGAGCGAGTACGCGGACTGCCTCGAGCCGTGGCTCGACTGTTTCGGTCGCGACCGCCTGCTGGTGCTCGAGGCCGAGGATCTCTTCGCCGACAGCTGCGCCGTGCTGGCCCGGGTGGCCGCGTTCCTCGGCCTGCCCGAGCACGGCTTCGCCCCCGAGCACCGCAACAGTGCGCGGGGCCCGTCGACAGCACCGACGGCACCGACAGCACCGGCCGAGGTGGCGGAACGTCTGCGCGAGCACTTCCGGCCCCACAACCTGCGGTTGCAGGAGCAACTGGGGCGCACCTTGTCCTGGGCCTGAGGGCGGCGACATCCGGGCGTCAGACCGCAGACCGCTTCGCTCCGCTCAGGCGTCGATGGTGAGTAGGACCAACAGTTCGCCGGTGTCCAGCCGCCGGAGGCGGCCCGCCGTCCGAACGAGGTCCGCTCGCGGCGTCCGCTCGCCGGCGACGATCAGCACGGCGTCGGCCACCTCGGCGAGCCGTAACGCTACCGAGGACCCGTTTGCCGGCGGGCAGGCCAACAGCAGCAGCTCGGTCCGCTCCCACGTCGGGCGCTCGAGCCGATCGAGCACCGCATCGAGCACCGGCTCGTCGACCACGGCCAGGTCGACGCCGATCCCGGCCTGTCGCGCCCCACCGGTGAGCACCGCTGCGGTCACCGCCGTTCCGAGCTCGTCTGCGACCACCACCACCGTGTACGGCCTGCCCCGCAGGCGCGGCGCGGCGGGCGTGACCAAGCCCCACAACGCCGCAGCCGCGTGTGCGTAGGCCACCAGGTCGGTGGCGTTCGCTTCCGACGGTCGCTCACAACAACGAACCGTTCCGATCGGGCGGGCCGCCAGCGCCGAGGCCAGCCGGCCGGGGTCGCGACGACGTTCCTTGCGCACACCGACCAACCAGGCCACGCCCAGACCGCTCGCCACGCCGCCGAAGACCCCCAGGACGGCCCGCAGGGCCAGCCATGGGGGTTCGACACCGACACCCTCCTCGTCGATATCAGCAGAGGCCACACCATCGCCGTAACGCTGCAGGGCCAGGCGGAGGTCCCATTCGCGTTGCACCAGCACGCCGTCACCCGGCAACCGCCGTTGCTCCTCGGCCAAATCGGCCAGCTGCGCCTCGGCGGCAGCGCCGACCTCGGCAGACCGAACGGTACGGTACGTATCGAGGACGGCGGTGAACCAGGCCCGGGCCTGCGTGTCCGTCGGTGCCCGGACCACGACGACGAGCTGCGTCGCGCTCTCGTCGGGGGCGACGCTGACCGCATCGGCCAGCCGTTGCGGGTCGACGACGGCGGCCTCGGCGGCGGCGCTCAGCACTAGATCGGAGCCGAACCGTTGGGCCTGTCCCCGCACGAAGCGCTCGAAATCGCCGCCGACGGGCACCTCGGCCACCGTGGGATCGGCACCCCACGGATCGCGCAGCAGCACCTTGCCCGACACCACATGGCTGGTCACCCCGCCCAGGCCCGACAGCGTCGCAGCAACGGCGACGGCTACGGTCCAGGCCAACAACGGACGACGAACGGCCGCAGCCGCAGCGAACAACCGCACGTCGCCCATCCCGCAGGGAGTCGGAGGTTCGACCGGCGGGCCGCCCGGAAGCCGCACCGCCGCAGGCGGGCCGAGAGTGGCCACGTAGTCCGCCACCAGCTCGGCCTCGCGGTCGTCACGTCCGCCCATGGCGATCAACCGGCCGATCTCGGCACGACGGCCGCGCCGCTGCCACCCCGTCGGTTCGCCGAAGGACCGACGGCGGATCTCCCGCAGCCAGTAGGTGGACGCCGCCGCCAGCGCAGCCTGCCACTGCGGTGGCAGTCCCGCCGCCAAGCGGTCCCCGTGCTCGGCATTCGCCAGGTACCGGGCCAGGTCCGCACCCGCGGGCGCATAGCCGGCGTGCTCCCAGTCGAACAGCACCAGACGCCCGTCGGAGGACTGCAACAGGTTCCAGGGCGTGAGATCGCCGTGCATCGCCGGGTGCCCGGTGGCCGACCCCGGTTCGAACGGCGGCCACAACGTCTCGGCGAGATCCTCGGAGACCGCGACCAACTGCTCGATCGGCAGGCGCGCCGGCCGGTAGACACCGGGCGGTAGGGCGGTGCTCAGCTCGGCGGCGAGCTCGCCGTGCTGCCAGCGCACCAGGAGCAGCGGCCACTCGACCCCGCTGCGGGTGCCCCTACCCGTGGTGGGCTGGGGCCGGACCACCGTCGGACAATGGCCTTCGGTGATGCGCAGGTGTCCCACGCGACGACCGTCCTCGAGCAGCAGGACCCCCAGGCGGCGTTCCGTTGTCGCCGGCGGCAGCAACCACACCACGGCGTCGAAGTCCCGTCCGAGACGGGTGGCGGCGGTCTCGAGCACTTCGGCGAGCACCGTCCGGTCGAACGGGAGCACCAGTGGCCGGCACACGCTCAGGCGCGGCAGCATCTGCGGACGACGGCCGAACCACGGCGCTGCCACCACCAGAGCCCGTCGCAGCATCCGGCCCCGTATCCCGATCGCCGGCACCAGGTCGAGCAGCATGCGGAGATCGTCCGGGGTGACCGGCAGGCGAACGGCGGCGGCGCTGCGGATTCGCAAGTGCAGATACGAGGCCTCGACCATGGCGACGTAACGCTGATTCGCCGCAGGGACACCACCCCCCGGCCCGGCCTGGGCTGGTAGCACGGCCAGGCGGGGCCGGTCGGCCAGAACCGGCTGCCCGGCCTGGGCCGGTTGCACGACCGGGCCCGCTGGGCTGGGTGTCCAGTTCGCTCCCGGGGCCGGTCGCGGCCCCCGTGCGACGCCGAGCAACTCCTGCAGCGCCAGGGGACGGCGCAGGGCGACCAACGCAGCCACGAACAGCGGGAACGAGATGGCCACCGAGGCCACCAGGCTCTGACGGGACGGACCGTCGAGCAGTTCCCGGACCGCCACCCCGACCACGCCGAAGGTGGCCATGACCACCCCCATGGCCAGCACCGCCGACGCGGACCACGATGTCACCCGACACTCACGCCACAGCATCACCGTCGCCGACAGCCGCACCGCCGACAACGCCACCACCCATGCCGCTGCGGCGCCGACCGCGCCGTAACGCGGGATCAACAGCAGGTTCAGCCCGATGTCGATGGCCAGCGCCACGAGGTTGTTGACGAAGGACCTGCCGCTGCGTCCCGCCATCAGCAGCAGGTTTTCGCAGGGACCGAGCAGCAACGTGGCCAGCAGGCCGCCGGCCAGCACGGCGATGGCCGGACCGCCCTGGGCCAGCCCGGGGCTCAGCAGGCCCGTCCACACAGCCCCGTACAACACGTAGGACACGAGCAAAGGCCCGATCACGAGGATGCCCCAACCGGTGACCCGACGGGCGCTGCGGACCACCTCTGTGACGCGACCCTGCTCGAACCAACGACCCCAACGGGGGCTGTGGGGCAGCATCAGGGCGTACCACGCCAGCACCGCGAGATGGGTCAGGCGGTTGGCGGCGTTGTAGGAACCCTGCGCGGCCAGCGACGCCATCGGGCCGAGCAGGATGATGTCGATCTTCTCCAGGCCGATCTGGGCGCTCTGGTTCGCCGCCTGCGAGCCGGAGTACCGCCAGAACGCCGTGCGATCGACGTCCTCGTGCCGTTGGCCCAGGCGACCGCGCAGCCACCAGGCCGGATAGAGCACGGTCCCCACGTAGGGCAGGGCCCAGGCGGCGGCCAGCAACCAACGCTGGCTACCGACGAGCACCGCCGCACCGACGAACAGCAGCTGGCCGACCTGGCGGCCCAGTTGGGAAGCGACCACGGTGGGGCGCATCGACCCGAAACCCCGGGTGATACCGAGCAACACCTCACCGGCCGCGGCGAAGGGGATCGCCAGGGCCACGACCCGCAACATCACGGCGTAGTCATCGGCGCTCGCTCCACCGGCGAGCCGCGCCGCGATGGCGTCGGCCCCTGCGGCGACACCGAGCGCGACCACCACAGCCACCAACGCCACCGGGACTAGCGCCACCCGCAGCACGTCGGGCACCGCTGCGGCCCGTCCCCGGGCCAGCAGGCGCGACACGCTCCACAGCGCACCCTGGTCGGCGCCGAGGCGGGTCACCATCGCCAGCACCAGGAACAACGCCGTAACCCCGGCGAACAGACCGAAGGCCTCCGGCCCGTAGGCCGCGCCGATCAGGGCGAGCAAGGCGAAGTTGGCCGCAGCGCCGACGACGGTGCCGACCAGGGTCGCCATCGACCCGCCACCGTCACCCTGGGCACGGGTTCCCTGATCGCGAGCATCCTCATCGCGACCGCCGGCCGGTCCCCCCGCCGGCCCGGCGGCGGACGCAGCGCCCGACCGACGGTGATCGATCGGCCGGCCCTCGCACGCGCCCGCACCGACTCGTCCGGAACCGACGCCGGCACCGACGCCGGCGGGGACGGACCGGCGGGCACCGGCAGGCGGTGGGGGCGGTTCGATCAGGGCCATGGGGAGACGGCCTCAGTGCCGGACCGTGCGGCCGACGCCGACGGCGGCGAGCAGTTGCTCGGTCACCGCCGGGGCGTAGCGATCCACGGTGAACAGATCGAGGGTGCGGGCCCGCCCGGCGCGACCCCAGGCCCGGCGACGATCGGCGTCGAGCAGGCCGACGAGGGCGTCGGCCATTGCCCGGGGGTCCTCGGGCGGAACGATGGTGCCGGTGCGGCCCTCCTCGACGATGTCGGAGGGTCCACCCGGGCCGGTGGCCACGACCGGCAGGCCGACCACCTGCGCCTCGGCGGTCACCAGCGAGAACTCCTCGGGCAGCACCGAGGGAACGACAGCCACGTCCATGCCCTCGTAGAGCGCCCGGGTGTCGGGACGGTAGCCGTGCCAGGTCACGACGTCGTCGAGGCCCGCGGTGGTCACCGCCCGGCGTAGCGACGCCGCCAGATCCTGGTGCTCGGGCAGGGCGTCACCCCAGAAGTGCAGGTTCCAGCGGTGGCCCTCGGCAGCGGCCAGACGGGTGGCTTCGATGAGGGTTGCCTGACCCTTCTTGGGATGGATCCGGCCGACGCAGACCACGTCGACCAGCCCGTTGCCACCTGCCCCGCCGGGCTGGACCGGATCGAGCGGGACGATACCGTCGGGTACGGCGTGCACCCGGTCCGCCAGTGCCGGCACGAGGTCGCGCACCAGGCCGGCGGTGAAGTGGGAGTTGCACACCACCCGCGACGCCCGACGCTCGACCACCCGGAACAGCACCTCGGCCATGCGGCCCCGATCCCGGGGGACCTCGCGGACGTGGACGACCAGCGGCACGGGCACGTAGCGGGGCAGCCAGGGCAGCAGCGCGTTGGCCACCGTGTTGGCATAGACCAGGTCGAAAGGGTTCTCGCGGTGCAGTCGGCGCAGCAGGCGCAACGAGCGCAGCACCCGCACCAGGGTCACCGGGACCGCCGTCGGGCGCAGACCCTTGCGGCTCAGCGCCCAGTTGTCCGACACCATCGCCGGCACCGACAGCTCCCGTACGGCGTCGAGCATCGGGCCGTCGTTGGCCGACACCAGCACCAGGTCGAGGTGCTCGGCGAGGTCGGGCAGGGCCATGAGCAGAGCCCGGTCCGAACCGTAGAGATCGGCGCTCGGGGTGAGCACCAACACACGGGGGCGGCGCGGCGGGAGGTCCTCGGGCGCGGCGGGGCGGTGCACCCGGGCAGTATCGGCACCCCGAAGGTCGATCCGTCTGGGACCACCGTCCCATCCAGCGGCCGACCCGACCGACCCCGGCGTAGGCCGGTCACGGCCCGGCTCGAGGCCGGCCGGGTACTCAGTCGGCGGGGAGGCCGGCCTGTGCCTGGCCGAACAACAGCTGCAGATCGTGGCCGAGGGCTGCGCTCAGCTCCCGGACCGCTCGGCGCGAGGTCGCTCGGCCCTGTCCGGTAACCGGCGGCAGGATCGGCGGGCCGATCACCACCCGCACCTTGGTGGGCCGGATGAACTTGGACCCCTTTCCCTGGGCCCGTTCCGACCCGCCGATGCCCACCGGCACCACCGGAACCCCGGTGCGCAGGGCGAGGAACGCCGGCCCGTCGAACAGCTCGTGCAGCTGCGGCCCGGACTGGCGGGTGCCCTCGGGATACAGCACCAGGGGCTGCCCGGCCTCGAGCACGCTCTGGCAGCGGCGCAACGCATCGCGGTCCACGGTGCCACGGGCCACCGGGAAGGCGCCGAGGGCCGAAATGAACCACGAGAACGCCCGGTGCACCCCCCATAGGCTGTCCTTACCCATGAAGCGCATGGGCCGGCGGGTCACCGCCGCGACGATCGGCGTGTCGAGGTTGGAGCGGTGCACCGGCGCCAGGATGAACGCTCCCTCGGCCGGCACGTGCTCGCGACCGCTGATCTCGAGCCGGAACCAGAGGTAACACAGCCCGACCAGTGCCGAACGGACCACGGTGTACAGCAGCCGCGCCCACCGCGTCGGCTCACCGGCGTTCCAGGCCCGGTCGATGAGCTCGGAGTCGACCTTGTGGCCTGCTCCGCTCGCCCGTGCCGAGGCCCGGGTCGAGCCGATCGCCGGGTCACGATCGGCTTCGGTGGTGCCATCGGCGGAAGCGCGATCCGCCGCCGTGTCCGGCTCCGCCCCGTTCGGCACATCGCGTTCCTGCCACAGGCGCACCACCTCGGCAACAACCTGTTCGATGGTGAGATCGGTGGTGTCGACGGTGACCGCGTCGGCTGCGGTGGCCAACGGCGAGGCCGCCCGGGTCGAGTCCAGCTCGTCGCGCCGGGCGAGGTCGGCGGCCACCGAGGCGGTGTCGGACCCGGTGGTGCCCTCCCCTGCCCGACGGGCGGCACGGGCCTCGGCCGAGGCCGTCAGGAACACCTTGAGCCGGGCGTCGGGTACGACCACGGTGCCGATGTCGCGGCCCTCGAGGACCGCACCGGGACGCAGGGCAATCCACTCGCGTTGGCGGCGGACCAGCTCGGCCCGCACGCCAGCATTGGCCGCCACCGCCGACACCGCGGCGGTGACCTGCGGGCCGCGGATCTCCTCGGTCACCTCGATCGCGTCCACGAACACGCCGTACGGCCCGACCTGCAGATCGCAGGAGCGCGCCCGTTCGGCGACAGCGTCCGTGTCGTCGGCGGCGATCCCCGCCCGAAGCACCACCACGGTCACCGCCCGGTACATGGCCCCGGTGTCGAGGTAGCCGAACCCCAACCGGTCCGCGACCAGCCGGGCCACGGTGGACTTCCCGGTACCGGCAGGCCCGTCGATGGCGATCACACGCATAACGGCCCTGACGCTAGTCCTGCCGCCGGACCTGCCAGTGTCAACGGCGACGTTGGCGGCGCAGGTCGTCGAACACGTCCCAGAAACGCGGGAAGGTCTTCGCCACACAGCCGGGATCGGCGATGACCACGCCAGGTACGCGCAGACCGACCAGGGCGAAGGCCATGGCCAGACGGTGGTCGTCGTAGGTCTGCACCGTGGTGCCGGCCAGGTTGGCGCCACCGGGCCGGACCAGCATCCCGTCCGGTTCCTCGTCCGCCTGCACGCCGAGGCGGCGCAGCTCGCGCACCACGGCGCCGATGCGGTCGGACTCCTTGTGGCGGATGAAGCCGATCCCGGTCATCCGGGTCGGGGTCGAAGCGAAGGGCGCCACTGCGGCCAACGTCGGCGCGGTGTCCGACAGGTCGGCGAGGTCGACCGTGACCCCGCGCAACACCCCGTCGGCCGGGCCGTCGACCTCGGTCCAGTCCGCTCCCCGTCGCACCACGCAGCCCATGGCACCGAGCACGTCGGCGAAGGCGGCATCGCCCTGGCTGGTGGTCGTACCCAACCCCTCGACCCGGACCGTTCCGCCGCACAGCGCCGCCGCGGCGAAGAAGTACGACGCCGCCGAGGCGTCGGCTTCGATCCGCTGCGACGTGGGCCGATAGCGGCCGGCAGGCACCACGACCGAGTCGTCCGCAATGGTCGTCGTGACGCCGAAGTCGGCCATCACCCGGGCGGTGATGGCCAGGTAGGGCGCCGACACCAACGGCGTCGTCAGCCTGATGCGCAGGCCACGGGGGCTCAGCGGTGCGGCCATCATCAGCCCCGAGATGAACTGGCTGGACACGTCGCCGGACACCGCCACCTCGCCGGCCCAGGCGTCGGCCCCGGCGCTGAGCACCTCGACCGGCAACAGGTCGCCGCGCTGGGCCTGTACCCCGACGCCGAGTTGGCGCAACGCCTCGAACAGCGGGGCGAAGGGCCGCGCCCGCAGCTGCGGTGCCCCGTCGAGCCGGTAGCGGCCGGTGCCGAGGGCCAGCGCCGCGGGCAGGAACCGGGCGGTGGTGCCCGACTGGCGGGCGTCGAGGGTCAGCGGGCCGGCCGGCCAGCGTCCGGCGGTGCCGGCCACCACCGCCACGTCGTCGGGTTGGGTGAGCTCGACGACCACGCCGAGGCGACGCAGGCAGTCGATCATCGCCGCGGTGTCGTCGGCCTCGAGCACCCCGGCGAGCCGGCTGGGGCCGTCGGCCATGGCCGCCACCAGCAGAGCCCGGTTGGTGATGCTCTTGGACCCCGGCACCCGGACCACGGCATCGAGGGGCCCGTCGAGCGGCTCGATGGGCCGACCGAGCGGCTCGCGGGTGCCGTCGGCCTCCCGTTCATTCATGGCTGCGCCGACCCGACCACGACACTCAGACCAGCCGCCGGACCGACGGTTTGAACCCGCGGGCCAGCAGGCCGCCGCGGAACCGCTCGCTCCGGTCGACATCGACGAGCAGGACCGCGACGCCGCTGGTGCCCTCGAGGGAGTGGACCACCTCGAAGCTGTCGATGTTGACCCCCAACTCGGCCGCCAGCGTGAACACCTCGGCAGCGGCACCGGGCCGGTCGGGAATTGGCACCCGCACCTCGGCCAACTCCTCCGGGCGCACCGAACGCGACGGCAGGTTCGAGCGGGCCTGGCGGGCCCGTTCGAGCACCGCGGTGAGACCGGCCCGATCGCCCCCGCCGACCAACGCCCGCACGTTGGCGAGCCCGTCGATCAACTGGTCGAGGGTGGCCACGATGGCGTCACGGTTCTCGGCGCAGATGTCGGGCCAGATCGCCGGGTGACCCGAGGCGATGCGGGTCATGTCCCGAAAGCCGCCGGCGGCGAGGCGCAGCAGCGCGGCGTGGTCCTGAGCCCGTTCGTCGGCGAGGCCCATCAACGTGGCGGCGGTGAGGTGCGGCACGTGAGAGACCACCGCCACCAGGGCGTCGTGGGCCTCGGCGGAGACCGCCACCACCTCGGCACCGAGGTCGGACACGATCGACGCCACCGCAGTGAAGGCGCTGTCGGGGGTGTCGGTGCGCGGGGTGAGGACCCAGACCGCCCCGGAGAACATGTCCGGGTCGGCACCATCGAGGCCGATCAACTCCGAGCCGGCCATGGGGTGACCCGGCACGAACCGGGGGTCGGACACCGCGGTGGCCACCGGCGCCTTCACCGAACCGACGTCGCTGACCAGACCATGGGTGGCATCGAGGGCGGCCTGAACGGCGGTCGGCAGGGCCCCGACCGGGGTCGCCACGAAGGTGATCTCGGCATCGACGTCGAGGCCTTCGCGATCGATCACACCACGTTGCACCGCCTCGCCGGCGCGGCCGGCGACGCCGTCCTCGCCGCACACCACCCAGCCGCGCCGGCGCAACGCCACGGCGATGGACCCGCCGATCAGGCCGAGCCCGATGACGTTGGCCCGCCGGGCGGAGTCGACGCCGCTGGCGAGTTCGGTGGCGACGTCGCTCACGGGCGGGCGAGGTCGGGACGCAGCGCGGTGGCCCCTTCGAGGTACACGTGCACGATCTCGGAGCGGGCCCGGTCGGTGCTGGCGTGGACCATCACCCGGATGCACATCGGCAAGGCCCCGGCGATGTCGAGCTCGGCCGCGTTCATCAGCGGCACGTCGGCCAGCTCGGGGATCCGGGCCCGGGCCACGGTGGCGGGGAAGGTGCTGTGGATGTCGCTCGTGGCCGAGAACAGCAGCGAGATCAACTGCTCCGAGCCCAGCTCGTTGCGGTCGAGCACGGCCCGCATCATCGCCTCGACCCGATCGGCCATGTGATCGACCTCGTCGACGTCGATCGTGGTTGCTCCTCGGAAGGCACGCACACTCTGCACGGGTGCAGATGCTACGTGGCGACCGCCGTCGCGTCCGAAAGCGCCCGCACCTCGTCGAGCTCGAGCCGACGCCAGGCACCGGGGGCCAGCTTGCTGTCGCTGAGCGGACCGATCCGCACCCGCACCAGGCGACGCACCGGATGGCCGACCGCATCGCACATCCGTCGGATCTGCCGGTTGCGGCCCTCGTGGATGGTGATGCGCAACAGGTCCGGTGCCACCGCCGCCACCCGGGCCGGCGCGGTGATCCCGTCGTCGAGTTCGACCCCTTCGCGCAGGGTCCGTAGCGCACCGCGTGTCGGGGTGCCCTGCACCCACGCCAGGTACTCCTTGTCCACCCCGAAGGACGGGTGGGTGAGCCGATGGGTCAGCTCACCGTCGTTGGTGAGCAGCAGCAAGCCCTCGGTGTCGGCATCGAGGCGGCCCACCGGGAACACCCGGATGTCATCGGGCACCAGTTGGACCACCGTGGGACGGCCCTGGGGGTCCTGCGCGGTGGTCACCACGCCCACCGGCTTGTTCAGTAGGAAATACACCTGGTCGGGTCGCACCCCGATGGCGATCCCGTCGACGGCCACCCGGTCCTGTTCCCAGTCGACCCGGCGGCCGAGCACGGCGATCTCGTCGTTGACGGAGACCCGCCCCTCGGCGATCAGGTCCTCGCAGACCCGTCGGCTGCCGAAACCGACCCGGGACAGCACCCGTTGCAGACGCTCCGGTTCGCTCATGCCTCGTCGGGCCCGCGGAGGTCGACCCCGGCCACGCCCGAGTCCGTGAGGTCGATCACACCCGAGCCGCCCGGATCGGCCCCGCCCCAGACCTGGTCGCCCCAAGCCCGGTCGGCGGTGTCGGCACGGTCGGCGGTGTCGGCGGTGTCGGCACGGTCGGTCAGGTCGATCGCCGGCGACGTCACCGCAGCGGCATCGGGGTGGGCATCGACCTGCAGCAGCGGGTCACCGTCGAGCGCAGCATCGGGCCCGGCATGGACGTCCGCCCGCACCGCCGGGGTGCGGGTCCGTCGCCGCGGATCGCCGTCGGCCAGCAGGGTCCGCTCGAGGGTCTCGACCACGTCGCCACCGGGCACGAACTGACCCAACGGGGGCAGGTCCTCCACCCGGTCCAGGCCCAGCCGCTCCAGGAACAACACCGTGGTCCCGTACAAGATGGCCTGGCCGGGGCCCGGATCGTGGCCGGCTTCGGTGACCAGGCCCCGCTGGACCAGGGTCCGCATCACGCCGTCCACGTTGACCCCACGGATCGAGGTGACCTGCGCCCGGGAGATCGGTTGCTTGTAGGCCACGATGGCCAACGTCTCCAGCGCCGCGGCCGACAGCTTGCCGGACTGGCCCTCGAGGACGTAGCGCTCGATGTAGGCCACCTGGTCGGGGTGGGACTGGTAGCGGTACCCGCCGGCCACCCGCACCAACTGGAAGCCGTGGTCGCTCGCCTCGTAGCGAGCCGCCAACGCGCCGCATCGCCGTTCGACCTCGGTGACGGCGATCTCGAGCAACTGGGCCAGCACCGACGGCCCGACGGGCTGGTCGGCCACCATCACGAGCGCCTCGATGGCGCGGTCGACCTCGTCGAGCCTGCCCGGGTTGTGCTCCATCAACGACGTGTCCTCCTGAGGCGGGTCACCCGTCGTAGGCATCGACGCTGAGCAGTTCCCGCAGGGGGACATCCTGCCCGCCCACCCACTGCAGTTCCAGTGCAGCCAGCGAGGAGGACTGTTCGAGCTCGACATGGCCCTGCTTGTACAGCTCGAGGACCGCGAGGAAACGCACCACGATCTCGAGCCGATCGGCGAGGCCGTGGCACAGCGTCCGAAACGAGAGGCGCCCGACCCGGCGCACCTCGTCGGCCACCTCGTTGATGGCGTCGAGCACGCTCATGCGCATGGCCGGCAGATGATCAATGTTCACCCGGGGTGGTGGCTTGGGGGTGACCGCCTTGAGGAACGCCCGGCGCAACTGCTCAGGGGTGACCCCGGCGAGGAAGTCGGGCTGCAGTTCGGCGAAGCGCTCGTCGGGACCGGCGGTACGCGGCGCCGACCGACCGGCCTGCTCGATGGCGGCCTCCATGATGGCGGCGGCGTCCTTGAAGGTCTTGCACTCCAGCAGTCGGGCCAGCAGCACGTCGCGCTCCTCCCACAGGGAGAGCTCGTCGTCGAGGTCGACGTCCTCGTCCTCGGGCAGCAGACGGCGGGCCTTCAGCTCGACCAGGGTGGCAGCGATGAGCAGGAACTCCGTCGCCGTTGCGAGGTCTACCCCGGCCATGCGGTCAAGCTCGGCCAGGAACGCGTCGACAATGCGAGCGAGCGAGACCTCGTACACATCCACCTGCTCGCGCAGGATCAGATGGAGGAGGAGGTCGAAGGGGCCCTCGAAAACCGGGGTGTGCACCTCGTAGGTCACCATCAGGAGCGTAATTACCACCGTGTCGTTCGGCAAGCGGGTCCGAACCGGACCATCGTCACCGGCCAACGCAGCCGACCCCGTCGACCCGGCCAACGGGTCCGCCCCGGCCATCGCTGCCGGCCACGGACCTGGCGCGACCAGACCCGGCGCACCCAAACCCGACGCGGCGGGCAACGGGGCCGTCCACGGGATCGGCGCACTCGATGACGGGTCCGTCCACGGGACCGGCGCACTCGATGACGGGTCCGTCCACGGGATCGGCGCACTCGATGACGGGTCCGTCCACGGGACCGTCGCAGTCCGGCGGGCGGACACCCTACGTGCGGGCCGCGGGGCGAGTCGCACCGGGCCGACGGCACGGCGCCGGTTCCTTGGAGCGGGTCTGGTAGCAGCGACAGCCCTGGTCGCGGCGTTGCTGTGGGCCTCGGACGCATCTGCGATCGACGACGAGCCGGACCTCGTCCCCTTCCTCGGGGCATACGCCCTCGGTTGCACCTGGGACAACGGCTGCACCGACGGCCACCACGGAGCCAGCCGGCCCGCGCTCGACTTCCCGATGCCCGAAGGCGTGCCCGTGGTCGCCGCCGCCCGGGGCGAGGTGGCCATCTACGAAGACGACTGTGCCGGCAAGTACATCGAGCTGTGGCACGCCGGGGCCCGCAAATGGTCTCGCTACCTGCACCTGTCCGGCTGGGCGGTGCACGACGGGGACGTGGTGAGCCGGGGCCAGGTCATCGGCTATTCGGGCAACACCGGGTCGACGTGTTCGACCGGACCGCACCTGCACTACGACGAGATCGACCCGACGCGCCATCGCGTCGACCCCGGCAGGATGGTCGGCCAGTCCAACGGGGCCACCCTGAGCTACCCCAATGCCCTCGGCGTCACTGGCTGGAACCAGATGGAGGCCTTTTTCGGCCCCATCGTTCGCAACGACTACGTCATCGGCAATCCGTCGCCGACCACGCTCGCCACGACCACCACCCTCGCCCCACAGCCGGCAACCACCAACCCGCCCACGACCAGCTCGATGCCGACGCCGACGACCGCCGGACCCACGCCCACGGCCCTGCCGGAAGGAACGCTGTTCCGGGCACCCGACGCACCGAACGTCTTCGTCTACGCCGGCGGTACGCCCTGGTGGGTTCCCGAAGCGGCCCAGGTCGACCCGTTCGGGGGGTGGAGCCGGGTGCAGGTGCTCGGCCCCAGCCTGGACGACCTGATGACCGCCCTGCCGTGGCGACCGCTGCAGCATCGGGCCTTCACCGAACTCGGCGACGGGACGATGTACTGGTGCTCCGGCGGTTCACCGTGGCCGCTGTCGACGATGGCCGAACTCGCCGCCCTGCAGTCCGCAACCGGCGCACAGGGTTGGTCGCGCCTACCGGCTCGAGCAGGTCGCGACCAGTGGGCCTGCGGTGGCACCGGGCCTGGAACGCTCTTCCAGATCCGGGGGACGACGGGGTATCTCGTGTGGACCACCACGGGCTGGCGGTCCTTCGCCAACCTACCCGCGGTCGCCGCCGCCGGCTACGCGACAAGCCGGGTCAACCTACTCCCGGCTACCTGACCGGCCCGGCCCGGCGAACTCCGACCCGGCCCACCGGGTGGGTGCCCCGGCCCAGCCCGGCCGTGCCCCGACCGACCATCCCAGCCGCATCCATCCCAGCCGCATCCATCCCAGCCGCATCCATCCCAGCCGCATCCATCCCAGCCGCATCCATCCCGAGCCAGCCCCGGGTGGTAACCCATCGGAGGCCCCACACCGGCCCAGCGAACTCCGACGGGGCCGGTTACCTGCTCGGTTCGCACCGGTTCGGGGAGACTGTGGCGGATTTGTCCGAGCCAACTAGTGACACCTCGTTAGTAGTCGACGGAACGTCACCCTACGGCCACCTTCCGTCGATGTTTCGGGCGGGCTTCAGCGACGGCTCGGAAAGAGCCGCCACGGTCTCCCAGCGCCGGTCTCCGACGAACGGAACGGGCCGTTGCTGACGTCGCCGGAGTAGACCACTACCCTGTCCCGCTCGTGACCCGCGTCTTCTCCGGCATCCAGCCCTCCGGGGCCCTTCATCTCGGCAACCTGCTCGGCGCGGTGCGGAATTGGGTCGTCGATCAGCACGAGGCCGACAGCTTCTTCTGCGTCGTCGACCTCCACGCCCTCACCACGCCCCAGGATCCGACGGCCCTGCGAGCCGCCACCGTGGGTCTCGCCCAGCTCCTCATGGCCTGTGGCCTCAACCCCGAGGTGTGCACCCTGTTCGTGCAAAGCCACGTCGCCGCCCACACCGAGCTGGCCTGGTTGATGGAGTGCACGGTCAGCTTCGGCGAACTGCGCCGCATGACCCAGTTCAAGGACAAATCCGATCGCAGCGACTTCGTGTCGGCGGCGTTGTTCACCTACCCCGCCCTCATGGCCGCCGACATCCTGCTCTACGACACCGATCGGGTGCCGGTGGGTGACGACCAGCGCCAGCACCTCGAGCTGACCCGGGACGTGGCCATTCGCTTCAACTCCCGCTACGGCGACACCTTCGTCGTACCCGAGGCGGTCATCCCCAAGGCCGGCGCCCGGGTCATGGACCTTCAGTCGCCGACGAACAAGATGTCCAAGTCGCTGGATTCCCCGCAGGGCACCATCGGGGTGCTCGACGACCTCAAGCAGATCGACAAGAAGATCAAACGAGCGGTCACCGACACCGACGGTGAGGTCCGTTTCGACCCGGGGACCAAGCCCGGGGTGTCGAACCTGCTGTCGATCCTCGCCGCGTGCACCGGCTGCACCCCCGAACAAGCCGCCGAAGGCTATACCCAGTACGGGCCGCTGAAGTCCGACACCGCCGCAGCCGTTGTCGAGATCCTCACGCCGATCCAGCAGCGCTACCGCGAGCTCGCCGAGGACCCGGCAGAGACGGCTCGCCTCCTCGCGCTCGGCGCCGAAAAGGCCGCTGCGGTCGCACATCCGGTGCTGCAACGGGCACGTTCCGCCATCGGGCTGCTTCCCCGGGTCTGACCTGCGGGCATCGCTCGGGCCCGACCCGACAGAGCGGCCGACATGACAGAGCGGCCGACATGACAGAGCGACCGGCCCGACAGACCAGCCGACCCGACAGAGCGACCAGCCCGACAGAGCGACCAGCCCGACAGAGCGGCCAGCCCGACAGAGCGGCCAGCCCGACAGAGCGGCCAGCCCGACAGACCAGCCGGCCGGGCAGGACGCCCATCCGGCGCGAAAGACACCGGGCGGCGGCGGCGTTCGGCTCGAGCCAGCCGCGACAGGCGGGAACGCAACGGTCCGGCCCGACGCAGCGAGGCGGACATGCGTTGATCGGTGCCGCCCGGGGTGGTCAGACCGCGTGATGGTCGGCGGCGGCAAGACAGTCGGCCCAGCGGGCGGGGACCGTGCGCAGCCGGGCAGACCGATGGTGCTCCGCCGCCCACGCAACCGCCCGGGGATCGCAACCGGCGTCTACCAGCATGGCCGCACCGATCTCGGGATAGCGCAGGTAGCGACCGATCCGGCCGGGAAAGCGACCCACCCGGACCAACTTCAACACGCCGGCGAGGACCCGGCCGCCGATGCCGAGGCCGGTGTCGACTTTGCCCACGTCGTGCAGCAGAGCTGCGATGACCACCCAGTCGGGAACGGGCTCGTCCCCGGCGGCCCGTACCACCTGGTGCGCCACCGCAGCGCTGTGGCGGCGGTCGCCGGGTGCCTGCTGCAGCCACAGCTCCAGCGCCCGTTCGTCGAGCGAACCCCGAGCGAGGGCCTCGTCGGCGGCCGACGGCTCGACCTGACGGAGCGAGGCGAACAGACGACGGGCGAGATGTACCACATCAGCGAACGCCGCCGTCACAGGCCGAGGCGTCCCAACGCCAACAGCAGCCCGATCACGGTCTTGGCGTCGGCCAACTCCTGGCGGTCGATCATGGCGCGCAGCGCAGCGAACGGCACCCGCAGCACCTCGAGGTAGGCCTCCTCCACGCCGTCGCTTGCCCGACCGACTTCCTCGAGGTCCTCCGCAAGGTAGACGTGGGTCTGCTGGTCGGTCATACCCGCGGCGTTGAGGAAGACGGTGAGCAGCGTGCAACGCCGCGCCGCGAACCCGGTCTCCTCGATAAGTTCCCGCACCGCGGTGTCCGCCGGGTCCTCCCCCGGCTTGTCGCGCAGGCCGGCCGGGATCTCGGTCAGCCAACGATCGATGGCGGGACGGTACTGGCGAACCAGAAGGGTCTCGGGGCCGTCTGGGCCGGGCAGAATGGGGACCACGGCCACCGCTCCGGGGGAGCGCACCACGTCACGTCGAAACCGCTCGCCGGCTGGGCCTGCGAAATCGGCCCGGACGAGACGAATCACATGGCCCTGGTAGATCGTCTCCTCCGCCACGGGGCGGAACTCGGGCGGCGGATCGTCCACCGGCTCAGCTGTCGGCACCCGCCGCACCGATGGTGAGCGCTTCGCGTACGGAGGCGACTTCCCCCGACTCGGGCCGGATCGACCCCGCCCGACTCGACCCGTCTCGTGCGTCGGTCGAGGAAGGCTCGAGGTGCAGCAGCTCGAACGTGCGCTGCTCGGCGCGTCGCAGGGCGGCCCGCATCAGCTCACGGAACAGCGGCGCGGGCTCAGCGGGCCGGCTGCGGAACTCCGGATGGGCCTGGGTGGCAACCCAGAACGGATGCGAACGTAGCTCGATGAACTCGACCAGCCGGTTGTCGGGGGACACACCGGAGCAGACGAAGTCGCCGTTGTCGAAGCGACCCCGATAGCGGGGGTTGAACTCGTAGCGGTGGCGATGGCGTTCCTTGACCACCGAGGCGCCGTAGACGGCGTGGACCTGGCTGCCCTCGCGCAACTCGGCGATGTAATTGCCCAAGCGCATGGTGCCACCGAGGTCGGTGACCCCGCGCTGGGTATCCATCAGGTCGATCACCGGATGGGGGCTGTCAGGATCGAACTCGGTCGAGTTGGCACCTTCGAGGCCGAGCACCGAGCGGGCGTACTCGATGGTCATGACCTGCATGCCGAGGCACAGGCCCAGACATGGCAGGCCCTGTTCCCGGGCGTAGCCGGCCGCCGCGATCTTGCCCTCGATCCCCCGCTGGCCGAACCCGCCGGGGATGATGATGCCATCGAGGTCCGCCAAGCGGCTGGCGGCCAGCATGCCCTCGATGTCCTCGGCCTGGATCCATTCGAGCTGCAGCTTGGCGCCGAAATGGAACGCCGCGTGGTTGAGCGACTCGACCACCGACAGGTAGGCGTCGGGCAGGCTGACGTACTTGCCCACGATGCCGATGCGAACCGGCCGGTCGGCCGACTCGATCCGCCCGACCAGTTCCTGCCAGCCGCTGAGGTCGGCGGGGCCGGTGTCGAGGCGCAGGTGCCGGCAGACCGTACGGTCGAGGCCTTCCTCGTGCAGCACCAGCGGGATCACGTAGATGCTGCTGGCATCCGCCGCGTTGACCACGGACTCGACGTCGACGTCGCACAGGTTCGAGATCTTGCGCTTGAGCTCGGTGCTCAGCGGCTGCTCGCTGCGGCACACGATGGCGTCGGGCTGGATGCCCCGGCTGCGCAGCTCGGTGACGGAATGCTGGGTCGGCTTGGTCTTCTGCTCACCCGACGGACCGATGAACGGCACCAGGGTGACGTGGAGGAAGAACACGTTCTCCCGGCCGACGTCGAGCCGGAACTGCCGGATGGCCTCGAGGAACGGCAGGATCTCGATGTCACCGACGGTGCCGCCGACCTCGGTGATCACCACGTCGACGTCATCGGTCGCCAGCCGGGCGATGCGTCGCTTGATCTCGTCGGTGATGTGCGGGATGACCTGCACGGTACGGCCGAGGTAGTCGCCGCGGCGCTCGGCGGCGATGACCGCCGAGTAGATGGACCCGGTGGTGGCGTTGGAGTCGCTGTTGAGCTCGGTGTCGATGAAGCGCTCGTAGTGGCCGAGGTCGAGATCGGTCTCACCGCCGTCGCCGGTGACGTAGACCTCGCCGTGCTCGAAGGGGTTCATCGTGCCGGGGTCCACGTTGAGGTACGGGTCCAGCTTCTGCATCGTCACCCGCACGCCCCGGGAGCGCAGCAGCATGCCCAGCGCAGAGGCGGTGAGGCCCTTGCCCAGGCCGCTGACGACGCCACCGGTCACGAAGATGTGCTTGGCCACGGATCCTCCCGGCTCGGACGGGCGAACGGCCTCCGTCCGCCTTCCTCGTTCACGACGCGGCAATGACGTGGGGACGCCCCTGAAAGGAGGCTCCCAACCTGCTCGGCCCACTCAACGGTAGCAGCCCACCCTCGATCACCCGCGCATGACTCGACTCTCATCGCGCCGGCCTCATGACATCAGACGTTCTCAGCGACCACACCGCGCCGACCTCACCAGGTACCACGCGCCGCGGCGGCGGCATCGAGCAGCTCGGCGGCATGTTTGCGGGCTGAGCGCGACTCAGGCGAACCCGACAGCATGCGGGCGAGCTCGACGGTGCGCTCCTTGCCCCGCAGCACTTGGGCGACCGATGCGGTGGAGTCGTCGTCCTGCAGCTTGTGCACCGTCACCTGGGTGGTGGCCCACGCGGCCACCTGAGGCAGGTGGGTGACGACCAGGATCTGGCGGTCGCTGCCGGCGAGGCGGGCGAGGGCCTCACCCACTGCGGTGGCCGCAGCGCCACCGATACCGGCATCGACCTCGTCGAAAATCTGGGTGGGTGGGCTGGTGTAGCCAACCTTGGACAGCACCAGCCGCAACGCCAGCATCGCCCGCGCCAGCTCCCCGCCGGAGGCCACCTTGGCCAGCGGCAGCAGCGGCGAACCCGGATTGGCGGCCAGTAGGAACTGGACGCGCTCCCCCGCCAGGTCGGCCGCGTCACGACCGGTCGGATCGCTGTCGGTCCCGTCGCGGCCACTCCCGTTGCGATCGGCCGGGTCGCTGCCCGCCGGGTCATGGGCACGATGTTCCCCAGCGGCATCGGCCGGGGCGTCACCTCCCGACGTCGAGGCCGACGTCGGGCCGGGAACCTCTACCCCGATCCGCGCCTTGGCCAGGGCCAGATCAGCGAGATGGGCCTGGACTGCAGCGGCGAGCTCCGGCGCGGCGCGACGGCGGGCTGCGCCGACCCGGCGGGCCTCGGCTCGAACCGCACCGCGCAGCTCCCGGCGCTGCTGCTCGAGCCGCTCGGCGCGACCCTCGCGGCCGGCGAGCTCGTCGTGACGGGCTTGGAGGTGGCCGGCTTCTTCGAGCACGTCGGAGACCGTCTCGCCGTACTTGCGGCACAGATCGTGCAACAGCTTGCGGCGAACGCGGATCTCGGCAAGCCGTTCCGGGTCGGGTTCGATGCCCTCGCCCACGGCGCGGATCTCCCGGCCGAGATCGCTCAGCTCTGCCGCCAGGGCCCGGGCCCGGGCCTCGAGTTCGCGGAACGGGGCGCGGTCGCGCAGGGCCGAGATGGCGGTGGCCAGCGCCTCGACCGCTCCGGGCTCCTCGATCAGGGCGTCGTGGGCCACCCCCGCGGCCTCCTGGTGGGCCAGGGCGTCAGCGAGCAGGTCTTCCTCGGCGTCGAGCCGGGCGTCCTCGTCGGGATCGTCGAGGCCGGCGCCGCCGATCTCGTCGAGCTGGAAGCGCAACAGGTCCAGCTCGCGGGCCCGGGCTCGATCGTCGCCGCCGAGATCGCCGAGGGCCCGTTCGACTGCGGTCAGCTCGGCGGTGGCCCGCCGCAACGGCTCGACGTCCACCTGGCCGAACAGGTCGAGTGCCGCCCGCTGGGTGGACGGGTGCAGCAGCGATTGGTGGGCGTGTTGACCGTGGAGATCGACCAGGCGGCTGCCCAGCTCGGCCAGCTCGGCCACCGACGCCATGACCCCGTTCACGTAGGCCCGCGACCGGCCTTCGCGCGGTACGACCCGGCGCACGACCCACTCGTTGTCGCCCTCGCTGAAGCGGCCCTCGACCACGGCCTCCGACGCCCCGGGTCGGACGAAGGACGGGTCGGCCTTGCCACCGAGCAGCAGGTCGATGGCCTCGACCACCAGGGTCTTGCCCGCACCGGTCTCGCCGGTGAGCGCGGTCATGCCTTGCCCGAAGGTGAGACCGAGGCGCTCGATGACCCCGAGGTCGCTCACGTGCAGTTCGTCCAGCATCAGCGTGGTCTCCGCAGACAGGTCATCACCGGTCGTTGAGGCCGAACTTGCTTTTGAGAATGCCCAGGAAGTTGCGTCGCTCGAAGGTCACGAGCCGGGCGGGGTGCGGCGAGGACGACACCAGCACCGCATCGCCTTCCTCCAGCATGGCCTCGCTGCGGCCGTCCACGAACAGCTCGGCAGGACGCCAGCTGCACACCTCGAGCCGCAGTTGCGAGGCCGGTTCGAACACCAGGCTGCGGTCGAAGAGCATGTGGGGCGCCACCGGCGTCAGCACCATCAGCCGGTGGGTGGGGGCCACGATCGGGGCCCGGGCCGACAGTGCGTAGGCCGTGGAACCGGTGGCGGTGGCGACGATGAGCCCATCAGCGACGAAGGTCATGAAGTAGGCACCGTCGACGCTGACCGCCAGCCGCACCGTGTGGCCGGACGGGGTCTTCTCGAGGACCATCTCGTTGAGCGCGCTCACCAAACCGTCGACCCCCTCGCGCCGGACCTCGAGCCGCATGCGGGGTTCGATGTGGTGCTCACCGTCGAGGAACCGGGTGACGGCAGAACGCAGGCCATCCGGTTCGACCTCGACGAGGTAGCCGAGCTGGCCGACGTTGACCCCGAGCACCGGGACGTCGTCGGCGGAGACCAGCTCCACCGTGCGCAGCATGGTGCCGTCGCCCCCGATGGACAGGGCCAGGTCGTAGCCCTGGGCGGTCACGTCGTCGCAGCCGCAGGCCGGCCGGCCGACCATGACGGCATCGGCCGAGGGCAACTCGACGTCGTGGCCACAGGAGCGCAGCCAGTCGACCGCGTCGGCGGCCAGTGCCGCAGCCTCGTCACGATGTTGGTGCACCGCCACCAGGATCTTGGCCACTCAGCGGACCTCCGACCCGTCTGCCACGGTGAAACCGACGATGCCACCGCCGGAAACCTCCGCGCCGACACCTCCGCCGCCCTCGTCGCCGGCACCGTCGCCGCCCTCGTCGCCGCCCTCGTCGCCGGCACCGACAACGTCGGCGATGGCCGCCTCGAGGTCGAGCCCAGCGGCACCGTCGACGCCGGGGCGGGCATGCAGCAGGAACTCGACGTT
>CANJRG010000017.1 GCA_947476745.1 Acidimicrobiia bacterium | reverse complement strand
CTTGGCCACTCAGCGGACCTCCGACCCGTCTGCCACGGTGAAACCGACGATGCCACCGCCGGAAACCTCCGCGCCGACACCTCCGCCGCCCTCGTCGCCGGCACCGTCGCCGGCACCGTCGCCGGCACCGTCGCCGCCCTCGTCGCCGGCACCGACAACGTCGGCGATGGCCGCCTCGAGGTCGAGCCCAGCGGCACCGTCGACGCCGGGGCGGGCATGCAGCAGGAACTCGACGTTCCCGTCGCCACCGGTGAGCGGTGAACGGGTGAGCCCGACGGCTGGGGCTCCGCACGCCGCGAACGCGTCGAGCACCCCTCGAAGCGCACGATCCCACACCGTGGGATCGGTGATGACGCCACGACCGGCGCTGACCTCGCGCCGACCGGCCTCGAATTGGGGTTTCACCAGTACGATCACGTCGCCTCGTTCCCGGGTGCAGCGCACCAGCGCCGTCGCCACGGTAGTCAACGAGATGAAGGACAGGTCGGCCACGACGAGGTCGAAGCCGCCCCCGAGCCGGGCGGGATCGGCGTCGCGGACGTTGAAACGCTCGCGGACCTCGACCCGTTCATGGCCCCGGATACGAGGATGGAGCTGACCGTGGCCGACGTCGACGGCCCACACCTCGGCGGCGCCGCGCTGCAACAGGCAGTCGCTGAACCCGCCGGTCGATGCGCCGGCATCGAGACAGCGCAGGCCCTCGACCCCGACGCCGAAGTGGTCGAGCGCGGCCTCGAGCTTGAACCCACCCCGCCCCACGTAACGCGACGGCGGGCCGAGGACCACCACGGCCTCGCCCGGAGCGACCAGACGCCCGGTCTTGTCTGCGGGCGCGCCGCCGACGGTCACCCGACCGGCGGCCACCAACTCCTGGGCTTGACTGCGCGTCGGTACGAGGCCACGCCGGACCAGCTCGAGGTCGAGCCGGCGCCGCGCTGAAGCGGCCATCAACGCATCCCCGAGCCCGCCGGGCCTGGCCCGCGAAGCACCGAGGCGCAGGGCGGACGAAGTCGGCGGGACGGCATCGGGGCCATGGTACCGAGCCGGTCGGACAACGAAGACCTGAACCGGCCCGCCCATCTGCGGGTCACGGCGCCGACGGCACCGTGTAGCACCCCGCAGCCCGCCACGGCACCGACCGCACGAGGGCGCGACCACCGCGCCGCCCGGCTCACCCGAGTTCGGCGCGGACCAACGCGGCGAGATCGGCGGCCACGACATCGGCCGGCGGATCCGTCGGCAGATCAGCCGCCGCCGTCACCCCGGAGAGGACCAACCCGAACCGGTAGCCCAGGCGGCGAGCCAGGTTGCCGTCGGTCATGGCCTGGTCACCCACCATCAACCCATGGGGGCCGTAGCGGGCCAACACCAGGTCGGCGAAGGGCTGATGCGGCTTGCCGGCCACCCGCGGCTGCGTCTGCGCGGCGTACGCCACGGCAGCCACCAGCGATCCGCCGCCGGGCAGCAGGCCCTGTGGGGTCGGGAAGGTCGGGTCCTCGTTGGTGGCGACGAACCGTGCACCCTCGCGCACTGCGTGCACCGCCACCGTGAGCTTGTGGTAGTCGAACTCGGGGTCGTAGCCGACCACCACCACGTCGGCACTGCCCTTGCGCACCACGGTGGCACCGCGTGCCAGCACGGCCTCCACGATGCCCGGGCCGCCGCACACCAGGACCGTGTCGTCGGGCTGCACCAGGGTGGCGGCCGCCATCGCCGAGGTGATGACCCGGCCGCGACCGTCGATGCCGATCCGGGCCAGCTTGGCCTCGGCCTCGGCCACCGGGGCGTAGGAGAAGTTCGTGGCGAAACACAGCGGGATGCCGGTGGCGTCGAGCCGCGCCACCGCCTCCACCGAACCGGCGATGGCCTCGCCGGCCAGCCACACCACCCCGTCGAGATCCAACGCCCAGACGCTCATCGCTCCCCCTCTACCGCCACGACCCTGGCCAGGCCCTCGACCACCACCAGGCCTGGCACCTTGTGCAACTCAGCCGGCTCGACCACCAGCTTCGCCCGTCGGCTGCCACCGCCGAGCACGATGCGCCCGCGGGTCATCACTGCGGCGTCGACCCACACGGCAAGGCCCTCCGGCAGGCCGACCGCGGTCACCCCGCCGATCTCCATGCCAGTGAGGGCCCGGGTCTCCTCGGCGGTGGCGAAGGAGGCCTTGCGGGCTCCCAGCCGGGTCCGGACAGCCCGGTTGACGTCGAGCCGGGTGGAGGCCAGCACCACACAGGCCACGTAGCGGGGCGGGTTCTCCTTGGCGGCGACGACGATGGTGTTGGCCGAGTCGGCCGGGTCGATGCCGTACGCCTCGCAGAACGCCGCGGTGTCTGCCAACGCCGGATCGCACGGCATCAGTTCGTGGGCGATGACCCATGCCGCCAGGGTGCGGGCCAGGTGTTCGTCGGCCCACGCGGCGCTGCCCCAGTGCGAGCCGTCGCCGTTACCAGCGTCGTCGAGAGCGTTGTCGGCAGACGCGGGCCCGACTGGGCGGCTGCGGGCCACTGCATCACGGACGTCCTGCTCGTCGGCCACGACCGGCGAAGCTAGCAGCGGCCCCCGAGCCGCCCGGAACACTTCAACGACGGCTCGTGGACCACCACAGCGAGCTGCCACGACGAACCGCCCGGTCGTGCTCGGCCACCGCCCAGCCGGCCTCGTCGCGTTGCATCCACCAGCGCTCCAGCCGGGCGGCGACCTGCGCCGGCCCGGTCACGTCCCACACGATCCCGCTGACGCCGAGCAGGGCCCGCTGCGGGTCGTTGTCGACCACGGCCAGCACCATTCGGCCCGGCACCTCGTCGAGCCCGCGGCCGGCAACGTCGAGCACCCAGCTCAACGGAAGCTGCAGCTCGGCCTCGATTCGGGCGGCACCGATGGTCACCTCGGCCGAGGCCTCCTCGCCCGAGGGCAGCGGACGGGCGTGCAGCGCCAGCTGCTGGCGGCCCCGCACCGCGGCCGACGGCGCCAGCGATGCCGCGAATGACCCCCGCAAACGGGCCAGGAAGGTGTCCACCAGCCGCTGGCGGTCGTGCGCGGCAAGGTCCGGGTCGGCCCAGCGACGCTCGGCCCGTACCAGCCACGACAGCTCCACCACCCGTCCCAACTCGGCGCCGAACGAACGCAGGTCCTGCCCGGCCGCCATCGCCGAGCGCAGCGGTGCACCACCGGGACGCACCGCAGCCGGCCGACGCGATGCGCCCGGCGGACCGGCCGTCGTGCCGAGGGTCGCCCGCCAGCGTTGGAGCAGTGCGAGACACGCCGGCCGCTCCGCGCCCAGTGCCATGAGGCCGGTCTCAGCCGCCACGTCATGATCGAGCAGAACCAGACAGCCACGGTGCCAGCGCACCGTGTGGCGGGCACCGCCGCAGTCGAGCTGCAGCACCGCCGGCGCGACCCGCCGGTACCACCGGGGCTTCGGCTCGCGAGGCCGGGACCGGCCCGCCGGGCCGAACGCCGCGGCCGCCGCAGCCGCTATCGCCGCCAGGTCGTCGAAGCCCGGTTCCCCCGTCGTCACCACCGCATCCGTTCCCCGGCTCAGCCGGCCTCGTCGATGCGAACCGAACGGGCCCACCGGGGCGCCGCCGGGGCGCGTTCACCGAGCAGCCCGACCACCACCCGCACCCGGCGGGGCGCAGCGTGCGGCCACGGCGTCTCGCCGTCGGTGAGCACCACGATCACGTCGGGCCGGGGACGGCGGGCCAGCGCCGCGGCGATGCCCGCGCCCATGTCGGTGCCGCCGCCGCCGACCAGTTCCACCTGGGCGGCCTGCTGCACCCGGCGTGCCCGGTGAACCTCGGTGTCGACCGACAGCACCGCGAGGCCACCAACCCCGACCGAGCGGAGCAACCCCTCGACCTCGGCCAGCACCTGTTCGAGCCGCTCATCGCCCATCGAGGCCGAGGTGTCGCACACCACCACGACCTCCGGTTGCGGCCGACGTAACGCCGGCAACACCACTCCCGGGGTGGCGCCGGCACGACGTGACGGCTTGCGGTACGAATAATCGACCTGACCCCGAACGTCGCTGATGCAGCGACGGATCTCGGCGGCCAACGCCCGCCGCCAATCCACCTTGGGACGCAGCCGCGCGTTGGCCCAACGCACCAGACCCGCCGGTACCGTACCGGCCCGTTTGTGCTCCGCGGCGATCTCCGACGCCGCTTGACGGCGGATCAGATCGGCCTGGGTGGGCGACACCGCTGGGGGCTGGGCGCTCTCCCCTTCGGCCGGGCTGGGCTCCTCGCCCTGCTGGGGGCGGCCGTGCGTGCCGCTGCCCCGATCGGGAGAGGTTCGCTCGCGAGACTCGCCCCGGACCTGCTCGAAGTACTCCTCGGCCAGGCGACCGCGCTCCATGCCGAAGTCGTCGGGCAGCACGACCTTGTCGTCCTCGGGCAGACGGAGCAGATCGACGAGGTCGTCGTTGATCTCGGCGTCGGCGGCGTCGGTCCAGTAGCCGATGTCGGCGTCGGCGAGGCCGAGGGCATCGGCCCGCTCGGCGTGCTCGCGCAGTAGGTGGTTGGCCTGCACCACGAGCAGACTGCCCAGTATCTCCACCGGCCAGGCCATCGCCCGCTCGGGATCGACGTAGAGCCGCCAATGACGGTCGGCGCTCACCGTGCCCAGACCCGGTCGCCACACCACCGGCGAGGCGAACAGCACCGAGGCAAGGTACGGGAAACGTTGCGCGGCCCACAGCCGCGCCGCTGCCGTCTTGTGGCGCAGCTCGGCCGAGGGCGCGTCGCTCACCGCTCGAGCATCCCGGCGTCACGCAACAGCGGCAGGAACGCCTTGATCTCCGGTGGTGCCGGGGCGCCCGCCGGGCGGCAACGGGCAAGCAGACGGGCCGCCACGGCCGCCACGTCCGGTGCCCGCTCCCCGGCGGCACCGAGCACCTTCCAGCCGGCCATCCACCGCTCGATGGTGGTGTCGGCCAGCACGGCCGCCGCGACCGACGACAGGGCGGCGTAGGCCCGGTCGCCGCGTTCCGGCAGGACGAAGCTCGACGGATCGGCCAGAACCGCCTCGGGATCGGGCAGATCGAGCTCACTCGACCAGGCCAGGAACTCGGCGCCGGCACCGTCACCGACCGCCCCCCGCACCAGTGCCGAGATCGTCTCGTCCCCGGCGGCACAGGCACGCGCCGCGGCCAGCAGACGGGCCGTCATCTCCCAGGTCCTGGGGCTGGGCCAGCCTCGGCCGGCCTCGGCGGCATCCGCCGGAGGGGCCACCACCAACGCCGGGCGGACCAACGCGAACGCCGAGACCAGGGCCCGGGTCGCCACCAGCTGGCGTTGCCAGCCTTCGGGCAGGGTGACCGTGGCCGGCGCCGGGAAGCCGGCGACCATGCCCTCGGCGAAGCTACGGGCGTCGACTGCCCAGTCGAGGTGGCAGAAGCGGTTGGCCAGCGGTGCCGACAGGTCCCAACCGTCGGCGGCCTGCTCCGGCGGGTTGGCCGCGGCGACCACGACGATGTCGTCGGGCAGGGTCAGATCGCCGACCACCCGTTCGAGCACGACCCGTAGCAGCGCGGCCTGTACCGCGGGCGGAGCCGTCGACAGCTCGTCGAGGAACAGCAGCCCCCGGCCCTGCGCGGCGAGCCGTCGGGCCCACGACGGCGGCGCGAAGCTCACCTGCCCGTCGATCACCACCGGCAGGCCGGCAAAGTCGCTCGGTTCGCGGATGGAGGCGATCACTACCTCACAGGGCAGACCGGCGGCATCGGCCAAGGCCCGCAGGGCCGATGTCTTGCCGGTACCGGGAGCACCCCACAACAGCACCGGGACCTGGGCGGCCACCGCCACCGAGAGTGCCTCCGTCGTCGCCGCCACCCTGCTCATGACGGCACAACCTACCCGACCCCGGCGACGGACGCGACCCGCGCGCGGACCCGGGCCCGTCGACGACGTGGCCGGAAACGTCTGGCTCGTTCGTCACGTGGCGTCGAGTCGCCGCCGACCCGACAGGAACCGTTCGGCCGCTTCCGGCGTCAACGGTCGGGCCAGGTGGAACCCCTGCCCGCTGCCGCACCCGAGGGAGCGCAGCAGATCGAGCTGGTACTCGTGCTCGATCCCCTCGGCCACCGTGTCGAGCCGGAGGGTGCGCGCCAGATCAGTGATCGAGCGCAGATACGCCTCGGCCTCGTCGCTCCGCTCGTCGAGGGCCGCGACGAAAGACCGGTCGATCTTCAACACGTCCACCGGCAGCCGCCGCAGATAGCCGATCGACGCGTGACCCGACCCGTAGTCGTCCACGGCGATCCGAACGCCGAGGCTGCGCAGCGCCGTCAGCACCACCACGGCTTCGTCGGTGTGGCGGATCACGGCGGTCTCGGTGAACTCGAGGGTCACCGTGGCCGGGTCGACTCCGTTGACGAGCAGGACATCGCGCACATCGGCCACGAAACCGGGCGCGCTCAGCTGCCTGGTCGACACGTTGATCGCCATCGTCAGGCATGCCCCGTCGGGGAGCTGCCGCTGCCAGGCGGCGAGCTGGGCGACGGCCGTGCGCAGGACCCAGGACCCGATGGGCACGATCTGGCCGGTGAGTTCGGCGACGGGGATGAAGTCGCCGGGCGCGGTCACCGAGCCGTCGTGGCGGGGCCAGCGGATCAGCGCCTCGAAGCCCTCCACCGAGCCGTCGCCCAGGCGCAACTTCGGTTGGTACACCAGGGTGAAGGCCTCGGCGGCGATAGCCGCCTCGAGCTCCGAACGCAGCTGCATCCGCTCGAGGCGCTCGTCGTGCATGGCCGGCTCGAATACGGTCACGCGGTTGCGGCCACGCCGTTTCGCGTCGTACATGGCGGCATCGGCGTCGCGCAGCAGCGAAGCCACGGTGGAGCCGGCCTCGGCCACCACCACACCGGCCGACGCGCCGACCGTGACCGGCCACTCGAGCAGTTCGATGGGCTCGGCGAGGGCCTCGACGATGCGCTGGGCGACCGCCTCGGCGTGGTCACCGACGACCAGCACGGCGAACTCGTCGCCGCCGAGGCGCGCCACACAGTCACGACGGCGGCTGAGCGTCGCCAGCCGGGCCGCCACCGTGACCAGCACGTGGTCGCCGGCGCCATGGCCGAGGCTGTCGTTGATCTCCTTGAACCCGTCGAGGTCGAGCAGGACGATGGCCACCTCGGCGGGGTCCTCGGTGCTCGCCAGCACGGCGTTGACCTCGTGGGTGAACTGCAGTCGGTTGGTGAGACCGGTCAGCGCGTCGTGGGTCGCCTGATGGGCGAGATCGGCTTCGAGATGGACGCGGTCCGAGATGTCGCGGGCGTTGATCGCCACCCCGGCCACCCCGGGCTCGTCGAGGAGGTTGGTCACATCGGCCTCGAGGTGCAGCTCGCTGCCGTCGAGACGACGGGCCCGTACTTTGACCCGTCGGTGGCCGCCGGGCTCGGAGGTCGTGGCGGCGACCGCGTCGTTCCACGCCTGCAGGTCCTCCTCGACCAGGAAGCGCCTCGGGTCCGGATCGATCGCGAAGTCGGCCAGGGGGAAGCCCAGCACCCGTTCGATCGACGGTGACACGTACCGAAGACCACGAAGGTCGGCGCGGTAGACCAACAGCAGCTCGTCGTCGTGGGCGACCCTGGCCCACAGGTGCCCGTCGGCGGTGCGGGACGGACGACGCACGGCGACCCGGACGAAGCCGTTCACCCGCACGCCGAGCACCAGCACGATGGCCAGCACCACCACGGTCATGACCCACAGCAGCACCTGGGCCCGGCGGAACGCCGCATCGGCCTCGCTCCGGGCGCGGGCCTCGGCGGCGTCGAGCGCGCCACGGAACTCCTCAGTGGACCGAACGCCCGGATCGCCCGGTGACGACGGTGCCACCACCGGCGCGGCGCTCTGCCGCAACCGTGCCTGCAGCAACGGGTCGAGGTCACCCACCCCGGAGGTCACCTCGGCCAGTGCGTCGGACAGCTCCCGGTTCAGGCCCATCACCTCGTCGGGCGCGACCTCGGCGCCGAGCGCCAGACGGTCCTGCTGCTGCTGCAGCCGTGCGGCGGTCGCCGCGATCGTGCCGATGTCCGCGGCGAGCGAACCCGTGACGTGCGCCCGCAGCAACGAGGCCGATACCACCGCCGCCCCCGCCAGCGAAACGCACATGGTGACGCCCACCAGTACGAACGCACAGCGGCGCCGAATCGGGCCGCCGAGCCTCCCGAGGAAGGCGAACCATGCGGCTGTCGGGTTGGGTCGCATCGTGCTCCGTGCCGCCGGCACGAATTGCGACGGCTTCAGGCAGTCGGCGCCGCGAGCCGGGGTCTGGATAATCCAGCGCGATGATTTCCCTACCCCGAGTCGCTGTCGACGGGACACCACGGCACGACCGGGCGTCCCCCATCGGCAAGCGCAGCATTGGCCCGCGAGAACGGCCGCGAACCGAAGAAACCGTTGCGTGCCGACAACGGCGACGGGTGGGCGGACTCGATCACGACGTGCCGGCCGAGATCGATGAGGCCCTTCTTCCGGCGGGCATAGGCACCCCACAGGATGAACACCACCCGTTCGGGCTTGGCCGAAACCGCCCGGATCACCTCATCGGTGAACTGCTCCCAGCCCTTGTTGGCATGGGACCCCGCACTGCGCGCCCGTACGGTGAGCACCGCGTTGAGCAGCAGCACTCCCTGGCGTGCCCATGCGGTGAGATCACCCCGGGCCGGCGGGACGCAGCCGAGGTCGGCCTGCAACTCCTCGAAGATGTTGCGCAGCGACGGCGGGTGGGCCACCCCGTCACGGACCGAGAAACACAGGCCGTGGGCCTGGCCGGGCCCGTGATAGGGGTCCTGGCCGAGGATCAGCACCTTCACCTCGGCCAGAGGGGTCAGGTGCAGCGCGGCGAACGTGTCGACCGCATCGGGGTACACCTCGCTCCGGGCCCGTTCCTCGGCGACGAAACGTTGCAGCGGCTCCCAGTACGGCTTGGCGAACTCGCCCCGCAGTACCGGGTTCCAGTCGGTGGCGGTCACACGTCGGCCTCGTCGGGCACCGGGGCGTTGGCCGAGGTGCCGCCGCGGGCCCGCAGCTCGTCGAAGATCGCCGGCGGCTCGCGCCACGGGTCGGCCAGCCGGCCCTCACGGGCGTCCTCGATGGCCTGCCACACCCGTTGCGGAGTGGCCGGCATGTCGAGGTGGCGCACGCCCAGATGGGCCAGGGCGTCGATGACCGCGTTCTGGACCGACGGGGTGGCCCCGATGGTGCCCGCCTCACCGATCCCCTTGGCCCCGAGCGGGTTGAGCGGGGTGGGGGTCTCGGTGGAGGACACCTCGAAGGAGCTGAACTCGGCGGCGGAGGGCAACAGGTAGTCGGCCAGGGTGGTGGTGAGCGGGTTGCCGTCGGCGTCGTAGTGGAACTGCTCGTAGAGCGCCTGGCCGATGCCCGATGCGACCCCGCCGTGCTGCTGGCCCGCGAGCAGCAGCGGGTTGATGACGGTACCGGCGTCGTCGACGGCGATGTGGCGCACCGGGACCACCCGGCCGGTCTCGGTGTCGACCTCGACGACGGCGATGTGGGCCCCGAAGGGGAAGGTCGCCCCGGGCTGGGCGAAGTCGATCTCGGCGGCGAGCGGCTCGGCGCTGCGACTGACCAGTTCCTCCCAGGCGAGCGCCGTGGCGGGCACCCCGGCCACCCCTACCCGGCCGTCGTCGTGCACCACCACGTCGTCGACCGCACACTCGAGCAGGTCGGCGGCGAGATTACGGGCCTGGTTCCACACCGCCTCGGTCGCCTGGAAGACGGCACTTCCACCGACCTGCAAGGACCGTGACCCGCCGGTACCGCCACCGCGGGGGACCAGGTCGGTGTCGGACTGCACGAAGGAGATCTTGTCGAGGGGGATGCCCAGGCGGTCCGAAACGATCATGCCGAACGTGGTGTGATGGCCCTGTCCGTGCGCCGACGTACCGACACGTATGGTGGCACCACCGTCGGCACCGATCGCCACCGCGCCGAACTCGTTGGCATTGCCGCCCGCCGTGATCTCGACGTAGCTGCACAGCCCGATGCCCAGCTGGCGAAGGTCGCCGGAGGCCCGGCGACGGGCCTGCTCGGCCCGCAGCTCGTCGTACCCGGCCAGCTCGAGCACCCGGTCGAGCGGCTTCTCGTAGTCGCCGCAATCGTAGGTGACACCGGTGAAGGTGGAGTGGGGGAAGTCCTCTGGCTGCAGGAAGTTGCGCCGCCGCAGCTCGACGGGATCGATGCCGAGCTGTCGGGCCGCCTGGTCGACCATGCGCTCCACCATCGACGCCGCCTCGGGTCGGCCCGCACCACGGTAGGCGCCGGTGGGCGTGGTGTTGGTGGTGGCGCAGGCGATGTCGACGCTGAGCTTGGGCATGCGGTAGTTGCCCTCGGACATGCGCCGCGTCCCTCCCGGCAGCATGGTGCCGACCCCGGGGTACGCGCCGGCGTCGCCGACGATACGGGCCCGCATGCCGGTGAAGGTACCGTCGGCCTTGCAGCCGAGCTCGACGTACTGCACCTGCGCCCGGGCGTGGGGCAGGGCGACGAGGTCCTCGCTGCGGGTCTCGGTCCAGGTGAGCGCCCGGCCGAGCTTGAGCGCTGCGGCGGCGACGACCGCGTACTCGGGGCTGGTGCCGGCCTTGCCACCGAAACCGCCGCCCACGTCGGGGGCGATGACCCGGATGCGCTCAACCGGCAGACCCAGCAGGCCGCTCAGCGCCGGGGTGATGAGGTGAGGCATCTGGGTGGAGGCGTACACCGTCAGCCGCCCGTCGTCGCCGGGCACGGCGGCGAAGCTGTTCGGCTCCATGGGCACCACGGCCATCCGCTGGTTCTCGTAGCGGCCCCGCACCACCACGTCGGCGTCGGCGAAGAAGTCCTCGTCGTAGGGATCGAGATGGGAGAACGCCATGTTCGAACCGACCGAATCGAACAGGACTGCGCGCCCGGGGTCGAAGGCGCGTTCGGGGTCCACCACCACCGGCAGCAGCTCGTAGTCGACCACCACCGCCTCGGCGGCGTCCGCCCCGATGCGTTTGTCGGTAGCCACGATCGCCACGATGGCCTCACCGACGAAACGGACCCGTTCCACGGCGAGCGGCGGACGGGCGAAGTGCTCCGCAACCGCCACGAAGGTGTGGAACGGGGCCAGGCCCAGATCGGCAGCGGTGTAGACCGCCAGCACCCCGTCCATGGCCAGCGCGGCGCTGGTGTCGATCGAGGCCAGCCGGGCATGGGCCACGCTGGAACGGACGAACACCACGTGCGCCTTGTCCGCCAACGCCAGGTTGTCGATGTAGGTACCCGCACCCTGCAGCAGCGCAGGGTCCTCGACGCGACGAACGGCATTACCCAGAATCGATCCAGCCATGGGCCGAACCTAGCTGCTGCGGACCACGCCGCCGTCACCTCCGCCGCGAGGGCCGGACCACTGACCCGACCCGGGCCGGACCGCACAGCGGAACGGTGCCCGGAGGGTCCCGGCGTTGACTGTCCTACCCCGGGCGTAGGGTGGGCGGTGACTTCCCCCTTGCAACGCCGAAGCCGCGCCGAACACCGCGGCGACACACAAGGAACGACACGATGGACAGCACGATCACCCTGGTGGGCAACCTCACCCGCGACCCGGTGCTGCGGGTCACCGCCGGCGGCCTCGCCGTGGCCGAACTCGGTCTGGCCGTCAGCCGCCGCTGGCGCGACCATGACGGCGATCCCAAGGAGCACACCAGTTACTTCTCGGTCGTGGCCTGGCGGGCGCTGGCCGAGCACTGCGCCGCCACCCTGCACAAGGGCGATCTGGTGATGGTGGTGGGCCGGCCCGAGCAGCGCAGCTGGCAGACCGACAACGGTGAGCGTCGCGCCACCGTCGAAGTCGTGGCCGACGACATCGGGCCGTCCCTGCGCTGGGCTACCGCCGTCGTCGAACGCACCAGCCGCCTCAGCCCGGCCGACCAGGCGGCCTGACCCGCCGAGCGGCCCGCGAGCCCCGTCGGGCGCGGCCGGTTGCCGATCGGGTGCCCGGCCGCGCCAGCATGGGACCATGTCGCTGCGGGTGGGGTGCGCCATGTGGGCCAACAAGGACTGGATCGGTCGCACGCTGCCCGCATCCACCAAGCCCGCGCAGCTGCTGGTTGCCTACCAGCGGCTTTTCGACGCCGTCGAGGGGAACACGACCTTCTACGGTCTGCCCGGTGTTTCGACGGTACAGCGCTGGGCCGCCGAGACCGGGCCGTCGTTCCGGTTCCTGTTCAAGCTGCCTCGCGCCATCACCCACGAACGCCGCCTCCACGAAGCCGGCGAGGAGCTGGCCACGTTCTGCCACCGGCTCGCTCCGCTGGAGGGTCGGCTCGGGCCCACGTCGGTACAGCTGCCAGCGTCCTTCGGGCCCGATCAGCTCGGCACGCTCGAGCAGTTCCTGACGCAGCTCCCGGCGCAGTGGCCGTGGGCGGTCGAGGTCCGCCATCACGACTTCTTCGCCGGCGGCAGCAGCGAGGCCGCGCTCGACGCCCTGCTCGCCCGGCACGGGGTCGACCGGGTGATCCTCGACAGCCGGGCGCTGTTCAGCACGCCACCGGCGGACGAGGTGGAGCGCGTGGCCCAGGGCGCGAAGCCCCGCCTGCCGGTCCGGCCGACCGCCACCGCGCAGCGACCGGTCCTACGCTTCATCGGCCACCGCGACGCCGAGGTCTCGGCGGGGTACTGGGCCCGTTGGTTCCCGGTCGTCACCCGGTGGCTGGAGCAGGGATTGCAGCCGACGCTGTTGTTCCACACCGCTGACAACGTCGACGCCCCGCAGCAGGCCCGCCGCTTCCTGGCCGAGGTCGCGGCGCACGCCCCGGACCTCGTGGCCGGACCATCGGCGGCCGTCGACGACCGCCCCCTCGACGCGACGCTGCCGCTGGAGTGACCCAGCGGCAGCGTGGAGGTCGGCATCCGCTTCGGCGTCGGCAACGCCGGCGTCGAACGGTTGGGACCGCTCAGTAGTGCCAGGGGTAGCCGGCCCAGTTCGGCGGACGCTTCTCCAGGAAGGCGTCACGGCCCTCAGCGGCCTCATCGGTCATGTAGGCGAGGCGGGTGGCCTCGCCGGCGAAGATCTGCTGGCCGACCAGGCCGTCGTCGATCAGGTTGAACGAGTACTTCAGCATCCGCTGCGCCGTGGGGCTTTTGGCATTGATGATCCGACCCCATTCGAGCGCCGTCGCCTCGAGCTCGGCATGCGGCACGGCCCGGTTGACCACGCCCATGCGCTGGCCGTCCTCGGCCGAGTACTCCTCGCCCAGGAAGAAGATCTCGCGGGCGAACTTCTGCCCCACCTGCCGGGCGAGGTACGCCGAGCCGAAACCGCCGTCGAAGCTGGCCACGTCGGCGTCGGTCTGCTTGAACCGGGCATGCTCGCGGCTGGCCAGGGTGAGGTCGGCGGTGACGTGCAGGCTGTGCCCGCCGCCGGCCGCCCAGCCGGGCACCACGCAGATGACCACCTTGGGCATGAAGCGGATCAGCCGCTGGCATTCCAGGATGTGCAGCCGGCCGACCTTGCCGGGATCGATGGTGTCCGCCGTCTCCCCCTCGGCGTACTTGTACCCGTCGCGGCCACGGATGCGCTGATCGCCGCCCGAGCAGAACGCCCACACCCCGTCACGGGGCGACGGGCCGTTCCCGGTGAGCAGCACGCAGCCCACGTCGATGCTCATGCGGGCGTGGTCGAGGGCCCGGAACAGCTCGTCCACGGTCTGGGGCCGGAAGGCGTTGCGGATCTCCGGGCGGTTGAAGGCGATGCGGACGGTGCCGTGGGCCTTGGCCCGGTGGTAGGTGATGTCGACGAAATCGAACCCGTCGATCTCATCCCAGGCCGAAGGGTCGAAGATATCAGAGACCATCCACGTGGCTTAGCAGCTCAGACACCCCAAGGGTCAGATCGCGGCCGGCGCCGCAGCGGCCGCGGCGTCCTGGATGGCCGCCCAGCCGGCGGCCACGTCGGCCTCTTCGGTGGCGGCTGCGCCGATCGAGAGCCGCACCATCCACCGCCCGTCGAGCTGCGCCGAGGTCACGAACGCCCGGCCCGAGGCGTTCAGCGCCGCCGCCCATCGCTGGGTATGGGCATCGAGCGCGACGGCGTCGAGCGGCGCCCCGTCGACCCCGACCGGTTCGTGGCGCACGCAGATGGTCTGCAACGTCACCGGGGCCACCACCATCCAGTTCGGCGTGGCCTGCACCTGCTCGGCCAGCCACCGGGCATGGCGAACGTCGCGCCGCAGCCGGCCCGTGATCTCCTCGACGCCGTCGATGCACAACTGGAACCAGATCTTCAGTGCACGGAAACGCCGACCCAGCGGAATGCCCCAGTCCTTGAGCTGGGTGACCTCGTCATCGACCGGTGAGCGCAAGTAGCTGGGGTTGGTCGACATCACCCGGATGAGGTGCTGCGGATCACGCACGTACAGCAACGAACAGTCCAGGATCGTGCCCATCCTCTGCGGCCACGTCCGCCGCCGTCGCCGCCTCGAGGGCCGCCGGCGACAGGGCGTAGCGACCTCGACCAAGCGCAGGTTGTCCAGACCGAAGCCTGCCAACAGCGCGGCCTTGGTCACCGACGAATGGGCCTGGGGCGAGGCGTACACCGTCAGCAGCGAGGCGTTGGCCGGGAACCAGCCGAAGAACCTCGGATGCTGGGTGAGCGTCAGTCCCGGCGCGATGACCCGGTCGAGGTCTGCGAGGATCGCCTCGATCCCGTCCACCTCGGGCGGCTCGGCACCGACCGCCGACCGCACCTCGCCCGGACCCGCCTACCCGACCGGCAGGGCGGGTAGGCGGGTCCGGTAGGCGGCGATCCAGTCGACGAGCGCGTGACCCGCGGCGCGGAACTCCTCGGGCATCATGCGCCGTGAAGCTACCCGGCGGGGGTCAGCGTGACGGCGCGGATCTCTCCGAACTCACGGTCGAGCTTGTCCCAGGTCCGGCCGCAGTCGGCGGAGGTGTACACCTGGCCGAACACCGTGGCCGCCACGACCATCTCGGGCAGCTCGGCGTGGGTGGCCATCCAGTACACCGTCGAGTTGGGCTCCACCGGCAGCGCGGCCCGTTCCCAGCTGGCGCCGCCGTCCCGGGTGATCTCGATGGCACCCACCCGGCCGGGGATGTAGTCGCCGCAGCCCACCAGCATCGTGTCGGGCCGACCCGGCCACACGAAGACCCCACGGCAGTAGGCGTAGGGGTTACCCGAGCCCTTGTCGAACCCATCGAAGCTCCGCCAGCTCCAGCTGCCGCCCTTGTCGTTGCTGGTGGCCAGGCCGAACGGCGTGCCGGCCAGGAGTTGGCTGGTGCCGTCGGCGGCGGACCGCAGGGTCAGGCCGTGGATGTCGTCGTGGAAGGGCGTCTCCCCCAACGCACCGAGGTGGGTCCAGCTGTCTCCGCCGTCGGCCGAGTGGTACACCCCGTCGACCTCGACACCGAGCCAGATCTGGCGGTTGTCGGTGGGGTCGATGACGATGTTGGTCAGACGCGGCGTGCCGATGGGGCACTCCGGGAGCAGACCGGTCGGCATCTCGGCAAAGGTGGCACCGCCGTCATCGGAGCGGAACAGGCCGGGACGACCGCCGACGAAGAGCCGCTGCGGGTCCACCGGGTCGACCGCCACCGACCAGAACTCCTGCGCGGGGAGGTCCAGGTTGACCGGCTCCCAGCGGTAGCCACGGTCGGCGCTGGTGAACAGCCCGGCACGATCGGACACCGCATAGACCCGGTTGGAGTCGTGGGGGCTGACCGTCATCGCCCGGACGTTGCCCTCCGGGTTGATGTGCTTGTACACGTGGCGGAAGCGGTCGCCGCCGTCGAAACTGAACCACGCCCCGGCACCCACGGTACCGACCCCGATCGTCGCTCCCTCGAGCATCGCTGCAACCCCCTACCGCCGGTACCCCCGACCGGCCGATACTCGATCGTACGCCACCCGACCCCGCAGCGCCCCGACCCAACCGGCAGGGTGCAGCGCCCCAACCGGTGTCGCCCGCTCAGCGCCAGGGGGCGAGGCGCTCGGCGGTGTCGGTGAAGGAGTAGTCCGTGCCGTACTCGTAGGCAATCGCTTCGTGCAGGGGCAACCCGGCGGTACTGCGGTAGAGGTCCTTGTAGGCAGCCAGCGATTCGGGGCTGTTCGCGACGATCTCGGCAACCAGGGAATCGACGGCGGCGTCGAGCTCGGCCCGGGGCGCGCACAGCGCAGCCATACCGAGCCGTAGGGCGTCCTCGCCCTTGAAGGACCGTGCGGTGTAGGACAGCAGCTTCGCCGTCTGGTTACCCACCGCCCGGGGCAGCCGGGCGCTCATCGCCCAGGTGGGACGCAGCCCGAATTTGGCATGGGTGTCGCCCAGGGTCGCCTCGGCGGCCACCGCCAGCAGGTCGCAGGACAGCGCGATCTCCAGCGCCCCGGTGAAGCAGTGGCCGTTGACCTTGGCCACCACGACCTGGTCCATGATGCTGATCCGCTCGGTCAATGCCCGCGCCGGCACGTCGAGGATGTCGCCGACCTTGCCGTGCTCGAGCACCCGGGCCCCGAGGGACTTGAGATCGACCCCGGCGCTGAAGGCCCGGCCTTCGCCGGTGAGCACCACCACGGTCAGCTCCGCCATCGCGGCCAACGACGCGAAGGCGTCGTTCAGCTCGGCCAGCATGGTGGGGGTGATGGCGTTGAGCGCCTCCGGGCGGGCCAGGGTGACCGTGGCGGTCGAACCGTTCAGCTCGCAGCGGATTTCGCGGTAGTCGGTCATGACGGCTCGGCCTCGCTGGGGTGTTGGGGGGGGACGGGTCTCGGCTGGGCGAGTACGACGGCGGGGCCGCAGCGGCCCGCTGCCGACGACAACGCGGGGCACGCTAGTGGAGGACCGGGCTCGCCCGGCCAGACCCGCCCACCCCGTCGCGCCGCGACGCGAACCGGGTCGCGCCGCGGGGACCCGGTCGAGGCGAGCGCAACGGCAGGCTCATCCCCACAGGCCCTGCACGACGTCGAGCCACAACTGGGTGGTCAGCCCCAACGATTCGACGTCGATTCGCTCGTCGTCGCCGTGGAATCGCCGCGAGAAGTCCCCGCCGTCGAGGTTGGGGCTGAACAGGCCGGCGCCGTAGGCCACCGCTCCCATCTGGCGGTACACCCGGGAGTCGGTGAAGCCGACGACCATCTGCGGGGTGAGCCGAGCGGTGGGGAACGGCCCCTGCACGGCGCGCTGCAGCACGTCCCACAACGGCGTGTCGGTCCGGCTGATCGACGCCGGGTCGTTCATCAGCACCTCCACCTCCACCTGCTCGTAGAGGTCACCGAGCGCGGTACGCAGGTGCTCGTCGACCTCCGCCCTGTGCTCGCCGGGCAAGGTGCGGATGTCGACACCGAGCTCGACCACACCGGGGATGACGTTGGTCTTCATCACCGGAGCACCGCTGGTGTTGGGCGAGAACGTGGTGTGGGTGCACGCATGCAGGTGCGCTGCGGCGCCGGCGTTGCCCATCCCGGCGAGGGCGTCGTCGATCCGGTCGGGGTCCATCAAGGCCGTCTGCAGTTCCTCGTCGAGGCCCAAGGTCTCCACCCGCTGCCGCCACAGTTCGTGCATGCGGGCCGGCGGCCGGTACTCGGCGAGACGGTTGATCACCGCCGCCGCCTTCACCAGGGCATTGTCGCTGCGGAAGGGCATCGAGCCGTGGCCGGGGTTGCCCCGCACCCGCAACCGGCGCCACGCCACGCCCTTCTCAGCCACATTGATGCCGATCCACGGGGCCTCCGCCGGGCCGGAGTGCAGCCCGCCGTTCTCGGTCAGCACGTAGTCCGCGGCCATCGCCTCGCGATGGTGTTCGGCCATCCAACGCGCCCCGTAGGCGGACCCCGACTCCTCGTCGGCCACCGCGAAGAACAGCAGGTCGCCCCGGGGTCGAACGCCGCTACGGGCGACCTCGCGCATGGCCACGGCCATCGACGCCGTCAGGCTCAGCATGTCCACCGCGCCGCGGCCCCACACCTCGGCCATCTCCGGCCGGTTGCGCCGTGCCGGCGCGACGATCAGCTCACCGCCGAAGGGATCACGGCTCCAGCCCGAAGGATCGGCCGGGACGACATCGGTGTGGCCCATCAGGCACAGGCGGGGGCCGACGGGTCGGACCCGGTGATGCGCGCCACTAGCGAGTCACGGCCCGGCCCGGCGCTGAATCGGGCCAGCTCGAGACCGGGTCCATCGAGCAGCTGGCTGAGGGCGTCGGCGTTGCGGACCTCCTGGCCCGACTCGGCGGTGCCGTCGTTCACGCAGGCATTGCGAATCAGGGCTTGCAACAGCTCGACCGTCTCCCCCTGCCGACGGTGAAACCCGTCCTGACCGCCGTCGGGGCCGTACCGCAGTGCGCCGCTCATCGGGCCAGTCTGCCCCAGCAGCGTGAACGGCGGCTACGGCCCGTTCGGCACCGGCTCGACGCGGCGGTCCCGGGCATCGGCCAGGCGGCCGCCCACGCCGCCGGCCCGACGACCGCCGGGGCCGTCGGAGCCGTTCCACCGGGCTGGCTAGATTGCCGAGCATGACTCCCGCAGAACTCGTCTCCAACGCCTGCCCGAAGATCGGGTCCCTCGGCGCCGCCTTCTACTTCATCCCCGAGACCACCGGTCGGGGCAAGGAGCACGGCCTCGACGGGTTCCGGTTCTACTTCCTCGGCCGGGGCGGCGTACTCGGCGACGTCGATGCCAAGGTCATCCAGAGCGCCTTCGGGTACTTCGACGGTGGCCTCGTGGCCAAGATGTGGAACTCCGCCAAGGAGAAGATGGCACCGCGTGACGCCGCCCGCCTCTACTTCGAGTGCGCCGCCGATCTCGGCCGCCGCACGTTCTCCGGCATCGCCGGCCTCGACGCCTACTGCGCCGCGGCGCAGAAGGTCATCGCCGCCGCCCACCCGGCCTCGCTGGCGCTGTTCGCCGGCACCGCCGCCGAGCCGCTGGCCGAGGACCTGCCTGCCCGGGCGATGCAGCTGACCGCGGTCCTGCGCGAGTACCGCGGCAGCGCCCACCTCACCGCCGTGGTGGCCTCGGGCCTGTCCCCCGCCGTGGCCCACGCCATCAAGCGCCCCAACGACGTGACCACGTTCGGCTACGCCGAGGCGCCGGCCGTCGGTGACGGCGACCGGGCCAAGCTCGACGCGGCCGAGCGGCTCACCGACACCATCGTGCTGACCGCCTACAGCGTGCTCGATGCCGCCGAGGCCGATGCCCTCATGGCCGGCGTGAACGCGATGGAAGCAGCGCTGGCGTCCTGATCGCCGACGTCCGAGCCGAGCCCGGCACCGACGTGCCAGGGAGCGTACCGGGGCAGGCCACCGCAGCGCGGGGCCTGCCCCTCGGCGTGTCACGGGTGTGGCCCCCGGTGGTCCTCGCCCCGATGGCAGGGGTCACCAACCGTGCCTTCCGGCAACTGTGCGCCTCCTTCGGGGGCGGCCTCTACGTGTCGGAGATGGTGTCGGCCCGGGCGCTGCGCCACGGCGACGACAAGAGCTGGAACAGCTACGTCGACTTCGACCCCTCCGAGCGGATCCGCAGCCTGCAGCTCTACGCCACCGACCCTCACGACGTCGCCGAGGCCGTCCGGGCGCTCGTCGACGCCGACCGGGTCGACCACCTCGACCTGAACTTCGGGTGCCCGGCGGCGAAGATCACCCGACGCGGCGGCGGAGCGGCCATCCCCCTCAAGCCCAGGCTGCTGTCAGCCATCGTGCGCGCCGCGGTGTCCAACGCCGGCCACGTGCCGGTCACCGTCAAGTGCCGGATCGGTCTCGACGATCAGCTGGTCACCTACCGCACCGTCGGCCGGGTGGCTGAGGACGAGGGCTGTGCGTGGGTGGCCCTGCACGGGCGCACCGCAGTGCAGCTCTACGGCGGCAGTGCCGACTGGGCGCCGATCGCCGAGCTCAAGGCGGCCTGTTCGATCCCCGTGCTGGGCAACGGCGATGTGTTCACCGCCGAGGACGCCCTCCGCATGCAGGACCGCACCGGCTGCGACGGGGTGGTGATCGGGCGGGGTTGCCTGGGCCGGCCGTGGCTGTTCGCCGAGCTCGACCGGGCCTACCGTGGTGAGCCGGTCGGTGCCCCACCGACGTTCGGCACCGTGATGACGGTGATCCGCCGTCATGTCGAGCTGTTGCTGCAGTCGAAGCCGGAGCCGGTGGCCATGCGCGACTTCCGCAAGCACCTGTCGTGGTACGCCAAGGGGTACGCCCTCGGCCTCGACGTGCGTCGGCGTCTGGCCGAGGTGAACTCCGTGGCCGACCTCGAGGGTCTGCTCGCCCGGCTCGACCCGGAGGCGTTGCCGACGCCGGGCAGCGAGCGGCTGCCGCGGGGCAAGTCGTCGCCCCAGGCCCGGGTGGCCCTGCCCGACGGCTATCTCGACCATCTCGACGACGCCCGTCCGCCCGAACTGCACGACCACGCCGGCCTCTCCGGCGGTTGATCCGCCGACCCGCCGGTTAGGCTCACCGCCTCATGGAACGACGCCGGCTCGGACGTATCGGACACCACAGCTCCGTCGCCATCCTCGGGGCGGCCGCCCTGTGGTCCAGCGACGTCGACGAGGCGTCGGCGCTGTTCGACCTCGCCGAGGCCCACGGGGTGAACCACCTCGACATCGCCCCGCGTTACGGCAACGCCCAGCGGGTGGCCGGACCGGGCCTGGCGTCGCGCCGCAACCGGTGGTTCGTGGCCTGCAAGACCATGCAGGCCTCCCGGGACGAGGCCCGGGCCGATCTCGAGCAGTCCCTGTCGCTGCTGGGCATCGACCACTTCGACCTCTACCAGCTGCACGGGGTCACCTCTGTCGAGGAGCTCGACCGTCGCGCCGGCGCGGTGGAGACGTTGCTCGCCGCTCGGGAGGAGGGCCTGGTTCGCCATCTCGGGGTCACCGGGCACGATCTCGGCGCGCCGGCCGCCCATCTCGAGGCGGTTCGACGCTACGACCTCGACACCGTGATGTTCCCGGTCTACCCCCGGGTCTGGGCCGATCCGGTCTATCGGGCCGACGCCGAACGGCTCCTCGGCCACTGCATCGAGCACGACCTCGGGGCGATGGCCATCAAGGCCGTGGCCCATCGGCCGTGGGGCGAGGTGGTACCACCTCCGGGCAACCCGTGGTACCAGCCGCACACCGACCCGGCATTGATCACCCGGGGCGTCCGCTTCGCCCTGTCGACACCGGGCATCACCGGCTTGTGCACCCCGGGCTCGCCGACGCTGCTGCGGACCGTGCTCGCCGCGGCCGAGGCGTTCGTGCCGATGACTGAGGCCGAACGGGACGGGGCCCTGCTCGCCAGCGCCGAGGACGAGCTGATCTTCCCGCTCGCCGTCAAAGCGCGACGGGCCTGACACCGACCGCCGTGACGCCGAGGGCGATCAGGCCGGGCGCACCTCGACCAGCGTGTCGCTGAAGGCCACCCCGCCGCCGATGTCGGCGAGCTCGTCGTTGGTGAGGGCGTTAGCGGTGCGTCCGTCGGGGTGTTGCTGCTGCCACCAACCGAACGGTATGGCCACCACACCCTGCCGTACCCGGCCGCTGAAACGCGCCACCAACTGCAGGGCGGCCCGGTCATTGTGGACCACCACCAGCCGGCCCTCCTCGATCCCGCGCGCCGCGGCATCGGCCGGGTCGAGCTCGACGAAGGGACCGCCCTCGGGGGCGTGGCGCGGAGCCGCCGAGTAGCTGCTGTTGAGGAAGCCGGGATGGGTCTTGGGGGTGAGCAGCTGCAACGGGTACCGCCGCAGCAGCTCGGCATCGCCGCCGGGACCCTCCCGGGCCGGCCGGTAGTTCGGCAGCGGCTCCAGCCCGGCGGCCACCGCTGCCGCGGAGACGAACTCCACCCGCCCGCTGGGGGTCGGGAAGTTCCCCTCGGCGTAGGGCAGCAAAGGTTCGGCTACCGCGAGACGTTGGAAGCCCGCGGCCCGCAGCGAGTCCGGCGTGATGCCCTGCATCCGTTCGTGGCCGAGGTCGAGGCGTTGGGCGATCAGCTCCTCGTCGGAGTCGTACAGCCATGCCTCGGTGCGGCCCAGCGCCGCCGCCAGGTTGCGGAAGACCTCCGTGTTGGAACGGGCCTCGCCCACCGGCGCGATCGCCGGTTCGTTCCAGCCCAGGTACAGGTGACCCCAGGCCGGCACCACGTCGAGGTGCTCCAGCTGAGTGGTAGCCGGCAGGACCAGATCGGCATACCGTGCGGTATCGGTCAGGAACTGCTCGTGCACGACGGTGAAGAGGTCGTCGCTGGCCAGGCCACGACGGGTCGACTCTGCCGCCGGGGCGGTCACTGCAGGGTTGGCGTTCCACACGTACAGAGCGGTCACCGGTGGCGCCAGATCGGGGTCGGTGAGGACCCGGCCGAGCTGCGCCATGTTGAGGTGACGAGTCTCCCAGCGGCCGGCCTCGGTCGGCAGGTCGATGTCGATCAACGCCTGCTCGGTCCAGGTTCCCGACGAGCGGATAAGCCCGCCGCCCCGATCACGCCAAGCGCCGACCAGGGCCGGCAGCACGGCCATCGTGCGGAACAGCTCGCCACCGTGCTCGTGGTGCTCGGCCCCGATGAGCGTCCGGATCATCGAGGGCCTGCTGGTCCCGTAGGCCCGGGCGAAGCGCTCGATCTCCTCGGCCGACACCCCGCAGGTCGCCGATGCGCGGGCCGGGCTCCACCCCGCCACCCGCTCCGCCAGCTCGTCATACCCAAGGGTATGGGCATCGACCCAGGGCCGGTCGACGAGGTCCTCGGCGATGAGCACGTGCATCATCGCCAGCATCAGCGCCGTGTCGGTGCCGGGTAGCGGCTGGATGAACCAGTCAGCGGCATCTGCGGTGATGGTCCGCAGCGGGTCCACGACGACCACGGTCGCCCCCGCCGCACGGGCCTGCTCGATGAAGGGCCACAGGTGGCGGTTGGTGAGCCGGGTGTTCGTACCCCACAGCACGATGAAACGGCTGTGCACGATGTCCATCGGGTCTGCTCCCAGCCCGGTGCCGTTGGCGAGGGTGACGCCGTGGCGGGCGGTGGAGCCGCAAATCGTGGCGTCGTGCTGCGATGCCCCGAGCACCGCGAACAGGCGGCGATCCAGCGAGGTCATCTGGATCAGTCCCTGGGTTCCGGCGTCGAAGTAACCGAGCAGCGTCTCGCCCCCGTGGCGGGCGATGCGCTCGGTCCACTCGCCGGCGATACGGGCGAGGGCGTCGTCCCACGAGATGGGCCGGAACCGGCCCTCGCCCTTGGCCCCGATGCGTTCGAGCGGGGTCAGGACCCGGTCCGGGCTGTACACCCGGTCGAGGAGCCGGTTGACCTTGGGACACAGCTCGCCCCGCGAATAGGGGTGGTCGGGATTGCCGCGCAGGCGTACAGCCCGCTCCCCCTCGACGGTCACCACCCAGCCGCAGGAGTCCGGGCAATCGTGATGGCAGGTCCCGAGCACCTGTCGGGTCGGCTCGCTCATGGCTGCTGGGACGCTGCGAGCTCGTCGGTCGCCGTTGACACGTCAGACACCACGCTGCGCAGATCGAGGCCGGCGACCGCGCCGATGACCAGCACCGCGGGCGGGCTCACCGCCGTGGCACCCAGCTCGGCCAGCACGGTGCGCACCACCCGCTCGCCGGCGTGTCCGGCCCGTTCGATCACCGCCACCGGGGTATCGGCGGCAAGACCTCCGGCACACAGGGCATCGGCGATCGCAGCACGTCCGGTCACGCCCATGAGCACCACGATCGTTCCGCCGAAGCGGGCCAGCGCCGCCCAATCCACCGCGGCGAACTCCGCTGCCCGGTGTCCGGTCACCACGGTGACCGCGGCGGCTGCCCCCCGATGGGTGACCGGAATACCGGCCAGGGCGGGTGCCGCCAGGGCGGAGCTGACCCCGGGGATCACCTCGAAGGCGATGCCGGCCTGTCGCAGGACCAGCGCCTCCTCACCACCGCGGCCGAACAGGTAAGGGTCTCCGCCCTTGAGCCGCACCACCCGGCGGCCGTCACGGGCCAACGTCACCAGCAGTGCCCCGATGAGCTCCTGGGGAACCGGTCGGCCCGGTCGCTTGCCGACGTCGATCCGTTCGACCGCTGCGGGAATGGTGGCAAGGACGGCACCGCTGACCAACGCGTCGTGCACCACCACATCGGCCGCAGCAATCGCCTCGAGCGCGGCCACGGTCAACAACCGGGCATCGCCGGGACCGGCGCCGACCAGCAACACGGAACCGGACCCCGCCCCGACCGACCCCGCCCCGAGGCCTCGGCCGCCGGTATCGAGCAGGTCCTCCGGTGATTCGCTCGGAGCGATTCGACGTCGATTCGCCGCGAGCGATTCGACGTCGACGGCGTCGACCCCGGAACATTCCCGAGCGTCGTCGGCGGGACCGGTCGAATGAAATCCGCCCCGATCGACCACGGCCGAGGCCGTCGCGGCTCGATCCATCTCGGCCGACTGCGCCCCGGCGTCGATGACGCTGCCCCGGGCGGCGTCCACGAATGCGTCAAGGGCCTGTTCGGCCGCAGCGTCATCGGCCTGCATCAGCTGCTCGAACAAAGCGGGCCACGGCAGGCCCTCGCTGCTGCGGTGCTGCCGTAGGCGTTGCCGGGCCTGCGAGGCCAGCCGGACCAGCCGGCCACCGCGACCACCGAGCGATTCGGCCAGCCGGTCACGCAGCCACGACGCCGCGGCCGGGCTGGCGCCGTCCGTCGACACGGCGACGGTGACCTCACCGTCACGGTGGGTGGCCATCAGCGTGACCGAACAGTACGGCGGACGGTCCGCCGCGTTGCAGAAGATCCGCGCCGCCTCGGCGTCGGCCGCCACTGCAGCACTTACCGACTCGTCGTCGACGGCCGTGACCACCAACCAACGCCCGGCGAGATCGGCCGGTCGGTACCGGCGCTCGAGGCGCTCCACCCCCTCGAGCGCACGCGCCTCGGCGCAGAACCACGGGGCCACCAGGGTCACCCGGGCGCCGCAACCCTGCAGCATCCGGGCCTTGGCGGTCCCCACCGCGCCACCGCCGACCACCAGCACGGACCGACCGTCGAGGCGCACCATCAACGGCAGCGACGCCGCCATCAGCTGGCGGACCCCCGCCGGCGGGGTTCGGCCACCGGAACGGTGTCGGCAAGCGCCCCGATGCCAGTGCGGGCGCAGTAGTCGCCGACGGACTCGCCGTCGTGGCGTTCGGCGGCGTAGCGCACGAACAGCGCATCGAAGAGGCTGCGCAGGCCGGTGAGCCGGACGTCGGTCCCCAGCCGCAGGTTCAGCCGTTCACCACCGGCCGATCCACCGACGTAGACGTCGTAGGTGGTCTTGGTCCGTCCCACGATGCCGATCTCGGCGGTGTACGGACGGGCGCAGCCGTTGGGGCAACCGGTCACGTGGACCCGAAGGTCCTGCTCGCCCAGGCCGGCTGCGCCCAGCGCGGCCTCGGCGTCGGCCACGATGCGAGGAAGGATCCGCTCGGCCTCGCCCAGCGCCTGGCCACAGGTCGGCAGGGCCGGGCAGGCCACCGCCAGACGCCGGACCGGCCGCATCGTGGCGGCGTCGAGCACCCCGTGGGCAGCGAGGACCTCGTCGAGCTCGGACCGCCGATCGGCGCTCACCCCGGTGAGCAGCACGTCCTGGCGCGGCGTGAGCCGCACCTCCTCCACCAGCCCGCTGCCGGCCAGTTCGGCCAGTGCGCTGCGCAACCTCGGGCCGCCGTCGGCGGTGTCGACGACCCGGCCGGCGTCCACGTGGATGCCACGGAAGAATCGGCCGTCGGCCTGCTCATGCCAGCCCAGGTGCTCGTCGTCGTCGGTCCACGCCGGCAGCGGCCGCGGGCTGTCGAGGGTGACCCCCCGGTCGCCGAGCCGCTCCCGTACGTCGCCCACGAACCAGTCGAGGCCCCGGTCGTCGATGAGGTACTTCAGCCGAGCCCGCGCCCGGTCGGTGCGGTCACCGTGATCGCGGAAGGTCCCGATGACCGCCTCGGCGGTGAGCCCCACCGCGGATGCCGGGACCCAGCCGATCGGCGAGGCGAGCCGGGGATAGGTGTCGTCCTCGCGGGCATGGCTCTGGCCCATCCCGCCACCTGCGAACACCACGAACCCCTCGAGCCCGCCAGGGTCGAGGACCCCACCGGCGAAGGTTGGGACGAACCCGAGATCATGTGAGAACAGATCGACGCAGTTGTCACCCGGCCAGGCGAAGACCATTTTGAACTTCCGGGGCAGATAGGTGTCGCCGTAGATCGGCTCGACAGACCCGACGCCGTCCACCGTGGCACCGTCGGCCGGCTCGAGCACGCTCGCGGCCTTCTCCCCGTCGACCCACAGCTCGTAGTAGGCCGTGGTCTTCGGCCGGACGTGCGCAGCGAGCGGCGCGGCAGCGCTGAACAGGTCGACCCCGTTGCGCGCCGCCAGCGGTGCCGGGCAGCCCATCACGTTACGAGCCACGTCGCCGCAGGCGGCCAGGGTCGTCACCAGCGAGCGGTTCAGCCCGCCGATGAGCGGGCGCAGATCGCGCTTGGCCACGAAGTGGTATTGGATGCCTTGGCGGGTGGTGATCCGCAGGTTCGGTTCGACCGGGCCGGCGCCGCGCGGTGCCTCGGCCGCCACCTCGACCGCCAGGCGGTCCATCGCCTGCCACTGCGCAGCGCTGAGCGTTCCGCCGGGGACCGCGGCACGCACCATGAACGAGTGCAGCAACGGTTGCCGGGCTGCGGTACGGGCCCGGCGCACGTCCCGGTCGTCCTGCTGGTAGAAGCCGTGGAACTTCACCAGGTGGGTGCTGTCGGCGCTGAAGTGGTCGGTACCGTCGCCCAGCTCGGCCTCGAGCGCCCCGCGGAGGTTCCTGCTGCCGGCCTTGACGTGCTCGACGGCGGTGACGGCCTTGGGGGCGTCGGGATCCGGGCTGGTTGCGGCCATCTTCACTCCGGGAGCAGGCGGCGTCGCGAAGGCACGCCGATCGGGTTGGGGCACATTCACGATAGAGCGTCGGGCGGGCGGCGAGCGGGTCCACGACGTGGAGTCAGGCCAGCCGCTCCAGCTTGTAGCCGATGCCGCGGACGGTGACCACCAGCCGCGGCCGCTGGGGGTCCTCCTCGATCTTGTTGCGCAGGCGGTGCACGTGGGCATCCACCAAGCGGCTGTCACCGAGGTAGTCGTAACCCCAGACCCGTTCGAGGAGCTGATCGCGGCTCATCACCTGGTTCGGATGGTCGGCCAACTCGCACAGCAGCCGGAACTCGGTCTTGGTCAACTCGACCCGCACCCCGTGGCGCAGGACCACGGCCTCACCACGGCGCAGCTCCACCGGCCCGAACATGGTGCTGGCCGGTGTCACCGAGTCCTTCATGCCGACCCGGCGCAACAGGGCGCGTATCCGGGCCGCCAGCGCCTTTGGCACCACCGGCTTCGTGACGTAGTCGTCGGCCCCCGACTCGAGGCCCGCCACCAGGTCGTGGGTGTCGGTCTGGGCCGTCACCACGATGATGGGCACGATCGACACGGCCCGCAGATCACGGCAGACGTCGAGCCCGCGGCGGTCGGGAAGGCGCAGGTCGAGCAGCACCAGGTCGGGCTGGTGGCGACGGAACGCCTCCAGCCCGCTACCCCCGTCAGCGGCCTCGAGGACGACGTAGCCCTCGTCCTCCAGGGAGACCTTGAGCATGGCGCGGATCTCGGGGTCGTCCTCGATCAACAACAGCGTGCCCAGCATGACCACCATCACCGTTCAGGCGCTCAGGCGGTTCGGCAGTTCCGGACTTCACCGCAGCCGCAGCCGTTTCAAGCGTTCCCGGCCTCATGCCGGTCCCGCCCAGGCTAGAACGGTCTGCCGTGGGAACTGCCCTGCCCGTGCCGCCCTCCACCGGCCCGGGCGCGCCACCCCGGCCGGAGTCGGCCGGCCCGGGCGCGCCACCCCGGCCGGAGTCGGCCGGCCCGGTACCCGCCGAGCACCACGCCCCCGACCCCGAAGCGTTCCCGCCCGACGACGCGACCGTCTCACCCGACGAGCCGTCGCCGGCGGCGGCGACCCGGCCAGGATCCCGACTGTCCCGACTGCGCCGACCGCTGGGGTTGCGGGCCCGGGCCACCGTCGCCGCGGCGCTGCTGGCGCTGCTGGCGACCGCGCTGGTGTCGTTGATCACCTACGGCCTGGTGCGGCAGTACCTGCTGTCCCAGCGCGACGCCTATACGGCCCGCCAGGCATACGCCAACGCCCGCGTGGTGCGTGACGTGGCGGCCGGCCCCGCCCTCGACGTCGGCGAGTTGCTCGGCTCGTTGCGCTCCGACGCCGGCTCGTTCGCCCTCATCCGCAGCCAGGGCGAGTGGTTCGGCTCCAACGTCGGCGCCACCGTCGACGACCTGCCGGTCTCGTTGCGCGAGGCGATCGGCCGCGGTGAGTCCGCCCGGCAGCGTTTCGCCCTGCACGGCTCGCCCCACAGCGCCGTCGCGGTGGCCCTGCCCCCAGCGGACACCGTGTACGTCGAGGTGTTCTCCCTCGATCCCCTGCGTCGCAACCTCGCGGCGTTGGCATGGTCGCTGCTGGCGGGCAGCGCGGTCACGGTGGCCGGCGGTGCCGCGCTCGGCTATTGGGCCAGCCGCCAGGTGCTCTCCCCCGTCAGCCGGGTGGCCGGAGCGGCGGAAGCACTGGCCCGGGGCGGCCTCGACACCCGCCTGTCCCCCGAGCGCGATCCAGACCTGCAGCGGCTCGTGCAGGCCTTCAACGACATGGCGGACGCCATCCAGACGCGCATCGAACGCGAGGCCCGTTTCGCGTCCGATGTCAGCCACGAGCTGCGCACGCCCCTCAGCGCCCTCACCGCCGCCGCCGGCGTGCTCGAACGCCGACGGGACGAGCTGTCGCCGACCGGTCGCCAGGCGCTCGATACGGTGACCCGACAACTCGAACGCTTCCGCACGATGGTCCTCGACCTGCTCGAGATCAGCCGCATCGATGCAGGCATGGCCGACCTCAACCTGCAACCGGTGGCGTTGGGATGGCTGACCGGGAAGATCGTGGCGGCATCCGACCTTGCCGAGGTGCGGGTGGACATCGACCCTGAGCGGGCCAAGCAGCTGGCCCTGCTCGACCGGCGGCGCTTCGAGCGCATGGTGGTCAACCTGCTCGACAACGCCGTGCGCTACGGCGCCTCCGCCGTCACCGTTCGCCTGGAGGCGCATGGATCCTCCCTGGCGGTGCACGTCGACGACAACGGCCCGGGTATCGCCGTGGAGGAGCGCCGCCTGGTCCTGGACCGCTTCACCCGGGGCAGCACCGCCGGCACCACCGTGGGCACCGGGCTGGGCCTGGCACTGGTCCTCGAGCACGCCAAGCTGCACGGCGGCACCGTCGAGGTCGGCAACTCCCCCGAGGGCGGCGCCCGGCTCACCCTGTCCTTTCCCGAGGTGCAGCCGTGACCGCGGCCCGACCGCCGGCGGGGCGGGTCCTGGTGGCCGTGGCCGCGGTGCTGGCGATCGCCGCCACGCTCGGCGCCTGCGGGGTGCCCATCGAGGGCGATGCCGCCGTCATCGCCGCGGAGGAACTGCCCTTCGGGCTGGCGGCCGATGCAGACCGGTCGGTGCCGTCCCAAGCGGCGCCGGTGGATTACATCAGCGACACCGAGATCATCAACCTCTACTTCCCTTCCGGCAGCGGGTTCGTGGCCGTCCCCCGGCATCTCGGGGTGCCGGTGCTGCCCCTCGACGTGGTGAACGCCCTGGCCGAGGAGCCCCTGTCGGGCGCGAACCCGTACCGGTCCGCGGTCGGCAGCGACGACGTGGTGGGGGTCCGGGTCCAGGGCGGCGTGGCCGCCGTCGAGCTCGACCGCCGGTTCCTCGACCTGCCCAACAGCGAGCAGCGGATGGCCGTGGCGCAGCTGGTGCTGTCGCTGACCAGTCGGCCGGGCATCGGCCAGATCAGCTTCGAGATCGCCGGGTCGGCGGTGCAGGTACCCCGGGCCGACGGCACCCTGGCCAAGGGCACGGTGTCCCGCGACGACTTCATCAAGTTGCTCGCCCCCTGAGGCCCGCCAGGTTGCGTCCCGGGCGCGAACCAGGGCGGGAACACGTCATCCCCGGGCGGCGAGCGATCGATCCGAGCTTCCTGGCTGGCTGATCCACCGACGCACATCGCAGTTGCTGCGGCCCGGGGCGGTTCTTCCCGCCCTGCTTCTCGTGGCGATGTTTCCTACCGATGATGACGATTCTGCGCGCTTCCGATGACGTCTCGTCTACTTACCGATACGCCGGGCCGACCGGAGCAGGCCGCGCGGAGCTCGGCGCAGGGCCGGGTGACCGTCGCCTCGGTCCTCTACGCTGGTCGCTGACCGCAATCTGCCCGGTCCACCCCGAGAGGATCCCATGCGCCGTACCGTCGCCCTCATCACCCTCAGCTCCTGCCTCCTGATCGCCACCACCAGCGTGGTCACCGTGGCCGGCCCGTTGCTCGCCGGAGCGGCCACCGCCGAGGAGACCGCCGCCACGGACGGCGGCGCCCACGTTCGCAACCGTGCACGTCAGGCGTTCAAAGCCGGCCTCGAGGCCGCCGCCGCGACTCTCGGCATGAGCACCGATGCCCTGCGCGGCGAGCTGCTCGCCGGCCGCACCGCCGGCCAGATCGCCGATGAGGCCGGGGTGAGCCGCAGCGACCTCGCCGACGCCATCGTGGCCGGCCTCGAAGCTCGGCTCGACGCTGCGGTCGGCGCCGGCCGCCTGACCCGGGCCGAGGCGGATGCCCGCAAAGTCGCCATCGAGGCGAAGGTCACCGAGCGGCTCGACCGGGTCGGCGGGCCGGGACGTGGCCAGCGCGACCACGGCGGCGATCGTCGCCCCGGTGACGGCACCGGGCCCCGTGGCGGGGCGCGGCCGACCCGGGCCTGACCCGGCGACGCCGGCTCCGTCAGCACCCCGCTCACGGGGCGTTGTCACGCACCGGGACCTCGACGGACAGATCGCCGGCGACGGCGAGGTGCAAGGTGAGCGTGATGGAGGTGCCGCGCTGCAGCGGCCGGGCCAGCTCATCCACCATCAGGTGGTAGCCGCCGGGCGCCAGGGTCACCGGCTTGCCCTTGGGCAGCTCGATGCGGTCGACCGGCTTCATGGTCATCGCTCCGGTGGTGGTGGCACTCGCCGAACCCGACGAAGTCCCATGGCCGGTGCCGTCATGGCCGGCCATCGTGGTGACGTGGATCTGCACCGCTGCCGCCACCGACGGGTCGACGCTCGCCCCGGTCAACGCGTCGCCCTGTGCGGCGCTGAGGGTCAGGTAGGCCGCGCCGGAGGTGGCCCCCGCCGGGCTGGTACGGGCCCAGGGGGCAGAGACGACGACCGACGCGGACCCGCCGTCATCATCCCGGGAACCGCTGCCGCTGCCGCAGGCGGCGAGCACGACGCCGAATAACGCCAGCACGCCCGCAGCCACGGCCGCTCCCGGGCGGTGACTGCGACGTGACGGGCCCACCATCCCCTCAGCCGACCGGGGGCTCGAAGACTTTGTACTCGGTGCTGTCCTGCAACGACTCCGGCCCATCGAGCGGTAACGGCGCGAAGTAGTTGAGGGCGCCGTTCACGTCGTCCTCCCACACCTCGGATGGCACCTCGTAGAGAACCTCGATGCCGTTGCCGTCGGGATCGGCGATGTACACGCTGTGGGTCATCCCGTGGTCGCCGCGCACCAGGAACTCCACACCGTTGGCCCGCAGGTGCTCCAGCTGCGCGAGGAACTCGTCGCGGGTGGGGAAGGTGATGGCGATGTGGTTGATGCCCGCCCGCGAGCCCGCCATCGACCAGCGGGCGACCGGCGGCTCCTGCGCTGGATCGTCGACCTGGACCAGCGCCAGGTCGTGATGGCTGTCCGGGGTGGCCCGGTAGAAGCGCATGATCCGCCGCTTCGGATCGAGGGTGCCGTGATGCTCCCAGCCCAGAACCTCGGTGTAGAAGCGGTGCGAGGCCTCGATGTCACGCACGTTGAGCACCAGGTGGTTGACCCCCGAGGACCGTCCGGGCCGGGTCGCGGCCGCCGTGTCGGCCATGGTCTCGCTCATGTCCACTCCCTGCGTTGCACACTGCGCCGGCGCCGACGCGTCAGCACGGTCCTGGCCTCGTTGCGGTCACGGTAGCGCCTTCGGCGGGCGCCCCGGAGCCCGGCGACAGCGAGGCGACGCGGCCCGGTCGGCGCGCCGATCCGTATGATCGCCCCACCAGACAGGGGGCCACCACCGATCATGCGCAACCTCACCGTGCTCGACTGCTCGACGTCGCTGGCCGGGGCGTACTGCACGCGCCTGTTCGCGACCCTCGGCGCCGAGGTGATCATCGCCGAACCGCCGGGGGGCCACCCGCTGCGAGGGGCGCCGCCGTGGGTGACGATCACCGAGGACGGCCCGGTGTCGGCCGCCTGGGCCTACCTCGCCGCCAACAAGCGCAGCGTCGTGGCCGCCGACGACGCCACCCTGGCGCCTCTCGAGGCCCGAGCCAACCTTGTCGTGCTGTCCACCGACGGCGACCCGGACCTGGCGCTCGCCCGGGCCGAACGCATCCGCCGGGCCAATCCGGCGGCGGTGGTGACGATCTGCTCGGGGTTCGGCCTGACCGGTCCGTACCGGGCCTACCGGAGCACCCCCCTGGTCGACTGGGCCGTGGGCGGGTACCTACTGCTGACCGGCGAGCGGCAACGCGAACCGCTGGCAGGGGCCGGGCCGTGGTCGTCCTACGTCGGCGGGGCCACCGCCACCCTTGCGTCCCAGGCCGCCCTGTTCCGGGCGCGCCACCGCGGCTCGGGCGATCTGCTCGACGTGTCGAACATGGAGGCCGCGGCGGCGAGCCACCAGTGGTCGATCACCCTGTACACCCATCAGGGCATCCGTAAGACCCGCTGGGGCAACCGCCACGGCGAGGCGCATCACCCCCTTGCGCTGTACCGCTGCACCGACGGCTGGGTGGTGATCGGAGCGGTCAGCCGCCACCAGTGGGAAGGCCTGTGCATCGCCACCGACAACGTCGAGCTTCTGATCGACGAGGCGCTGTACACACCGGCCGAACGCTTCGACCGCATGGACGAGATCGACACCCTGCTCAACCCGTGGTTCGCCGCCCACAGCCGGGCCGAGGCGGTGCAGCTGCTGCAGGAGCAGCGTTGCCCGGCCGGACAAGTGCTGGCCCTCGACGAGGCACTGCGCAGCCCCCAGCTCGAGGCCCGGGCCTACTGGGCCGTACCGGAGGGTATGGGACCAGATGCCCGCATACCGGGGCCACCGTTCCGTATCGGCGAACGGACCGTCCCGACCCGACCCGCACCCACCCTGGGGCAGCACCAGAACGAGGTCTTCGCATGAGCCGGCCCGACGACAGCGGATCCACCGTCGGCAGCGACTGGCGTGCGGCCTTCGACCTCGACGGCGTGCGCGTCCTCGAGTTGACCGTGGCCTGGGCCGGACCCATGGCCGGCCGCTGGCTCGGCGAGTTCGGCGCCGACGTCATCAAGATCGAACACCCGACCTCACGCGGCCTCGCCATGGGCAGCGGTATGGCCGCCGACCCGAGCTGGCAGCGGGGCCAGCTCCCCGGTCCTACCCTGCGCAACGGGATCTTCCCCGACAACGACCCCGGCGAGCACTGGTGGAACCGCCTCGGCCACTTCAACAAGATGAACCGGACCAAGCGCAGCCTGTGCCTCGATCTCAAGGCACCGGGAGGACGGGAGATCTTCGAGGAACTGGTCCGCCGCAGCGACGTGGTGCTGAACAACTACAGCCCGCGTGGCGTGCTGAGCCTGGGCATCGACCACGAGACGCTACGGACCATCAACCCGCGGATCGTCACGGTCGACCTGTCCGGGTTCGGCGCCACGGGCCCCGAGTACGACCAGGTCTCGTGGGGGCCCATCCTCGAGGGCGCCTCGGGCCTTGCCCATGCCACCGGGTATGCCGGTTCCGGCCCGTTCAAGCAGGGCCTGGCCTTCCCCGACGCCGTCGGCGGCCTGCACGGCACGGTGGCGCTGCTGGCGGCGTTGTGGGAACGCGACGTCACCGGCGAGGCCGTCCACGTCGACGCGTCGCAGCTCGAGACCTACCTGCAGTTCGCCGGCGACCTGTGCCTCACCACCTCCCTCACCGGTGCGTCGCCGGCCCGCAAGGGCAACCGCGCCGAGGACCTGGCACCGCAGGGCGTCTACCCCTGCCGCGGCGACGATCGCTGGCTGGCGTTGTCGGTCCCCGACGACGCCGCCTGGGCCACGTTGGTCGAGCTGGTCGGCGACCCCGCCCTCTCCGATGCCGACTATCGCAGCGTCGACGGCCGCCGCGCCGCGCACGACCACCTCGACTCGATACTGGCGGCGTGGACCTCGGGACAGGACGCCCACGAGCTGATGGCCCGACTGCAGGACGCCGCGATCCCAGCCGGCGTGGCGATGTCCAACGAGGACCTCGTCGGCGATCCCCATCTGACCGAACGGGGGTTCCTGGTCACCGTCGAGCAGACCGACGCCCGCCCACTGACCTTCCCCGGCTTCCCGGTGCACGCCGCCGGGTGGCAGCCCACGGTACGGGCGGCACCGGCCCTCGGTGAGCACAACGAGGAGATCCTGCGCTGGCTCGGCTACGACGACGCGGCCATCGCCACGCTGCGGGCCGCAGGCACCGTCGCCGACGTCCCCCCGGCGTGAACGCCCTGCGGGATGCCGGGCCCCGGTGGGCTCAGCGATCCGGCAGGGTGTCGAGGAAGGTGTCGATCATGGCGTTGAGCTGTTCGGGCACCTCGACCTGCACGAAATGGCCCGAGCCGACCACGTGGCCGATCATCAGCGGTGCCGACGGGAACGCCGCCCGCACCATCTTGGTGTCCGCCGGGATCGCCGAGACCCACAGCACCGGACAGCTCACCCGGGCTGCCACGGCCGCGGTGTCCTGTCGCATCTGCAGCAACTCCGAGACGATCACGTCCGGTGCGGTGGCCTGCGCCCCGGCAACGGCGGCGGACACCACCGCCGGGTCGGCACGCGGGCCGAAGTACGTGGCGTACAGCTGCCCGAAGTAGGCCATCGCGTCGGGGCCCTCGAGCCGGGCGACGGTGGCCGCGACCCCGTCGGTGAAGCGCTGCGACCGGGGGTCGGCGGGCTGGTTGACGGTGGTGTCGACCATGATCAGCGCATCGGTCCGATCGGCGTGATCCGCGGCGAAGGCCAGCGCGGTCGGTCCGCCCCCGGCGTGGCCGACCACCACGGTCCGCCCCATACCGCAGGCGTCGAGCAGGGCCGCAAGATCCGCGGCGTGGCGCGCTGCGGTGCCCGCCGGCGCGGCCGGCGAGCCGCCCATGCCCCGCCGGTCCCAGCGCAGCACCCGTTGCGCCCGCTCGAAATGGACGGACTGCGCGTCCCAGTGCTCGAGGCACGAGCACCAGCCGTGGGCGAAGGCCAGGGACCGGCCGCCCGACCCGGTACACACGTACCGGAGCCGGGCGCCGTCGACGTCGAGGTGCGCTGCTGCCATGGCCGCGGATCGTACCGGCCTGCTCGACACCGCGCCGCCCTGCCCGCGTCGGATCTGCCGAACCGGACCGCAGCCGGCCGGGCTGCGCGGTCTCGGCCGGGCTGCGCGGTCTCGGCCGATCAACTGGGCTTGGTGGCGCGGGCCTGGTCCCGGATCCGGTCGGCGCCCTCAGGGTCGACCATCATGCCGAAACGCTGGGCATTGTGGCTGTGGGACAGGTGGTGCAGGCCGAACGCAGCCTGGATGGTGTTCCACACGCCCATGTTGTCCATGGCCATGTTCACCGACTGCTTCGCCAGCTTGAGGCCCATTAGCGGCTGGGCGGCGATCTTGGTGGCCATGGCCAGCGTGGCGCTCTCGAGATCGTCACGGGCCACCACCTCGTTGACCATGCCCAGTCGCTGGGCCTCCGCCGCAGAGATCGCCTCCCCGGTGAACAACATCTGCTTGGCCTTGCGGGCACCGACCTCGTAGGGGTGCACGAAGTACTCGACGCCGTTGGCACCGAAGGCCACCACCGGATCGGAGAACTGGGCGTCCTCCGCGGCGATGACGATGTCGAAAGGCCACACCAGCATCAGTCCACCGGCGATGACCTTGCCCTGGACCGAGGCGATGGTCGGCTTGGGGATGTTCCGCCAGCGCCAGCAGAAACCCAGGTAGATCTCCTGCTCCTGGGACATATAGCCCTCCTGACCGGGGGCGTCGAAATCGCCGAAGGGCAGGACGGTGTCGAACTCGCTGAGCTTGGCCCGGTCGCGCAGATCGTGGCCCGAGGAGTAGTGCACGCCGTCGGCGGCGAGCACGATCACCTTGACGTCGGGGTTGCGCGACGCCCGGTCGAGCGCATCGTTGATCTCGTAGAGCATGGTGCGATCCTGGGCATTGGCCGCCTCGGGCCGGGCCAGCGTCACCCGGGCGACGCCGTCGGCCGGGTGGTCGACCCGGATGCGCTCGTAGGTTCTGGCGCTCAGCGGTGCGTCGGTCATGGCTACCTCGTCTCGATCGGCCCGGCCGGCGCCGGTCTCTCTGCGGTCACCGATCATCCTGCCCCACCACGCCGAGGAGGGCGAACAACCGTTGACCGATTCCGCACGATCGCCACTTAGATTTGCTCGTCAGGCGTCATGTCTGGCCTACGCAATGCGGACGATGCCTCCCGCCAGGAGCCGCGTCCGAGATCTCTTCGTCAACTCTGGTGAAGGTCCGCTCCTCGGGCAGCGCGTTGTGGCAGTCGCCACCGCAATCTGGTGGCCCAAGCAGTACCAGCACGACATCTGTAGGAAAGGCAATTCGATGGCATTCGGCACCGTGAAGTTCTTCAACAGCGAGAAGGGCTTCGGCTTCATCTCCCGTGAGGACGGCGACGACGTGTTCGTCCACTACTCGAACATCTCGGGCAGCGGCTACCGCTCCCTGACCGAGGGCCAGCAGGTCGAGTTCGAGATCGGCCCGGGCCGCAAGGGCCCCGAGGCCCTCAACGTCACCCCCCCGCTGATCGGCGGAACCATTCGGGGAGGGCGCCGGGTCACCCCGGCGCCCTCCGTCGTTTTGCAGCTCGCTCCGGCGACCGCGGCAACTCAGCCGTGCCGTTCCAGGAAGGCCACGATCGCCGAGGTCGTCGCCTCCCGGGCTTCGAGGTGGGGTGAATGGCCACACCGCTCGAGCTCGAGGCGCTCGACCGGTCCGCGCACCGAGGCCGCAATGGCGTCGAGCTGAGCCATCGTGCCGTACTCGTCCTCGTGGCCCTGGATGAGCAGCACCGGCACCTCGATCGCCCCCAGCAGCCCGGTGAGGTCCCAGTCGGCGAACCCCGCGGACAGCCACACGTCGTGCCAGGACCACAACAGCCGGTCGGCGTCGTCGTGGTGACGGGCCAAGCGGCGGCCCAGCTCGCCATCGCTGTAGCGACGTCCGACGTCTGTGATGCCCTCCCGGGTGCACGGCTCGAGGAACACGTGCGGTGCCATCAGCACCACACTGCGGTAAGCGCCCGGCGCACAGGCGGCGGCGATCAGGGCGATAGAGGCACCGTCGCTGTGGCCCACCAGCACCGGCCGATCGAGGCCCAACCTGGCGACCAGCTCGGGCACCACCCGGGTGGCCTCGCGGTGCAGGAACGTGTCGTCCCGCGGCCTCGGCAGCGGCTGGGAACGCCCGTGCCCGGCCCGTGCCCAGGCCCACCCCGAGCGCCCGCTGCGCCGGCACACCTCGGCGGGGAAGCCCTGCCACTGGGTCAGCGAGCCGAGCCCCTCGTGCAGGAACAGCAGCGACGCCGTCGCCGGCTGCGTCCCCCGGTGGGTGGCCGGGTCCAGGTCGCCATCGGCGTCGGAGGGCGGCGGGAACGGGTACCAGGCGCACTGCACCGCGGCACCGTCGATCTGCAGGCGCAGCATCGGGTCAGCCTATTGCCGGGCCGCTATGGTCGGCGACCGAGGGCCACGGGCCCGGGCCGACCGGTAGAGAGGATCACGCGTGGAACAGTCAACACGGCCGCTCGAGGGACTCAAGGTGGTGGAGCTGTCCATCGCCATCGCCGCCCCGTCGTGCGGGCGGATGCTGGCCTACTTCGGGGCCGACGTCATGAAACTCGAGTCGCTGCAGTACCCCGACGTCGTCCGGTTGTTCGGCTCGGCATGGGCTCGTACCCCCGAGTACGCCGCAGTGTTCACCGACACCAGCCCCTATCTGCCCGAGATGAACGCCAACAAGCGCTCCATCGGGCTGAACCTGAAGGTGGCCGCCGCTGTCGATGCAGCGAAGAAGCTCGTCGCCAACGCCGATGTGTTCCTCACCAACTATTCCACCCCGGCGGTGACCGACCTCGGGCTCGACGCCGCCACCCTGCGCGAGCTGAACCCCCGGCTGATCTACGCCGCCCTGCCGGCATTCGGCTCGGACCCGAGCCTGCCCTACTACCCGTTCATCTCCTGGGGCCCCAACCAGGCACCCCTGGTCGGGCTCGACGCCGTCACCGGCTTCCCCGACCAGGAACCGGCCGGCGTGGCCTCCTTCGCCCCGCCCGACTACTTCGCCGGCCTGCACGCCCTCATGGCCGTGCTCACCGCCCTCGAGGCCCGCGACCAGACCGGCGAGGGCAGCTGGGTCGACCTCTCCCAGTTCGGCACCACCGTCGCTGCACTCGGGCCCTACCTGCTCGACGAGCAGTTGAGCGGCACCGTCGTCGAACGCACCGGCAACCGGTCCGCCTGGTACGCCCCCCAGGGCGTCTACCCGTCCCGCGGCGAGGACCGCTGGGTGGCGGTTTCGGTCACCGACGACGCCGCCTGGCAGGGCCTCGCCGCCGTGCTCGACCTCGCCGGCCCCGCAGCCACCGGCGGCGACAACGGCTTCGCCGCCGACGCCGGCCTGGCCACGGCGGAGGGCCGCCGAGCCCAGCACGACCGGCTCGACGCCGCACTGGTGGCCTGGTCCTCCGGGCGCAGCGCGGCCCAGGCTGCGGTCGAGTTGCAGGCCGTCGGGGTAGCGGCCCACCCGGTCAACGACACCGAGGCCATGCTGGTGGACCCCCAGCTCGCCGAGTACCGCTGGTATCAGGCGGTCCCCTCGTTCCGCTTCCCCGACGGGGACCTCGTCGGGGGCTGCGCCCTCCGCCTCGAGGACACCCCAGGCTACTGGGAGTGGGCCTTCCCGACGATGGGCGAGCACACCACCGAGGCGCTGGCCTCGGTGGCCGGCCTGTCCGAGGCGGAGATCGCCGAACTCGTCGAACAGGGTGCGGCCTATGTACCGGCCGAGCCAGAATTGACGTTGCACCGCCCCTACCAGCACATGCTCGGTCTTCTCGGCCTGAAGGGAGCGCCGCGATGAACCCCCCGTCCTTCCCTGCACCCACCACCGGCGCCCAGCCGTGGGCCGGGCTCAAGGTCGTCGAACGCGACGGCCTCTGCTCGTCCTACGCCACCCGGCTGTGGGCGGCGCTCGGAGCCGAGGTCGTGGTCCTCGAACCCCCGGGTGGCCACGCCTATCGCCACCTTCCCCCGTTCGCCCCCGGCACCGGTGAGCCGGAGGGCTCGTTGTGGTGGGCCTTCCTGGCCCAGAACAAGCGCTCCGTGGTGATCGAACCCGGCAGCGACACCGAGCAGGCGCTGCTCGCGGCCGCCGACGTGGTCTTCGACGAACCGGCACCGCCGGTAGTCGCCCCCTCCCCGCGGCACGATCGCCAGGTATACGTGGCCATCACACCGTTCGGGCTGCGCGGTCCGCGTGCCAACTGGCGCGGCTCGGACCTGGTGGCCTGGGCCGCCGCAGGCCTGTCCTACGTGACCGGCTTCCCGGACCGGCCGCCGGTGGCGCTGTCCTCGATGAACTTCGCCTCCCACGTCACCGCCATGCAGGCGCTCGGGGCGGCGATGATGGCGCTGTTCGCCCGCAAGCAGACCGGTCGCGGCCAGCTCGTCGACCTGTCGATGCAGCAGGCGAACGCCGCGCTGCACCCCGAGGTCGGCGTCCCGCTGGTACTCGACGACGCCGTGCACCGGGGCCGTTCGGGAAACCGCCGGGCGGTCAGCAGGCCCTGGGGCCTGTATCCCTGTACCGACGGGTATGCCTCGGTCATCATCGTGCAACCGGCCCACTGGATGAACATGGCCGCATGGTTGGTCGAGGTCACCGGCGTCGAGGCACTGGCCGACCCCGCCTTCAACGACATGGCGGTGCGGTGGGAGGCGGCTGAGTTCATCGACGCCATGACCGAGCAGCTGACCTCTGAGATGTCCAAACAGGATCTGTTCGTGGAAGGCCAGCGCCGCAACATCCCCATCACCCCGGTCAACACGGTGGCCGACCTCAGCCGCGACCCGCACCTGGAGGCCTCCGGCTTCTGGGTCGACGCCGACCACCCGGTCATCGGCCCCCACCGTTCGCCCGGCGCCCCCTTCAGCGGCGGGCCCGACTGGTGGAGCTGGACCCGTGCCCCGTTGCTCGGCGAGCACACCGACGAGGTCCTCGCCAGCTGGACCGCCTGGTCATGATCGCCCGACCCCGGTGACAAGATGACCAGACTCCCCGACGTCGGCACTGCGGCTGCCCCGCTCGAGCTCATCGCCCGCATCCACGGCACCGACACCCGCTGTGTGCTGGTGGTGACCGGCGGCGGGGTCGCCTCACTGTCGTGGCTGCTGGGGGTTCCCGGTGCCAGCCGCACCGTACTGGAAGGTACGGTGCCCTACGCGACAACGGCCCTCACCGAGCTCATCGGGTACGAACCGGCCCAAGCAGTCTCCGCCGCCACCGCCGAGGCCATGGCACGCGCCGCCATGGCACGGGCCGGCAAGCTCGATCCCGACGGCGGCGTCCCGCTCGTCGGCGTCGCCGCCACCGCCGCGCTGGTCTCGGACCGGCCCAAGCGAGGCGAACACCGGGCCCAGGTGGCGGTGGCTGACAAACACGGTGTCCGCAGCTGGTCATTGGTACTCGACAAAGGCCGGCGCGGCCGTACCGCGGAGGATGCCCTGGTGTCCCACCTCGTGGTCGCGGCCCTCGCCGATGCCTGCGGCATCGCAACCGAACCCCTCGCCGGCCTGGGTCCGGGCGACGTGCTGACCGCCCCGCAGCCGCAGCGGTAGCCTGGGCCGCCATGGACGACCTCACTACCGACGGCATCCGGCTGCACCGTGACGACGCCCGGGGGCTCTACACCTTGGACCTGCACGGCGAGACGGTGGCAACGGCCACCTTCCACGACCTCGGCGACGGCACCACGGTGGTCCCCCACACCGAGGTTCTGTCGAGCCGTCGCGGCCAGGGCATCGGCGCCGTGCTCGTCGGTGCCGTGCTCGACGACCTTCGCAGCCGCCACCAGCAGGTCGTCCCACGCTGCTGGTACGTCGCCCAGTTCATCGACGAGCACCCCGACTACCTCGACCTCGTCACCCGCTGAGCGTCGGGGCTCCGGCGCTCGCACCGGGAGGACGGAGGACAAGCCGCGGTCGGTCAGACGGCTACGCCCACCAGACGGCCGATGACGGTGGTGACCGCCATCGCCAGCGCACCGAGCAGCACCAGCCGCACCGCCGCCCGCTTGGGATCGGCACCACCGAGGCGGGCGGAGAACGCCCCGAGCGCCGCCAAGGCCGCCAGGGTGAACCCGGCGGTGACCGAGGCCCGCAACCCGACCGGCAGCAGCCCGATGGTGAGCACCGGGACGAGGGCCCCGACGGCGAAGCTGAGGAAGGACACGAACGCGGCCTGACGCGGATCGGCCAACGCCTCGGGATCAAGGCCGAGCTCGTCGCGGGCGTGGGCGCCGAGAGCGTCGACGGCGTGCAGCTCGTCGGCCACCTGGCGAGCGAGCTCGCGCGACAGGCCCCGACGGCGGTAGATCATGGCCAGCTCGTGTACCTCGTCCTCGGGGTTGGCGGCGAGCTCCTCGCGCTCGGCCCGCAGGTCGGCCTCCTCGGCGTCGCGCTGGGAGCTGACCGAGGTGTACTCCCCCGCTGCCATGGAGAACGCCCCGGCGGCCATGGACGCCAGCCCGCTCAGCCAGATCACCGACCGGCTGGCATCGCCGGCGGCGACGCCCAGCACCAGGCTGGCGGTGGACAGCAACCCGTCGTTGGCGCCAAGCACCGAGGCCCGCAGCCAGCTCGTCCGCCCCGAGCGGTGCTCCTCGGTGCGATGCTGGATCGACTTGCTCGTACTCATGGGACGACAGTCCTTCGATTTCTCCGGGCCGCAGGCCGACGACCAAGGTAAGACATGGTAGGAGGACGGGTCGCGGTAGCACGGCCTTGCCCGACGCCCGTACCCCCGCCTCACCAACCCCACCAACCCCACCGACATCACGACCGCGCAGCGGCCACGGGCAGACAGCCCCGGCCCGCTGGGCTCTCCCCCGGAGGACCGGCCCATGCCCGATCAGATCCGACTCGACACCATCCGGGTCAGCGGCACCATCGGGGTGCTGGCCGAGGAGCAGCAGCGGGCCCAGCCCTTCGAGGTCGACCTGGTCCTCGACGTCGACATCTCCGCCGCGGGGGCCACCGATGAGCTGGCCCGTTCGGTCGACTACGGGGTGCCGATCGCCATCGCACATCGGATCGTGTCGACCGAACGCCACCAGCTCCTCGAGCGGGTGGCCACCCGGATCGCCGAGGACATCCTCGCCCTCGACGGCGTCGAGGCGGTCGAGGTCGAGATCCGCAAGCTCAGGGTCCCGGTGCCCGAGGACGTGGCGTCGAGCGCGGTGCGCATCCGCCGCGAGCGCCTCGCCAGCCGGCGCCGGCCCCCGCGCTGGTCGGTGGCGTACCTGGCCCTCGGGTCGAACCTGGGCGACCGGCGCAGCCATCTGCGCCAGGCCCTCGCCCGGCTGCCGTTCGAACAGCCTGGAGCGGGTCTGCGCATCACCGCCCTGTCCGGGGTCTACGAGACCGACCCGGTGGGCGGCCCGGGCGACCAAGGTGCGTACCTGAACATGACCGCCGAGGTCGAGACCACCCTCGACCCGTTCCAGCTGCTCGAGCGCTGCCTGGCCACCGAGGCCGCCGACGGGCGGGACCGCTCGGTCCGTTGGGGGCCGCGCACCATCGACGTGGACCTGCTGCTCTACGGGGACGTCCGCATCGAATCACCCGAGCTGACCCTGCCGCACCCGCGCATGTGGGAACGCCGCTTCGTGCTCGAACCACTGTCGGACATCGCACCCGAACGGCTGTCCAAGGACTGGTCCGAGCGACTGCCGGCGGCGGGTGTCCGTCGGGTCGAGGACCTCGCCCGGTGAGCATCCGCCTTTACGAGCCGGCCGAGCTCGACCCGGCCGCGCTGACCCGCCGCAAGGGTGCCACCACCATCTCGGTGTGCCTCCCGGCGCGCAACGAGGCCAACACCGTGGGCGCCATCCTCGACGTCATCACCGCCGAGCTCATGGCCCCCGCCGGCGCACCGCTGGTCGACGAGCTGCTGGTCCTCGACGACGGATCCACCGACGCCACCGCCGCGGTGGCCGCGGCGCACGGGGCACGGGTGGTCACCGTCGACACGGTCCTGCCCGAGGTGGGACCCGGGCGGGGCAAGGGCAACGTGCTGTGGCGCAGCCTCGCCGCAGCCACCGGCGACGTCATCGTGTGGTGCGACGCCGACGTGACGTCGTTCCGGGCCGGGTACGTCTGTGGGCTGGTTGCGCCGCTGCTCGAGGACCCGGCGATCGGGTTCGTGAAGGGCTTCTACGACCGCCCGACCGCCGAGGGCGGTCACGGCGGGGGCCGGGTGACCGAGCTGGTCGCCCGCCCACTGCTGTCACGGTTCTTCCCCGGCCTGGCGGCGTTACGCCAGCCGCTGGCCGGCGAGATGGCCGGACGACGTGAGGTCCTCGAGGCCGTCCCGTTCGTGCAGGGCTACGGCGTGGAGACCGGGCTGCTCATCGACGTCAGCCACCGGTTCGGGCTCGACAGCCTGGTCCAGGTCGACCTCGGGGTCCGGCGCCACCGCCACCAGCCCCTGGCCGCCCTGGCGGTCCAGGCCACCGAGGTGCTCCAGGTCGTGCTCGACCGGATCGGCCTGCCCAGCGAGCACGGCAAGGTCGACCTGCAACGGGCCGACGGCTCCGCAGTCGAGGTGCCGCTGGTGCAGTGGCCGCCCATGGCCGGCCTGCGCAGCCAGGAGTCTGCCCGGCCGTCGTCCCGAACGGCCGAGCAGGGCGTCGGCTCGTGATCGAGGATCTCGACCGCTTCTACCGGGTCGACGCTCCGCCGGGGCCGCGGGCCTGGGTGGTCATGTCGATGATCGCCTCCGTCGACGGCGCGTCGACCATGGGCGGGCTCAGCGGCCAGCTCGGCAACCCCACCGACCAGCAGATCCTGCGGCTGGCCCGGGCCGCCGCCGATGCGATCGTCGTCGGAGCGGCCACGGTGCGTACCGAGCGGTACCGGCCGATCCGGGCCCCGAAACGGCTGTACGTGGTCAGCCGGACCGGCGACCTCGGCGACCTCACCGAGCTCGCTGCGGCCGACACGACCGAGCTGGTACGGCCGCGGCCGGGCGAAGCGGATGTCGACCTCGCCGGCCTGCTCGACGGGCTCGCCGGTCAAGTGGTGGTGTGCGAGGGCGGCCCGACGCTCAACGGGCAGCTTCTGGCGGCGGGCCTGGTCGACGAACTGTTCCTCACCGTCAGCCCCCGGGTGCTCGGCGGCGACAGCAGCAGGGTGGCCTTCGGCCCCTCCGTGGTCACCGGCGAGCCGTGGGAGCTCCGCCACGTGCTGCAAGAGGACGGCTACCTGTTCCTCCGCTACCGCTCGCGCCGCAGTTCCTCGGCCAGCGTGAGGTCGTCGGGCACCTCGAGCTGACCGCGCAGCGCCGAGCGGACGGTCAGGTAGTCCTGCACCGCGGCGACGTCGTGGACCCGCACGATCGCACCCCCGGCATCGAGACCGGCCCCGACCGCAGCCAGGGTGCCGGCATCGCGAGCGCGGGGGCGCCGGAGGGTCAACGCGCCGATGAAGTCCTTGCGTGAGATGGCCAGCAGCACGGGCCGGCCCAGGGCCACCACCCGGTCGACGTGGCGCAGCACGGTGACGGTCTCCGCCGGGGTCTTGGCGAAATCGGGGCCGGGGTCCAACACGATGCGCTCGGGTGCCACCCCCAGCGAGTGGGCGAGGGCCATCTTCTGCTGCAGGAACGACACCACGTCGGCCACCACGTCCGCGTAGACGGGGAACTCTTTCTTTTTCGGCTCGGCCCGGGTGTGCATGATGACCAGCGCCGCACCGGTCTCGGCGCAGACCTCGGCGAGGCCGGGGTCACGCAGGCCGCTGACATCGTTGAGGATCTGCGCACCGGCCTCGAGCACCGCCCGGGCCACCGGCACCTTCCAGGTGTCCACCGACACCACCACGCCTAGCGCCACCAGGCGTTTCACCAGCGGCAGCACCCGGTCGATCTCCTCCTGGGCATCGAGCGCCGGGTGGTTGGTGACCCCCGACTCGCCACCCACGTCGATGATCGCGGCGCCAGCCTCCACCAGGGCCTCGGCCCGGGCCACCTGGGCGTCGACACCCACCAGCTCACCACCGTCGGAGAAGGATTCGGGGCTGGCGTTGACCACGCCCATGATCGCCGGCCAGCGGTCGAAAACCCGGTCCGGCAGGACCAGCGGGGGGATCACCGACCCCGCCGGCCCACCGGAGGACACGGTCGAGGAGGAAGCACGAGGGTCCACGGCAGGGCTCACCCGGGCATCCTCCCACCGGTCCGCCGTCGGGCGCCGAATCGCCGCGCTAGCGTCTCGCCGGCCGCGTCGACCAACGAGTCGGCCAAGCTTGTCCCACCACCGCACCCGATCGCGCCCCGGCGCTGGAGGCTCCGATGAAGATCGCCCGTTTCACCCACGACGGCCGCACCCGCCTCGGTGTCGTGCAAGGCGAGGAGATCGCCGACGTCGGGTCCGCCGACGCGTCCCTGCCGACCGACATCGGCGGGCTGCTCGAGGGCCCCGGGATCGACGCCGTCGCCGCGCTCGTCGCGGGGGCGGCCCGCCTGCCGCTGGCCTCGGTGACCCTCGAGGCCCCCGTGGTCCGCCCGCCGGAGTTCCTGGCCATCGGCCTCAACTACGCGCTGCACATCGCCGAGGCCGGCCGCGAGGCCCCGAAGGTCCCGGTGGTGTTCAACAAGCAGGCCACCTGCGTCAACGGCCCCGGCGGCGACGTCATCATCCCCTCGCCGGCGCCCGCCATGGTCGACTACGAGGGCGAGCTCGGCGTGGTCATCGGCCGTACCGCCAAGCGCGTCAAGGCCGCCGACGCCCTCGGCTACGTGGCCGGCTACCTCATCGTCAACGATGTATCGGTGCGTGACTGGCAGCGCCGCTCGGCGACGATGACGATGGGCAAGTCGTGGGACACCCACGGCCCCATCGGCCCGTGGCTGACCACGGCGGACGAGGTCCCGGACCCGCAGGCGCTGTCGATCAAGACCTGGCTGAACGACGAGCTACGCCAGGACGGCAACACCACCAACATGATCTTCCCGGTGGCCGAGCTCATCGAGCACCTGTCCACCGCCTGCACCCTGCTGCCCGGTACGGTCATCGCCACCGGCACGCCCGAGGGCGTCGGCATGGCCATGGACCCGCCCGGGTTCATGAAGGCCGGCGACACCGTCCGGGTGGAGATCAGCGGCCTCGGCACCTTGACCAACCCGGTGGTGGCCGACCCGCAGTGATCCATACCGACCGGTCCATACCAACCGGTTCGGCCGCGGGGCACCCCTAGCCGAACCGGTGTTACCGACCGGGCCGGGCTGGTGTTCAGCGGGTCAGCGTGCGCTCCGGCGACTTGCGGACCTCCCGGAACGGGAGGTCCTTGTCGATCTCCGGTTCCCGCGGCAGGCCGAGGATGCGCTCGCCGATGATGTTGCGCTGCACCTGGTCGGTCCCGCCGCCGATCGAGGTGAAATACGCGTTGAGCATGGCGTACGTGGCATCGGCCGCCTCGGGCCATTGCGGACCGGCCAGGGTGCCCTCCATGCCGAGCAGCGACACCTGCAGACGGCCGGCGAAGTGCAAAATGTTCGACATCGCCAGCTTGCCCAGCGAGGCCAGCGGCGTCGACGAGCCCTGCAGCATCGCCGCCTTGGCCCGTCGTCCGTTCCAGTCGTTGACCGTGCGCATGGCATGCAGCCGGGCGAGGTCCTGACGGACCAGCGGGTCGGTGGTGCGACCCTGGCGACGGGCCAGTTCGACCAGCTCGAGGTCGGGAACGGGAGCAGACCACTCGGCGGTCGGGTCGCGGTCGGCCTTTGCCTTCTCCTTGGCCGCGTCGCGCCGCTGGGCCACGCCCATCACCGCACGCTCGTACATGAGGGCGGTCTGCAACACCCACCATCCGCCATTGAGCTCACCGAGCCGATTGGCGTCGGGCACCCGGGCGTCGGTGAGGAACACCTCGTTGAAGCGGGAGTCGCCGGTGGCCTGGCGGATCGGGCGAACCTCCACGCCCGCCTGGCGCATCGGCAGGAAGAAGAACGTGATTCCCCGGTGCTTGGGAACGTCCCAGTCGGTACGGGCGATGAGTAGGGCGTACTCGGCCTGACGGCCGCCGGAGGTCCACACCTTCTGACCGTTGACTACCCATTCGTCGCCGTCACGTTCGGCGCGGGTCTGGACCGCAGCGAGGTCCGATCCCGCGCCAGGCTCGCTGTAGAGCAGGCACATGTCGACCTGCTGCAGCAGGAGAGGCCGCAGCAGCTGCCGCTTCAGCGCATCCTGGCCGAAGGCCAGAACGGTGTTGGCCCACAGGTTGGTCATGTCCTGGCCGTACCCACCGGCACCCGCGGCCCGGAACTCGTCGTCCACGGCACGGGCGTCATCCGGAGAGACCCCCTTGCCGAACCATTCGACCGGCCAGCTCGGCGCCGACCACCCGGCGTCGACGACCCTGGCGAGCCAACTCTGGGCGTCCAAGCCGGGATCCCAGTGTTCGGCCAGCCAGGCCCGGGCCTCGGCCCGGATCAGCGGGACAGCGGGGGTGGCAGACGCCTGCGCCACAGGTTGGATCGGGGTCGGCACGCTCATGTCGGGTCGGCCTCGAGCGCGGCACGGATGTCGGCGCGGTCCACCCGAATGTCGAGGCCGGACCGCTCCTGCTGCAAGCGCATGGGCGAACGCGAATCGAGCCCGCCCCAGCCCCGGGCCAACGCCTCGGTCATCTCCTCGAGGGTCAGGTTGGCCAGTCGCATCGGTACGCCCTTTTCCCGGCCGAGGGCACAGGCCAGGCTCACGTCCTTGTGCGCCAACCGCAGGGCGAACGCCGGCGGCTCGTACTCGCCGGGCAGGAACTGGTCGACGAGGCCATCGAAGGTCCGGCGTCGGCCGATGGCCCCCTGCCGGATGGCCTTGAACAGCTCTAACGGGTCGACCCCGGCCTTGACGCCCATGGTCATCACCTCGGCCAGCGCGGTCTGCACCACGTACCCGGCACAGTTGTGGGCCAGTTTCGCCACCGAACCGGCCCCAATCTCGCCGACCAGGACCGGCTGGTCGGAGAAGTCGAGCAGCACCGGCTCGAAGCGGGCGTACACCTCGGCGTCGCCGCCGAGCCAGATGGCCAACTCCCGGGTGGCCGCGCCGCGGGGCCCGCCCGACACCGGTGCGTCGAACACGAACACACCACGTTCCGCGAAGCGGGCGTGCAGGTCGCGCAACACCGTCGGCGAGTTGGTGGACAGGTCGAACCAGGCGCTACCCGGCTCCATCGCCTCCAGCAAGCCACCCGCCCCGAGGGCGACGGCCTGCACCTCGGGCGGCCCGGGCAGCGACGTGAAGACCGCCTCGGCACCGGCTGCCACGCCGGCGACGGTGTCCGACCAGCTCGCCCCTGCCGCGAGGTGCTCCTCGGCGGCGTCGCGGTGCAGGTCGTGCACCGTCACCTCGTGACCGGCCTCGACCAGGTGCCGGGCCATGTGGCGGCCCATCGTGCCCAGTCCAACGAATCCCAGTTTCATCCGTATTCCCCCTGCTCCCCGGTGAGCACCGGCGCGCTCACAGATCGGTGTCCCCGCCCGCCAGTCGTTGGAAGATCGTGCGGTTGAGGATCTCGTTGGTGCCGTCGGCGACGTTGATGACCCGCAGCACGTGGTACGCCTCGGCCAGGCCCACCTCGTTGGTGAAGCCCATCGCCCCGTGGGTCTGCATGGCCCGATCGACGGCGCGCACCGCGGCACGCACGGCGAAGGTCTTCGCCATGGACAACTCCTTGATGGCCCGGTGGCCCTGGTCGAGTAGCAACGCCGCGTTGCAGCCCAACAGATGGGCGGCATGGATGTCGGTGGCCGCCTCGGCCAGCGGGAACGTCACGCCCTGGTACTCGCTGATGGGATGGCCGAACGCCTGTCGGTGCTTGGCGTACTCGACGGCCAGCTCGATGGCCCAGCGGGACAACCCCACCGAGCGGGCGGTGTTGTAGATGCGCCCGAGCGAGACGCCCAACATGCCGATCTGGAATCCTTCGTGCAGCTCGCCGACGAGCTGCCATGGCTCGACCCACACCCCGTCGAAGACCGACTCGGCCTCCGATCCGCCGGGTTCGCCCCACATCCCGATGACCCGATCGAGGCGGAACCCGTCTGTCGAGGTGGGCACCAGGAACGCCGAGATCCCGCCGCGACGGGCCTTGGCCCGCTCGGGGTCGGTGACCGCCAGCACGATCATCCACTCGGCGATGGTGACGTGCGTCGTCCAGATCTTGCGCCCATACAGGCGCCAGCCGTCGCCGTCGGGTTCGGCCCGCGTACGGATCATGGTGGCGTCGGAGCCGGCATCGGGTTCGGACATGCCGAAGCACATCATCGTCTCACCGGCCATCATGCCCGGCAGGACCTCGGCCCGCGCCCGGTCGGTGACCCGCTCCAGCACGGCGCTCGGCCCGAACGCCCAGTGACTGATGGCGAATTGCGCCAGCCACCGTCGACCGCCGCAGAGGTGATAGATCCGCTCCCAAGCGGAAAGGTAGGCCAGGTAACCCATGCCGCCGCCGCCCATGGACTGGGGCACCGCGAGGTTGAAGTAGCCCGCCTCGGCCGAAGCCATGCGGACCTCGCGGATCAGCTCGACCACCGCCGGGCTGTACGCGCCCGTGGGCCCGAAGCGCTGGCGCACGTCCTCGAGCAGTTCCTGGTGGGCATCGCTGCGAGCGATCACCTCGGTCTTCACGAAGCGCTCCAGCCCATCGAGCACGTCCTCGAGTTCTTCCGGGACCGGCAGGGCGATGGCACTATTGGGCATCGTCTCACCCTAATCAGCGCCATGGGACAGGTGTCCGACCGATCCCCCGCCACCCTTTCGACCACTGGATGTCACCGATGAGCGACCGATCGGCCGGCCGGCCCACCAACCCCGAGGCCGACGTTAGGGCCGAGGACGGTGGCGACGTCGCTAGTGGCGACCGCGATCGCGACCGCAACCGCAACCGCAACCGCAACCGCAACCGCAACCGCAACGGCGGCACGGCGAGCGAACGGGATCGCAACGGGGACGGCGCACGCGGGCTCGGCGATGGTCCGCTGTCAGCGGAGGCCCAGGCCCGACTCGCCCGCGGTGTCGGCGAGCACCTGCCCCACCTGCCCGACTTCACCGACCACCGAGCTGTACGGGCGTGGCGCGAAGCCATCCACCGGGCGTGGGGCGAGGGCACCGTGCCCGGCGAGGTCGACCACGTCAGCGGCGAGGCCGGCGGCGTCCCGGTACACCTCGCCGGACCGGCCGACGCGGCGCTGACCCTGGTGTACGCCCACGGCGGCGGGTACGTGCTGGGCAGCGCCGGGGTGGCGGCCCCGATCACTGCACGACTGGCCCGGGCCGTCCGGGTGGTCTCGGTCGACTACCGGCTCGCCCCCGAACACCCCTACCCCGCGGCGCTCGACGACCTGACCGCGGTCTACCGGGCGTTGACCCGGACCGGCGATGCAACGGTCGCACTGGCCGGCGACTCGGCCGGCGGGGCGCTGGCCGCCGGGGTGGCCCTGCGGATGATCACCGACGGCGGGCCCCGTCCCCACGCCCTGCTGTTGCTGTGCCCGCACCTCGACCACGCCGAGCACCTCAGCCCCACCGACCCCGGAACGGCCGACCCCAGCTCGCTGACCGCGGCCTACCGCCGGCGGACCGATCCCCGGGACCCGCTGCTCTCTCCCTGCCATGCCCACCCTGCACTGCTGGCGGGGTTGCCCCCCACGCTGGTGCAGTCCGGCACCGCCGACCACCTGCGCCACCAGGCCATCCGATTCGTCCGCCGGGCTCGCTCCGCCGGCGCGCCCGTCGAGCTCGACCTGTGGGAAGGCCTGTGGCATACCTGGCAGTATCATCGTGAACTACCGGAGGCCGATCGGGCGTTGGCCGAGGCGGTGACGTTCCTCCTCACCCACGCCGCGAGGCCCATCGGCCCGGGCCCGGGGTGGCACCGACCTGACCCTGCGAGGTCAACCGGCGTGAGACCTCCGGGGTGACCGAACAGACTCGGCTCTGCCAGGCTGCTGCGATGAGCACCATCGTGTGGTTCCACGCCCACCCCGACGACGAAGCGATCCTCACCGGTGGCTCGATGTTGCGGGCGGCCGAGAACGGACACCGCAATGTCCTGGTCGTCGCCACCAACGGCGACTTCGGTGAGGTGCCCAGCGACCTCTCTCCCGGTGAGACCCTGGTCGACCGCCGCCGGGAGGAGACCATGGCCAGCGCCTCCGTCCTCGGCGTGGCCCGAGTGGTGTGGCTGGGCTACGCCGACTCGGGGATGACCGGGTGGGAGCAGAACCGGCGCCCCGACGCCTTCCTCCAGGCCGGCCTCGACGACGCAGCACAGCGACTCGCCGACGTACTTCGCGACGAATCGGCCGAGGTCCTCGTCACCTACGACTGGCACGGCAACTACGGCCACCCCGACCACATCAAGGTGCACCAGGTCGGGCACCGGGCAGCCGAACTGGCCGGTACACCGGAGTTGTTCGAGGCGACATTCAACCGCGACCGGCTGCGGGCCATGGCCGAACTGGCCAATCGCCTACCACCCGTCGAGGGCCAGGAGCCGGTCGACTTCGAAGCCGACACCGATGATGGCATACCGCTTGGTATTCCTGAGGCCGAGCTCACCCACGAGGTCGACGTCGCCCGTTTCGCCGCCGCCAAGCGGACCGCGGTGGCCTGTCACCACAGCCAGGTCACCGACACCTCGTTCCTGCTGCGCATGCCCGAGGAGATCTTCGCAGCAGCGTTTGGCACCGAATGGTTCATCCGAAGCGGCATACCTACCGGCATGCAGCGCCGTTGGATCTTGGACCCCGACTGAGTCGCCCCCGTTCGGCAAGGTCCACCGATTCGGCGCCGATTCGCCGCAACCCACCGGATCCGTTCCGTCGATGGGTCGTCGTGCGCCCATCCGCAGCAGCGCTGACACCGTGGTGGAGGGCCGCTGGAACCGCCGCACGCTGAGATGTTTGTAGCGAAATGGTTCAGGGGATACGCCAACTCCGCCTGCGCCGGCGCGAACTACCTGGTCAGGCGATTGCGCGGTTTCGGTCGGCGGGCTGGGCAATCCATTTGGCTACAAACACGACGAACGCCGTCTCGAATCGGCGACAACGAGGCTCAGAACCCCAACCGGCGGCAGGAAGCTTCCGAGACCAGCCGTCGATTCGTGGTCAGCGCAGGTGGGCGGCCTGGCCGGCCGACCCCGAACCGGCCGACCCCGAACCGGCCGACCCCGAACCGGTCACGCCGGCAACCGTGGCGTCGAAATCGGCCTCGAGGGCCAACCTCGCCAGTGGGTCGAGCCGGCTCTTGGTCCACGACTCCAACGGCCGACGCATGCCCGTCGGCCGCAGGCGCGGCACGCAGCGCTGCAGATCACCCCGACGCACCCCGACCTCGCAGCACCAGCAGATGTAGTCCTCCTCGCACCGCAGGGCGTGCGCGGTCTCCAGCGAATCGACCACGTCGTCGTCGTCGAGCATGGCCAGCACCCACCGCAACACCAGATGGGCGGACGGCCGGCCCGATGCCCGGGACGCGAGCAGACGCAGCACCTCGGCGGTCGGCGCGTCGCGATGGTCCATGGCCCGACGTTCTAGCCGGTGACCGCTAGCGTTCCGATCGTGACGGATCTGACCTGCTTCGACCTCGAGGTGACCGACCAGGTCGCCCATCTCCGCATGATCCGCCCCGAGCGGGCGAACTCGATGATCCCGGCCTTTTGGCGAGAGTTGCCCGCCATCATCACCCGCATCTCCGACGAGGCCGCAGCCCGGGTGCTGGTGCTCTCCGCCGAGGGTCGGCATTTCTGCTCCGGTATGGACACCGAGGTGTTCACTGCCCCCGGTGGGCTTGCCGATGCCCACTCCGGCGACGACCCAGCGGCGGGGTCCGACGGTGGCCCCCGACGTCGCCGTAACCAGGCCCGGCGCGCCGAGTCCTTCCGGCACATGGCCATGGGCGCCCAGGAGGCCTTCACCGCGCTCGAGCGGGCCCGCCTGCCGATCATCGCCGCCATCCAGGGCGCGTGCGTGGGCGGCGGCGTCGACCTGGTCACCGCGGCGGACCTGCGCTACGCCACCGAGGACGCCTACTTCTGCATCCACGAGATCAACATCGGCATGACCGCCGACGTCGGCACGCTGCAGCGCCTCCCCCGGCTGATCCCGCCCGGCGTCGCCGCCGAGCTGGCCTATACCGGCCGGCGGCTGCCGGCGACCCAGGCGAAGTCGGTGGGCCTGGTCAACCAGGTGTACCCAGACCACGGCACCATGCTCGAGGCGGTGTTCGCCACGGCCCGCGAGATCGCGTCGAAGTCGCCGCTGGCGGTCTGGGGAACGAAGCGCACCATGCAGTACGCCCGAGAGCACAGCATCGCCGACGGCCTCGAGCACATCGCCACCTGGAACGCCGCCATGCTCGACCCCGCCGACATGAGCGAGGCGTTCACCGCCCAACTCGAGCGTCGCGATCCCGTCTACCCCGACCTACTGCCGGTTCGACGGACCTTCGACTGAGCCGGCAGAGCGGCCCGGACCCGTGCGCCGCCCCAGTCGAACCGAACGCGACCGGCGCCCCGCCGGATCGCGAGCCCCATTTTCCAGGGCCCAGCGGCCCGGCCCAGGCGCCTGCGCGGAAACCTCAACGACCCGGGCTCATCCCGGGGATCTCGCACGCCTGGTCGAGCTCGATCCGGGCGCTGACCGACGGGTTGACATGGGGACCGGCACCCCACGACGGCAGGACCATCGAGTAGAGACCCGAACCGCCGCCGGCGATGATGACGAGTTCCTCCGGGGAGCGGAACACCCGCATCCGGTCGTCGGCGTCGCCGGGACGGCCCGCTCGGACCATCGACGGGTTCAGCTCGTGCATCAGCGCCCGGGGGTTGGTGGCGCGTTCGGCCAACGCTTCGGCCAGCGACATGCGGTCGTAGCCCGCCGCAGCGAGCACCCCGATGTGGTCGGGGTTGAGGATGACCACCGCACTGCCCCGCCCGAAATGGGCGTTGTTGGAGCCGACGTTGGCCAGGGTCATGGCCAACGTCCGCACCAGCCGGTCCGACGCGGTCGGATCGTCGGCGTCGCCGACGAAGATCACCGAGTGCGGCGCCTCGGTGCCCACCAAGGTCACCACGGAGTCCTCGGGGGCAAACCCCCGGCTGACGTGCAACGGCACGAACGGCGAGGAGTCCTCGTCCTCGGCCATGCAGAAGGTGAACTTGCCGGGATGGCCGAGCAGCGCCATGTCCGACGATCCGGTGCGCCCACCACCGATGTTGATCATGCACAACCGCAGCGCCCGGCCGATCGACGCGTTGGCCCGGTGCCCCGGACCCAGCGCGCCGAACCCGGAGGCGATGGGTCCACAGGCATGGCGGGCCGGCCCGTTGACGATCAGGAACGGCGCGATGCAGTGCGTCGTCGCCTGCATCTCGGTCAGGTCGAAACGCGGGTCCATCGCCGCCTGCATGGCCGCCAGGACCACCGGAAGATGGTCGGGCAGACAGCCGGCCATCACCGCGCAGGCGGCGATCTTCTCGATCGTCGCGTCGCCGAGGTTCGGGCCCATGGGCCCGAGGGACACGTCGGCCGGCAGACCCGTTGCGACCACCATCCGTTCGACCCGCTCGGGCGTGGGCACCACGACCGGCAGACCGTCGGTGCAGCCCAGCTCATGCAGCAGTTCCAGGGCTGCCGTCTCGTCGGCAGCGTGCAGTCGGCCGTCGATCGGCTCGCTCATGAGGTCCGGCTCCCCCCGCTCAGGGCGGCGATGATGTCGTCGCGGATCAGCCCGGCGACGCGGACCATGTTCGCGATGCCCGCACCGGCCACGGGGTGGGGGAAGGCCACCCGGGGGACGTCGGGCATCCCCACGGAGCGGGCGATGAAGTTGCCCTGCGACCAGAACTCGGTACTGACCAGGGCCACGGCGGGTACGCCGATGCGGGCCAGGTTCACGCCGTCACGCACGGTGCCGGTGGTGCAGCTGCCTCAATGCCCGTAGGCGGCGACGACCGCATGACAGCTCCCGCGCATCTCCTCGAGCATCTCCGGCGAGGCCACCGACGAGGCGTCGCCCTTGTCCCAGCGGTGGAAGGTCGCGCCGGGAAGGGCCTCGGCCAGCGCCACCTGCACCTGGTCGAGGAACGCCACCGAGTCGGGGAACCCGTTGGCCAGCAACCCGATGCTCAGGCCGTCGACCCCGAGGTCGGCATGCAAGGTGTACGGCTCGATCTGCGCACCCGGCGCGGACCTCGGATCGACAATGGTGACGCTCATCGGGGTTCCTCCTGCTCGATCGCGCAGGATACCGGTTCGGCGCTCGGGCCTCGTCCCTCCGTGCGCGTCGGTCGGCACGGCTCTACGCTGCGGGTCTCCGCCCGCGGCGTCAGCAGGCGGCCGAGGGGGAACGCACCGATGGCAACGATCGACCAGACCGCACTGGGCAAGCTCCGCGACCGCGTGCGCCGCGAGGTCGACGAGGGCTTGCTGACCTCCTGCCAGTTCGCCTTCGGCTTCGAAGGCAAGGTCATCGCCCACGAGACCTATGGCGAGGCCACCGACGACACCCGCTACGTGATGTTCTCCGCCACCAAGGTGTTCGTGGCCTCGGTGGTCTGGCAGCTCATCGCCGAGAAGCTGCTCGACCCAGTCGAGCGCATAGTCAGCTACTTCCCGGAGTTCGGGGCCAACGGAAAGGACCACATCACCCTCGAGCAGGTGATGCTGCACACCGCGGGCTTTCCCTACGCCCCGCTCGGGCCGCCCCGCTGGGCGGACCGGCAGCTGCGCCGCGAGTCGATGGCCAACTGGCGGCTGAGCTGGGAGCCAGGCACCCGCTACGAGTACCACCCGACTGCCGCCCACTGGGTGCTGGCCGAACTGATCGACACGGTGACCGGCGGCGATTACCGCGACGAGCTCGAACGCCGGGTGACCACCCCGCTGGGCATCGGGCGGGTGCTCGGCATCGCCGAGGCCGACCAGCACGACATCGCCACCCTGCAGGTGGTGGGCGACGCCGCCACCCCCGACGAGCTCGAGGCCACCTTCGGTATCCGCGAGCTGCCCGCCGGTGAGGTCAACGACGCGGTGCTGCTCGGCTTCAACGATCCCGCATCCCGGGCCGTGGGGGTGCCGGGCGGCGGCGGCATCGCCCGGGCCGACCAGATCGTGCGGTTCTACCAGTCGCTGCTGCACAACCGCGAAGGCCTGTGGGACCCGGCGGTGCTGCACGACGTGAAGACGAACGTCCGCAACCACCTGCCCGACCCGCTGACCCGCACGCCAGCCAACCGCAGCCTGGGCATGATCCTCGCCGGCGGCGACGGCCGTTCCAACTTCCGAGGCATGGGCCGAACCCTCTCCCCCGACGCCTTCGGCCACAACGGGGCCAAGGGCCAGATCGTGTGGGCCGACCCGGCTACCGGGTTGTCCTTCGCCTGCCTCACCAACGGCCTCGACCGCAACGAGGTCCGTCAGCCCCGCCGCGACAGCGCCATCGCCAGCCTCGCCGGCGTCTGCGCCACCACCTGAGCAGAAGGTTCCCCACCATCACCATGACCGAAGACGCCTCGTCCTCGACCGAACGTCGCCTACTCGCGGCGTATCGCGTCGTCGAGCTCGGTGATCGCCGCAGCGCGTTCGCCGGTGCGCTGCTCGCCGAGCTCGGGGCGGAGGTGATCCTGGTCGAACCGCCGGGAGGCCACCCCGCACGCCACGAACCGCCCTTCATCGACGAGGTGAGCGGCCCGGAGCAGTCCCTGGTGCACCAGGCCCTCAATGCCGGGAAGCGTTCGGTGGTGCTCGACCTCACGGTGGCCGCGGACCGGGCCGATTTCGAGGACGTGGTGCGCAGCGCCGATGTCCTCATCGACGCCGGGGGCCCCGCCGAACGAGCGGCTGCGGGCCGACTCGACGACGACGAGCTGGCGGCGCTCAACCCGGCCCTGGTGCGCCTGCTGGTCAGCGGGTTCGGGGCGAGCGGACCCAAGGCCGACTGGGCCGACAGCGACCTCGTCGCCGCGGCGGCCGGGGCCCAGTTGGTGATCACCGGCAACGCAGACCGTCCCCCGCTGCGCTGCGCCATCCCGCAGGTGTACGCCCATGCCTGTGTCGACGGGGTGATCGGCGTGCTCGCTGCGCTGGCCCGATGTGCGGCAGGTGGCCCCGGTCAGCTGGTCGACGTGTCCGCCCAGCAGTCGTGGATCTCGGCCTCGTTCCATTACTGCCTCTACCCGGCCTGGGGCCAGAACGAGGTGTCCCGCAACGGCTCCCACGTACGCATCGGGGCGGTGCCGAGCCGGTTCGACTTCCCGGCAGCCGACGGCTTCATCACCCTGACCTTCCTGTTCGGCTCGGCGGTCGGACCGTTCACCAACCGCCTGGTGGCCTGGATGGCCGAGGAGGGCGCAGTCGACGCGGACCTCGCGAATGTCGACTACACCACGTGGGACGCGGCCGGTGAGCCCGGTTCCTACGATCGGCTGTGCAGCCAGGTGGTCGCCTTCACCGCCTCCAAGACCAAGGCCGAGCTGCTTGCGGCGGCACGATCCCGCCGGCTGCTCATCGCCCCGGTACTCACCCTCGACCAGGTGCTCGACGCCGAGCAGTTCCACGAGCGGGGTTTCTGGCGTCCGACCACTCTGGGCGAGGGCGCGGCGACCCGGGTGGTCCAGCGTCCCGGACCACTGGCCCGGGTGCTTGAGGCCGGAGGCCGCAGGGTCCTGGTACTTCCCGACCCCGGTCCGGCACCGCGTTTGGGGAGCAGCGACCCGCTACCGGCCCGTTCGAACACCGCCTCCGGCGCCCCACTGGTCGGGTCCGCCCCTGGCACTGCGCCAACCGGGTCCGGCACCACGGGTCCGCCGCCGGGCAAGCCGCTGCAGGGTCTCAAGGTGCTCGACTGCACCATCTCCTTCGCCGGGCCGACCATAGGCCGCTACCTGGCCGATCTCGGGGCCACGGTGGTGAAGGTCGAGTCGCAGAAGCGGCCCGACCTCTCCCGCAATGCCGGTCCGTTCCTCGGTGGCTTCGAGTACGACACGTCGGCCTGTTTCGCTCATTACAACGCCGGCAAGCTCGGCGTCGCGCTCGACCTGAGCAAGGAAGCCTCACGGCCGGTCCTCGACGACCTCGTGCGCTGGGCCGACGTGCTGGTGGAATCTTTCGCCCCCGGCGCCCTCGGCCGTCTCGGCCTCAACGACGCCCGTCTCGCCGAGTTGAACCCGCAGCTCATCGCCCTGTCCACCGCCATGGTCGGCCAGTCGGGGCCGTTCGCCTCGCTCGCCGGCTATGGCAACATGGCCTCGGCGCTGTGCGGCTTCGTGTCGACCACCGCATGGCCCGACCGTCCGCCGGCGGGCCCCATGGGCGCGTACACCGACATCATCTCGCCGCGTTTCGCCACCGCCCTGCTGCTCGCCGCGGTCGATCACCGGCGGCGCACGGGCGAGTCGCTCCGGCTCGACTTCGGTCAGGGCGAGAGCTGCCTGCACCTGCTCACGCTGGGTCTGCTCGACCGCCAGGTGAACGGGGGCAACTGGGAGTCGGTCGGCAACGACGACCGCGTCGCCGCGCCGCACGGGGTGTACCCGTCCGTCGACGAGGACGCCTGGGTGGCGGTGGCGGTCACCGACGACGACGCCTGGCGGGCGTTGTGCGCGGTCCTGGGCACCGACGGGCTCGCCGGGCTCGACGGCGCCGAGCGCTTGGCACGCCGACGCGAGCTCGACGAGCATGTGGCGCGCTGGACGGCGGCGCGTACCGCGCAGGAGAGCACTGAGCGCCTACAGGCCGTCGGGGTCGCGGCTCATGCGGTGCAGGGCGGCAAGCTACTGCTGCAGGACCCGCAGTTGCAGCACCGCGGCTGGCTCATCGAGGCCGATCACGATCGCATCGGCCGCCTGCCGCTGGGCAACTCGCCGATCCTGCTGTCGGAGGACCCGATCCGCATTCCCAAGGCCGGCCCGTGCCTCGGCGCGGACACCTTCGACGTGCTCAGCGACTTCCTCGGCTACGACGCCGACCGCATCGCCGAGCTGGCGATCGCCGAGGTGCTCGAGTAGGCCCGGTCGCGGCCGGCGCCTGCGAGCGTCGGCGCCGGGTTCAGAGCCGCAGGGTCAGCATCGGCGGGCGGCGCCGGCCGGCGCCGAGGAGGCGCTCGAAGGCCGCGCCGATCTCCAGGACTCGACGTTCCTGCCGGTGCGGTCCGATCAGCTGGATACCGATCGGTAGGCCACCGGCGGTGAACGCCGCCGGCAGCGACAGCGCCGGGCAGCCGGTCATCGTCACCCGTGAGCACGACCGCATCCACTCGATGTAGCTGCCCAGGACCGTGCCGTCGATCTCCTCGACGTACTCCTGTTCGATGGGGAATGGCGGCACCTGGCTGGTACAGGCCACGAGCACGTCGTAGCGGGTGAAGAACGTCGCGACCCGCTCGTAGAGCTGGCCGCGCAATCGTTCGGCCCGTCCGATGTCGGTGCCGCGCAAGGCCCGGCCCGCTTCGATGTTCCAGCGGACGGTGGGCTTCATCTGATCGGCGTGACGGTCGTAGAGCGCGCCATAGCCCATCTCGAACTGGAAGGCCCGCAACGTCTCGAAGGCCTCGTCGGCACCGGTCCAGTCCGGCTCGGCCAGCTCGACAAGCGCGCCCTCGGCGGCGGCGAGCTCGGCGACCGCCTCCACTGCGGCGACGACGGCGGGGTCGACGGGCAACCCGCCGAGGTGGGGGCTGACCGCCACCCGCAACCCGGCCAGCTCCACCGGCAGCAGGGGCGGGGCGAACGCCGACCCGGGCTCGCCCACCGACATCGGCGCCCGCGGATCCCAGCCGGCGATCGCCGACAGCTGTAGGGCGACGTCGTCGACGGTGCGACCCATCGGACCCTCGACGGCCAGCGACCCCCACGGGTAGCCGGTCGGCACCACCGGCACCCGGCCCGGCGACGGTCGCAGGCCCACCACGTTGCAGAAGCTGGCGGGGTTGCGCAGCGACCCGCCCAAGTCGGAGCCGTCGGCGAGGGCCACCAGACCGCAGCGCAACGCCACCGCCGCTCCGCCGGATGACCCGCCGCAGGTGCGACCGAGGTCGTAGGGGTTGCGGGTCGCCCCGAACACCGGGTTGAAGGTCTGGGACCCGGCCCCGAACTCAGGGGTGTTGGTCTTGCCCACCATCACGGCGCCGGCCTGGTGCAATCGGGCCACGATCAGCTGGTCGACGTCGGGGACGTGATCGGCGAACAGCGGAGAGCCGAAGGTCGTACGCACCCCGGCGACGAGGGCGAGGTCCTTGTGCGCGACGGGCAGCCCGTGCAGCCTGCCGAGCAGGGTCCCGGTCGACGCGAGATGCTCGTCGGCGCGGCGGGCCATGGCCTCGGCACGTTCCGGGGTCAGGGTGACCACGGCGTTGACTTCCGGGTTGATGTGCTCGATCCGGTCGAGGTGCAGTGCCAGCAGCTCACGGGCGGACACCTCGCCGCGGCGCAGCAACCCGAGCAGTTCGACCGCTGGGCTGTCACACAAGCTGTCGGAGGGTCGGAGATCCACCGGATCACCGGGGTGCGACTCGGTCATGGTGTGCAGATCCGTTCAGGTGAGAGCCGTTCGGGAGGAGCCGTTCAGACGGGGAACTCATCGGTGGAGAAGCCGTTGATCGCCTGTCCCCCTCGGAATACGTGCGCCCGACCGTCGGAGCGGACCAGCAGCGCCTGGCCCCACAGCTGACGGCCGTCGCCGAGTTCGAGGTGCATATCGTAGGGTGCCGGTTCGAGCCGTAGTTCGTCCATCGTGGTGACGACGACCTCCCAGTCCACCGCCACCGCCTCGTCGGCCTTGGCAACGAGCAGGTTGCCGTAGTGCACCCCCACCGGGACCCCGTTGAGACGGAGGTGGCCGAAGCGGAAGTTCTTGTGACGCACGGGTACGGCCCCCCCTCCACCGACGCCGCGGCCACGATCGGCCCGACGTGTGGTCAGGGTAGCGCCGCCGGGCACCCGCACCGGCGGGAGGCCGCGGGCACCGACGCGAACGGGCTGTCCCGCCGTGCGGGGGCGGCGCTAACGGGCCGCCCTGCTGCGGGGCCGGCGCTAACGGGCCGCCCTGCTGCGGGGCCGGCGCCGACCCAGCGCCGCCAACGGAGACGCCCCGGCCACCCCACCGGCCATGGCGTCGGCGGCCTCGTCCACCGCCGTCGCGATGCGGCGGACGGTATCGCGGTGCGCCTGGCGCGCCACCGCCACCCCGGTTCCGAGCGCCGCTGGCGCCAACAGGAGAACCAACGGGCCGACGGCAGCGGCACCCACGCCGATGCCGAGCAGACCGAGTGCACCGAACAGCGACCCGGTGATGACCGCCCCGGTACGACGATCCGACACGTCGGCGTGGACGCACACGGCGGCCGTTCCGTCCGCAACCGATCCCACCCCGGCTCGGACCTCCTGCACCTTGCTCAGCGCAGCCGCCCCGCGCATCGAGCGCAACGCCCGCCGCGCCTTGGCCGCCGGGTCCCGGCGGCGGCGGCCGACCACCAGCGCCCCGGACCCGGTGACCCGCAGCAGATGGCCGCGCTCCAACAAGGTCCGGGCCAGCCGCACGGCGTCGGCGGCGGGAACCGTGCACACCCGTACCGACACCACCGCTCGGGGTCCGACGACCCTCTCGAGCGGGCGCCGGCGCCCGGTCACCCCGGTCGCCGCCTCGGCCAAGGCCATGGCGACGGCACTTGGGTGTACCCCGAGGTCCGAGGCCGCAGCCTCGAGGGCCTGGAGGCTCAGCCCCTCGACGGCGGGGTCGCCCTGATCGAGACGGACGGCCCGGCGCAGGATCTCCTGTGCCGCCGACAGCTCGAGTTGATAGTCCACCTGATCGCGACTGGCGGCCATCACGTCCAGGCTAGGCCGCTGCTCACACCCGAGGGGCGTCGAAGGACACGGTGACGTGCTCGTAGCCGAGGCCCCGCAGCAGGCTGGTCAGCATCAGCGCGGTGTTCTCCTCGGCGCGCTGGCGCAACTGGGTCTGTTCCGCCGCCGCCCCGATCTGCCCCGTGGCCCGCTGGTAGAGCACCTGGTCGTCCCGAGCATTGGAGGACAGGACCTCGCTCAGCCGATTGATGATGCCGCGATCGCGGTTCACCACGTGGGTGCGGTCGAAGTCGAGCCGCGGCTCGGACAGCTCGGCCGGTGGTAGTCGGATCTCGACACCCTTGCCGTCGGCCGAGACGGTCACGTACTCGCCGCCGAGGCGGGAGAAGTCCACCTCGGCGTCGACGGTCCCGACGGCGATCAGCAACGTGCGCTGGCCGGCCACGAAGTCCGGTAGCAGACCAGCGTCGTCCTCGACATCGACCAGCTCCGAGAAATCGCCGGAGGCGGCCTTGTAGCGGGCGAGGTCACGCAACTGCTCCAGCACGACCGGCGCCGATCGGTCCACGGTCGCCGCCGACCACGGGTTCCACCCAGCCAGCAGCGCCACGACGGCGACGAGCAGCACGGCCACCAGGGTCAGCGCGCCGAGGACCGCAAAACCGAATGCGCCGGGCGCCCCGACGGAACGGGACGACCGACGCAGCGGAGGTTCAGAGGCGGGCACGCCGGAACCAACAGGTGACGACCGGCACCTATTCCGCCCCGGACGGGCGCAGGGTCAGCGCAGGTTCGTCTTCACGTCCCGGAACGCCTGATCGCCGTCGTTGCCGGGCTCCTTGGGCAGGCCCAGCACCCGCTCGCCGATGATGTTGTGCTGGATCTCGTCGGTGCCGCCGGCAATGGACATCGCCGGGGTGGAGATCAGCACCTCGCCGACCATCCCGTTCTGCGGCCCATCGGCACCGACCAACATCCCGGCTGGCCCCACGATCTCGCTGTGGGCCCTGTTGCACAGCCGGGCCATGAGCGAGCCGTTCAGCTTGGCCAACGAGCCCTCGGGACCCGGCGGGCGGCCCGCCTTGCGGGCGGCGACGCTGCGCTGCACCGTCCAGCGGTTGAGGCGGTCCTGGGTCGCCACGGTCATGGCCACCTGCCGCACCACGGCGTCGTCGACCTGACCGGTGGCGTGAACCTGTGGCGACACCAGGTCGGGCCGGCCCGCCCGCTGCGGGTACCACGCGTAGGTGGCGAAGTACTCCTGGGACTCCTTGGCCGCCTCTGCGACGCAACGACCCGCCTCGACGTTGCGGAACTTCGGCCGGCGTGCGGTGTTCGCGCCTCGCTCGTGGGCCAGGGTGGTCAGAGCGATGGCCCAGCCGTTGTCCTGGTCACCGATGAGGTTGGCGGCAGGCACCCGGGCCTCGTCCATGAACACCTCGTTGAAGGTGCTATACCCGTTCGACTGTCGCAACGGCCGGACCTCGATGCCCGGCTGGCGCATGTCGATCGCGAAGTAGCTGATGCCCTTGTGCTTGGGCACCTCCCAGTTGGTTCGGGCCAGCAGGATGCCGAAGGCCGCCTTGTGAGCGCCGGAGTTCCAGACCTTCTGACCGCTGATCACCCACTCGTCGCCGTCACGTTCGGCCTTCGTGGTCAGCCCTGCCAGGTCGGACCCGCTGCCCGGCTCGCTGAAGAGCTGACACCACTTGATCTCGCCGGTGAGCGTCGGGCGCAGGAACCGGGACTTCACGTCGTCGGAGCCGTGGCCGAGGATGGTGGGAGCAGCCAGTGACATGCCCACCCCCGCTGCCACGCCGACGGCGCCCATCGCGTTGAACTCCTCGCGCACCGCGGCCTCGAGCGAGCCCGCCAGGCCCCTGCCGTGCCACTGGGTCGGCCAGGTGACGCAACCCCAGCCGCTGTCAGCGAGCTTGTTGCGCCACTCGAACACGCCGAGGGTCGGGTCCCAGTTCTCCTCGAGCCAGGCGCGGACCTCGGCACGAACGGTGTCTTGCTCCATGGCCGCATCGTAGTTGTGCCGCGGCGGCTGCGTTCACCCCGAGCAGCGCCGGGTGGCGCGGCGCGGCGAAGCACGTCGTGAGGCGGGGCGTTAGTGTCCCCGACAACGAGCCGGTCCGTGCCGGTGCCGGTGCCGATGCCGCCGACACCCCCCCCATCGTCCGCGCAGAACAGGAGCAGTCCATGGCCACCATCAACGGCGCCACCCTGATGGCCCGAGAGCTGAAGAAGCAGGGTGTCGACTATCTCTTCGGCATCGTCGGCTTCCCGGTCGTCCCCATCGCCTTCGCCGCTCAAAAGGCTGGCATCACCTTCATCGGGATGCGCAACGAGCAGTCCGCGTCCTACGCCGCGCAGGCTGCCTCCTACCTGCTCGGCCGGCCGCAGGCGTGCCTGGTGGTGTCCGGACCTGGCGTGATCCATGCGCTCGCGGGCCTGGCCAACGCCCAGCAGAACTGCTGGCCCATGCTGCTCATCGGCGGGGCGTCGGCCCAGAACCGTGACGGCATGGCGGACTTCCAGGAAGAGCATCAGGTCGAGCTGTGCCGCCCGTACTGCAAATACTCGGCGCGGGTCGAGTCCCCCAAGCGCATCCCGTTCCTCGTCGAGCAGGCAATCCGTACCTCTTGGTATGGACGGCCTGGCGCAGCGTACCTGGACATGCCCGACGACGTGATCCTGGGCGACATCGACGAGGACCAGGTACCGACGGTCGCCCCCGTGGCCGACCCGCCCCGGTCCCTGGCCGACCCTGCCTCGGTCACCGCCGCCCTCGACGCGATCAAGGATGCCCGCAACCCGCTGGTCATCGTGGGCAAGGGCATGGCCTGGTCCCGGGCGGAGAGCGAAGTCCGTCGGTTCATCGACCACACGCAGCTGCCATTCCTCGCCACGCCCATGGGCAAGGGTGTCGTCCCCGACGACCATCCCCTGTCGGTGGGCGGCGCCCGATCGTTGGCCCTGCAGCAGGCCGATGCCATCCTCCTGCTCGGCGCCCGGCTGAACTGGATCCTGCACTACGGCCTGCCGCCGCGCTTCAACCCCGACGTCAAGATCCTCCAGGTCGACATCGCCGCGGACCAGATCAGCCACAACGTCCCCGCCCATGCGGCGATGGTCGGCGACGGCAAGGCGGTGATGCAGCAGTTCCTGCAGCAACTGGACTCCCAGCCGTGGACCTACGCCCCGAACACCCCGTTCCGCGCAGCCATCGCCGAGAAGATCGCCGAGAACGAGGCCGCAGTGGCGCCTCAGGTGGCGGCCGACGAGGGCGCGGCGAACTACTACCGGGCCTTCCGCGACATCAAGGAGTTCCTCACTCCCGATGACATCATCATCGGCGAGGGCGCCAACACTATGGACATCGGGCGCACCCAGATGGCCAATGCCCACCCCCGGCACCGCCTCGACGCCGGCTCCTACGGAACGATGGGCATCGGCCTCGGCTTCGCCGTCGCCGCGGCGGTAGCCAACCCCGGCAAGCGGGTGGTGGCGGTGCAGGGCGACTCGGCGTTCGGTTTCTCCGGCATGGAGTGCGAGACGATCTGCCGGTACAACCTGCCCATCACGGTGATCGTGCTCAACAACAACGGCATCGGCGGCGGCCACGAAACCATGCCCGACGGCCGGCCGGTCCCACCCAACATGTTGTTGCCGGGCGCCCGTTACGAGCAGGTCATGGAGGCCTTCGGCGGCAAGGGCTGGTATTGCACCGAACCCTCGCAGATCAAGCCGGCCCTCGACGCCGCGGCGGCGTGGGGAGGCCCGGCCCTGGTACACATCACACTCGACGCCAAGGCCAACCGCAAGCCGCAACAGTTCGCCTGGAAGAGCTGAGCGATGCAGTCGCTACGGGGTTCCACTGCGGTCGTCACCGGCGCCGCATCCGGCATCGGCCGGGCCATGGCGCTGCGCTTCGCTCGCGAGGGCGCCAACATCGTCCTGGCGGATATCGAGGCCGATTCGCTGAACGAAGCGGCCGCTCTCGTCCGCGACGAGGGCGCCGAGGCGTTCGAGGTGGTCACCGACGTCAGTCTGTTCGAGTCCGTCGCCGCGCTGGCCGAGGCCACCATCGAACGATTCGGCACCTGCCACGTCCTGTGCAACAACGCCGGGGTCGGTGGCGGTGGGCTGATCAGCCGAAGCCAGCTGGTGGACTGGCAGTGGGTGCTCGGGGTGAACCTGTGGGGCGTCATCCACGGCATCACCGCGTTCCTGCCGATTCTCGAGGCGAACGGCGCAGAAGGCCACATCGTCAACACGGCCTCGGTCGCCGGTTTGGTCGCCGGGCCGGGCCTCGGCCCCTACAACGCGTCGAAGTTCGCGGTGGTCGGCATCAGCGAAACCTTGTTCCACGAGCTGGCGCAAGCCGGTTCCAACGTCGGGGTCTCCGTATTGTGCCCCGGGTACGTCGCCACCAACATTGCGTCGTCCCAGCGCAATCGGCCCGGCCACCTGCAGCGCGAGCAACGGCCCGGCGGCGACGCCCGCAGTCGCAATGCCGGGGTGGCCGAAGGGGTGGCGAGCGGGATGGACCCGGGACAGGTCGCCGACGCCGTGCTCCGTGCGGTCTACGGGAACCATTTCTGGGTGGTGACCCATCCGGAGTTGCTGGCGGTGGTGCGCGAGCGCAACGACTCGCTGAACGAACTCTCGAACCCACCGCACACCTTCGCCGACCAGTAGCTAGCGTAACCGTGCCGGCGGGCCCACGGCCCACGGCCCACGGCCCACGGCCCAACGCCAACGCTCCAACGCCAACGCTCCAACGCCAACGCTCCAACGCCAACGCTCCAACGTCCCGCCTCCCACCGCGCCGCCCCGCCGAGCTGTCCATGACCACGCTGCACGTGCCCATCACTGACCCACGGGTGGACCGCGCCACCCGGGCAGTGTGCCGGGCCGTGCAGGACGAGGGTGGCGTTGCCCACCTGGTCGGCGGTTGCGTTCGGGACGCCGCGCTCGGCCGCGCCATTGCCGATGTCGACATCGAGGTGTTCGGGGTCCCCGTCGACCACCTCCAGGCGCTCCTCGGCCGCATTGCCCCGTTCAGCCTGGTGGGCGCCAGCTTCGGGGTGCTCAAGGTGCACGGTCTGCCAATCGACGTGTCGGTTCCCCGACGGGAACGCAAGGTCGGCCACGGCCATCGCGGCTTCGTGGTGGATGCCGACCCCGGTCTCGACCCCGCCGAAGCGGCAGCACGCCGGGACTTCACCATCAACGCCGTCGCCTGGAACCCGCTCACCGGGGCGGTGATCGACCCCTACGGGGGCTTAGAGGATCTGCGACGCGGCATACTGCGCCACACCAGCGACCAGTTCGCCGAGGATCCGTTGCGGGTGCTGCGCGGCATGCAGTTCATCGCCCGCTTCGGGCTGACCCCGGCTGCGGACACCGTGGCGTTGTGCCGCACGATCGAACCCGAGGGGCTCGCCGCAGAGCGACTGTTCGACGAGTGGCGCAAGCTGCTGCTCGCCGGGCTGCGCATCGGCGACGGGCTGCGCTTTCTCGAGGACACCGGCTGGCTCGCCCACACCCCCGAACTCGACGCCCTGCGCGGTTGCCCGCAGGATCCCCAGTGGCATCCCGAAGGGGATGTCTGGGTCCACACCGGCCATGTGATGGACGTGTTCGCCGAGCGTCGGGTCGGCGATGAATGGGAGGACCTCGTCGTGGGACTCGCCTGCCTCTGCCACGATCTCGGCAAGCCGGCGACCACCGCGTGGCTCGAGGGCCGCTGGCGATCGCCGGGCCACGAGGAGGCCGGCCTCGAACCGACTCGGTCGTTCCTGGCCCGGCTCACCAACCAGCACCGACTGGCCGACGAGGTAGTGCCCCTGGTGGCCGATCACCTCAAGCCCGACCAGTTGCATCAACAGGGTGCCGGGGCCGCGGCGGTGCGGCGTCTGGCCCGACGCGTCGGGCGACTCGATCGCCTGTTGCGCGTCGCCGGAGCGGACCGCGACGGCCGGCCTCCCAGTCCCCGCGACGACTTCCCGGCGGCCCGCTGGCTGATGGACCTCGCCACCGAACTCGAGGTCATGGACGCACCACCGCAACCACTGGTCCTCGGCCGTCATCTCCTGTCACTCGGCCTGCAGCCCGGACCGACGTTCAAGCCGTTGCTCGAGCTGTGCTTCGAAGCACAGCTCGACGGGCGTATCACCACCGTCGAGCAAGGTCTCGATCTCGTCGCCTCTGCACTCGCGGCAGCCGATGCCACTTCCGCACCCGACGGGATCTGAGCCCGCGCCTGCCGCCCCCGCGGCCTGCCAATGTGCCAGGCGCGGGTACGCAGCGCGGCTCGTGGCCGCGGTCCGCTGCACCCAGCGCTCATCCCTGGGCCGATACATGACGCTCAGCCGCACGTCGGCGCGGGACACTTTCGGCACGGCATGGTCGAACTCCTGCTGGCAGCGTCCCCCCATGACGAGCAGATCCCCCCACCCGAGCGAGAAGGAGCGGGACGGCCCTCCCCCCTTGGGCCTGATCAGGAAGGGACGAGGGGAACCCAACGAGACGATCGCGACCGGCGGCTCCGGATCGTGGCGCCACAGCCGGTCGCCGTGCCAGGCGACGCTGTCGGCGCCGTTTCGGTACAGGTTCATGCTCAGGCGCTCGAGCGGCCGTCCGTAGCGCGCCGACAGCAACGCCGACACACCGGCGAGCACCGGATGGGGCCACGTCACCCCGGCCGGGTACCACACCGACAGCCGGGGCTCGTCAACCACGCGCTCGTACATCCGACGTCGGTGTTGCTGCCAGGGCACGGCACGCAGCAAGGCAACAAGCAACTCCTCGGAACCGGCGAGCCACCCCTCCTGGTGATCGAGCCAGCTCCGATCGCTGAGCTGCAGGCGATGCAAACCGGCGAACGTGCCGTCACCGATGGGCTCGCCCCGCCCGAACAACGACATCGTCCCCGGGTCGATCAGGTCGAGCTGCATCAGCCCCGGTGGCGCCTGCACCGTCATGGCGTCAACCTAATTTATCGAACATATGTTTGCAAAACATATGTTCGATGTTCTGGTAGAGCGACCCGGCTGACACGCCCGGCCAACGCCACCCGATAACCTCCGGGGTGATGGGATCGTCGGGCACCGGTTCGTCAGAAGGCGAACAGCAAGCTGGTGCAACCGGCATCCGCCATTCGGTCCGGGCCTTGCGCCACCGGAACTTCGCCCTGTTCTGGACGGGCGCGCTGATCTCCAACAGCGGCACCTGGATCCAGAATGCGACGGTCCCTTACGTCCTCTACCAGCTCACCCACAGCGAAGCCTGGGTCGGGCTCGCCACCTTTGCCCAGTTCATCCCCAGCGTGCTGTTCGGCCCGCTGGGCGGTTCGCTGGCAGACCGCCTCGACCGACGACGCTTCCTCGTCATCACCCAGACCCTCCTCGGCGTCTCGGCGATCGCCATGTGGCTGATGTGGATCGCCGGCATGGCGTCCCCGACCGCGATCCTCGGGCTGGTGGCCGTCAGCGGTACCCTCAACGGCCTCAACACTCCGAGCTGGCAGGCGTTCGTCCCCGCGCTCGTCCCCCGGGAAGACCTGTTGTCGGCGATCACGCTGAACTCCCTGCAGTTCAACGCAGCACGGGCGATCGGCTCAGGCCTCGCCGGTCTCGTGCTCTACAAGCTCGGACCGTCGAGCGCTTTCCTGTTCAACGCCATGAGCTATCTGTGTGTGCTGCTCGCGTTGAGCATGGTGCGTCTACCGGCGTTCGTGCCGCGCGCTGCGGCCCCGGGCGGCGTGATGACCCAGTTCGCCGCTGCGGTGCGCTACGCCGCCCGCCGTCCCGGGATCATGATCGGCATCATGACCGCCATCGGGATCGCCTTCCTCGGCTACCCCATCGTGCAGTTCGCCGTGGTGTTCGCCCAATCCGTCTACCACGTAGGCAACCTCCAGTACGGCCTGCTCGCTGCGGCCATGGGCATCGGTGCGCTCGTCGCGGCGCCGCTCGTGTCGGGCTGGGACACGGTCATGCCCCGCGCCACGGTCACCCGGGTCGCCTTCCCCCTGTATGGCGCTGCGGTCCTGGTTTTCGGGGTGTCCGGCAACTTCATCGTCGGCTTCATCGCGTTGCTCTTCGCCGGTGCCGGCTTCCTGGCCGTCATCTCCGCCACGAACACCGCGGTCCAGATCATCGTTGCCGATTCGATGCGGGGCCGGGTCCTGGCCTGTCGGACGATGTCGTTCACCCTGGCTTATGCGATCGGCGGCCTGATCCAGGGCCAATTTGCGGAGTGGTTCGGCCCACGCGTCACTGTCGGTGGCGCAGGAGCCGTCCTGCTGGCGTTCGCCCTGTTCCTTTCGGTGCGGCCGGCGCTACTGGCCCACCTCGACGATCCGCCGGACAGCGAGTCGGTGGATGCCGCCCCAGGCGCCACGCGCCCAGCGCTGTCCTGAGGTCCCGCCGCCCCCTGCTCGCTCGAAGCCCAACTCGCACAGCCCCGCGACGGCGAACCGGGGTGACCCAGCCCGCACCGCCGCCACAGCCCGGGCGCTATCAGCTGCTCACAGCCACCCGACGCCCTCGGGCGGCGGGCCGAGATGGACGGGCCAGCGGAAGCTGCCGTCGGCCTCACACCGCAACGGCAGCACCGCCGTGACGGCCTCCACCGGCAACGGACCGTAGAGGTGCGGAAAGATCAGGTGGCCGTTGGGTGGCGAGCCCGCCTCGTCGATGAGCGAACCGGGCTCGAGGCGGGATTCGTCGACTACCAGCACCACGAGATCGGATCGACCGTGGTAGTGGGTATTGGCAGCCAGGAGCAGCTGTGCATCGCGCGACAGGTGGATGAAGCCCTCGTGCCGCAGGCTGTCGGCCAGGTAGCTGCCGAGGCGCCGAGCCCGGACCCAGGCGGGCAGCGTCGTGAGATGGCCCAACATGGGATGATCAACCGCCCGGTACGACCAGCACCGGCACGGCCGCCTGGCTCGAAACCTCGCGACTGGTGGAACCCAGGGTCACCTCGAAGGGCGAACCGGCGCCACGTCGACCGACCACGATCAGATCGGCCTCACACGCCGAAGCGCCCCGCAACAGCGCATCAGCGGGTGGCCCGTCGATGATTCGAAGCGACAACGGCACCTCCGCCGGCACCGCGGCGAGCACCGCGGCGAGCCAGCCGGGCACGTCCGGCGCATGGTGGGCCTCCTCGAGCAGGCCGCGGCCGTGCACCACCACCACCTCGGCGTCGAAGCGGCCGGCCAGACCTACGGCCCAGTCGAGCGCATCGCAAGAGCCCGGTGATCCGTCGACTCCCACCACCACCCGTCGGAGCACCCCAGCGTTGGCCATCAGCGTCAGGCTAGCGACCGCCGAGACCTGCGGACGCGACGAAGGGCCGCCCTGCAGGGCGGCCCTTCGCTCAGGAAGCGAGATTCCGGGCGACTCAGACTTCCCAGGTGGGAAGCGAGTGCAGCAATGCGGAGAGATCCCCGGCACCGCTGCGCTCCTGCGCCGCCGCAAGCTGCTTGGCGTTGGCGTCGGCGTACTCGATCGTCTGTACGGCACGGAACACCCCGACCGGCGTCGGCTCGTTCACCGACGAGGCCAGGTGGGCCAGCATGAAGGCCAGACCGGGCTCGGGACGGGCCTCGTCGTGGATCAGGATGGCGTCCTCGCCGACATCAGCGACGTTGACGATGTGCGCGGCACCGTCGCTGCTGATGATGACGCCCTTCTCCTTCTCCTTGCCGAAGCGCACCGGCTTCCCGTTTTCGAGCGGGATGAGCATGTCATCACGATTGGCACGGGTAGTCAGAGTCTCGAACTGACCGTCGTTGAACACGTTGCAGTTCTGGAAGATCTCGACGAACGCCGCACCCTTGTGGTCGTGCGCCCTCCGCATCATCTCCTGCATGTGCGGACGGTCCATGTCGTGAGTACGGGCCACGAAGGTGGCACCGGCACCCAACGCCACGGCGAGCGGGTTGAACGGGGCGTCGAGCGAACCCATCGGGCTCGACTTGGTCACCTTGCCCAACGCCGAGGTCGGCGAGAACTGGCCCTTGGTGAGCCCGTAGATCTGATTGTTGAACATCAGGATCGTCAGGTTCACATTGCGGCGCAGTGCGTGGATCAGGTGGTTGCCACCGATGGAGAGCAGGTCGCCGTCGCCGCCGACCACCCACACGTCGAGGTCCGGTCGAGCCACTGCGAGGCCGGTGGCGATCGCCGGCGCACGCCCGTGGATCGAGTGCATGCCATAGGTGTTCATGTAGTACGGGAAGCGAGCGGCACAGCCGATGCCCGACACGAACACGGTGTTCTCACGGTTCACGCCCAGCTCGGGCATGAGGAGCTGGACCGCGGTGAGGATGGAATAGTCACCGCAACCGGGGCACCAGCGGACCTCTTGATCGCTCTGCCAGTCCTTGCGGCTCGTCAACGGCACTTGAACGTCGGTCATGGCTAGAGCTTCCTCTCCAACTCGGCTTCGATGGCGACTTCGATTTCTGCAGCGGTGAACGGGACACCCCGCACCTTGGACACCGTACGGGCGTCCACGAGGAACTCCGCCCGTACCAACTTGGCCAGGTGGCCGGTGTTCATCTCCGGGACCAGCACCTTCGGGTAGCGCTTGAGCACCTCACCGAGGTTGGCCGGGAAGGGGTTGAGGTGGGTGAGGTGGGCCTGGGCGACCTTACGGCCCTTGGCCCGCCGCCGGTCGACCGCGGTGACGATCGCTCCCCAGGTGGATCCCCAGCCCAGAACCAGCAGATCGGCATCAGCGACGTCGCCGGTGACGGCGACCTCGGGGATGTCCTTGGCGATGCCCGCAACCTTCGCGGCACGGGTATCCACCATGTGGCTGTGGTTCTCCGGCGTATAGGAGATGTTGCCCGAGCCGTCCTCCTTCTCGATGCCGCCGATACGGTGCATCAGGCCAGGGGTACCGGGCAGCGCCCAACTCCGGGCCAGGGTCTCCGGGTCACGGACGTACGGCCAGTGCTCCGGCTCACCCGTGGTCTCGTTGACATGGTTCGGCTCGGTGGCGAACGTCGTGGAGATGTCGGGCAGGGTGGACGGATCGGGGATCAGCCACGGCTCCGAGCCGTTGGCGAGATAGCCGTCGGACAGCAGGATCACCGGGGTGCGGTACTTGAGAGCGATCCGGCACGCCTCGATGGCGGCGTCGAAGCACTGGGAGGGGCTGTAGGACGCCACGATGGGCAGCGGGGCCTCGCCGTGACGGCCGTACATGGCCATCATCAGGTCAGCGGCCTCGGTCTTGGTCGGCAGACCGGTCGAGGGGCCACCGCGCTGGATGTCGACGATGACCATCGGGAGCTCCAGGCTGATGGCGAGCGACATGGTCTCGCTCTTGAGCGCCACACCGGGGCCGGAGGTGGCGGTCACCGCCAGATGCCCGCCGAAGGCGGCGCCGAGGGCGGCGCCGATACCGGCGATCTCGTCCTCGGCCTGCAGGGTGCGGATCCCGAAGCTCTTGTGCTTGGCGAGCTCGTGGAGGATGTCCGACGCCGGCGTGATCGGGTAGGAACCGAGGAACACGGGCAGCTTCGCCAGCTGGCCGGCGGCCACCAGGCCCCAGGCGAGGGCGGTGTTGCCGTTGATCGAGGTGTACACGCCCGGTTTCTGCGGTGCCGGCTTGATCGAGTAGCGGTTGCCCGCCAGCTCAGCGGTCTCGCCGTAGGCGTGACCGGCTTTGAACGCCATGATGTTGGCATTCATCACCATCTCGTTCTTGCCGAATTTCTCCTTGATCCAGGTGAGCGTGGTGTCGAGCGGCCGGGTGTACATCCAGCTGACCAGGCCCAGCGCGAACAAGTTCTTCGAGCGCTCGGCGTCGCGGCTCTTGACCCCGGACTCCTTGACCGCCTCCTTGGTGAGACTGGTCATCGCGACCAGAATCACCTTGTAGCCGGCCAGGCTGTCGTTCTCGAGCGGGTTCTCGGTGTAACCGGCCTTGGTCAGGTTGCGCTCGTCGAACTCGTCGGAGTTGACGATGATGGTGCCACCGGGCTCGAGGCGATCCAGTTCGCTCGCCAGCGCCGCCGGGTTCATGCAGACCAGGACGCTGGGCGCGTCACCCGGGTTGGTGATGTCGTGGTCGGCGATCTGCACCTGGAAGGCGGACACCCCGAAGATCGTGCCCGTTGGGGCCCGGATCTCGGCCGGGAAGTCCGGCAACGTGGCCAGATCGTTCCCGAAGACCGCGCTGGCGGTGGTGAAGCGCTCGCCGGTGAGCTGCATACCGTCGCCCGAGTCGCCCGCGAAGCGGATGACTACGTGATCGACTTGCTCAGCATTACCTGACGTGCCCGGACGCGCTTGGACATCCGTCACGAGATTCCCCCTCGAAGGACTGGGTGGTTCACGGCTGAACGCGCGGATTTCCCGGCGTTCCGTTCCCGGCCACCGTATCAGCACGAGCGTCCCCAAAACGACAATGGGCCCTGCATCCCCCAAAGAGGGTGCAGGGCCCATGACCTACGGCTCTCCTACCGCCTGCGTCGACGATAGGAACTATTCGTCGATACGATCAGGCGATGGTGACCGAACCGTCGAGGTAGACGTCCTGAATAGCGTTGAGCAGCTCGATCCCCTCGGCCATCGGACGCTGGAAGGCCTTGCGGCCAGAGATCAGGCCCATACCGCCGGCCCGCTTGTTGATCACCGCAGTACGCACCGCGGCGGCGAGGTCCCCGGCGCCCTTCGACTCACCGCCGCTGTTGATCAGCCCGGCGCGGCCCATGTAGCAGTTCGCCACCTGCCAACGGGTCAGATCGATGGGATTGTCGGTGGTGAGGCTGTCGTAAACGGCCCTGTTGGTCTTGCCGTAGTTACTGAACGCGTTGTAGCCACCGTTGTTCTCCGGCATCTTCTGCTTGATGATGTCGGCCTCGATGGTCACACCGAGGTGGTTGGCCTGTCCGGTCAGGTCGGCGGAGACGTGGTAGTCGACCCCGTCCTTCTTGAAGTCGTTGTTGCGCAGGTAGCACCACAGCACCGTGAACATGCCAAGCTGGTGGGCCTGGGCGAAGGCCTCGGAGACCTCCATGATCTGACGGGTCGCCTCGTCAGAACCGAAGTAGATCGTGGCGCCCACCCCGGCGGCACCGAGGTCGAACGCCTGCTCCACCGAGCCGAACATGATCTGATCGAACTTGTTCGGATAGGTCAGCAGCTCGTTGTGGTTCAGCTTCACGATGAACGGAATGCGATGTGCGTAACGCCGCGACGTCGCAGCCAGCACGCCGAAGGTCGACGCAACGGCGTTGCAGCCGCCCTCGATGGCCAGCTCCACGATGTTCCGCGGATCGAAGTACCGCGGGTTAGGCGCAAAGCTCGCGGCGGCGGAGTGCTCGATGCCCTGGTCAACGGGGAGGATGGACACGTAGCCACTCCCACCGAGCCGGCCGCCACGGAACAGCTGCGCCAGGTTCCGCAGCACTTGCGGGGAGCGATCCGACTCCAGGAACACCCGATCGATGAAATCGGGCCCGGGGAGGTAAAGGTCCTCCTTGGGGATGCCCTGGGACGTATGGCCGAGCAGCTGCTCCGCCTCGGCGCCCAACAAGGATGCGATATCAGCCACGTTGCCGTCTCCCTATTCGTTCGTGTGACCCGCGTACGCTACCCGGTCCGATCCGCAGGCTCCCGCAGACCATCGTCCCGGCACCATTCGTCCCGCCTTCGCCCTTCCTGTCGGCCGGAGCGAAAAACCCCCAGCCGGCACGAACCAGGCGGGATCAGGCGTTCACATCGACGACGACCCGGCCGCGTACCTGACCGTCGAGAATGGTGGCACAGGTCGATGCGACGTCGCCGAGTCCTATGGTCGTCGTCATCGACGCCAGCTTGCCCAGGTCGAGCTCCTGGCTCAACCGAGCCCAGGCTTCACGCCGTAGAGCGAGGGGGGCCATCACCGAATCCACCCCGGCCAGGGTGACCCCGCGCAGGATGAAGGGGTACACCGAGGTGGGCAGGTCCCCACCTTGGGCCAGGCCACACGCGGCGACCACACCGCCGTAGCGCGTCGAGGCGACGACATTGGCCAGGGTCGCCGAACCGACGGCGTCGATGGCGTGGGCCCAACGCTCCGCTCCGAGCGGCCGCTTCGAGGGCTCCGAGAGCTCCGAGCGGTCGATGATCGACGAGGCACCCAGTGCAGTCAGGTAGGGCGCTTCCGAGGCACGCCCCGTAGACGCAATCACTCGATACCCCCGGTCCGCGAGCAAGGCAATGGCCACACTGCCAACGCCGCCGGCTGCGCCGGTCACGAGCACGTCCCCGTCCGCGGGCGTGACCCCGTTTCGTTCGAGCGCCATCACGCACAGCATCGCCGTGTAGCCGGCGGTACCGATAGCCATGGCCTGCGCCGTGTGGAGATTCGCGGGCAGCTCCACGAGCCACTCCCCCGGTACCCGAGCCCGTTGCGCGTACCCGCCCCAGTGCCCCTCACCGACGCCGAACCCGTTCAGCACCACCCGCTGGCCGACGTTGATCCCCTCGTAGGAGCTTTCGGAGACCGTGCCGGCAAAGTCGATGCCCGGCACCAACGGGAAGCCCCGTACGACAGGCTTGCCGCGCACCACAGCGAGACCGTCTTTGTAGTTCACGGTCGAATGCGCCACATCCACAGTGACGCTGCCTTCGGGCAGCGCGGAGTCATCGAGATCTTTGACCGAAGCGACGGGCTGCCCGTCACCTTCTTCGAGAACCAGGGCCCTGAACATGGCGCGACCCTAGGACAGCGACGCCGCCGCCCCCAACCTCTGCTCGAGCTGAACCGTTCACCCCAGGGAGCGAACCCGATCCACCACGTCCACAAAATCGGGATCGACCGAAGCAACCTCGCGGAACAGCGCCCGGGCGCGGCTGAGATCGCCGGAACGTTCGTAGAGGTCTGCCAGGGCATACATCCGACGCAGGTGATGGTCAGCCAGCCGAGCCGGCTTGCGGAACCCTTTGGCCAAGAGCGCCACCGCCCCGCTGAGATTGCCCCGGTCAGCGAGCGAGCCGGCCATCACCAGCCGCCCTTCATTCACCAACGCGGACGAGGGTGAGATCTCCCGCAACTCATTCCACACCCGTTCGACGTCGTCCCACCGCTTGAGGGCACGGTAGCAATCAGCGAGGACGGGATGCTGTTCCCCGGAATCCGTCAGCAGCCCAAAGGCCTCGAGCTCCTTGATCGCCTCGGACCAGCGACCGAGCCGGTACAGGACAAGGCCGTACAACTCCCGAACCGACGCCGCCGTCGGCACGACTCGAGACAAGGCACGAAGTTTCGGGAGCGCCTCGTCGAAGCGCTCCCGGTCGAAGGCACGAGCGGCTTCCCGCAGACGACGCTCGACCCGGCTGGCGACGTCCGCACCTACGGCACGCACGAGCTCGTCGCGGTCGATATGTACCGGCAACGACTCCTCCGCCACTGGCACACCGGAACGGCGCGTGGGAGCCCTCCGCCCTGGCCGCACCTCCTCGACGATGACGGACGGACTCGACACCGACGTCGGCGACTGAATTGTCGGCACCCAGTCCTTCACCGGCCGCGGTGCGGTCACCGAACCTGCACCGTGCCCCATCACCACAGCAGTGGTGTCCTCCCGACGCACCTTCGCCGCCGGAAGATCCCGATCCACAAGCCTGCTCGCCGCCTTCGCCGCCAGCCCTCCGACCAGCTTCCCGTTCACGCGGGCGGCCGGCTGCACGCGTGGGCCACGCGGGATTGCATTGTCCGGACGGCCTGTCCGTCGGTCTCCGCCACTGGAGCCACCACGGTCGTCAAAGCGCTGTCGGCCACGAGCCTCAGGACCCGACGTCCGAGACGTTCCGCCCCTAGCGGGACCGCTACGCCCGCCGCTGGGACCGCGGGTCCGGTCGACGACGCCGCCGGTCGAACCTCCCGCACGACGATCTCGGGCTTCACCGCTCACCCGGTCGGCACGGGCACCGCGCCGGTCCCCGCCGTCGACCCGGGCACGCGCTTCGCCGAACGCACCACCACCGACAGAACGCCGTGTTGGCGCAGCACCCGAGCCCGAACCACCGACACCGCCGCGCACGGCCGAACCAGGCCCACGGGATGGACCGCCGACCCCAGCACGTCCAGTCGCACCGCCGACCCCAGCACGTCCAGTCGCACCGCCGACCCCAGCACGTCCAGTCGCACCGCCTGCACTGGGTCTCCGATCACGCCGCTCGTCAGACGGCCGAGAGGAGCGAGGCCCTCCCCCAGGAGCGGCCTCTACCGAACGCACACGACCCACCGATGGGGCGCGACTTGGTGTCGAGCCTGTGCCCCCACCAGGGCCGGAGCGAAGCGAGCGTTCGCCTCCAGCCGTCGCGCCCTGGCGAGATCCGGTCGAGGAACCGCCCGAGCGACGGTCTCGCGAGGCGGGGCCGACTTCTTCGCCCACCATCGCAGCAGCGGAACGCCGGGTCGAAGCGGACCCGCTTGCGGGCCGTACTCTGGCTCCGGAAGCCGCCGCCGACTTTCCCTGCACCGATCGACCGGCTTGCGAACGCGGGGAACCGGAAGTACGGGGCTCAGACATAGGGCAATAAGCGTAGTCCCGAGCAGGCCCACAGCTGAGCAAAACTGCAAAGGGACCCTCCGAAGAGGGTCCCTAAGCGTTCGAAATTCGGCGGCGTCCTACTCTCCCAGGGCGAATCCACCCAAGTACCATTGGCGCTGACGGGCTTAACTTCCGTGT
>CANJRG010000016.1 GCA_947476745.1 Acidimicrobiia bacterium | reverse complement strand
GAACTACCAGCGCCGTCGCTGAACGCTCAGGACCCGGCGAGGTCCCGTCGCCATTGCGGCACACGGGCCGACACGATGCCCTCGGCGGAAAGGCGGGCGAGCTCGGCCTCGTCGAGGCCCAGCAACTCCGACAGCACCGCCTCGTTGTGCTCGCCGCGGAAGCCGACCATGGGCCGCACACCGCTATCCGCGTCGCTGAACCGCCACGGCGACTGTGGCACGGTGACCGTGTGGCCGGCGCCGAGATCGACCTCGGCGAAGGCCCCGCGTTCTGCGGCCCATTCGGTGGTGGCCAGCTCGGCGACGGTACGGACCTCGGCGGCGAGCACCGTGGACACCCCGATGGCCCGTTCCAGCTCAGCGGCACTGTCGAAGGTGGCGACCCACATCCCGATCTCGGCCTCGAGGGCGCCACGGTTGGCGACCCGGTCCGCGGGGGTGGCGAAGCGGGGGTCCTGGCGCCAGTCCTGACGGCCCGAGGCCTTGACCCAGACCCCGAACCCGCCGTCGGTGGTGGGGTCGATGGTGACGTTCACCCAACGGCCGGTGCGCAACCGGAAGATCGCCGACCAGTTCTGTCCGGCGCGGAAGCCGCTGACGGGGTCTTCGCCCAGCAGTTCGGCGGTGGACAGGTCGTTCACCATCAGGGTCGACTCGGTCATCGACACCTCGACCGCCTGGCCCTTGCCGGTCCGGTTGCGTTGGTGGAGGGCTGCGAGCAGCGCGGCGAGGGCGTGCAGGCCGGTGTAGGTGTCGGAGTGGGACATCGGGTCGTTGCGCGGACCGTCGGACTCGCCGCGGCGGCGGGCCACCATCTCGGTGACTCCGGCCTCGGCGTGGATGGCCGACGCGTAGGCTCCCTGGTCCGAGCGCGAGTTGCCGTGCCCCCAGCCGCTGATGGAGGCCACGATGAGGCGCGGGTTGCGGGCCGACAGGTCCTCGAAGGAAAGGCCGAGCTTGCGCATGACCTCGGGCCGGTAGTTCTCCAGCAGCACGTCGGCATGGTCGACCAACTGCAGCAGCAGCTCGCGACCCTCGGGGCGGGTCAGGTCCAGCGAGACGCATTCCTTGCCGGCGTTGTAATGAACGAAGTACGTCGACATGCCCTCGACCCGCGGCACGATGGCCCGGGTCAGGTCGCCGTCGGGCGGTTCGATCTTGATGACCCGGGCACCGAGGTCGGCCAGCAGGCGGCTGGCGATGGGGCCGGCCAGGGCGCGGGTGAGGTCGAGCACGACGACGTCGGAAAGCGGTCGATCCATGCCCGGACGCTACCCCGCGGCCGACGGTCGCGGTCGGCCCAGGCCCCGCCGGACCATGCGGTATCCCCGGCGGGCCAGCGACAGCAGGAGCACCGCAACGACCGCGAAAACGACCATGGCGACCACGCTGATGCCCGCAGCGACCCAGGGGTGGGTGACCGCCAGCACCATCAACGTGGCCACGACGCCGTCCTCGGTGAGGCTGGCGGCGATGTTGCTGAACGGTTCGGGCGAGGCGTTGATGGCCAGCCGTGTCGAGGCCTTGGACAGGTGGGCGACGAGCGCCAGGCTCGCCCCCAGCAGCGCGGCCTGCGGCCGACCCAACTGCGCGCCGGCGATGGCGCTGCCGACCAGGGCACCCACCGCCGGTCGCACCGCGGTGTGCACCAGATCCCACGCGTTGTCGGCCAGGGGGACCTTGTCCACCACGAACTCGATCGCGAACATCAATCCGCACACCAGCAGTACCGGGGTCGACTGCAGGCCGGCCGGGCCGTCGCTCCAGCCCAGCCGACCGGCCAGGCCCAGGATGAGCACCGTCAGGTAGGCGTTGATCCCGCTGGTCCACCCGGCGGCGATGAGAACGGCGGTCTCCATGCCGAACCTTGGCACATCGTGCTGTGCTGCGGGAATCGCCGTGATGCGCGGCGGGCGCGAGCCGGCCATACGCGGTACGGGTGCGGCCGTCGCCCGGCCGTCGCTGGGCGTAAGGTGCGGCCATGAGCGCCCTACCCACTGCAGCGACGAGGACCGGTCCCGATCTGGTGGCAGCGTTCGACGAGTGCTGGCAGTCCTGGCGCGAGCTCGGTGCCGGACTCGACGAGGACGCCTGGGCCCGGCCGTCGCTGTGTCCCGGCTGGACCACCCGCGACGCGCTGGTGCACCTCACCTCGGCCGAGATCGGCTTTGCCGCCTGGACGCCGTCGCCGGACCCACCCTTCGAGCACATCACCGCCGAAGCCCGTCGCCTGCGGGCCGTATCGGGCGCCGAGGTCCTCGCTGAGTTCGAGGTGGTGACCGCCCGCCGTCTCGAGCAGATCGGCAACTTCTCCGAGGCCGACCTCGACGCCGTCGGCTGGTCGCCTGCCGGTCTCGGCCCGCACCGTCGTTACCTGGAGATCCGGGTGTTCGACACCTGGGCCCATGAGCAGGACGTGCGGGTGCCGCTCGGCCTCGCCGGCCACCTGCACGGCCGGGGTCCGGCGATGTCGCTCGACGAGGCCCACCTGGCCTTCGGGTACATCGTCGGCAAGAAGGCCGCGCTACCGACCGGCAGCTCGGTCACGGCACGGGTCCACGGGGCCCAGCAACGCGAGCTGCACGCGGTGATCGAGGGACGCGCCAAGGTCGTCGAACAGTTGGACCAGCCGGCCTGCACGCTCGATGCCGACTTTCTGACCTTCATGTTGCTGGCCTGCGGTCGCATCGACGCCCCCGGCCCGATCGAGCAGGGCCTGGTGCGGCTCGGCGGGGACCTGGCCCTGGCCGAGCGGGTGGCCAACAACCTGGCCTTCACGATCTGACCGTCGGGGCCAGGAGTCCTGGCTAGGCGCTGCTGCTCGGGATGTGGTGCGCCGGCCGGGTGAGGCCAGCCGGCGGTGTGCGGTCAGATGAAGCGGTCGGGCAACAGCTGCGGGTCCCAGCCGTGGCCGAGGATGCCGGCGGCGACCGACTCGCCGGACCCTGCTCCCCAGGTGATGCCCTGGCTGCCGTGCCCGACTGCGAGGACCAGGCCTGGCGAGCCCGGCACCGGGCCGTGCAACGGGAGGCCGTCGGCGGACAACGGTCGGCGGCAGGTCCGCAGTTCTGCGACGGGCACCGTGCGTACCGCAGGAACCAGTTCGGCGGCGCGCCGGCAGACCGCGGCGACGGCCTCGGTCTGGTTCTCGGCATGGTCGGTGGCGCAGGTCTGCAAGGACGCGCCGAGTAACAGTCGTCCTGCCGCGTCCTGTTGGACCAGCCCGGCGATGGCCGGTGGGGCCACGGTGCCGTCGGCGTAGTCGGCGACGGTCGGGGTGGTGAGGCCCTTCTTGGTGGCGCTCCAGGAGGCGTCCTCGATGGCGTGGCGCAACCGGAACGGCGCGGGCCGGGTGATGACCAGCCAGCCCCGAACCCCGCGCACGGGCACGTCGAAGCCGGTGCTACGGCACACCTGCCAGGCCCACGGCCCGGCGGCGACCACCACCGTGCCCGCCGAGCGCGGCCCGTCGTCGGTGAGCACGCCGGTCACCCTGTCACCGTGGCGCAACAGCTCTCGCACCGCCACCCCGGTGCTGATGACCGCGCCGTGCGCCCGGGCCTCGGTGGCGAGGGCCGCCACCGCGGCGCCGGGGTCGATGCGGCGGGCGTCGGGTTCGAACGCCGCGGTGGTGACCGCGAGGCCGAGCAGCGGCTCCCGTTCGGCGAGTTCCTCCGGGGAAAGGCCGTCCTCGGCGCCGACCATCAGGCAGCCGTGCGGTTCCCGGTCGAGGAAGAACGCTCCGCGGTGGCGTTCGTGCAGGTCCCGGTAGAGCTGCACGCCACGGGCGGCGATGGGGACCATCTCGGGCGGGTGCGGCCCGATGAGCAGACCCTGGTTGCGGCCCGATGCGTGCGACGCCAGCCCGTCGCGTTCGATCAGCTCGACCGTCGCCCCGGCCTCGGCCAGGAAGCGGGCGGTCGCCACCCCGATGATGCCACCGCCCACCACCACCACATCGACCGTGCGTGTCATGGGCCGAGCCTAGGTCGACGGGCCGACGCGCGGGTTCGCCTCAGCCGACCAGTGCCCGCACGATGCAGCCGAGCCCCGCCACCAGCAGGGCGCCGATGGTCATCGGTGCCGAGGTTCCCAACCGGGCCTGGCCGGCCCGTCGCCACAGCAGCCCGGCACCGGCGAGCAGCGTCACGCCGGTCACCAGGACGGCCACGTCGATAGCAGTCATGGCGTGGTGCCCCCGGCTCGGGCATCGGCCAAGGCCTGCCACACCCGCTGCGGAGTGAGAGGAAGGTCGAGGTGGGTGATCCCGAACTCGGCGAGGGCGTCGAGGACGGCGTTCTGAACGGAGCTCGGTGCGGCGATGGCGCCGTTCTCGCCGATGCCCTTGGCCCCGTTCGGGGCTATCGGGGTGGGGATGCCGAGGGTTTCGGTGTCGATGGCGGGGACCTCCGCCGCCGAGGCCAGCAGATAGTCCACGAACGTGGTGCTGCGCGGTGTGCCGTCGGCGTCGTAGGCGACCTCCTCGTAGAGGGCCTGGCCGATGCCGGCGACGGAGCCGCCGTGCTGCTGGCCGGCGACGACGGTGTGGTCGAGCACGGTGCCGCAGTCGTCGACGGCGACGTGGCGCAGCACCCGGACCAGGCCTGTGTCGAGGTCGACCTCGACCACGCTGGCATGGGTTCCCGAGGAGTAGGTGGTGCCGTTGAGCTCGAGGTCGACCTCGGCGCGCAACCCTCCGGATCCACCCGGCCCACCCGGCCCACCCGGCCCACCCGGCCCACCCGGCCCACCCAGTTCGGCCAGTTCGGCCAGTTCGGCCCAGCCGACGGCGCGGGCCGGGACCCCTGCGACGGCGAGGCCGCCGGGGCCGTTGGCGTCGGGGGCCACGACCACGATGTCCTCGGGGCGGGCCTCGAGCCGGGCCGCAGCGATCAGCCGGGCGGCGTCGAGGACCGCGTCGGCGGCACGCAGGGTGGCGCTGCCGGCCATCTGCGCCGAACGCGAGCCGCCGGTTCCCTCACCGCGCGGCACCGCGTCGGAGTCGTTGTCGACGTAGCGGATCCGTTCGATCGGAATCCCGAGCCGCTCGGCGACCGCACCGCCGACCACGGTCGGATGGCTCTGGCCATGGTTCGACGTACCGGCCCGTACGGTGACGGTGCCGTCGCGGGCCACCTCGACCCCGGCGAACTCGGTGCCACCGGAGGTGGAGGACACGTAGCACGCCACCCCGACGCCGACGCGGCGGGTGTCGCCGGCTCGGCGCTGCGCCTGTTGCTGCCGGCGGACCTCCTCGACTCCGGCGAGCTCGACGGCCCGTTCGAGCGCCAGCGGGTAGTCGCCGCTGTCGTAGCGCAGGCCGGTGACCGTTTGATGGGGCAGCTCCGCTGAGCTGAGCAGGTTGCGACGTCGCAGCTCGATAGGGTCGAGGCCGAGGCGACGGGCCGCAAGGTCCATGATCCGTTCGAGCCCGTTGGTGACCTCGGGCTGGCCGGCTCCGCGATAGGCGCCGACGGGGTTGGTGGTGGTCGCGTAGGCCAGCCAGGTGTAGTCCACGGCCGGGACCCGGTAGGGGCCGCAGGCCATCTTGCGCCCCATGAACGGCATCAGCGGGCCGAAGTGCGGGTATGCGCCGCAGTCGGCGAGGTTGCGCACGCGCAGGCCGACGATGCGACCGTCGTCGTGGAAGCCCATTGCCACCTCGTGGCATTGGGCCCGGCCGTGGACCATCGACAGCAGGTTCTCGGTACGGGAGGACTCCCAGCGAAGCGACCGGCCGAGGTGGCGGGCCGCTGCGGCGACCACGATGAACTCGATGGGGATGGCGTGGCGTCCGCCGAAGCCGCCACCGACCGCGGCAATCCGCACCCGGACGCCTTCCGCCGGAAGACCAAGGGCGCGGGCGAGGTCGCGGCGGGCCATCTGCACGCCCTGGCAGGTGCACCACACGTCCAGGTGGTCGCCGTCGGGCCGGACGATGATGGCGTCGGCCTCCATGGGGGCAGAAGCCAGACGCTGGTTGGGGAAGCGCCCCTCGACCACCACCGCAGCCGTTTCGAAGAGGTCGGACCGGGGCGGCCTGTCGTAGGACAGCACGACGTTGGAGCGGTGCGCGGGGAACAGCAATGGTGCCCCCTCGTCGAGCGCGGCCTCGGCGCCCACGACGGCTTCCAGGGTCTCGAGATCGAGCTCCACGAGCTCGGCGGCGTCCACGGCGCGGGCCTCGGTGTCGGCGATCACCACGGCGAGCAGCTCGCCCACGAAGCGGACCCGGTCGACGGCGAGCGGCGGGCGGGCCATGGCCTCGGGGATCTGGGCAAAGAAGCGGAACGGGGACAGGCCCAGCTCGGTGGCGTCGAGCACGGCGAGGACACCGGGAGCGGTGCGGGCCGCGTCGGTGCGCACGGCCCGGATCACGCCATGGGCCACCGGGCTGCGCACGAAGGCCACGGCGAGGCAGTCGGCCGCGTCGAGGTCGCGTAGGAACGCCGTGGTACCGCGGAGCAGTCCGCCGTCCTCGACCCGTCGGAAGATCCCTGGACCTGGCTTGATGGGCATGGGGCCGGCGCTTCCGCTCAGTTGCCGATGGCGCCGCCGAGCATGACCTCGGCCTCGCCGGTGAGGTCATGGCCCAGGGAGTGCTCGTGCAGCGGTGTCGCCATCTCGTGTACCGCCGGCAGGACCTCCTTGGCGAACAGCTCGAGGCTGGCCCGGGCCTCGGCGCCGGGCTTTGAGCCATGGGCCGGGTGCACGATGAGGTACTCGAGGCTGATGCGTTCCTGGGTGCGGCGGATCTTCTCGATCAGCTCGTCGGGGGTGCCGATCAGGTGGCCGTCCTCGGCGGCGGTGGCCTTGTCCTCGTCGAGGGTGGCGCCCTGGCGGAACACCTTGGCGTAGTCCTCGTAGCCGGCCACGCCCTCGAAGGACGGCGCGTTCCAGACCGCGTAATGGTTGCGGGCCGCCCACGACTGTTCGCCGGCGAAACGGCGGCCCCGCTCGATCGACTCCCGGTCGGTGGCGCAGTGCAGGTACATCATGGTGGTCGGCTGGTTGGGGGCCAGGCCCATCTGCGACCGGATGGCGTTGAATCGGGCCACGCCCTTGGCCATCACGTCGAGCGGCACGGCGGTGACGAACAGCTGGCCCAGGCCGAGTTCCGCGGCGACCCGCATCGACTGCGGGGTGTTGAACGCGCACTTCATGTTGTCGAACAGCGAACCGCGGTGGATGGCCTGGGGCCGCACGGTGGACTCGGGGACCTGGTAGTGCTCACCGTCGTAGGAGAACCGGTTCTGTTCCGACAGGCGGAGGATCTCGAGCATCTCCTGGAACCGCTGACGAGATTCCTCGCGCGGCACGCCGAAGGCGTCGTACTCGTGGGCGGAGATGCCGCGGCCGATACCGAGGTGCAGCGTGCGACCGTCGAGGAGCAGGTCGAGCATGGCGATCTCATGGGCCAGCTTCACCGGCTGCCACCAGGGGGCGACGATGACCGCGGTGCCCATGTCGATCCGCTTGGTGCGCCCGGCCCAGAAGGCCAGCCACTGCAGCGGGTTGCCCTGCATCGAGTAAGCCGAGCCGTAGTGCTCGGCGCACCAGATGGCGTCGTAGCCGAGCGGCTCCACCATGTCGCCCAGCATGACGGTCTGACGGTGGATGTCGACATCGGGGGTGGCCGGGTTCTGGCCGTAGTCGCCGGTGAGGAGGCGATCCCAGTCGCGGTGGTTGTAGCTGGTCACCATGACGCCGACCTGCATGTCCGGCCTCCCCGTACGGTGACCGGCGGATCTCGCCGGTCGTGCTTCGCGACGTTACCGCGCTGTCCGGCACGCCTCGATCCGCCAACAGAGATTCACCGACGCACACGTGACGTACGTCATAAGATGTGACGAACGACACGTAAACGGAGGTCAGTAATGCGATTGCGGACAATTGCCGCGGTGGTCGGACTGAGTGTGGTCGCTGCGTCATGCGGCGGCGGCGACGGCGATACCGCGACGGAGGACACCTCTTCGGCCGCGGTCAAGAACGAGGTTGACAAGATCGCCATCGGTGCGACCACCACCGTCGCCTCGGGTGCTACCACCACCGTTGCGCCTCTCCAACCCAAGACGATCGAGGAGTGGGAGAAGCTGTGGGCTGCGGAGCGCAAGGCGGCGGTGGACAAGATCAAGGCCAACAAGTGGGGCCTGCAGCCCGACGGCAAGACCGTGCTGGGGCCCGACGGCTTCACTTTCGATACCAGCAAGTGCCCGGTGGGCTGGAACAACACCGAGGGTCTGACCGACACGCAGATCAAGATCGGCAACCACACCCCGCTGTCGGGCACGCTGGCGGACGCCGGGAACATCTCGAAGTCGGCTCAGGCAATCCTGAACTACTACAGCACCACCGACCTCTTCACCGACAGCAAGGGGAAGAAGCGGGCCGTCAACATGATCCTCAAGGACGATGGCTACGACCCCACGCGGTCGATTCCGATCGTCGACGAGTTCCTCGACAGCGAGAAGGTCTTCGCCATCTGGGGTCTCGGCTCTCCGTCGGTCATGAAGACCTACGACAAGATCAACGGTCGCTGTGTCCCGCACCCCTTCGCCGTGACCGGTCATCCGGCCTGGGGTGATCCGGTGAACCATCCGTGGACCAGTGGCATCCTGCTCGCCTACAACACCGAGGCCGTGCTGTGGGGGGCCTTCATCGACCAACGGATCAGTGAGCTGACCGCTAAGGACGGCAAGGCGACCATCGCTGCGTTGATCATGAACAACGACTTCGGCAAGGCCTACGAGGCGGGCTTCAAGTCGTACCTGGCGAAATCCCCGAACAAGGACAGGATCGAGTACGTCTCGGAGACCATCGAGCCGCAGGCGCCCACGGTGACCGACGCCATGACGAACCTGGCGGCGAAGAAGCCGGAGATGTTCATCCAGATGCTTGCCGGCACGCCGTGCGCCCAGTCGATCACCGAGGTCGCCCAGAACGGCATCAAGGAGACGGCGAAGTACCTGATGGCCGCATCGGTGTGCAAGAACGCCACCTACGTGGGTGAGAAGGTCGTGGGCGCCGCGTCGGACGGCTGGTGGGTGATGGGCGGTGGTATCCGCGACATGCTCTCCCCGGCGGAGGACACCAACCCCTGGATCGTGTGGGCGCGCAACATGCTGAAGAACGCCGGGTACGACTACAAGGCGTCCGGCGGTCTGGGCCAAGGTTCGGTCATCGGCTTCGGCTGGGCGCAGCTCATCGCCGTTGCGGGTCAGCTCGACGGCGGTCTCACCCGGACGAACATGCTCGTCGCCGGTCGGGCGCTCGAGATCACGCATCCCGGGTATCTCGAGGGGATCCGCTGGAACGTCAGTGGGAACAAGGACGCCTACTGGATCGAGGGCACCGAGGTCGGCAAGTGGGACGTGACCAAGCAGACCTGGATCAAGCAGGGCGACATCATCGAGTTGTCGGGCAAGTCCGCGAGCTGCGCCTGGGACCCCAGCATCGCAAACTGTAAGTGACGTCTACGCCTAGCATACCTCTAGGGGTATGCTAGGCGTATGTCTCCGGCCTCGAAACCGTCGACCGGCGGCCACCGAGCAGTTGTTCCGTGTGCCGGTTGCGGGAAGAAGAATCGGGTCCCGGTGGTGGCGTCGGGAACGCCGCGCTGTGCGGCCTGCCACGAGGCGCTGCCCTGGCTGGTCGAGGCGACCGAGGCCGACTTCGCCGCCGCTGTACGCACCACGGTGCCGGTGCTGGTCGACCTGTGGGCACCATGGTGCGGCCCGTGCCGGCAGGTGGCCCCGTTGTTGCAGCGGGCTGCCGCCGAACGGGCCGGCTCGCTCAAGGTGGTCAAGGTCAACGTCGACGTGGCACCGGGCATCTCCCGCCGTTACGGGGTGCAGGGCATCCCCACCATGCTGGTGCTGCGTGACGGCAAGGAGGTCGGTCGCCAGGTGGGTGCGCTCGGCGAGGCAGCGCTGCGCAACTGGCTCGACTCGGTCGCACCGGGCAAGGCCTGAACGCCAGGCCCGGCCCGGTCCGACCGGGAGCGGGTCAGCCGATCCGGTAGGCGCGGTGCGCCGAGCCGCGGAACAGTTCGGCCTTCTCCGCAGCGCTGTAGCCACCGGCGGCGGCGGTCTTCTTGAAGGCGTTCCACAGGATCACGTACGAGCAGCCTCGGCGGTCGACCGGGAAGTTCGACTCGAACATGCATCGATCCGGGCCGAACGCGTCGATGCAGAACCGCATCGGTTCACCCCAGGCGGCGACGAGGTCGTCGGAGCTCGGGGCGGTCTCGCGCTTGTGGAACTCGAGGCCGTACAGCGACATCCCGATGCCCCCGACCTTCAGGAACACGTTCGGGCAGGCGGCGATCTCGCTCATGACCGGCCGCCACCAGGCCATGATCTCGTCGCGACGACCGCGATAGGGGCCGACGCCGAGGGGTCCACCGAGGTGATCCAACACGATCGTGGCCTCGGGGTAGGCGCGGGCCAGGTCGAGCAGTTCCGGCAGCTGCGGGTGGTACAGCCAGGCGTCGTAGGACAGGCCGAGTTCACCGGTGAGCACCTCGAAGCCCCGGCGGAACGCCGCCGAACCCATTTCGCCCTGCGAGGGGTTCATGTGGGAGTTGTGGACCTTGGGGTCGGCATCCCAGGAGGTGGCATGCCGGACGCCGGCGAACAGCCCGTTGCCCCGCTCGATCATGGCCTCGAGCACCGGCTTGACCCCGTCGCCGAGACGAAGGTCGGCGCAGCCGACGATGGAGGCGATGCGGGCCCCGGGCGTGGCCGCGGACTGGGCGGCCTGCTCGGCGGCGAAGACCACCTCGCCGACCGGAGCCATCTCGGGTGGGCCGTCGGTGAAGTAGCCCGACATGCAGTCGACGTAGACCGTCTCGACCACGTTGTGGCCTGCCCCGGTCTCGGCCTTCAGCTCCTCGACGAGGAAGCGCTCATTGGGGTGATCCCACAGGTGATGATGGGGGTCGCAGATCTCGAGGGTCGGCTCGAGAGCCTCTTCGGTGGTGCTGGCCAGCCAGTCGGCGAGTTCGGGGTCCATGGCGCCGACCGTAGCGCGCCCGGACGGCCGCTGCGGTCTGTCGACCTTGCGCAGCTCGGCGGGTCAGCCGTGGGTCGACAGACCGTGTTTGTTGCTGGGGGCTGCGCCCCCAGACCCCGGGTGCGTCCAGCTCGCTGGCGCTCGCTCGGCCGCTGCGGTCTGTCGACCTTGCGCAGCTCGGCGGGTCAGCCGTGGGTCGACAGACCGCCGTCCACGGGGATGAGGACGCCGGTGAGGAAGGCGCCGGCCCGGCTGGCCAGGAAGATCACCGTGCCGGCCACGTCCTCGGGGGTGCCGATGCGCTTGCGGGGCACCCGGCGGGCGATGCGCTCGCGGCTGTCGGGGTCGTCGAGCAGGTAGCCCATCATCTTCGAGCGGAACGGGCCGGGGGCGACGGTGTTCACGGTGATGTTGTCGCCCACCACGTTGTGGGCGAGGTGCCGGGCCAGCATGTGGATCGCCGCCTTGGACCCTGAGTACGAGAAGTTGTCGCCGATGGGCACCACCATGCCGTCGATCGAGCCGATCATGATCACCCGGGCCGGGTCCTCGGCGGTGGCCGACGCTCGTAGCTGCGGCAGCAGGGCCTGGGTCAACATGAACGGTGCCTTCACGTTGATGTTGAACACCTTGTCGAACCCCATGGACGGGAACTCGCCCAGCGGGGCGCCCCAGGCCGCGCCAGCGTTGTTGACCAGGATGTCGAGCTTTTCCTCGCGCTCGGTGAACGCCGACACGAATGAGGCCAGCCCCTCGTCGCTGGCGAGGTCGGCGGGGATGGCGATGCACTCGCCCAGCTTGGACAGCTCAGCTGCGGCCGGTTCGAGCTCGGACACCTTGCGGGAGGTGATGTAGGTCTTCACCCCGTTGGACACGAGCCCCTCGGCGATCATGTAGCCGATGCCGCGGCTGCCGCCGGTGACGATCGCGGTCTTGCCCTCGATGCCGAACAGTTCACTGATGTGCATGCCCACTCCCTGGACGGGGCGAGGACGGCCCTCGCCGTCGGGCACGATACCGGGCCGGAGGGTTCAGCGCAGCGGACCGAAGAACGCCCGCAGCTCGTCGACCACGGCATCGGGGCACTCGGCCGGGCCGAAGTGACCGCCCCGGTCGAACACCGTCCAGCGCTGCAGGTTGGTGACCGTTTCCGCCACCGATCGCGGGATGAACATCAGCTCCTTGGGGAAGACCCCGAACCCCGTCGGGGCGTCGATGATCCGGGCCCGGTCGTGCACGGTCCGCTGCGGCTTGGAGAACTGCTCGGCGTAGATCCGGATCGACGATGCCATCGAGGTGTTGAACCAGTACAGCGAGGCCAGGGTGCACAGGTCGTCACGGCCGAACACCTCGAGCGCGTCGCCGTCGCACCACAACTGGCGGCGGTGCCACAGCCAGGCGCCGAGCCCGGCGGGGGAGTCGGCCATGGCGTAGGCGAAGGTCTGGGGGTCGCGGCGGTGGACCGCGACATGGGCCTCGGTCAGGCGACGGGCCTCGTCGGACCGGGTCAGCATCCACTGCTCGTCGGCGGCGAACTGCTCGGGCCGGACACCGCGCTTGCCGAGCAGGCCGGGTACCACCGGCAGCGTCAGGTAGGTGCCGATGAGGTGCTCGGCGTGGGCGTGGCCGAGCCAGCCGGTGACGAACGCTCCCCAGTCGCCGCCCTGGGCGCCGAAACGGTCGTAGCCCAGCACGTCGCGCATGAGCTTCACCCACAGCCCGGCCACCGCGGCGATGTCGATGCCGGTGGTCTGCAGCGGCACCGAGAACCCGTAACCCGGCAGCGACGGCACGATCACGTCGAAGCTGTCGGCCGGGTCGCCGCCGAAGCGGGCCGGGTCGGCGAGCGGTTCGGCCACCTTGCGCAGGTCCCAGAACGTCCAGGGCCAGCCGTGGGTGAGGATGAGCGGCATCGGGTTCGGGCCCTTGCCGGCCAGGCGCAGGTAGTGCACCGGTACGCCGTCGATGTCGACCCGGAACTGCTCGAAGCGGTTCATCTCGGCCTCGACCGCCCGCCAGTCGTACTGTTCGGCCCAGTAGCCGACGAGGTCGCCCATCCACTCGCGGGTCGCCCCGTAGCGGCCGTCGGGGTTGCCGACGTCGACCGGCCAGCGGGTTCGGCGCAACCGGTTGCGCAGGTCGTCGAGGTCGTCCTGGGCGATGTCGACGGTGAACGGTTGCGGTCGGCTCGGCATGGTGGCGAACCTAGCCGCGGCCTACCGATACCGCTCGGTATGCGCGCCGGTCGGTGGGGCCCTCCGGCCCGATGTTGTCCGGCCGGACGGCGGCGATCAGCGGTCGAGGTGGGGCAGCACCGTCTCGGCGAACAGGCGGGCCGGTTCGCGGGTGTCCCGCCCGAAGAACTCCATCATGAACATGTCGCAGCCCAGCTCGACGTGGCGGTTGATCTGCTCGATCACCCGCTCCGGCGAACCGGCGATGGCCAGCGCACCACGGGGGTCGCCGAGATGTCCGCCGAACACCTTCTCCGCCGACGCGATGGCGGCTTCGGCGGCGTGCTCGTCGGCGCCGATGATGACCAGGCACTGCTGGGAGACCCGTACCTCGGCCGGATCACGGCCGATGTCGGCGAGGTGGCCCCGCAGCACCTCGATCTTGCGGGGCAGCTCGGCCTGGGCGACGGCGGAGTTGTTCCAGATGTCGGCGTGGCGGGCAGCGAGCCGCAGGGTGACCTTCTCGCCGGTGCCGCCGATGAGGATCGGCGGGCGGCGAACCGGCTTGGGCAGGCACACCACGTGGTCGGCATGGACGAACTCGCCGTCGAAGGTCGCGTCGTCGGCCTCGGGGTCCCACATGGCCCGCAGCAGTGTCAGGGTCTCGTCCATCTGGCGTAGCCGGTCGAGCGGCGGCGGGAACGCCATGCCGAAGTCGGTGTGCTCCCGGTCCATCCAGCCGGCCCCGAACCCGGGGATGACGCGGCCACCGGCGATGTTGTCGACGGTCGCGATCACCTTGCCGAGATGCGCCGGGTTGCGCATGCCGGTCGGCGTGACCAGCGTTCCCAGCTCCACCCGGTCGGTCGACGCCGCCAGGGCCGACAGCAGCGACCAGGCCTCGAGGATGGGGATCGACGGGGACTGCGGGCCGTACAGGTGGTCGCAGACCCACAACGAGTCGAAGCCCATGGCCTCGAACTCCCGGGACGCAGTGAGGCTCTCCGGCCAGGACCGCTTGATCTGCGGGACGGTGACCCCGATGTGGATGCCGGTCATGGTGTTCCCCTCGCTCAGTGATTGCTCATCCCGCCGTCGGCGGCGACGGCGGTGCCGTTGATCATGCGTGACTCGTCCGATGCCAGGAACAGCGCGATGTTGGCGATGTCCTCCGGACGGCCGACGCTGTAGGGCCAGCGCCGGGTGCTCTCGTCGAGGGCGCCCGGCCGGCCGTCGGTGCCGTCACCGAGGCGGCTGACCACCCGTTCGGTCAGCACGTAGCCCGGGCAGATGGCGTTGACCCGAACGCCCTGGCGGCTGTACTGATAGGCCATGGTCCGGGTGAGGGCGATGACCCCACCTTTGGCGGCGGAGTAGATGTGCATGCGCATCGGCCGCAGCGCGGCCATCGACGCCATGTTCACCACCGTGCCCCCACCGGCCTCGATGATGCGGGGGATGCCGAGGCGGCAGCACAGCACCGTGCCCTTGAGGTCGAGGTTGATGGTGTGGTCCCACACGTCGAGGTCGACCTCGGTGACCGGCGCATCCTGCGGGATCGAGCCACCGGCGCAGTTGTAGAGCACGTCAAGCTTGCCGAAGCGATCGACGGTGGCCCCCATGGCTGCGGCGATCTGGGCCTCATCGGTGATGTCGGTGCGCACGAACAGGGCGTCGCCACCGTCGTCGCGGACCAGTGCCTCAGTGTGCGCCCCGTTCACCGGATCGATTTCTGCGACGACGACCTTGGCCCCCTCAGCGGCGAAGAGCCGGGCTGCGGCCCGTCCGATGCCGAGCCCGGCACCGGTGATGAAGGCCACTCGTCCGTCCAGTCGTCCCATGCAGCGCCGACCGTAGCAGAGGCCCCCGAGCCGCCGATGCCGAGACTGCGCCGGATTCTGCTGATATCGGGTCGCAGGCGGGGCGTGGGCTCAGGGGGAGCTGACGCGACGCCGGCTCAGTGGGCGACGACAGGCAGATTGGTCAGGCCGACGAGGCGGTTGTTGTTGGTCCAGCGGGGATCGCCGGCGAGTTCGAAACGTTCGAAACGTTCGAACAGTGCCTCGAACATCACCTTCATCTCGAGCCGGGCGAGGCTGGCCCCGAGACAGAAGTGCGTGCCGAGACCGAAGCCCACATGAGGGTTCGGGTCACGGGTGACGTCGAAACGGAACGGCTCGTCGAACACGCCCTCGTCGCGGTTGGCCGACATCTCCCACAGGGTGACCCGTTGGCCCTGGAGGATCTCGGCGTCGCCCAGCCGTACGTCGCGGGTGGCGGTGCGGCGCTTGTAGACCGACGGTGAGGTCCAGCGGACGATCTCCTCGATCGCCACCTTGAGCCGATCGCGGTCCTCGCGCAGGAACCGGTACTGGTCGGGTTCGGAGACGAACTTCAGGACCGCCCCGCCGATGGCGCTGCGGGTGGTCTCCGCGCCGGCGGGGAACAGCAGGTTGAAGAACGCCCGCAGTTCCCGGTCGTCGAGCCGTGATCCGTCCTCCAGGCTGGCGTGCACGATCACCGACAGGATGTCGTCGGAGGGGTTCTCGCGTTTGTCGGCCAGCAGCTTGCGGGCATAGGCGCTGAGCTGGCGGACGTACTCCATGGCGATGACCTCGCCGGTCTCGCCCGCCACCCCGCGGTCGACGATCTCCACCAGCTCGGCCCGGTCCTCCTGCGGGACCCCGAGCACGCTGCAGATGGCCTGCAAGGGCAGCTCGCGGGCCACGTCGGTGAGGAAGTCGAAGGGTTCGCCGAGGGTCACCCCGTCGAGGATCTGGCGGGCCCGGATGCGCAGGTCGTCCTCGAGTCGTCCGATCATGCGCGGGGTGAAGCCCTTGTTGACCAGCGCCCGCAGGGTCCGGTGCTGCGGATCGTCGGTCTGGTTCAGCACGATGCCGGCGGCGTTGCTGTCGGCGAGCGCCGTACCGGCCACTGCCGAGGAGAACGTTGCGCCGTCCTTGAACATCGCCACCACGTCGGCGTAGCGGCTGACCACCCAGAACCCCTCGCCCTCGGGCGTGTGCTCGGTGGGCTCGTGCCACCAAACCGGCTGGTTCGCCCGCAGCCAGGTGAAGAACTCGTGCGGGAAGCCGTTGCCGAAGGTGCGCCCGTAGGACAGGTCGATCGGTTCCATCGTGGGCTCCAGGACGTTCGTGCTCGGGCCGGCGCGGGTGGCGGACCGGTGCAGGACGGTAGCACCGGCGGCGGGGCTGGAGGTCGGCCGCAACGGGACCGGCAGGACGGGGCAGGACAGGCGCGTCAGCCTGCGCCGGTGGGGTCGCATGGCCCTAGCCGCTGGCCGCCGGCGACGAGCAGCATGAAGTCCGACGACACGCCGCGGCAGTGAGCAGGTGAGCAGTGAGTGAGAACGATCGCGCACAGGACCGGCACCCCGCTCCGTCGAGTGGCGACGCGCCCGACCCGGTACCCGCCCATCACGTACCCGCCCATCACGTACCCGCCCATCACGTACCCACCCCCGGCGAGCTGGTTCACGGTGGTGGCTGGGTGGAGGTGGCGCGGCAGTTTGTATTGATCTCCGGCGCTGCACTCATCTACTTCGGTGTGCGGGGCCTGACCGAGGGCAACGTCCAGGACGCGGTCCAGCGGGGGCGGGCCATCCTCGAGGCGGAAGCCGCGATCGGCCTCGACCTCGAAGCCGGCATGCAGGCGGTGTTCGGGGCCACCCGGGTGCTGAGGACCCCAGCGAACTGGGTCTACATCTGGCTGCACTGGCCGGTGATCGTCGTGACCCTGTTCTGGCTGCATCACCGCCACCGGCGCGACTACTACCTGCTTCGCAACGCCATGTTCATCTCCGGCGCCATCGGCCTGGTGATCTTCGCCGTGTGGCCGGTGGCTCCACCTCGCCTCATCGGCATGGGGTTCGTGGACACGGTGACGGAGCTGTCCACGTCCTACCGGGTGCTGCAGCCGCCTGCTCTGGTGAACCGCTACGCGGCGGTGCCCAGCCTGCACGTCGGCTGGAACGTGCTGGTCGGGTTCACCCTGTGGCGGGTGTCCGCCAATCGGGCCGTCCGGGCCTTTGCCGTGTTCAGCCCGCTGGTCATGGCGGTGGCGGTGGTGGCGACCGCAAACCACTACGTCTTGGACGGGTGCGCGGGCACGATCGTGGCCCTGGTCGGGCTGTGGGCGGCCTCTCGCATCGAACGCAACGGCCTGCTCGGGTTCCGCTCAGCGGTACGGCGCCGCAAGGGTGGGGTCATCGAGGATGAACCCGTCGATCCGTCCGTCGGCGACCAGTTCGGCCAGGTCATCGCCCTCGGTGACGCCCCAGGTGAACAACAGGCCCTGCCGGTGCAGGCGGGCGATGGTCCTCTCGTCCAAAAGGCGTCGGTGTACCACGGCCCCGTCGAGCTGCACGCGGCCCGGTAACCACCGCATCAAGGCCAGCTCGAGCCGATTGCCGGCCGATCGCAGGGTGCGCAGGCCGGCCACCCCGGCGAACGGCGCCAGCAGCCACCAGGACTTCGACGACAGCATGGTCGGTGGTCGTTCTGCGGCGACCCCGCCATCCGCCCTGCGGCCCGTCGGGACGTCGTCGGTCGGGACACGGTCGGTCGGGACGCGGTCGGTCGGGACGCGGGGCGTGGGCATCACGAACGGCCGCAACGTGCGGGCCAGGCGAGGGGTGACGCCCTTGAGGTCGAACCAGAACAACGGTTCCGGCTGCTGACCGGTCACGATGTCGGTGAGGACCGGTACCGGGGTACGGCGGGCCAGCAGGTACCAGCGTTCCCACAGGCGCCGCGTCGGCCACAACCGCTTGGCATGACGGACCTCGATCGTCGCCGACGGCCCGAGGTGCACGTCGAGCTCGCACAGGTCGACGAGGTGCCGTGCGACGTCCATCGTGGCCGTCGAGTTGGCGGCCCGGTGGGCGATGAAGATCGGGCGACCCGAACGGGTCATGCCTCGCGGTGAACGGTGGTGGTGGGGCCTGGGTGCACCACCACGGTGGTGACCGGCACGGCGGCGACGGTCATGGACGAGCCAAAGTGCACCTGCAAGCCGGCGCGACGCATCCGGTACCGGAACCACACCACGGCGATACCGAGCGTGGCCGCGGTGAAGGACGGGCCGAGGAATGACTTGATGAGCACGAAGGTGGTCACGCTTTGGGTCAGCAGCAGCCACAACGTGACGCCGGCGTTGAGCAGGCTGGTGAAGGCCCACAGCAACGACAACCGGACGAAGAACAGGCGCAGCATCGGATGGTTGGCGGCGTCGGCGTCGAGTGGGCAGAAGTCGCGGGCGAGCCGCTCGGCGAGGGGACGACGCGTCGCCACCGATGCCCCGAAGGCCAGGCCGACCAGCGCCGTGCTGATCGTCGGCTGGAGGAAATAGGCGACGACGCTGCCGGTGGCCAACGCCAGGACGGTCCGCCCGGCGAGGCCGATGGTGCTGAACAGCACCAGGCCAGGGATGGCCCGGCCGGTGGCGCGGCGATGCACCATGACCCCGATCGACCACGCGAGGGCGACCAGCAGGGCGCCGGTGATCCCCACGAGGCGGAGGAAGCCGACGAACAGTGCCAAGGGGACCAGCTTGCCGATCACCACGTTGGGCAGGGCATGGCGGGCGACGGCCCAGGGACCCGGAATGGTCAGCGGCGTGGACAAAGGGCACCTGTGCTTTCGTCTCGACCTACCCCCGCGACACTACGGACGCGCCAAGGCCTGTACGCGGGCCTGGCCGACCGGGGCGTTCGATCCGCACGGTTGCGCGGTCGGCGCGCCGGGGTGAGTCCTGCGGCGGGCGTGGTGGCTTCGGGATGCCGTCCGCCCCCCGTGACGGTCTACCCTCGGGGCATGGCATCGAGCAGCACCGCGGTCCGTCCCCAGCTCCGACTCGACGACGCTGCTATCGACTGGCGGCCGCTGCGTGGGTACGAAGGCCTGTCGATGTGGGTGCTCGGCGTGAACGACGCCCGCCAGCAGGTCGACATCTTCTTCCGCTTCGCTCCGGGTGTGCGCTGCCCGGCCCACCGCCACCTCGGCCCCACCGACACCCTGGTCGTGGAGGGCGAGCACCGAACCTGGGCACTCGGCGCGGACGGCTGGTACCTCGAGCAGGTGCGTCCGGTTGGGTTCTTCGGCAGCAACGAGGGCGACCACCTGCACTCCGAGCAGGGCGGTCCGGAGGGTGCGATCATCCATCTGTCGATGGTGGCGGTCGGCGGCGTGATCTGGGAGATCTTCGACGACGAAGGGCAACGCATCGGTGAGATGACCCTCGACGACTTCCGCAAGGTGCTCGAGCGTCACGGGTCGGTTCAGCCGATCGACCCGGCAGACTGATCCTGCCCGTGCGGGCGAGGTCTGCCCTCGACCAGGGTGTTTGCCGTGCCTGAGGGGCACACGATCCATCGCATCGCCAAGGACCACCGACCATTGCTGGTCGGCCACGTGCCCCAGGTCAGCTCCCCGCAAGGACGTTTCGCCGACGGTGCGGTCTGCCTCGACGGCCTGACCGTCGAGGGCATCGAGGCCTACGGAAAGCACTTGTTCTACCGCTGGGACGACGGCACGGTGCTGCACGTTCACCTTGGCCTGTTCGGCAAGTTCCGCATCCATCGCGGGCCCGAACCACCGGCGCCGGGCGAATCCGTACGCCTGCGGATGCGGGCGCCGTCGGCCACCGTGGACCTGAGCGGGCCGACCGACTGTTCCCTCGGCGACGAGGCCGACCGCGACCGCATCGTGGCCCGGCTCGGCCCCGACCCGCTGCGGGCCGATGGCGACCCGGAGCGGTTCCATCGGCGCGTGGCCCGTAGCAAGGCGCCGATCGGCGGGCTGCTGCTCGACCAGGCGGTGATCGCCGGGGTCGGCAACGTCTACCGGGCAGAGGCGCTGTTCGTCTGTGGGGTCGACCCCGAACGCCGTGGCAGCTCGCTCGGTGACGTCGAACGCCAGGCGTTGTGGGACACCATCGGTTCGATGCTGCGTGCCGGGGTCAAGGCCAATCGGATCGTGACCGTCGACCGGGCCGAAGTGGGCCTGCCGGCGGGCGCTCGGCATCGCCGCGGGGAGACCACCTACGCCTACAAACGGCGGGTGTGTCTGCGCTGCGGCGGTGACATCCGCTGGTTCCCGTTGGCCAACCGGCCCTGCTACGCCTGTCCGGGCTGCCAGCGCTGATCGGTGCCGCCCCGCGGGTCGTCCGAAGCGACACCGTCGGTGCCCTGGCGGGACGGCGACGGGGACGGCACCGCACTGGCAGGTGTCGGGACGCTGTGCCAGGCTCGTCACCCATAGCAGGTCACGGGGAGGCCGACATGAGCACGGATACCAACGGCGACGCCATCGAGTTCGGGGTGTCGTTGCGCTTGTTGAACGGGGCCAAGGCCGAGGCCCGCCAGGCCGAGGACCTCGGCTACGACTACCTGCTCACCGGTGAGCACGTGATGTTCCACGGGCCGGTGGCCAACAACCTGGTGTCCCTCGCCGCCGCCGCCGGGGCCACCGAGCGCATCAAGCTGATGAGCGGCATCGTGCTGGTCCCGTTGTACCCGGCAGCGCTGCTGGCCAAGCAGGTCGCGGTGCTTGACGTGGTCTCCGACGGGCGCTTCAGCCTCGGGATCGGGGTCGGCGGCGAGTTCCCCAAGGAGTTCGCCGCCGTCGGCGTGCCGGTCAACCAGCGCGGTGCCCGCACCGACGAGGCGTTGCGGGTGCTCGACCTGCTGCTGACCCAGAAGGACGTGCATTTCGACGGCCGCTTCACCAAGCTCGACGGGGTGTCGATCTCGCCGCGTGGCGTGCAGAAGCCACGCGTGCCGTTCTGGGTGGCCGGCCGCAAGGACGTGGCCATGCGACGGGCGGCACGGTTGGCCGAGGGCTGGCTGCCGTACATGTACACCCCGGAGATGCTCGACGAGAGCATGGTGAAGATCGCCCGTTTCACCGAGGAGGCCGAGCGTCCGGCCGGCACCGTCAAAGGCGGGCTGTTCATCTTCACCTGCGTGCACGAGGACCGCACCCGGGCCCTCGAGTTGGCCAACCAGCAGCTCAGCAAGCAGTACAACCAGGACTTCAGCAAGCTGGTGGACAAGTACACCATCGCCGGCTCGCCCGACGACTGCATCGCTCGGCTACGTGAGTACATCGACGCGGGGGCGCGCAAGATCATGTTCTCACAGGGCTGTCCTCCGGAGTACGTCGAGGAGAACACCCGTCTCATCGCGGAGACGGTCATCCCGGCGTTCCGCTGAGTCGCCTGCCGCCGGGCCGCCGGTCCCACGTCGCGGACCGTCCGAAGGCGTCAGCGGCGAACCGGTAGGACCTGCGTCGTCACCACTGGACCAGCGCCGAGGCGGCCACCAGGCCGGCCCCGAAGCTGACGAACAGCACCTTCTCGCCCGGTTCGGGGGCCCGTACGTCGGTGATGTGATCGGCCAGGGCCATCGGTACCGTTCCGGCGCTGCTGTTGCCGTGCCCGGCGATGTTGAGAGCGACCGGGGTGTTCTCGAGCCCTGCCCGACGGGCCAGCGCGTCGATGATCCGCACGTTGGCCTGGTGGGGCACGACGAGGTCGACATCGCCGACCTCGAGGCCGGCCCGTTCGAGGGTGATGGACACGCTCTCGGCCATGGTGGTGACCGCACGGCGGAAGATCTCGCGGCCCTCCATCGAGATCTTGCCGTTGCGCTCGGCGTACAACAGGTTCTCGCCGTCGGAGTCACTCGAGCTGTGGAAGCCCAGCAACCCTGCGTCGGGGCAGGCCTCGAGGACCACCGCGCCGGCGCCGTCACCGAAGAGGATGGCGCTGTTGCGGTCCTCGTAGTCGACCAGCTCACTGAAGCTGTCGGCGCCGACCACGAGCACCCTGCGGGCGCCTATGGCCAGTTGCCCATAGGCGAGCTGCAGGCCGTACACGAAGCCGCTGCACACCGCGTTGACGTCGACACAGCCGCAGCGCGAGCCCAGCCGCCCGGCAATGCGCACCGCAGTGGCGGGGACCTGTCGCATCGCCGTGCTGGTGGCCAGGATGATCAGGTCGAGGTCGTCGGGTCCGAGGCCTGCCGCCGCCATGGCCCGCTCGGCCGCGGTGCCGGCCAACTCGTCGAGTTGGGCTCCGACCCAGCGGCGTTCGATGCCGGTCCGTTCGAGGATCCAACTGGGTTCGACGCCGTAGCGAGCGGCCAGCTCGGCGTTGTCGAGAGGATTGCCGCCGAGCGCTTTCGCCACGCCTCGAATGCGGCCTCCGGCCAGTAACGCCATCGCGAACCCCTTGACCCACGGCTTTTGAACGGCCTGACCTTAGGCGACCGGCGACCCGCTGCTGCGTATCGCCGGTGGTCGGCCGGGTGAGCACCCTGGCTGGGGTGCTCACCCGTCATGGCCGCACTGGCTCGCTTCGCCTGCGAGGCGCCCGGCCCGGTCCGCCATGTCTGCGGGGGAGTCCACGCCTCGGCCGAGCCGGCGGCGACGCTGGCCGTCGGCTTCGACCTGGTGGTGGTCGGCGAGGTCTAGGAGCCCTTCGTCGAGCTGGTCCGGGCGCTGCGCAACGCTGCGGCGTCAATCTCGCAGCCCGACCGGGCGCGCGTGCCCGGCCTCGCTCGGGTCGGGCCCGACGCTGAGGTGGTCCGTTACGAGCCGGCCGGCCGTCATCCGCTGGGTCGCTACCCGGCCTTCGGCCGTCGACGCGGGCGGTACAACCCCATCGAGATCACCCGTGGCTGCGTGTACGGCTGCACGTTCTGTCAGACCCCGTTCATGTTCAAGGCGCGGTTCCGCCATCGCCCGGCGGACCACGTGGCGGATCATGTCGCGCAGATGGTGGCCAGCGGGCGCCGTGACGTTCGGTTCCTGACCCCGACGGCGCTGTCCTACGGGTCACCCGACGAATCGGTGCAGCTCGATGCGGTGGAGTCGTTGCTCGGGTCGGTGCGGGAGGCGGTGGGTTCCCGGGCGCGGATCTTCGTCGGGACCTTCCCCTCCGAGGTGCGGCCCGAACACGTGACTCCGGAGGCCATGGCCCTAATCGGGCGTTACTGCGACAACGACAACCTGGTCATCGGGGGACAGTCGGGTTCGGAGGAGATGCTGGCCCGGACCAACCGGGATCATGGCGTCAAGGTGATCGTCGATGCGGTGCGCATCGCTCGCGCCGCGGGGCTGCTGCGGTCCCTGGTGCGGGTCGAACGGGTACGGTCAGCGGGCAGCACCGGGTCGGGGCGAATCGGGGCGTCGGCAGCGCCGGGTGACGGCAGGCAGGGGACGGTTATGCAGGGTGAGGGAAGTCTTGCCGGGATACGGGTTCTCGACCTGGCGTCGGGACCGGCCCGATTCGCCACCAAGCTCCTGGCGGAGATGGGGGCGGACGTCGTCAAGCCCGCCGGGTGGGGTCCGTCGGGTCGCCCGATGGCCGATCCGACGGTGGCGGCGCGTGGCGGCCTCCTCGAATGGACCTACGACGGGGGCAAGCGCCTGGTCGCGGTCGATCCCGAATCGCCCGAGGGGATCGCCCGGCTGCAACGGCTGGCGACGGCGGCCGATCTGCTGATCGACGACGCCGAGCCCGGTTGGCTGGCCGAACACGGTCTGGACCACGCCCACCTTGGTGTGAGCAACCCGGCGCTCGTCTCGGTCTCGCTCACCGCGTTCGGCCACAACGGGCCGCGGGCGGGCTGGCGGGGCAGCGATCTGGTCGCTGCGGCCCTCGGTGGGGTGTGCGCGTTGACCGGGCCGGTGGACAAGCCACTCAACAGTTGGGGACGCCAGAACGAGCACTTCGGCAGCTTCGTGGCCGTCATCAGTGCGCTGGCCGCGTTGCAGGCGGTGCGGGCGGGCGGGAGCGGCCAACACGTCGACGTCTCGCTCCACGAGGTGGTCACCGGGAGCATCGAGAACCTGTTCTTCCCGTACTTCTACGCCGACCGGCTCGACGACCTCCCGGCGATACAGGCCCGACAGGGCTCGTTGCACTGGTTGCGGGTCTACGACGTGGTGCCTGCCCGCAGCGGCACGGTGATGATCACCCCGACCCCGTCGCCGTCACCGTTGATCGACTGGATGGTGGAGGAGGGCTTCGAGGAGGCGATCGAGTTCGCCGGCCTCGACATCGAGGAGATCCTGGCCAGGCGCGACGATCTGATGGCCCTCATCGCACGCTTCTGCCTCGGTCACGACGCTGGCTACCTCTTCACCGAGGCACAGTCCCGCCGGATCGCCTTCGGTGAGGTGCAGTCGGTCCCGCAGGTGGTGGCCAACCCTCAGTTCGCCCACCGGGGGTTCCTCCAGCCGGTGGCCTGGGACGGCCCGACGGTGATCACCCCCGGACGACCGGCACAGTTGTCGGCGACGCCGTCGCCGACACCGCAGCCGCCGCCTCTGGACCCGCTCCCCGCCGCCCTGGTCCTCGACGAATGGGTCCGCTCGACGGGCCCGACACGCCCGGCCGGTGCTGCCGGTTCGGTGGGTGCTGCCGGTTCTGGCGGTTCGGCCGGGGTCGCCCCGGGTTCCTCGCCACGTCCCCCGTCGGCCAAGCCACTCGACGGCATCCGCATCGCCGACTTCACCTGGGTACTGGCCGGGCCGTTCTGCACCCGGATGCTCGGCGATCTCGGCGCCGACGTGGTCAAGGTGCAGAACGTCGAGCGGGCCACCCTGGTGAACCGTCCGGACTACCCGTACTACCCGGTATGGAACCGGTCGAAGCGCTCGGCGCTGCTGGACATGAAACATCCCGACGCCCTGGGGGTCGCCCGCCGCCTGATCGAAGCCAGCGACGTCCTGGTGGAGAACTACAGCGCCGGCGTGCTGGCCCGGTGGGGGCTGGGCTGGGAGACGGTGCACGCCTGGAACCCCCGGCTCATCTACGTGACGATGTCCGGGCCCGGGCATGACGGACCTTGGCGCAACGTGCTCAGCTATGCGCCGACGGTGCACGCCCTGTGCGGGCTCACCTACCTGACCAACCCGGCCGATCGTCGGGACATCGGCTGCGGGTTCTCGCTGAACGATCATGCCGCCGGGTTCGTGGCTGCGATGGAGATCCTGGGGGCGCTCGAGGCCCGTCGGCGCACGGGTGAGGGCCAACGCATCGACCTCGCCCAACTCGAGGTCGGTTCGTGGTTGATCACCCCGGCGGTGCTCGAGTTGACCGCCAACGGCCGGGTCACCGAACCAGACGGGAACGCCGACCCCTTCGGGGTGGTGGCGCCCAACGACACGTACCGGACCGGGGACGGTGGTTGGATGGCGGTCAGCGCCACCGATGACACGATGTGGCGACGGCTCGCCGGGGTCCTCGGCGGCGACGACCTCGCCTCGAACCCGTCCTACCGCACTGCCGAGGACCGCATGGCCCGACGCCGCGAGCTCGACAAGCTGCTCGTCGCGTGGTGTTCGACCCGCCCGGGGGCGGCGGCTATGGAGCAGCTGCAGCAGGCCGGGGTCGCCGCCGGAGTGGTGCAGAACGCCCCGGACCTGCTCGAGGATGCGCAGCACCTGGCGCGGGGGTTCTGGCAGGGCTTCGCGGACCACCCGATCTACGGTCCGCGTCCCTACGATCGCTATCCCGCCGTGTGGAGCGGGTCCGACCTGACGCCCTACCGCCGGGCACCTGTTTTCGGCGAGCACAACGTCGAGGTCTACCGGGACGTTTGCGGCCTCGACGAGGCCGACGTCGCGGCAGGCATCGACTGCGGCCTGTTCCGCTGAGCGTCCCGGCGAATCGACGGCGAATCGTCCCGTGGGGCTGTGGCAGATCTGCTCGGGGTTGATCCCGTCGGCGAGGGGCACGGGCCGGGCCTCGGCCCAGCAGCTACGGTGAGCGACGGGGAGGAATCAATGGACGTGCAACTGGAACTACTGGCGTCGGGCTATGGGCTGGTCGAAGGCCCGCGCACCGATGCGGACAACAACCTGTACTTCACCGACATCCCGGGCCGGGGGGTCTACCGGCGTTCGCCGGACGGGACGATCGAGACGCTGATCTCGGGTCGTCACAGCGTCGGTGGCCTCGTGCTGCATGCGGACGGCGGGTTCGTGCTGTCGGGCCCGAACGTGGCCCACTGGCGCAACGGCGAGCTGCGGGTCCTGCTCGAGGTGAGCGGGGTCAAGGCCTTCAACGACATCCACAGCGATAGCGAGGGCCGCATCTACGCCGGGTCCATCCGCAGCGATCTCGAGGACCTGAAGGGTCCCAAGGTGCCGGGTGAGTGCTACCGCATCAACCTCGACGGCAGCATCGACGAGCTCTACGGTGGCATCGAGGTCACCAACGGCATCGGCTTCTCGCCCGACGGTCGCACCATGTATCACGCCGATTCGACGTCGAAGGGCATCTGGGTGCACGACATGGCGGCGGACGGCTCGGTGTCGAACCGCCGGCACATCGGCAAGGCGTCCTTCGAGCGGGGCATCCCCGACGGTATGTGCGTGGACACCGACGGCAACCTGTGGGTGGCCCACGTCGGTGGCCGGCGTGCGGTCAAGCTGTCGCCCACCGGCGAGGAGCTCGACGAGATCAAGGTCCCGGCCAAGTGGGTGACCAGCGTGGCGTTCGGCGGCCCGGACATGGGCGACCTCTACCTCGTCACCGCCGACGACCTCGAGCAGCCCGACCGCAAGGGCGGTATCTGGCGGTGCCGTCCGGGCGTCACCGGCGTTGCGACGCCGCTGGCCCGGGTCTGACCGACGGTTCCGGCGGCCCGTTCAGACCAGCGGGTCGCCGGAATCGAGCCCGAGCAGCAGCCGGCCGGCGGGCCGGTACAGCTTCGGGTGCACCATGCGGTGCTGCGCCCCGGTGAGCATGTCACGCATCAGCCGGTCGAGCGGGTTGCCCCGATAGATCGACGAGGCCGAGGCCGTGTCGTACATCGACTCGACGATCTCTTTGCCGATCTGGTGGATCCACGTCATCGTGATCCGGTACATGGCCCGGTCCCGGGTGGGGATGCGCTCGCCGGCCTGCAGCATGGCCCACATGGTGTCGATGGTGGCGTAGGTGAGGGCCCGGGCCGCCGCGAGCTTGGCTTCGGCGATGGCGACCGCTTCTTGGGTGCCGGGATCGTCGCGCAGGCTCTTGGACGACCCGGCCTGGCGGGCACCCGGGTAGAGCTCCTTGTCCTGAGCGAGCTCCGATACGGCATCGATGGCGGCCCTGGCAATACCGAGCGGTACGCCGCAGTGGGGCATCAGGAATAGCGGCGGATACCGGTACAGCGGCTCCTGGCGGAGCGAGGGACCCACCGGATCCCAGGTGTGCTCCTCGGGCACGAACACGTCGTCGATGACATAGTCGTTGCTGCCCGTACCCCACAGTCCGGTGGTATGCCAGGTGTCCATGATGCTGACCTGTTCGGCGCGCACCAGCGCCGAGCGCTGCTCCGGTCGCCCTTTGGGTCCGATGCTGACGTCGTCGCCGTCGTAGACCAGACAGCCGCCGAGCAACATCGTGGCGTGGCCGCTGCCGCTGCCGAAACGGAACCGGCCCGAGACCCGGTAGCCGCCCGGCACCCGTACGGCCCGTCCGGTGGGTGCGAGCTGGCCGGCCAGGCAGGCGTTGGCCGGGCCGAAGAAGGCTGCAGCCGTGTCGGAGTCGAGAAAGCCGCAGGTGAAGCTAGCGGCGGAGGCGATCATGGCGCACCAGCCGACCGAACCGTCGAGACGGGACAGTTCCTCGACGACCTCGACCTGGGTCCGTGGGTCGTAGGACGGACCACCGAGCTCCGTCGGTACGGCGGCGCGCAGGATGCCCAGCCGGACCATCCCCTCGACTACCGGCGCCGGCAGAGCACGCTGCGCGTCCATCTGCTCACGGTGGGCCTCGATCACCGGCCCGAGTGAGCGGGCCTCGGCCACGGGATCTGCCGGGAACCCGGTCTCCGTTGGCGCGGACAGCGAGGGGATGCTCACGGACGACCTCCAGGGCGGTGGCCGGCCGGGTCGTGACCCGGCCGGCGACGGATCAGCCGACGGCGGTACCGGCGGTGTCGCGGCCCGAGCGCAGCAGGGTGCCGGGCCGGGCCGGGGTGAACTCGCCGTTGCGCACGATCTCGGTGCCGTTTACGAAGACGTGGTCGAAACCGTCGGCTTCGCCGTAGAGGCGCCAGGCTCCACCGGGTAGGTCGTGCTTGGCGTAGGTCGGCCGGGCGCCGACGGTGGTCGGGTCGATGATGTTGATGTCGGCGTGGTAGCCCTCGGCGAGGCGGCCGCGATCCTTGATGCCGTAGAGGTGGGCGGGGACGTCGGCGAGGTGGTGGACGGCCTCCTCCCAGGTCAGCAGCTGGCGCTGACGAACGGCGTTGCCCAGCATCACCGAGGTGGCGTTGAAGGTGGCGAGCAGGTCGAGGTGGGCACCGGCATCGGTGCCACCCAACACGGTGCGCTCGTCACGCCAGACCTTGACCCGCAGCTCCCAGGTCTCGTCGTCGTTGCCACGCAGCGGCTGCAAAAGGCCGGTGCGCAGATCGTCGGCCACGACGATGTCGCAGAGCGTGTCGAAGGTGGAGCGGCCCTGCTCCTCGGCGATCTCGCCGATGGTGCGGCCGAGGAACTGCTGGTTCTCGTCGCTGAACACGTCGCCGACGGTCAGGTTGTGCCACTTGGCGACGCCACGCATAGGGGAAGGCCCCTGGGCGAGCTCGTCGAGCTCACGGCGCTGTTCGGCGTCGGAGAGCAGCGCCATCTTCTGGTCGTTCGGCAGGGCCATCGGCTCACGCCACCCGTTGAGGGCGTCGAACACGAAGCCGCTCTCGAAGTTGAGACGGCTTTCGATGGCGCAGGGCACCGTGAGGGCGATGATGCGACCGCCGCGGGCCTGGGCGTACTCGTAGGCCCCGAGGTTGTTCTCCATAACCGCCATCTGCTGGGGGCTGGTGGAGGGGGCGATCAGGTTCCAGTTCAGTGTCCGCTGTGCGGCCGCGGACATCCGGGCGATCAGGTCGATGTGCTCGGGGTGGAAACGGCCGACGGCTGGGATGAACTCCAGCGAGGTGCCCTCGAAACGACTGCATACCGAGGACAACGCCACCATTTCCTCCTCGGAGGCATGGCGGGAGGGGACCGGCTGGCCGTTCGGGTCGTTGTGGGTGGTGGCCCAGCTCGAGCTGAAGCCGAGACCGCCGGCGTCGAGGCCGTCCGCCAGCAGGTCCTGCATCGCGGCGAGTTCCTCCGGCGTGGCGACGTGGCCGACCGAGCGCTCGCCCATGACATATCGGCGAATGGCGCTGTGGCCGACCATGAACCCGGCGTTCACCGACAGGGTGCCGTCGAGCTTGTCGAGCCACTCGCCGTAGCTGCTCCAGTTCCACGGAACGCCGACCCGCAACGACTCCAACGGCATGCCCTCGACCCGGGCCAGCATGCGCATCAGGTAGTCGCCGCCCTCCGGCGCCAGCGGGGCGATGGTGAAGCCACAGTTACCGGCGATGACCGTGGTGATGCCGTGCAGGGGCGAGGGGCTCAGGGTCTGGTCCCAGAACGCCTGGGCGTCGTAATGGGTGTGCACGTCGATGAACCCCGGTGTGACCATCTTGCCGGTGGCGTCGACAACCTGGCGGGCATCCTGCTCGTCGACGTTGCCGATCTTGACGATGCGACCGTCCTTGATGGCCACGTCGGCCCGGCGGGCCGGACCTCCGGTGCCATCGACCACGGTCCCGTTACGGATGATGACGTCCAACATGATGTTCCCCCGAGCTGCAGCGGCGTCCGGCCGGCGGCGGTGAGCACCTGGGGTGTCGGGCCGTCGTCCTGGCGCGCGTACTCTATCGGGCGCGCAGTGTCACTGTGCCAGGATCTGCACATGGATCGCACTGCCCGCTCCCACGTCGCCGAGCTCCGTCCCGAAGGCCGTCCGCGGCGGGAAGGGCGGGTGGTGGATACCGCCACGGCCCTCGCAGCCATCGCCGACCGCGCCCGGGTGTACTTCTCGCCCATCTGCTCGGTGCCGGTGACCCTGCTCGACGCGATGGTGCAGCACGCCGACCGCTGGCGCGAGCTGACCCTGGTCACCGACTACCTCAGCGAGCCGGTTGCCCCCTTCGCCCATCCCAACGAACCGTTCCGGCTGATCAGCCTGCAGCCGACGCCGGCCACCGAGGCCATGCGCCGCGCCGGGGCCATGCGGACGGTGTCGGCGAGCTACGGACAGTTCGTGTCGCACCTGCAGCCAGGTGGGGCGATTGCGGTCGACGTGGCCCTGGTGCAGGTCAGCTTGCCCGGCCCAGGTGGCCGGGTCAGCCTCGGCGTCGGTGGTGGCGTGACGGCTGAACTGATTGGTCGGGTGCCCTTCGTGATCGCGGAGATGAACCCCGCGATGCCCTATACCTTCGGCGCGTCGGAGTGTGAGCTGAGCGACTTCGACCTCATCGTGGAGGTGGAACATCCGCTGGTGGAGCTCGCCGTGCCGCCAGCCGACGAGGTCGCGTCGGCCATCGGCGCCCACGCCGCGTCGCAGGTTCCTGACGGTGCCTGTCTGGAGTTCGGGATCGGGGCCATCCCCGAGGCGGTCCTCACCGCCCTGCACGACCGCCGCGACCTGGGCCTGCACGGTGGGATGATCAGCGATGCGGTGGTCGACCTCGCCGCCGTCGGGGCCCTCAGCGGCCGGCGCAAGAGCGTCGACGCCGGCCTGCACGTCGGTGCCGGGGTGGTGGGCACCCGTCGGGTGTTCGACTGGGTGGACCGTAACCCCGACGTGTTCGTGGTCGGGTCCTCCTACAGCCACGGTATCTGCGACCTCGCCCGCCAGGAACGCTTCACCGCCATCAACTCGGCGATCGAGATCGCCTGCGACGGCTCGGTCAACGCCGAGGTGGCGGGTACCAAGGTGGTGTCCGGCCCGGGAGGCCAGCCCGATTTCGCCATCGGGGCGAACCTGGCACCCGGTGGGATCTCGATGCTCGCGCTGCGGTCCACCGCAGCCGGCGGAACGGTCTCGCGCATCGTCGCCCAGCTGCCGGCCACCAGCCCGACCACGCTGCCGCGCTACCTCGTCGACCGGGTGGTCACCGAGTTCGGGGTGGCCGAGCTCAAGGGACGCTCGCCCGAGGAGCGACGCGAGGCCCTGCGGGCGGTCGCCCATCCCGACCACCGCGACGCCCTGGGTTGATCGCGGCGGCGGGTGAGCCTCGTCCGGACCGTGCCCGTCCGGACCGGCCCGTCCGGACCGGCCCGTCCGGACCGGCCCGTCCGGACGGGCCGGACGGGCCGGACGTTGGGACCCGGCCGGATCTCACCGGCCGGGCACCTTCAGCCCGGTCGCGCGGGAACGATCAGTCGAGCCGGGACAGGGCCTCGTCGGCGAAGCGGCGCACCGCCTCATCGGGGGCGCCCATGCGCAGGGCCTGCACGTTGACCAGCAGACGATGCACGCCGGCTTCCTCGTAGGCCTTGGCACCGTCGAGGCCCTCGCGGGAGTAGTTCCAGTAGGCGGTGATCTCCAGTTCGGAGATGTCGCGGCCCTGTCGATCGCACTCGGCCTGGAGCTTGGCCATCAGTTCTTTGAAGTGCTCGAGGTCACGGTGGATGACGTACCAGCCGTCGCCGCGGGCCACGACCCGGCGGATCGCCGGTCCGCTGGTGCCGCCGACGATGATGGGCACCCGCGGCTTCTGGGCCGGGGTCGGCCGCATGCTGAAACCGTGCCAATCGAGGAACTGGCCCTTGAAGTTCACCGTCTCGCCGGTCCAGACCTGCGTCATGGCGTCGATGTACTCGTCGGCACGGGGGCCACGATCATCGAAGGGAACGTTGAGAGCGTCGAACTCTTCCTTGAGCCAGCCCACGCCCAGGCCCAACATGAGCCGTCCGCCCGACAGGTGGTCGATCGAGGATGCCTGCTTCGCCAGGTACAGGGGGTTGGTCTGGCTGAGGATGTTGACCCCGGTACCCAGCCGGATCTTCTCGGTGCACGCGGCGACCCAGGCCAGTGCGATCAGCGAGTCGACGAACTGGTCGCTGCCGGACACCGCGATTTTGCCCTGCGGGTTGTACGGGTACACCGAGTTGTAGTCGTCTGGGATGATCACGTGTTCGAAGGTCCACAGCGATTCGAACCCGAGCTGTTCCACCAGCGGGGCGAAGCTGGTGAGGAATTTGTGGTCCTCGATGTAGTTGCGGGAGTTGATGGGCACGATACCGACGTGCATGGTGGGTGGTCCTTTCCGGTCAGCGGATCAGTGGTTGATGCCGAGGAGCTCGGCGGTGTGGGCGGTGGTGGCGACGGGCCGGCCGACCTCGATGGCGAGGGCCACACATTCGCCGATCAGTTCGGCGTTGGTGGGCCGGCGGTCGCCGGCGTACTCCTCGAGCCCGACGTGCAGGTGACCGCCGAGCTCGAGTGCCCGCCGGGCGATGGGCGTTTCCATGAGGTCGCCGCCCCATACCGACACCGACCACGGCAGGCCCGTACCGTCGAGCATGCCGACATAGGCGTCGAGCGCGGCCACGGTCGGCGGCAGGCCGTAGCTCGCCGCCCGGCCCCGGCCGAAGATGTCGTAGGGGCCGCAGAAGTACAGCTTCACCATTGCGCCACGGGGCAGGCGGCCCGCCCGGTGGTAGTGCAGCGTGGTCTGTAGCCAACCCGGTTCGTAGATGGCGATCGAGGGGGCCACGGCCCGACGGTCGCAGAACGAGAAGAACGACTTGATGTCCTCGAAGCTGTGCACGTAGCTGTAGCCGGTGGGCAGACCGTCGGCATCGAGCCAGGCCACGTTGGTCGAGCCGGGATCGACATAGGCCATGGGCATGGCCGGGCCGAGTTCCTCGGCGAGGATCTCGAGGTGGGCCAGGCGGTCCTCGATGCTCGACGCCGCGACGCCCGTAGCATACCAGATGGTATCGGGCCGCTCGGCGAGGATCGGTCGCCACGCGGCGAGGTAGTCGTTCGCCGCCTCCCGGCCGAGCAGGTGGAAGTTGGCGTTGTGGGCGTGGATGATCGAGGCGCCGGCATTGAGGCTGCTCAGCACGTCGGCATGGATCTCGTCGGGCTGGCGCGGCACGTTCGGGTTACGGGTCTTGCGTGTCGCGCCGTTGATGGCGCATTCGATGACGACCGGGGTACCGCTCGGTGTGCTCACTGGTTGAAACGCTCCCGTAGCTGAAATTTCTGGATCTTGCCCGACGGGGTCTTCGGCATGGCGTCGACCAGCTCGATGCGCTCCGGCCAGAACTGCTTGGCCATGCCGGCGGCATCGAGCAGCGCGGTCAGCTCGGCCAGGGTGGGCGGCTCGCCCTCGGGAAGCACGACGGCGCAGGCGCGCTCGCCCAGCCGGTCGTCGGGGTAGCCGATCACGGCGACCTCGCGGACCTTGGGGTGACCGAACAACAAGGCCTCGACTTCGACCACCGGAACGTTCTCCCCGCCGCGGATCACCAGGTCCTTGGTGCGGCCGGCGATACGGATGCCGCCATCGGGCCGGCGCCGGGCCAGGTCGCCGGTGTCGAACCACAGGCCCCGATCGTCCTGTTCGCCGGCCGGTGCCGCGCTGAGCTGGCCCTGGTAGAGATCGGGTCGTTTGAAGTAGCCGATGGTCTGGCTGGCCCCGCGGGTAAGGAGCCGCCCGATGCCGCCGACGGGGACCATGCGCCCGTCCTCGTCGACGATGCGGATCTGCATCCAGCCGACCGGCTGTCCGTCGGAGTCGGCGACCAGTTCGACCGGGTCGCCCGGCCGGGTCAGGGTGACGCCGCCGTTCTCGGTCATACCCCAGAGTGCGACGAGCACATCGGCGGCGTTGAGCAGGGTGGCCTCCACCAGCGGCGAGGGGATCGGCGCCCCGGCGCAGACGTAGGCGCGCAGCGTGCGCAGACGGGCGCCGCGCCGCTGGCAGGCCGACACGATGTCGCTGAGGAAGGGTGTCGCTCCGGCGCTGAAGGTGATCTGCTCGTCGTCGGCGAGGCGGCAGAACGTCTCGGCCTCCCAAACGTCCTGATAGACGACCTTCATGCCTGCCGCCAACGGCAGGACGATGCCCACCAGGAACCCGGTCTGATGGGCGAGCGTGGAGGGCATCAGGATGCTGTCGTCGGGGCCGAGCGCCAAGGTCTCCGAGAACGCCCGGGTTCCCGCGAAGATCGTGTTGGGGGTGTGCATGACCCCCTTCGGTTCGCCCGTGGTGCCGGAGGTGAACTGCAGTTCGGCGAGGTCGTCGGGTCCGATTGGCTGGGAGCGCAGCCGCTCGGCTGGCGTCTCGTCCTCCCAGCGGCGATGCAGGAAGTGCGGCTCGAAGGGCTGGACCCGCCCACAGGGGGCGTCGATGCCGACCGCGAACCCTCGGGTGCCGGCAGGGAGGTCGGCGAGAACCCGGTCGAGCATCGCGGCGTGGTCGTAGCCCCGAAAGGTGCCGGGGACGATGACCACCGGCAACTCGGCCCGGCCGACGATGAAGCCGAGCTCGCGTTCACGGAAGATCGGCACCAGCGGGTTGATGACGGCGCCGATGCGACCGCAGGCCAGGGTGAGGGCGGCGAAGAGCCAGTCGTTGGGCAGCTGCACCGACACGATCTGGCCGGCTTGGACACCGAGGTCGAGCAGGGCCCCGGCGAACCGGTCGACGTAGCGGGCGAGCTGTCCGTAGCTGACCGTGCTCGGATGGCCCGGGTCGTCGTGACGATAGGAGGCGATGGCGACCTTGTCCGGCATCGCCCGTACGGCGTCGTCGAAATCGTCGAGGTAGGTCCGGTCCCGCCACCAGCCCTCGGCCCGGAAGTGGGCAGACAGCGTCGGATCGATCAGCCCGGCTGCAGCCCCGTGTGTCTCGCTCATGACGTCCATCCCCTTCCGCCCGGCTCTTGGGCGGCAGCAGACAGTACGCCGCGACGGTGATGCTCGCCCGGGGCCCGTGAGCCGGCCTCGCCCGCTGCCTCGTCGGTTGGGGCATCGTGCGCCGTCGCGATCGCAGGACCGTCGCAGCGAATCGACGTCGATTCGCTGCAATGTGGCAACCCCGCCATGCTCGGCCCTCCCGGGCCTTCCCGGGCCCGGGGCCCTGGCAGGTGACCGGGTCGATGAGAGCCTCGAGCTCTCCGGCCCTGAGCGGTTCCGCATCGACCGGGTACTCCGGGTTCGCCGCCCGCACGAACAGGCTGATCACTGCCGGCCGGCGAGCCCCATCCGGTCTCCGCCACCGGACACGACCAAGTAGCCCACCCACCGGAGACCGCACGGCCGGCCCGGCGAATCGACGCGGCGCTGCCAGGTGCTCATGGGGTCCGCGACGGCCGACGCCGAATCGGCGGCGTTACTGCGTTTCGACCCAGAAGAACACGAAGTCGTCGCGCTTGGTCTCGCCGACCACCTTTACCTTCATTCCCAGCTCGAGCTGCTCCACGGTCAGGTCGCGCATGGCGCCGAGCAGCCGCGGGCCTTCCTCGAGCTCGACCACGATCGTGGTATACGGCAGGTCCTCGACCCAGCCCCGGTCGATGGTGAAGTGGGTCGTGACCCACGACGCCACCTTGCCCAGCCCGGCCGACGGCTCCCAGTGCCAAGCCCCCGAGAAGCAGTGCTGGCAGTAGTACCGCGGCGGGTGGCGGTAGGTGCCGCAGTCGTCGCAACGCTGCAGGTGCAGGGTGCCGCCTGCCGCCTTCAGGAAGAACTCCTGGTTCAGTCCCTCGGTCTCGGGGACGTACTTCCTCGGTGATCCGGCCATCTCAGCGGTCCCTTCCCAGCACGGCGATGCTCCCGTCGCCGAGGTCGCCGTACCCGGTGACCACACCCAGCTCACAGCCCTCGACCTGCGCTGCGCCGGCCTCGTGGCGGAGCTGGCGGGTGGCCTCCACGACATGGTTGAACCCCCAGCAGTGACCCTGGGAGAGCAGGCCACCGTGGGTGTTGAGCGGATAGCGACCGCCGAGACGGATGTTGCCGTCCTTGACGAAGTCCTTCGCCCCGCCGCGCTCGCAGATGCCCAGCGCCTCGAGCTCCATCATCACGACGTAGGTGAAGCAGTCGTAGATCTGCAGGAAGTCCATGTCGGTCGGTTTCACCCCGGCCATGGCGAACGCACGAGGAGCGGCGAAATCGAGCCCGAGCCGCAGCAGCTCGGGCCGGTTGGTGATCTCGTCGGCCGGGTAGGGGTGGCCCTCCGCCCCGCCGAGGTACAGCACCGGCGTGTGCGGCATGTCGCGGGCCCGTTCCGCCGAGGTCAGCACCACCGCGGCGGCGCAGTCGGTCTCCAGGCAGCAGTCCAGCTTGCGTAGCGGTCCGGCGATCGGGGCCGATTCGAGGTAATCCTCGAGGGTCATGGGCCGGCCCCGCATCAGCGCCTTGTCGTTGAGCTGCGCGTGGGCCCGGCAGGCGAGGGCGATCTCCGCGGCGTCGGTGGGCTGCACGTCGTAGAGGTCGACGTAGCGCTGCAGGTACAGCGAGTACCACTCGGCCGCCGAACGCAGGCCGTAAGGGATGTAGAAGTTCCGGGCCGTCTCGAGCACCGGGCCGAGATCGAGCTTGCGCCGGGTGGCCTTGGCGTCGGGACGGGGCCGTATCGCCGAGTAGCCGTTCCAGCCGAAGGTGACCAGCACGCAGTCGGCGATGCCGGCGGCGATGGACATCGCCGCGCTCTGCAGCGCCGCGGTCGGGCTTGCGCCGCCCATGTGCACGGTCACCGAGTAGGTCACCTCGGGCATGCCGAGGTTGGCGGCGATCTCCTCGGTCGACACGAACCCGGGAGGGGGGATCACCCCGTTGATGTCGGAGGGCTTCAGCCCGGCGTCGGCGATGGCGCGCATCGAGACGTCGAAGACCAGCTCCGGCACGGTGCGGTCCGCCCCACGCAAGTACTCGCTCTCGGCGATGCCGACGATGGCGGCCTTGCCGCTCAGTTCCGTGGTCATGGGCGGACGTTACCGCGACGGCCGGGTCGAGGTGCTAGAGAGGGGCTGATCGTCGCCGGTGCACACGGCACACCCCGCCTGGGCGGGTACGGCCGGGACCGGGACGCACGAGACCGGGGAATCGGAGGAGCCAATGCGGGGAGCCGCAGTCGTCGTCGGGGTGGGGGAGTCCACCTACTACAAGCGGGGAGGGTCGCCCGACACCGAGTTCCAACTGGCCTGCACGGCGATCCGTCGGGCGGTCGAGGACGCCGGGCTGGCCATGGCCGACATCGATGGCTTCACCAGCTATATGGACCGCAACGAGCCGGTCCGGCTCAGCGCCGCGCTCGGTGTCGGCCCGCTGAACTTCACCGCGCAGACCTTCGGCGGCGGCGGCAACGGTGCCGCGGCGGCGGTGACCCTGGCCGATGCCGCCATCAGCGCCGGCTATGCCGAGACCATCGTGGTCTTCCGGGCCCTGGCCCAGGGCCAGTTCCACCGCTACGGGCAGGCCGGCCGGGTACGGCGGGCTCGCGGCGCCGGGGCGTTCACCGCACCGTACGGAATGTTGTCGGCGGCTCAGATCTGCGCCATGCAGACCATGCGGTACATGCACGAGCACGGCATCACCCAGGACAGCCTCGCCGAGATCGTGCTGGCCGGCTTCGAGCACGCCCAGCGTAACCCTCGGGCCATCCGCTACGGGACGCCGTTGACCCGCGAGCAGTACCACGCGTCGCGGTGGATCGCCGAGCCGTTCCACCTCTACGACTGCTGCCCGGAGAACGACGGCGCGGCCGCCATCGTGGTCACCACCAAGGAACGGGCCCGGGACCTGCGCAAGTCGCCGGTGGCGATCGTGGCCGGTGCCCACGGCCTCGAGCACCGTGGTGGCGTGGCGGCCTTCGCCGACCCGACGTTCCCCACCGCCTACCACCGCCATGTCGGAACCAAGCTGTGGGAACGGGCCGGGTGCGGCCCGCAGGACATCGGGGTCGCCCAGTTCTACGAGAACTTCACCGGCCCGGTGCTCATCGCCATCGCCGAGATGGGCTTCTGCGAGCCGGGGGAGTTGAACGACTTCGTCGCCGACGGAAACATCCGCTGGCCCGACGGTGGTCTGCCCATCAACACCGCCGGCGGAAACCTCGGCGAGGCCTACATCCACGGGTTCGGCAATGTCGTCGAAGCGGTCCGCCAGGTCCGCGGCGAGTCGACCTGCCAGGTGCCCGACGTCGAGTTGAGCCTGTCGGTGTCCGGGCCCGGGTACGCCCCGGGTAGCGCAATCCTGTTCGGGAAGGCGTGACCGTGCGCGTTCCGTGCCCCTGTCTCTGTCCCTGCCTCTGTTCGCCCGCCTTCCCAGGAGTTCAGCCGTGAGCGTTCTTCCCGATGACTGGGCCCTGCCCGCCCTCAATGCCCGAAACGAGCAATGGTTCACCTCGGGGTCCATCGCCGTGCAACGCTGCATCGCCTGCAGCACCCGGCAACACCCGCCCGAGGAGATCTGTCACCGCTGTGGGGCGAGCGCGTTCGACCATGACGTGCTGGCCCCGACGGGCACCGTCTTCAGCTACACCGTCGCCCACTACGCGGTGAACAGGGCGCTCGCTGATTCGGTGCCCTACGCGGTGGTGTTGGTCAGCCTCGACGAGGACCCGGCCGTGCGGGTGGTGGGCAACCTCCCGGGGGTTCCCTGCGACGCCATCCGGATTGGTATGGAGGTCGAGGCGTACTGGGAGGAACGTACCGCCGAGGATGGTGCGGCGATCCGCCTGCCCCAGTGGCGGGTCCGGTGAACTCTGTGGAACCGGTGAACTCTGTGGAACCGGTGGGCGCAGCGGAGCCGTCCTCCGCCGACCGCGGCCCCGCCGCGCCGGTGGCGGCGTTCCTCCGGCTGCAGGTGGAGAGCCTCGCCCCGTTGGACTTCATCTCGGTCGGGATGCCGATGCCACCGTTCGCTGCGACCCAGATCGGACGGACCCTCCAGGACACCTTCGAGGTGCGCGTGCCTCCCCAGGAGGAGGGCCGGCCGATCGAGTTGGCGCAGCGAACCCGCCTGGGGGAGCTGGGCTTCGCCTCGCCGGCACCGGCCGATGGGACCGTTCCGTGGACCAAGGAGGTCGGTGACCTCGACGCCGCCCTCGACGAGGCGTTGACGGTGATGCGCGACGTGCTCGGCGGTGACGTGCGGGCTGCGCTCGACGTGCTGCACGGCTCGTCGCGGGCCTACCACGAGGCCCAGCAACGGCTCGAGGAGCTGCGTCGGCGGATCGAACCGATGCTGGCCGAGCTCGACGGACGGCAACCGCAGGTCGATGCCGACGGCGACTACACGATGCGGGTGGGCGAGGTGTCCGTGATCATCGTCCCCCGTGTGATCCCCGGGGCGATGACCGTGGTCCGGGTCGTGGCCGTGACCAACAGCGAGGTCACCATCGGACCCGAGCTCGGCCTGTTCCTGGCCCGGTTGAACTTCGGCCTGATGTTCGGTCGCTTCGCGCTCGACGTGGAGCACCGAGCGATCTGGTTCGACGAGACCTTGCTCGGCGACGGCCTGACCGCGGAGCAGCTGCGCTTCACCGTCGAGATGGTGTCGCACACCGCGACAGAGTGGCGTCAGCGGCTGCAGCAGATGTTCGGCGGCGGATTCACTGAAGTCGAACCGCCCGGTCAAGGCCCCGCTGGTCCGGTGCCGGCACGCCCGAAACCCGGGGCCGCCGGCTATCTCTGAGCCTGGCGGGACGCACCCCGGCGCCCCGGTGCGCCTATCGTGGGGGCGCCATGGCGCAGCAACGGCCGGCGAGCGCGCCGGTACCGTGGTGGACCTGCAGACCGTCGTGCCCGGCGCACGACGTCGGACCGACGAGAGAAACGAGATAGCCCATGCCCCGGATGAACCTCAACGGCGCCTCCGCCATCGTGACCGGCGGTGCGTCGGGCATCGGTGAAGCCGCCGCCCGCCAGCTCGCCGCCCTCGGCGCCAAGGTCGTCATCGCCGATCTCCAGGAGGACCGCGGGACCGAGGTCGCCCGGGAGATCGGCGGCCTGTTCGTCAAGTGCGACGTGTCCAGCGAGGAGGACGGCATCGCCGCCGTCACCGCCGCCTCCGAGATGGGCCCGCTGCGGGCGCTGGTGAACTCGGCGGGCCTCGGCCGTGCCGCACGCACGATCGACCGCAACAACGAACCGATGCCGCAGGCCCAGTTCGACTTCGTCATCAAGGTCAACCTGCTGGGCTCGTTCAACATGTTGCGTCTCGCTGCCGCGGCGATGGCCAAGACCGAGCCGCTCGATGCCGATGGCGCCCGCGGGGCGATCGTGAACATGGCATCCGCCGCGGCCTTCGACGGCCAGATCGGCCAGGCCTCGTACTCGGCCTCCAAGGGTGCAATCGTGGGCATGACCCTGCCGATCGCTCGTGACCTGTCGGCGTCGGGCATCCGGGTGAACACCATCGCCCCGGGCCTGATCGACACCCCGATCTACGGCAGCGGGGAGCAGGCCGACAAGTTCAAGGCCCATCTCGGCGAGTCGGTGCTGTTCCCGAAGCGGCTCGGTTCGGCTGAGGAGCTCGCCTTCATGGTGCTCGAATGCATCACCAACCCGTACATGAACGGCGAGACCATCCGCTGCGACGGTGGCATCCGGATGCCGCCGCGCTGAGCTGCGCCGGGATTGTTCACGGTCGGGTCGGGGACGGTCCCGCGGCAGCGTGCCGCGGGACCGTTCGCGTCCGTGGTGGGCGACGGGTGGCGGGTTAGCCTGCGGGCCATGGCAGAGCACGATCATCCCGCCGTGCGGCGCAAGGAGGACCGTCGGCTGCTGACCGGACGCGGCCGGTTCGTGTCCGACCTGCAGCTGCCCGGGATGGTGCACCTGGCGTTCGTGCGCAGTGAACTGGCCCACGGCACCATCGCCGGCATCGACACCGTCGCGGCGGAGGCTACCGGTGCAACGGTGTTCACCGCCGCGTCGCCCGGCTTCGACGTGGCACTGCGGGCCCGGTCGGCCCTGCCCGGCTACCTCGAGACCGACCAGCCGGTGCTGGCCCGCGACAAGGTCCGGTTCAGCGGCGAGCCGTTGGCCGTGGTGGTCGCCGCGGACCGCTACCGGGCCGAGGACGCGGCCGACCTGGTGGAGGTGGACCTGGTGCCGTTGCGGCCCTCAGTGGTGGCCTGGGAGGCCCCAGGCGACCCGGTGCACGCAGTGGCACCCGACAACGTGCTGCTCCAGCGGCGCTTCGAGGCCGGCGACGTCGAAGCCGCGCTCGACGCGGCGGCGGTGGTGGTACGACGGACGTTGCTCACCAACCGCCACGGCGGCAATCCCCTCGAAGGCCGCGCCGCGGTGGCCCGCTGGGAGGACCACGAGCACCTCACCCTGTGGAACGGCACCCAGGTGCCGCACCTGGTGCGCAACCTGCTGGCCGAGCTGCTGGGCCTGCGCGAGTCCAAGGTGCGGGTCATCGCCCCCGATGTGGGCGGTGGGTTCGGGGTCAAGGCGGTGCTGTACCCCGAGGACGTGGCGGTCTGCCTGGCGGCGCGGGCCATGGTCGGTACCGCGGTCAAGTGGGTGGAAGACCGTCGCGAGCATCTCCATGCGGCGACCCATGCACGCGACCATCGCTACGAACTCGAGGCCGCCTTCGACGGCGACGGCCGGCTGCTGGGTGTGCGGGCCGACGTCACCTGCAACGTCGGCGCCTATTCGGTGTACCCCTGGACCGCGGGCATCGAACCGCTGATGGCCGGCGGTCTGCTGATGGGGCCCTACAAGCTCGCCCACTACGACTGCACGGTGCGTGGGGTGACGACCAACACCGCCCCGTCTGGTCCCTATCGAGGGGTCGCCCGTCCGGCCACGGTGTTCGCCATGGAGGCGGTGCTCGACAGCGCGGCGCTCGAGCTGGGCATCGACCCGGTCGACCTCCGCCGGATCAACCTCATCGGGCCCGACGACGTGCCCTACCGTATGGCCACCAACCTGGTGGACGACACCGGCCACTACGGCGAATGCCTCGAGCAGGCGGTGGCGTTGTTGCGCCTCGACGAGGTGCGGGTCGAACAGGCCCGGCGCCGAGCCGCCGGTGAGCGGCCCATCGGGGTGGGCTTCGCCTGCTACAACGAGCTGACCGGCCTGGGCCGCGCCGCATCGGCCGGGCCCCGGATGCCGTTCCGCACCGGGCACGAGGCCTGCACCGTGCGGGTCAACCCCGACGGCACGGTGCTGGTGCTCTCCGGCGTCACCTCCCAAGGCCAAGGCCTCGAGACCACCCTGGCCCAGGTCGTGGCCGAGGCGCTCGGCGTGGCCTACGACGACGTCGAGGTGCGCTACGGCGATACCCAGGACGCGTTGTGGGGGTTCGGCGCGTTCTCGTCCCGGCAGGCGGTGATCGCCGGGGGAGCGGCCCGTCTCAGCGCCGATGCCGTGCGGGAACAGCTGGTGCGCCTCGCGGCCGAGCTGCACGAGGCCAACCCGGACGACCTGATCATCGCCGCAGGCAAGGTGTCCGTCGCCGGCTCGCCCCTGCCGCTGTGCACCGTGGCGGAGCTCGCCCGTATCGCCTACCTGGAGTCGAACCGGCTACCGGCCGGGGTCGAGCCGGGCTTGCACGCCACCCGCTTCTACGACCCGGTGCTCGGCGCCTTTGCCGCCGGCGCACAGGCCGCGGTGGTGGAGGTCGACCCGGCCAGCGGGGCGCTGCGCATCCTCGAGTGGGTGTGCGTCGAGGACGCCGGACGGGTGGTGAACCACCAGATCGTCGCCGGTCAGGTCATCGGATCGCTCGCCCAGGGCATCGGCGGTGCGCTCTACGAGCACCTGGTCTACGACGAGCTGGGCAACCTCACCACTGCGACACTCCTCGACTACCTGATGCCGACGGCGACGGACATCCCGGAGCTGGTCCTCGGCCACGTCTCGCATCCGGCGGACAACCCGACCGGGGTGCGCGGGGTCGGCGAGGGTGGCACGCTCGGTCCCGCTGCGGTGCTGGCCGGGGCGGTGCTTGACGCGATCGGGGTCGCCATCGACCGCCTCCCTCTCAGCCCGGACCGTATCTGGTCGGCACTGGCGGCGGCTGCGGCAGCCCGGTCGGGCTGAACGGACCTGGCTGACGCGGTGGCGCCGTCGCGCCTGGTCCTACCGGGTGGTTCCGTACCCGTCGGCGCAGCCCTCGGCTACGGTGCGTCGCTGTGAATCGTCCAGACGAAGCCAGTTGCGAACGACGGGGAGGCTGCGGTGCTGCCCGCTGACGAGTTGTTGGCCCGCATGTCCGGCCTGCTGCGCCACGAGATCGGCCCGGCGGTGAGCGATCCGTTCCCGAAGACCCAGGCGTTCATGGCCTCGGTGGTGCTCGACAAGGTCGCCGCCGGCCTGCGCCACGGCGCGGCGCACGCGCAGGCGAACGACGCCGATCGCCGCACGCTGGCCGATGATCTGCGGGTTGCCACAACGGCCGCAGACCCTGCTCCGCTGCGCGCCGCCATCGACGCCTTGCCGACGCCGCAGGGCGACGGCGCGCTCGCCTCGCTGGTGACGGCCCTCTACGCCGGCCGGGCCGAGCTCGGCCCGGAGCGGTTCGACACCCTGCTGGCGCGGGTCCGCCAAACCCTGCGGGCACGGCTCGACCGGCAGCTCGAGGTGGCGTCATGAGCGGCGAGAACTCGTCGGACCGGTCGATGACCGATCGGATCGCCGACTATCTGGGTACCGCGCTCGGTACCACCGACCTCGAGATGACCGGCGTGGAGCGCATCGCGGTGGGCTGGTCGCACGAGACGTGGCTGTTCGACGCCACCTGGAGCGCGCAGGGCGCGCAACACCAGCGGGGCTTCTGCCTGCGTCGCGACCCGGGCAACGCCCTGTTGCGGGACCTGTCGAACCTCCGCGAGCAGTACCGGGTGCTGCAGTGCCTGCACGGCACGGCGGTGCCCTCGCCGGAGCCGTACTTCTACGAGGACGACCCCGCCATTCTGGGGGCGCCGTTCCTGGTGATGGAGAAGGTGCCCGGCGAGTGCCCCAGCCCGTGGGGACGCGAGGGTCGCCGTTTCTATCAGGAGGCGGCCGACCGCGGGGTGCTACCCGGCGATTTCACCGACACCCTGGTGAAGTTGCACACCCTCGACTGGCGTGGAGCGGGGCTCGACTTCCTCGGGGTCCCCGAGCCCGGTACCGGGTTCATCCTCCGCGAGATCGCCAAGTGGCGTCATCTCATCGACCAGGCAGTGGCCGAGGCCGACCTCGACCCGGTGCTGGTCGACGTGCTGGGCTGGCTCGAGGCCAACGCCCCGTCCACGGACCGATTCGTCCTGGTGCACGGCGCGTACCGCACGGGCAACCTGCTGATCCACGACGACCACGTATCGGCGGTGCTCGACTGGGAGACCCCGTGCATCGGCGACCCGATGTACGACGTGGCCTACATGCTCTCCGAGCTGAACCGTGAGGGCACCGACCTGCTGTCGAACCTGGTCGAACAGGACGAGTTCATCCGTCGCTACGAGGCCGGTACCGGCCTCGAGATCGACGTCGACGTGTGCGACTACTACCACGTCCTGTACTCGATGCGGTCCGCGGCGTTCTGGCTCAGCGCCTCGAACCTGTTCGCCACCGGCCGCAACCCCGACCTGCGCCTGGCCCGAACCGCATGGTCGGTGCCGGTCGTGCTCGATCAGGCCGCGCGGCGGCTGGGCTTCTGAGAGGCATGTCATGAGCGGTTCCGAGCACTCCGCCGGGGAGGCCCCGGTCTTCACTGCGGCTGACGACGCGTTCCACTTCGCGCAGCTGACCGATCGCTGGTGGGAGACGGAGACCGCCTGGTTCTCCTTCCACGTCCCCGAGCGCCGTCTGGGCGGCTGGTTCTACAGCATGTTCCGGCCGAACATCGGCACGGTGGCCGGCGGGGCCTGGGTGTGGGACGACTCGGCGATGCTGCCGTGGGAGGTCCTCTACTCGACCAACTTCAGTGCCCTGCAGCTGCGCGCCGATGCCGACCTGCGTGACGTCACCCTGCCCACCGGGGTGCGGATGAAGGTGATCGAGCCGACGATGTCCTACGAGCTGGGCTACGACGACCCGGGCCGGTTCGAGAGCCACCTGCGTTTCGACGCGGTGATGGCCCCGGAGCCGCTCAGCGCCGTCGGTTCGACCTTCGGCTCGGCCCATCATTTCGACCAGCTGGGCCGGGTGAGCGGCCACATCGTGCTGCACGGCGAGCGCATCGAGGTGAACTGCCTGGGCATGCGCGACCGCACCTGGGGTCCCCGACCCGAGCACCGGCCCCGCCAGGCCGCCTACGTCACCGGCGCCGCCGCCGACGACCACGCCTTCCTGGCGGTCACCAACACCAGGTCCGACGGCGACCCGGTGGCCTACGGCTTCCTGCGTCGCGACGGCCGCACCGTCGGGCTGCGTTCCGGTGAGCGTCGGACCATCCGCCACGCCGACGAGGGCTGGGTCAGCGAGATCATCATCGACGCGGTCGACAACGAGGGACGGGCCATGCACGCGGTCGGCCGTCCCGAGAGCCGCATCATCATCAACCGGCACTCCTTCATCGACATCAACAGCCTGATCCGCTGGGATCTCGACGGTGCCGAAGCCTGGGGCGAGGACCAGGACATGTGGCCGGTCCACGTGTTCTCCGCCGCCCGCCGCCGACGCAGCTTCGGGAACTGACCCTCGGCACCGCCGTCGAGCCGCCCAGCCGTCGAACCGCCCAGCCCCCAGCCGCCGAAAGGAACATCCTGTGTCCGAACTGATCGAGTTGCCCAGCTATGACGAACTGCCCGAGCTCGAGGGTGTCGGCGTGCGCCACGCATGGGACGTGTGGGGCCGCGACGACGAGCTCGGATCCATCAACCTGGTGACCCCTGCCCGGGTGGCCCGGGCGGCAGCCGCGGTGCGTACCGGTGAACTGGTATCGCTCGACCTCCCGCTCGACCTGCCGAACCCTCCGCTGTTCGGTCGCCAGGCGTACCAGCACGGCGTGTTCGCCCTGAACCGCAACGAGATGGACGACCGGCTCGACGCCTTCCATCCGCAGGCCTCCACCCAGTGGGACGCGCTCAGCCACGTGCGTTGCCGGGAGCACGGTTACTGGGGTGGTCGCACCCAGAACCCGACCGAGGGTCCGATGGGCCTCGGCATCGACCGCTGGGCCGATCACGGCATCGCCGGTCGTGGTGTGCTGATCGACGTCGCCGGCTGGATGCAGGACCAGGGCCGCGCCTGGGACGCCCACCAGCCGGTGCCGGTGACCACGGACGACCTGCAGGCGGTCCTCGAGGCCGAGGGCGTCGTCCTCGAGGCCGGCGACATCCTCTGCGTGCGCTTCGGCTGGGTGTCGGCCTACCGGGCGCTCGACGGCGCCGGGCGCGCCGCCTACGCCACCGATCCGGTCTTCGCCGGACTGCGGGCCGACGAGGGCATGGCCCGGATGCTGTGGAATGCTCATCCGGCTGCGCTGCTGTGCGACAACCCGGCGGTGGAGGTGCTGCCCGGCGATCCAGCCGTGGGCTCGTTGCACCGTCGCCTGCTGCCGTCGCTGGGGCTCGCCCTCGGCGAGATGTTCGACTTCGACAAGCTCGCGGCTCGCTGTCGCGCTGCGGGGCGCTACGAGTTCTTCTTCGTGGCCGCACCGTTGAAGATCCCCAACGGGCTCGGTTCGCCGGGCAACGCCGTCGGCATCCTCTGACCTGACCTGACCTGACCTGACCTGACCCGTCGGGGTGTCCGACGGGGGTCAGTCCGGGAGCAGCGGGAACAACCGGGGCGAGCCGTCGGCCTCGAGCACCACGATCATCCGGGTGGCCTCGGGGTTGGCTGCGGCGCCGCGTTCGATAGCGCCGGCCACCTCCTCGAGGGTCGGCCCGGCAGCAGGCACCCGTGCCGGAGCGGCCGGTGTGGTCGGCGCGGCGAGGTGCCAGTCGCGCACCCGGACGTGGAGCCGTTCGTGCAGGCCGTCGGCCAGGCCGTCGGCATCTGCTGCGCTCGAGACGAGGAACACCTCGCCGAGCCGGCCGAGGTCGGCGGCGATGCCGGCGCCTGCTCCGGCCACCGCGACGGGGATCGGACCCGGTGTCGTGTCCGGGGCCGGAGCGACCGGTGCGCTCGCGGTCGCCCGGTGGTCGGTCCGGAAGACCGTGGCGTGGTAGCCGGCGAGTGCACCCATCGACAGCACCAGGCCGGCCGGTATCCGCAGGGCGTACCAGGTCTCGGAGCCGACATCGCCACGGGTGAGATCCTCGAAGAAGCGGATGAGCAGGAGCACCAGGGCGACCAGGGCAACCACCGCCGACACCCCGAGCACGACGAGCAGATAGACCCGACGGGGAAGCGACGCCCGCTCGTCGTCCGTCCCGGCGAAGCGTTGGGCCCGGAACCAGAACGCGGCCCACACCGGCGCGCCGACGGCCAGCAGGGTCACGGCGAGCACGACGGTGTCCGCAACTCCGCTCCTGGTGAGCGAGTCGCTGGTGGTCAGGGCTTCGAGCAAGGCGGCGACGGCGATGGTGGTGGCAACGGCCGTGGTGACCAGACCGACGGCCGCGCCGAGGTAGCTGTACACTCGGTCGATGTCGGTCCGGGTCCCGTCGTGCTGGCGGGCGACGATGCCACGGTGGTACAGCCACACCAGCAGGCCCACCACGCCCAGCGCCGCAGCACCGGGCGTGCCGGTGAAGTTGGCGGCGGCGGTGGTCGCCTCGGGGTCGCCGAAGATCCAGTCCAACACGGCGTAGAGCAGTTGGGCCGCGCCCACCACCGCGGCGATGAGCCCACCGAGGACCCCGCCGAGCAGGACGTAGGCGTCGCGTCCGGGTGATCGGGGACAGCGTTCGGCATGGCGCAGCCAGTACCACCACCACACCCCGGCACCGACTCCGAGGAGGACGAGGGCCCGCACCAGTGGGTCGGTGCCGTCGGCCACGGCGGTGGTCAGCCAGGCCCGCTCGTAGGCCCGCTCGAGTGAGGTGCCGATGAGCCGGTCGAGCCCGCCGGCCGTGAGCACCAGTCCGACCGCCGAGCCGAACAGCAGGTGGAGCGGTGCCTCGAGGTCGGCCTCGGCACCGGCGTCGGCCCGACGGGCCAGTCGCCAGTGCACCAGCCACACCGCCGACCAGCTGACGAGCCGGCCGAGTGCACTGCCCTGGTCCTCGGCGGCGCCGAGCGCCCACGTGGCGACCGAGGTCGCGGCGCTCACCGTCAGCAGCAGCGACAGACCGAGGGTGACGGTGAGGTAGGCGTGCCAACCGGAGGTGCGGGCCTCGTCCGGTTCCCTGCCGAGCGTGCCTCGCTGCCACAGGGCCAGACCGGCCAACACCGGCACCCCGACGATGCTGAAGGACAGCGCCCGGGCCAGCGTCGCGGGGTCCCGGGTCACTTCGCCGGCCCGGGGCACGATCTCGGCGATCAGCCCGGCGACACCCTCGCTGACGAGGACGACTGCAGCGAACAACAGGGTGAGCCGGAAGAAGCGCACGACCCGATCGCGCAGGTCCCCGCCGGAGGCCGTGACGCCACGTCGGCGGGCGTCGACCCGGCTCGAGGCGCCGTAGACGGCCATGCCGACCACGACGAGCAGCAGCAGCCCGGCGATCATCGGATCACCTTCATGGCGCAGACGTACGGCCACGGTGATTCGCTGATGCGCCAACCCTGTGGTGTCTCCACGAGCCTCACCTGTTCCCCGAAGGTGTCGTCGGACCCCACGAGCACGGCGTCACTGCCCCGCATGGTGATCCGTACGTCGACGACGGTGTCGGAGCCGTCGAGCCTGCTGCCGGTGATCACCACCCGTGACGGGCGGCTGAAGCCGATGTCGGTCACCTCGGGGCAGCGGGCGGCGAGCTCGTCGGTGAAGGTGGCACGGGCGTCGCTGCGGCGGCCGTCGACCAACGCCTCGAAATACGCCTGCACGGTTGCCTCCGGGCTGCCCGGGTCCTCGGCCTTCCCGCCGCCGGAGCCGCTGAGCACGGCTGCGACCACGAGAGCGACGAGCACCAATGCGGCGACCGCGACAAGCACCGAGCGGCTGTGGGATGGGCTCGTCACGGGCATGGGATCATGATGGTGCCTCATCGAGGCGGCGGGTGCCGCCAAAAGTCCCTCCCTCGCCGGAGGAAGGCCGTTCTGGCTCGCATTGCGAGCCGAGAGGAGAGGTTGGCCCGTGCGACGAGTGCTGATCATGGGTGCCGGTGGTCGTGACTTCCACGACTTCAACGTGCACTACCGCAACGATCCGACGGTGGAGGTGGTGGCGTTCACCGCGGCGCAGATTCCTGGCATCGATCGGCGGACCTACCCCCCGGAGCTCGCCGGGGCGCGCTATCCGGTGGGCATCCCCATCCACCCGGAGGCCGAGCTCGAGGCCCTGCTGCGGGTCCATCATGTCGACGAGGTGGTGCTGGCCTACAGCGACCTGTCCCACGTCGAGGTCATGCACCGCGCGTCACGGGTGCTCGCCGCCGGGGCCAGCTTCACGCTGCTCGGCCCGCAGGACAGCTGTCTGCCGGTTGCCCGGCCGGTCGTGGCGGTGTGCGCCACGCGCACGGGGTGCGGCAAGTCGCAGGTGTCGCGGGCCGTGGCGCGGCTGCTGCGCGACCGGGGCCTGGTGCCGGTCCTGATCCGCCATCCGATGCCGTACGGCAACCTTGCATCCATGGCGGTACAGCGCTTCGGCTCCCTCGCCGACATCGACGCGGCATCGCCGACCATCGAGGAACGCGAGGAGTACGAGCGGCCGGTGGAGGAGGGCTTCGTCCTCTACGCCGGTGTCGACTACGCCGCCATCGTGGCCCGCGCCGAGCTCGAGGCCGACGTGATCGTGTGGGACGGCGGCAACAACGACTTCCCGTTCCTGCGCGCAGAGGTGACCATCACCGTGGCTGATCCGCTACGGCCGGGACATGAGCTCAGCTATCACCCCGGTGAGACCAACCTCCGGCGCGCCGATCTCGTGGTGCTGGGCAAGACCGACGTCGCGTCCGTCGATGCGATCGCCGAGGTCCTGGCCAACGTCACGGCGGTGAACCCGTCGGCCACGGTGGTGCGGGGAGCCTCTCCGGTGAGCCTCGACGACGGCCCGTCCCTGGCGGGCCGACGGGTGCTGGTGGTCGAGGACGGCCCGACCATCACCCATGGCGGTATGGCCTTCGGCGCAGGCACGGTCGCCGCAGCCGCCCACGGTGCCGACACCGTCGTCGATCCCCGCCCGTTCGCCGTCGGCGGTATCGCCGAGACCTTCGCCCGCTACCCCCACATCGGTGCGGTGCTGCCCGCCATGGGCTATTCGCCGACGCAGCTCGACGAGCTCACCCGGACGATCGCCGCGGTCGGCCCGGACGTGATCGTGCTGGGCACCCCCATGGATCTGGCCCGGATCGTCGATCTCGGTGCCCCGGTGCGACGGGCCCGTTACGAGTACGCCGACGCCGGCACCCCGACCTTGGCCGAGGCCCTCGAACCCTGGCTGGCCCGGTGGGCGGCGACCGACCGTCCACCCCGCAAGCGCGGCACCTCCTGACCACAACCCAACCGGGACGGCGGGCTGTCCGGGACGGCGGGCGGGCCGGGGACGGGAGGCGGGACACCTCGGCCGTTGTCGCGGCATGACCGGCCGGCTGAGCCGATGGTGGCCGGAGTGCCCCGGCATCGACGACGTTCGACTCTGCCGGGTCAGGGCGGTCACGGGGGACACTGCCGGTGTTGAAGACGCCGGCCCGGCAAGGTCCAGGGCGGTGACGGCCGAGGAGGGTCTCATGGATCTGCACGCGAACATCGGTGACGTGGTGGTGGTCGATGCCCAGCACCAGGGGGAACCGGTGCGCAGGGGCGAGGTCCTCGAGGTGCTCGGGGCCGGTGCGGAGTCCGTGCACTACCGGGTTCGGTGGGACGACGGCCGGACGACCATCTTCTATCCGGCCACGACGGCGCACACCGTGCACCTGGGCCAGCGCTTGCCCTGAGCGCCCATCAGCGGCCCGACCGGGCGTGGTTCAGCTCAGCTCGTCGAGGAACGACGTGACGGCGTCGAGGAACCCGGCGGTGTTGCCGGAGTGCACGTTGTGGCCGCACCGTTCGATGGTGACCAACGTGCCGTGTGGCAGTGCATCGGCGAAGCGGACCGCGGCGTCGGCCTCGAGGATGTTCGACTCGGCGCCACGGACGACGAGCACCGGGCACGGCAACGTCCGCACGTGGTCGAGGGTGAGGTCGCGGTTCGGTTGCGGGATGCGGCGGTGGTCGACCTTGCTCATGTAGGTGCCGTCGGCCCGCTGCAGGATGTTGTACTTCATGGTGCGTTCCATGTGGGCACGGGTGCGGAACGGGTCGTACTTCTCGACGTTGTCGAGGAACACCTCGAGGTCGTCGAACTCGATGTTGCGGACCACGAAGTTCTGAATGGTCTTGGCTCCCTCGCGGGAGATCTCCGGTCCGACGTCGACGATGACCAGGGCCCGGGCCACATCCGGTTGCTGCACCGCGAGCGTGAGGGTGACCCGCCCGCCCATCGAGTGGCCGAAGACGATCGGCCGGTCGAGATGCTGGTCGGCGATGAACGCCGAGGCGTCCGCCACCATGGCGTCGATCGAGTAGTCGATCTCCCGGCTCCACTCGGAGTCGCCGTGGCCCCGCTGATCAAGGGCGAAGACGTGGTATCGGTCCGCGAGGTGCAGGCTGACCAGGTCCCACGAGTGGGCCGACTGGTTACCGCCGTGCAGCAGCAGGATCTGCGGCCGTCCGGGCTGTCCCCATTCGAGGAAGTGGAAGCGCTGGCCGCGGACCACGGTCTGGCGGGAGTGGTAGCGGACCGCCGGATCGTGGGCGAGGCCCAGGTCGGCGGCGCTCTGCAGCAGCGAGGCCAGCTCGGCGCTCGGCGCCATGTCGTGCGCGGTCAGGCCCTGGGCGAACTCGTTGAGGTACATCAGGCCGGAGCCTACGTCCTCGCCGGTCGGGCCGGGGCCGGTTCGCGTCCGGGGTCACCGGCGACGTCCGGCGGCCGGTTGGCTAGGGTGCATGCCCATCATGCGGCGGCCGAGGGGCCGCACCAGGGGAGAGATGATGAGCGACGAGAAGCCCATCGAACGGGTGGAGCGCGAGAAGCGCCCCGCACCTGCCGAATGGTTCACCGGCCGGGTCGAGATGGAGTCGGTGTTCTTCGACAAGGAGTCCAAGACCGCCCACGGCCGGGTGCACTTCCACGACGGGGCGCACACCAACTGGCACCTGCACACCGGTGACCAGGTCCTGTACTTCGTCAGCGGCAAGGGCATGGCCCAGAACCACGACGGGCCGGTCTTCGAGTGCTCGCCCGGCGACATCATCCACGTACCGCCCGGTACCCGCCACATCCACGGCGCCCTGCCCGGCCACGACGCCACCCACATCGCCATCACCAAGGGCGATCACATCTGGGACAACGAGCCGAACTACCCCCACCCGCAGTGACCGCCACCTGAGGCCGGTCGCCGCCTGAGGGCGGACGCGACAACGGGCCGTGGTAGGGGATCGCCCCGGCCACGGCCCGTTGTCGCGTCCGGACCGCTCAGTCGTGCCAGGTGCCCCGCACGACGTGACCGCTCTTCTCCTCGACCGCCTTGATGGTGGCGAGGATGTCCTCACCGGCGAAGCCGTTGTCGCGGTAGCCCTGCAGCATCTCGTAGGTGAGACGGCCCAGCGAGGCGTCGACGCCGGTCTCGTCGGCCAGCTCCTGGGCCAGGCCGATGTCCTTGCAGGCCAGCGTGGTGGTGAACCGCGGCGGCAGCTTGTCCTTGAGCACGGCGATGGCCCCGCCGATCCAGGCGAAGGAGTCGCCCGAGGACGCCCGCACGATGTCGCGCAGCAGCACCAGGTCCATGCCGGCCTTGGCGCCGATCATCAGCGCCTCGTTCATGGCCATCATGTTGATGAAGGCCAGCTGGTTGTTGATCAGCTTGGCCACGTTGCCGGTGCCGAGGTCGCCGGTGTGGAACACGTTCGGGCCGATGGCCTTGAGCACCGGCTCGAAACGGGCGTAGAGCTCGGCGTCGCCACCGACCATCACCGCCAGGGTCGCCTCACGGGCACCGCGGGTGCCGCCGGAGACCGGGGCGTCGAGGAAGCCGATGCCCTTCCCGGCAGCGAGCGCCCCGAGGTTGCGCACCATGGACGGCGAGTTGGTCGACAGGTCGATGATGGTGGTACCCGCCGACAGGCCGGCCAGCACCCCGTCGGCCCCGGTGACCACCAACTCGACGTCGGGCGGTGCCGGCAGCGACATGAACACCGCGTCGGCACCGGTGCACGCCGAGCGGACCGAGTCCGCCCAGTTGGCGCCGTCCTCCACCAGTTGGGCCGCGACCTCGGGACGAAGGTCGGTGACCGTCATCTCGTGGCCTGCCTTGAGCAGGTTGGCGGCCATGTACTGGCCCATGTTCCCCAGGCCCACGAACGCGAGCTTCATCGTGCGAACTCCCTTCCCCGGTACGGGTCGTCGTTGCCGATTCTGCCCGGTCGCGGGGCGCTGCACACGTTCAGCGCAGCTCGAAGCCCCGAGCGGCCAGGAACGAGCGCATGTGGGGACGCCGTTCGGTGCCCACCAGGGCGGCCATCTCGTTGCTCCAGGTGCTGTCTTTGGTACCGCCGCTGCGGCTGCCGTAGTAGGTGCGGATGGTGTCGTCGTAGGCCGCGATGTGGGCGAGGTCACCGGTGTCGGCGTAGCGCTCCTCCTTCAGGACCGCCTCGAGCGGAAGGCGCGGCTTCACCTCCGGGTTCTGCGCCGGGCGACCCAGGCACAGTCCGAACACCGGGTACACGTGGTCGGGGAGCTCCAGCAGCTCCGACACCGTCGCAGGGTCGTTGCGCACGGCCCCGATGTAGCAGGCTCCGAGGCCGAGCGACTCGGCGGCGATGACGGCGTTCTGCCCGGCGAGGGCCACGTCGACGGTGGCGATGATGAACTGCTCGGTCATGCCCGGGGTGGGGGTCACGCCCTGGGAGGCGCAGGCCAGGCCGGCACGGTGCAGGTCGGCGCAGAACACCACGAACACCGGGGCGTCCACGACGTGGCGCTGGCCACCGGCGATGTCCGCGATGCGGGCGCGGGTCTCGGTCCGGCGGACCCGGATGACGGTGGTGGCCTGGATGTTGCTCGACGTGGCCGCCGCCATACCGCAGCGAATGATCTCGGCGACGGTGGCGTCGTCGACCGGTTCGTCGGTGAAGGCCCGGATGGACCGGTGGGAGCGCAGCAGCTGATGGACGTCGTTCACCTCCGGAGGTTACCCCTCCGATGCTGCCCGCTAGCTTGGCCTGCCATGACCACACGGATCGCAGTCCTCGCCGGTGACGGCATCGGGCAGGAAGTCGTACCTGAGGGGCTGCGGGTGCTCGAGGCAGCCGCGGACCGCTTCGGCATCGACCTGGCTTTCGAGCACTTCGACTTCGCCCACTGCCGCTACTACCAGCAGCACGGCCAGATGATGCCCGACGACTGGGAGGAGCAGCTCGGCGGGTTCGATGCCATCTTCTTCGGCGCCGTCGGTTGGCCCGACATCGTGGCCGACCACGTCTCGCTGTGGGGTTCCCTGCTGCAGTTCCGCCGTCGCTTCGACCAGTACATCAACCTGCGGCCGGTGCGGCTGCTGCCGGGCGTGCCCTGCCCGCTGGTCGGACGCCATGCGGGCGACATCGACTTCGTGGTGGTACGGGAGAACACCGAGGGCGAGTACACCTCGGTCGGCGGCCGGATGTTCGCCGGCACCGACCGGGAGATCGTGCTGCAGGAGTCGGTGTTCACCCGCCACGGCGTCGACCGGGTGCTGCGCTACGCCTTCGAGCTGTCCCGCCAGCGCAAGGGCGAGCTGACCTCGGCCACCAAGTCCAACGGCATCAGCATCTCGATGCCCTACTGGGACGAGCGGGTGGCCGCGGTGAGCGCCGACTATCCCGACGTTGCGGTCACCAGTTTCCACATCGACATCCTCACCGCCCACTTCGTGCGCAACCCGGACCGTTTCGACGTGGTGGTCGCCAGCAACCTCTTCGGCGACATCCTGTCCGACCTCGGCCCGGCCTGTGTGGGCACGATCGGGGTGGCCCCCAGCGCCAACATCAACCCCGACGGCCACTTCCCGAGCCTGTTCGAGCCGGTGCACGGGTCGGCGCCCGACATCGCCGGCATGGGTGTCGCCAACCCGATCGGGCAGATCTGGTCGGGAGCGATGCTGTTGGACCACATCGGCCGCCACGATGCCTACCAGGCCGTGCTCGGGGCGATCGAGACCGTGACCGGTTCCGGGCCGCGCACCCCGGACATGGGCGGTACCGCCACCACGGTCGAGGTCGGCCGGGCCGTGGTCGACGCCCTGGTCGGCTGAACGCGCACCGGCCCGGGGCCAGTTGCCCCGGGCCGGTCGGTCACTCCTGAACGCGTCGAGGTGCGGCGGATCAGCCCAGCGACGCCAGCGCAGCGTTGAACGCCGGGCTGGGACGCATGGCGGCCGCGGCCCGGACCGGATCGGGGGCGTAGTAGCCGCCGATGTCCATCGGCTGACCCTGGACCTCGTTGAGTTCCGCCATGATGGTGGCCTCCTCCGCCGCCAGGCGCTCGGCCAGCGGGGCGAACCGGGCGGCCATCTGCACGTCGGCGGTCTGCTCCGCAAGTGCCTGCGCCCAGTAGAGGGCGATATAGAAGTGGCTGCCCCGGTTGTCGAGCTCGCGCACCTTGCGCGAGGGCGACCTGTCGTTCTCGAGCAGCCCACCGGTGGCCTTGTCGAGGGCATCGCCGAGGATCTGCGCCCCGGCATTGCCGGTGCGGTCGGCCAGGTGCTCGAAGGCCACGGCCAGGGCCAGGAACTCGCCGAGGGAGTCCCAGCGCAGGTGGTTCTCCTTCTCGAACTGCTGGACGTGCTTGGGTGCCGAACCGCCTGCGCCGGTCTCGAAGAGACCACCGCCGTTCATCAGCGGCACGATCGACAGCATCTTGGCGCTGGTGCCGAGCTCGAGGATGGGGAACAGGTCGGTGAGGTAGTCGCGCAGCACGTTGCCGGTGACCGAGATGGTGTCCTCGCCACGCACGATGCGCTCGAGGGAGAACGTGGTGGCGTCCACCGGCCTCATGATGTGGGCCTCGACCCCGGTGGTGTCGAGCTCGGCGAGATAGGCGTTGACCTTGGTGATGAGCTGGGCGTCGTGGGCCCGTGCCGCATCCAGCCAGAACACCGCCGGCGTACCGGTTGCCTTGGCCCGGGCGACCGCGAGCTCGACCCAGTTGCGCACCGGGGCGTCTTTCACCTGGCACATCCGCCAGATGTCGCCGGCCTCGACGGGGTGGCTCATCAGCACCGTGCCGGCGGCGTCGAGCACCTGCATGGTGCCCGCCGAGGCGATCTCGAAGGTCTTGTCGTGCGAGCCGTACTCCTCAGCGGCCTGGGCCATGAGCCCGACATTGGGAACCGAGCCCATGGTGGCCGGGTCGAGGGCACCGTTGACCCTGCAGAAGTCGATGGTGGCCCGATACACCCCGGCGTAGCTGGCGTCGGGGATGACCGCCTTGGTGTCCTGCTGGTCGCCCTGGCCGTTGTACATCTGGCCCGAGGTGCGGATCATGGCCGGCATCGACGCGTCCACGATGATGTCGCTGGGTACGTGCAGGTTGGTGATGCCCCGGTCGGAGTCGACCATGGCCACGGCGGGGCCGTTGGCGTAGCAGGCCGCGATGTCGGCCTCGATGGGGGCACGCTCGGCGTCGGACAGCTTGGCGATGGCCTCGAGCACGGCACCCAAACCGTTGTTGGGGTCGGCCCCCACCCGGTCGAGGGCGGCGCCGTGCTTGGCGAACACGTCAGCGAAGAAGGCGCGGACGCCGTGGCCGAAGATGATGGGGTCGGACACCTTCATCATCGTGGCCTTGAGGTGCAGCGAGAACAGCACCCCCTGGGCCTTGGCATCGGCCACCTGCTCTGCCAGGAACGCGGTGAGCGCCCGCTTCGACATGAACGTGCCGTCGACGATCTCGCCGGCCTGCACCGGCACCGAGGCCTTGAGCACCGTGACCGCACCGTCGGCGCCCTCCAGCTGGATCTTCAGCGTGTCGGCCGCACCGATGGTGACGGACTGCTCGTTGGAGAAGAAGTCGCCCCCGTTCATGTGGGCGACGTGGGTCTTGGAGTCCTTCGACCAGGCGCCCATCGAGTGGGGGTGGCTCTTGGCATACTGCTTGACCGAGGCCGGCGCCCTGCGGTCGGAGTTGCCCTCGCGCAGCACCGGGTTGACGGCGCTGCCCTTCACCTTGTCGTAGCGGGCCCGGTAGTCACGCTGGGTGTCGTCGGCCGGGTCGTCGGGGTAGTCGGGCAGGTCGTAGCCCTGCGCCTGCAGCTCCTTGATGGCCGCTTTCATCTGCGGCATCGAGGCCGAGACGTTCGGCAGCTTGATGATGTTGGCCTCGGGCTGCAGGCACAGCTCGCCGAGCTCGGCGAGGGCGTCACCGACCCGCTGGGCGTCGGTGAGATGGTCGGGGAAGCTGGCGAGGATGCGCCCGGCGAGGGAGATGTCGCGGGTCTCCACGGCCACACCACAGGCCGCGGCGAAGGCCTCGATGATCGGCAGGAACGAGTACGTGGCCAGTGCCGGTGCCTCGTCGGTGTGGGTGTAGATGATCTTCGCGGTGCGGTCAGTCATGGGGTCTTCCGTCGGCTGCAGGGCGGTGGTCGGCGGCGGCGGCTCGGACACGGTCCGTGCGGGCGCGCCGTTGATTGAAGGCTATTCCGCCTCCGTTGTTTCTACTCCAGGTGTCCCCGTCGGGGTAGGCCCATCGGAGGGACACCTGACCGGGATCATCGCAGCCCGGTGGTCGTCAGGGTCGGGATGCTCGCCCGCCGAGCGGTCCGGCGGGCACGGCCTGGTGGCACCGGCGCGCCCGCCGGCCGGCCCGCCTAGGCTGCGCGCACCGAAGGGGGCCACGATGGGATCTGTCGAACAACCACCGACACTGCTGGTACGTGGGCGCCTGGAACGTGACGGCGAGGAGCTGTTCCACGAATGGTTCCACCGTGGCGACGGCGACGACCGCCCGGTGGTGGTGTTCACCCACGGCGCCGGGGGCAGTCACGCGGTCTGGTACAACCAGGTCCCGGTGTTCGCCGAGCGCTTCCGGGTGCTGACCTGGGACAGCCGCGGGTTCGGCAACAGCACCTGCCGGTCGGGCCGGCTGTCGGCCGACGTCGCCGCCGATGATCTCGAGGCCCTGCTCGCCGCGGTCGGCATCGATGAGGCGGTACACCTGGTCGGCCAGTCGATGGGGGGCTGGTGGATCACCGCGTTTGCGTTGTCCCGCCCCGACCGGGTGCGTTCGCTCACCCTGTCCGACACGCCCGGCGGCCTGTGGACGCCGGCGTTGCGCGAGCAGTTCGCGGCATTCCAGAAGGCTGGTGGCCTCCGCTTCGCCGAGGTCCTCGGCCGTCATGGCGCGCTGGGCGAGACCACTATGCGCACCCGTCCGACGCTCACATTCCTCTACCAGGAGCTCGGCTCGTTCCACGAGCCGCCCATGGCCGAGGTGGGCCGCGTGGTGTCGGGGACCGAGGTCGCCGTCGACGCCGTGCGGGCGCTGGGCATCCCGTTGCAGGTGATCGCGGGTGACGAGGACAGCATCTTCCCCGCGGCGCAGCTACGCGAGCTCGCCGAGCTGCTCGGGGCCCGCTACGACGAGCTGCCGGGTGCCGGCCACTCGCCGTACTTCGAGACGCCGGACGCCTACAACGCTGCGTTGCTGAGCTTCCTCGGCTGAGCCGGGCCAGGCAAGGGCCTACAGTGGCCCGTCGGGACGAACCGGGGAGAGCACCCACTATGCGTATCGGTCTGTTGTCGGACACCCACATACCCGAGGCCCGGGAGGTGTGGCCGCAGGTGTGGGACGCGTTCCGTGGCTGTGACGCCATCCTGCACGCCGGGGACATCTACGACCTCGGGGTACTGGACACCTTGGCCGAGATCACCACGCTGCACGCCTGCCGGGGCAACGGCGACGACGGGTCGGGTGGCAGGCCCCGCCAGCCCGACCATCCCTGCCTCGCCGACAATCAGCTGATCGAGATCGGTGGGCTCACCATCGGTGTGACCCACTGGGTGCCGGTGCCGGAGCGGCCCAACATCGTGAACCTGGCAGGGGCGTGCGACCGGTTCTTCGGTGGGGTGACGCCCGACATCATCGTGCACGGCGACACCCATGTGGAGGACGTCCGCGAGGTCAACGGCATCCTGTGCGTCAACCCGGGCTCGCCCACCTTCCCCCACAACCTGGCCTACCAGTTCGGGACCATCGGGTTCCTCGACATCGAGGACGGCCAGGCCACAGCCTCGATCTTCCAGGTCTGCGACGACGGGATCGAACCGTTCGACTGGACCCGCTGGAACCGTCCCTGGTGAGTGCCGGCCGGGTCGCCAGCGCTCAGCCGGCCAGCTCTCGGCGGTCGGCGAGGGAGGTCGGTCAGCGGACCTGGAGCGCCGCGGCGAAACGCCCTAACGCATCGTCGATGTCGACGTCGGTGGTCTGGAAGCTGGTGACCAGGCGGATCAGACCAGGTCCCATGCGGTAGAAGTCGACCCCTGCCGCCGCGGCCCGTTCAGCGGCATCGTCGGCCAGGTACACGAAGGCCATGTTGACCTCGGGCCGGCACACGAAGCCCAGCCCCAAGTGCCCGAGGCCGGTCGCCAGCCGGGCCATCGTGCGGTTGGCCTGTGCGGCGAGCTCCAGCCAGCGTCCGCCAGCAAGGTAGGCGTCGAGCTGCACGGACTGGAAGCGCATCTTGGAGGCGACATGGCCGGCTCGTTTGGTTCGGTAGACCAGTTGGTCGGCGGCGGTGCGGTCGAAACAGACGATGGCATCGGTGCTCAACGCCCCGTTCTTGGTGGCCCCCAGCGACAGCACGTCGACCCCCGCCCGCCAGGTCAGCTCGGCCGGGGTGCAGCCCAGCGCCGCAACGGCGTTGGCGAGACGGGCACCGTCGACATGCACCGCGAGCCCGCGGTGCCGCGCCGCTGCGGCGAGCACCGCGACCTCGTCGGGGCGGTACAGCGCACCCAGGTCGGTCGGGAGGGTCAGGGAGAGCGCCGCCGGCTGTGACTGGTGGTTGTCACCCCAGTTGGTGGCGGCGAACGCCGCGGCCAGCCCGTCGGGGTGCAGGCGGGAGCCGTCGCCGGGCAGGCCCCGCAGCACCGCGCCGCCCGAGAGCATCGAGGTGGCCCCGCACTCGCTGCGCAGGATGTGGGCGCTCTCGTGGCAGAGCACCGAGCCCCATGGCGGGCACAGGGCCGACAGCCCCAGGGCATTGGCGGCGGTTCCACTGACGACGGGGAAGACCGCCACGTCGGGGAACTCGAACGCCTCCGCCACCCGCTCCCGCAGCCGGGCCGACCACCCGTCACCGCCGTAGGCGAGGGCCGAGCCGGTGTTCGCCGCGGCGACCGCGTCCATGATCTCGGGGGCGACGCCGGCGGCGTTGTCGCTACGGAGCTCGATGCGAGAGGCCATGGCCTGTTTCTAGCGGCTGGACCAGTTCTGTTGTTCTGTTGTCCTGTTGTTCTGTTGTTTGCGGTTTGGCCGTTCGGCCTCGCAGGAGGAGACGAACGCCGGTGGTGGCGGGCGGGTCCCAAGTGGTTGGCTCGGAGGACAACGACACGAAGGACGGCAACCATGGACGAAGTCCGGATGGTGAAGGGCAGCCCGGCACCGGTGCAGCGCTACCTGGCCGGCGTGGTGGCGAGCGTCTCGCCCGGCGCGACGCTACGCGAGGTCTGCCGCAAGCTGATGGCGGTCGAGGTCGGTGCGTTGGTGGTGGGCTCGACCGACGCCGTCGAGGGCGTCATCTCCGAACGGGACGTGGTGCGGGCCATCGGTCTCGGTGCCGACCTCGACACCGTGCGTGCCGCAGAGGTGGCACGGGCGGCCCTGCTGTACTGCGACCCGTCGACCACCATGGGCGCGGTGAGCGCGTTGATGGCCGACCGCCAGGTCCGTCACGTGCTGGTCGGCAGCCCGAAGCGTCTGGTGGGCATCGTGTCCGCCCGTGACGTGCTCGTCGCCCGCAACGAGGATTGAGCGATCCCGGCGCGGCCGACAGCGTCGCTGCCGGCCCGTCCATCGGTGACCAGGGCAGGGCGTGACCGTCGGTGATCAGCGCCGGGCCTCGAGGCCCAGCAGCAGCGCCTTCGCGATCGCGCCGCCGAGATAGCCACCGGGGCTGCCGTCGCTGCGGACGACGCGATGGCAGGGCACTACCAGCGGGACGGGGTTGCGGGCACAGGCCGTTCCGACGGCCCGCGCCGCCCGCGGTCGGCCAACCGCATCGGCGATCTCGGCGTAGCTGTAGGTGCAGCCGTATGCGGTGGTGGCCAGGAACTGCAGAACCTCGCGGCGGAACCCTCCGGCCAGGCGGAAATCGACGGTCAGCTCGAATCGGTCGATACGCCTGTCGAAATAGGCGTCGAGCTGTCGAGACAGTTCGTCGAGCCGCGCCGGGGCCTCGATGATGCGCGGACCGATCCGCACGGCGAGCTCGGCCAGGACCCGATCGTGGTCCTCCACGGCGAAGGCCACCCGAACCACCCCGACGGTGGTCGCTGCGAGCAGCAGGGGTCCGACCGCGCTGTCGATCCGGCGGTACGCCACCTCGATCAGCCCCTCCCGCTCGGCGTCCGTCTCGAGGCGTCGGTGCAGCCGCTGCGCGGTGACCCGGTCGTAGCTCGGGCAGGCCGCCTGCAGCTGCGCAAAGAACAGGTCGTCGGCATCGTGTTCGCCGGCATCGTGCTGGCCGGCGCGGTGTTCGGCCGCGGGCCGGGCTGGAGGCCCCGGTACCTGGCCCACCGGACCTACGGGTTTCGGCTCACGTGCAGATCGGCTCATGATCGTCCTTCGGTGGGGCTTGGCGGCTCGGGCCGGAGGTGATGGTCGCGACGGAGGCTGGCCAGCGCGTCGGAGACGCTGCGTCGTGCCGCCGCCGGGCTGCTGTCGAGCAGGTCGGCGATCTCCTCGTAGGAGAGCCCGACTAGGTGGCGATGGACCAGCGCGCTGCGCTGCTTGAACGGCAGCGCAGCGACGGCCTGCCACAGGTCATGGTGCTCGGCCGCTGAGCCGGTCGGTGTGGCGGCGGCGGCCGGCAGCTGCGCGATGGGCACGGCCCGCCGGCCCGTGGCCCGAATGCTGTCGAGCGCCTTGCGGTGGGCGATGGTGACCAGCCAGGCGGACACGTTGCTGTCCGCGGCGAGGCCCGGGTAGGCCCGGAGCGCGGCCAGGAACGTCTCGGACCAGGCGTCGTCGGCGTCGGCCTCGCCGAGCAGGGCGCGGCACACCCTCCAGACCAGCGCGCCATGGGTCTCGACCACGGTCTCGAACGGGGGGTTCGCCACGACGGGTCAACGCCGGCCAGGTGCGTTTTGTGAGGTCCGAAGCAGCCGGCTCCGTCCGGTGGTCGTCGCCCCGGACCGATGCTGCGCCCGCCCGGCCACGCTCAGACGGTGACCGTGTCGGTGTCGCGTCCGGATCGAATCACCCCGCCGGGACGTCGTCCGGTCAACGTCCCGCCCTCCACCACGGCCGTGCCGTTGACCAGGACCGCCTCGATGCCGTCGGCCTCGGCGTACAGCCTCCCGGCCCCCGCGGGCAGGTCGTCACGCCACGACGTCGGTCGGGGCCCGATGCGTTCCGGGTCGAACAGCACCACGTCGGCCCTCCAGCCGGCGGCGAGGCGGCCGCGGTCACGCAAGCCGTACAGTCGGGCGGGCCGATCGGTCAGCAGGCGGATGGCCTCCGGCCAGTCGAGCAGACCCCGACGTCGTACCGCCTGGGCCAGCAGCGTGGTCGGGTAGCTCCAGGTGGAGATCATGTCGAGATGGGCCCCGGCGTCGGACGCCCCCACCACCACGTCGCCGCGGCGCCAGACGTCGGCCCGCAGGGCCCAGCTGCCGTCGTCGTCGCCCCGGTCGGGCGGGTACAGGCCGGTCTGCAGGCTGTCGGCGACGACGATGTCGCACAGCACGTCGAAGTGGTCGCGTCCTTCGGTCGCCGCGATCTCACCGACGACCCGGTCGCGGTAGCGCTCCTGGCCGGTCTCGCCGACGCGCATCCCCGCCCAGTTGTTGATGCCGCGCAGCACGAAGGTGCGCGGGGCGGTGGCCGCCTGGTCGGCCAGTGCCCGGCGGGCGACCGGGTCGGCGAGCAGCGCCAGCTTGGCTGCGTGCGGCAATGCCATGGCTTCCCGCCAGCCGGGCAGGGTGTCGAGGAGGAAACCGCTGGCGAAGCTGAGCCGGGTGCGCAGGGCATCGGGCAGGGTGAGCGGAACCAGGCGACCGCCGGCTTTCGCGGCTGCCGCGGCGCTGGCGGCGAGGCGGTGCTCCACCAGGTCGGCGTCCTCGGTGTTGACCTGCAGCACGTTCCAGTTGAGTGGACGCTGTGCCGCCGCTGACATGGCGGCGAGCAGTGCGATGTTGTCGTCGAAGGCGCCCTGTCCCGGAACCATCTCCAGCGTTGTGCCCGGGTGCTCGCCCACGATCCGGCACAGGGCCAGGAACTCCTCGGCGGTAGCCGCCCGGGAGGGGACGGGCAGGCCGGTGTCGTCGTTGTGGGTGGGCGCCCCGGAGCTCGACAGGCCCATGCCGCCGGCCTCGAGCCCTTCGGCGAGTAGGGCCTGCATGCGGGCGATCTCCGACGGGGTGGCCGCACGGGCGGCGGCCTCGGTACCGAGCACGGCCCGCCGCAGCGCGGAGTGCCCGACCAGGAAGCCGATGTTGAGGGCGCTGCGCTGATCCACGGCGTCGAGGTACTCGCCGGTACGGTGCCAGCTGCCCCAGGGAACGCCCTGCTGCAGGGTGGCGACCGGGATGCCTTCCACCCTCGCCAGCAGGCGCAGGAGGTAGTCGCCGTGTTCCTCCGACCACGGGGCCAGCGTGAAGCCGCAGTTCCCGGCGAACACGGTGGTGATCCCGTGGAAACACGACGGGGTCAGGGCGGGGTCCCAGAAGACTTGCGCGTCATAGTGGGTGTGGATGTCCACGAAACCGGGCGCAACGGCGAGCCCGGTGGCATCGATGGTGCGACGGGCCGTGTCGTCGACGTCGCCGACGGCCACCACCCGGCCGGCGTCGATCCCCACCGAGGCGATGCGGCCGGGCGCACCGGTGCCGTCGTAGAGGGTGCCCCCGTCGATCCGCAGGTCGATCATGGACCGAGCCTAGGTGGTGCCCGCCGAGCCGGGGTGCCGATGTCGACCCGGGTACCCCCGGCGCTCTGGCCCGGCGACCCGGCGAACCGCGAACGCGATCGTGCGGTTAGGCTCCGCGGGCGTCGGCTCGTCAAAGGGGAACAACGTGGGTGCAGGAGCCAATCGACCGGGTCGGGCCTTTGCGGGTGCCTCGCGCTTCGCGCTCGACGCCCCGTCGGAGCACCGGGGCGGCCTGTTCCGTCTCGCCGCCGGGGCCACCGAGTGGGAGCGCCTGACCGCGGGGCTGCCGGACGACTCCCAGGTGCGGGCGGTGGCCATCGATCCGACCGATGCGTCGGTGGTCTGGGCCGGACTGGACCAGGGTCCGTTCCGTTCCGAGGACGGCGGCGACAGCTGGTCCGCGGTCGAGCTGCCCGGACCGTACCGGCAGGTCTGGACGATGGTGTTCGACCCGAGCGATCCCTCGGTGCTCTACGTAGGGACTGCGCCGGCCGCGGTCTACCGCGGCCGAGCCGGGGGGACGCAGTGGGAGCTGCTCGAGTCTGCCGCCATCCGGCCGCGGCTCGACATGGGCTTCCCGACCCGGCTGATCTCCTTCTCCGTCGCGCCCGGCGATGCGCGCTGTCTGTGGGCCGGCGTCGAGGTGGGCGGGATGATGCACAGCCGTGACGGGGGCACCACCTGGGCCGACGCCACCGACGGGCTCGAGGCGCTCGCCGGCGAGGAGCGCTATCGCAGCCGCCTCTTCAGCGACACCGACGCCGAGGGCATGCTCGACATCCACAAGGTGGTGCAGAGCGCCGCGGCCCCCGGAGCGTCGTTCATCGGGCTGCGCATGGGCGTGTTTCGGAGCGATGATGGCGGCCTCACCTGGCGTGACCTCGAGGTGGGTCGCTTCTCGCCGCTCAGCTACTGCCGCGACCTGCGGGTTTCCGCGCACGACCCGAAGGTGCTCTACGCCACGCTGTCCGACGAGTCGCTGGGGGCCAAGGGCACGCTGTATCGCAGCGAGGACCTCGGTGAGACCTGGCGTCGCTACGACGGGCTCGGCGACGAACCGGTGTCGACCATGATGCAGGTGGCACCGAGCCCGACCGATACGGACCAGGTGTGGTGCGCCACCCGCCGCGGCGACGTGTGGGTCACCGTCGACGGTGGCGTCACCTGGCTGGCCCGGCCGCTGCCCGATGGCGGCCGCGACGTGTACACCCTGGTGTGCGACTGACCGTCCGGCCCGTCACGTTCGCCCCCGTCCCGACATTCGCAGAGGTATCCCATGACCGTTTCCGTCATCGCCAACTTTCCGGCCCATCCTGAGCAGCTCGAGGAGTTCCTCCAGGCGCTGCACGTCGCGTTGGCCGATACCCGGGCCTTCGAGGGATGCGAGGTGCTCGACACCTACGTCGACGTGGACCGGCCGGGCCTGGTGGTGCTGGTGGAGCGCTGGCCGACCAAGGACCATCACCGTCGGTACCTGCAGTGGCGGCGCGAGAGCGGCAGCGCCGAGTTCCTGACCCCCTACCTGTCCGACCGGGTCACGTTCAGCTACCTCGAGCCGCGCCCGGAGATCTGACCGGACGCGTCACGGCCGGCCCGCAAGGGCCGGCCGTGAGGCGCGCCTGCGGTCAGCGCTGGCTGGCGATGTAGACCGGGATGACCCGTTCGGTCTTGGCCTGGTAGTCGGCGTAGTTGGGGAACACCTGCACGGCCCGTTCCCACCACTCGGCCCGTTCGGCGCCGTCCACCTTGCGGACTGACACCAGGAACGGTTCGGGCCCGTCCTGTACGGCGCAGGCGGTGAGGTCGGCCTCGAGGTTGTAGACCCACACCGGGTTCTTCGGCGCGCCGCCGAGTGAACCGATCAGGGCGTACTCGCCGTTGTGCTCCACCCGCATCAGGGCGGTCTTGCGGAGCTTGCCGGACTTGTTGCCCCGGGTGGTGATCACGATGATCGGGATCCCCGTGTCACGCAGCGTCGCCGCTTCCTTGCCGCCGGAAGCCTCGTAGGCCTCGATCTGGTCGCGCACCCATTTGGTGGGGGTTGCTTCGTAGTCACCTTCGAGTTGCATGGGCGCACCCTACCGCCGCAGCCCGGCGGTGTCGGAGCCGCGATCACGCACCGGTGTCCGCTCAGGACAGGGTGTTGATGGCTCGGGCCACGATGATGATGAAGATGAAGATCATGAACACGGTGTGCACGATCTGCAGCACCTTGATGCGTCGGCCCACCAGGACATGGCCCTCGGGAGGCCCGAAGCAGTTGCTCGACAGCAACGTGAAATAGGCGTAGTCGGCCATCCCCGGCAGCCACTCCCGTCGCTGCTCCGAGCCGCCGACCTCCTCCTCGGGGAAACGGATGCCCTGGTCGAGGTCGACGGTCTGATCGGGACGCCGCACGCCGTCACGCAACGGGTGGTCGAAATGCCAGTACCAGAACACGAAGATCAGGTTGGTCCCGATATAGAGCGCCAGCGACTCCGCCAGCAGCTCGTAGGACGCCAGGTTCCGGCGGTAGATCGACACGTTCACCGCCAACAGGTCGACCAGCAGCGTGGCGGTGGCCAACCCACCGAGCAGGCGCTGCAGACTGCGCCGGGGGAGGCGGTTGGCGAGGAGGTCGGGCACGACCGCAGCCAGGGACAGCCCGAACAGGACGGTGACCACGACGTAGCCGACATCGGCACCGGCGAAGATGACCCTCAGGGTGACGTGGGCGGTGTCCGGTCGACCATGGCCACCGAAGAGGATGCGGGCCCGCAACAGCGCGTCAACGGTGACCGCGACGAGCAGCGACAGGATGAACGGCCGGGCGGTGAGCCGCGATGCCGACGGTGCCGACACGGTGGTGTCGCTCACCAGGGCACCGAGCAGCGGAACCCGGCCCGCCGGTGACCGGGGCTGGTGGCTTGGCTGCTTGACGGAGGAATCACGTATGGGGTCTTGGTTGGAGTCACGGTGGAAGGGCGCCTGGGTTCGAACGTGGGTGCACGGGACCGGGTCGGCCGCGGTGGGTATCAGCCGGGCCGCAATCTACCGGTACGGCGGGCTGCCACGGCGTTGCGCCATCCCCGATCGGGCCACCACTGGCCGCTAACTTCCACCGTGGACGAGAGGCGTGCAGCGGTGGCCGAGCAGCGGTGGGAGCGGACCGGGCCAGGTCTAATCGTGGCGATCGAGGGCATTGACCGTGCCGGCAAGACCACCCAGACCGAGCGGTTACGGGCCTCCTTGGAAGCCTCGGGCGAGCGGGTGGCGGTGGTGTCCTTCCCCCGCTACGAGTCCTTCTTCGGTCGGACCATCCGGGCGCTGCTCGACGGCAACGGCAGCACCTCCGCAGCCACCCTGGATGCGCGTTCGATGTCGCTGTGGTACGCCCTGGACCGTTGGCAGGCCATGGGCCGACTCGACCCGGCGGCCACGGTGGTGTTGCTGAACCGCTACACGCTGTCCAACGCCGTCTACCAGTCCGCCCGGGTGCCCGACGCCGAGGCCGACGAGTTGTTCCGCTGGGTCCTCGAGCTCGAGTTCGGCGAGCTGGGGCTCCCGCAACCGGACCTGACGGTGATCCTCGACGTCGCAGCGGAGGTGTCCCAGGCCCGTTCGCATCGGGTCGGCGGCGCCGATGGTCGTGACGAGGCGCCCGACGTCTACGAACGGTCGGCCGGGTTGCTGGCCCGGGCTCGGGCTCGGTATCTGGCGGCACCGCAGTTCCTCGCCGGCATCGAGGTGATCGCTTGCAGCGATGCCGATGGCCTGCTGCTCGACCCCGCTGCGGTACACGCCGAGGTGGCCTCGGTGGTCGCCGCCCGGCGGCCCTAGAGGGGGTCCCTCCACGCGCCCCGCTGCGGTGGCAAGCCGCCGGGGCGGCCGCCGTCGCCCAGCGCCCGGGACCCACCCGGGCTCAGGGCGTTGGATCGGCCTCGGCGGGCTTCGGATTGTCGGGGGAGAGCTCGTTGAGATCGTCCCGGAAGCTTCCGACGTACCCCTCGAGGCGGGCGTGACGTTTCACCCCGGCGTAGGCGGCCGCACCGACTGGGATGGGCAGCCAGAAGTTGATGAGCCGATACCCGATGACCCCGACGGCGGCCACACCGGCCGGGGTGCCGAACCCGACGAGGGTGGGGATGAGGACCGCTTCGACGATGCCCAGCCCACCCGGCGTGATCGGTAAGGCGGCCAGCACGTTGGCCAGGCAGTAGGCCACCATCAGCCCCACCACCCCGGCCCGGTGGCCGAAGGCGGCGAGCATCAGCCACAGCACGGTGGCATCGAGCAGCCAGTTGGCGGTGGCCCACACCAGCGCGTTACGGAGCCGCTTGCGATCCGCGGCGAGCACGGTCAGCTGATCGGCGAAATGGTGCAGCGCCTGCACCGCTCGGTCGGGGTGCACGCGCGGCAGGGAGTCGACCACGCGCAACACGATCCGCTCCAGCCGGTGCTTGCCGTGGAGCAAGCCCACCACCAGCGAGGCCACCAGCGCCAGCAGGACCGCACCGAAGGCCGCCGCGGTGGCGTACAGCGGGGCGAACCCGGTGGTGGGGATCGAGATGACCAGCGAGAACCACAGCAGGACGTTGAGCACGACGGCCGAGCCGAGCCCCTGGGTGGTCAACACGAAGGCGATGTCTGCCACCGGCACCGCCATCCGATCGAGCAGGCGGGCGTTCACCGCTGCGGTGGTGGCCGCGCCCCCGGGCAGTACATGGTTGACCCCGGTCGAGGCGAGCACCACCGCGGTGCACACGGCCAGACGGGGTCGGTGCGCCTCGGGCAGCAGCACCTGGGTGAGCCGACCGTAGGCCACCAGGGCAGCCGCCTCGAGCAGCAGCGCCAGGACCACCAGGAACGGGTTGATGCTGCCCAGCAGCGACGCTGCATGGCGGGCCCCCGCGATCTGCGGCACGACGAAGAGGTGCACCACCAGGGCGAAGACCAACAGTTCCACGGCGCGACGCAGTCGCCGCGTCATGGCTGGTCTGGGGCGCCGATTCGGCACCACGGGGTCCAGCGTGGTGGAGGAGTCGTTGCGGGACATGGGTGTCGGAAGGTTACGGTGCAGGCGGGCTCCGTTCGTGCATACCCGTGGTCCATCGCCCCTGTGTCCCCGGCGCGTGCCATGCTCTGCGCCGAACCGGGTGGTACGGGACCACCCGGATGTGATGGGGAAGGGACGGCCATGACGGCGCTCGCGGGGATCCGGGTTCTCGACCTGGCCATTCTGGTGCAGGGACCGCAGGCCGCGGCGATGCTGCACGACCTGGGGGCCTCGGTGGTCAAGGTCGAACTCCCCGGCGTCGGCGACCTCGGCCGCTATCTGCGCACCTCACCGGACCAGGCCGCCAGCGGCTTCTTCGAGGGCTGCAACCGGGGCAAGCGATCCGTGACCCTCGACCTGCGTCGGCCAGGTGGGGTGCGGGCCCTCATGCGGCTGGTCGAGCAGGCGGACGTGCTCGTCCACAACTTCGTGCCGGGCACGATGGAGCAGTGGGGGCTCTCCTACGAGGTGCTCGCCGCCCGAAACCCCCGCCTGATCTACGCCGGTGGGTCGACGTTCGGCTCGCGGGGGCCCGACGCCACCCGTGAGGGGGCCGACACCCTCGGCCAAGCGGCCGGGGGGCTGATGTCCACCACCGGGAGCGACGGCGAGCCCCCCACCGCGGTGGGCGCGGTGATCGCGGATCACATCGGTTGCCAGAACATGGTGACGGGAATACTTGCGTCGTTGTTCCACCGGGAGCGTACCGGGGTCGGGCAACGGGTGGAGGTGTCGCTGCTGGGCGGGCAGATATGGGCCCAGTGCGCGGAGATGACCCACTACCTGCTGCACGGGCAGGTTCCCGGTCGTTCCAACCGTGGCCATCCGCTGATCAAGGGCCTACTGCGAGTGGTGCCGACCGCTGACGGCTGGATCCAGCTGGTCGGGGTGCCACAGCACCTGTGGCCCGCCTTTGCCGAGGCCATCGACCGGCCCGACCTCGCCGATGACGCCCGGTTCAAGGCGCTGCTGCCGGCCCCCGACGACCTGGCCGAACTGTGCCGGCTGGTGGACAGCATCTTCCCGACGCGGACCACTGCCGAATGGTGCGAGCGGCTCGCCGCTGCCGGCCAGCGCTTCGCTCCGGTACGCGACTACGCCGAGGTGGCCGCCGACCCGGGCGCCTACCTCAACGGCTATCTGGTCGAGGTGGACCATCCGCAACGGGGCCGCACCACGGTGGTGGGCAACCCGGTGCAGCTCAGCGCCACCCCCACCGTGGCCGGGGTCGTGGCGCCCGAGCTGGGACAGCACACCGAGGAGGTGCTGCTCGAGGCCGGCTTCAGCTGGGAGGACATCGCCGGGCTGCGCGCCGAGGGCGCCTACTGAGCGGCGTCCCGGGCGTCGCCGCGGCGTGGCGGCTAGACGTTGAAGCGGAACTCGGTGACGTCGCCGTCGTGGAACTCGTAGTCCTTGCCCTCGATGCGGAGCTTGCCGGCCTCTTTGGCCTTGTTCCAGCTCCCGAGCGCCAACAGCTCGTCCCACTGGATCACCTCGGCGCGGATGAAGCCGCGCTGGATGTCGCTGTGGATGCGCCCGGCGCACTCGGGGGCCTTGGAGCCGACCCGGAAGGTCCACGCCCGGCTCTCCTTGTCGCCGGTGGTGAGGAAGGTGCGCAGCCCGAGCAGGTGGTACGACGAGCGCACCATGCGGAACAGGGCGCCCTCGCCCAGCCCGAACCCCTCCAACATCTCGGCGCGCTCTGCCGGATCCTCGATGGCGGCGGCCTCGGCCTCGAGCTGCACGCACATGCCGATGACCTCGACGTTGTCGCCGGCGGAGCTCAGCTCGGCCCGGACCCGGTCCTCCACCTCAGGGATGCGGTCGAGTTCGTCCTCGCCGACGTTGACCACCGCCAGCACCGGTCGGTTGGTGAGCAGGAAGTGCGGGGCGAGCAGCTCGCGCCATTCGGCCTTGAGCCCGGCCCGGTACAGCGGCGTGCCTTCTGAGAGGCTGGCGTAGGCGGCCTGTAGGGCCTCGAGCTCGGGGCCGAGGGACTTGTCCATCTTCGACTGGCGCTGGGCCTGGTTGAGGCGCTTCTCGACGGTCTCGAGGTCGGCGAGGGCCAGCTCGAGCTCGACGACCCGGAGGTGTTCGAGCGGGTCGTCGTCGCCGGGGACGTCGTCGTCGCTGAAGGCCCGTAGCACGAACACGATGGCGTCGACCTCGCGGATGTTCGCCAGGAACTTGTTGCCGAGGCCCTCACCCTTGGATGCACCCTCCACCAGGCCGCCGATGTCGACGACCTGCACGGTGGCGTTGACCACGTTGCGGCTGCGGGACAGCGCCGCGAGCTGGTTGAGCCGTTCGTCGGGCACCTTGGCCACCCCCACGTTCGGGTCCTTCGTGGCGAAGGCGTAGGGGGCGGCCAGAGCGCCGCCCCCCGTCAGGGCGTTGTACAGCGAGCTCTTGCCCGCGTTGGGAAGGCCGACCAGGCCGAAGCGTTCCATACCGGTTGCTGAAGCTACTCGTCGCCGGGGTTGGCACCGTCGACCGGGGTGCCGGTTCGGTGCGATCCGGGCTGGCCCGGCCCGGCCCGGCCCTCGCCGTTCAGCTGGTGAGGTTCAGCCGGTGCTCAGGGCGTGATCACCTGGCCGTTGTCGTCGCGCACCTCGGGTTCGCGCACCCGAACCCGGGGGTCGCCGAACTTGCGGTCGCGGTCCGCGAAGGCGCCCTTGAGCCCACCCTTGCGCACGGCATCGAAGTATTCCTGGGTACCGGGGGCGCGATGGGCCCGGGCGTCGGTCTCCGCGGCGTAGCGCTGCAGGGTACGGGCGCCCATCAGCTCCATCCCCATGTTGATCACCCGCTTGTTGGAGGACAGCAGGTCGGCGTCGATGAGCGACAGGCGACGGGCCAGGCTGGCGACCTCGGCGTCGAGCAGCTCGGCAGGCACGGCCTTGAGCACCAGCCCGATCAACGCGGCGTCCGCCCCGGAGATCAGATCGCCGGTCATGGTGAGGCGCTTCGCCCACTGCGGGCCGATGTGGTAGAGCCACATCGAGTTCGGCAGGCTGCCGAGGTTCCGGGCCGGCGGGAAACCGATGAGAGCATCCTCCGCCGCGATCACCAGGTCGCAGAACAGCGCCAGGTCGGTGCCGCCGGCGAGACAGCGGCCCTGCACCTGGGCGATGGTCGGCTTGTGCATGTCCCAGAACACCCGCAGCCGTTGCGCGCCGCGCTCGAGGTGCCAGGAGTCGTCGTCGATGGTCTTGGTGCTTCGCCGCGGGCGGTCGGGCTGGCCGGAGAACTCCTGCATCCCAGCCAGGTCGTATCCGGAACAGAAGTCCGGACCGGCACCCTTCAACACCACGCAGTGCACCGACTTGTCCTCGTCGGCGTCCCACAGTGCGGTCTCGAGCTCGGCGAGCAGCGGCCGGGACAGGGCGTTGCGCTTCTCGGGCCGGTTGAGGGTGACGATGGCGTAGCCGTCGGCCACCTCGTAGGCGATGCACTCGTAGTCGGCCATGGCGGGCTCCTCGGTCTGTTCCGCCCCGCAGCCGGGCGGCTGCGCGCACGCTACCGGTCGCACGGGAACCCGGCACGAGGTCGCGTGGGCGTCGGACCAGCCCTGGTCGTTGCGGCCCGCAGGAGTTCGGCCCGCAAGAGTTCGGCCCGCAAGAGTTCGGCCCGCAAGAGTTCGGCCCGAATGGTTCCGCCCGACGCGGCGCGCTACATCGGCCTCCAGCGCGGTGGCCGTTTCTCGGCGAAGGAGGTCTCGTACTCGTCGAGGTTGCCGGTGAAGGTGCCGAGTGCCTGGGTGCGGTTCTCCAGCTCGATGGCGGCACGCAGGCTGGGGGCGTCGACGTTGGTCCACATGCCCGATTTGGTCATCCAGACGCTGAACTCGCTGTGCTGGGTGACCTGACGGGCCAGGGCGACCGCGGCGGTCACGTGCTCGCCCGGCGCACTGACCTGGTTGACCAGGCCGATGCGCTCGGCCTCCTCGGCGCCGACCAGCCGGCCGGTCAACAGCAGCTCGGCGGCACGGGTGGCACCGACGATGCGGGGCAGGAAGTACGACACGCCCATGTCGCAGGAGGACAACCCGACCTTGACGAACACCGAACCGAAGCGGGCATCAGGGGCGGCCACCCGCAGATCGCAGGCCAGGGCGATGGCCAGACCGCCGCCGACCGCAGCACCCCCGATGGCCCCGACAACGGGGATCCGGCTCTCGTGGATCAGCGTCACGAGGTCGCTCAGCTGTTGCTGGAGCACCCAGAACGAACCAACCGGCCCGCGATCCTCGCTGTCGGGTGCGAGGTCGCCCTCGGCCCGTGAGGCGAGGTCGAAGCCGCTGCAGAAGCCGCGTCCCGCACCGGCGAGGACCACGGCCCGCACCTCGCGCCGCCGGAACAGCTCGGTGAGGCGGTCCGCGAGCTCGGTGACGAGCGACGGGCTGAGGGCGTTGAGCCGTTCGGGACGGTTGAGGGTGACGACGGCGACGCCGTGGTCGTCGGCGGGTTCGGTGAGCACGAAGGACACGTCCGAACCCTAGGTGCCGCGGCCGGGCACCGGTGCCGTTCTGGCAGACGAGCGCCGCCGGGTCAGCTGAAAGAGACCGACAACGCCGGCGGCGTCGCCAGGGTCTGGAAGACCACGCAGAAACGCTCGGTCAGCTTCTCGAGCAGGGCCCGCTGCTCGTCGGACACCTCGGCGTCGAGGTCGACCCGCAGGCGGATGGCGGAGAACCCGACCGGGGCGTCCTTGGCCACGCTGAGGGTGCCCCGGAAGTCGAGGTCGCCCTCGGCGGTCAGCGTGGCGTCGCCGACCTCGACGCCGAGTGAGGTGGCGACGGCCCCGAGGGTCACCCCGGCGCACGCCACGAGGGCCTCGAGCAGCATGTCGCCGGAGCAGGCGGACAGACCGTCGCCGCCGGTGAGCGGGTGCAGCCCGGCCCTGACCATGGCCCGGCCGGTCTCCACCGAACAGGTCACTCCGTCGCCGATCCGGCCGGTGGCGGACAGGGTGAGCTTGGCATCTTCGGGGTTTTCCCGGTAGGCCGTCTTGAGCGGACCCTGGACGGTGGCGAGTGCTTCTTGATCGATCATGAGGTGTCCTGCTCGGTCGGTGCTAGAGGGCGAGGCCCGGCTTTACGAGCCGGACGGAAACCGCAGCGTAGGGGCACCGACCGGGCGGTGAAACACCGTCAGGTCCGGTCGGCTGCGCAGACGGTCCCGCACCTGGCAGGCTAGGGGCCGAGGGACCGGCACCGGGCCGGCCCGCCAGGTGCAGCGGAGGCAGTATGACCGTCGATGCCCGATCGGGGCCGGCCTGCCCGTGCGGCAGCACCGCGACGCTGGAGCGCTGTTGCGGCCGGTATCTGCGGGCCGAGGCCGAGCCGGCCACCGCGGAGGTCCTGATGCGGGCCCGTTACAGCGCCCATGCGCTCGGTGACACAGGGTTCCTGACCAGGTCGTGGCATCCCGACACCTGCCCGCCGCTGGTCACCGACAGCACCTACCGCTGGACCGGGCTCGAGGTGCGCGACCGCGAGCGGGGCCGGGCACTCGACCGTGACGGTACCGTCACCTTCGCCGCCCGGTGGGAACGCGACGGCGAACGCGGGGTGATGGCCGAGCGCAGCCGATTCGTCCGCCTCGGCACCCGTTGGGTGTACCGCGATGGTGACCCGCTACCGACCTGACCGGCCGGTGAGGCCCGCCTGGGCGTCAACGCCGGTCAGACAGTCGCGTCGAGTGCGGCCAGCCAGCTGCGGGCGTCGGTCATCATCTCGATGCGTTGGGTGTGCCCCATGGCGTAGGGCCGTCGGGTGACCTGCCAGCCGGCCGTGGCGAGCCGGTCGGCGGTGGCTTCGGCCCTGGCCACCGAGATGATCGGGTCCTCGGTGCCGTAGTGCCACAGCAGCGGCGTCCCCGCCGCGGCGGCGGGGTCGGTCGCCAGGCCGTCGACCTCGGGCGCAGCGCAGCACATGGCCCACACCCCGGCGTATCGGGGGGCGCCGACCCGGGTGGCCAGCGCCAGCGCCAGCATGCCGCCCTGGGAGAACCCACCGATCACGCAACGCTCGCGCGGGATCGACCGGGCAACGGTCTCGGCCTCGATCAGCGCGTCGACGGCGTGCACGGCGGCCCGAACCGAGGCCGGGTCGGGTCCGTTTGTCGTGCGGGTCCACCAGCTCGCCCCGTCACCTTCGGGAAGATCGTGCAGCGCCCGGGGGCAGACCGCGCTGAACCGTTCGTCGGGGTCTACGAGCGGGACGTACGCCGCGAGGTGGTGCTGCTCGGCGCTGTAACCGTGGAACAGGAACAGCAGCCGGTCGGCCCCGTCGCGGTCGATCCGGTAGGCGGTGGAGACGTATGTGCCGGTCACCGCGGTCACATCTTCGCCATGACCTCGCGGGCGAGACGCTCCGCATAGGCCTGCTGGTGTCCCATCGCCGGCAGCACCACGATCTGGTCGACCCCGGCCTGCTCCATCTCGCGCAGCTGCTCGACGCACTCCTCGGGCCGGCCCACGACACAGGTCGAGCGGATGAGGTTCTCGGTGATGAGCTTGACCTCGTCAGGGTGCAGGTAGGTGCAGTGCCCGTCGTGGATGCGGATGTGGCGGGTGTGTTCGGGGGTGCGCTCGATCATGGCGGTGTACTCCTCCCAGACATCGAGCAGACCGCGCGGCGGGGTCCGGTTGTACTGGCGCACCCCGTCGAAGAGGTAGTGCATGCCGGCGATGATGAACGGGCCGTGCTCGGCGATGACCCGGTCGGAGAGGATGTCCTCGCCCTTGTCGAGCATGATCACGTTGAGCAGGTTGACGATCGGGAAGCTCGGGCTGGCGACGTCGACGTCGGTGCGACCGGCATCGGCGGCGGCGCGGCGCACGGTCTCGACCGAGCGGGCGATGGAACGCTCCTCGTTGGGCAGCGACACGAACAGGCCGTCGCCGAGCTCACCGGCGAGGGCCTGGGCGCGGGGACCGAAGCCCGACACGATCACCGGGATCTTCTGCTCGAGGTTGACGAAGCCCCGGTCGGCCATCAGCAGCTTGATCGGTGCGGTGACCCCGCGGAAGGTGTACTCCACCTCCTCGCCGGCGAGCAGGCCGCGCACGGCACGGATCTCGTCGGCGTACTTCTTGATGGGCAACGGCTTGAGGTTCATGAACCGGTAGGCGCTGTTGCCCGAACCGATCCCCAACGACACCCGGCCGGGGGCGAGGGTGGCCACCGAGGCGATCGAGTGGGCGATGACCGGCGCGGCCCGGGTGCCGGCCACGGCGACACCGGTGGCGAGCTTGATCCGGCTGGTCCGCTCGGCGGCGAGGGCCATGTAGGCGTAGCAGTCGCCCCAGATCATCTGGCTGTCCGGCACCCAGATCATGTCGAAGCCGAGGTCCTCGCACTGCTTGGCGAAATCCGCCTCGTCGAGCTTGGTCAAGACGCACATCCCGAATTCCATGGCGCGGACCCTACGCCAGCCGTGCGCCGCGTGCATCCACCGTCGGCACCGTCGAGGTGTGCGTCGCGTCGCGGTGGGGTAGTGCCCGACCCGGTCCGCCCCGCCGGCGGGAAGACACTGCGCCGTCGGCGGTACGAGCGTGATGTGGTGTCGGAACAGGTTGGGGGGGCGGGGTGCCGGACACGGCGGTGGGTGACGATGGCCTGAGCAGTTCGGCGGCCCGGCAACGGTTGCACGTCGATGAGCCCAACGTGCGGCGGAGCGCCCCCCGGCCCTCGACCGTGCTGCTCCTGCTCGGGGAGTTCGTGCACCTGTTCGCGCTGATGCTGTGGATGGCGGCCGTTCTCGCCGTACTGGCCGGGATGCCGCAGCTCGGCGTCGCCATCGTGGTGGTCATCGTGGTCAACGGCGCCTTCTCGTTCCTGCAGCAACAGCGAGCGGAGCGGGCGGCGCAGCAACTCGGTGAGCTGCTGCCGACCGCGGTGACGGTCCGCCGCCACGGTGTCGACCAGGTCCTCGACGCCGCCGCGGTGGTGGCCGGGGACCTGGTGGTGCTGCACGCCGGTGATCGTGTCCCGGCCGACGCCGTTCTCAGCCGGGCCGGTGGTTGCCACGTCGACGAGTCGATGCTCAGCGGCGAGAGCGTGCCACGGGCGGTCGGGGTCATCGACGCCGAGGTCGGACCACGCGGACCGACCGGGAGCGGCGGGCGTTCCCGGGGCCCGACTACGGTGCGGCCTCATGTCGCAACCCCTTCGCTTCGGTGTCGTCCATGACTTCCGTAGCCCGCCCGGGTCCCCGGTCGGGTTGCCCGAGATCTACGCCCAGACCCTCGAACAGGTCGAGCTCGTAGATCAGCTCGGCCTGGACCTGGTGTGGTTCACCGAGCACCACTTCCTCGATGACGGCCACCTGCCCAATTTCGTGCCGGTGGCCGGTGCGGTGGCGGCGCGTACCAAGCGGGTGCGGCTGTCGACCGACATCTGCCTGGCGCCCTTCTACCACCCGCTCCGGCTGGCCGAGGACCTGGCGGTGCTCGACAACATCTCCGGCGGCCGCATGGAGCTCGGCATCGGGATGGGTTATGCCGCCCACGAGTTCAAGGGCTTCAACATTCCGCAGTCGCGTCGGGTGTCGCTGACCGAGGAGCTGGTGGAGATCCTGCGTCTGGCCTGGACCGGTGAACGTTTCAGCTTCCACGGCAAGCGCTACGACTTCGAGGACATCACGGTGACGCCGCGCACCGTGCAGGCGGGCGGTCCGCCGCTGTGGATCGCCGGGATGAGCGCCGCTTCTGCCGAGCGGGCGGCGCGTTTCGACACCCATCTGCTGCCCCAGGGGGCCCGCGACGTGGTGCTCGACCCGTGGCGTCAGAAGCTGCTCGAGTCCGGCCGCAACCCCGAGGACTACCGGGTGGGCATCATCCGTTCGGTGTTCGTCACCGACGACCCCGAACGTGACTGGGGTCCGATCAAGCAGGCCGAGCGCTACCGGATGAGCGTGTACGGGCGGTTCTTCAAGGAGACGCCGGACAAGCTCAGCGCGTTCGATCCCGAGCAGCAGTCCATCCCGCAGGGCTGGATCGTGGGCGACGTGGAGCACTGCGTGGCGGAGCTCACCTCGTTCATCAAGGAGTACGGCATCACCGACGTGGTCGGTTGGGGCGCCGCACCCGGGTTGCCGCCCTCCGCCATGAACGCCTCGATCGAGCGATACGCAAAAGAGGTCGTGCCCCGGGTCCGGGCCAACGTCGAAGGCTCCTGAGCGACCTATCACCGGCGGGGTGCCGGGGTGCCGCGTGCGATCAGCCGGAACCCACCCGGGCGTCGTCGCCGGGTGCGCTCCGGCACCGCTCTACTGCGTGGGTGCCGGGGCGATGTCCTTCTCGAACCGGTCGGTCAGCGCCTTGCGTCGGGCACCTGCTGCGTTCGCGTCGTAGTCGATGCGGGTGACATCGTTGAGCTTCACCGAGAGCGAGGGGACGGTCGCGTCCGGGTTGAGCGGCAGCTGGAAGGCGTTTGCCGTTGCGCCGATTTCCTGGGCCTTGGCGGTGAGGACCCAGTCGATCCACTTCCGGGCGGCTCCAGGGTTCGGCGCACCGTGGAGAAGCGCGGTGGCCCCGATCTCGTAGCCGGTGCCCTCCTTGGGGAAGCTGACCGTGAGTTGCTTCTCGCCCTTGTTGATCGCCGAGAGGCAGTCGTGGGCGAAGACCACTCCCACGCTTGCGGTGCCCTTGGCGACGAGGACGACGGGATCGGTCCCGCCCTTGGTGAAGGCGGCCACGTTGTTCTTGAGCTTGGCGAGATAGGCGAAGGTGGTGTCGTCGCTGTTCCCGTTCAACGTCCTGATCGTCCACAACGCGGTGTAGGCCGTGCCGGAGGTCGTTGGGTGGGCCATCGAAACCTTTCCTGCGAGCGGCTGGGCCAGCAAGGCGTTCCACGAGGTCGGTTCAGGTACCGCGGCCATGGCCAGGCTGTGGCTGTTCGAGCAGAAGGCCAACACCCCGGCATAGACCCCGGTCCACAGGCCCGACGCGTCCTTGTAGGCGGTCGGCACGGTCGCGGCGTTCGGTGAGCGATAGGCCTCGAGAAGTCCTTCGGTCTTCGCTGCTTCGTAGCCATCCGACGAGCCGCCCCACCAGACGCTGAACTCCGCTTTGCCGGCGGCGGCACGCAGCAGTGCGAGAGCGTCACCGGCACTCCTGCGGACGTAGGTCGTGGGGATCGCGGTCGCCGCCTCGAACGCGGTGGTCTGCGCGGCGCACCACCCCTCGTCGACGGTGCACAGCACGGACAGGGTTGCGGCGCTCGTTGGTGCGGTGTCGCTGGTCGTGCCGGCCGGCATGGAGCCCGGCGGACCGTCGCTTCCACAGGCCCCCACCAGCACCGTCGCCATCGCGATGGCGGCAAGCCGCCTCCAGATCGTTCCTACCATTGGACGCCCCTTGGCTCGCTCGCTCGGTTGGGTGCGCGGACCCGTCGATCCCGTGATCGTGACTTCGGGGCGGCAGCGTAGGCGACCGCAACCCGGACCGATGTGCGCATCCGAAGCGTGACGTCCGCTGTTGCAATCGCAACGCAGCGTGAACTCAGGGGACCCGGGTGACCTCGGGGTAACGCACCAACCACGCCAGCAACACCACGATGCCCGCCAAGGACGAGGCGACCACGGCAGCGTGCGAGCCGATCTGTTCGGCCAGCGCGCCGAGCAGGATCATGCCGAAGGGCAGCGTCCCGATGGCCATGGAGAGCAGGCCCATGGCCCGGCCGCGCATCTCCGGGGTGTTGACGCTCATCACCAGCGCGCTCTGCACCGAGGCGAACCCGGCCGAGCAGATGCCGGTGAGGACCAGGGCCACCAGGGCCAGGACGAACACGTTCAGCACGGCGAAGGCCACCAGCAACACCATGGCGATGAGCGCGCCGAGCACGTAGATCAGGCCCCGCCGGCCCGGGTTGACCACGACGATGAGCAGCGAGCCGATCAGCATGCCGAGGCCGAGCCCGCTGGCCAGTACGCCGGTGAGGAACGGGCCGACCTCGAACCGTTTGGCCAGCACCGGGATCATCGGCATGAACGAGAAGAACAACAGGTTCACGATGGCGGTGACGCCGAGCAGGGACACGAAGGGCCGGTTGGTGGGCAGGGTGCGCATGCCGGCGGTGAGGTCCTGGCGCATCTCGCGCAACGCCTCCGACGATGCCTTCGCTTCGGTGTCCGCGGCGCGGCCACGCCGCAGGATCGGCGGGACGGTGACCATCAGCGCGAAACAGATCAGGTAGAACACCGCCACCAGGCCGTAGGCCGCGCCTTCACCGAGCAGGCCGACCACGGCGCCGCCGGTCAGCGAGCCGAGCATGTTGCCCGCCGCCATCGACAGCGCCTCGAGCGCCATGGCATTGCCGAAGAGACGGTCGCCGACGAGGTCGTTGACGAGAGCGCGTCGGTTGGTCATGTCGACCACCTGGCCGACACCGACGGCCACGGCGAACACGTAGAGCATCCACACCGCAATGAGCCCGGTCCACACCATGACCGCCATCAGCAACGCCAACGGCACCAGGCCGATCAGCTGACGCAGTACGGTCCGACGCCGGTCGAAACGGTCCGACACTGCGCCTGCGGCCAGCCCCCCGATGAACATCGGCAGGAAGAAGCAGGTCCCGGCGAGCTGCACCGCGAGGGGCGAGCCGGTGAGCTGGTTCACCAGGTAGGACCCGAGGAAGATCGTCATCCACCGGGTGATGTTCCACAGCCCGCCGGAGGCCCACATGCGGCCGTAGTAGCGGACGCTGAGCGAGGCCAGCGGTCCGCTGGCGATCGGGTCGGCGTGGCCCTCGACCGGGCGAGGGTCCTGGGCCCGCGCGGTCAGGGTCGCAGGCCGATCTCTCGCAGTACCTCGTCGGTGTGCTCGCCGACCTTGGGGGAAGGTCCGGTGTTGCGCAGCGGGCTTCCCCGGAAGTTGATGGGGTTGTTGACCGACCGGTACGGCTCGCCGTCGGGGTTGGCGACCTGCACGAACCCGCCGGTGGCGTGGACCTGCGGGTCCTCGAGCACCTCGGCCATGGTCTGGGCCGGGGCCCACCACACGTCGTGGCGGGTGAACATCTCTTTCCAGTACGCCAGCGGCTGGGAGCGGAAGGCCTCGTCGAGCACGGCGATCAGTGCGCTGCTGTTCTGTTTGCGGGTCTTGGCGTCCGCGAAGCGCTCGTCGGTGAGCAGGCCAGGCTGCTCGATGGCGGCGGCGACCGTGGGGAAGTGCCGGTCGGCCTCGAGGCCGATGAGCCAGAACCAATGGCCGTCGCTGGTCTCGTAGGAGTTCACCAGCGGCACCGGGGCGATGTCGCGGGGCTTGGCCGACTCGAGCCTGCCGAACGTGTCCTGGATGACCACCTGGTGGCCGATGGCCCACAGGCCGGTGCGCATCAGCGAGGTCTCCACGATGCGGCCCTTGCCGGTGCGGCCCCGTTCGACCAGCGCGGCCAACAGCCCGGCGGTGGCGCTGAGGCCGGTGTAGTGGTCGCCGAGACCGCCGCGTACCCCGACCGGTGCGGCGTTGCGCGGCACCAGGTCCCGGGCGATGCCGGTGCGGGCCCAGAAGGCTCCGATGTCGTAGCCGGGCAGGTCGGCGTCGGGTCCGTCGAGGCCGTACCCGGTGATGGTGGTGACGATGAGCCGGGGATGACGCTCGTGCACCTGCTCGGGCGACAAGCCCAGACCGGCCAGCGACTTGGGCCGCATGTTCGTGAGGAACACGTCGGCGCCCTCGAGCAGCTTCTCCATGGCGGTGCGGCCGTCGTCGGTGGCCAGATCGAGTGCCACCGAGCGCTTGCCCCGGTTGTCGAGGGCGAAACCGGGGACCGGCAGGTCGCCGTAGCCCATGGCACCGAGGATGTTGCGTTGGGGGTCGCCGGAGGGCGGCTCGATCTTGATCACATCGGCTCCCCAGTCGGCCAGCAGCCCGCCGGCCGACGGCCCCGCGATCCACATGGTGAGCTCCACCACCCGGATACCGGCCAGAACCTGTACCTCGTTGCCCGGCATCTCGCCCGACGTCGTCTCGTTCATCGTCGGCCCCCTGTTCCCTCGTGCGCCGATGGTCGCGGCCTGGCACGCTAGTGCAGCGATCCGCAACGGGCTCGCGGGCCTGACATGGCCACGATGACCACGGGGGAGACATGGCCGACGACGCCGAAGCCGTACGCGACGGTGACCAGCTCGACTGGGCAGCCTTCGAGGCCCATGTGCGCGCGGCGCTTCCCGAGCTCGACGGCCCCTTCGAGGCCCGGCAGTTCCCCGGTGGCAGTGCCAACCTCACCTACCTGGTGCGCTTCGGCGAGACCGAGCTGGTGCTGCGGCGGCCGCCGTTCGGCACCATCGCTCCCGGCGCCCATGACATGAAGCGGGAGTTCCGGGTGCTGTCGGGCCTTTGGCAGCACTTCGACCGGGCACCGCGTGCCTACCTGTTCTGTGAGGACCACAGCGTGGTGGGCTCGGACTTCTTCGTGATGGAGCGCCGCACCGGCGAGGTGATCCGTGACCTCATCCCGGCGTCGATGCTGCACCACGACCGGGTCGGCCGGCGGATCGGGTTCGCCACCGTCGACGCCTTCGCCGAGCTGCACCTGCTCGACCCGTCGACCGTCGGTCTCGACGGCCTCGGCAAGCCCGACGGGTTCGTGGAACGGCAGGTACGGGGCTGGACCGATCGGTGGAGCCGAGTGTGTGAGCTGTGGGACCAGCCGCTGATGGTGACGGTGTCCGAGGAGCTCGCCCGGCGCGTGCCCCTACCGAGCCGGGTGTCGTTGGTGCACAACGATCCCAAGATCGACAACTGCATGTTCGATGCCGCCGATCCCGACCGGGCGACAGCCATATTCGACTGGGACATGACCACCGTCGGCGACCCGCTCGTCGATCTCGGCACGCTGCTGAACTACTGGCCGGACCCGTCCGATCCTCCGGGTGCCTGGCGTGGACGCGACGAGACCCAGCGGGAGTTCGGTCTCCCGACCCGGGCCGAGGTGATCGAGCACTATGGCGCCCGTACCGGCTTCGACTGCACCGATGCTCGTTGGTACGAGGCGTTCGCCCAGTGGAAGACCGCAGTGGTGGTGGCGCAGCTGCACCATCGCTGGCGGATGGGCAACTCGGTCAACCCGCGCCACGAGACGATCGGTGACGCGGTGCCGGTGTTGGCCCGTTCCGCCGCCGATCTGCTCGGCCTGACGTGATGCCGCCGGCGTCCTGAACCGGGCCTGGCGGTCAGCCGCCGTGGCCCTGGCTGCGGTACCACTGCGCGATCTCCGAGCCCGTGGCGGCCCAGACGCCCGACAGTTGCATGATCTTCGCCAGCGCCTCGGCGAGGGCGCCGATGCGGAACGGCTGGCCGATCAGCCACGGTCGCAGGTTCAGCACCAGCAGCCGACCGGTGGTGGCGCCGTCGTCGTGCAGCCGGCGGGCGGCGTCGACCACCAGCGCGGTCCACTGTGGCAGCGACATCCGACGGGTCCACAATGCGAACTCGTCGTCGGCCTCGAGGAACATCGGCAACGCCGTGAGGGTACCGCTTGGTACGGTCATGGGGTAGGGCTGCTCGTCGTTGGGCCAGTCGCACAGGTAGCGCACGCCTGCCTCGGCGAGCAGTGCTGGGGTGCGCGCCGACTCGGCGCCCTCGGGGCTGAGCCAACCGGCTGGCGTGGCACCGGTGATGGCGCGCAACGCGTCGAGCGACCGGGCGATGGTGGCGCGTTCGTCGGTTTCGCTCATCTTGGAGGTGATCAGCTGGGTGGCCGCCACCCCGTGCCCGATCAGCTCCGCGCCACGTTCGTGGCAGTGGCGGGTCAGCCAGGGGTAGTGCTCGGCCGTGAGGGCATCGACGGCGACGGTGGCGGGCACGCCATGTGCGGCGAGGGTGTCGAGCACCCGGAAGATCCCGACCCGGTGGCCGTACTCGCGGTGGGTGAGGCGGATGAAGTCCGGTGCCGGCAACGGGAAGATCCCGCCGGAGGGGCGCCGCAGGCTGTACGCGTCGGCCGGTGGTTCCCACTCGTAGTGCTCGAGCAGCACGGTGACACACAGGGCGAGCTGTTTGCCGTCGGGCCAGCGCAGGACCGGCCGGGCGGGCAACGGCGACCAGGCGTAGTGGTCGTGGTCCATGCCGTAGGTGCGTTGTGCGGGCATCGGTCAGGCCCCCTTTCCGCCGGCCGGGTCGGTACGGTACCGCGCGGCATGGGCGACGAAGTCGTCGTAGTGGTGGTCGAGAAAGTGCTGGGCGATCTCGCCGGCGGTGGTCAGCCAGAGCCCTTCCTTGCTGCGGAGGTGATCGAAGATCTCCTCGAGCTGGCCGATCCGGTGCGGCATGCCCATCAGGTAGGGGTGCAGTGCCAGGCAGAAGACCCGGCCGGACTGCTCGCCCTCCCGCCAAAGTTGGTCGAGTTGGGCCTTGGCCATGGCGACGAACTCGTCGGTGTCGTAGTGCTGCAGGAACACCGGCACGTCGTTCAGTTCGGTGGTGTACGGCACCGACACCAGGCGACCGGTTTCCACCATGATGGGCACGGGCTGGTCGTCGTGCATCCAGTCGGCGTGGTAGAGCAGACCGGCCTCGGCCATCAGGTCGGGGGTGCGGGCACTGTTGGACACGGCCGGTCCCAGCATCCCCAGTAGCGGTTTGCCGGTGTGGCGGGCCAGGGTGTCGATGCAGTCACGGTAGAACTCGCGCTCCTCGTCCTCGCTGAGGTCGTGGAGGTAGCGGGTGTTGTAGATGCCGTGGCTCATCACCTCCCAATCCCGTTCCACCATGGCCTCGCCGACCTCGGGGTAGTGCTCGAACACCGCGAGGTTCAGCGACACGGTGGCCCGCAGGTCGAAACGATCGAAGGCCTCGAGCATTCGCCAGAACCCGGCGCGGTTGCCGTAGTCGCGGTAGCCGTAGCCCTGCACGTCGGGCCACGGGGTGCGGGGCCAGGGGTTGCGCCGGTTGTCCCGGGGCGGCAGGTACTCGTAGTGCTCGACGTTGGGTGCCACCCAGCACGCCACCCGGGCGCCGCCGGGCCACTCGATGCGGGGACGGTCGATGATGGGTAGGTAGTCGACACGATGCGGTGCCAGGCTCATCGGCTTTGGCTCCTCTCCTCAGGCCGACACCGGTTGGGGACCGGGGTCGGGTCGGACGGTGCGGGTTCGTTTCAGTTCCCAGAGCCCCTCGGTGCTGACGCAGGCCACCACGCCGTTCCACAGCCTTCGTGCATCGGTGGTCTCGGGGACCCGGGTCATGATCGGACCGTAGATACCGAACGGTGTGGCGTCGGAGCCCGGGATGGCCAGGATCGGGGCGCCGACGCCGTTGCCCACCGATGCCCGGCCCGCGTCATGCCGGCGCAGCCGGGGCTCTTCCCTATCGATGTCCATCGTTGCCGCCCTTCCTGGGGGCCGGTCCGTTCCTCGGCGTCACCGTAGTGCGCACCGTGGCGACGCTGCGGAGATCGTGCCGGTCAGCTGAAGCGGCGCAACGGGTGGGGGGCTCGGGCCGATCCACTTCGGGCCTGCAGCCAGCGCCACGCACCGGGGGACAGCAGGCGGTAGGCCCGGGCAATTTGGCCGAGTACCTGCGGGGCGGGCCAGTCCGGTGGCCACAGTTGAGACGGTAGATCGGCGTCGGCCAGCCGGACTCGGCGCAAGTCGTGCACCAGCATGGTCCTGGCCAGGAAGGCGTCACGATCGGTCGGGGTCTGCGGAGGGGTCGAAGCGGCCCAGCCATAGCGGTCCAGCAGCGCGCGGTAGCGCGCGGCCAGCGGTTCGAGGCCGAATCCACCGGTCGGCCAGCCGCCGGCCACGAGATCGCCGAGCTGCTCGAACCGAGCGAGCGCCACCGGCACCGGTACGCCCCCGGGATGGCGCGTCAGCAGGTCGTGGGCGCTACGGGCGCCTTCGGCGTGCGGGGTGGCCATGGTGCCCGGTGACAGCTCCATGAAGCCGCGGCGCCGCAAGGTGGTGGCGAGGCGGTCGCGGTTCGCTCGATCGGCGAGCACGTCGAGGATCACCAGGGTCCAGGTGCCGTCCCATCCCGGGTCGGGCCATCGGGGGCCCGGCGCCCGGTAGATGCGGTCGTCGGCGGCGGAGAACTCGCCGGTTGCGGAGGGTGTGAGGCGGTAGCGGCTGCGCCGTCCGACCCGTTCGATCTCGAACCAACCCTCGTTGCTGAGCCGGAACATCGAGGTCCGCACGAGGCGGTCGCTGAAGCCGAAGGGTGCGCACAGTTCAATGAGATCGCCCAGCCAAATCTCGCCACCGGTGGGGACCACCGAGTCGCCGAAGATCGTCACGAGGACTGAGCGTGCCGAAATGTCGGGTCGCTCACCGAAGTTGCGCGCCATCGCGGCGATGTCGGGCCATGGTGGGGCGGGGTCCGGCGGTGCCGGGCTGGTCGTGGGCTGCACGTGGTCTCCGGGGGCATGCCGCCGTGGGTGGCCGGCCGCAGATCGATCCTTGACGGTGCCAACATGATACATGATACTGAGTACATCGAGTTATCGATGTATCGCGATGGCGGATGTCTCGCCACCGCGATGGTGCGCATGAGCGTCGCTTCTGCCGGTGTCGCCGGCGGGGCGGGATGGGGGAACAGCTGACATGGAGCAGTCCACGGTCACCGCGGCGGGGCCGACGCCCGCTGAGCGCTTCGATCAGTTGATCGCGGCCGGCGAGAAGATCGAACCGCGCGACTGGATGCCCGAGGCGTACCGGCGCACGATGATCCGCCAGATCGCCCAGCATGCGCACTCAGAGGTGATCGGCCAGCAGCCCGAGGGGAACTGGATCACCCGGGCCCCGAGCTTGCGGCGCAAGGCCATCCTGGTGGCCAAGGTGCAGGACGAGGCGGGGCACGGCCTGTACCTGTATTCGGCGTGCGAGACCCTGGGGATCTCCCGCGACGAGCTGAACGACCTGCTGCACCAGGGCCGCCAGAAGTATTCGTCGATCTTCAACTACCCGACCCTGTCGTGGGCCGATGTCGGGGCGATCGGCTGGCTGGTGGACGGCGCCGCCATCGCCAACCAGGTGGCGCTCACCCGGACCTCGTACGGGCCCTACGCCCGGGCCATGGTGCGAGTCTGCAAGGAGGAATCCTTCCACCAGCGCCAGGGCTTCGAGATCATGATGACCCTGGCCCGCGGCAGCGAGGCTCAGCGGGAGATGGCCCAGGACGCCCTGAACCGGTGGTGGTGGCCGTCCCTCGCCATGCTCGGCCCGCCCGACGAGCAGTCGACCCATACCGAGCAGTCCATGCAGTGGGGCATCAAGGTCGAGACCAACGACGAGATCCGCCAGAAGTTCGTCGACCAGACCGTGCCCCAGGCTCAGTTCCTCGGCCTGGCCGTGCCCGATCCGGCCCTGGCCTGGAACGAGGAGCGGGGCCACTGGGACTTCGGCGAGATCGACTGGGACGCCTTCTGGGAGGTGGTGCGCGGCAACGGGCCGTGCAACCGGGAACGGCTGGCCCACAAGGTGAAGGCCTGGGAGGACGGTGCCTGGGTGCGTGAGGCCGCGTTGGCCCACGCCGCCAAGCAGGAAGGCCGCGGTCTCGCGGCCACGGCGTAGGTAGGGACGACATGACCGACCGTGCAACGACGACGTCCGCTCCGACGGTCGGGGGCTACCCGCTGTGGGAGGTGTTCGTACGGGCCAAGCGTGGTCTGAACCACGTCCATGCCGGCAGTGTGCACGCCCCCGACGCCGACACTGCGTTGCAGCACGCCCGCGATGTGTACACCCGGCGGGCGGAGGGCGTCTCGCTATGGGTGGTGCCTTCCGCAGCAATTGTCGCCTCCGATCCCGATGGCCGCGACGATTGGTTCGGGGACTCGAAGCCTTACCGGCATCCGACCTTCTACACCATCCCCGACGAGGTGGGGCACCTGTGAGCACGTCTGCGGCGCTCTTCACGTACCTGCTCCGGCTCGGGGACGACAACCTCGTCCTGGGCCAGCAGCTCGGGGCTCTGCTGTCCCGGATGCCGGAGCTCGAGTCCGACATCGCCGTGGCCAACGTCTGCCTCGACCATCTCGGTCAAGCCCGCAACTTCCTCACCTACGCGGCCGAGGTCGAGGGCGCCGGCCGTGACGAGGACCAACTGGCGATGCTGCGCGACGAACGCGGGTTCCGCAACGCCGTCCTGATGGAACAGCCCAACGGCGACTTCGCGCACACCATGGCCCGTCAGCTCTTCGTGGACGCCTACCAGGTACCGCTGTACGAGGGCCTTTCCGGCAGTGTCGATGATCGTCTGGCCGGTATCGCCGAGAAGGCGGCCAAGGAGGCGCGGTATCACCTGCGTCATTCCTGCACCTGGGTGGTGCGACTCGGTGGCGGGACGGAGGAGAGCCACCGCCGCATGCAGGTGGCGATCGACGCCATGTGGCCGTTCACCTCCGACCTGTTCGCGGCCGACGAGGTCGAGGCGGCCCTGGTGGCCGACGGCCTTGCGGTGGACCCGGTCTCGATCCGGCCACGGTTCGACACTGCGGTCAACGGTGTGCTGGCCCAGGCCGGCCTACGCCTGCCGGAGGATCCCTACCAGCGCATCGGCGGGCGTCAGGGACTGCACACCGAGTTGCTGGGTCATCTGCTGCCTGAGCTGCAGGCGCTGTACCGGGCCAATCCCGGGGTCGAGTGGTGAACGCGTTCTCGCTCGTTCCGGCCGTGCCCGATACCGACCGGTACGTGGCGGCGTCGTCCGACGCGACGACCCAGGCGTGGGCCATCGCCGCCACGGTCACCGACCCCGAGGTGCCGGTGCTGACCATCGCCGACCTCGGCGTGCTGCGCAAGGTCGAGGAGCGCGACGGGACCTTCGTGGTGACGATCACCCCCACGTACTCCGGCTGCCCGGCGATGGAGGACATCGCCGCCCGCATCGTCGGTGCCTTCGCCGCGGCAGGACTCCGGGCCGAGGTCGACACCGTGTTCCGACCGGCATGGAGCACCGACTGGATCACCCCCGAGGGCCGGGCAAAGCTGGTCGACTACGGCATCGCGGCCCCGCACCCGGCATCGGCCGGGCCCGATGCCGGCCCGAGCCCGCTGTTCGTGCGTCCTGCGGTGGCCTGTCCGCGGTGCACCTCCAGGCAGACGACGCTGGTCAGCGAGTTCGGGTCCACGGCATGCAAGGCGTTGTACCGCTGCCGGCGCTGCGAGGAACCGTTCGACTACTTCAAGGAGCTGTAGGTGCCCGTCGAATTCCACCGGCTCACCGTGGCCGTCGAAGCCGAGACCGACGATTCGGTGCGGATCAGCTTTGAGGTTCCCGAGGCCCTGCAGGACCGTTTTCGGCATGTGCCGGGCCAGCACCTGGTGCTGCGGGCCGAACTCGACGGCGAGGACGTCCGCCGCTCGTACTCGATCTGGAGCCGCCCCGGGTGTGGCCGTCCTTCGGTGGCGGTCAAGCGCATACCGGGCGGTCGGTTCTCGACGTGGGCCAACACCGAGCTGCGCGACGGCGACACCCTCGAGGTGATGGCCCCGATCGGCGAGTTCGGGCACCAGCCGTCGGCGCCGACCAGCGGGAGCTACGTGGCACTGGCAGCCGGTTCGGGCATCACCCCGGTGCTGTCGATCATCGCTGCGGTGCTCGAGGTCGAGGCCGCCAGCCGCGTCACGTTGGTGTACGGCAACCGGGCGTCGTCGACCATCATGTTCCTCGAGGAACTCGAGGGGCTGAAGAACCGCTTCCCCGAGCGCTTCCAGGTGGTGCACGTCCTCAGCCGCGAGTCACACGAGGTCCCGTTGTTCGAGGGCCGGGTCGACGGTGACAAGCTCCGTCAGCTCGCCCGGTCCCTTCTCGACGTGGCGGCGGTGGACGCCTGGTTCCTGTGCGGTCCGTTGGACATGGTCGAAGACCTCCGTGGCGCGTTGGCCGAGCTCGGCGTACCCGAGGCCAAGCTGCACAGCGAGCTGTTCTTCGATCAGCGCATCGAGCGGCTCGACGTACCCGACGGCGCCGGCGCAGAACGGCTGCAGATGACCTTCACCCTCGACGGGCGTAGCTCGGTTGTTCCGATCGACCCGGACGGCCCGACGTTGCTCGACTACGCCCGTACAGCACGGTCGGAGGTGCCCTTCGCGTGCAAGGGCGGCATGTGCGCCACCTGCAAGGCCCACGTCACGCACGGCACGGTACGCATGACCAAGAACTATGCGCTGACCGAGGTCGAGATCCAGCAAGGGTTCGTGTTGACCTGTCAGGCACACCCGGTGGACGGTGACGTCACCCTGAGCTTCGACCGCGGCGCGGGCTCGCGTTCCTGACCTGCCGCGGGCCCCACCGGAGCAGGGCTAAGGTTCGCCGTCGGCGGGATCTGCTCGCGGGCAGACGGAAGGGTACGCACATGTATGTGGCTGCAAGTAATGGCGCAGCGGGTGGCGGCTTGGTCATCACCCTGCTCGTTCTGGCGTTGGCCGTCGTGGCCATCGTGGCGCAATGGAAGATGTTCGAGAAGGCCGGCGAGCCCGGCTGGGGCTGCATCATCCCGATCTACAACTTCTATCTGATGTGCAAGATCGGCGGGAAGCCCGGTTGGTGGGTTCTACTGATGTTGATCCCGTTCGTGAACTTCGTGGTGCTGGTGCTGGTGCTGATCGGGGTGGCGAAGGGCTTCGGCAAGGGAGGCGGGTTCGCCCTCGGCATGATCGTGTTGCCGTTCGTGTTCTTCTGCCTTCTCGGCTTCGGCGACGCCACCTACAACCGGTCCCTCGCTGTCTGATCCGCACCGAACATCCCTCGGCCGGTTCCGGTCGGTGCCGCGACAACACGCCGTACCGACCGGAACGGCACCGTGGTCAGCTCAGGGCGCGCAGCCGGTGGATCGCCGGGTGCGGGCCAGAGGTGATGATGCGGACGTGTTCGAGGCCGGCGTGGGCGTCGATGCGCAGCCGTACGGTCGCTGTAGGCCGGCTACCACGGCATCCCTCGTGTCAGAGCGGAGAGGTAGGCGGTCCGATCCGCTGCAGGCGGCCGGGCAGGGGTGACGACCTCTACCGTGGGGGACATGGCGAGCCGTGAGCAGATCCTGACCAGCCTGTTGTCGGAGCGGACGGTCGACATCGTCACGGTGGGCCGTCGCAGCGGCCTGACACGGGTCACCGAGATCTGGACGACGCCGCTGTACGGCCGGCTGTTCATCTGCGGCACACCCAACGCCGGCAAGGCCGGGGTCCTGCACCAGCCCCGGGACTGGTTCGCCAACCTGCTGGCCCGTCCCGAGTTCGTCCTGCGGCTCAAGCGTGGGGTCGAGGCCGACCTGTCCGTTCGTGCCGAGCGCATCGCCGATCGGGACCTGCGCCGAGCGATTCTCGGCGAACCGTCGACCGCCTACTACCGCGACCGGGCGATGAGCTTCGAGTCCGCGCTCGACCATTCGCCCATGGTCGAGGTCCAGTTCGGGGCCGGCGACCGATGGCTCACCGAGGCCGTTCGCGTCGCATGGGACCGCCTGGCCGGCGCCCAGGGTGAACGTCCCTGACGGGCACCACGTCGGTCGTCAGTTCAGACGGGGGACCACCTCGTCCACGAAGCGCTCCATGAACCGGCCGATCCGTTCCGGCGCCATGCCGGGCAGGATGCCCATGGCGAGGTGGGTGGTCGGTGTCTTGCCGAGCGAGTGGTTGAGCACCCGGGCTACCGCCTCGGCGTCGCCGATGGCGGGACGGAACATGAGCCGGGCCTTGGGGTCACGCAATTCCTCGACCGGAGGGACCTCACCTGGCTTCGGACCGCCCTGGCCGCCGGAGGCGTTGGCGAACTCCTGGTACACGGTCATCAGATGGTGGAAGTGGGCGCCGGACTCGTCCCACGCGGCGTCCACCGAGTCCGCGACGTGGCCCCAGTGCAGCTGCAACACCTTGGCCGCGGCGACGTCGTGGCCTGCGGCCGTCAGGGCCGCCTCGTAGTCCTGCTGCAACACGGCGGCGCCGACGCCAAGCAGGTTGGCGCCGAGGCGACCGGCTCGGCGAACCCCTGCCGGTGTCGTGGCGCCGAGCCACAGCGGCATCGGGTCCTGCACCGGCTTGGGCACGAGACGGGCCTTGTCGATCTGGTAATGCCGTCCCTGGTAGGAAAACGTGTCCTGGGACCACAGGCCGCGCAACACGTCGAGGCCCTCGACGAAGCGCGACAGCCGCTCCGACAGCGGTATGCCGTACCCGGCGAACTCGTGCGGTGCGTAGCCCTGCCCGAAGCCGGGGTCGAGTCGGCCGCCCGAGATGACGTCGGCGGTGGCGATGTCCTCGGCCACACGCACGGCGTTGTGCAGCGGAAGCAGCAACAGGTTGAACCCGATGCGCACCCGTTCGGTCATCGCCGCGATGGCGGAGGCGATGGTGATGACCGACGGGGAGTAGCCGTCGTCGACGAAGTGGTGCTCGGTCAGCCAGATGGTGTCGATACCGAGGTCCTCCGCCCGGCGGATGAGCGCGAGCTCCTCGGCGTAGACCTCGGCGAAGGGCCGGCGCCACGGCGCAGGGTTGCGGAAGGAGAACATGAGCCCGATGTTCAGGCGATCGTGCAGCATCTCGTCATCCTTGCCCACTCCGGTGACGTCCGCTCGGCCGGCAGCGTGTGCGGGTCGATCGGGAGGTCCGACGGAGCTCAGCACGACGGGGCGACCCGGCGCACGGCGCCGTTGGGGTCACGAACTGGTGGGCCCGGTGGGTATCGAACCCACGACCGAGCGATTATGAGTCGCCTGCTCTGACCACTGAGCTACGGGCCCCAGGCCAACCATCGTAGAGGCTGCCCGGCCTCGGCATGACCGCACCGCCGATGCGCAGCGACCCCCTCGGGCTCGACGTCCGCCAGAGGTGGAGACGCACGGGGTGTCGGTCGCTCGGCGACCTACACCCCCGACGCTCCGGGGGAGAGACTCGAACTCTCAACCAACGGATTAACAGTCCGCTGCTCTGCCGGTTGAGCTACCCCGGAAGGACGCGGGCAGGCTAGCAGGTGCGGCGACAAACCCGGTGATACCACCCGGCGTTTCACCCCCGGAGGCGAGGACAGGTCGGGCCTCGGGCAGCGGGCCGCGCAGGGCACCGGACGGCGCCCGCCCGAGCGGAAGCGGACGGGCCCCGACAGCACCCTCCGAACCGGACGACCATCCACACGCAGCAGGCGCCCGGACAGTATGTTGCGCCCAGGCCTGTTGGGGGTCGTTCATGGGTGGTCGCTCTGGCGTGCACCGATTCAGTGATCAGAAAGCGGAGACGGGCACGATGAGGTCCAAGCGCTTCAGCGCCGTGATGTTGGGCGTGGTTGCCCTGATGGTCTTCGGGTTCGGGGTGGCTCCTGCTCTGGGCGCCACCGGTGCTCAGACGGCGAGCCCACCTCCGGTGACCGACTACGGGCAGTACCCGCTCGGGCTCGGCCTCATTCCTGACGGCTGCACCAGCGAGGGTGCCTCGCTGCTGCGCGGAGAGCAGTTCTCGGTCAACGGCGGGACCCCGGTTTCCAGTCTGCGTGATCTCGGCGTCATCCCATCCGGTGCCACCATCACGATGACGTGGACCGGGTTTGCGACGGGCTGCGAGAACGTCGGGCTGTCGCTGTCGCGCAAGATTGCGCTGACGCCTGGGTTCGACCCGACCACGAACCAGTACTTGAACGTTTGGAGCTACTGCGGACCGGGCGGCGACGCGTGCACTGGTACCTTGGCGCTCGACTTGGCCGACGCCGGTGAGGTCAACTGCTACCAGTACGACGCGACGGCCGGCCCGCCGTTGCGGGTGGTGGGCCCCGACGGGTCGTTCTACTCGTCCAATGGCGGCTTCAACATGCTGATCTCGGCCAACAACGGTGGATCGGGCGACTGCACCCCGACGCCGTGCCCCGAGCCGGGAGCGCCTCCGGGCCTGCCCGCCGGTGCCGAGGAGTGCCGTCCGCCGGCCTCCACCACGTCCGCCCCGGCCTCCAGCTCAACGTCGACCCCGACGAGTTCGACCACGACCACCACGTCGTCGAGCACCACCACGAGCAGCCCGCCGAGTTCGTCGACGAGCTCACCGGCGTCGACCACCTCCACTTCGCAGCCGCCGAGCTCGACCTCCTCGCCGGCTCAGTCGACCACCATTCCGCAGTCCTCGACGACGGTTCGTCCGCCGATCAGCACGGCGGGTCCTGCGGAGACCGCGACCACCGGTGCAGTGCCGCTTCCGAAGACGGGTGGTTCTCAGGGCGATCTCGGCCGGGTCGGTCTGGCCCTGCTCGCCACCGGTCTGTTGCTGTCCGCTGCGGCGATCCGTTGGCGCAACGCCTGACCACGACGTTCGGCCATGGTTTGAAGGGCCCGAACTCGAAGCTCTGAAGGCGGCCACCGGGTCAACCCGGTGGCCGCTTCGCGTGGTCGCCGCGCTGTCGGCGTTGGGCGAACCCCGGGCACGTTTCGACCAACGTCAGGTGGCCGTGCGTCCCACCAAGGAACGGTTCGGACTCCCGGTCCGAACCGACCGCGGTCCGGTCAGCTGCCCTCGAGCCAGGTCGCGGCCCGTTCGAGCAGGTAGAGGCTGACCTCTTTGCACCGTTCGAGCTCGTCACACAGCAGTTGTTGACCCATCAGGATCTTCGCCAGGGAGACCTCGGCGCGGGCGGTGATGGTGATTGTCCGCTCAGGGGCATCGGTGACCGTGGCGGTGGAGTCGATCGCCGAAACCTCGATGGGTAGGTCCGGGCCGCCGATGCCGGCGAGGTCAGTGGCCAGCACGAGCAGGTCGGGCAGATGCTGCAGCGGCGGCAGCGACCAGTTGAACAACATCGGGAAGTGGAAGGCGTCCGGCGGGTCCTCGTCATCGGCGAGGGCGATCACGGCGTCCTCGAAGGCGAGGAGCGAGCGCGGGTCGACATCGAGGGAGAGATGGAGGTGGAGCGGTCCGTCGCACGCGTCCTCGGGATGCAGTTCTACTTCCCAGGTCTGACGCAAGGAGTACGTCTCCACGAAGTGGCGCTCTTCGTGAATGTGGAAACCGTGGTCGACAGCGTGATCCTTCAGATCAGCTACGAACCCCGGCACGTCGATCACGGCCAAGCTGACGGTCTCCTTCGATGAAGCTCGGCCTGATGGTAGTGGGTGGGCCGTTCACGGCGCGTCACCGCATCGATGAGGCAACCGGTGGTGTGCAATACCATCGTGTTGTGAACGACGGGGCGTTGTTGGTGCTGCTGGGCCGTGCGGCCGATGCCGCGGCGAGGGCGCTGGCGACGGCGCCACGCCACCTGGTGTCGGGCAGCCTCAGCCAGCACCACAGCGATCTGGCCACCGACAAGGCGGTGCTCGATGTCCTCGCCGAAGCCGACCTGGCGATCCTGAGCGAGGAGTCCGGCCTTCTGCCCGGGGTCGCCGAGGACGCCATGGTCGTGGTCGTCGATCCGCTTGACGGTTCGACCAACGCTGCATCGGGGTTTCCGTGGTACGCGGTGTCGCTCTGCGTGGTTGACGCCTCGGGTCCGCGGGTTGCCTTGGTCCGCAACCTTGCCACCGGCGAGGAGTTCCAGGCGGTACGCGGCGCCGGGGCGACCCGCGACGGCCACCCGTTGCGCTCGCCGGCGGGACGGACCACCGTGCTGGGCGAGGCGCTGGTGCTGCTGTCGGGCCATGCCCGGGTCCACCTCGGCTGGCGCCAGTACCGGGCACTGGGGGCTCTGGCCCTGGACCTGTGCGCGGTGGCAGCGGGCCAGGCCGATGCATACCTGGACTGCTCGGTGGACGCCCATGGGGTGTGGGACTACCTCGGCGGGCTCCTGGTGGCCCGCGAGGCGGGCATCGACGTCGAGGACGTCCACGGGCGCGACCTGGTGGTACTCGAGCACGGGGCGCGCCGCACGCCGGTTGCAGGTCCCGCGGGCCTACGAGAGCAGTTGCGTAGGCGCTGGCCGGACGCCTCGGGTCACGCGTTGCGCTCGCCGGTCGCGCCGTGAGCCCGCCGCCGCTGCGCTGGCGGGTGCATCGGCTCGCCCTGCGGGGCTACCGGAGACTGCCCGTGTCGGCGCGCCGTTTCCTGGTGCGTCGCGCCGGTCCGACCTTCTCGGCCGGATCGATCGTGCTCATCGAAGCGGAGGATGGTCGGGTGCTGCTGATCCGGCAGAGCTATCGCCGCGACTGGGGCCTGCCCGGTGGCTTGCTGGCCCGGCGGGAGAGCCCCCAGGACGCAGCGTGCCGGGAGGTTCGCGAGGAGGTCGGGCTGGATGTTGAGCTCACCGGGCCGGGTCGTCTGGTCATCGACCCGGTGGCGCGTCGGCTCGACTTCGTGTTCCGGGCCCGGCTCGAACTGTCCGGTCCCGTCCCGACCGTCCGGCCGACGTCGGCCGAAGTCGTCGAGGTGCGTTGGTTCAAGCGAGACGCGCTTCCCGCTCTGCAGCCCGAGACATCGACCGCCATGGCCGCCCTGGAAGGACCCGAACCCGGCCCGGTGCTGGCGCAGCGCTGCTGAAGGCGGGCTGCGCCGGCCGTTGGAGTCCCTCGCCGGACACCCGATAGCCTGAGGTTGCCTAGGGCGCGTAGCTCAGTTGGTTAGAGCGCTGCCCTTACAAGGCAGATGTCGGGGGTTCGAGTCCCTCCGCGCCCACCCTTTATTTGGCTCATTCAGAAGCTATTTTGTGCGGCGCGCCGGGCGGTCAGATCGGTCTGTGGGCGATCAGCACCACCGAGGAAGTTCAGCGAGCGCCGTTATGTGACCGAGTCATCCTCGCACTCGCCTGTGATGTCGCTCCCGTGTGTCGTGCTGACTGTGTGGCAAGGGGGCTGATTATCCGGGCAAGCTGGTCGGTGCACCAACGCGCCGAACCGCTCCGGCCTCTCAGATGGTGACGATGGTCGCGGTGATGTGGCGCGCTGCGAGGAGATCAGCGAGGTCGGCGGGGTCGCTGGTGAGGATTTGGTCGCCGGGTTGGGCGAGTTGGGCGAGGAGGGCGTCGACGACGTCGCTGGTGTCGGTGGCGGCCAGGAGTTCGCCCGCGGTCTTGGCGTCGCCGAGTTGGACAGGTCGTACGTCGATCATTGGCAGGGCTCGTGCGAGTCGGGCTTGGCGGGCGCCGTTTCGCCAGGCTTGAGCTATCACGGGTGTGGTACTGATGAGTTCCGCACCGGCGCGTCGGCCCAGTTCGATCAGTGCTGCGACCCGGCGGTCGTCGCGGTCGATGCCGATGAGCGCGCCGGCGTCAAGGACAAGGTTCATGCTGCGCTGCTGCGGGCGCTGGGGGGCAGGTACGGCACGCCCGCTTCGGCGGCGACGGCGCGAAGTTCGTCTTCGTCGAATTCGCCGTGGTCCGCTTGGTGCTCTGCCAACCAGGCGTCCACCAGCCGGGAGCGCAGCCAGGTGGTGAGTGCGTCCTGGACCACGGCCGAGAAGGGCACGCCGGTCGCTTCGGCTACGCGCTGTGCGGCCTGTCGGACTTCGGCGGGCAAGGACACGGTAACCCGTTCCGAGGCGCTCATACCGAAAAGCGTACAACCGTATGACGGGCGTCGGCAAGAGGTCTCGAGGCGAGGTCCGCTGATGTCGGATACGGCGCCGATCACCGCGGCAGCTGCGTGTGACCCGGCTGCCGCCGAGCTGCCATGCCGACTTGTGACCTCGACGTGACCTTGTGGAGCGGTGTCGGCGGT
>CANJRG010000015.1 GCA_947476745.1 Acidimicrobiia bacterium | reverse complement strand
TGGGAGACCGAGCGCGCCGCCGTCGTCAAGCGGATCACCGACAACAAGTGGGGACTCTCCGCTGATGGCAAGACCATCACCGGCCCCGAGGGCTTCACCGTCGACATGACCAAGTGTGCCGCCGGTTGGAGCAACACCGAGGGCATCACCGATACCACCTTCAAGGTGGGCCAGTCCCTCGCCCTGTCCGGCACGCTGGCCGACTACGGCAACTACGGCAAGTCCATCGACACCCTGCTCAACTACTACAACGACAAGGGTGCGTTCAAGGACTCGACCGGCAAGACCCGCAAGGCCGTCTACGTCCAGAAGGACGACGGGTACGACCCCACCCGGGCCATCCCCAACGTCGACGAACTGCTCGACTCGGAAAAGGTCTTCAACATCTGGACGCTGGGCACCCCGGCCACCATGAAGACCTACGACAAGATCAACCAGCGCTGCGTGCCGCACGTGCTCGCCATGACCGGCCACCCGGCGTTTGGCGATCCGGTGAACCACCCGTGGACCTCGGGCGCACCGGTGCCTTCCTACACAACGGAAACCCAGCTGTGGGGCAACTTCATCGAGCAGAAGCTCGACGAGTTCCCCAAGGACAACAAGATCGTGGTGTGCGCCCTGGTCATGAACAATGACTTCGGCAAGGTCTACGACGCCGGCTTCCGTTCCTACCTGGCCCAGTCGGCCAAGCTGAAGGACCGCGTCGAGTTCTTCACCGAGACCATCGAGCCCACCGCTCCCACCATCACCGACCCGATGACCACCCTGGCATCGAAGAACTGCACGGTGTTCATCGCCATGACCGCCGGCACGTCCTGCACCCAGGCCGTGGTCGAGGCCGCCCAGAACGGCATGAAGGAGAAGGTCAAGTACCTCTTCCAGCCGCTCACCTGCGCCGGCACCAGCTTCATCTCCAAGGAGAAGGTCGGCGGCGACGGTTCCGCCTCCAACAAGTGGTGGATCTTCAACCCGGGCATCAAGGACAACAAGGATCCGTCGCTCAACGCCGATCCCTGGATGGTCTTCATCAAGGACCTGCTGACCAAGAAGGGCATCGACCCCAACTCCTCGAGCTCGCTCGGCAACGGCTTCGCCTACGCCTGGCCGTACGTGCAGACCCTGCTCATCGCCCAGGCCCTGCCGGGCGGCCTCAACCGCTCCAACGTCATGGTGGCCCACCGGGCCATAAACATGACTCCGCCGACCCACGTGTACGGCCTGCGCTCCTCGATGAACGGCAACAAGGACTCCTTCATCATCGAGGGCGGCCAGTTCAACCAGTTCGACTCGGCCAGCCAGACCTGGAAGGTCCAGGGCGCGCTGATCGACCTCAACGGCAAGTCACAGAACTGCGCCTGGTCGGCCTCCACCAGCAAGTGCGGGTGATCCCGGCACGGGGCTAACCACCCCAATCCCTGATGGCGCTGCGGCTCGGTTCCCGGGCCGCAGCGCTGTCGCGTGCGGGTGGGGTCGTGATCGGGGCCTGCCTGCGGTCAGGACATGCCGAACATGGCCAGCAGGTCAGGGTGGCCGGTGGCGCAGGTGACCCCGCCGTCGACCGCCAGGTTGGCGCCCACCATGAACGCCGCCTCGTCCGCCGCCACGAAGGCGATAGCCGCAGCGAGTTCCTCGGGCCGCCCGAACCTACCCGCCGGTATGTGCCGGCCGAACTCCGCGGCATGGTCGGGGTCCCCGGCGGTGCTGACGGTCATGGCGGTGTCCACCGCACCAGGCGACACGCAGTTCACCCGGATCCCCTCGCTGATCAGCTCCAGGGCCAGGCTGCGGCTGAAGTTGACCACCCCGGCCTTGGCCGCCCCGTACGCCGTCATGCCCTTGTCGCCGCCCACTGCGTCGAGCGAGGCCACGTTGACGATGGCCGTCTGCGCCACGAGTCCCGCAGCGAGGGTGGCACGGAGATGGGGGAGTGCGGCCTGGCAGGAGTCGAACACCGCGGTGAGGTTGACGGCGATGGTCCGGGCCCACTGCTCCGGCTTCATCCGGCCGAAGGGCACCACCGATACCGCCCCGGCGCTGTTGACCACCACGTCGAGGCGACCGTACGCGTCGACCGTGGCGGCGTACAGCGCATCGAGCGACGCGCGGTCGGTCACGTCGGTCGGAACGAACCGGGCATGGTCGGCCCCGAGGGCTGCGGCGACCGCCTGGCCCCGTTCGGCACTGCGACCGGCCACCACCACCCGGGCACCCTCGGCGACCAGTCGCTCGGCGGTGGCCAGACCGATGCCGGAGGTCCCGCCGGTGATCACGGCAACCTTGCCCACGAAGCGACCGCCCGGCTGCCAACCAGCGCTCATCGCCCCACCCGGGCGCATCGAGCAGCATCACGACGAACAGAGTCGGGACTGATCCGACGGCCTTGCGGTCGATGACGCACGGTTGCTCCTGGTGGGTCGGCAGCGACGAGTCGGCCACGGTAGCGCAGCGATCGCGCGCCGCCGGTCGAGCGCCGGCCACATGCTGAATGTCTGCGGTGTGCTTCCGCACCGTCCGGACCCGCTGGCCAGGACCGATCGCTGGCCAGGACCGATCGCTGGCCAGGACCGATCGATGGGCCGGACAGGTTGTGGTTGCCGGACTCGGGTCGGTCCGGTACGTTGCGCGCGTCGCCCCGCCGCAGCGGCGTCCCACTCGAGCGGGACTCGGCCACGGGGGGAACGGGGCGACGGGCGGCCCCGCCCTGCACCGAGGAAAGGCAGATCCCATGAAGTTCGGCATGATCTACGAACTGCAGGTCCCCAAGCCCTGGGACGAGGAGAGCGAGTACCGCATCGTCCAAGAGGCCACCGAGCAGGTGGTGCTGGCCGACAAGCTGGGCATCGACCACGCCTGGGCGGTGGAGCACCACTTCCTGGAGGAGTACTCGCACTGCTCGGCGTCCGACGTGTTCCTGGCGTCGCTGGCGGCCAAGACCGAACGCATCCGTATCGGCCTGGGCATCCGCCAGGTCATCCCCAACTACAACCACCCGTCGCGCACCGCCGAGACCGTTGCCATGTTGGACCTCATCTCCAACGGCCGTGCCGAGTTCGGCATCGGCGAAGGCGCCACCCGGCTCGAGCTGCGGGGCTACGGCATCAACGCCCAGCGCAAGCAGGCGCTGTCCCTCGAGGCCGCCGAGCAGATCGCCAACATGATGGTCATGGAGCCCTACCCCGGCTACGAGGGCGAGGGGTTCTCGATGCCGTGCCGCAACGTGCTGCCCAAGCCCCGCCAGAAGCCGCACCCGCCCATGTGGATGGCCTGCACCAACCGCAAGACCATTGAGGTCGCGGCCCGCAACGGCCTCGGCGCCCTGGCCTTCAGCTTCGTGGACCCCGACGAGGCCCGTCGCTGGGCGCAGCTGTACTACGACATCATCCGCAGCGAGGACTGTGTGCCCATCGGTCATGCGGTCAACGCCAACATCGCCATGGTCGCCGGGTTCTCGATCCACCGTGACGCCGAGGAGGCCCGCCGCCGTGGCATCGACGGCTTCCAGTTCTTCCGCTACGCGGTGAACGCCCTGGTGGCCAACGAGACCCGTCCCGGCCGCAGCCGGCTGTGGGAGGAGTACGAGGAGCTGCGCGGCCCCGACCTGCCCACCGTGATCGCCCCCGGTATCGGCACACCCGAGAACTACCGCGAGCTCGTCGGGCAGTTCCAGGACGCCGGGGTCGACCAGATCGTGTTCCTGCAGCAGGGCGGCAAGATCCGTCACGAGCACATCTGCGAGAGCCTCGAGCTGTTCGCCTCCGACGTGCTGCCCCATTTCGCCGAGGGCCGCGAGGAGCGCCTGGCCCGCAAGGACGAGGAGCTGGCGCCCTACATCGAAGCCGCGCTGGCCCGCAAGCACTACCTCAAGCCGCTCAGCGACGCCGAGATCCCCATCGTGCCGCCTTCCGCCGAACGCGAGGCGTTCTACGTCCGGTCCTGAGCGTGCCGCTCTGAACGCTTCGGGCGCGCCGGTTACGTCACCCGAACCGGGTGACGTAACCGGCGCGTGCCGCGTATACGATCCGGCCCGTCGGGTCGCGCTGCGCTTGGGATCGAGGCCGCTGGCGCGGGCAAGAGGGACGAATCCCGTGGCGAACGCCGAAGCCGTTGTGTCCGTGGAACGCCGGAAGCACCGCGTCCGTGCGGCCGTGCTGCTGCTCCTGGCCGCCGTCGCCTGGCTGGCGGTACCGGCAGCCGCCAGCGCCGAGCTGGCCGTCGTCGTCGACACCGTGGCCGGCGGCAACGGCGCCGGCAGCGGCGCCGGCCAGCTCGACCAGCCGAACGCCGTGTTCCTCGACGCCTCGGGCAACCTCTTCGTGGCCGACATGGACAACCACCGGGTGCAGCGCTGGGCGCTCGGGGCGACCTCGGGAGTCACCGTCGCCGGCGGCAACGGACCGGGCTCGGCCCCGAACCAGCTCAACGAGCCCATGGCCGTGTTCGTGGACGGTGCCGGCAACGTGTACGTGGCCGACACCCTCAACAACCGCGTGCAGCGGTGGGCACCCGGGGCGACCTCGGGAGTCACGGTGGCGGGCGGCAACGGACCGGGCTCGGCGGCGAGCCAGCTCTACTTGCCCGAGGGACTGTTCGTGAACGACCTCGGCGACATCTGGGTCACCGACAGCCTCAACAACCGGGTCCAGCGCTGGGCGGCCGGGGCCATCGTCGGGGTCACCGTTGCCGGCGGCAACGGTCTGGGCGCGGCCGCCGACCAGCTGTACAACCCGAGCGGGCTGTATCTCGACAGCGGGGGGAACCTGTACATCGCCGACACGTACAACCACCGGGTGCAGCTGTGGACCCCCGGTGCTGCCGAGGGCACCACCATCGCCGGGGGCAACGGCTGCAGCGGCGGCGGGGGCCCCTGGCCGGGTCAGCTGTGCTGGCCCGGCGCCGCGCAGGCCGACGGCTGGGGCAACGTCTACGTGGCCGACACGAACAACAGCCGGGTCCAGATGTGGGCACCCGGCGCCACCGAGGGTGTCACCGTCGCCGGCGGCAACGGCCAGGGTGCGGCCGCCGACCAGCTGTCCGGGCCGCAGGGGTTGTGGCTCGACGGTGCGGGTGGGCTCCTCGTCGCCGACACGGTCAACAACCGTGTCCAGCGCATCGCCCGCTCCGGGGTCACGGTGGCCGGCACCGGGTCCGCAGGCTCCGCCGACGACCAGCTGTACAGCCCCGCCGACGTCGCGCTGGACACCGCGGGCAACGTCTACGTGGCCGACATGTGGAACAACCGCATCCAGAAGTGGGCGCCCGGCGCCACCTCGGGCCAGACCGCGCTCAGCGGCGGTGAGTTCCAGCCCTTGGCGAACAAGCTGTACAACCCCTACGGGGTGTTCGTCGACGGCGCCGGGAATCTCTACGTCGCCGACACGAACAACACCACCGTCGCGGCCGGCGAGGGCGACATCGTCATGCTCGCCACCGGTACGACGCTCGCTCAGACCGTCGCACCGACCTGTATCTCCTTGTGTGGCGACCAGGCACTCTCCACGCCCACTGCGATCTTCGTCGACCCCGCCGGCAACCGGTACATCGTCGACCAGGGCAACCAGCGCGTGTTGCGGCTGGCGCCGGGCGCGTCGAGCACGATGGTCGTCGCCGGGGGCAACGGCAACGGCTCGGCCGCCGACCAGTTCCGCTCCCCCTACCACGTGTGGGTCGACCCGGCGGGCAACGTGTTCGTCACCGACTCCTCCAACCACCGGGTCCAGCGCTGGGCCCCCGATGCCACCGAGGGCGTCACCGTGGCCGGCGGCAACGGTGAAGGTTCCGGCGCCGACCAGTTCGACACCCCGGTGGGTATCGCCGGTGACGCCTACGGCAACCTGTACATCGGCGACATGCGGAACAACCGGGTGCAGCTGTGGGCGCCCGGAGCGACCGAGGGGATCACGGTGGCCGGTGGCCGGGGGGCCGGTTCGGCCGCCAACCAGCTGGCCAACCCGTACGGCGTGGCCCTCGACCAGGCCGGAAACATCTACGTGGCCGATTTCAGCAACAACCGCGTGCAGGAGTGGGGCCGACCGCCGGCCGCCGCCGTACCGGGCGTGCCCACGGTGTCGGCCGTCGCCGGCGAGGGGGCGATCACCGTGATCGTCACCGCGCCGAAGGGCGGATTCGCCCCGCTCTGGCACGAGGTGACGTGCGCGTCGGCGTCGAACGGCGCGGCGACCCTCACCATGCCGGCGGGCACGGGGTCGGCCACCGTGGCCGGCCTCACCAACGGGGTGACCTACGCCTGCACGGCACGGTCCGGCAACGCCAACGGCTGGGGGTGGCGGTCGGCCGCGACCCGGGTGGTTCCCCAGGCCGGGGGCGGCCCGGTTCCGACGACGACGGTGGCACCGACCACGACCACCACCGCCGCCCCCGCCACCACCACGAACGCAGCTGCGGCGAAGACCACGACCACCATGACGACGTCCGCGACCATGACGACCTCCGCGACCATGACGACCTCCGCGACCATGACGACGACCACCACGGCCACCGCCTGCCCAGCCGGGCAGACGGCGGACGCCGATGGCCTGTGTGTGGTGGCCGCCCGCATGCCGAGCGCCACCGGCAGCGACAACCGGTCGCTGGTCGGTGCCGCGCTCCTGGTCGGTGCCGCGCTCCTGCTCGGGGCCGGGGTCTGCCTGGTCGCCGTCAACCGCCGCTACCGTACCGGCCGCCGGACCACGGAGAGCTGAGCCGCCGCCACGGGGGAGCCGCGCCGGCGGCATGACCCCGTCGGGCGGCGCGGTGTGGCAGCGTTCGTTAGGGTCCGGGTCGTGAGCGACCTGCCTGCGGGCTACCGACCCGATCCCGAGCTCGACCCGGCCGAGACCCATGTCGGGCCCTTCCTGCGCCAGGAGGGGCCCGGCGGCCTGGTCATCGGCCTGGTGGTCCAGGCCCACCACTGCAACGAACACGGGGCCATCCACGGTGGGGTACAGATGGCCCTGGCCGACTACACGGTCGGCGTCACCGCCCGCCACGGCACCGATGACGCCACTGTCACCGTCAGCTTCGACGCCAACTTCATCGACACCGCCCGCGCCGGCGACCTCGTCGAGGGCCGGGCCGACGTGGTGCGCCGTACGGGCTCGCTGTGCTTCGTCCAGGGACGGCTGACCTGTGAGGGGCGTCCGCTGCTGGCGTTCAACGGCGTGGTGAAGCGGCTACGGCCGACACCGGCCGCGTGACCGCAACGGCCGTCCCGGACCGCCAGCCGGGGCCGCTGGCCCCCCTGCGGGAGCGGAACTACCGACTGTTCTTCGCCGGCAACCTCAGCTCCAACCTGGGCACGTTCTGCCAGTCGATCGCCCAGTCCCTGCTGGTGTTCCGTCTCACCGGGTCCACCGCCCTGGTCGGGGTGGTGAACTTCGCCCAGTACGCCGCAGTCCCGGTCCTGGCCCCCACCGCCGGCAGCATCGCGGACCGCTTCGACCGCCGCCGGGTGCTCATCGGGGTGCAGTTCGCGGCCATGGCGGTCAGCGCCGTGCTCACTGTGCTGGCGGCGACGGGCCGGGTCACGGCATGGACGGTGATCGCCCTGGCCGCTCTGCTCGGCGTGACCGGCGCCTTCCAGTTCCCCATCAGCCGGGCGTTGGCCCCGCTGCTGATCAGCGAGCGCAACCTCGGTCGGGCCATCAACCTCGACTCGGTGTCGGTGAACCTGGCCCGGGCCCTCGGGCCGGTGGCCGGGGCTCTGATCGTGGCCCGATTCGGCGTGGCCTGGGCGTTCGGCATCAACGCCGCGTCGTTCGGGTTGTTGGCCTTCGCCCTGTTGCTGGTCCACCCGCAGAAGCAGGCAGGCCTGGGAACCCGTTCGTCGTTCCTGGAGGGGCTGCGCATCGTGCGACGCCGGCCGATGCTGGCGTTGCTGCTGTTCATCGTGGCCGCCTGCGCCATCGGCGCCGACCCGCCGGTCACCCTCGGGCCCGAACTGGCCCACCGTTTCGGCGGTGGCGACCCACTGGCCGGGCTGATCCTCGGCGCCTTCGGGGCCGGCGGCGTGGCCGGTGCCTTCGTGGCCGGGGCCGAGTCGACCCGCCACCACCGCAAGGTCGGCCGACTGCTCGCCACGCTGGCCGGCGGCGTCGTCCTGTTCGCGCTGTCGTGGGTACTGCCCCTGACCCTCGTCGGCTCGTTCGTAGCCGGCTTCGGCTACCTCGCCGCCCAGACCCGCACCAGCACCCTGCTGCTCCGTTCCACCGCCGATGCCGAACGGGGACGGGTCATGGCCCTGTGGTCGATCGCGTTCATCGGCACCCGGCCGCTGGCCAGCCTGCTCGACGGGCTGCTGGCCGATTTCGTGAGCCTCCGGCTCGCCGCCGCGGTCATGGCCGTCCCGGCGGTCGTCGCGGCGTTCCTGTCCTTCCGCATGGACCGCCGCCGCCACAACGCCGCACCGGCAACCTGAGCGCACCGGGCACCGGGTACGGCGTCGCACCGATCTGGCAGGATGAGCGGGTGAGCACCCCGACCCCGTACCTCGAAGGCATCCGCGTCCTCGACTTCACCCAGTACCTCGCCGGACCAGCCTGCACCCGTCTGCTGACCGAGATGGGCGCCGAGGTCATCAAGGTCGAGATGGCGCCGCACGGCGAGCCCACCCGGGCCCAGGAACCGCGCATCAACCGCCGGGCCAGCTATTTCGTGCAGCAGAACCGCGGCAAGCGCTCGCTGTGCCTCGACCTGCGCAAGCCCGAGGCGGTGCAGGTCATCAAGGACCTGATCCCGCAGATCGACGTGGTGGTCGAGAACTCCACCCCGGGCGTCATGGCCCGCCGTGGGCTCGGCTACGACGACCTGCGGGCCATCAACCCGCGCATCATCATGGCGTCGATCTCGGGGTTCGGCCAGACCGGGCCGATGGCGTCGAAGACCGCGTTCGACTTCATCGCCCAGGCCTACTCGGGGGTCATGCACATGACCGGCGAGCCGGACGGCCCGCCGTTGTTCGTGGGCACCGCCATCACCGACGTCGGCGCCGGGGTCCACGCCTTCGGGGCCATCGGCTATGCACTGTTCCGGCGCGACCGCACCGGCGAGGGCTCCCACATCGACATCGGCATGGTCGACTCGCTCTACCACATGCAGGAGATGGCGGTGCACGCCCCGTCGGTGACCAACGGCGCGTACAAGGCCATGCGCAGCGGCCGGCACTACGGCGCCGCGGCGCCGGCCGGCTCGTTCCACAGTCCGCAGGGCTGGATCGTGATCTTCTGCACCCAGGCCCAGGTGGCCGAGCTGTTCAAGGCCATGGGCCGGCCCGAGCTGAAGGACGACCCGCGCTTCGCCATGCCCCAGGCCCGACTCGACAACCGCGACGCCCTCACCGCCATCATCGAGGACTGGATGGCGCACTTCGCCACCGACGCCGAGGTCATGGCGATCCTCGAGCGGCACCGCATCCCCTGCGGCCAGGTGATGGAGCCGAAGGATCTCGGCACCATCGAGCATTTCCGCCAGCGCGGCACGGTGCGCACGGTGACCGATCCGCTGGCCGGCACCTTCGACATCCCCGGCTTCCCACTCAAGTTCTCCGACGCCCCACCCGAGCGTGACCTGGTCACCCCAAACCTCGGCGAGGCCAACGAGTACGTGCTGCGCGAGCTGCTCGGCTACGAGGCCGACCGGGTGGCCGCCTTCGAGCAGGGCGGCGTCACCTTCGCCAAGGACCGCTGAGGCCGCGTTGGCGATCAGCCGTGGCGGGGCTCAGCGGCTGTGGCGGCTCGGTCCGCCGCGGTGCTCCCGCCACTGCTCGATGAAGCCGTGGGCCTTGGCCTCGAAGTCGGCGTCGGGCAGGATGCGCGAGGTGAACGGGGCGCTGGGCCGGTAGTAGCGGGCGGCGGTCTCGATCTGCAGGGATTTGCGCCCACCGCGCTCGGCGATGGTGATGTCGACGATGTCGGCCCAGCCGACCACCGCGGTGCTGGCGATGCCCCGCACCGTAACCGCATCGGGCTCGAGGTCGAGCCCGGTCCGGCGGTGCAGCGCACCGAGCCCGATCGAGCCGATCCCGGCGCCAAGAAGCAGGCTGCCCGGGTTACCGCCGATGGCCACGCCGACCGCCAACAGCAGCACGGCCGGCACGAAGGAGGCGACCATCGCCTGACGAAGGGTCGGACGCAACACCGACGGCACGACCACGGAGAACGAACGCTCGGCACTCACCGCGGTCACGGTAGCCGCCCACCCGGTGGGTGATCGAACACCGCCGCCCATCCAGCGAAACCAAGCCCCGGCCGACCGCCCCGACAGACCGTCCCGACCGCGTGGTCCCCGACGACGGTTGCTAGGTTCCTGGCCGTGAGCAACGCAGGAACTGTCATCGTCACCGGAGCATCCACCGGCATCGGCGCGGCCACCACCGCCCGCCTCATCGCGGCCGGCTACGACGTGGTGTCCCTCGACGTCAAGAGCCCGCCGCCGGGGGTCAGCGCCCATCACCACTGCGACCTCAGCGACCCGGCCTCGATCGAGGCCACGGTTTCGGGGCTGCAGGGGTCCTACGCCTCGTTGCTGAACATCGCCGGGGTGCCCGGCACCGTCGGGTCGGAGATGACCATGCGGGTCAACGTCTTCGGCCTGCGCCAGCTCACCGACAGCCTTTGGGACCGCATCGCCGACGGCGGCACCGTGGTCAACGTGTCCTCCATCGCCGGGAACAACTGGAAGAAGCGCTTCGACCGCATCGCCGAGCTGCTGGCCACCGCTGACTTCGCCTCGGGCGTGGCGTGGTGGTCGGCGAACAAGAAGACGGTCGGCACCGACGCCTACACCTTCTCCAAGGAGGCGGTCGTCGTCTACACGATGCAGCTCGCAGGCCGTGGCCTCGGCCGCGGAATCCGGGCCAACGACGTCGGTCCCGGCCCGGTGGACACCCCGATCTTCCCGGACTTCACCAGGCAGGTTGGGGCCGAGCAGATGCAGTGGGTGGTCGACCAGATCGGCCGGCCGGCCCGTCCCGACGACATCGCCCAGGCGCTGACCTGGCTGGCGATCGGCGATCACGACTGGATCAACGGGCAGCACCTGGTGGTCGACGGTGGCTTCACCGCCGGTGTGCAGGCCAAGTGGATCAGCAAGACCTCGGCACCGGCCGCCTCCCGCTGAGGGCGGTACACCACGACACGTTGCCGTCCACACCGGCACCGTTGCGGCGATAGCGTCGAGACGGTGTGCGGTCGCTTCGTGTCGTCCTCCAAACCCGAGGACCTGGCCCAGTACTTCGCCGCGGCGCACGAGCCGGGCGTCGAACTGGCCGCCAACTACAACGTGGCACCGACCAGCGAGGTCTACGTGGTGGCCGAACACGACCACAGCCGCCTGCTCGAGGCGTTGCGCTGGGGCCTGGTCCCGCCGTGGGCCGATAACCTCCGGGCCGGCGCCCGTATGATCAACGCCCGGCTCGAGACCGTGGCCACCCGCAACGCCTACCGCCAGGCGTTCCGGCGACGGCGCTGCATCGTGCCCGCCGACGGGTTCTACGAATGGACCGCGGTCCCGGGCCAGACCCGCAAGCAGCCGTGGTACATCCACCGGCCCGACGGCGAGCCCTACGCCTTCGCCGGGCTGTGGGAACGCTGGCGGGAACCGGGAACGGACGGCCCGTGGGTGCTCAGCTGCACGGTCATCACCGGCGCGGCCAACCCGCTGATGGCCCGGGTGCACGATCGGATGCCCGTGGTGCTGGCACCCGACGTCTGGGAAGCCTGGCTCGATCCCGACCTGCAGGACGCCGACGCCGTGGCCGCCATGCTGGGACCGACCCCGGCCGAGCTGGTGGCCTTCCACCCGGTGTCGCTCGAGGTCAACACCGTACGCAACCGTGGTGCCCACCTCATCGACGAGGTGGCCCTCGGCGCCGGGTCGCCGGACCTGCGAAGTGACGCGTCCGACCGCCCCACGACCGGCAACCACGCCTCGTCGTGACCGGCACCTGCACGACCCGGTGATCGGCAGGTCGGTGGGTCAGCCCGCCTCGGGGTGACCGGCCCGGCGCAGCGCGGCGACGATCTGCTCGGCCGCCACATCGAGCTCCGCCGGGTCGACCGAGCTCGCGGCGTTGGCGAAATCGAGGCCGCCCATGTCGGAGATGGGGATCAGGTGCAGGTGGGTGTGGGGCACCTCGAAGCCGGCGATGATCAACCCAACACGAACCGGTTCGAACGCCGCCTGCTGCGCCTTGGCGATGTGCTGGCCCACCGCCATCAGGTGGCCGACGGTCCCCGGATCGAGGTCGAACCAGTGGTCCACCTCCCGGCGGGGCACCACCAGCGTGTGGCCGCGACGGATCGGGTTGATCGACAGGAAGGCGGCGCACGTCGCGTCCTGCCATACGAACCGTCCGGGCAGCTCACCGTTCATGATCCGGGTGAACACGGTTGCCATGGTCCCAACCTAGCCAATGGACCCGAGCACGGGGTGCCCTGCTCGGCCGACCGGCCCGGGGTGGGAGACCGGTAGCCAAAGCCCGGTAGTGTCCTTCACCTATGGAGAAGATCCTTGCCGGTGTCGCCCATTTCCAGCGGGAGGTCTTCCCGAGCCTGTCGGCCGAGGTCACCGCTGCGGCGACCGGCCCGCAGCGCCCACAGGCGCTGTTCATCACCTGTTCGGATTCCCGGGTGACACCCCACCTCATCACCCAGACCCACCCCGGCGACCTGTTCGGTTGCCAGATCGTCGGCAACATCGTGCCCGCCTTCGGAGCCGCCTACGGCGGTGTGTCGGCCACGATCGAATACGCCCTTTCGGTGCTGGATATCCCGAACATCATCGTCTGCGGCCACTCCGACTGCGGCGCGATGAAGGCGCTGCTCGAGCCCTCCGCGATGGACGCGATCCCGCACATCAAGAGCTGGATCAGCCATGCCGACGCCGCACGGCTGACCGTGATGGAGAACTGGCCGGATGCGGATGATGCCACGAAGCTCCGACTGCTCACCGAGCACAACGTCGTGGCCCAGCTGATGCATCTGCGCACCCATCCCTCGGTCGCCTCCCGCCTCGTCGGCGGCAAGCTGCGCCTGCACGGCTGGGTCTACGAGCTGCACACCGGCGAGGTGCGCAGCTACCAAGAACTCACCGGCGACTTCGTCCCGGTGGTCACCGCCGGCGCCCGGTAAGGGACCTCAGGCCTCCACTGCACGCAGCAGGGCCGGGGCACGCAGCCCATGACCGCGCACGCCGGCGAGCTCGGCCAGCTCCTCGACGCCGAGCTGGCGGATCATCAGTACCTCGGCGGTCCGCACCGAGAACACCCGGCTGCTCCACGAGTCGACCACGTTGCGGCACTCATCGTTGCGGAAGAACGTGGTCATCTGCCCCTCCTGCTGATAAGCGTGGGCGTCGGAAACCTGCTCGACCGTGCGGTCCTTCAGGGTCACCTCGAAGCTCGGCATGACTCGTCGCACCTCCTAGGCCACCGCGGACTGCGGTCGACGCGATGACGGTACGACGATCCGGCTGTGGGGTACCAGAGGCCGAACCCTGTGTATTCATGGTTGATTGCCGGGTTTGTCCACAGATCCGGTCCGGTCCGCACCCGCTGCTGCGCGGCGCGCGAAGCTGGGGCCGTGCTCCTGTTCACCTGCCCCCGCTGCCGGACCGACGCCCAGGAGGAGTTCTACGGACCGTGCTCCGACTGTCGGCAGGTGCTGCGGGCGGAGCAGGGGACCGCCCCGGTCGGCACCGTGACCGAAACGGCGTACGAGCCCAAGATGAACGTGACCCCCAACGCCGTCGCGCTCAAGGAGTGACTGCCGCTCAGGCCGGGGCCGACGCCGCGATCTCCTTGGCCCAGCGGTAGTCCGCCTTGCCCGACGGGCTGCGCTTGACCGTGTCCACCCGGACCACCACCTTGGGCAGCTTGTAGCGGGCCACGTGCTGGCCGGCGACCTCGATGAGGGCCTCGTCGGTGACCGTCGCAGCGGCGGCGCGCACCTGGACCACGGCGACGACCTCGTTGCCCCAGCGTTCGCTGGGACGGCCGACCACGATCACGTCGATCACCGCAGGATGGGCCTTGATCGCCTGTTCGACCTCCTCGGCGAAGATCTTCTCGCCGCCGGAGTTGATGGTCACCGAGTCGCGCCCGAGCAACTCGAGGGAGCCGTCGGCGGCGTAGCGGGCCCGGTCGCCGGCCACCGAGTACCGCACCCCGTCGATCACCGGGAACGTGCGGGCCGTCTTGGCCTCGTCCCCGAGGTACCCACGCGGTACTGCGCCGGCCTGGCCCAGCCAGCCGGTGCGCTCGTCGCCAGCCGGAATCACGCCGGTCAGCTCCTCGTCGAGCAGCCGCGCGTGGGGCCCCGGCTGGAAGGTGCCGGCCTGGTCCTGCTGCTCCTGCTTGACGTTGCGGACCGCCTGGCGGCCCGACTCCGACGATCCGAGGACGTCGACGATGGTCAGGCCCGGGATGCGCTCGAGGAGCGCCGCCTTGTTGGCGGGGGAGAGCACCGCCCCGCCGCTGAGGAGGAACCGAAGGCTGGACAGGTCGTACTCGGCCACGGCGAGCTGTTCGAGCAGTGGCCGGGCGAAGGCGTCGCCGACGATCTGCACCGCAGTGACCTTCTCGCGGGCCACCACCGACCACAGGTCGTCGGGTTCGAGCCTGGACGGCTGGTCCTGGATGACCACCGTGCCTCCGCCGAGCCACGCCGACAGGGCGTTCCAGTGGGCCGCCCCGTGCATGAACGGCGCCGCGGGCAAGGCCCGCAGCGTGGAGCGGGGCGCCGCCTCGGCCAGCTCCGCCGGGCTCTTGGCGACGCCGAGCGCAGCCTCGAGGAAGTCGCCTTGGCGCCACAGGACGCCCTTGGGCATCCCGGTGGTGCCGCCGGTGTAGATGATGTAGAGGTCGTCGGGGGTCCAACCGGCCACCAACTCGACGGGCAGCTCCGGGGACGCCTCGGCCAACGCATCCTCGTACCACCGCGCCCCGGCCATGAGCGGCAGGCCCGACTCGTCGGGGACCTGCAGGATCATCGGCGAACCGGCGGCATCGCCGGCCTCCGACAGCGTGGCCAGCGCCTCGGCCAGCGTCGGCGTGAACGTGCTGTGGACCACCACGGCGGCCACAGCGGCATCACGCAGGACGTAGGCCAATTCCTCCGCCACGTAGCGGTAGTTGATGTTGACCGGGCCGCAGCGGGCCTTGAAGGCGCCGATCATGGCCTCGAGGTACTCGTTGCCGTTGTGCAGGTAGAGCGCGATGTGGTCGTGCGGCGACTCCCACCCTGCGCACGACGCAGGGTCGCGGCGCAGGCCCAGACCGGCGCCGTGCAGCACCGAGGCCACCCGCCGGGTGCGCTCGGTGAACTCCCGCCAGCTCCAGACCCGGCCTCGCCAGACGAAGCAATCACGGTCGGGGACGGCGGCGGCGACTGCCTCCTGGGCAGCGGGCAGGGATACCTGGGTGCTCACCCGCAGGACGGTAGCGGACCAGCCCGGTGCGACGCCCGAAGCGCCCGGTTCAGCTCTTGGACGGCACCAGACGCCAGTCGTCCGAACCGGGCGCGTAGCGATCACGGAAGTCGGGGTCGTAGGCCGCGGCGACCGGCCCTACCCCGCCGAGCAGGACGCGGTAGGCCTCGATGAGCCGGTCCTCGGCCTCGTAGTCGAAGGGGTCCTGCAGTCGCATCTCGGTGACCGATCCGCGTTCCACCGGGTTGGCCATGAGATAACGGGCAGTACGGCGGATGGCCTCGGGGGCGGGGACGGGGTCGCGGTAGCCCAGGTCGTGGCGGATGGCATCGACGCCGGTGAACTTGTGCAGCGTGGTCTCGGCCGACAGGAACGGACGGGCTGGCGTGGCCAGCTCGGCGGGGAGGTTGACGATCTCCATCTCGCAGTCGAGCGCCTCGGCGATCAACTCGATGGTCTGGCGGGCGGTCAGGGTGAGCTCATCGCCCACGTTGTAGGCCTTGCCGGCAGCAGCATCGGGCAGGCCGGCGGCGAGCACCAAAGCATGGGAGACGTTTGGACCATACCCGGCGGAACGCAAGGTAAGACCGCCGTCGGCCACGACGATGCGACGGCGGCCGTCGAGGATCCGTCGGACGATCAGCCACTCGCGCGGGTTGATCTGGCCGGGTCCGTAGATGAGCGGATAGCGGAACAGCGTGCCGTTGGGATGATGGGAGAAGAACGTGTCCTCGGTCTGCACGATCCGGGCGACCTTCACGTTGGCGTCGTCCACGGCGCGCTCGGCGGTCTCTCGCACCGGCACGAGCATGCCCGCCGGCCGGTTCTGTTGGGGCAGGGCGAACCCGCGGTAGACCGGGACGCCGCCCACGGCCAACATCCGTCCGCAGCGGCCCTCGAAGAACCGGGCGAGGTCCCGCAGCCGCCCATACATGGCATAGACCAGGTCGAAGGTTCGTCCGCCCAGGGCCTCCTCGACCGCCTGTACGTCAAAGGGGTTGGTGTGGATGTGCTCCACCGACGAGGGGATGGTGTCCACCTCGTGCGCTCCGGTGTGCAGGATCGTCACCGTGCACCCGGTCTCGATCAGCCCGTTGACCACATGGGGTCCTGTCGGACCCGTTCCCCCGATGACCAGAACCTGCATGGGTCGCACTGTAGGACGGCGGGCAAGACGCTGCCCGCGGCGTTCACACGGTCACGCTGCCGACACTGCGGTCCAGCAACCCCGAGAACCCCGGCCACACCTGCAGGTCGAGATGCGCGAGCAGCGTCGCAGCCGACGTGTCGGCGGCGTCCAGCCAGTGACGGGTGGCGCTCTCGAGCAGGCCGAGCAGCCCGGCCACGGCCATCTCCAGCGAGTCTGCGTCGCCCAGCGCTCGGGCGAGGCTCCGGACGCGCTCCCGATGGACGGCCTGCACCGCCGGGTGCTGCACCACCGCCGCATGGGCGAGCAGCTGCCACGTTCCGGTACTCGCCTGGGCGAAGCCCACATACCGGCGGGCCAACTCGCGCAGGCGTGCCGCGGGCGACTGCCCGGAGCGCAAAACGTCGAGCAACTCCCCGTCGAGGGACTCGAAGGCCTGCCGGTAGACCTCGGCCAGCAACGTCCCCTTGTCGCCGAAGTAGTTGTAGACCAGGGCTCTCGACACGCCGGCCTCGTGCGCGATCTCCTCGAAGGTCACCGAGGAGGGATCCTGGCTCGAGAACACGCGGTGCGCCGCAGCGAGGATCTCCCCGCGCCGCTGCCCGGGGGAGAGCCGTTGTCGGCCACTGCGTCCACGGACCCCCATGGCAACAGGGATCACGGCAGCTCGCCGCGATCCCTCATCCTTTCCTCGAGCCTTTCCTCCGCACACGCCATCGCCACCTCGAATCGCCGTGCCGCCGCCGAGGCCCACCTCAGCGTCGCCGGCAACTCACCGGACCAGCCTCAACGTATGTGACGAATGCCACATTACACTTTTCGCTGCCCGGGCGCGCAGCGTCAAATGTCGTCGCCGACCGTGCACGGTTCCGCCCCGATGCCGGCACGGCCCGGACGCCATCCCGTCCAGGTCCGCGACCGAACCCGTCCAGGTCCGCGACCGAACCCGTCCAGGTCCGCGACCCGTCGGCCCGTCAGCGCCGGGTAGCGTCGCGGAGGTGCCGGAAGCGACCCGACCCGATGCGTTGCACCGACCGCACCCACGGCGCTTCGGACCGCAACAGTTCGGCTTCGAGGCAGCGCTGCGTGCCCACGATCGAGCCGTCAGCGCGTGCGAACCCGGGTACCTCGACCCGACGTCGGGGCTGTTCGTGATGACCGCCGCCTACCTCTTGGCCCGCGGCTCGTGCTGCAACAGCAGCTGTCGGCACTGTCCCTATGTCGGGGCTACCACCGCAACGCCAGGTAACTCTGGCGGGCCGCCAACACCCCGTTGACGTACTCGTCGGAATGGTTGTAGCCGTACACCGCTGCACGACGGCCCTCGTCGGTGCCGGTGTCGGCCCCGGCCCGGCACAGGTGCTCGGCCGCGGCCAGCGCGGCGTCGTAGTAGTTGCGCGGGTCGCGGTCGCCGTCTCCGTCCCCGTCGAGGCCGAAGATCTGCCACGACGACGGGATGAACTGCATCGGGCCCACCGCCCGGTCGTAGCTGGCGTCACCGTCGAGCATCCCACCGTCGGAGTCGGGCACGACGGCGAAGGGCGAGCCGGGGACCAGCGGCGGCCCGAGGATGTTCGGGACCTGGCCGACGGCGTCGACCCGCACCCCGCCGGAGGTACCGTGGCCCGACTCCAACCGGGAGATGGCCGCCAGCAACTGCCAGTCGAGTCGGCATGCCGGACGATGTTCCGCCTCGTAGCGAACCGCACGGACGAAGGCGTCGAGGATCACCAGCGGGAAGTCGGCCCCTACCACGGTCATGGTCCGACGTGCCTCGGCCAGCTTCAGATTGGCCGCCCGTAACGGCTCCTGCAGCCGCGCCACCTCCGCAAGGGCCGCCCGCTGTGCCTCGGCCTGGGCCAGCGTCTCGAGGTTGTTGCGTCGGGCCGCAGCGGCGCGCTCGGTGAGTTGCCGGTCCAACGAGCGCCGCTCCTGCTCCTGGGTGGCCGCCTCCGCAAGGTCCTCGCTCCGGGCAGCCTGGGCCCGCTTCACCTCGCGCCCGGCAAGGTCGCGACGGCGACCCTGCTCGGCGAACACCCCGCCAAGATACCGGGCACCCTGAGCCGCCGGTCCGGTCTCCGAGTCGCCCAGCAGGGACACGCCCTGCCCGCCCACGATGAAGGCCTGTGCAGCGAGCTCGTCGAGCACGTTCTGCACCGCGTCGACGTCAGCCTGGGCCAGTCGTTGCCGGACACCGGCCTGTTCCGCTGCCTCGAGCGCCTGGTAGCGCGCCTGCGAGGCCGTTTCGCGGGCCGCAGTCAACGTGGCGATGTCGGTCTGGATGTCGCGCAAGGCCAGCACCAGGCGGCCCTGTTCGGCTACGGCCGCGTCAGCAGCGGCCTGGGCACCGTCGACCAGCGCCTGCGCCGCGTCGAGGTCCTTGAGCACCGCGGTGAGCCCGGTGGTGCGCACCGGCACCACGTTCAGCTCGGGCAGAACCGTGGAGGACGGGTCGGTGACGGCGAGGCGGCTCTGCTGTGCGCCGGCCGGGACGCTCCACGGCAGCACCACCAACGTCGTGGCCACTGCTAGAACACGCCGGACCGTGCGATGCGGGCGGCAGCGCCGCAGACGGAGGTTGGGTAGGTTGACACGCATCGAAGCACAGCGCAGGCACCCGGTTCCGCCGGGCCCGCAGTTCCCACCCCTTCGGACCGATTCTACGGTCCGGTCCGCCCGATCCCACGCGCGGCCGACGACGAGGAGCCAGGCAGTGACCAGCAGCGATCGGGTGATCGTCACGATCGAGGACGGCGTGGCCGACGTTCGCCTCAACCGGCCGGAGAAGATGAACGCGCTCGACGGCGCCATGTTCCGGGCGCTGGTGGAGACCGGCGAGCGGCTCAAGAACGACCCGTCGGTGCGCGCCGTCGTGCTCTCGGGGGAGGGTCGGGCCTTCTGCGCCGGGCTCGACTTCGGGTCCTTCCAGGCGATGGCCGGCGACGAGGGCATGGAGATCGGTGCCGAGCCGAAGGGCAATCGCATCACCAACATCGGCCAGCAGGCCGCCTACGTGTGGGCGGAGATGCCGGCCCCGGTCATCGTCGCCGTACAGGGCGTCGCGCTGGGTGGCGGCTGCCAGATCGCCCTCGGCGGCGATCTCCGCTACTGCACACCCGACGCCCGCTTCTCCGTGCTCGAGATCCGTTGGGGTCTCGCCCCCGACATGACGGGAACGCAACTGTTGCCCCGTCTCGTCGGACTCGACGTGGCCAAGGAGCTCACCTTCACCGGCCGGATGGTGTCGGGCACCGAGGCGGTGGCCATCGGGCTGGCGACCCGGGTGTGCGAGGACCCGCGAGCCGAGGCCTTGCAGACCGCCCGCGAGATGGCCTCGTACAACCCCGAGGCGATACAGGGTGCCAAAGCCCTGCTGAACCAGGCCGGGTTGATCTCCCTGGCGGAGGGGTTCGCCGGCGAGGAGCAGCTCATCCGGCGGCTGATCGGCTCACCCAACCAGGTCGAAGCGGTGAAGGCCTACTTCGAGGAGCGTCCGGCGGTCTTCGACGACCCCCGCCGCTGAAGGGACCATCCCGTGACCGTCATGGACCAACCTTCGGGCTCACTTCCCGCCGACGTGCTCGATCGGCTGCTCGACATCGTGGGGACCCAGCACGTTCTCACCGACCACGAACTGCACCGGGGGTACATCCAGGACTGGACCGGCCGGTATGTCGGCCGTACGCCGGCTGTGATCCGTCCGGGCGACACCGCCGAGGTGGCCGCAGTGCTGGCCACCTGCACGGCTGCGGGCGTGCGGGTGACGCCGCAGGGCGGCAACACCGGCCTCGTCGGCGGTGGCGTGCCCCTGCACGGCGAGGTCCTGCTGTCGTTGCGCCGGCTGAATGCGGTCGGCAACGTCGACGTGGCCGCGCAACAGGTGACCGTCGGCGCCGGGGTGACCCTGTCCGCGCTGCACGAGGTCGCCCGCGCTGCGGGCCTGGCCTTCGGCGTCGATCTCGGGGCCCGCGCCAGCGCCACCGTCGGAGGCATGGCCGCCACCAACGCCGGAGGATTGCACCTGCTGCGCTACGGCGGCATGCGCGAACAGGTTCTCGGGTACGAGGCCGTGTTGAGCGACGGTCGCGTCATCAGCCACCTCGACGGCCTGCTCAAGGACAACACCGGCTACGACCTCGGCCGGCTGCTGTGCGGAAGCGAGGGAACCCTGGCGGTCATCACTGCCCTGCGACTTCGCCTGGTACCGCGTCTGGACCACAAGGTGGTGGCGCTGCTCGCCTTCGAGACCATCGAGTCCGCCCTGACGGCGGCGGCGACGCTGCGTCGCGACCTCGGCGACGTCGAGGCCATCGAGCTGTTCTTCCACGACGGGCTCGACCTGGTGACCACCACCCTGGGCGTGCCGCGCCCCTTCGCCGCCGATCACCGGGTCCTGGTACTGGTCGAGTGCGCGGCCCGCCGGGACCCCACCGACGAGCTGGCCGAGGCCGTCGGCACCCTCGACGGCGTCGTCGATGCCGCAGTCTCTTCCGAACCCGGTCCGATGGCCGCCCTGTGGCGCCTGCGGGAGGGACACACCGAGGCGATCAACACGCTGGGACCACCGCACAAGCTCGACGTCACCCTGCCCGCAGCCAACCTCGCAGCGTTCGTGCACAGCGTGCGGGGGGTCATCGCCGCGGTCGACCCGGCGGCACGGACCTGGTTGTTCGGCCACGCCGCCGACGGCAACATCCACGTCAACATCACCGGCGTGGCACCCGACGACGAGCGCACCGACGAGGCCGTGCTGCGCCACGTGGCTGCGCTCGGCGGCAGCATCTCCGCCGAGCACGGGATCGGCACCGCGAAGCGGGCCATGCTGCACCTCAACCGCAGCGACGCCGAGATCGCCGTGTTCCGGGCTCTCAAGGGTGCCCTCGACCCGGCCCACACGCTCAACCCCGAGGTGCTGCTGCCCGTGCGCTGAGCGAGCGTCGGCCCCACTGCACGCTCAATCGGGCCACAGCCCGCGTGCGCGCAGCACCGCCGCGGCACGCCGGGGTTCGTCAGTCATGAAGCCCTCGATGCCGGCATCGAGCAACGCCTGCATCTCGCCGGCGTCGTTCACGGTCCACACGTGCACCGGCACGCCGAGCCGACGGCACACTGCCTGGAAGCGCCGATCCACCACCGGCACCGAGGCGGATCGTCCGCCGATCGCCGGGGTGAGCGGCAAACGCATCGGCACCTGGGCGATGATCCCGGCCGTCTCCCGCAGCGGCCACCCGAAGCTTGCGGCACGCAACGCGGTCACCTCGCGCGGCCCGAGTGAAGTGCACAGCCTGCTGCCGAATCGCTCGCGGAGTCGTCCGAGACGGCGATCGGAGAACGCGCCGACACAGCACCGCTCGAACAACCCGAGCCGCTCGAGGAGGTTCCCGAGCGGATCGACCACGCGGTCCTCCTTGGCGTCGATGTTCCAGCGGGCCTGCGGCCAGGCCCGCACGAGCTCCTCCAGCGTCGGGATGGGCTCCGCCGACAGGCTGCCGTCGGCCGAGCGCAGCCGCAACGACGACAGCTCCGAGACCGTGTGCTGCGAGACCAGGCCCCGGCCGTTGCTCACCCGGTCCAGGCGGTCGTCGTGCACGGCCATCACCACCCCGTCGACGCTCACCCGGGCGTCGGTCTCCAGGTACCGGAAACCGATCGACATCGCGTTGCCGAACGCCGCCAGGGAGTTCTCCGGGGCCTCGGCGCCACCCCCGCGGTGGGCGTAGACCGTCGGCCCGGCGTGGTCGAGGAAGGGATGGGGCATCGCGTGACCGTACCGTCCGGCACCGCGTGACCGTACCGTCCGGCACCGAGCGCACGCCGCCCGTGTGACCGGGCCGGCATCGCGCCGCAGGCGTAACCTGCCGGTATGACGCCCACCGAACGGTTCGTGCAGCTCGTCGGCGGACCCGAGGAGACCCTGCCCCTCGACGAGGCCGCCCTGCTCATCGCCGCCCATGCCCGGCCCGGGCTCGAGGTCGCGGCGGGGATGGCCGCCCTCGATGCGATCGCCGCACGGATTGCTTCGCCCGACCTCGAAGCGCTCTGCCACGAGCTGTTCGCCGTCGAAGGCTTCGGCGGCAACCGGGCCGACTACTACGACCCGGAGAACTCCTACCTCGACCGGGTCCTCGAACGACGCGTCGGAATCCCTATCACCCTGTCGGTGGTGGTGCTCGAGGTCGGTCGCCGCGTCGGCCTCGGCCTCACCGGGATCGGCATGCCCGGGCACTTCCTGGTCGGCACGACGGACGAACCGACCCGTTACGTGGACGCCTTCGACGGCGGCAAGCTGCTCGACGCAGAGGGTTGCGCACAGCGATTCGCTGCGGTCACACGCGGACAACGGCTCGATCCGGCCGCCCTCGCCCCGGTGGGCCGGCGGTCCATCCTGACCCGGATGCTCACCAACCTCGGGGCCATCGCCCGCCAACGCCGCGACCGGGACCTCGAGCGGTGGGTGTTGCGGCTGCGTGCCGCCATCCCGTCGCTCGCCCCCGCAGAACGACGCGATCTCGCCGCAGCCCTCGCCACCGCCGGCCGCTTCGACGAGGCCGCCGACGTGCTCGAGGCCCTCGCCGACTCGGTCGCCCTGCCCGCCGAACACGAGATCCGGCGGCAAGCGCGCTCCCTGCGCGCCCGTCTCAACTGACCGGCACCGGCATCTGCGCCGAAACGGCGCACCAGGTCAGTCGTCGAGGATGGCCGGCCCTCGATAGGCTCCGCGTCGCTTCCGGCGGCCGAGCGGCCGGCGGTCGACACGCCGGAGGAACGTCATGGCCAAAGCCCACGAATCGAGCGCCGACGAGGCACGGGTCATCGCCCTCACCCAACGTCTGCTCGCCGAACTCGACCCCTCCACGGTGCCTGCCAGCGAATTCCTCGGCCGCCAGTTCGACCTCGGCCTTGCGTGGGTCCATCACCCCGAAGGGCTCGGCGGACTGGACCTGTCGCCCAAGCTGCAGCGACTGGTCAACGAACGGGTCTCCGCCGCCGGTGCGGTCAACCCCATGATGGTGAACCCGATGGGCTACGGCATGGGTGCCCCGACCATCGCCACCCATGGCAGCCCCGAGCAGCAGCAGCGGTACCTGCGCCCGATCTTCACCTGCGAGGAGATCTGGTGCCAGATGTTCTCCGAACCCGGCGCTGGCTCTGACGTGGCCGGCCTGGGCACCCGGGCGGTGCGCGACGGCGACGAATGGATCGTCAACGGCCAGAAGGTGTGGACCAGCCTGGCCCATCTCGCCCGATGGGGGATGCTGCTCGCCCGCACGAACCCCGACGAGCCGAAGCACACCGGTCTCAGCTACTTCGTCATCGACATGCACCAGCCCGGCGTCGACGTGCGTCCGCTGCGCCAGGTCACCGGAGAGGCCGAGTTCAACGAGGTGTACTTCACCGATGCCCGCATCCCCGACCGCGAGCGCATAGGCGCGGTCGGCGACGGATGGCGGGTCGCCATCACCACGCTGATGAACGAACGAGTCTCCATCGGTGGCGCCATCGCACCGCGTGGTTCGGGACTCATCGGGCAGGCGGTGACGCTCTACCAGGAACGGGCCGCAGGTGATCGGGCGCGTCGGGACCAGCTGATGCAGCTGTGGATCCGGGCGGAGATCCTGCGCCTGACCAACGTCCGCGCTGCGGCGAACCGCAAGGCCTCCAACCCCGGACCGGAGGGGTCCATCGCCAAGCTGGCCATGGCCGAGCTCAACAAAGAGTTGACCGCGTTCGTGGTCGATCTGCTCGGCAGTGAGGGGATGCTCCTCGGGGACCGCTACGACCTGCGTCGGGCCGACCATACCCAGGGCTACGCCAGCTTCCAGAAGCAGTTCCTGCGGGCTCGGGCCAACTCGATCGAGGGCGGCACCTCCGAGGTGATGCGCAACATCCTCGGCGAACGCACCCTGGGCCTGCCGGGCGACGTCCGGGTGGACAAGGACATCCCGTGGAGCGCGATCCCGAAGAACTGACACCCCGACAACACCAGACACCCCGACAATCGGCCGGTCGCGACCGGCGTCAGGTCACGAGGCGTTGTAGAGCGAGGTGTTGCACACCTTGCGGGTGGTGGCGTCGAGCCGGGCGGCGCCCTGCTGCACCTCGTTCGAGAACGACGCGGCGTCCTGCAGGGTGCTGATCAATGCGTCCATCGTCGTCGCTGCGATCACGGCGTCGTAGAAGGTGACCGTGGCACGGCCCACCGCCCTGGCATCCACGGCCAACGAGTCCGGCAGGGCGGCGGCCATCCGTTCGTAGCCGTCGGTGGCGTGCTTGACCATCGGCTTCACCGTCGACAGGGTGGCGATCAAGGCCTCGTCGGCGGCGGGGTCGGAGTCCTGGGAGAGAACCGGGCCGAGCGTGCTGCCGATCTCCGTGTCGGCGGCCACGATGTCGGCCGCTCCGGCGCAGATCTCGGCCACTGCTGCATCGGCGATCGGGGGCACGACGTAGCTGGTCGGCCCCGGGGACGGCGGACCGGCCGTGGTGTCGCTCGATGCCTCGGCGTCGCTGCCACCGCAGGCCGCAAGCGTCAGCAACAAACCGACCAGGGCGAGCGCGGCGCCACGACGCGGCCTACGGCTCGCGACCCGGGAGATGCGGGACGTCCCACGGGCAAATTCGTTCTCGGTAACTCGGTCGGCCACGGTCCCTCGTTCGGGTTGGTGATCGTGCGCACACCTGGCTCGGGGTGCCGCGATGGTTTGCAGTGCACGACGCCTTCGGTGTCGCCCACCAGTTCCTGTTGACCACTCCACGGTGACACACCGGCGCCAGGTTGTGGTCGCGGGCGACGGTTGGACCCGATCGACTCGGCGTGCCGTCCACAACCGGCCGTCCACAACCGGCCGTCCACGGCCAGGTCATCCCGTCCGGTAGTGGAGATGCGCCGGTAGCGTACCCATGGTGGAAGCCCCCAATCGCCGTACCAAGGTCATCGCCACACTCGGCCCCGCGTCCTCCGACGAGCAGACCCTGCGGGCGATGATCGACGCCGGCATGGACTGCGTGCGGATCAACATGTCCCACGGCAAGCTCGACGACGGGCTGCAGCTGTACCACCGGGTGCGGGCGCTGTCCGCCGACGCCGGCCGTCCGGTGGGCACCCTGGTCGACCTGCCCGGCCCGAAGGTGCGGGCGGGGAGCTTCGGCGCGGACAGCGTGATGCTCGAGGAGGGCCACCGTCTGCGCCTCACTCCGGGGAACCGGGCTTCGACGGCCGAGGTCGTCGAAGTCAACTACGAGGAGCTGCTCACCCACGTCGAGGACGGCGACACCCTCAGCTTCGGCGACGGCGCGATCGACTGCCGGATAGTGGGCCGCGACGGCGGGAGCCTGCTCGCCGAGATCACCCACGGAGGGCGCCTGTCGGGCCGTCCCGGGGTGCACATCCCCTCCGACCGGCTCCACGTGGCCACGCCCACGCGGGAGGACCTGCAGATCCTCGACGCGTTCGTCGAGGCCGGTGTGGACATGGTGGCGGTGAGCTTCGTGCGCTCGGCCCACGACGTACGCCGGGTGGGCACCGAACCGCACCCCCGGGGTCCGCTCGTCGTGGCCAAGATCGAGACCCGCGCCGCGGTGCAGAACCTCGAGGGCATCATCGACGCCGCCGGCGCCATCATGATCGCCCGCGGCGATCTCGGCAACGAGTGCTCGATCGAAGAGTTGCCGCACCTGCAGAAGCACATCATCCGCATGTGCATCGCCCAGGGCCGTCCCACCATCACCGCGACCCAGATGCTCGAGTCGATGGTGTACGCCGCCACGCCGACGCGGGCCGAGGCATCCGACGTCGCCAACGCCGTCTTCGACGGATCGTCTGCGGTCATGCTGTCGGGGGAGACGGCCATCGGGCACGACCCGGCGAACGTGGTTCGCACCATGGCCAGGCTGGCCGCACGCGCCGATGCCAACTTCGACTACAACGGCTGGGCCCGGCAGTTGGTCGAACTGCACATGAACGAGCCGAGCGCGCTCGACCGCAAGGTCACCGACGCCCTCACCATGGCTGCGGCCCGGGTGGCCCGCGACCTGCGCTGCACCGCCATCATGTGCATCACCCGGTCGGGCTTCACCGCCCGGGCGATGGCCCGGTTCCGTCCCGACGCCAAGATCCTCGCCTTCAGCCCCGACGAACGCACCATCAACCAGCTGACCCTGTCGTGGGGCGCGGTGCCGCTGCCGCTCACCCAGTTCGCGTCCAATGACGAAATGGTCGCTGAAGCGGTGGCCGTGGCCAAGGCACAGGGGCACATCCGTGCCGGCGACGTCGTGGCGGTACTTGCGGGCACCGGTGCCCACTCACGGGCAACGGACGTACTGCGGGTGGTCAACGTCAGCTGAGACCGGCGCCGCCCCGCCGCCGGGTGCTCCCGGCCGTCGCTGGCCCTAGGCTGCGGGCATGTCCGAGACCCCGATGCAGTTCACCTCCGGTCCGCCGGAGACCGTGCTCCCGCCCGAGGAGACCGAGGCGCTCGAGGCCTTGCAGGCGGCGCTCGCCGTCCCCGAGGGCGAGCGCCGGGCTGCGGTCTCCGCCGTCGTTGCCGCCAACCCCCGTTTCCTGGACGGTTGGGCGCAGCTCGGCGCCCTCGCCCGCGACGAGATGGAGGCCTACGCCGCGTTTCGCGTCGGCTACCACCGCGGACTCGACCGCCTGCGCCAGAACGGCTGGCGGGGCAGCGGCTACGTGCGCTGGCGGCACGAGACCAACCGCGGTTTCCTGCGCTGCATGTCCGGCCTCGCCCGTCAGGCTGCAGCGATCCGCGAGCAGGACGAGGCCCAGCGTTGTGCTCTGTTCCTCCAGCAGTGCGACCCGTCGTGGCCGCCGGCAGACCTGGACTGACCACGGCGTGGGTGTCCTCGACCGGCAGGAACCACCGCTGCAGTTCCGCGGGGTGGTGCTCTGCGGCGGCCGCAGCCGTCGGATGGGCCGGGACAAGGCGCTCATCGAGATCGACGGGCGGGCCATGGCCAGCATCGCCGCCGATGCCCTGTTCGCTGCCGGAGCGGCCTCGGTGCACGCCGTCGGCGGGGACGCCGCAGCACTGACCCGCCTCGGACTGCCGGTGATCGCGGACCGTCACCCGGGTGAGGGGCCGCTCGGAGCGCTCCTCGACGCCTTCGATCTCCCCGATGTCGGCGGTGACGTGGTCATGGTGCTCACCTGTGACCTGCCGTTCGTCGACGACTCGGTGGTGGTCCCCGTCGTCCAGGCCCTCGTCGCCCGGCCCGACGCAGCGGCAGCCGCCCCGGTACTGCACGGACGACGGCAACTGCTCAGCGCGGCATACCGGCCGGCTCTGGTCCTCGACACCGCTCGTCAGGCCTTCGAGGACGGCCAGCGGGCTGTGCGGGCCGGCCTGCGCGATCTCCCGGTGATCGAGGTGCTACTCGACGCCTGCCTACGATGGCGTCTCGAGGATGCGGACACGCCGCAGGACCTCCCGGCGGCACCGGACATCGCGTGGTGGTTCGGCGACCCCGATCGGCCACGGGGCTAGGATCCACCTTCGTGAGTGACAACGCCGTGCCCGAGGTCGACATCCACGAAGCTGCCCGCCGGATACAGTCCGGGGTCCTGCTGATCGACGTGCGCGAACCCGATGAATACGCCGAGGTACATGCGGTGGGTGCCCGGCTTCTCCCGCTCAGCGACCTCACCGCCCGGGCCGACGAGATCCCGAGCGACCAGCCGATCCTGATCATCTGCCGCAGCGGCGCCCGCAGCGAACGGGCCGCTGAGTGGCTCAACGACCGGGGGGCCTCCGCCACCAACGTGGCCGGCGGCACGATCGCCTGGGTCGCTGCTGGATTGCCCTCCGCCACCGGCCCCACCCTCTGACCTCGATGCCGGCGCAACGCACCATCGGGGACGTGCCCACGGTCATCACCACTGCGGAGGCGCTCGCCGAGGTTCTCGTCGCCCTCCGGCAACAGCCACGATTCGCGTTGGACACCGAGTTCCATCGCGAGCGCACGTACTTCCCGCGCCTTGCCCTGGTGCAGATCGCCTGGCCCGACAACCTGGTGCTGATCGACCCCCTTGCGGTGGACATCGCCCCGCTCGGCGAGGTTCTCGCCGGCGAGGTCACCGTCGTCCTGCATGCCGCCACGCAGGACCTCGAGGTGCTCGAGCTGGCCTGCGGCACCGTGCCCCGGACGGTTTTCGACACCCAGGTCGCCGCGGGCTTCGTGGGCATGTCCTCACCATCGTTGTCGGAGCTGCACGAGCGCCGTCTCGGCAAGTCCCTTCCCAAGGGCGACCGCCTCACCGACTGGCTTCGCCGCCCCCTCACCGACGACCAGCTCCGGTACGCCGCCTCCGACGTGGCCGAGCTCCTGCACCTGCAGGACCTGCTGTCGGCCGAGCTCGAACAGCGCGGCCGGCTGAGCTGGGCCGAGGCCGAATGTGCCCTGCTGGTCAACCGTTCCCGGGGCGGACGCAACCCCGACGAGGCGTACCTCCGCGTCAAGGAGGTGCGCCAGATGCGCGGCCAGGCGTTGGGGGTTGCCCGAGCCGTGGCTGCCTGGCGAGAACGGCGAGCGGCCTCGAGTGACATCCCGACTCGCCACGTCCTGTCGGACCTGGCCGTCGCCGGGATAGCCCAGAAAGCCCCGTCCACCTCCACTGATCTCCGCAAGGTACGCGGGGTCGAGGACCGTCATGCCCGTGGCACCGCGGGCGAGGAACTGCTTGCCGCAGTACGGGCCGGTCAGGACGCACCGGTCCCCGCCCAGGCGGTGAACGCCAGGAGTGAGGTTCCCCGGGAGCTGCGGGCCGCCGTCGGGCTGCTGTCGGCCTGGGTGGCGCAACTGGCCCGCGACCTCGAACTCGACGCCACGTTGCTGGCCACCCGAACCGACCTCGAGGACTTGCTGCGCGACGATCCCCAGGCCCGTCTGGCCCTGGGCTGGCGGGCCGAGCTGGTCGGCGACCAGATCCGCCAGCTGCTCAGCGGCGGCGCGGCCCTGGCGTTCGACGGCCGGGGCGGCCTGCTCATCGAACGTCGTTCCGGCCAGCCCCTCTGACCGGCGGCCGGTGCCGTCGACCCGGCAATGCTGGCTCGGGGGTGGTGGCTGCTCTAGGCTGCTCGCACGTCAGCGTCGGCGGCGACATGCTCGCAACAGGCCGTGGAAACGGCGTTTGACACTGGAAGGTGGCCATGGATTGCCGTGCTAGGCTTTCCAGGCCAGGGACGCATGCCAACTTGGGGAGCTGGCCCGTGAAAAAGGGTCGACATCGCCGCTTCGAAGAGGCTCGGGCGTTGAAGCGTTCGTCGGACATCGACTTCGACAGGCTCTTGGAGAGCCTGCAGAAGGAGGCACCGGCTCGTGACGCTGACAACGATGACATCGAGTACGAAGACACCTACGATGACGAGGATGACGAGGACGAGGACGAGGACGAGGACTGATACGCGTCTCGTGGACGGCACCCTCGTCGCCGAACTGTCTGCGTCCCTCAGCCCGGACCGGGTGCACAACGACCATCTCGAACAGGTTCTGTACGGCCGTGACGCGTCATTGATGCGAGGCGACGCCGGGGTCGTCTGCTTCCCGCTCACCACCGCCGAGGTCCAGGCCTGTGTCCGAGCGGCGCTGCGTCACGACCGAGCCATCGTCCCACGGGGGTCGGGAACCGGGTTGGCAGGCGGTGCCGTGCCGCTGGAGCAGCCCCTGTTGATCGTCACCACCAAGATGACCGGGATCGAGGTCGACCTCGACAACCGGGTCGTCTGGGTGCAGCCCGGGGTCATAAACCTCGACCTCACGAGGCATCTCAAGCCGCTCGGATTCCATTTTGCTCCCGACCCGTCCTCGCAGCAGTCGTGCTCGCTCGGCGGCAACGTCGCCAACAACTCCGGCGGCCCGCACTGCCTTGCGTACGGCGTAACCAGCGCCCATGTCGTCGCCATCGAGGTCGTGCTGCCGAACGGGGAGCTCGCGGTGCTGGGCGGACTCGGCGCAGACCCGGCCGGTGTCGACCTACGCGGCGCGTTCGTGGGCAGCGAGGGATGCATGGGTATCGCCACCCGCATCGCCGTGCGGCTGACCCCGAACCCGCCTGCGGTGGCAACGCTGCTCGCCGATTTCGTCGAGCCGGCCCAGGCCGCTGCGGCGGTGTCGGCCATCATCGCCGCCGGCGTGGTCCCCGCAGCCATAGAGATGATGGACCAGCGCATCACCCAGGCCGTCGAGGCCTTCGTCGGGGCCGGCTACCCGACCGACGCCGGCGCCATCGTCCTCGTCGAGGTCGACGGGCTGCCCGGCGGGGTGGCCTTCGAGACCGAAAAGGTCCGTGAGGTGTGCATGGCACAGGGCGCCCGCTCGGTGCGCGTCGCCGCGGACGAGGCCGAGCGGATGCTGCTGTGGAAGGGACGCAAGACCGCATTCGGAGCGGTTGCCCGGGTCAAGCCCAACTACTACCTGCACGACACCGTCGTCCCGCGGACCAAGCTGCTCGACGTGCTGCGGCAGGTGTACGCCATCGCCGACCGCCACGACCTGATCGTGATGAACGTGTTCCACGCCGGTGACGGCAACCTGCACCCGCTGCTGGTCTTCGACGCCCGTGAGCCAGGCATCCTCGATCGCGTGCATGCGGCGGGGGAGGAGATCGTCCGGGCGTCGCTCGAGGCCGGCGGGGTCCTTTCCGGCGAACACGGGATCGGCCTTGAAAAGCAGCCGTTCATGGCGCTGCAGTTCACCCAGCCCGATCTCGACGCCCAGGCCCGGCTGCGCGACGCCTTCGATCCCGACGGTCGTTGCAACCCAGCCAAGGTGCTGCCGGCGGGATCGCGCTGCGGCGACCTCGCCCACCTCGACGCCCACCACAGGGAACGGCTGCTGGCCGACGGGGTCTGGGTGTGAGCGCCGGCCCGGGACCCCTCGCCCCGCTGCCCGACCGGGTGGTGCGCGACCCGGTGCTCCTCGCGTTCGCCGACGAGGTGGGCGGGGTCGATGCCGGGCCGGTGGCCGTCGAGGGCGGGCGGACCCAATGGGAACTCGGCGGACGCTCCGAGCCTGGAACACGCCTGGTCCGGGCCCCGGCCGGGGTGGTGGCCTTCGAACCGGCCGAGATGACCATCCAGGTCCGGGCAGGCACCACACTCGACGAACTCGACGCCGCGCTGGAACCGGCGGGCCAGCGGGTCGCGCTGCAAGGCCTTCCCCGAGCGGCCACCGTCGGCGGCGTGCTCTGTGTCGGGCTGAGCGGTCCGACCCGACTCGGGCACGGCCACATCCGGGAAACGCTGCTGCAGACCCGTTACGTCTCCTCCGAGGGCCTCCTGGTCACCGCAGGGGGACCGACGGTCAAGAACGTGACCGGTTTCGATCTGTGCCGGGTACTCGTCGGCTCCTACGGCACACTGGGTCTGCTCGCCGAGGTCACCCTCCGCACCCGGCCCCGCCCGCAGGCCACGGCCTGGCTGGCCGGACCGGCCGACCCCGCCGACCTGTTCGACCGGCTGTACCGACCGATGTCGCTGCTGTGGGACGGTGAGACGGTGTGGCTGCACCTCGAGGGCTACCCGGAGGACGTAGCCGTGCAAACGGCCATCGCCCTCGAAGCCGGGCTCCAGCCGATGGCGGGGCCACCCCCGCTCCCGACCGGACGACACTCCGTCGAGCCCGGTGTGCTGCGTCGCTTCCGGCCGGACCGGGCGCAACGCAGCGGATTCGTCGCCGAGTTCGGGGTCGGCGTGGTGCACGGCGAGTGGCCCGGACCGACCCAGGGGACACCGGACGCCTCCGTGGTCACCCTCAACCGCCGATTGAAGCAGCTGTTCGACCCGACCGGGCGGCTCAACCCTGGCCGTGACCCATTGGCTCCGAGCAACGGGAAGGCCGATCACCGGTGAAACTGCCCCTCGTCGAGGACGAACTCGCCTCCTGTGTCAGCTGCGGACTGTGCTTGCCGCACTGTCCCACCTTCCGGGTGACCGGCGAGGAGCGCTACTCACCCCGCGGCCGGATCGAGGCGATCCGACAGGTCCATGTCGGTAACCAGCCGGCCGATGCATCCTTCGTGGACATGATGGACACCTGCCTCCAGTGCCGCGGCTGCGAGACCGCCTGTCCTTCCGGAGTGCCGTTCGGCCACCTCATGGAGGCCGCCCGACAGGGCCTCAACGAGCAGACGAGGTATCAGCCGTGGTATCGACGTGTCGGCTACCGGACCCTGGCCTACCACCGCGCCCTGGTCATCGGGTCACGGGCGCTGGCACTCGTGCAGCGAAGCGGGCTGGTGCCCTCCCGCCGCCTCGGTCTGCCCGATCGGCTTCCGCTACGGGTTCCTGCGCTGCGACCGCAGACCGTGGCGAGCGGAGCCGCTCGGGTCTGGCTGCACACCGGGTGTGTGATGGATGCCTGGCAGCGCGACGTCCACGCCGCGGCGCTTGCGGTGATCGGGGCCACGGGCACCGCGGTCACCCTGCCAGAGCGGATACACGGTGCTGGGTGTTGCGGAGCCCTGGCCACCCATGCCGGCCTGGTCGGCGTGGCTCGGGCGCAGGCCGAGGCGACCATGCGGAGCTTCCCGGGTGAGGACCCTGTTCTGGTCGATTCGGCCGGCTGTGGAGCGCAGCTCAAAGATCTCGGCCATCTGCTCGGCACCGACGAGGCCAGCCATTTCTCGACACGGGTGCGTGACATCCACGAGTGGATCGCCGAGCATCTCGACCGACTGCCAGACGGCGTCGGGCCCCGCCGCACCGTCTCGGTCGCGGTGCAGGACCCCTGTCACCTGCGCCATGTGCAGCGGGCCCATCTCTCGGTCCGCCGGGTCCTCGCCCCCTACCTCGACCTGGTGGAACTCGACGACGAGGGGCTGTGCTGCGGGGCAGGGGGCGCCTATTCGGTCCTGCAACCCGAACTTGCCGGCGACATCCGCACCCGCAAGCTCGAGTCGATCGCCCGCAGCGGAGCCACCCTGGTGGCCAGCGCCAACCCTGGGTGCTCCCTGCATCTCGCCGCCGCCGGGCTGACCGTTCGTCACCCGGTCCAATTGCTGGCCGAGGCGCTCGGTCTTGTCGATGGCTGATCTCGAAGGCCTCGCCGAGCGACTCGACGCCCTGGCCGAGGAACTCGCCGACGGCGCCCTCGAGGCGCTGCGCGAGGCGATCACCGCCGGCGAGCGCAAGCCGGAACTCGAACGTCGTCTCACCCGGGCGCGGCGGGCGGTGGAGCGGGCCGCATCGCTCGTGCGCGACGGCACCAACGACGAGGACGACTGACCCCGCCGGGCGCGATCACCGAGCCTTGTCGGGGAGCCCAGGCCCACCGGCCGGAGCTTGCCCGCCCTGGATGGCCTCGCCGGGCCCGGATCGTCGGGTGACCGGGACCCGATGGCCTCGCCGGGCCCGGATCGTCGGGTGACCGAGACCGGGTGTCCGGGAGCCGCCGGGCGGGGGGTCGGTGCTCAGAGCAGAGCGGCCAAACCAATCCCGAAGGCCAGCCCGTTGTGCAAGCCGTGTGCGATCATCGCCCCGCCCAACCGCCCCTCATCGCGGTAGGCGACCACCCCGAGTACCAGCCCGACTGTGCTGAGCAGGACGACGAGGCCAACGTTGCCGAGGCCGCGATGGCCGTCGACGTGGAACAACCCGAAGGCCAATGCCTGCACGATCAGCGCCGGCACGAGCGCGACGCGGCTACGCAGGGACCGCAGTAGCACGCCACGGAACAACAGTTCCTCGAGGACCGGTGCCACCGCAACCATCACCACCGCCGCCAGGCCCACCGCAAGCCACTGGGGCAGCGATGCCGTCGGTGCATCGCCTCGGGCCGTGAGCGGGTTGTTCGTGCTGGTCGGTATGCCCACCTGCCGCAACCCCGAGGCGACGACGCCCACCAGCCCGACCCCACAGAGCCAGCCGATCGTGCCGTCCACCCAGTCGGCTCGCCGCATGCAGAAGCCGAGGTCGACCCGTAGCGAACCCGTTCCCCAACGCCGGCACACCCCGAGGCAGAGGCCGGCCATGGCGAGGTACTGGACGACCACGGTCAGGACCATCGTGACCGCAGCCGGTCCCCGCAGTGCGCCGATCACCATGGGCAGGGCATCACCGAGCACCAGGACCAGCCCGAAGCCGACCATGGCCGCGACCCCGGCCCGCAGCGGCAGCGCCCCGGCGAACGCGACACGCTCAAGGTCCCCGGCCGCATCGACGCCGCAATTGAGTACCGACGCGTCGTCTGGTCCGGCGTCGATGTGCAGCGAATCGTCCAGGACGTCGCCGGGGCCCTCGTCGAGCAGGACCTCGAGCCGGCCGGGACCGACCGGGGCGCCGTACGCCCGGTACTCCGACGGCGCCAGGACGGCACCGCCGAGGCCTGCATCGTCAGCGTTTCGTCCCACATATTGGGTATGACGCAATACCCTCGATGGTGGGATGGGCCGTTCGCCCGGGCCGGGCCGACCACCGGAGACTGCCCGACGTCAGGCCACCACGCCACCACGCCGTCAGATCACGAGGTCGACGGCGGTCGCGACACTGCGATCGAGACAACGCCGATGCCACACCGACCGGTCGCATCCGCGACGCGGTTGTGGTCGGTCAGATCAGGCTGGCGACTCGGCGAGTCCGTACAGGGTTGTCCGGCGGGCCAGGTTCCGGCCCGAGCCGTACACCAGCGCCTTGAAGCCGTCCTCGGTCATCATCTGACCGTGGCTCGCGCCGGCCGCCCGTGAGATGTTCTCGTCGACCAAGGTCCCGCCGAGGTCGTTGACCCCGGCCTGCAGCAGCTGCCGGACGCCGGGCACGCCGATCTTCACCCAGCTGGCCTGTACGTTGTCGATCAGGCCGTGGTAGGCGATGCGGCCAACCGCGTGCATCAGCAGCACCTCGCGGAAGGTCATACCACGCCGGGACTTGCGCTGCAGGTACAGCGGCGCCGCCATGTGCACGAACGGGAGCGGGACGAACTCGGTGAAGCCCCCGGTCTCCTTCTGCAGGTCACGGGTTCGCACGATGTGCCGGGCCCAGTGGATCGGCTCCTCGACCGAGCCACACATGATGGTGATGTTCGAGCGCAGCCCCAGCCGGTGCGCAGTGCGGTGGCACTCGAGCCACTCCTCGGTATCGACCTTGTCCGGGCAGAGCAGGGCCCGGATGCCGTCGTCGAGGATCTCCGCCGCCGTACCCGGCAACGAACGCAGGCCGGCGTCCATGAGCCGACGCAGGTAGGCGTCGAGCGGCTCCCCGAGGCGCTTGGCACCCTCGGTGACCTCGAGCGCGGTGAACCCGTGGATGTGGATCTCCGGCGCAGCGTCCTTCACCGCCCGGGCGACATCGATGTAGTAGTCGCCATCGAAGTCGGGATGGATGCCGCCCTGCAAGGTCACCTCCGTCGCCCCCATCTCCCAGGCCTCACGGACCCGCTGGGCGATGTCGTCGAGGGTCAGCAGATACGGGGTGCCGCGCAGGTTCAGCGACAGCGGCCCTTTCGAGAAGCCGCAGAAGCGGCACTTGAAGGTGCAGACGTTGGTGTAGTTGATGTTCCGGTTCGCCACCCAGGTCACGGTGTCACCCACCACCTGGCGGCGCAGCTCGTCGGCGACCTCGGCCACCGCTGCCACCTCCGGCCCACGGGCCGAGAACAGCGTGACGATCTCGTCGAGGCCGACCTCCTCACCGGCCATCACCCCGTCGAGCACCTCGCGAACGGCGCCTGTGGCGAACGCCCGGCCGGGCAGCAACGCCGGCGGGTCCGCGGTCGCACCGGAGTACCACGCGGTAGAGCGGTCGCCGATGAACACCACCTCGGCGCCGTCTGCGCCCTGCTCGAACTTGGCGTTCTCCATGGTCTGACGGAACAACGCTCCCGGATCGTCGCGGCCGAGCCACTCGGCGTCGGCCCGGTCCATGACCGGGAAGTGCAGCGTCGGGTCAATCCAACGGCCCCGGTCAGCGATGTAGCGCGGGTACACCGTGAGACGGGGGGCCAGGGCGAACCCCCGGGCCTCGGTGGCCTCGCGCAGCACGTCGAGGTCGGGCCAGGGCCGCTCCGGGTTCACGTGATCGGGGGTGACCGGGGAGACGCCGCCCCAGTCGTTGATCCCGGCGTCGAGCAGGACGCCGAAGTCGTCGGAGAGGTTGGGCGGGGCCTGCAGGGAGATGTCGGCGGGCAGGATCAGCCGGGCCAAGGCCAACGCCTCGAGATAGTCGTCGGGCGGGCAGGCACCACGCAGATGCATCCGGGTGCCGTCCTTGGGCAGGAAGTTCTGGACGATCACCTCCTGGACGTGCCCCCAACGCGCGTGCGACGCGGCGATGGCCTCGAGGGCCTCGATGCGGTCCTGCACGCTCTCACCGATGCCGATGAGGATGCCCGTGGTGAACGGGATGCGGGCCTCGCCCGCTGCCTCGAGCGTGGCGAGACGCCGGGCCGGGACCTTGTCGGGCGAGCCCTCATGGCAGGCGAGGTCGGGGTTTATCGACTCCAGCATCATGCCCTGGCTCGGCGAGACGGCCCGCAGCATCGAGAGCTCGTCGGCATAGAGCGCGCCGCAGTTGGCGTGGGGGAGTAGGCCGATCTCGTCGAGCACCAACTGCCCCATGGCCCGCACGTAGTCCACGGTCGAGGCGTAGCCGTGCGAAGCCAGCCATTCCGCGGCGACCGGGTAGCGGTCCTCGGGGCGCTCGCCGAGGGTGAACAGCGCCTCGTGACACCCGCGCCGAGCACCGGCACGGGCGATGGCAAGCACCTCCGACGGCTCGAGGTACGGAGAGGACACCTTGGCCGGCGGCTGGGCGAAGGTGCAGTAATGGCACCGGTCATTGCACAGTTTGGTGAGCGGGATGAAGACCTTCGGCGAATAGGTGACCCGCCGGCCGTAGGCCGCATCACGCACCAAACGAGCCCGAGCCATCAACTCATCGAGGCCCAGCGCAGTAAGTCCTGTCATGAAACGGACTCTAGCACGGACCGCCCGGAGCCGACGGGGCGAACCGGAGCCGACGGCGAGTCCGACCGGATCAGGCCGTGGTGGCCCGTCCGGCGAGCGTGGCGAGCACCTCGTCGAAGGAAGCGATGAACGCCGCGACGCCGTCGGCCTCGAGCTTGTCGGTCACCTCGTCCAGGGCGATGCCCAGCCTCGCCAGGCGCTCCAGCACGTCGTAGGCCCCGGCCAGGTGGGCATCGACGGTCCGGCCGACGATGCCGTGATCGACGAAGGCCACCAGGGTCGCCTCAGGGATGGTGTTCACGGTGTGCGCGCCGATCAGCTCGTCGACGTACAGCGTGTCCGGGTAGGACGGATTCTTGGTCGAGGTGGACGCCCACAGCGGTCGCTGCACCCGGCCACCTCGTGCGGCCAGCGCATCCCACCGCGGCCCGCTGAACGTCTCGATGAACAGGTCATAGGCCACTTGCGCATTGGCCACCGCCGCCTTGCCCCGCAGGGGTGCGGCCACCGCTGCGCCAAGCACCTCGAGGCGGGCATCGACCTCGCCGTCGACCCGGGAGACGAAGAACGAGGCGACCGACGAGATCAGCGAGAGATCGCCTTTGACCGTCTCGAGCCCCCGCAGGTATGCCTCCATCACCTCGCCGTGGCGTTGGCGGGAGAAGATCAGGGTGGCATTGATGCTGATGCCCTCGCCGGTCAGCGCCTCGATGGCCGCGACGCCGGCGCGGGTCGCGGGTACCTTCACCATCAGGTTCGGCCGGTCGATCCGTCGGTTCAGCTCACGGGCCGCCTGCACCGTGGCCGCCGTGTCGTGGGCGAGGCGCGGGTCGACCTCGACCGAGACGAACCCGTCGCCGCCGTCGGAGGCGTCGAACACCGGGCGGAGCACGGCGAGCGCCTCGACGATGTCGGTGACCACCAGCTCCCAGTAGGCCTCTTCCACCGAACGGCCCGATTCCAGCACAGCGCGCAGCTGCTCGTCGTAGACGGCGTTCTGCATCGCGTTGGCGAAGATCGTCGGGTTGGAGGTGACCCCCCGCACGCCGCGTTCGACCCAACGGGCCAGCTCACCGTCGTGTAACCACCCCCGCTGGAGGTTGTCCAACCAGGGGCTTTGACCACCTTCGGAATGCAGACGGTGCAGACGTGACGCCATGGTTCCGACGCTAGTACGGGCCGGTGCGGCGCTCGGCGATCAGCTGAGGGCGACGATCAGTTCCCGAGCCCGCTCGGCCACGTGCTCCGCAGTGAAGCCGAACCGTGCCATGACCTCGTCACCGGGAGCGGATGCCCCGAATCGGTCGATACCGACGACGTCGTCGGCCCACCGCTCCCAGCCGAAGGTGATCCCGGCCTCGACCGCCACGATGGGTACGTCAACCGGAAGCACGTCGTCCTGATAGTCGGGATCGGCGTCCTCGAACAGCTCCCAGCAGGGCATTGACACCACGCGTGCGCCAATGCCGTCCGCGGCCAGCAGCTTCGCCGCTGCGACGCACAGCTGCAGCTCCGAGCCGGTACCCACCAGCACCACGTCGGGTTCGCCGTGCGCCGTGTCGGACAGGACGTAGGCACCCTGCGCAACACCGTCGGGGTCGGTGCCCTCGAGCACCGGCACGGCCTGGCGGCTCAGGATCAACGCCGAAGGACCGGTGCCCTCCACCGCCTCGCGGAACGCCGCTGTGGTCTCGTTGGCATCGGCGGGGCGGAACACCTTGAGACCGGGAATGGCCCGCAGCGCCGCAACGTGCTCCACCGGCTGGTGGGTCGGGCCGTCCTCGCCGACCCCGATCGAGTCGTGGCTCCACACGAACAGGGCATGAGCCTCCGACAGGGCTGCCATGCGCACCGATGGACGGCCGTAGTCGGAGAACACCAGGAAGGTGCCGCCGAAGGGCAGCACGCCGCCGTGGCGCGCCATGCCGACCGTGGCCGCCGCCATGGCGTGCTCACGCACCCCGAAGGCGATCTGCCGGCCACCCGGGTTGGCGGCGCTGTGCAGCGCCTCACCCTTGAGCTTGGTCCCGGTGTTCCCTGTCAGGTCGGCACCACCGCCGATGAGGCCCGGCAGCAACGGCGCCGCGGCGGCCAGCACGGCTTCGAGCGCCTGACGGGTGGCGACCTTCTCGCCCGCCGACCAGGTCGGCAGCTGGTCCTCCCAGCCCGGCAGGCCGGTTCCGTACATGCAGGCGTCGAGCTCGGGAGTACGTCCGGCGGCGAAGCGGGCCTCCCAAGCCGTGCGCTCGGCGCCACCACGCCGACCCAGCTCGCGGTAGTGGCCGAGGACTTCGGCGTCGACGTGGAAGGCCTCGTCCGCCGGCATCCCCATCCGCCGCTTGGTCTCGGCGATATCGGCGTCGAGCAGGGCGTAGCCATGGGTGGTGTGATCATCGGTCTTGGGGGAGGGGTAGCCGATGTGGGTACGCAACAGGATCAGCGACGGGCGGTCCTGCACGGCCTTGGCCCGCAGCAGGGCCGCCTCGATGACGTCGAGGTCCTCGCCGGCCTCGCCGAGGTCCTCGACGTGCCAGCCGTAGGCCTCGAACCGCTTGGCGGTGTCGTCGCTGAAGGCGAGGTCGGTCGAGCCGTCAATGGTGATCTTGTTGTCGTCGTAGATCATGTTGAGCCGGCCGAGGCCGAGGTGGCCGGCCAGCGAGGAGGCCTCGTGGCTAATGCCCTCCATCAGGTCACCATCGGAGGCCAGCACCCAGGTGTGGTGGTCGAACAGCTCGGCTCCGAACCGGGCCCGCAGGTAGCGCTCGGCGATGGCCAGTCCGACGGCGTTGCCCAGACCCTGGCCCAACGGACCGGTGGTGACCTCGACGCCGGCGGTATGGCCGGCCTCGGGGTGGCCGGGCGTCGCCGAGTCCCACTGGCGGAACGCCCGCAGGTCCTCCAGCTCGAGGCCGTGGCCGCTCAGGTACAGGTAGGCGTACAGCAGCACCGAGGCGTGCCCGCACGACAGCACCAGGCGATCACGGTCGGCCCAGTTGGGGTCGGCGGCGTCGTAGCGCATGACCCGGCCGTACAGGACATGGGCGACAGGGGCCAGGGCCATGGCCGTGCCCTGATGGCCCGACTTCGCCGCATGGGGCATGTCCATGGCGAGGCCGCGAACCGTGGCGATCGCGCGCTGCTCGATATCGGTCATGTCCGGGCGCTCCGTTCTCGAAACAGGGCCACCGATGCGGTGAAGCCGTGAAGAAAGCTTCGGGACCCTATCGGGCCGATCTCACCGGCGCAGAAAAGGCCACCGACGGCGTTGGACCCGGTCAGCTCGCACACCGTACGCACGTCGTGGTCGGGCTCGCGGAACATGTCGGTCCCTCGGCCGTTGCAGGTGAACACCAGGGCGCCTGCGGCCTCGTGCCCCTGCAACAACTCGACGAGGTCCTCGTGGGCGCTGGCCGCATCGCGGATCTGGAACTGCACGGTGTCACCCACCTCGATGCGGTCGCCGACCACCAGGCCGCCGTTGGCCGAGCGGGCGCCGAGCACGGCGCGGATGAGGAAGTCGCCCCGGCCGTGATCCGCGCGGCGTTCGTCGACCACCCGTCCGAGATGGACGCCACGCGCCAGCAGGTCGCGATCCGCGGCGTCGAGGCTCAGGGCCAGTTCCTGCAATCGGGTCATCGCCGGCTGGCTGCCCAGCTCCACCAGCACGTTGCCCTCGGCCCGGGTGACGGTGAACGGCGCACCGACCGGCCGGCAGCCCTGCGACACAACGGTGTCGAGCCGCTGGTCGAGCACCACGGCCACCGCACCCCGGTCCGCGGCGTGGTCGTCGACCTGCAGCGCCACCGCGCCCGGTCCCATGCCCGGCGCGCACAGTCCGCCCACCACCACCAGCTCGGGATGGGACATCGTCAGGCCGGCGAGCAGATCGTCCACCGGGAAGGACAACGGGTCGGCGAGCAGCAGCAGCGTCCGGTCCCGCCCACCGTCGGGCAGCAGCCGGTCGAGCTGTTCCCAGCCCGACCCCGGCGACCCGGTGTCGGGCGACCCGCTCGACGTCATCTCGTCGGCCCGGAGCGCGTCGGTTCGGGTCACGGGCACGTTCCGGTCGAGATGCACGCCGGCCACCTCCCCGAGATCCCACCCGGCCCACACCGACAACGCCGGCTGCTCCTCCACCTCCCGGTCCACGCCGAGCACGGCCGAGGACACCGCTCCCATCAGGCACGCCGGGCGCAGCAACCGGCGGGCCAGGCCACACATATCGGCGAAGGCCTGCCGATGGGCAGACGTGGCGAACACCGCCAGGAGGTCGGGGTGGGGGCCGTGGGCGTCGAGCAGCTGCCCGACGCACTCGCCGATTGCGGCGGCGGCGTCGGGATGTTCCGAGATGGCCGCGGCGAACGGCACGGCGCTCAGCCCGCGACGGGCGGCATGAGGGTGAACGGGACGGACACGACCGGGCCGGCATCGATCCGGCAGCGGGCAATCACGGTGTCGTACCCCTCGAAGGTGATCTCCGGGCGCACCAACTGGCGACCGAAACGACCCGGCTCGATCTGCAGCGGCTGGACGTTGCGGGCCACCTGCTCGCCGTTCACCTCGAACTCGACCGTCAACGCCGAAAGTGCACGGTGATCGGCCGGGCAGTGGATGAGCACGCACAGGTGCGGTGTCCACGTATAGGGCAGCGGTTCCGGGGCCGGGCCCGAGAACTGGACACCGGTCAGGTCGATGCGGGTGGCCGGGCCGGCCACCTGGCGCATCTGCATGTCATCGACGAACAGCGCAGCGAGAATGTCCACTGGTGGGGAGGCTAGCGCCGCGACGCCGGTCGGGCGACGAACAGCGCGGACAGCGGCACCACCGCCGGGGAGAAGGTGCCACCGCAGCGGCCCGATCGGCAACTACCGTCGGGGGGGCACCGGGAACCCCGCCGTCGCAACCCCGATCGGGGTTGCCCACCGCAACGGCCACGACCTCGAAAGCTCGAAAGGACTGTGATGGTGTCGCCGTTCGGCTCACCCCGACGCTCGGCACTGGCCGAGACGAGGTATTGGACCCGGCTGGTGTGGTTGCCCCTTCTCTGCTTCGCGTTCATGGGCCTGGCGCTCGTCCGGTCATCGAAGGCCAACCAGCCTGTCGAGCCGAGGCCACGCGTCGAGACCGCGGCCCCCACCACGCCACTGCTGTCGGTCCGCCGTCTGCCCAACGCCGTCGCCCTGCCCGCCCAGGTCGCATCCCTGCACGGCCCAGCGCTCGCCGGCCTCGCCGGCCTGCCGCCGGAGACCACCTGCGCGTCGGTCATGAACTCCCGGGGTGTGCCGGTGTTCCAGCACAACGCCTCGCTGCTGCTGAGCCCGGCGTCCAACGAGAAGGTGCTGCTGGCCTACGGCGCGCTGACGCAACTCGGGCAGGCCCACACCTTCGGTACCACGGTCGCCACCGATGCCCAGATCGTGGGCGGCGTGGTGCAGGGCAACGTTTGGCTGGTCGGTGGCGGCGATCCGGTCCTGGCCACCCAGGACTACGTCGGCGCCTTCGTCGACCAGCAACGGGTCTTCTCACCGTTCGAGTCACTTGCCGACCAGTTGCGCGCCGCCGGGATCACCCGGATCAAGGGCAACGTCCTCGGCGATGCCTCGCGTTACGACGACGTGCTCTACCACCCGAACTGGCCCTCGCGTTTCGGTGCCAACGGCGTCGTCGGGCCCATCAGCGCCCTCGCCCTCAACAACGGGTTCGCCGACTTCTCGAAGGGTGGTCAGGAGATGGCCGGGTCGGGGGCGCCCTCGTCCAACCCGCCTCGCAGCGCTGCGAGTTCGCTGATCGACCTGCTGAAGGAACGCGGGATCACCGTGGACGGGCGCGCCAACGCCGGCGCGCCACCGCCGGGACCCACGGTGCTGGCCGAGCTGCAGTCACCGCCGCTCAAGGCAATCGTCGGTCAGATGCTGCGCACATCGGACAACAGCACCGCGGAGATGCTGTTCAAGGAGTTGGGCGTGGCCCGAGCCGGCGGGGGCTCCTTCGCCAGCGGCTCGGCGGCCCTCACCGCGATCCTGGCCGAGCACGGCTTCAGCCAGCCCGGAATGGTGCTGTCCGACGGCTCGGGACTCGACACCGCCGACCGGGTGTCCTGCACCACCCTCAACGCCGTCCTCGACGCCGCCGGGCGGTCGTCGGACCTTGCGGGGGGATTGGCCGTCGCCGGCCGTTCGGGCACCCTCAGGAACCGCTTCGCCGAAACCGCCGCGGTCGGCCAGGTATCGGCCAAGACCGGCACCCTGGACACCGTCAGCTCGCTGTCCGGTTTCGTGGACACCACCACCGGGGAGACGGCAACGTTCGCCCTCATCATCAACGAGCGCGGCGCCGAGCAGTACAAACCGATCGAAGAGCAGTTCGTGCAGACGCTGCTGTCGTATCCGGGCGGGCCCGACATCGCCGCCCTCCTGCCGCTGCTGTGAGCCGGCCGCGCCACCCCGGCTGGGGGTGCGGCGGGCGACGTGCTGGGCGGACTCGCCGCCGTCAGGCCACCATAGGGCGATGACCTCAGCGCCGGACCCAGTCGTGATGCCGATGTTCCCGCTCGGAACCGTGCTGCTGCCGGGCGGCGTCCTACCGCTGCAGGTGTTCGAGCCGCGTTACCGCGCCATGGTCCAGGATTGTCTCGCCGCGGACCGGCGCTTCGGGGTCGTGCTGATCGCCAGGGGTTACGAGGTCGGCGGCAACGACGTGCGCACCGACGTCGGCACCGTCGCGCAGATGATGCAGGCCACCGAGATGGCCAATGGGCTGTGGTTCGTCGTCACCGTCGGCACGCGCCGCCTGCGGGTGCGCCGGTGGCTGCCCGACGACCCGTATCCGCGGGCCGAGGTCGAGGAGTGGGACGACGACCCGGTGGCGGCACCGATGGGCTCCGCGGCGTACACCCAACTGGTCCGCGACGCTCGGCGAGTCCTCGCCCTGGCGGCCGAGGTCGGCCAGCCCGCCGGGCCCGCCACCCTCGAGGTCGCCGACGATCCCACGCTGGGCACGTTCCAGCTGGCATCGGCGTTGCCCATCGGGCCCTTCGACCGGCAGCGCATCCTCGTCGCCGACGGCAGCGGGGCGCGCGGCGAGCTGCTCGGCGAGCTGTGCCGGGAACGGGCCGAGGACCTCGACGGGCTCCTGCAATTTTCTGACGACGACGATCCACGCCCCTGATCAGCATCGCTGCCGCTCCGGACCCGGCCACTCGACGGTCTCCCGTGCGTGCCAACCCTGCCTCCGATGCTTGCCGACCCCGCCCCCAGCGGCTAGCAATGAAGCTTCACGAGGAGGGCGAGGACTGTTGGCCACCGCTTCGAAGAGCCCATCTGAGCTGATCCGGGAGTTGCGCAGCCTCGTCGTCGTCTACGCCAAGCAAGAGACGGTCGATCCGCTCAAGTCGCTGGGCCGGTACCTGGCCTGGGGGATCGCCGGGTCGATTCTGCTCGGGGTAGGCGGCCTGTTCCTCAGCGTCGGGCTGCTCCGGCTCATCCAGACCCAGACCGGTGGCTGGCTCGACGGGGGCTGGTCCTTCGTTCCCTACGTGATCGTGTTGTTGTTCGCCGCCGCGGCGATCGGCCTGCTCGTCAGCGCCGTGCTGCGCACCAAGAAGACGGAGCTGGAGCAACCGTGACCGCTGCCCCGAAATCGGGGGTCAAACTGACCCGCGCCGACCTCGAAGCGAAGTTTCGTGAGGTGCAGACCGAGCTCACCGCCGGTGCCGAGAGCGCCCGGAGCAAGATCCTCTTCGTCGGCGGCGGTGCGCTGCTGGCCCTGATGATCCTGTCCTTCCTCCTCGGCCGACGCGGCGGCAAGAAGCGGTCCACCATCGTGGAGATCCGTCGGCTCTGATGGACCACCCGCTCCGGCGCCTGTTCTTCACCCGTTTCCTGCGCGGGGACCTCGGACGGGCCGTCATGATGCTGACGATCAGCGGGGCCGATGCCCGTCTACGGCGTCTGCTGCTGGCCCGGTTCCTCCGCGGCGACTCCCGACGTTGGGGAGCGTACTTCCTGCTCACGGGGGTCTGGGGACAGTACCGCAGACATTCGCGTGGCCAGTCCGAACTGGTCTACCGGGCCGTGCTCGACTCGGGCGCCCAGTTCGGCCTGGCCACGGCGGACCCGCTGCCGCGGCGGCTGCGGACCCGGAAGCTGCGCCGGGCGCTGCAGGCCGCTTCGCAGGCCGACCTCAGCTGAACGCGACCACCGCCGCTCCGCAGCTCGATCTGCATCCGCGATCCGACCGCCCGCGCCGCCGGGCCAGACTGGTGCCTGGTGAACGTTCGTCTCCGTAACCCTTCCCGAACCGTGCAGGTGCAGGGCGGCCGCAGTGTCGCCAAGCTGCTCAACGAACTCGGCCTCAACCGCGAGACCGTCTTGGTGATCCGCAACGGCACCCTGGTGCCCGGCGACGGCTTCCTCGAGGACAGCGACGAGGTCGAACTGCGCCCGGTGATCTCGGGGGGCGCAGCATGAAGTGCCGGGTCTGCCGGGGACCGGCGATCATCGACGTGCGGCGGCACAACGCCAACTTCTGTGTCGAGCACTTCATCGAACAGTGCGAGCGGCAGGTCACCAAGGCCATCGACGCGTTCTCGATGATCGCCCCCGGCGAGCGTGTGCTCGTGGCGGTGTCGGGCGGCAAGGACTCCCTGGCCCTGTGGGACCTGCTGCACCGGCTCGGCCATCACGCCGAGGGGCTGTACCTCGGACTCGGCATCGGCGACTACTCCGACGACTCCGGGGTGTACGCCCGCAACTTCGCCACGGCCCGCGGCCTGGTACTGCACGAGGTCGATCTCCGCCGGGACTACGGCTACGACGTGCCCCGCGCCGCCGCAGCCACCCGACGGGTGCCGTGCTCGGCCTGCGGGCTGTCCAAGCGGCACCTGTTCGACGAGGTCGCTCGGCAGGGCAACTTCGACGTCGTCGCCACCGGCCACAACCTCGACGACGAGGCGGCGGTGCTTTTCGGCAACGTCCTGCGCTGGCAGACCGAGTACCTCGCCCGCCAGATGCCGGTGCTACCTGCCGGCAACGGCTTCCCCCGCAAGGTCAAACCGCTGGTGCGGCTGTCGGAGCGCGAGATGGCCGCCTACTGCATCGTGACCGGCATCGACTACCAGGTCGAGGAATGCCCGATGGCCGCCGGCAACAGCCATCTGGGCTACAAGGAAGCGCTCAACATCATCGAGGACCGATCTCCGGGAACCAAGCACGACTTCTACTTCGGCTTCCTCGACCGTGCTGCCGAGGCCTTCCGGCAGGGCCTGGAGCAGGACGCCACGATGCTCGGCAGATGCCGCGACTGCGGCGCGCCCACCCCCAGTGACCGCTGCGCCTTCTGCCGTCTGGTGGAACGCGCCGGGGGCCGGCTACCCGGCACCGACGGTCAGGGCCCCGACGCCGGTACCGACACCCCGGTGGTGCTCGGCCGCAGGGAACGGCCATGACCCACCCGACCCACCCGACCCACCCGACCCACCCGACCCACCCGACCGGCACGGACGGAACCGACGACGAGGACAACCAGGTGAACGACACGGTTCAGCCCCTTACGGGCGACGACGGGGCCACAGCCGTCGCCCGACCCCTCCAGGCGGGCGAGGGTGTCCTGCTGATCGACGCCAAGCAACGGCGCTACCTCATCACCCTGGCCCCGGGTCAGGAGTTCCACAGTCACACCGGCTTCATCCGCCACGACGAGCTGATCGGCCGCTCCGAGGGCATCACCGTGCGGGCCAACCGCAGCGGCAACTTCCTGGTCCTGCGGCCCACCCTCGCCGACTTCGTGCTCAAGATGCCGCGCGGGGCGCAGGTCATCTACCCCAAGGACCTCGGGCCGTTGCTGATGCTCGCCGACATCTTCCCCGGCGCCCGGGTCCTCGAGTCCGGGGTGGGTTCGGGGGCGCTGTCGATGACCATGCTGCGGGCCGGGGCCGACATCGTCGGCTATGAGCTCCGTGCCGATTTCGCATCGCGGGCGATCAAGAACGTGACCGCGGTGCTGGGCCCCGACGTGCTCGATCGCTACCGAGTCGAGGAACGCGACACCTATGAGGGCATCGACGAGGTCGACCTCGACCGCGTGATGCTCGACCTGCCCGAACCCTGGCAGGTGACACCGCACGCCGCCACCGCCCTGCGCCCCGGAGGGATCATGGTCGCCTACACGCCCACGATCATCCAGGCCGTGCAGTTCCGCGAGTCGCTCACCGCCAACGGCTTCGCCCAGGCCGAGACGGTCGAGGTCCTCAACCGCACCTGGCACATCGAAGGCCAGTCGGTCCGGCCCGACCATCGGATGGTGGCCCACACCGGGTTCCTCACCCACGCACGCCGCGTGGCCTGACCCGACTGCGTGCCCCCGGCCTCGGTCACCGCTTCGATGACGGCGAACGGCAACGGGCCGACCGCCGGTACGGTTGGACGGGCGTGAACGGGTTCGACCTCCTCCTCGTGCTGGCCTGTGCCGTGGCAGCGATGGCCGGTTACCGGCTCGGCTTCCTGGCCAGGGCCGCGGGCTGGCTCGGGTCGGTTCTGGGTCTGTTGGTCGCCGCCCGCCTGGTACCCGTCGCCGTCCAGCGAACCGGCGCCGCCACATCGCCGCTGCGGGTGGTGGTCACCGTCGTGGCGCTGTCGGCAGGAGCGTTGGCGGGCCGCCGAGCGGGCCAACTCGTTGGCCGTCGCTGCCGCAGCCGGTTCGGCAGCGGCGTCGCGGCCACGGCCGATCGGCAGCTCGGCGCCGTGGCGGGCGTGGTCGTGGTCGGTCTCGTTGTGTGGATGCTGACGCCGGTTTCGAGCGGGCCCACAGGATGGCCGACCCGCCTGACTCATGGCTCGCTCCTGGTCCACCAGCTCGACCGCCTGACCCCTGACCCGCCGGACCCGCTCGACGCGGCGAGCCGGCTGCTGGGCGCCGATCAGTGGGCGGCGTTGCAGGCCTCACTCGGGGGCGGCTTGCCCGACGTGACGATCCCCGAGCTACCGGCGCCGTCGGAGGTGCTCGATCGGCGTGTCCGGGCGGCCACCGTCGAGATCGAGGTCGAGGTCTGCGCACGACGCCTGCAGCTCGGTACGGGGTTCGTGGCCGCACCGGGGTTGGTACTGACCAACGCCCATGTGGTCGCCGGGAACCGCGACCGCAACTCCGCGGTCCGGGTGGTATCGGAGACCGGTCGACGCCATCACGGTCGTGTGGTGCTGTTCGACCCGGTCAACGACCTTGCCGCGGTGCGCGTCGATGATCTCGATGCCGAACCGCTGGCCCTAGACGATCGCTCGCACCGCGACCAGACCGGGTGGGTCTATGGCCATCCTGACGGCGGGCCGCTGCAGGTCCGGCCGTTCCGGGCAGGGACCGAGGGGCCGGCCCGGGTTCCAGGCCTCTACGACGAAGCAACGGTGACCCGGCTGATCCTGCCGATCCGCTCCGAGCTCGAACACGGCGACTCCGGCAGCGCGCTGGTGTCCACCGACGGCCTCGTCGTCGGCGTGGCGTTCGCCATCTCCCCGGACGACCCGACCCTGGCGCTCGCCGTCGGGATGGGCACGGTGGCCGACGTTCTCGACCGGGCGGTCGACGCCGGTGTCGACGCCCCGCGCGTCGACACCGGCGACTGCATCGCCGACTGAGCGTGCCGACGTCACCAGCGTCACCGAACCGCAAGCGGCGCCCCGGCCGAACTCGGCAGGGGCCCACCGGTAGGGCAGACTGGACGGCATGGACCGCGAACGAGCCGAGCTCAGCCCTGCCGGGCGGCGGCACGCTCTGGACCGTCTGAGCACCGAGACGTTCGACATCCTCGTCATCGGCGGCGGGGTGACCGGTGCCGGCGTCGCCCTCGATGCCGCGACGCGTGGGCTGTCGGTAGGCCTCGTGGAGCAGCGCGACCTTGCGTCAGGGACCTCGAGCCGATCCTCGAAGCTGTTCCACGGCGGTCTGCGCTATCTGGAGCAGCGCAACTTCCGGCTGGTTGCCGAGGCCCTCGCCGAACGCAACCTGATGCTCACCGAGTTGTGCCCGCACCTCGCCCGGCCGGTCAGCTTCGTCTACCCGTTGCGTCGCCGCGTCGTGGAGCGGGCCTATGTCGGTACGGGGATCGCGCTGTACGACCGTATGGCCCGGCGGCACCAGAGCCTGTTGCCCGGCCATCGTCACCTCAGCCGACGCGCAGCGCTCCGGCTGGTGCCGGCCCTGCGTTCCGACGCGCTGGTCGGGGCCATCCAGTACTGGGACGCCCAGGTGGACGACGCCCGGCACACCGTTGAGTTGGCCCGCACCGCCGCCGCTCACGGCGCCACCGTCGCCTCGAGCCTCCAGGTGACCGCCCTGCACCGCGAGGGCGACCGGGTGGTCGGGGTGAGCGCCCGCTGCGCAGAGACCGGCCGGGAGATGGTGATACGGGCCACCCAGGTGATCAACGCCACGGCGACGTGGACCGACCAGATCCAGTCGCTCGCCGGCCGCGGTCAGCTACGGGTGCGGGCATCCAAGGGCATCCACCTCGTCGTGCCCCGCGACCGGATCCATGCCGGCTCCGGCATGATCCTGCGGACGGAGTCCAGTGTCCTGTTTGTCATACCTTGGCGCTCGCCGAGCCTGGTGGTCGCCGCCAGGGGAGCGCTGTCCGACGCTGCCGCCGATCATGGCCACTGGATCGTCGGCACCACCGATACCGAATGGAACCTCGACCTCGCCCATCCCGCGGCGAGCCGAAGCGACATCGATTACCTGCTCGAACAGGTGAACCGGGTCCTACGCACGCCCCTCACCCACGACGACATCGAGGGCGTCTACGCCGGCCTGAGGCCCCTGCTCGAAGGCGAGTCCGAGGACAACTCCGCGCTGTCACGCGAGCACGCCGTCACCCAACACGTGCCCGGCCTCATCTCGGTGGCCGGCGGGAAGTACACGACCTACCGGGTCATGGCCCGCGATGCCGTCGACATGGCCGTGCGAAACCTCGACCGGCGGGTGCCGCCCTCGTGCACCGAACGGGTTCCCCTTCTCGGGGCGGTCGGCTACGAACCGCGCTGGAACAACCGTCACCGCATCGCCGAGGAGGCCAAGCTGCACGTGGCGCGGGTCGAGCACCTGCTCGGCCGCTACGGCGCCCAGACCGACCACCTGCTCGACCTCATCGCCGACCAGCCCGCGCTCGGCGAGCCCATCGCCCGGGGCGGGCCGTACCTGGCGGCGGAGGTCGTCTTCGCCGTCACGCACGAAGGGGCGCTGCACCTCGACGACGTGCTCACCCGCCGAACTCGGCTGTCCATCGAGACCTTCCACCGCGGGGTCGACTGCGCCGACGAGGTGGCCCGGCTCATGGCCGGCCCCCTCGGCTGGGACGAGCGCACCGTGCTCGACGAGATCAACCACTATCGCCTGCGGGTGGCAGCCGAGCGGGACAGCCAGACCTGTGCCGACGACCGCACCGCCGACGCCGTGCGCATGGGCGCCCCGGAGACCCGCCGACTGGTGCCGATGGCCGCATCCGCTGACGCCGACTGAACTCCCACCGACCGCGGGCCCGTCGACCCGGTTGCGGCCCCGGTCTGCGGCAGGTGATTCTGGCCTCGAACACCGACAGAGCCGCCAAGTGGCGTGTATGGTCGGGCGGCAAGAACCCGTTCGCCGGGACGTTCGATCGGTCCGACCGATCATGCCGGGCGGGCATCCGACCGGGGCCGTGAACGCCCCTGCCGGACGAGCAGGAGGTCGAGCCGTCACCAACCCCGAGTACGAGCGGCGACTCTCCAACTACGAAGCCGAGATCGCCGAGCTGCGTGAACAGGCCAAGACGATGGAAGAGGAGATCGTCGCGCTGCGGCGTCGCCTCCAGGACGCCCCCAAGCGGGTACGCACCCTCGAGGAGCGGTTACTCGACACCAAGGGCCAGCTGACCCAGGCCGTTTCCCAGAACGAGAAGCTCACCTACACCCTGCGCGAGGCCCGCGAGCAGATCGCGGCGCTGCGCGAGGAGGTCGCGAAACTTACCCGGCCGCCGTCCGCCTACGGGACCTACCTCGGATTCAACGAGGACGACCGCACGGTCGACGTGTACTCAGGCGGGCGCAAGATGCGGGTGGCCTTCCACCCCGACATCGACATCGCCACCCTCGAACGCGGTGCCGAGGTCGTGCTGAACGAGTCGCTCAACGTCGTGCTGACCCGCCAGGGCGAACGCAGCGGCGAGGTGGTCAGCCTCAAGGAGCTTCTCGCCGACGGAACCCGGGCCCTCATCGTGGGCCGCGCCGACGAGGAGCGCGTGGCCGAGCTCTCGGCGTCGCTGCAGCAGGAGAAGCTGCGGGCCGGCGACACGCTGCTGATGGACGCCCGCTCGGGCCTACTGCTCGAGAAGCTGCCCCGGCCCGAGGTCGAGAATCTCGTGCTCGAGGAGGTTCCCGACGTCTCCTACGCCGATGTCGGCGGGCTCGACTCCCAGATCGAGCAGATCACCGACGCCGTCGAGCTGCCCTTTCTGCACCGGGAGCTCTTCGCCGACTACAAGCTGCCGGCGCCCAAGGGCATCCTTCTGTACGGTCCGCCAGGCTGCGGCAAGACCCTCATCGCCAAGGCCGTGGCCAACAGCCTGGCGAAGAAGGTGGCGGAGGTGTCCGGCGACGCCAAGGCCCGCAGCTACTTCTTGAACATCAAGGGCCCCGAGCTGCTCAACAAGTACGTCGGCGAGACCGAGCGGCAGATCCGGCTGGTGTTCCAACGGGCTCGGGAGAAGTCCGAGGAGGGCTGGCCGGTCATCGTCTTCTTCGACGAGATGGAGTCGCTGTTCCGCACCCGCGGCTCGGGCATCAGCTCCGACATCGAGTCGACCATCGTGCCGCAGCTGCTCGCCGAGATCGACGGCGTGGAGACCCTCAAGAACGTCATCGTAATCGGCGCATCCAACCGCGAGGACCTGATCGACCCGGCCATCCTTCGTCCGGGCCGTCTCGACGTGAAGATCAAGATCGAACGACCCGACATGGGTGCGGCGAAGCAGATCTTCACCCGCTACCTCACCGAGGACCTGCCGCTCGATGTCGACGCCGTCGCCGCTGCCGGGGGCGACAAGGCCGCGGCCCTCGAGACCATGATCGACGCCACCGTCAGCGAGATGTACCGCGACGACGAGGCCAACCAGTTCCTCGAGGTCACCTACCAGAACGGTGATCGCGAGGTGATGTACTTCAAGGACTTCTCGTCCGGGGCGATGATCGAGAACATCGTGCGCCGGGCCAAGAAGCTGGCGATCAAGCGGTTGATCGGCGGCGGCAGCGGGGGCATCGGGCAGGAGGACCTCGTGGCGGCCATCCACCAGGAATACAAAGAGCACGAGGACCTGCCCAACACCACCAACCCCGACGACTGGGCCAAGATCTCGGGCAAGAAGGGGGAGCGGATCGTCTATATCCGCACGTTGGTCAGCGCCAACCGCAAGGCCCAGGAGCCCCAGGGCGGTCGAGCGATCGAACGGATGGCCACGGGGCACTACCTCTAGGCCGACACAACGTCCGCTGCGGCCGCCGAATCGACATCGATTCGGCGGCCGGAGCCGTTTTCGACCCGTGACGTCCGCACCGCGACGAACGCCCGCCGCCCTACCGCCTGCCCGCTCGGGGGCTCAGCTGGTCGGTCGGACGCTGGCGCCCACTCTGCCCATCCCGCCGTCGACGCCGAGGGTCTCACCGGTTACGTAGCGCGACAGGTCGGAGGCAAAGAAGAGAATCGCATCAGCGACGTCCTCGGCCGAGCCCCAGCGCTTCAGGGCGATCTGTTCGGCGAGGTCCTCGATGAGTCCGGGTACGGTGCGCCTGCTCTCCTCCCAGATCGCCGTGGTGATGATGCCGGGTGCCACCGAGTTGACCCTGATGCCCAGCGGCCCCCAATCGGCGGCCAGCGCCCTGGTCATCCCATCCACCGCGCCCTTGGTACCGGCGTAGGCCACCCGACCCAACGGCCCGCGGATTGCCGCCACGGACGAGACATTGATCACCGAGCCGCCGCCGCGAGCGGCCATCGAGGGGCCCAGACCCACCGTCAGCATCACCAGGGCGCGCACGTTGATGGCGAAGACTGCGTCGACGTCGGCCTCGGTCAGCTGCTCGGGCGTGCGGCGCATGGGGATGCCGGCGTTGTTGACCACGATGTCCACCCCGCCGGCGGCGGCCAGAACCCGCTCCGCCAGCTCGGCCCCGCTGCCCGGCTGGGAGAGATCGGCGGGGACCACCAGGGCCGGCCGGCTCAGCTCCGCAGACACCCGGTCGAGGTCCTCGATGGTACGGCCGCTCAACACCAGTTGCGCGCCGGCACGGTCGAGGACCTTCGCGGTCGCCTCACCGATGCCACGGCTTGCACCGGTGACCAGCGCGATCTTGCCTGACAGGTCGATCATGGACCCGAACCTAGCGGCCGCTTCCTTGCCGGCGCTCAGCTCCGAGCGCCAAGCCGATGCACGTGCAGGGCCCGACCCATCACGCCCCAGCCCGCCTCGGACAGCGACTCCGAAACGGTCGGATGGGGATGGATCACCGCGGTGAGCTCCTCGACGGTGGCTGCCATCTCGATGGCCAGCGCCGCCTCGCCGGCGAGCTCGGACACGTGCGGCCCGACGAGATGGACCCCGATCACCGTCCCGGCGTCGTCGACAACCATCTCGCAATGCCCACCGACTTCGCCGTCGAGCCGCGCCCGGGCGTTGGCGGCCAACGGGAAGCGGAAGCTGCGCGACGCCACGCCAGCGGCCTCGGCCTGCTGTCGGGTCAGCCCGACCGTGGCGATCTCCGGGTCACTGAACACCACCGCCGGGATGACCGTGGGGTCGAAGATCGCCCGCTCGCCGCACAGGGCCGCGACCGCGACCTCGGCCTCCGCCGTCGCCTTGTGGGCCAGACCCGGTCCGTCGGTCAGGTCGCCGATGGCGAACAGGTGACGGGCCAGGCGGCGGTCCGGGCCGACCTCCAGACGTCCGTCCTGGCGTGGGCGCACCCCGACGTGATCGAGCCCGAGCCCGTCGCTGTTGGGAACGCGACCCACGGCGACCACGACGTGTTCGGCCTCGAGCACCACGCCGTCGTCGAGCTGCAGCCCTTCGGCCGACATCCCCACGGCAGACCGCTTGGTATGGACAGCAACCCCGAGCTGGGCGAGCCGTTTCCCCACGACCGAACCCAGCGAGGCGTCGAGCTCGGGTAGGAGCCGCTCAGCCCGTTCGACGATCGCCACGCGTACGCCGAGCTTGGCCAACGCCGTGCCGAGTTCCACACCGATGTAGCCGCCGCCGACCACCGCCACCGAATCGGGCCGTTGCTGCAGGAACAACGCCCCGGTGGAATCGACGACCCGCACCCCGTCAACCGCCAGGGCGGCGAGCTCCATCGGACGCGACCCGGTGGCCAGGATGCAGTCGTCGAACTCCAGGTGACGCACCCCGTTCGCACCCTCGACCGCCACCCGGGTCGGGCTGACGAAGCGGGCCGTACCGGACAGCACGTTCACCCGGGCGGACGACAGCAACTGGTGCACCCCGGCGGTGAGCTCGACGACGCTGCGCCGCAGAAAGGCCTGCAACGCAGACCAGTCGAGCTCCGGTTCGGCACGCACCCCGAAGGTCGCCCCGTTTCCGGCCTGATGGAACCGCTCGGCTACGGCGATGAGGGCCTTGGAAGGGATGCAGCCGACGTTGAGGCACGCTCCACCCACCGCATCGCGCTCGACCAGGGTGACGGCCTTACCGGCGGCGGCCGCTCGCAGGGCGGCGACGTAGCCGCCAGGGCCGGCGCCGATCACGAGCACCCCGGTCGACTCGGGTATCTCTCCGACGACCATCGCTCAGACCCCGAGCAGCAGGGTCAGGGGATCGGTCACCGCGGCCAGTACCGCTTCTTGGAACGCCACAGACAGGTCGCCGTCGATGATTCGGTGGTCGGCGGAGAACACCACCGGCAAGGTCCGACGGGCCACAACCGTACCGTCAAGTACGACCGGGCGTTCCCGCATGGCCCCGAAGCCCATGATCCCGGCCTGCCCGGGCAGGATCAGCGGTGTGGCGAACCTCCCGCCGAGCGCTCCGTAGTTGGTGATGGTGAACGTACCGCCGCTCAAAGCCTCGGCCCCGATCGTGCGGTCGCGCGCCGCGGCAGCGGCAGCGGCCATCGCCGTGGCCAGGGCAACGAGGTCGAGCCGATCGGCGTGGCGGATCACCGGCACGATGAGCCCGTCCGGGGTTGCCACCGCGATACCGAGGTTCACCTCGTCGTACACCGTGACGGAGGTGCCGTCGACACTCACTGCGGCGTTCACCAGGGGGAAGCGCCGCAGGGTGCGGGCCACCGCCGCAGCCAGCAGCACCAACGGCGTCAGCGCCGCCGCCGCAGTGCTGTCCCCCCGCTCGGTCAGCGTTCGCCGCAGCCGGGTGCGGGCGTCGAGCAGAGCGGTGGCATCGACCTCGTCCATGCCCGTGATGTGGGGGATCGTGCTCCAGCTCTGGGTCATCGCCGCGGCGGTGAGCCGTCGGATGCCGCGCAGTGGGTGGGTACCGACCGGGTGCTGGCCGAGGGTCGGGGCGAGCCGTGGGCGGGGCGGCTCCGACATCCCCGATGAGCCCGACGGCCCCGACAACCCGGGCGAGCCCGACAAGCCATGGGTGCCCGACGCCAGCGCAGCGGCCGCCCGGGTGTGGGTTCCGGCGAGGTCGGCCCGGCCCTGCCCGCCGGGCGGCGAGGCGACGTCCGCGGCGACGTCCGACATCGGCGAGGTGACCGCGTCGACATCGCCACGCAGGATCCGGCCACCCGGACCGCTGCCGTGGACGGCCCGCAGGTCGACCCCCAACTGCGCCGCGTGACGACGGGTCGAAGGCGACGCCTTTGGACGGGCACCGTTACCGGCACCACCGATCGCGACCACCGGGGCACTGTGGTCCTCCGAGGCGGTTGCGGCCGACAAGGGAGCGGCCGCGACCGGCACCGCAGTGATCACGGCCGACCCGATCGGGTCGATCTCCACCAGCACCGTACCGACCGGTACGATCGTACCCTCAGGTACGGTGACCAGCCTGATGGTCCCCGCAGCGGGGGAGGGCAACTCAACCTGGGCCTTGTCGGTGAGGATCTCCACCAGCGGCTGATCCCGGGTGACCCGGTCACCGGGGCCGACGAGCCAACGCACGATCTCCGCCTCGTGCAGGCCCTCACCGACATCGGGCAGGGCGAAACGGAGGGTCACGGCGCCACCTCCAGCACCCGGCGGCATCCGGCCACGACCCGCCCGACCGAGGGCACGTAACGGTCCTCGAGCTGGGCCATCGGGAACGGTACGTCGTAGCCCGACACCCGCTCCGGTGGTGCCACGAGGTCATAGAAGCAGTGCTCGACGATGGTGGCGACCACCTCGCCGCCGAACCCTGCCGTCTGCGGTGCCTCCTCGGCGACCACCACCCGCCCACATCGGCTCACCACCGCAGCCAGGCTGTCGATGTCGAGCGGAACCAGGCTGCGCAGGTCGAGCACCGCCACCGAGATGCCGTCCTCGGCGAGTTCCTTCGCGGCCCGTCGGGCGACCTCGACCTGGTAGGACCAGGCGACGATCACCACGTCCTCGCCGTCGCGGACCAACTCGGCCCGTCCGATTGGCTCGACGAGGTCCAGGTCGTCGGGCAGGTCGTCACGCAGCGAGCGATAGCCCCGCAGCGGCTCGAGGAACAGCACCGGGTCCGGGTCACGGATCGCCGCCGCCAACAGCCCCGCGGCGTTGCGCGCTCCTGACGGCATCACGACCTTGAGGCCGGGGATGTTCGCGAGCTGCCCCTCGATGGCCTCAGAGTGCAGTTCCGGCGTACGGACACCACCGCCGAAGGGGGCCCGGATGGTGATCGGCGCGTCAAAGCGGCCGTTGGAGCGGTACCGCAGCCGGGCGATCTGCCCGGCCAGCTGATGGAAGCCCTGGTAGGAGAAGCCGAGGAACTGGATCTCGGGAACCGGCACCATCCCCGCCGCCGCCAGACCGACCGCCGTGCCCAGGATGAGCGCCTCGGCCAGGGGAGTGTCGACCACCCGGTCTCGGCCGAAACGGTCGATCAGCCCGTCGGTGGCCCGGAACACGCCGCCGTTCACCCCGACGTCCTCGCCGAAGACGATCACCCGGTCGTCACGTGCCATCTCGCGGGCCAGGGTCAGGTTGATGGCCTCGATCATCGTCCGCACCGTCATGACCGTCCCTCCGCCTCCAGCTCGAGCAGTTGCGCACGTTGCCGGCGCATCCGCGGCGTGGGCTGCGCGAACACGTGGTCGAAGAACGCGTCCGGGGCCAGTGGTCGGGCCAGCGCCTGGTCGACGGCGTCGTCGATGACGGCGTTGGCCGCCGCCTCGGCATCGGCCTGCAGCTCGTCGTCCCACAGCCCGACGCTGCGCAACTGCGCGGCAAAGGTCGGCACCGGGTCCGCGGCACGCGCCGCAGCGAGCTGTTCGACGGGGATGTACCGCGTCGGGTCGTCGGCCGTCGTGTGATGGCCCAGCCGATGCGTCACCGCCTCGATGAGAGTTGGCCCCTCACCTGCCACGGCCCGCGCCCGGGCCGCGGTCACCACCTCCCACACCGCGATCGGGTCGCAGCCGTCGACGCGCACCCCCGGCATCCCGAACGCCGCCGCCTTGTCGGCGAAGGTGACCGCCGCGGTCTGCATCGAGGTCGGGGTCGAGATGGCCCAACCGTTGTTGACCAGCATGAACACCACCGGCGCCTTGATGACGGCGGCGAAGTTCGCGGCCTCGTAGAAGTCGCCCTCCGAGCTCGCCCCGTCGCCGAAGAAGGCCACCGCCACGCCGGCCAGGCCCTGGCGCATCAGACCCCAGGCCATGCCCACGGCATGGGGAACCTGCGCGGCGAGGGAGATCTGGCAGGGGAACACGTTCAGCCCGGCGGGGTAGTTGCTGCCCTCGGGATGGCCGGCGAGGTAGAGGGCGTGGCGGCGGATCACCTCGTCGCCGTAGCGCCCGAGCGCGTACTGCTCGCGGTACTGGGGGAAGATCCAGTCGTGTTCGGGCTGCAGGGCGTAGGTGGTACCGACCACGACGGCCTCGTTCCCGTCCACCGGGGCCATGGTGCCCAGACGACCTTGTCGCTGCAGGTTGAAGCACCGGGTCGAGTAGATGCGCGCCGCGATCATCGTTCGGAGCATCCCCCGCAGATCCTCGTCGCTCGGGCCGCGCTGGTCGGCTGCACTCGTCATGGGTCCAGCTTGGCATCAACCGACCGACCAAGGCGATGCCCTGCGCCGGTGGCCGGGACGCAACGTGACCGGCGCCGGCGCCGGCCCAACCGGTTCAGGCCGGGCTGCGGAGCCAACCGGGCCGGGCGATCCTGCCGTTGCTGGGAGCCCGCTCGACCGCGCTCAGCGACGACTTTTCAGCCGCCGCACGACTCGGGGCGAGCTGCCGAGCGCCTGGACCAGCTCGCGGGGCAGTTCGTAGGCCAGGGTCTCGTACATGCGATCGACCATCTCGGCGTGGCGCAGCCGGTCGTCCCACCCCAGGCCGGCACCGCCGGCGACGAGCTGCTCGCCGTAGACGTGCAGGCCGATCAACGAGGCTGCGTTGGCCAGGTCGAGCGGCGCGGCCCCAGCGGCGCGGGCCGAACGGATCCGTTCGCCCACGTCGAGCACGAGCAGCCCACAGATCAGCGGAACGAGAGCCTCCCAGGTGTCACGGGCGGTGCCGGGGTGACGCAACAGCATGGCCTGCGCCGCGCTGCGTCCCGCGTAGCCGGCCAGGAAGCGGATGCGCATGGCCATCCCCGCGAGCCAGGCATCCTTACGGGTCACGACGAAGCGGACCGCCGCCGGTTGCTCGGGCCGCAGGACCGGCGCCGGTCCGCGGGCGGATCGGGCGCGGGCCGCGGCCTCAGCCTCCCGTAACCGGCGCCGCCGCTCGAGGTCGTAGCGCTCACGGCGGAGCGGGTCCGACAGCACCTCCCACGCCTCGTTCACCGCGGCCATGGCCAGCTGCGTGTCGGGACCGTCGCCGTTCTGGACATCGGGGTGCAGCCGGCGTGCCAGGGAACGATAGGCCGACCGCAGCGCATCGAGGTCGGCGTCGGGCTCCACCCCCAGGCGGGCGTAGAGTCCCGGCTCAGCCTCGGCGTGCCCGGTCTCGGCGCTCACGGGGTCGAGGCTAGGGCCTACATCCGGCCGACCGCACCCAGCGCCGGCACTCAGTACCCGTCGGACCCAGCCTCCGGGCCCGGCTCGCGCTCGACTGCGACCTCGTCCTCGGCCTCGAAAGCGGCATCGGCGTAGCGGGTGGTTTCGGCCTGGGCTTCGTCGTCGTCGACCCCGGCTCGGCGGCGGTTCCGTCGCAGGGGAGGGCGACGTCCCTCACCGCGCAGGCGTCGTCCGGCCTCCTTCTTGGCCTCGACCGTGTCCATTTCGGCCCGCAGGACCCGGTAGGCATCGCGCCGCGCGCCCGGCAACGATCCGGAGACCACCGCACTGCGTACCGCGCAGCCGGGTTCGTCGACGTGGCGACAGTCGCGGAACCGGCAGTGGACGGCCAGGGCCGCGATGTCCGGGAAGGCCTCGTCAACGCCTTCAGCGCCGTCCCACAGGCCGAGCGCCCGCAGCCCGGGAGTGTCGATCAGAGCCCCCCCGGTCGGCACGAGGAACAGCCGCCTGGCCGTAGTGGTGTGCCGGCCACGGCGGTCCCGGCCGCGTACCGCACCGACCTCCGTAGCGTCACCGCCGACGAGCGCGTTGACCAGCGACGACTTGCCTGCGCCGGACTCGCCGAGCAGCGCCGCGGTCGAACCCGGCCCGAGGTACCGGCCCAACTCGTCGAGCCCGGCGCCGCTGAGGCTCGAGATCACGCACACCGCCGTACCGGGCCCCGCTGCCTCGACCACCGCCCGGGCGGCTCGCACACGCTCCGCACCGTCGGGCAGATCAGCTTTGGTGAGCACCACGACCGGCTCAGCCCCGCCCTCGTGCACCAGCACCAGCACCCGTTCGACCCGCCGGGGCCGTAGCTCGCGGTCCAGGCCGAACACGCAGAACACCGAGTCGACGTTGGCCGCGACCACCTGGGCGCTCATGCGGTCGGCGGGATCGCGGCGCACGATCACTCCGTGACGGGGGGCGATGGCCACGATGGCCGGTGTCGAACCGTCGAGCGTCACGCCCACCACGTCTCCCACCGCCGGCGGGCTGCTGAACTTGGCGACCCGGAAGGCCGTGGTGGAGCGATCGGTGAGCTCCTCGGTGCCGTCGGCGTAGCGGACCGTGTCGAACCCGCGGGACACGACCACGACCCGTGCCACCCGCCGACCCACTGAGCACTGCTCGGGGCAGAACTGCTCGTAGCCGGGCCACAGGGCCTCAGCGGCACCATCGGGGGGCGGGATCATCGGGCTTGGTAGGTCACAGAGCACTCAGAGCGGTCATGGTCCGCCCACATCGAGCTAGACGGGCGTCACAGTAGCGCCGTGGAGCCGACCGGCCGTGGAGCCGACCGGCCGTCGGGCTGGTAGACATGGGCTTGGCGACCGACTGAAGCGCCGCCACCGTGACCCTCGGCCGCAGAACGGAGCCGGGCGCCATGGACCACGAGGGCGATGCCGAACGCCGGGACGAACGCGGCGTGGACCGAGACCACCTCCGCTCACTCGGGTACGCCCAAGAGTTGCACCGTGGGATGAGCCACTTCAGCAACTTCGCCATCAGCTTCTCGATCATCTCCATCCTCGCCGGCCTGGCGAGTTTCTGGTTGGGCCTGGTCACCGGGGGACCGATGGCCATCACGCTCGGTTGGGTGATCGTGGGATTCTTCGCCCTACTGGTCGGTATGGGAATGGGGGCGATCTGCTCGGCGTATCCCACCGCCGGCGGCGTATCCCACCGCCGGTGGCCTGTACTACTGGTCGGCGAAGCTGGCGAGGCGCAACCATGCCCGATGGGCGTGGTTCACCGGCTATTTCAACCTGGTCGGCCAGATCGGGATCATCGCCAGCGTCGACTACGGCCTGGCCATCTTCGTCGGCTACGTCGCAGGTGTGACGATCATCGCCGTGGTGCTGTTCGTCGTGCCGTCGAACACCCGGGGCATCAGCGGCGCCTTCGCCCTCGGGCTGTTGCTCGCCCAGTACACCATCGCTGGGTTCGATGCCTCCGCACACGTGAGCGAGGAGACCAGGGGCGCCCGCACCGAAGCACCCAAGGCCATCGTGCGCTCGATCTACATCCCGGCCATCGCCGGGTTGATCCTCAACCTCGCCCTGATCGCGACGCGGCCCAAGGCCGGCGGCGACGGTGACAGCCTCTATGCCGGCATCGTCTTCGGAGGTCAGTTTTTCTGCGGTCTGGCGTCGGTGACGGCGAACAGCCGCATGATCTACGCCTTCAGCCGTGACGGGGCCCTGCCGGGTTCTCGTTACTGGCATCGCCTCAACCCCAGGACACGCACGCCGACCAACTCGGTGTGGCTCGGGGTGGCCTTGTCCGCCCAGGTCGGGGCGCGCTCGCTCTACGTACGTGGCACCGGCGCCGGTCGCTACTCGACGGCGTTCTTCGCCATGACGGGCATCTGTGTCATCGGCCTGTACCTGTCCTACGCGATCCCGATCTACCTGCGGCTCACCAACACGGGCTTCGTGGTCGGCCCGTGGCACCTCAAGGGCCACCACCGCATCATCGGTTGGACCGCGTTGGCCTGGGTGGCGTTCATCACCATGCTGTTCTTCGCCCCGTTGTTCTGGCCGTTCTGGCCGTTCTGGCCGTTCTGGCCCATCGGGGGAAGCGGGAACGAGATCGCCGAGGCCTCCTCGGCCGGAAACACCTACTTCCGCCAGAACAACCTCAACTTCACCGGTCCGCTGGTCGTGCTGGCGGTGCCGGCCTGAGCCGCCGGTCCGACGGACCGGGCTTCGGTCCGCATCGCTGCACGCAGGGACGAGGTACCGGCCCTCTCCACGGCGGCTCGGCCCACGGTCGTGGCCATGCCGGCGGGTGGCAGCGAGTGGTGGTGCCGCTACGGTCCATGGCCGAGGCGTAAGCTCGTCCGGCGCCACAGAGAGGGAACGTGCATGGTCGCCATAGAGCGAACCTCCATCGGGGCTCAGAGTCCCGGCACCAACGCCCCGGGCTGGCGGCTCGAACGCGTCAGCCTGGCGGCTCAGGAACCGACGCGCACCCTCGAGTTCCAGCCCGATCTCAACGTCGTCCTGTCCTCGGTGGGATCCGTCGACACGGTCGTGGGGCGACTGCGTGCCGTGCTCAACGGCGGCGACGGCACCCATGTCGAGTTCGCGGTCGACGACGGCCCCTCCTTCGTCCTGTTCCGACCGTTCGGCGCACGACACCGGCTGATCGAGCTCGAATCCGGCGAGGAGCATCCGCTCGCCACGCTGACAGCTTTTGAGTTCGACCCGGGCGCGAGCGACCTCGCCGCCCTGTACGCCGACGCCGACACCGTGCGCCATCTCTGCCGGATCGACCAGACGACGCTGTGGGATCTCGCGGAGCGGGCCCTAGCCGAACGCAGCGTCGGGCGGTCCCCGATGGAACCGGGGGAGCACTCTGACCATGGCGGCGCCGCCACCGACGCCGATTCCCAGCCCACCGGGCTCCGTCGGCTGCTGCGACGCAAGCCACGGCCGACGACCGACTCCGGCACGACAGAGGCCACCGGGGAGCCCGCCTCTGCAGAATCCACCTGGTGGCAGCTGGCCGGTCCCGTCGATGTCGATACCGCGTTATGCCACCGAGCGCGGATCGAGGCCGCCGCCGGCCTCCAGGGCCGGATCGGTGCCATGGCGGCGGTCGGCTCGCCCGACTCCGGCGGCGTGAGCTCGGTCGATCCGATCGAGATCGTGCGTGCCGTGTGCGCGCTGGCGCCTCGGTCGCGCCCCGCCGGTGGGCCGCACATCGTGGCCGCACCGGCCACGATCGACCACGAGCTGCTGACGTTCGTCCTCGACTACCTCGCCGGCCTCAGCGGGGGCCGTCAGGTCGTCATCGTCACCGACGACGAGGCCGTCGCCGACTGGGCCCGGCTCGAGAGCCACGCCCGGCGAACCGCACTCCTGGGCTTCGACCTCGACGCTCACCCGAGAAGCCGCCGACCACCCGGCCGGGCCTGAGCCGGGCCCGAACTCAGTCCTCGTCGTCGCGATCGGGGATGTTGAGCTCGGTGAGCGCACGCCGGGCAGGCACAGCGCAGCCAACCCGCCATCCACCACGGCAACGGGGGCCGCATGTACCCGACGGACCCTACGGCTGGCCTACCGGCCTACCATGCATAACCGTAATTATGCCAACAACGCAGGGGTCCACTCGTGGCCCCGCCGAGTCCGCCGCGGCTTGCATCGCCTGCACGGCGCGCATGGCGTGCCCCGCCCGTCGAACCCGAGCCGTCATCCGCCACCATTCACGTCGCGGCCGACATCGTCAGGCCACCACGCTGAGATGCGGGGTGTTCGCCGCACGCAGGTCGAACAGGCGTCGTACGGCGACGATGTCCGTCGTGCGGAACGACGCCACCCGAACCGACCACGAATCGATGGTCTGGCGGCTCGAACCGGCGGCGAAGAAGGTCGTCAGCGGCCCCTCCGGCTGGTAGGCGTCGGCGCCGTCCACCGTGACGGTCTCGCCGTTGGCCAATGCGATCTCGAACTGGTTCATCGGTCGCCCCTGATTTCGCTCGAACCCTGCTGGATGTTGACCAGTCTCCGCAGCGCCTGTGACAACGAGGCACCCGGAAACCGTCGGGACCTGCTGGAATCGAGGACCCCGCTCCGGAAGGCCACAGTAGCGAACAGGTGTTCGATATGCAACGACGGGGCTACCCCGGGTGTCAGTCGGTGTTGAACCCGGTCAGCAGCGAACGGGCGATCACCCCGCGGAGGATGTCGCTGGTCCCCTCGCCGATGGCCATCAGCGGCGCGTCCCGGTAGAACCGCTCCACCTCGAACTCGGTGGAGTATCCGTAACCGCCGTGGATCCGCATGGCATCGAGGGATGCCTTCAGCGCCATCTCGGAGGCGAACAGCTTGGCCATTCCGGTTTCGGTGTCGGCGCGGTCGCTCCGATCGGCCTGCCACGCCGCCCACCACGTCAGCAACCGCGCCGCTTGGATCTCGGTGGCCATGTCGGCCAGCTTGTGCTGCACCGCCTGGAACCCCGAGATGGGTTGTCCGAAGGCGTGACGCTGCTGCGAGTAGGCCAGGGCATGGTCGTAGGACGCCTGGGCCACACCCACGGCACGTGCCGCAACGTTGATTCGGCCCACCTCGAGGGCACCGAGCACCTGGACCATGCCCCGGCCCTCCACCCCGCCGAGGAGGTTGGCGGCGGGCACCCGGCAATCCTCGAAGAGCACTTCACAGCTTTCCGGCCCCTTATAGCCGAGCTTGCCCATGTCACGCAGCACGGTGAAGCCCGGTGTGCCGGCGGCGACGAGCAGCACGCTCATCCCCCGGTGACGGGGCTCGAGCAACGGGTCGGTCTTGCACAACACCGGCATCGGGTCAGCGAAGCGGGCGTTGGTGATCCAGGTCTTGGTCCCGTTGAGGATGTACTCGTCGCCATCACGCACCGCGCGGGTCGTGACCGACTGCAGGTCCGAGCCGGCATCGGGCTCGGTGAGGGCGATGCAGGTACGCCGCTGCCCGGTGGCGAGGCCCGGCAGGTACTTGGCCTTCTGGTCCTCGGTGCCCCACTTGCCGATCATCTTGCAGGCCAGGCCGTGGCTGCCGAGGATGCCGGCCACCCCCATCCAGCCCCGGGCGATCTCCTCGAAGGCGATCGCCAGAGTGATCAGATCGGCGCCCATCCCGCCGTAGGACTCGTCGATGGTGAGGCCGAACAGCCCCATCCCCTTCATGGTCTCGACGATCTCGGTCGGGTAGCGGCCAGCGTGCTCGTACTCACGGGCGACCGGCTTGATCTCCCGGTTCACGAACGAGCGCATGGTGTCCCGGAACAGCTTGTGCTCGTCCGACAGCTCGAAATCCATGACGGTCAGTCCTCCCCCGAAAACGGGAACATCCGCTGGTGCCCGCCCCCGGCGGGCGGGCTGCCCACCGATGCTCTAGCACAGCCGGCCGGCTCAGTAGGCGAAGCGTGTCTCGAGCTCGTACACCTCGGGCAGGCCCAGGAAGGTGACGAAGGTACCGAAGTCGTCGAGGGCCCCATCGGCCAGCACCGCCTCGGCCGTCCCGGTGGCACGGATGGACTCCAGCGTGGCCCGCACTGCCCGGCTGGCCGCCAGCAACGCCGCCACCGGGTAGATGACGGTCCGGTAGCCGAGCTCGGTGAGCCGGGCCAGCGACACCGGCGGCGTGCGGCCCCCCTCGACCCAGTTGAACAGCAACGGATACCCGGCGAGGGCCTCGGCCACCCGGGCGATCTCCTCGAGGCTCTGGGGGGCCTCGACGAACAGCAGATCGGCACCGGCGTCGCCGTAGCGGCGGGCCCGTTCGATGGCCGCCTCGAGTCCCTCGTTGGCCCGGGCGTCGGTACGGGCGATGATGACGAGATCGGGGTCGGTCCGGGCGGCCACCGCGGCGCGGACCCGGGCCACGTGTTCCTCGACGGGCACGATGACCTTGCCGGCGAGGTGCCCGCACTTCTTCGGTGCCGCCTGGTCCTCGAGGTGCAGGCCGGCGACGCCGGCCCGCTCGTACTCCTGGACCGTGCGGATGACGTTGAGCGGGTTGCCGTAGCCGGTGTCGGCATCTGCGATGACCGGCACCCCGACCGCCGCAGCGAGACGCGCCACCTGCCCGACCATCTCGGTCTGGGTCAACAGCCCGATGTCGGGTCGGCCCAGGAGCGACGCCGACGCGCCGAACCCGGTGAGGTACACCGCGTCGAACCCGGCCGCCTCGACCATGCGGGCCGACAGGGCGTCGTAGGCCCCCGCGGCCAGGAGCGGTTCAGGGCGGGCCAGCAGCTCGCGCAGGCGGGCGGTGGGCCGGACCGGCCCATGCAGGAGATCCATGACGGGCATGGTGGCACGCCCGACGGCCCGGGGAGGGCAACGGCGCCACTCCCCCATCTCGATGATCGGCGGGATGTCCGTCATCGTCGTCGAACCCGTTGGTCGCCGTGGATGCCCTGAAGGTCGACTTCGGCACGGGCAAAGGCGGAAGTACTTCGCGGAACGGGCTCCGGCCGTCCGCCTACGGCGTGGGACCGTTCAGGATATTCGCGGCCACTGCGGTCTGCGGGCCGCCCGGCGTCACGCAGTGCCGCTCACAACTCGAGCAGGGCGTTCTCCACGACCTCGGTCAGAGCGGGATGGATGTACCAGACGTCGCGGGCCATGTCGTCGACCGTCTGACCGAACCGCATGCCTTGGATGAGCGGTTGGATCAGTGTCGACGCCTGCGGTCCGATGATGTGGGCGCCGAGCAGCTTGCGGGTCTCACGGTGGGCGATGAGCTTGCAGAAGCTGCTCGAGTCCTCCATGGCCCAGCCGTAGGCCGTGCCGCCGTAGTCCTTGGTGGCCACCAGGTAGGGCAGACCGGCGGCGTGCGCCGCCCGTTCGGTGAGCCCCACCGCGGCGATCTGCGGATGGCCGAACACGGCATAGGGCACGAGCGTCCGGTCGATCTGCTGCCAGGTCTCCGGCCGGTCGTGGTGGGCGACGTTGTGGAACACGATGCGACCCTCGGCATTGGCCAGGTGCTTCAGCTGCTGGGTGTTGGTCAGGTCACCCAGGGCCCACACGCCCGGAACGTTGGTCTGCAGGTTGGCGTCGGTCAGTACCCGAGTCCCAGACGGGTCCGTGGCGATGCCCGACGCGGCAACGTTGAGCACGTCGGCGTTGGGCACCCGCCCCGTCGCCACCAGCAGCACGTCGGCCTCGAGGTGCAGCGACTCCCCCTGGCTGATGCCGCGCACCACGACGCCATGCCCGCCCCGTCCCGGCCCGACGGTGAGCTGCCGGCTGTTGCAGTGCAGCCCGAACCGCTCCCCGTACAGCTGGGTGGCGCGGTGCGACACGTCGTCGTCGCTCTCGCGCAGCATCATCGAGGAGCGCAGCACGTAGTCGACTTGCGTCCCGAAACTGCCGAACACGTGGCCCAGCTCGGCGGCGATGTACCCCCCGCCGAGGATCACCATGCGCTCGGGCAGCTCCGCCAGGCGCATCACAGTGTCCGACGTGTGGAACGGCACCCGGTCGAGGCCGGCTACGTCGTGGGGCACGTGGGGCCGGGCCCCGGCGGCGAGGATGATGTGCGGGGCGGTTAGCTGCTGCCCGTTGACCTCGAGCACCTTCGGGCCGACCAGGCGACCCTCGCCCCGGAACACCGTGATGTTGGGGCAGCGGTTGGTGCGGTAGTCCTCACCGCCGGCGGCGATGGCGTCGATCCGGCCGAACACCCGCTGCACGATGGCCGGCCAGTCGACGCGGTCGAGCCGGCCGTGAACCCCGAGCTTGGCCGCCTCGGCGAACGACGCGGCCTGATCGGCCGCGTAGATGAACATCTTCGAAGGGATGCACCCGCGGTTGAGACAGGTCCCGCCGAAGACGTCCTTTTCCACCAGCGCGATGTTCCAGTCGTCGAACGCCGCAGGAATGCCGTTGCCGGTACCGGTACCGACGATGATCAGATCGAAGCGCTGCACGCCGCGACCCTACCGGCCCGGCGCGACACGGTCCCGTACCGGGCAACCGGGCTGCTCGGACGGTATCCGCGGTGGACGGTCCCACCCGCCGTACTGTGCAGAATGTGACGCACAGCGGTGACAAGTTCACGGAATGGGTTGTCCGCTACCTCCAGCAACTGGCCGTCCGCAAACCGTCCCCGCACACCGTGGCCGCCTACCGACGCGATCTCGAGGGGGTGGGCCGACGGGTGGCCCACCTGTGCGGCCAGGGTGAGGATCTCGAGTCCCTCACCCTGGGCGACCTGAAGAAACAGGTTCTCCGCGCCGCCTTCGCCTCCTGGGCGGGCGACCATGCCGCATCATCGATCCGCCGCGCGTGGAGCGCCTGGAACGGCTTCTTCGACCACCTGGTGATCGAAGAAGTGGTCGCCGGCAACCCGATGAGCGCCATCACCCCACCCCGTCCCGACCGGGGAAAGCCCAAGGCCATCCCGGGCGAGGACACCGCCTCGCTGTTGCTTTCCACCGCCGCCGAGGTCGATCCCACCTCCCGCCATCCCTGGCCGGCCCGGGACGTCGCCCTGGTCGCCACCTTCTTGGTCACCGGCATCCGCCTCTCCGAGGCGGTGTCGCTCAACCTCGGCTCTGTGGACGGCCCACGCGGCGCCCGCCGTCTGGTGGTCATCGGCAAGGGCAACAAGGCCCGCACCGTCCCCATCGAGGACACCCTCGAGGAACTGGTGATGCGCTACCTCACCGAACGCCGCGGCCGCTTTCCCGACCTCCGCTTCAGCGACCTTCGCCAGCCCTTGTTCGTCCGCACCAGTACCGGGTCGCGGTTCACCCGCCAGCAGGTCGAGTACCTGGTGGACAAGCTGTACCGCCGCGCCGGCATCCGTTCACGCATCCCCGAGGGGGCGCTGGTACACGCCCTGCGCCACACCTTCGCCACGAGCGCTCTCGACCACGGCGTCCACGTCGTGGAACTACAGGAACTGCTCGGCCACGCCAGCCTCGACACCACCCGTCGCTACCTCGACGCCACCGCCGCGCAGCTACGCCACGCGGTGGCCAGCCACCCGGCCCAGGCGGCGTTGCGGCAGTTCACCCGCACCGCCGTCCCGGGCTGAGCGACACCCCGGCGAGCAGCGCCGTTCCCACCTGAGCCGACGCGGTCGGCGCTGCGTACACTCGGCACGGATCCGTCGTGTCCGTCGTGGGAAAGAGGCTGTCCCTGTGTCGTTGAAGCTGCCTAGGTTGTCCTCGGGGACGGTGCGCCCCGGACGGGTTTCGCCCATGCGAACAGTACCGCCGCACATCGAGCGTCCCGACTACGCCGTGAGCGGCGTGCGGACCCGCCGCAAGGAGGCACGGGTCAAGTCACCCGACATGATCGAGCGCATGCGCCGCAGCGGCAAACTCGCCGCCGAGGTGCTTCGGGCGGTCGGCGCGGCCGTCGCCCCGGGGGTGACCACCGACGAACTCGACGTCCTCTGCCACGACCTCATCGTCGACGCCGACGCCTACCCCAGCCCGCTCAACTACAGCGGCTTCCCCAAGTCACTGTGCACGTCGGTGAACGAGGTCATCTGCCACGGCATCCCCGACTCCCGCAAGCTGCTCAACGGCGACATCGTCAACCTCGACGTCACCGTCTACCGCGAGGGCGTCCACGGTGACTGCAACGCCACGTTCCTCGTCGGCCAGGTCGACACCGCCGGGCAGCGCCTGGTGCGGGTCACCCGGGAGTGTCTCGATCGTGGCATCGCCGCGGTGCGGCCCGGTCGACCGATCTCCGACATCGGCCGCGCCATCGAGGACCACGCCCACGCTCACAAGCTCGGTGTGGTCCGCACCTTCGTCGGTCACGGCATCGGCGAGCTGTTCCACAGCGACATCGAGGTGCCGCACTACTTCACGCCCCGCGCCCGCATGATCATGGAGGTCGGGATGACCTTCACCATCGAACCGATGATCACCGAGGGCGACCATCGCGAGGAGTTCTGGGACGACGGCTGGACCGCGGTCACCCTCGACCGGAGCCGCTCCGCCCAGTTCGAGCACACACTGCTGGTCACCGTGAACGGCGCCGAAGTCCTCACCGCGGGCAACTGAACCACCCGCCCACCCGGTGATTTCCCCGCCCGTGTGGGACCGCGGGCGCTGAGGTACTACCCTCCTCCTCCATGCCGCGCCGCATTGATGTCGAGTTGACGAGCCGTCGAGACGACGGTACCTGGACCTGGCGAGCCGCCGGCGCCCGTGAACCCAAGGGCAGCCTGGATGCAACCCTGCTGCCCTCCGATGCTGCCGTGGGCATGGAGCTCAAGGCCGAGGTCGAGATGGACATCGACGGCATCGTGGTGACTGCGATCACGCAGTCGAAAGCGGCGAGAGGCGATCCGCAGCGTCTGGAGATCATCGGCGGTCGCCGCGACGACGAGCAGTTGGTCACTTCCACCCTCGTCCGACGGGGTCGCGACGAGCGCCGCCCGCGGGGCGACCGCCCGGATCGTGGTGACCGAGGTGACCGCCGCGATCGTGGGGACCGGCCATCGGGAGACCGGGACCGCCGTCCCCGCAGTGACGGTGAGCGCAGTGCGCGCCCCGATGGCGCCGGCGAACGCCGACGGCCGCCCTTCGAGCGCAAGGCCCCGCTGGAGCCCACGCCCAAGCCCAAGCGCCTGCGGGCGGGACGCACCCATCGCCACGCGGTGATCGCCGAGCTGCCCGAGGAGCACAAGCCCATCGCCGAGGAGCTGATCCGCGGCGGGCTGCCCGGCGTGCGCAGCGCGCTCGACAAGCAGATCGAGACGGCCAAGGCCGAAGGCAAGCCGGACATCGATCCGGCCCCCCTCATGCAGCTCGCCGAGCGCCTGTGGCCGCAGGTGCGTGCCGCCGAATGGCGTGACCGTGCCGAGGGCGCCCTCGGCGACGTCGACGAGATCGACCTGCGCGACCTTCGTTCGGTGGTCGTGGCCTCCGACGGCGCCGCTCGCGACGACGCGTCACGTGAGCTCGCCGGGCAGCTGCGCGAGGCCCTCAACCGACGGGTCGACGAGGAGCACGGCAAGTGGCTCGAGGAGCTCTCCAGCCTCATCGCCGATGGCCGCGTCGTCGGAGCGCTGCGCCGTAGCTCCCGGCCGCCCAAGGCCGGTGCGCCGCTGCCCGCCGAACTCGCCGCCAAGCTGGCCGCCCAGGCCGGTGAGGCGCTCAGCGCTGAGGCGACGGCCGACCGCTGGGCGGTCGTGCTCGACGCCCTGTCCTTCTCGCCGGTGCGCACGTCGGTCACCCCAGCCGGCGTGCCGGAGGACAAGCCGGAGGAGCTCCTGACCGCAGTACGAAAGAGCGCCACCCGCCTGCCGGCCATCGCCGCACTCTTCGGCGTCGAGGCCGAGCCCGCAGCCGTCGGCGCACGCGGGCGCCGTCCCCGCCCGACGGGTGGTCGCCCCGCCGGCGCACCGGCCACCGGTGCGCCGCGCATCCCGCCGCCCCCGCCGCTGCCCGTCGCCGCCGTCACCGCCGTCGAGGAGGAGTCGGTCGTGGCCCGGGTCGACGTGGAACACCCGCCGGTGTCCGGTGAGGATCCCGCTGCGCTCGATCAGGGTGGCGTGGTGGCCCCGCCGGCGCCGCACCACGCCGCCCAGCTCCACCTCGACGTGCCCGACACCGACGAGGTGGCCTTGGTGGACAAGCTCAACCCTGAGCTGGCCCCCACCACCGAGGACGCCGAGGGCTGAGCCCACGTCGTCGGTCGGGACGAGTTCGAACGTGCTCCGGTCAGGCTCGGCCTGCCGGGGCACGTTTCGCGGCTGGGGTACGTGGCGCGACCGGCTCCGGACCGTGCAGCGACGTGGGCGTCAGCGTCGGGCTGCACCGTCGACGGCGCTCTGGCGACCACCACGGCCCCGGAACTTCCCGGTGGCAGGCTCCTCGTCCCAACGGGCGCCGCACTCGTCGCACTCGCAACAGTCGAGGCGGGCCGTGGCCAGGAACAGGCGGCTCACGCCGTAGGACTCGCAGTACGGACAGGTCAGTCGCGCGCCACCGTCGTCCACGGGACCACGATACCGTGCCGGATCATCGTCGCGTGCGCGATCGTCTCCCCGATGTCGCGTCGCGGATCGGTCAGACCAGGGTCTCGATGATGCCGTGCTCGCCCAGGAACTCGGCGAGGCCTTCGACGAGATCGAGCTGATCGACCTCGTTGAGCGGCACCCATGCCACCTCGAGGGCATCGTCGCCGGCCACCGGGTCCTCGAAGCTGAGCGGCTGGGCCACGAAGTCGAAGATCACGTAGTGGAACTCCTCGGTGATTCGTTCCACCCAGCCGAGCAGCTCGCCGATGACGCACTCGACCCCGGTCTCCTCGAGCACCTCGCGCACCACCGCATGCGCCAGTGTCTCGCCCCAGTCGACGCGGCCCCCAGGCAGGCTCCAGCGTCCGGCGCCCGGCTCGTTGGCGCGGCGGATCATCAGCAACGCATCGTCCTCGACGATCACCGCGCCCACCGCCATGCGAGGCTGAGGCGTCACGAGTCCGTCACCTCACCGGCGTCGGGCCGACCCCCGTGCAGATCTCCTGGGTGGTCGGGGTCGGTCGGGTGGAGCTCGAGGTGCACGAGCAGCGCACGCGCCTTCATGCCGTATCGCTCGAAGAAGTTCTTCGATGCGCGCATCCCCGGCAGGACCAGGCTGTCGATGCCGACACAGCCGTGGTCACGGGCCCAGCCGATGAGGGCATCCATCACCACCTCACCGATGGACACCTCACGGAAGGCGGGCTCGACGAAGATGTCGCTCACCACGGCGAGGCGATCGCCGGAACGCAGCTGCTCGAGGCGGGCGATGCCGTAACCGGCCACGTAGCCGTCAAGGCAGCCGACCTGCACGATCGCGGACCGGTCGTGGATGGCCCGTTGCAGTTCGGCCCGGCGCGGCTCCGGCGGCGCTTCCCGGACCGCCCACATGCCGCCACCGCGCTCCGCCGACAGCTCATGTCGAGCCGAGGCAGCCAACTGCAGCAGCCGATCGAGATCATCGGGGCCGGCGACCCTGGACTGCACCATCTATGTCCGGCCGCCGCTCAGCGATCGCCGAGGAGCTGATCGATGCGGTTGAGGACCGTGCGACGGTTACGGTTGGCCCGCTCGAAACGGCCGATGGCCGCAAGCTCGGCCGGGGCCAGGGTGGTCAGCCGAGGCACGATCTGCGAGGCCGACAGCGTGACGAAGCCATCGATGGGTAGCTGCGCCTCGTCCGGTACCTGCTCGGCGTCGGGGGCCTGCGTCGACACCTCTTGCGGCGTCGGCGTGCGGGACTTTGCGGCACGGGACTTGCCTGCCGTAGTGCCGGCGCCGCTCCCCGCCGAGCGCGCACCACGGGTCGCTGCCGCGGCCCGGGTCTTCGGCTTCGCGTCCTGCGCAACGGGTTCGGTCGGGCCCGCGGTGTCCGCCGGACCAGCTGAGTCGGCCAGGCCATCGGTGGAGACGCGGTCCGCCGTGGTCGCAGCCGTCGTCGATGCAGGATCGGGCGGGGCCGCGGAGGGCTCGGCCGCGTTCGGGCTACGACGCGGTCCACACGTCGAGGACGGGTCCCAGGCAGCGGCAGCCCGGATGAATGCGGCGAAGGGGCCGAGCTCCTTCTCCATCCGGTCGACCGCGATCTTCCCGATGACCTTGGCCAGCGCGACCTGACCGCGGCCCTTCTCGGCGAGCTCGGGCAGGTACTTCGGCGCGTCGAGTACGAGCCCGATGGGGGCGTACACGCACAAGTCCAACAACCAGTCTGTCGAGGTGCGGTCTTCCGCTCGTTCGTTCACCGAGCTATGAGTTTACCGGCGTGCCGAACGCTCTGACACCACGTGGTTCGGCCGCACGTCGGACGTCGAACCGGCCAGGTGAGGCCATTCATCCGAGCTGCGGTGCCGATCACCCGAAGGCCGCTCGCGCCGACTGGACACGCGCCACGTAGGCGTGCGTGCCGGGCTGGATGCCATCACGCTGCACCGAGCCGATGCCCTGGTAGTACGCCGCGATCGCCGAGTACTCGTTGCCCAACTGGTCCATCAGCCAGCGGATGTAGCGGGCGGACATCCGGATGTTGTCGTCAGGATCGTTGGGGTCGAGCGTCGGGTCGCCGATGATGTAGACCGCCAGCCAGGCACTCGTGTCGGGCATGAGCTGCCCGATTCCGACCGCCCCGGCGCTGGAGAGGGCGTTCGCACGCCACGACGACTCGACATAGCCGAGTCCCTTCATCAAGGCCCGGGGTACCCGGTAGGTGTCCGACCAGCGGTCGAAGCTCGGCACCAGTGCCAGGCGAGCAGGGTCGGTGGCCGCCGACCCGAACAGCGAGACCGGGAGGCTGACCGGGGTGGGCGGCGCAGGAATGCTCGTCGACGGCGGCAATGTCGTCGTCGTGGGCGGCAATGTCGTCGTGGTTGGCGGCTGCGTGGTCGTCGTCGTGGGCGGCAATGTCGTCGTGGTTGGCGGCTGCGTGCTCGTCGTCGTGGGCGGCAATGTCGTCGTAGGAGCCGTGGTGGTCGTGGTGGTCGGCCGGCTACCGAGCGGGACCACCTCGACGCCGGGCGGCGGTAGGACCGGGGTCACCCCCGACCGGCCGCCATCACGGACGATCATCGGCACCGACAACGACTGCCCCACGTAGATCAGGTTGGGGTTGGTCAGGCCGTTCGTCGTGGCCAGCGTGCTGGCCGAGATACCGAACCGACGGGCGATGGCATTAAGCGTGTCGCCGCTGCGCACGACGTAGGTGAGCATGACGGTGCGCGCCGCCTGCAGGGCGTACGCATCGACGCGTTCGCTGGCGTAGGGGCCCGGAACGCGTCCCGCGGCGACCGCTGGAGCAGGCGATCGGCCCGGTGGCAGCGAGGTCCCACTGGGCGGGGCGGTGGCCGGCGGCTGGGCCCCCGCGGCGACGCCGAACAGTCCGACCCCGAGCGTCGAGGCGGCAACGACACCGGCCAGCAGTAACCGAGACGGTCGGCGCACGCCCATCAGACGTCTGACCCGCCTCGACGGACGGAGCCTGCCGGGGCAGGTCGGTGGCGTCCCGGGTTCCTCCCGCAGGGCGCGTTCCGACCCTCGCGAGGGAGAGACCACATGATTACATCGACGCAATCCCGCCGCCGCTGAACGGGAACAGGGTTAGAAATACCGAACCATCCCGATTGGCCGCCCAGGCAACAGCGTCGACCCCTCAGGTCAGGCTTCGGCGACGTTCCTCGGCCCGCCGCTCGGCCTCGAGGCGCTCGAGATCGGCCTCGTCGCTGTGGTCCACGAACTGCATCATCTCGGCAATGGCATGGTGCCCGGCCTGCTCGGCGATCAGCCGGTGCATCTGCTGGGCCACCGACCGGTAGCTCGGATGGCCCTGCGGCACCGACCGCAGCTCCAGCAGGTGCATGGCTTCACGGGCGTTGAACTGCATGCTGAACCGGAGCCGGTAGGCGAGGGCCACGGCGTAGCCGGCCTGGGTGGGGAACTCGTCGGCCAGCACGTCGTACAGCTCGGCCGATCGCTCCATGGCCCCGGTGTAGGCGTCTCCCAGACCGGCCTCCCCGATCAGCGGCGGCTGGACGTAGCCGTGCCGAGGGGTCAGCGACTGCCACTCGATGGTCAACAACCGGTGCCGCTGCAGGTCACGGAACGCCCCGTAGTCGGCCAGCACGTCGAAGCGGTAGTCGGTCGCCTCGAGCGCCCGGCCGGGGCGGTGCCGGCGGTTGCCGCGGCTGCCGTTGTAGGCCCGCACCAGCTGCAGCCGGTCCTCGGTGCCGAGCTGCTCGACCCGACGCCGGATCACCGACTCGGGCTGGTCCACGTGGGGATACAGCATGGCGGCGAGCACCTTCACCTCGCCGTCGGGGTCGAAATCGACCAGGCTGACGGTGGGCATGTCCGACTGGTCCTGCCCCGACGGGAACCACGCTGCGGCGAGAGCCGCCGTCGCCTCACGGGTATCGGCGAGGTACTCGGCCCACACCCCGCCACGTTCGGGCAGGTCGAGGCGGCGCAGGAAACTCGGGATGACCTTGCGCAGCTCGTCCATCATCAGCTCGGCGTAGGACCGAGCCTCCGGCAGCGGATGGGCCCGCAGCCGCAGCACCAGCGCCTCGTAAGCCTGCCCGCTGCCGTAGATGCCGACATTGGACAGCGCCCCGGCGGGCAGCACCCCGCGCACCGCGTCGAGCGCCTTGGCCTTGATGGCGTTGCGGTAGACGAAGTCCGAGTCACCCGGAGCCTTCGGTATCTGCTGGCGCAGGTGATCCTGGGCCCGGCCCAACAGCTCGCTATAGACCTCGAACAGACGGTCCATGTCGCCCACGTAACGGGTCGCGAGGCCTGAGCGCAGCACCGCGGTGTCACGGTGGTACCGGAACCGTCCGCCCAGCCGCTGGTCGTAGGCGATGTATCGCGTCGACTGCTCGAGGTAGGACATCAGGCGTCCCCACTCGAGCAGCTTGGTCAGCAGGTTCGACGCCTGTTCGCAGGCGAGGTGCACGCCCCCGAGTTGCGCCACCGAGTCGTCGCCGTACTCGAGGAACACCCGCTCGTAGAGCTCCTCGGCACGACGTACGCCGACCGTGGCGTCGATTCCGTCGTCGCCGGTGATGTCTAGCTCGCCGACGAACTCGTCGAGGAACAGTCGCCGCAGGCTCTTGGACGACCGTGAGTACCGGGCGAAGAGGGCGCCCTTGACCACCTCGGGCAGGTTGACCAGCGCATAGACCGGACCGTCGAGGTTAGTGAAGTACCGCCGCAGGATGTCCCGCTCGTGGTCGGTGAACTCCTCGGCGACGTAGAAACTCACCGGCGCAGGATAGAGCCCGGGGGCCAGATGTTCGGGGATGCGACCGGGCCGTCGGCTCAGACCACCACGACGAGCGCATCGGGCTCGACGGTGAGCAGCACCTGCTCGGCGCGGCCCACCAGGGTGCCGTCGAGCCGGACCGGCGTGGGCCGGTCGAAGCCCAACTCGACCCGGGCGCCGCGCTGTATCCGCAGGGCCGGATGGGGAAGATGGGTGCCGCTCAGGGCCCGCTGCCGGGCGGCCAGGCGATCCTGCCAACCGAGCCGGCCGCTGGTCACGTCGACCAGGCCGTCGTTGGGATGGGCGCGAGGGCCGAGCTTCCACGAGCCGAGCCACTCGGCGTTCATGGCCACCGCCGCGTCGCCACGCCAGGCCCGCCGGTGGGCCACCAGGTGGGCCACGAACCAGTACGTCTCGCCGGCGAACTCGACCCGGACCACGTCGATCGGTGCGCGCACCGCCTCGTCGCTGGTCAAGCGTTCGCGTCGGCCCGGCCCGCCGAGCGTGGCGCACAGATCGCCACCCAACAGGCCGATTTCCCCCGGCATCGCGCCCCGGCGTCGCGCCTGTTCGACGTGGGCCCGCAAGGCGGCATCGTCGGAGACCACCGGGGCGTGCGCCGCGAGCGGGCCGTTGGTGGCCCAGGGTTCACCGCGCCGGATGGCCATGCACGCTCCGTGCCCGATCGTACGGCCGCGTCCGTACCGACAACCGGGTACGGCTCGGCGGCTGGTTCCGTGACCGGCTCCGTGAACGGTGCTGCACGTGGGTCACGGTAGCGCCCGCCGGACACCGGCCCGCACGAGCCCGACGCAGCGGCGTCACTCCCCTGGCCCATCGTCGCTGCTCCACGACCCGGTGCCATGCCGCAATCGAGGCCAGTCGCAATCGAGGCCAGTCGTCGCAACCGGATGCCGGCGCTCAACCCGGTGCGGCTGCGCCGGGTCCGTCGATGCCGGCGGACGCGGCCACCACGCCACGGAACAGCGCCTCGGCGGCCTGGCGCGCCGCGGCGGCCGTGGCCGGCACCGGCGCGACCTCGCCGATCTGGCGGAGCAGGTCGACCAGCTGCTTGATGTTGCGCACGAAATCCCCGCCGGAGAGCTCCTCGTCGCCGATCACCGCGTCGAGATCGCCCCCGGAGGCCCAGGCGTGGGCCACCGCTGCGAAGGTCCCATCAACGGCGCGGCCCGGCACCAGCTGCGCCGATTCCTCGTCCTGGCGCAGGCGATCGGCGATCCGGCCGATGGCCCGGTAACGCTGCCTCGCCGTCGCCCCGGGCATCCAGGCCGCCGGGGGAATCGTGCGGGACCGATGCTCGTAGGTGAAACACGAGGCCAGCGCAGCGACCGCCGCGGCGTCGAGCCCGTCGAACAGACCGCGGCTGAGCGATTCGATCACCAGGAGGTCGCACTCGTGGTAGAGCCGCGACAGCGTCACCCCCTTGGCGGTGAGCTCCCACCCCTCGACGAAGTCCCACCGACGCAGCAGCTCGAGCAGCCGGCCGAACCGCCGGGCCACCGTGTCCGCGGTGCCGTCGATGCGCCCGGTGAGCTGGCCCACCTCGGCCTCGACCCTGGCCAGCCTCACCCCGAGCCGCAGGAGCGCGTCGCGGTCGGGGTGCTCGTGCAGCGCGTGCTCCTCGACCGCGGCCCAACGATCGCGGGCAAGCGTCGCGGTCGGGCCTTCGGTGGGCTCCGTGCCGCCATTGCCCCGTCGGCCCTTGGTCCGCCCGGCACGGGGAACCCGCACGTCGGAGCGACGCAACCGGCGTACGACCTCCTGCTGGAACCCGTGGTGATGCGGTTGGTACGGCTGCGGCAACTCGACCGCGCCGAGCCGGGCCGGCGGATCGAGGAAGTCGCTCGGCTGCAAGGTGTGTAACCGCCGCTCCGGGGTGATGACCCGGATCAGCGTGCTCGTACGGCGTTGGGCCACCGACAGGACCACCACCGCATCGCCGTTCCAGCCGATGATCGTGCCCGGGACGAGCCGCTGCACCGCGGTGTCGATCGCCCGCCGACCGCTGGCGTCGACGGTGGCCGCCTCACGTGCGGCGCGTCGTAACGACAGGTAGTGCGTCAGTTGATCGGCATCCACCGGCGCACCGGCGCGCAGCCGTTCGAGGTCGGCACGCCGTTCGGCCAGCCGCCGCTCGAGCTGCACCACCGTCCGGTCGGCCTGGTACTGCGCGAAGCTGCGGTTGAGCAAGCGGTACGCATCGTCCTCGGGGTAGCGCCGGACCAGGTTCGCAGCCATGTTGTAGGTCGGCCGGAAGGCGGAACGCAGGAAGAACGTCTTGCTCGCGGCGAGGTTCGCCACGTCCTCGAACCCGACGAAGGGCGACCACAGCACCACCGCCCGACCGACCTCGTCGATCCCGCGCCGCCCGGCCCTGCCGGTGAGCTGGGTGTACTCCCCCGGGGTCAACGACTCGTGCCGTTCGCCGGTGAACTTGGTCAGCTTCTCGATGACCACCGTTCGGGCCGGCATGTTGATGCCCAGTGCCAGAGTCTCGGTGGCGAACACCGCTTTCACCAGACCCTGAACGAAGCATCGCTCCACCGCCTCCTTGAACGGGGGAACCATCCCGGCGTGGTGGGAGGCAATCCCGGCCTCGAGCGCGGCGGCGAACCGGTCGAAGCCCAACACGGCGAGGTCGGCCGGGGCGAGCCCGTCGACGTGCTCGGCCAGGATCAGCCGGATACGGACCCGTTCGTCGGACGTGGTCAGCCGCAGCCCGGCATGCAGGCAGGTGTTGGCGGCCTCGTCGCAACCGTTGCGGCTGAACACGAAGTAGAGGGCGGGCAGCAGGTCCCGGCCGGCCAATTCCTCGATGACCTCGGCCCGTCGCGGCGTGGCGAAGCGGGTCCGGGCCCGACCGCGGGGTCCGCTCTTGGGTACCACCGTGGCGTCGAACCGGGAGCCCTCGGGGTTGGGCCGCCCGTCGATGAGTACCGGCACGAGGTGCAGCTGTTGGGTGGCCCGGTCCGACGCCAGGTACAGGTGCTCCAGTCGGATCGGCCGCTGGGTCTCCACCACCACCTCGGTCGGGCCACGCACCAGGGTGATCCAGTCGGCCAACTCCTCGGCGTTGGACACCGTCGCCGACAGACAGACGAGTCGGACATGGGCCGGAAGGTGGATGATCACCTCCTCCCAGACCGGTCCGCGGTAGGCGTCCTGGAGGTAATGCACCTCGTCGAGCACGACGTAGGCCAAATCGTCGAGTCGCGCCCCGGCGTAGATCATGTTGCGCAACACCTCGGTGGTCATAACCACCACCTCGGCATCACCGTTGATGCTGTTGTCGCCGGTCAGCAACCCGACCCGGTCGGCACCGTGCACCACGGCCAGGTCACCGAACTTCTGGTTCGACAACGCCTTGATCGGGGTGGTGTAGAAGACCCGACGCCCAGCGGCCAGCGCCCGGTCGATCGCCTCCTCCGCCACCACGGTCTTGCCCGAGCCCGTCGGGGCCGCAACCAGCACCGACGCGCCACGGTCGAGCGCGGCAATTGCATCACGCTGGAAGCGGTCGAGCTCGAAGGACCTCGGGGCGCTCACCCGCCGGCGGACCCGGTCGGTCCCGCAGGCGCGCTCGGCGAGCCGCCGACGCGATCCCGCTTACGGGCCTGACGCTCGCGGACCCAGCCGAAGACGATCGACACTTCGTACAACAGGTACATCGGCACGGAGAGCACGATCAGACTGAACATGTCGCCGCCGGGGGTGATGATCGCAGCACCCACGATGATCACCACGAACGCATGGCGCCGCCAGCGGGTCAACTGCCGGTAGTCGAGCACCCCGATGAGCTGCAGGAACACCAGCAGGATCGGGAACTGGAAGCCGACGCCGAACCCGACGGCGGTCTTGACGACGAAGGCCGTGTACTCGTTGACGGCGTAGAACTGATCGACGTCACCGCCGAGCCGGGCGAGGAAGTAGATGGCCTTGGGCAGGGTGAGCCAGGCCAGTGCGGCACCGAGCAGGAACAGTACGAACGAGGACACCACGAAGGGCGCGGCCATGCGCCGTTCCTTGGTGTAGAGGCCCGGCGTGATGAACTGCCACAGCTGCCACAGCAGGAACGGCAGCGCCAGCCCCACGCCGCCGTAGGCCGACACCGTCAGCCGGGTCGACAGGGCCTGGATCGGGTTGGTGGCCATCACCCGGCACTCGGCGGTGGCCGGACAGCTCGACTCCAGCATGTGCTGCAGCACGGTGACGATGTGGGGGTAGACGAACCACATCGCCACCGCGGCCACCACGACCGCTGCGGCCGATCGGACGATGCGCGTCCGGAGCTCCCGGAGGTGCTCCATCAGGGTCATCGACTCGAGGTCGTCCTCGGACGGCTTGTTGTCGCCGTGGATGCGGGCGAGGAGGCTCATCGGTCCGCCGGGCCGTCCTCGACCACGACGGACTCGACCACCGGCGGCCCTGCGACGTCAGCCTGCAACCCGACCGGCCCGGCCCGCGGCACCACCAGCTCCGCCGGGTCAGCCGGGTCGGCCGCTGACGGCGTGGCCTCGGGCAAGACCGGACGAGGCGGTGTCGACCAGCCCGACACCGGGTCCGGTTCGTCCTGGGGCACCACCGGGCCCGCCGCAGCCATCGTCGCGGACTGCGGCTTGTCCGTTGTGTCCGGCTTGCCGTCGAGCACTGTCATCTGCGGGTTCAGCATCGCCTGCATCGGATCGGTGACCTCGTCGAGCGCCGACTTGAACTCCTTCTGGAACCCGTGGGACAACTCGCGGATCTGCGCCATGGCCTTGCCGACGGAGCGCGCCGCGCCGGGCAACCGCTCCGGGCCGAGCACGACCAGGGCGATGATGAGGATGATGACCAGCTCCCCGCCGGTCACGTTGAACATGGTGGCAGCCTACCCCGGCGGGATGGTTCGATCGCTGCCCTGGCCCACAGCCGGATCGAGCCGGCCGTACAGCACCGCAGCGGATGCCCCGATCGCTGCGACCGCTTCGGCGACCTCGGCGGTCGCCACCCGGTGGGCGTCGATCGCGGCGGCACGACCGGGCAGGTCGACACCGTCGAGCACGTCACGGCGCAACGCCGCAGCGAGACGCGCCACGCCGAGCGCCAGACCGACCAGGACAACGGTCGCCACCAGCCAGGCGAGGATGGGATCGATTGCCGCCGCTACCGTCACGTCCGTCACGCTAGCGGGCCGACGGCAAGCGGCAATCAGCTCTCGCCGATGGTCAGCAGCCCTGACAGCGCCCGCACGAAAGCATCGTCGTCGTAGAGCGTCTGGTGGAAGTCGAGCAGGTCGTCGTGGGTGATCGGGGCGCCCTGGCGTGGCTCGCGCAGTTCGGCGGGCAGATCCCAGGTCGACATCTCGACCCCGGAGGCGACCAGCAGCTCGATGGTACGGGGCTCGGCCGGCTTCACCACCACCATGCGGCAGCGGGGGCACCGGAACGAGTACGTGCCACGGCTGTCGTGGGTGCACACCCGGACGCGGACGTCCCGGGTCGTGAGCTCCACGTCTCCGCACTCGGCGCAACTTGCCCGAATGGTGGCCATCGTTCCTCCTCGGCCGCTCCGGCCAGCTTCAAGATGTTCTGGCGCCGTCGTTCACGCCGCGGATGGTTCATCGACCCGGCTCGAGGGTGCGCTTGAGTGCCATCTGTGGGATTGCCGAGGATGCTCGGCGTTCCCGAGGGCGCCGACCGGTGCTGGCCACCGGCCCGGCGAGCGGACAGGATGGGGTCGATGCCCCGCTTGCCGTCGCTCCTGCGCCCGCCCATCGGCTTCGCCCATCGTGGCGCCAGCGCCCATGCCCCGGGGAACACCCTCGAGGCGTTCGTGCTGGCCCAGCGGCTCGGGGCGACCGGCCTTGAGAGCGACGTGTGGCTCACCGCTGACGGGGTCCCCGTGCTCGACCACGACGGCAAGGTCGGGTCACGGGTTCGGCGGCGGCCTATCGGCCAGGTCGCCCGGCAGGCGTTGCCGGCGCACATCCCTACCCTCGCGGACCTCTACGGAACCGTGGGCATCGACTTCCACCTGTCGCTCGACGTGAAGGACCCCGCCGCCGTGGGCCCGGTCCTCGCCGTGGCCCGAGCGGCGGGGGCCGAGGAGCGCCTGTGGCTGTGCCACCCTTCCCTCGACATGGTGGCCTCCTGGCGGTCGCTGTCCGACAACGTGCGGCTCGTCGACTCAACCCGGCTCAAATACCTCAGCGAAGGGCCGGAACGACGCGCCGCCCGGCAACGTTCCCTCGGCGTCGATGCCGTCAACCTCCATCACAGCGACTGGAGCGGGGGCCTCATCGCGCTGTTCCACCGCTTCGAGCGCTTCGCCCTGGCCTGGGACGCACAGCTCCCGCGCATCCTCGACGACCTGCTCGACTGTGGTATCGACGCGGTGTACGGCGACCACACCGACCGGATGACCGATGCGCTGGGGCGCCTACAGGCCGGCAAATCGGGAGATCGGCCACCAGCGTAGGAAAGCCTCGCCCCGTACCGCCGATTGGTCGAGGAAGCCGAAAACCCGGCTGTCCTGCGAGTTGCCGCGGTTGTCACCCATCACCCACAGCGCCCCGTCGGGTACGGTCATCGGCCCGAAATCGCTGGTCAGGGGCACCACCTCGAACCACGGCTCGGCCAGCAGGCGCCCGTTGACGTACACCCGGCCCTTGCGGCCATCGACCACGTCACCCGGCAGGCCGATGACCCGCTTGATCAGGTCGGAGTCGTCGTCGGCCCCCTTGAGCGCATCGGGGCGGGCGAAGACCACCACGTCACCACGCTCGTAGTTGCCGAGGCGAGAGCTGAGCTTGAACACCAGGACCCGGTTCCCGATGCGCAGGGTCGGTTCCATCGACCGCGACGGGATGACATAGGCCTGGAACAACATGGCCTTCACGACGAGGGCCACCAGCAGCGCACCGGCGATCAGGCCGATCCATTCGAGGACGTCGAGGGAAAACGGTTTGCGCAACGCCCGTGGGTGTCGGGCAACCGACGCCGCACCCGCCGCAGCCTCGGCCGCCGGGCGCGGCATCCCGGTTCCGGCCGCCACGTCGGTCGGGTCCACCAGTCCGGCGCCGTGCACAGGACCCGACGCGGTGTCTGCAGCGGGTGCCGACAGTGTGTCGGCGGCCAGGGCGGAGCGCAACGCATCGGCGGGGGCAGGGTGGGCGGCGTCAGTCGCTGACGACGGCACCGCAGCCCCGTACGTCAGCCCCTCGACCACCGGTTGCCGGAGTATCGGCGGCGGCTCGAGCGGGTGAGGCGACCGGGCGATGGCCGGGTGGCCATCTCGAGGGAGGGCCAGCGGGACCACGAACTCGGCGTCGTCGCACGGACCCCCAGCGTCGGGCCCACCACCGACTCCCCCGGACCGATCCGGCCCGAGGACGGTCACCGGCGACGCCCGACGTGGCCGGCACCCAAGCCCGCCAGGTCTGCTCCGCATCGACTCATTGCACCGAGGGTAGCGCCTGGAGCACCACGCCCATCCGACCGCGGTCTCGGTCCGGCGCCACGTCGCTACCACGTCAGTTCTGAGTTGTGCGGCGCCCGGTCGCGGCGGCGCGGCACCCCGTCAGGGTGGGCGGGGCCGCCGTGGCCTACGTTGTCCCTGATGCCCACCATCCCCGAGCCGAGCCGAGCCTCGGCGATGCTCCGCCAAGCCGTGCCCGCCGCGTTCATCGGCGTCGCCGCAGGGCTCATGCTCATCGGCTTCGAGGGCGCGGTCCACAAGCTCGAACACCTCGTGTGGTCCACCCTGCCCTCCACGCTCGGCATCGCCACCGAGAGCTGGTGGTGGCCGGTGAGCGTGCTCGGCGTCGCGGGACTCGCGGTAGGCGCGATCCTGCACCTCGTGCCGGGCCACGGCGGCCACGACCCGGCGACCACCGGGCTCATGGCCGCCCCGATCTCGGTCCGTGACGCGCTGGGCATGGTGCTGGCATCGCTGGTCACCCTGGCCTGCGGGGTGAGCCTCGGCCCCGAGGCCGCCCTGCTCGGCCTGTTCTCGGCGGTCCTGGCCGTGGTGGCCGCCCGTCGTGACCTACCGGTCAAGGGCGTCGTGACCCTCGGTATGGCCGGGCTGATCGGCGCCCTCTTCGGTGCACCCGTCGGTGCGGCGTTCGCCTTCGTGGAGATGACACCGCTGGCGGGCGAGGAGCTCTACGAGAAGCTTGTGCCGCTGTTCGTCGCCAGCAGCACCGGCGCCCTGAGCGTCGTGCTCGTGGCCGGACGCCCGCAGCTGGCCATTCCGTTGGGCGCGCCGAGGGCCTTCATGGCGGTCGACGTGGTCTCCGCCGCCGTGATCGGGATCCTCGGTGCGTTGGCCGGCCTGGCCATCGGCGAGGTGCTGCGCCGCATCTACCCGCTGGCTCTCCGGGTCCCCCTCGTCGCCCGGGTCACCGTCGGTGGCTTGGCCCTCGGGGCGATCGCCGCCGTCACCGGCGAGCTGGTGCTCTTCAGCGGCCAGGCCGAGCTTCCCGACCTGCTCACCCTCGACCCCACCCGGCCTGAGCTGCCGCTGCTGCTGATCGGCAAGATCCTCTCGCTCGCCATCGCCCTGGCGGTGGGCTTCCGAGGCGGCAAGATCTTCCCCGGGGTGTTCGTCGGCGTGGCCCTCGGGGTCCTGATCAACGGGCTGGTCCCGGGGGTCCCACTGGCCCTTGCCGTGGGGGCGGCGACCGTCGGCGTGGTGCTCGCCTTCGTCCGCTTGTGGCTGCTGTCCCTGCTCATGGTGGCGCTGATCGTCGGGATCGACGTGGTGCCGCTACTCGGCGTGGCCCTCATCGCTGCGTACTTCGTGGTCCGCCAGGCCCCCGAGGTCCTGGTCCGCACCGAGGCAGAACCGGCGGGCTGAACCGCGCCGCCACGATCGGTCCGGTGGCCACCGGACCATGACGTCGATCAGCGCCGGTAGCGGTGCAGGATGCGGCCGGCGGCGCGACGCCCGATGCCGGTGTCAAGCGGCGCGTCGGCGCGCACCAGGGCGGCGTCGTTGCCGAGGCGCACCAGCAGCCGCTCGAGCCACGCCGGGGCACTGACGACCAGGGTCACCCGCATGCGTCCGCCGTCGAGCGGTTCGACCCGCTCACAGGGGTAGTGGTCCACCAGCCAGACCGCCGCCGGCTCGAGCTCGAGCACGACCCGGGGGTCCTCGGCACTGGGGTGATACACGCCTTCGTCGCCCATCGGGGTGGGCCGGTTCGCCCGCGGGTCGAACGTCTCATCGGTGAGGGTCGCAGACTCGATGCGATCAAGGCGGAACAGCCGGTCACCATGCGCCAGATGGCAGGTGGCGTCGAGATACCACTGACCGCCGTCGGCGTAGACCCGGTGGGGGTCCACCAGGCGTCGGGTCTGGGTGTCGCGGCCATAGCTGTAGTAGCTCAACTCGACCCGACGATGCTCGGCGGCGGCGGCGCGCAGCAGCTCGAGGAGGTCGGGGCGCGCTTCGCCGAGGCGGACGTCGAGCGCCGACTGGGCATCGATGCCCAGCACCGCCGCCACCTTGGCCAGGCCGCGTGCCAGCGGGCTGTCAGGGTCGGCCTGGCCCCACGGGGCCATCGACGACCCGGCCGCCACCAGCGCCAATGCCTGGTCCGGGGTGAGCCGCAAGGGACGGGCGAAATAGTCGGCCAGACGGATGAAGACCCGGTCGTCCTCGATGATGACGTCGATCAGCTCGTCGGGCGTGAACGGGTACAGCCCGACCATGAACACCACGTCGAGGTCGGCGAGCAGTTGGGCCCGCGTCAAGCCGAAACGGGTGCAGATCTCCTCGATGGTCGGTCCCTCGCGGGCGGCGATCCACGGCACGATCGACAACAGCCGACGAACCCGGTCCCCGGCGGTGACCCGCCCACGGCGGTTGGGGTCGTTCACGGCTGCTCCAGGGCCTCGAGCCAGCGGACCAGGTCGTCCCGCAGCGCCGGCGGGCCGAGCACCTCGGCATGGTCGAGGAAGGTCAGCACCAGGCCCCGGAACGCCTCGACGTTGCGCACCTCGACCCGGAACAGGGTGCGGCCCTCGCCGTCGGTACTCACCACCGACTCCTCGCCGAGGTGACGCCGGGCCGACAGGGCCTGATCGGCGTCGACCGCCACCTCCGCCCAGATCGGTTCGGCCGAACCGAGCTGCCAGGAGCGCAGCACCACCCCCGGGTGCGGCTGCGCCGGGGCGACGAAGGTCTCGGCGACGAGCACCACGACGTCACCCTCGATACGTTCGACCCGGAACGAGCGGGCCTCGCCACGCTGACGATCGTGGCCCGAGAGGTACCAACGACCGCGCTGGTAGTCGAGCCGATGAGGCTCGACCACCCGGCTCGTGCCGTTGTAACCGAAGGTGACCGGGTGACGGTCGACCAGCGCCCCGAACAGCCGCATCAACCGCTCGTCGACCGGTACCCGGGCGAGCGGTTCGTCACCGGCCGCCTCGATGGCGCGGGCCTCCTCCTCGATCGCGCCGAACCGCTCACCGGCCAGGGTCTGCAGCGCCTCCGCCGAGGACACCCCCTCGAGCCGGACCGCGTGCGCGGCGAAGTGCAACGCCGCCAGCTCGTCGGCCTCGAGACCGGGATCGCGCAGGGCATAGTCCTCCGGGGGGATGCGATAGCCCTCGGTCCAGTGGCCCTCGAACTCCACCGACATCAGCCGCAGCGGGATGCCCATCTGGCGAAGATCGTCTTTGTCCCGCTCGAAGGCACGGCGGAAGCTGCCGAGTTCCTCGGGATAGCCCGGCACCCGACGCCGGATCTCGCTCGCAGTGAGGGGGCGCTCGGCGGCCAGCAGCGCGGCGGAGAGGTTCAGCAACCGTTCGACCTTGGCGGCGCTCACGACCCGACCCTCACAGCGAGGCGATGAGCTTGTCGACCCGCTCGTCCTCGTAACGGAACGGGTCCTTGCACAGCACGGTGCGCTGCGCCTGGTCGTTGAGCTTCAGGTGCACCCAGTCCACGGTGTAGTCCCGTTTGCGTTCCTTCGCCTTGCGGATGAAGTCACCACGCAGCTTGGCCCGGGTGGTCTGCGGCGGCAGGTCGGTGGCGGTGTTGATGTCCTCGTCGGTGCAGATCCGCTCCACCAGGCCCCGGTCCTGCATCTTGTAGAACAGGCCGCGGTCGGTGCTCACGTCGTGGTACTGCAGGTCGAGCAGCGCCACCTTCGGATCGGTCAGCGCCAGCCCGTTGCGCTCGCGGTACGCCTCGATCAGCTTGTGCTTGATGACCCAGTCGCACTCCCGGTCGAGGGTCAGCGGGTCGGTCTCCAGCGCGGTCATGCAGTGTTGCCACATGCCGAGAGCCTTGGTCTCGAGCTCGTCGAACCCCTTGGTGTCGGCATAGCGCAGGGCCCGCTGCAGGTACTCGGCCTGGATATCGAGGGCGCTGACCTCCCGGCCGTTGGCCAACCGCACCGTCCGCCGGCAGGTCGTGTCGTGGCTGATCTCGCGGATCGCCCGGATCGGATTCTCCAGGGTCATGTCCCGCAGCACCACCGACGGGTCCTCCAGCATGCGCAGCAGGATCGCGCACACGCCCACCTTGAGGAAGGTGGCGTACTCGCTCATGTTGGAGTCCCCGACGATGACGTGCAGCCGTCGGTAGCGCTCGGCATCGGCGTGGGGCTCGTCGCGGGTGTTGATGATCGGCCGGCTGCGGGTGGTGGCCGATGACACGCCTTCCCAGATGTGCTCCGCCCGCTGAGACACGCAGTAGATCGCACCGCGGGCCGTCTGCAGCACCTTGCCGGCGCCGGCGTAGATCTGCCGGGACACCAGGAACGGGATCAGCACCTCGGCGTAATAGCTGAAGTCGTCCCGCCGGGAGGTGAGGTAGTTCTCGTGGCATCCATAGCTGTTGCCGGCGGAGTCGGTGTTGTTCTTGAACAGGTAGATGACCCCGCGGATGCCCTCCTCCTTCAGCCGCTGCTCGGCCGATTGGAGCAGTTGCTCGAGGATCCGCTCCCCCGCCTTGTCGTGCACGACGATGTCGTAGAGCGAGTCGCACTCCGGCGTGGCGTACTCCGGGTGCGAACCGACGTCGAGGTAGAGGCGAGCCCCGTTCGCCAGGAACACGTTCGAGCTGCGCCCCCAGGACACCACCCGCCGGAACAGGTACCGGGCGACCTCATCGGGGCTGAGCCGCCGCTGGCCCCGCAGCGTGCAGGTGACGCCGTACTCGTTCTCGATGCCGAAGATGCGCCGCTCCATGGCTGCACGGTAGCCCGCGCCGCGCGGCCAGGAGCGGTCCTGAATGTTCGGCGACTGCGGTGGTCAGACCTCGTTGGCCGTCGGTGGCGACGTGGCACCGGCCAGCACCGCATCCACCTCGGCATAGGTGTAGCGCCGGAAGCACCGTCGCGCACCGTCACGCTCGAGCACCGCCACCTCGAGGTCATCGCCGGTGAGGGTGCGGTCGGGTCCGGCGAGGGCGCTGGTGGCGAGACGCAGGGCGTCGGTAACCGTCAGCTCGTCGGACCAACCTGCCTCGATGCGTTCGGCCACCGAGTCGGCATCGCCGCCGAGTGCGACGTAGCGCCGCTCGTCGACCACGGTGCCGTCGTAGAGCAGATGGTAGAGCTGGTCCTCGGTGCGGGCCATCGCCACCTCGGCAACCAGGATCTCCACTTCGAGCGGCTTCATCTCGTGGGTGAAGATCTGGCCCAGCATCTGGGCGTAGGCGTTGGCCAGGCTGCGCGCCTCGACGTCCTCGCGGGAGTAGCTGAACCCCTTGAGGTCGGCATGGCGCACGCCGGCGATTCGCAGCTGGTCGAACTCGTTGAACCGGCCCACCCCGGCGAAGCCGATGCGGTCGTAGATCTCGGCCACCTTGTGCAACGTGTTCGAGGGATTCTCGGCACAGATGAGGATGCCCTCCTCGCAGACCAGGGCAGCGAGCGAACGGCCGCGGGCGATGCCCTTACGGGCGTAGTCCGCCTTGTCCTTCATCATCTGCTCGGGGGCAACGTAGAACGGCATGCTCATGACCGGACCTCCAGCGACGAGATGGGCAGTACGGGCAGAACGCACGCGACGCAGGACAGGTGCGAGGCAGCAACCACGACGGCGCTCACGAGGTCACCGTCGCCCAGCCGCCCGACTCGGTCGACATGCGGCCGAGGAGCGAAGCGAAACGCGCCGAGATCGACTCGGTGGTCTGGCGGTCGAACCCCGCAGCGCTGATGGTGGCCACGATCGGGTAGATCCCCCGGATCGGGTCGGGCCCGCCGGTGGCAGAGTCCTCGTCAGCCGCCTGGAACAACGCCGACAGCACCAGGTCGATGGCATCGTTGGCGCTGAGCTCGGGGCGGTAGCCCATCTTCACGACCGTTGCCGCGAACAACGAACCGGAGCCGGTTGCGGCGTAGTTGGTCTCCTCGTAGCGACCGCCGGTGACGTCGTACTGGAACAGCCGGCCGAGGCCCCGCCGAAGGTCGTACCCGGCGAACAGCGGGACCACCACCAGGCCCTGCATCGCCATGGGCAGATTGCCCCGGATCATCACCGAGAGCTGGTTGGCCTTGCCCTCGAGCGAGAGCGCCTGGCCCTCGACCTTCTCGTAGTGCTCGAGCTGCAACTGGAACAGCCGGACCATCTCCATGGCCGGCCCCGCAGCACCGGCGATGGCTACGCCGGAATGCCGGTCGGCCGCGTAGACCTTCTCCATGTCACGGTGACTGATGAGGTTGCCCGACGTGGCCCGGCGGTCGCCGGCCATCACCACACCGTCGGCGTAGCGCACCGCGACCACGGTCGTGCCGTGGGTGATGTCGAGTCCGTGGCCACCGGCAACCGGTGACGGCACCGGCGGTTGCACACCGGCCCGCGCCATCAGTGCCGCGAAGCTGGGCCCCGGATCGTCCTCTGCTCTGAACATGGGAAGCACGGGCGGCAGGTTACCGGTTCCGCCCTCGTTGTCCCACCGCGCCGCCTGTGCCTATGGCGACCAGCCAAGGCGACAGGCTGCTGCCCGCGCCCCGGCTCGCCCAGCGGCCGGTTCTACTGTCCGCCCTTTTGGATGTAGCTCTTCACGAAGTCCTCGGCGTTGGTCTCGAGCACATCGTCGATCTCGTCGAGCAGGTCGTCGAGATCGGCCTTGAGCTTCTCACCCGCTTCCGACTTGGCGGGCGTGTCGACGAGGGCTTCTTCGGACCGCTGGGGGGCGGGCCGTTGCTTCTGCGTCCGTTCCGGCATTGCGAGTCTCCCTACCTGTCATGAACCGAGTTGACCTGTCATGAACCGAGTTGACCTGTCATGAACCGAGTTGACCTGTCATGAACCAAGCCGACGGAGCAGCTCGGCCGAGGTCTCGCACTCTGCGAGCAGACTACCCACATGGGCCTTGGTGCCACGCGTCGGTTCCATCATGGGGACCCGGCGGAGCGGATCGTCGCCGATGTCGAAGACCATGGAATCCCAGTTGGCGGCCACGATGTCGTCGGCCCACTTCTGCAGGCACTTGCCCCGGAAGTAGGCCCGGGTGTCCTCTGGCGGCTCGCTCATCGCCACCGCGGCGTCGGCATCGTCGACGAGGGTCTCCACCCCGAGCCGGCTGAACAGCGACTTGGCCGGGCGCATGTCGTGGTACTGCAGGTCCATGGCGGCCATCCGCGCGTCGTTCCAGCGCAGATCGTGGCGTTCGCGGTAGCCGTTGATGAGCCGGTACTTCGCCACCCAGTCGAGCTGGTCGGCGAGCTGCATCGGGTCGGACTCCAGCGCGGTGAGTACGTGCTCCCAGCGGCGAAGCACCTCACGGCCCACCGGTTCGCCGCCGATGCAGTCGAGGCCTCGCGACTCGGCGTAGCGCTGGGCGCTGCGGAAGTACTCCCACTGCATGTCCAGCGCGGTGATGCTGCCGCCCCCGTCGAGCTCGAGCGGCCGGCGCAGGCTCAGGTCGTAGGACACCTGACGCATCGCCAGGACCGGGTCCTTCAGCACGAACGTGCGATCGAGGCAGTCGTCCTCGACCAGGCACAGCACCAGCGCTGTCGGGCCGATCTTGAGGAACGTCGACACCTGCGAGAGGTTGGCGTCGCCGACGATCACGTGGAGACGGCGGTACTTCTTGGCGTCGGCGTGCGGTTCGTCGCGGGTGTTGACGATGGGCCGCTTCAGGGTGGTTTCGAGGCCGACCTGCTCCTCGAAGAAATCGGCCCGCTGGGTGAGCTGGAAGGGCACCTGCTCGGAGGAGATGCCCACCGCCTCGGAACCGACCTTGCCCGCCCCGGTGTAGATCTGCCGGGTCACGAAGTGCGGCATGATCTGGGCCACGACCCGGGAGAACGGCGTGGCGCGATCCATGAGATAGTTCTCATGGGTGCCGTAGCTGTTGCCCTTGCGGTCGGAGTTGTTCTTGTAGACGACGATCTCCTCGCCCTCCGGCAATGCCGCATTGGCCTGCCGCATGGACTCGACGAGGATCATCTCCGCCGCTCGGTCGTAGAGCACCACGGTCAGCGGGTCGGCGCACTCCGGCGTCGACAGCTCCGGGTGGGCGTGGTCGACGTAGTAGCGGGCCCCGTTGGTCAGCACGGCGTTGACCAGGTGGATCTCCACCTGGGGGGCCATGGCGGTGAACAGGTTGAGGCCGCGGGCATCGTTGGCGGGGGTCTCGTCCACGAAGTCCCAGCCGACCCGGGGAATGGGCGACGCGTTGGCAGACCGATCGAGCGAGTTGATGTAGGCGTTGATCAGCACCGAAGAGGCGGCGATGGGATTCGAGTCGCCGGCTCGGCGGTGGAAGATGCCGAACTCGGTCTCCATGCCGAGGATCTTGCGCAGGGCCATTGGGCGTTCCCGTCCCGTCTCGTGGTCGTCGGCGGTCACCCTAATGGGCGTCGCCGCGCTGCGAGCACCCATCGGCGCCGCGGTCACCGTCGCCGACGGCCGCGTTCGAACGGGACCGGCTAACGGCCGCGTTCGAACGGGACCGGCGACCGGGACCGGCGTCAGCTCCGGCGCCAGGGACCGTCGTCGGTACGCGGTTCCTTGGGCAGGCCGAGCACCCGCTCACCGATGATGTTGCGCTGCACCTGGCTGGTGCCGGCGTAGATGGTGCCGGCCCTGGCCCGCATCGACACCTCGTTCCACGAACGCGGCGACGAGGGTGAGCCGACGGCGTCGCCGGCGATGCCAGAGGCCGCGGCCCGGCCGGCCATCACCATCGCGTCGGCACCGTGGATGTCCACCGCGAGCTGCGTGACCTCGCGGTGGTACTCCGACCACAGCAACTTCATCAGCGAGGACTCCGGGCCGGGCCGGTCACCGGCGAGGGTGCGGGTCAGGGTCCGCATGCCCAGGTAGCGCATGACCTCGACCTGGCTGTGGCACCAGGCCAACTTCTGGCGCACGAGCGGGTTCGACGTGGCACCGCGTTCCTCCGCCACCCCCAACAGCCGGTCGAGCTCCTCGCGGTAGGTGATGTAGAGCGACGTGGCCCGGCCGCCACGCTCGAAGCCGAGCAGCGTGTTGGCCACCGCCCAGCCGTTGTCGACCTCGCCGATGACGTTGCCCTTCGGGGTCCGGGCGTCGGTGAAGAACACCTCGTTGAACTCGTGACCGCCGATGATGTTGACGATCGGCCGGACCTCGACGCCGGGCTGGTCCATCGGCACCAGCAGGAAGCTGATGCCAGCGTGCTTGGGGTTGTGCGGGCTGGTACGGCACAACACGAAGATCCAGTTCGCGGTGTGGCCGGCCGAGGTCCAGATCTTCTGGCCGTTGAGGACCCACTCGTCGCCGTCGAGCTCGGCGCGGCACCCCAGGTTCGCCAGGTCCGAGCCGGCGTCGGGTTCCGAATACCCCTGGCACCAGCGGTCCTCGCCGGAGAGGATGCGGGGGATGTAGTACTTCTTCTGCTCCTCGGTGCCCCAGACCATGATCGTCGGGCCCACCATGCCGATGCCGAAGCCGTCGTTGGGCACACCCTGGGGTACGCCGGCGCGGGCGAACTCCTCGTTGATGATGACCTGCTCGATCTGGCTGAGGCCGACGCCGCCGTATTCGGTGGGCCAGGCCACTGCCAGCAGCCGGTTGCCGGCCAGGGTGGTCCGCCACGACTCGACGAAGACGCTGCGCTCGGCCGACTCGAGCGCTCCGAGCCCCTTCCAGCCCGCCGGGAGATGCTCGGCCAGGAATGCCTTGATCTTGGCCCGGAAGGCCTGGGCCTCGGCGCTGTAGGTCGGTTCCATCACGTGCTCCCGGATGATCAGCGGCGGTGCACCCGCGCAGAGCCCTCACGCTATTGCGCGAGCTACGCGGCGGCGAACCGTCGGGACCGGTCAGTCCGCTCGCCGATGTACGACAAACCGGAACCTCACGTCGAGCCCCCTTCGGGCCACCGCTACGCAGGCGGCCGTCACGCCGGTTCACCACCCCGGTAGCCTCCGCGACATGGCAGCAGTGGCGTTCGTGGGGCTCGGGGTCATGGGTGCGCCGATGGCCGGGCACCTGGCCCGGGCCGGTCATACGGTGACGGTGTACAACCGCACCACGTCCAAGGCCGCGAACTGGGCCGAGGCGAATGGCAGTGTGGCCGCGGCCACGCCCCGGTTGGCGGCGGACGGCGTCGACGCCGTGTTCCTCTGCGTCGGCCGCGACGACGACGTGCGATCGGTGGTGCTCGGTCCCGACGGGGTGCTGGCCGCGATGCGGCGCGGGTCGGTGCTGGTCGACCACACGACGGCCTCGGCCGACCTCGCCCGTGAGCTCGCCGCGACCTGCCACGCCCACGGGGTCGGCTTCGTCGACGCCCCGGTGTCGGGCGGCCAGGCCGGGGCCGTTAACGGCCAGCTCACGGTGATGTGCGGCGGCGAGCAGGTCCATTTCGACGTGGTGGCCCCGATCATCGATGCCTACGCCAAGGCGTGCACCCTGATGGGCCCCGCCGGTAGCGGCCAGCTCACCAAAATGGTCAACCAGCTGGCCATCGCCGGCATCGTCCAGGGCCTGTCCGAGGCCATGCACTTCGCCGCCCGGTCCGGCCTCGACGTCGACCAGGTCATCGACGTCATCGGCAAGGGGGCCGCCCAGTCGTGGCAGCTCGACAACCGGGGCCGCACCATGTGGCGGGGCGAGTTCGACTTCGGGTTCGCCGTCGAGTGGATGCGCAAGGACCTCGAGATCTGCCTCGACGAGGCCCGCCGCAACGGTGCCCAGATCCCCCTCGCCGCCCTCGTCGATCAGCTCTACGCCCAGGTTGTGGCCCGCGGTGGGTCACGCTGGGACACCTCGAGCCTGATCCACCTGCTCGACAACCCGTGACGGCGACGAGGCATCAAACCTCGCTCGAGTCACGCTCCCCCAAGCCATCCTCGGCGAACGCCCGGCGCCGCCCCACCCGGCGGTAAGGTCTGGTCCGTGCCATCCCGGCGGTTGCGACCGCTTGGCCGAGCCGAGCCCAGCCTTCACCGGCATGACAGGAGGACAGGACGATGACCGTGGTCTGGCGTGACTTCTCGTCGTTGACACGACCGTTCCTCATCCTGGCCTTCGAGGGCTGGTTCGACGTGGCCGAGGCCGCCACCGGTGCCGTGCGCTGGCTGGCCACCCACTACAACGCCGACGACATCGCCGGGATCGACCCCGAGCCGTACTTCGACTTCACCGCCCGACGGCCCGAGGTCAAGCTGGTCGACGGCGAACGCATCATCGAGTGGCCGGCCAACGACTGCTCGCTGGCCCGCCTCCCCCAGCACGGCCACGATCTGGTGCTGCTGTCGGGCATCGAACCCCACCTGCGCTGGAACAGCTTCACCTCCGATCTGATCGACGTGGCCCGCACCACCGGGGCCGAGATGGTGATCACCCTCGGGGCCATGGCCGACGCCGTTCCCCACACCCGCCCGCCCCAGGTCAAGGGCAGCTCCACCTCCGCCGAGCTGGCCGGGCGCCTGGGCCTCGACCGGCCCAGCTACCAGGGTCCCACCGGCCTGATCGGGGTGCTGCACGACCGGCTCGACCGCGAGCAGATCCCCGTCATCTCGTTGCGGGTCGCGGTGCCCCACTACGTCGCCTCCTCTCCCAACCCCAAGGCCACCCTGGCCCTGCTGCGTCACCTCGAGCACGTCACCGGGGTGCCCACCGAGCACGGGGGTCTGGTGCAGACCGTCACCGCCTGGGAGCACCAGGTCAACGCTGCGGTCGCTGCGGACGACGAGGTGGGCCGCTACGTGGCCCGGCTCGAGGAGCAGACCGACCGTCGCCTCGCCCAGCAACTGCCCAGCGGCGACGATCTCGCGGCCGAGTTCGAGAAGTTCCTCCGCGAGCAGCGCCCGGAAGATCCCGGTGCCTGACGGGGCGGTCTCCCCCGCCCCGCCGGCAGACAGCCTCGCAGCCTTCCTGCCGGCAGTCGCCGACGCCGACGGCCTGCTCGACGGCTTCCTCGGCTACTGCCGGCTGCGCAACATCGACCTCTACCCCCACCAGGAGGAGGCGATGCTCGAACTTTTCGGCGGGGCCAACGTGATCCTGGCCACCCCGACCGGTTCGGGCAAGAGCCTCGTGGCCCTGGCCTCGCACTTCATGGCGATCGCCAAGGGCCAGCGCTCCTGGTACAGCGCACCGATCAAGGCGTTGGTGTCGGAGAAGTTCTTCGCCCTGTGCCGCGAGCTCGGCTCGGACAACGTCGGCATGGTGACCGGCGATGCCGCCATCAACCCCGAGGCGCCGGTCATCTGCTGCACGGCGGAGATCCTCGCCAACCTCACCCTGCGCCACGGGGCCGACGCCCCCGCCGACGACGTGGTCATGGACGAGTTCCACTACTACGGCGACCGCACCCGGGGCTGGGCGTGGCAGGTGCCGTTGCTCGAGTTGCCCCGGGCCCGGTTCCTGTTGATGTCGGCCACGCTGGGCAACACCCACGACCTGCAGGTGGCGCTCGAGGCCCGCACCGGCCGGCGCACCGTGCTGATCGGCGACGCACCGCGGCCGGTCCCGCTCGACTTCGAGTACCGCGAATCGCCGCTGCACGAGTCGCTGGCCGAGATCGTTGCCGTCGACAAGACCCCGGCCTACCTGGTGCACTTCACCCAGGCCACCGCCACCGAGGCGGCGCAGAGCCTGATGTCGGTCGACGTGCTCTCCAAGGACGAGAAGCAGGCGGTCAAGGCCTCCATCGGCCGGTTCCGTTTCGACTCACCCTTCGGCAACGACCTGCGCCGCTACGTCCACCACGGCATCGGCGTGCACCACGCCGGCATGCTGCCGAAGTACCGGCTGCTGGTCGAGAAGCTCGCCCAGCAGGGCCTGCTCAAGATCATCTGCGGCACCGACACCCTCGGCGTCGGCATCAACGTACCGATCCGTACGGTGCTGTTCACCCAGCTGTGCAAGTACGACGGCGAGCGGGTGCGGGTGCTGTCGGTGCGCGACTTCCAGCAGATCGCCGGGCGGGCCGGCCGTTCCGGGTTCGACGTCGCCGGTTCGGTCTGGGTGCAGGCACCCGAGCACGTCGTCGAGAACCTGCGCGCCGACGCCAAGGCCGCGGCCGACCCGGCCAAGAAGAAGAAGCTGGTCCGCAAGAAGCCGCCCGAGTTCGGCTACGCCGCCTGGGACCGCAACACCATGGACCGCCTGGTGAACGGACGGCCCGAACCGTTGCAGTCGAGCTTCACCGTGTCCCACGCCATGCTGCTCGAGTTGCTCGATCGTCCCGGCGACGGCTGCGCCGCGGTCCGCCACCTGCTGCTGCACAACGACGAACCCCGCAAAGCCCAGCGGCGCCACATCCGCCGGGCCATCGCCATCTACCGCTCGCTGCTCGCCGCCGGCATCCTCGAGAAGCTCGACCATCCCGACTCCTACGGCCGCACCGTGCGGGTCAACCTCGACCTGCAGGCCGAGTTCCGGCTCAACCAGCCGTTGTCGCCGTTCGTGATCGAGATGCTCGACCAGCTCGACCACGAGGCCGACACCTACCACCTCGACGTGCTCTCGGTGGTCGAGTCGGTGCTCGAGCAGCCGATGGTGGTACTGCAGCAGCAGCTGAACCACATCAAGCAGGAGGTGTTGCAGCGACTGAAGTCCGAGGGTGTCGAGTACGAGCAGCGCATGGCCATCCTCTCCGAGCTCGAATGGCCAAAGCCGCTGCGCGAGCCACTCTACGAGGCCTTCAACCGCTTCCGTGCCCGTCACCCGTGGGCCGGCGAGGAGACGGTCCGCCCCAAGGCGGTCGCACGCGAGCTGTTCGAGGAGGCGATGACCTTCCGGGAGTACGTCGGCTACTACGGCCTGAAGCGCTCCGAAGGCGTGCTGTTGCGCTACCTCTCCGATGTGTACAAGGCGCTCATCCAGAACGTGCCCGACTGGCATCGCACCGATGAGCTCGACGAGCTGACCGAGTGGCTCGGCGAAACCGTCCGTGGTGTGGACTCCTCGCTGCTCGACGAGTGGGAACGGCTGCGCGACCCCGAGATCACCCCGGGCGAGTTCGCCGACGCCGCCGCCGCCGAGACCGGCGAGTACGACGTCACCGCCAACCGTCGCGCCTTCGCCGTGCTGGTCCGCAATGCCGCCTTTGCCTGGATCCAGGCCCTGGCCCGTGGCGACGCCGCCCGGATGCCGCCCGGGCTGGCCGACGCCGCAGCGCCGTACTTCACCGAGTTCGGCGAGCTGCGCACCGACGCCGTGGCCCGACAACGTCGCTGGTGGCAGTTCGATGCCACCACCGGCGAGGTCACCCAACAGCTGGTCGACCCCGAGGAGTACGGCGAGTGGCGGATCCGCGCCCACGTCGACTTGGAGGCCTCGCGCGAGGACGGACGAGCCGTGCTGGTCCTCGACGCCGTCGACAAACTCTGACGTGCTGTCATCCTCCATCTGCGCGACCTTCGGGGCCGAATCCCCGGGGTGCTGAGACTTCCGGCACAGCATGTGGCACAGTGGCGCCGCCGGGCGCAGGGGCGCCCGGTGGACAAGGGGGAACCTATGAGCACGCGGAGCAAGACGCTTCGGACGTGGACGGCGGCTGCGCTCGGCCTGAGCTTCGTCGCTGCGGCCTGTGGTGGCAGCGGCAGCGACAGCGCCGAGGGCGGCGAGGTCGTCGACAAGAGCGCCATCAAGGAGGCGCTCAACGCCACCACGACCACCGCGGCGGGTGCCACGACCACGTTGGCGGCCCCCGAGCCCAAGAGCATGGAGGAGTGGGAGAAGCTCTGGGACACCCAGCGCGCCGCCATGGTCCAGCGCATCAAGGACAACAAGTGGGGCATCTCCGCCGACGGTAAGACGATCACCGGCTCCGAGGGCTTCACGGTCGACCTGACCAAGTGTGTGAACAACTGGTCCGACACCCAGGGCATCGAGAACGGTCTGGTCAAGATCAGCCAGGCCATGGCCCAGTCCGGCACCTACGCCGACTACGGCAACATCGGCAAAGGCATCTCCACCGTCATCAACCATTACAACGACAAGGGCGTCTTCAAGGACGTCAACGGCAAACCGGTCAAGATCGACTACAAGATCACCGACGACGGCTACGACGCCACCCGCACCATCCCGATCGTCGACGAGTTCCTCGACTCGGTGAAGCCGTTCGAAATCTGGACCCTCGGCTCACCGGCCACGCTGAAGACCTACGACAAGATCAACCAGTACTGCATCCCGCAGCTGAGCTCGATGACCGGTCATGACGCCTGGGGTGACCCGGTGTACCACCCGTGGACCACCGGCGCGCCACGTCCCACCTACAGCACCGAAGCCGTGCTGTGGGCGACCTTCCTCGAGCAGCACATCGACGAGTTCCCCAAGGACCGTAAGATCGTCGTCGCCGCTCTGGCCCAGAACAACGACTTCGGCAAGCTCTACTCGGCGGCGTTCAAGAACGCCATCGCCGCCTCGCCGAAGCTGAAGGACCGGGTTGACTTCCAGCTCGAATCCATCGAGGCCCAGGCCCCGACGGTCATCGATCCGATGACGACCCTCGCCGCCAAGAACCCCGACATGTGGATCAGCATGCTCGCCGGCGTGCAGTGCACCCAGATCGTGGTCGAGGCTGCGAACAACGGCATGAAGGAGAAGGTCAAGTACAAGTTCATGCCGCAGACCTGCCCGGGCGCCGGTGCCATCGGCAAGGAGAAGCTCGGCGGCGACGGCATGGCCGGCGACGGCTGGTTAATCATGGACCCGGGTGTGAAGGACCTCAAGGACCCCACCCTGCAGTCGGATCCGTACGTCAAGTGGCTGCGTGACGAGCTCACCAAGGCGGGGATCAACCCCGACAGCTCTACGCAACTCGGCGACGGCGTGAACTACCTGTTCCCGGTGCTGCAGGCCATGCGTTGTGCCAGCGATCTCGGGGGCATCACCCGCAGCAGGGTCCTCGTCTGCTACCGGGTCATGAAGATGGACTCCCCGATGCTGAAGTGGGGCATGCCTCTGCACATGGACGGCAACAAGGATGCGTTCGTCGCCGAGGCCGCACGCTTCAGCAAGTGGGATGCCAAGAAGCAGACCTACGAGAACGTGAGCGACCTGTTCCTGCTCGACGGCAAGACCAAGAACTGCCGCTGGATCTTGGCCAAGGCCGCCTGCGAGTAACCATCGACCGATGGTCGGCCCGGCTCCTCAGCCGGTGCTACGGAAGGACCCGCGGGACGCAACCGCGGGTCCTTCCGCGTCTCGCCACACCGCGGCCCGAAGCGGGCCCGGAACGGCCCGAAGCGTCCCTCATCTGCAGGAAAAGTTCGCAATTCCCCATGGGGGTGCTGTGACAGGCGGGGGTCGCTGCGACTACCGTTCGCCGCCACGGACTCGGGGGACACCGTTCCGTACCTACAAGGAGACAGCATGCAACGACGGAGCGCTTCGCTTCGCCTGTGGACCGGCGCGGTAGTCGGTCTTTCACTGCTCGCTGCCGCATGCGGTAGCAGCGGCAGCGACAGTGGCGATGGGGCAACGGGGGTCACGGTCGACAAGGGCGTGCAGGACGCCCTCAGCTCGACCACGGTTCCAGGCACCGCCACGACCGTGGCCAAGCCCGAGCCGAAGACGATGGAGGAGTGGGAGAAGCTCTGGGAGACCGAGCGCGCCGCCGTCGTCAAGCGGATCACCGACAACAAGTGGGGACTCTCCGCTGATGGCAAGACCATCACCGGCCCCGAGGGCTTCACCGTCGACATGACCAAGTGTGCCGCCGGTTG
>CANJRG010000014.1 GCA_947476745.1 Acidimicrobiia bacterium | reverse complement strand
GGTCTCCGGGCACGGACCGTTCGGTACGGTCTCCGGGTGTGGTCCGGCCGGGTCGGGGTCGGTCAGTGCAGTTCGGTGCCCAGCGTGGGCCACTGGTCGGGGTCGTGGCCGAAGATCAGCGTCGCCCCTGCGGCCTGCAGGCCCCGCAGCGTGTCGAGCACGCCCGCCTGGGCCTGCAGGTCGTAGCCGAAGGACGGCAGCACGCTCTGCTCCAGCGTCGCCTTGAAGTAGCAGGTGTCGGCGCAGAAGACATACTCGGTGGTATCGGTGCGCACCACCAGCGACTGGTGCCCAGCGGTGTGGCCGTAGGTGGGGATGCAGCGCACCGAACCGTCGCCGAACACGTCGTGCTCGCCCTGCAGCAGCTGCACCGTCTGCCCGAAGTCGAAATCGGCCGGGCTGTAGACGTCGCGGGCGATCAGCTTGTCCATGTGCCCGGCGTTCCACTCCGGCTGCTGCACCACCAGGGTGGCGTTGGGCAGCGCCTCGTTACCGCCGCAGTGGTCGAAGTGCAGGTGCGAGTTGATCACGAAGTTCACCGACGCCGGGTCGACGTCGAGACGCTGTAGCTGCACTCCGAGGGCGTCGTCGCTGACCATGTGCACGTCGAACAGTTCCTGCGAGCTGCGCAACCGTGAGGTGTCATGGGCCAGCTCGGCGTGCAGGCCGGTGTCGAACACGGCGATGCCCTTGGGGTGCTCGATCAGCACGCTGGGGATGGGCAGGCGAACCCGGCCCTCGCCTCCGGCGAAGAGCATGCCCAGTCCGGTCTCGAGCCAACCGCAGGTCATCAGCCTGATACGTACCGACATGGGTCCTCCTCCGAACGGCGCGGGTGTCGGACTCTAGCCCTGCGCCGGGCGGTGGTGGCGCTTCGGCGGCCCGGCCGCTGCGGTAGGTTGCGGCCGGACCAGCGCAAGGGGGAGGCCGCCGGTGGCGACAGGACAGCGTGCATTGGTGATCGGGGGAACCGGCCCGACCGGTCCGTTCGTGGTGAACGGGTTGGTCGAGCGGGGTTACGAGGTGACGATCCTGCACACCGGCAACCACGAGGTCGACACCATCCCCGCCGGCCTCGAGCACATCCACACCGACCCCTTCGACGAGGCGGCCGTGGTGGAGGCGCTGGGCACGCGCACCTTCGACCTGGTGGTGGCCATGTACGGCCGGCTGCGGATGCTGGCCCGGGTGCTTCAGGGTCGCTGCGGGCGTTTCGTCTCCGTCGGCGGGGTGCCGGTCTACCGGGGATTCGCCCGACCCGACACGTTGGTCCCGGTGGGTATGGCCCTGCCGACCCGGGAGGACGGCATCAAGATCGAGGGCGACGAGGTCGGCAAGGTCATCAAGATCCTCGAGAGCGAAGGGGTGGTCTTCGACCATCACCCCACCGCCACCCACCTGCGTTACCCGCTGATTTACGGGCCCGGTCAGTTGCTGCCCCGCGAGTGGCTGTTCGTGCGGCGCATCCTCGACGGCCGCCGCACGATGGTGCTGCCCGACGGTGGCCTGAGTCTGCGTACCGCGGCGTACGGCGAGAACGCGGCACAGGCGTTGCTGTGCTGTGTGGACCGGCCCGACGCGTCCGCCGGTAAGGCCTACAACGTGGGCGACGAGCACACGCTGACCTTGCACCAGATCGCCGAGGTGATCGCCGGCGTCCTCGAGCACCGCTGGGAGATCGTGGAGATGCCCCTGGCGCTGGCCCCGCACACGAGGGCGCTGCTGGCGACGTCGTGGACCAACCATCGCGTGACCGGCATCGAGGCGCTGCGGGCCGACGTCGGGTACCGCGACGCCGTACCGGCGGTCGAGGCCTACGCCCGCACCGCGCGCTGGCTGGTGGCCAACCCGCCGCCCGCCGGTGGACGGGAGGAGCGGGGCCTGCAGGACCCCTTCGACTACGAGTGGGAGGACCGGCTGGTGGCCGCCTGGCGCGCTGCGGTCGAGCCGGTGGCGGCGATCGCCGGTTCCGGTGGCCATCGCTTCGTCGACCGCTACGCCGAGGGCCGCCGCAACGAGCTGAACGCCCGCCGCGGGCCGGAAAACGGCCCGCAGATCGCATGAGCTTGGGGAGCCCAGACATGACCGACCCGACCGCCAGTGCCGATCCGCCCGACCGGCCCGCCAGTGCCGATCCGCCCGACCGGCCCGCCAGGACCGACCTGCCCACCCCGTCCGGCCTGCCCGACGAGTCGACGTTGCGGACCGAGGCCCGGGCCTGGTACGAGGCCAACTGGGACCCGGATCTGACCGTGGGGCAATGGTTCCTGCGGATGGCGACGGACCGCTGGGCGTACCCGTCCTGGCCGGTGGCCTGGTGGGGACGCGGCCTGCCCACGCCGTTGGCGAAGGTGGTGCGGGAGGAACGCCGCCGGGTCGGGGCATTGGGTCCGCCGTCGGGTATCGGCCCGTCGTTGCTGGCCCACCTGCTGTTCGACCACGGCACCGACGAGCAGACTGCGCGGTATCTGTGGGGCATGACGGTGCAGGGCTGGACCACCTGCCAGATGCTCTCCGAGCCCGATGCCGGGTCGGACCTGGCCGGGGCGCGTTGCCGGGCGGAACGCGACGGCGAGGAGTGGGTGATCACCGGGTCGAAGATCTGGACCTCGCTGGCCGATGTCGTCGACTTCGGCATGCTGCTGGCCCGTACCGACTGGGATGTTCCCAAGCATGCCGGGCTGACGTTCTTCCTGATCCGGCGGGAGCAGCCCGGCGTGGAGATCCGGCCGCTCCGGCAGATGACCGGCGACGCCACGTTCAACCAGGTGTTCTTCGACGAGGCTCGGGTGCCCGACGCCGACGTGTTGGGCCCGGTCGGCGCCGGATGGGCGGTTACCCGGACGTTCCTGGCCCACGAGCGCAACTCGTTCAACCCGGCCTCGCACGAGGGCGGGCCGTTCGGGAAGGTACCCCTCGAGGCCCGGGTCGGCGACGTGGTCGAGGGCCTGCGCCGGCCGGTGTCCTCCAACGCCTCGGGCCGTGGGATCGGGCGGATCCTCGACGGGCTGGTCGACCGGTTCGGCCGTGGCGATGACCCGTTGGTTCGCCAGCAGCTCGCCGCCCTGCACACCCGTCGCAAACTGATGACCTACACCAACCTGCGGGCCCGGGCCGATGCCGGGGCACGACCGCTGCCCGGCGTCGAGGGCCCCATCAGCAAGCTGACGGTGTCCGAGCTCACCCGGACCCAACGCGAGCTTGGCCTGGCGGTCCAGGGCCCCCACGGGATGCTGTACGGCGCCGACGCGGCGGCCCCGCAGTTCCAGTACTTCGCGCTGAGTTCGCCGTCGATCTCCATCGCCGGGGGCACCGACGAGATCCAGCGCAACAGCATGGGGGAGCGGGTGTTGGGCCTGCCCACCGAGCCGCGTGACGGTGCTGACCGTCCCTTCGGCGAGGTGCCGGCTTCGGGAATGTGACTTGCCCGCAGGGGTGGTGGGCCCGATGCCGGCCCGCCGGCCGGCGCGCAGGGTGTTCCGGGTGTGCAGTTCGGTCTGCTATAGGTTGTCTTTGCCCACGGTGTGGGCCGGGCGGACGACAACGGCGGCGGCAGGGCATCGGTGTCCGGTCGCGTCGGTGGCGAGAACAACGGCGAAAGTGATGGCGGAAATGACAAGGATTCGTGGTCGGCGCGGGCTGGTGGCCCTGGTCGTGGCGCTGGTCGGTGCGTTGGTGTGGGTGGCGCCGGCACAGGCGGAACCGGCCCCGGCCGGCCCGTCGGCGAGCTCGGTTGGTTCGGCCTACATCCCCAACCTCTTCTCGTCGACGGTGAGCGTGCTCGACCTGACCAGCAACACCGTCACTGGCACGATTCCGGTGTCGTACCCGTACGGAACGGCGGTGTCGCCGGACCGCCGGACGGTCTATGTGTCCTCGCTGTTCGGCGGCGGGACCGCCGGTGGCGACAGCGTGTCGGTGATCGACGCGGTCTCCAAGACCGCGCAGCGGGTCATCACCCTCGGCGATTACGCCACGGTGCAGCCCAATGGCCTTGCCGTGGACAACATCCGTAAACGGCTGTACGTGGCGAACTCCATCAGGGACACCCTGGGCATCGTCGACCTGAACACCGACACCATGACCGAGGTCGCGGTGGGGGACAACCCCATGGGCGTGGCGCTCGGGCCGGGCGGCAAGATGGTGTACGTCAGCAACTACGCCGCGGGCACCGTGTCGGTGTTCGATGCCAACCTCGGTACCGTCGTCGCCACCGTCACGGTCGGGACCAACCCCACCGGGGTCGATGTCGATCTCGCCATCAAGCGGCTGTTCGTGGCCAACGGCGGTTCGTCGACGGTGTCGGTGATCGACATCAAGACCAACCTCGTCGCCCACACCGTGAACCTGCCGGCCGGGGCGACCCCGGAGGGCATCTCGGTCCGGCCGGGCGTACTCGCGGTGTCCAACGTCGGCACCGGCGGCATCAGCCTGATCGACACGTCGACTCTCGCCACCATCCGCACGCTCGCCGTGGACGGGACCTGGGGGATCGACATCGCCTCCAACGGTTCGGTGGTGGCGACCCTGCCCGGCAGCGGTGAGGCGGCAGTGATCCGCCACAAGCGTCCGGCCTCGACGACGGTGGTCGTCACCGGCTCGGCACCGCTCGGGCTCGGTCACTTCATCGCCCGTTGACGGTCTGCGCCGGGTCCGGATGGCGAGCACCCGCCATCCGGACCGACGGCGCCGGGGGCGCGGCCTGCCCGGTCGCGGTAGAACAGCGGGCATGACCAGACTGTCGCGTCGCACCACCGCCGAGATGACCGAGGCCCAGCGGGAGCTGTTCGCCCGCATGGCCGAGGGCCGTACCAACGTCACCGACGGCCACATCGGCGGCCCGTTCGACGCCTGGCTGCTGAGCCCGGCCACCGGAATGCGATTGTTCCAGCTCGGTGGGGCGTTGCGCTTCAAGCCCTGCATCGACCGCCGCTACGTCGAGCTGGCGATCCTGGTCACCGGCCAGCTGTGGCAGGCCCAGTACGAGTGGTACGCCCACGAGCCGATGGCCCGTGCCGCTGGTCTGCCCGAAGAGGTGATCGGGGCGGTGAAGGCCGGTCGTGAGCCGCAGTTCAGCGATGCCGGCGACGAGGCGGCCTACCGGTTCTGCCGCACCCTGCACGACCAGCGCCGGGTCGACGACGCCACGTATCGGGCCACGGTCGAGGTGTTCGGCGAGGACGGCGTGCAGGAGCTGATCAACGCCTGCGGGATGTACACCCTGGTGTCGATGACGTTGAACACCTTCGAGGTCGACCTGCCCGAAGGCGCCGAGCTGCCGTTTCAGGCCCACTGAGCACCGGCCCACCGGGCGAGCCGGGTAGTGCCCGGCCCCGACCGTCGACCGGTCGGGGCGCGGGCGTTGCCGAGGCGGGTCAGGCCTGCAGCCAGCCACCGTCGACGTCGATGGTGGTGCCGGTCACGAACTCGTTCTCGAGCAGGAACAGCACCGCCTGGGCGCACTCCTCGGCGGTGCCGGCGCGGGGGATGAGGTGATTCGCCGTGTTGGCGGCGTAGGCCTTGGTCCGGGCCTCGCCCTGCAGCGGGTTCATCGGCGTGTCGATCACCCCGGGGGCGACCACGTTGATGCGGCGGGGCTTGATCTCCTGGGCGATCGAACGCACCATCGACTCGATGGCCGCCCCCGCGGCGCCGACGGCGATCATGCCGGGCTTGATCCGTCGGGCGGGCGAGCCGCTGACCAGCACGATGGTGCCGTCCTCGGGAAGGTGCTCGGTGCCGTAGCGGACCACGTTGGCGTAGCCCCAGACCTTGCGGAACGAGCCCTGGAAGCCGTCCATGTCCATCTCGGTGAACCGGCCGATGGCCCGGTCGCCACCGGTGGCCGAGCTGACCAGGATGTCGTAGGGGGCGCAGGCGGCCAGCACACCGGCGACGGCCTCACGGTCGAGCACGTCGCAGGCCATGGTGGTCACCCCGGCGGGCAGCTCGCCGGCCTTGGAGGGGTCCCGGCTCACTGCGACCACGGTGGCGCCGCGTGCGGCGAGCTGCTGGGTGACGGCCAGGCCGATCCCCGAGGTCCCGCCGAACACGACGGCCTTCTTGCCCTTGATGTCCATGACGTCTCCGATGCTCTGAGCGTGCGCGCCGCGAACTCGCGGCGCAGGCCCGCAGATCGTATTCCGCCGGTAGCCCGGTGACCCGGTGACCCGTCAGGGGGCCATCACGCCGTCAGGGGATCATGGCCAGGCGGCCGGTGACCGTACGGGCCTCGAGCGAGGCGAGGGCCGCGGGCACGTCGTGGAGGCCGACCCGGGTCACATCGGTACGGATGCGGCCGGCACGGTGCCACGTCAGGATCTCGTCGTGGGCCGCTTCGACCACCGGGCGGCGTCGCAGCGCGTACTCGGCCCAGGCCATGCCCAGCACCGCGTAGTTCTTCACCAGGATGTGGTTGCCCGGGTACTGCGGGATCGTGCCCGACGCGAAGCCGATGACCACCAGGCGACCCTCCCAGGCCATCAGGCGACGGGTCACGTCGCCGAGCACGCCGCCCACCGGGTCGAAGGCCACCTCGACCCCGGCCCCGTCGGTGGCGGCCATCACTGCGGCGTAGACCACCGCGGCCGGGTCCTCACCGGAGGAGTCCACCACCAGCTCGGCGCCGAGCGCACGGCAGTACGCGACCTTCGCCGGTCCGCCGGCGGTGGCGGCCACCCGGGCGCCGCGGGCCACCGCCAGTTGCACCGCGGCGGCGCCGACCCCGCTGGCCGCGCCGTGGACCAGCACCCACTGGCCGGCCTCGAGCCCGCCACGGTGGAACAGCCCGACGTGGGCGGTCTGGAAGGTCGAGTACAACACGGTGGCATCGGCGGCATCGAGATCGGCCGGGATCGGCAGGATGGTGGCGGCCTTCAACAGGGCGGACTCGGCGTACCCGCCGTGGCGCAGGTCGGCCAGGCCGGCCACCCGGTCGCCGACCCGCAGGCCGAACTGCTCGGTCACGCCCTCGCCGACCGCGTCCACGATGCCGCAGGACTCGGTGCCTGGGGTGAGCGGCACCCCGGGCCGGTCCTGGTAGATGCCCTGGCAGATCAGGATGTCGGCGAAGTTGACGTTGGTCGCCTCCACCACGATGCGCACCTGGCCCGGCAACGGCTCGGGCCGGGCGATCTCGCGCAGCCGCAGCGAAACCGACGGGTGGCCCAGTTCCTCGACCCGCCAGGCCCGTATCAGGCCGCCCTGCGCCGGCCCGCCGTCGTCGCCCGGCAGCTGCTCGGTGGTCATGGCGCTCAGGCCCCGGCTGCGGCGAGCGCGGCGTCGAGGGCGGTGTGGAAGTGCACCAGCGGCGGCTCGATGCGGCCGTAGACCACCTCGGGGATCGCCCCCGAGGCCATGGCCCGGTAGATCCGCTCCATGGTGGGGAAGTCCTCGGTGCCGGTGACCTTCAGCAGCAGGTCGAGGTTCTTGATCCAGTAACGCAGGGCCTTCTCGTCGGGCGGCTCGGGGGCGAAGATCGACGTGTGGGTGCGGACCCGGCCGACCCCGATCGGTTCGAGCCGCCAGACCTCGACATGGTCGAGTTGGTGCACGACGAGGGCGTTGGGTACCAGGAAGTACTGGATGGTGCCGTAGGGCAGGATCGACCACTCGTCCTGCGGCTTGGCCACCTCGTCGAGCACGTTGGCCCTCAGTCCCACCGACAGGAAGTTGCGACCGAAGCCCTCGTAGATCACGCAGTCGGAGTTGAAGTACGCGGCCAGGGTGTTCTTGTGCAGGGTACGGATGTGGTAGCTCTCGGTGAACGTGTCGAGGATGAGCTTCCAGTTCATGTCCCACTCGTTGGTGCGGGTCTCTATGTGGGTGTACTCGCCGAGCCCGAACGCGCCGAGGTCGTCCTGGGCGCCGCCGAGGGCTTCGTCGACGTCGATCGGCTGTTCCGAGCCGGCCCGCACGAAGATCAGCCCGTACTTCTCGGCCACCGCCACCCGGTGCAGGTTGCAGCTGATGGTGACGTCGTCGAACGCTCCCGCCGACAACGGCCGGGCCAGCAGCGTGCCCTGGGTGTCATAGGTCCAGGCGTGGTAGCCGCACACGATGCTGCGCCCGGTCGAGCCGGCCCGCTCGGTGAACAGCGGCGCGGCCCGGTGCCGGCAGGCGTTGACCATGGCGCTGATGCTGCCGTCGGCCTGGCGTACCGCGACGAGGGGGATGCCGTCGAGGGTGGTGGTCAGATAGTCGCCGGGTGCAGGCATCTCGCAGCTGAGGCCGAGCACGGTGGGTCCGTCACGGAAGAGCACCTTCAGCTCGCGGGCGTGGCGCGCGGGGTCGGTGTAGGCCGACGCCGGGTTGACCATCGAGTGCGAGCCGTGCAGGCCGACGAAGTGGTCACCGGAGTCTGCGACCCGCTGCAACAGCTCGACCTGACGTTCGTGACGCATCGCCGTCCCTTCCCGCAGCCGTCCTTCGGCGCTGGGCCATGGTAACGAAACCCACCCCGGCGGCCCGAGCGGGCCGGTTCAGGGAGCGGCGAGCGTGGCGGCCAACTCGGCCTCGCGGGCGAAGTCCCAGCTGACCCCCCACACCGGGTCTCGTAGGCTGCCGTCGAGCCGGTCGAGACCCTCGGCACGGAACCACTCGTAGGTGTGACGGTGGCCGGCGGCGAAGTCGAACCGGGGGGTGATCCCGAGCTCCTGACGGGCCCGTTCGTTACCCAGCACCGAGTGCATCACCTTCTGGAAACGGTGGTTGAACGGCAACGCCCCCCGCAGCCCGGCGGCGACGCCCTCGGGCAGGAAGCGGATGTCGGGCTCGATCCCGACGATGCCGGCGATGGTGTGCACGTAGTGCAGGGCGCTCACCGCGTCGGCGGTGATGTTGAAGGCGCCGCCGATGGCGTCGGGAACGGTGGCGGCGACCAGCAGGGCCTCGGCGAGCAGCCGTTCGACGGCGGCCTTGTGCCCGCCGTACGCGGTCGGCCGGGAGGTGGACAGCGGCCGGTCCTCGGTCCAGGGGAAGGCGCCGCTGCCCAGGGCGTAGGCGGCGATGGAGCTGACGAACACGTAGACGCCGCAACGGCCCTCGAGGTGGCCGACGAGGTCGCCGATGGCCTCGACGGAGGACACCTGCACCTGGCCGCTGACATCGAAGACGGCATCGAACTCGGTCGAACCGAGCGCGGCGCGCACCGACGCCGGGTCGCGACGGTCTGCGACCAGGCGCGCGACCCCGTCGACCCCGTCGATGCCGTCGTTGCGCAACCCCCGGTTGAGCACGGTGACCGAATGCCCGGCGGCATGCAGCACCTCCACCAGCCGTCGACCGATGAATGCGGACCCACCCAGAACCAGGCTCTTCACGCCGGGTGACGCTACTGCGGACGGGTTGGCTCCGGATACCAACGGGCCCGGCCCCAACGGGCCACGTAGACCAGCGCCAGCAGGGCGGGCACCTCGATGAGCGGGCCGACCACGCCGGCGAGCGCCTGGCCGGACGTGACGCCGAACACGGCGATGCATACCGCGATGGCCAGCTCGAAGTTGTTGCCCGCTGCGGTGAACGACACTGTCGCCGCCCGTTCATAGGGCAGGCCGAGCCGCACCGAGGCGAGGAACGCCGCCCCCCACATCACGGCGAAGTAGATGACCAGCGGGATGGCGATGCGGACCACGTCGAGGGGCTGGCCGACGATGCGGTCGCCCTGCAACGCGAACAGGATCACGATGGTGAACAGCAGCCCGTACAACGCCACCGGGCCGATCCGCGGCATGAACCGGTTCAGATACCAGTCAGTACCCTTGGCGCGTTCGCCGAACGTACGGGTCAGGAACCCGGCGAGCAGCGGGATGCCGAGGAAGATCAGCACCGACTTGGCGATCTCGCCCATCGACACGTCGATGCCGGTGGTGTCCAGCCCCAACCACCCAGGCAGAACCCGCAGGTAGAAGTAGCCCAGCGCCGAGAACGCCAGGACCTGGATGATCGAGTTGATGGCCACGAACACCGCGGCGAGCTCGCCGCTGCCGTTGGCCAGATCGATCCAGATGATGACCATGGCGATGCACGGCGCGAGCCCGACGATGATCAGGCCGGTGCGGTAGTCGGGCAGGTCGGGCAGGAACACCCAGGCCAGTGTGAACATCAGCAGCGGCCCGACCGCCCAGTTGAGGAACAGGGTGAGCACGAACGGCTTGCGGTCCTCGAGCACGCCGCCGAGGGCCCGGTAGTTCACCTTGGCCAGCACCGGGTACATCATGACCAGCAGGCCGAGGGCGATGGGCAGCGAGACGGTGTCGATCTTTACCCGGTCGAGTTGCTCGTCGAGGTGGGGCAAGACGTTGCCGAGCAGCAGGCCCAGCGCCATGGCCAGGCCGATCCACAGCGGGAGCAGCCGGTCGAGCATCGACAGTCGTCGCGGGGCGTCGACGGTCGTCACGGCAGGTGCATCCATGGCGCGGGGTTCAGCAGCAGCCGGGCTTGGACGACAGCGACACCGGTTCGGGGGCCGCGGTGCCACAGCAGGCCGTGCCCTCGGCGATGGGCTCGAGTCCCATGGTGGGAGCATCGGACAGCACCGTGTAGACCTCCCACGGTTCGGCGTCGGGCCCGTGCACCCACACCTTGTCCTGCACCGCGTAGCAGCACGTGGTCTGCTCCTCGATGTCGGTGTCGAGGCCCTCGGCCTGCAGCCGGCCGATGGCGGCGGTGACCTCGTCGGTGGAGTCGACCTCGACCCCGAGGTGGTTCATCGTGCCCGGCGCGCCGTCGCCGGCGATGAGCACCAGCTTGAGCGGCGGCTGGGCCACCGCGAAGTTGGCGTACCCGTCACGGACCTTGGCCGGCCCGACGCCGAACAGCTTGGTGTAGAACGTGATGGCCTCGTCGAGGTCGGAGACATTGAGGGCGAGCTGCACACGTGACATGACGGGCTCCCGGGATAGATTGACGTCGGTCGATGTAGGAGCCTACACGGATGCCGGTGGGAGCAGGGCCGGAGCGGGATCTGCGATGAGCGCCGGGAAGGTGAGTGGACCATCTGCTGCGGTAGCGGCCGACGGAGGTCCGGTGGCGCCGGTGGGCAGCGTCGCGTTCGGAGCGGACGACGCCACGGCCCTGGCCCGCGGCTTCGCCGCGTTGGGTGACCCGGTGCGGCTGCACCTGCTCTCGTTGATCGCGGCCCATCCCGACGACGGGGTCTGCGTGTGCGACCTGGTCGAACCGGTGGGCCGCTCGCAGCCCACGGTCAGCCATCACCTCAAGGTCCTGCGCGAGGCCGGCCTGGTGGTCAGCGAGCGGCGGGGCACCTGGGCGTGGTACCGCCCGGTACCCGAGCGACTGGCCGAGCTGCGGGCCGCCCTGCGCTGAACGCGCAGGACCCGAGGCGGCCGGCGGGCAGACTGTGGTTGTGTCCCGCCGTCGATCGCGCCGCAGCCCGTCAGCGCGGGGTAACCGGCCGGGCAACGACGCCGCGTCGCTGCTGGCCGAGGCGCTCGGTGAACTCGACGGTCTGGCGCGACCGTGGGCGGCCTCAGCGGCGTTCGACCGGATCGTCGAGGACCTCGTCGACCTCGACGGTCTCGGCCCGGCGGGCGAACACCGTGCCGAGCGTGAGCTGTCCCGGCAGCTGCTGCTGGTCGTCGCCGGGCTTTGGGAGCGCGGTTGGCAGCCGGTCGAGGTCCACCACGTCGTGCGCCGCTCCGGCGACCGACGCGCCCTGCGGCTGCTCGTCGCGGTCATCGCCGCTGAGCCGGCCGGCTGCGGTGCGGCCGGGCCGCTTCCGCCGCGCTGGCGGCAACAGCTGCAGGCCCTGGGCATCGACCCGCCCGAACGTCCGCCCGGTCCGCCCGGTCCGCCCGCCGGTGGTCCGGCCGGGGCCACCGCCGGCGACGGACCCGCCGGCGATGCTGTGGTGCTGCGTTGGCGTGCCGCGGAGCGTGCCGAGATCACCGACAGCCTCGAGCTGGCGTTGCGGGTTCTTGCCCAGCTCCGAGCGCTGCCCGGGCTGAGCCGGATCGTCGAGCCGCCGTCGCGGTGGGGTGCTGCGGCAGCGACGGGCCCCGGCCCAGCCCTGCCCGGTGAACCGAAGCACCACGCCACCATCCGGGCGCTGCTGGCCAAGGCCGAGTCGACCCCGTATCCGGCGGAGGCCGAGGCCTTCAGCGCCAAGGCCCAGGAGCTCATGATCCGCCACGCCGTCGACGACGCCGTGCTGGCCGCCGGGGCCGGGCCGGGCCCTGCGAGCGCGGTGCGGGCACAGCGGCTTGCGGTCGAGCAACCCTTCGGGGCCGAGAAGGTGCAGCTGCTCGCCGTGGTGGCCGAGCTCAACGGGGTCGAGGTGGTGTGGGACGACGAGTGGGCCCTGGCCACCCTGGTCGGGTTCGCCGGCGACCTCGACCTGGTGGAGGCGCTGTTCGCCTCGTTGCTGGTCCAGGCGATGCGGGCGATGGACCAGGCCGTGGCGGAGGCCTCGCACCGGCGGGCCCCGGCCTTCCGGCGGGCGTTCCTGCTGGCCTACGGCAGCCGGATCGGCCAACGACTCGACGTGGCCCGGGTCCGGGTCGGGCGGGAAGCGCTGGCGCATCACGGCGCAGCCCTGGTGCCCGTGCTGGCCGAACGTCGCCAAGCCGTCCGACGGGTCGCCGAGCAGCTGTTCCCCGATAGTGGACCGATGCGAACCCGGATGGTCGACGCCGAGGGATGGGACGCAGGCCACCGCGCCGCGGCCGCAGCGACGCTGGCCGGGCCGTCCGACCCGCCGGATGGTGCCGGACCCGCCGGACCGCCGGCCCGGCGCCCGTAGCTACGGCTGGTCCTGTCGGGCCGGTGCCCGTCGGGTCGGCCGGGTCCGGCCGGTCAGGTCCGTGCGGTCAGGTCCGGGCGGTCAGGTCCGTGCGGGTCGGGGTGGTCAGCGGCCTTCGAACCGCGGCGGCCGCTTCTCGACGAATGCACGAGGCCCTTCCACGGCGTCGGCGGTGGCGGCGAGCTGGGCCGACAGCTCGGCCTCTAGGGCCAGGGCTTGCTCTGCGGTCAGGTCCGCGGCGTCGCGCAGCACCCGGCGGGCGGCGCGGGCGGCCAGCGGTGCGTTGGCGGCGATGGTGTCGGCCAACTGCAGGGCGGTGTCGAGCACGGCGTCGGCCGGCACCACCCGGTTGAGCAGGCCCCACTGTTGGGCCTGCTCGGCGCTGATCGGCTTGGCCGTGAGCAACAACTCGGCGGCGAGCGCCGGCGGCAGATGGCGACCGAGGCGGGCCGTGCCCCCCATCGCCGGGATCAGGCCGAGCGCCACCTCGGACAGGCCGAGCTTGGCGCCCGAGGCCACCACCCGCAGGTCGGCGGCGAGCAGCAGCTCCATGCCGCCGGCGATGGCATGGCCGTTGGCGGCGACCACCAGGGGCTTGCCCAGGTCGAGGTCGCGCAAGGTGGCCCGCCCGGCGATACCGAGGTCGGCGGCGACGATGCGGTCCCACTCGTCGGCCGGCTCCTTGCTGCGGGTCAGCAACGGGATGAACGTGGCGAGGTCGAACCCGGCGCAGAACGTCGAGCCCGGTGCCGCGGTGAGGACCACCACCCACACCGAGTCGTCGGCGGCGAGCTCCTCCCAGACGCGGGCCAGGCTCACCACCAGCTCGGGGTTGAGCGCATTGCGGGCCTCGGGCCGGTTCAGGGTGACCACAGCCACCCGGTCGCGGCGTTCGACGGTGACGACAGCCATGCCCGGACTGTAACGCTCGGACGGTGACGCTCGGACGGTCCCAGCGGCACGGTGCAGGCCGGGCTGCACCGGCCCTCCCCGGCGCACGGCCCGAACGCTGAGTCGCCCGGGCGCGCCCGCGCCGGGGGCGTGCCAGAATCCGTCGGTGCCCGCAGATGCGGGTACGGGGGAGGGCATCGACGGTGAGCAGGCTGATGTTGGAGGGCTACCGCGTCCTCGATCTGTCCCAGTACCTCGCCGGGGCGGGGATCACCCGGTTGCTGGCCGAGCTCGGCCCGGAGATCGTCAAGGTCGAGCTGCCGCCGCACGGCGACCCGAGTCGCTTCCTGCAATGGGTCGAGGACGGCCGTTCGAGCGTCTACATCCAGAACAACCGGGGCAAGCAGAGTCTGTGCCTGGACTGGGAGACCGAGGACGGCCTGCGCATCCTGCGTGAGCTGGCTGCCCGTAGCGACGTGGTGGTGGAGAACTTCGCGGTCGGGGTCCTGGCCCGCCGCGGCTTGGACTACCACTCGTTGCGCCAGCTCAACCCGTCGCTGGTGATGGTGTCGATCTCGGCCTACGGCCAGAACAGCCCCTGGGCCGACCGCCCCGGCTTCGACGGGGTCATCCAGGCCACGTCGGGGGTGATGGCCCTCACCGGCCACCCGGACGGCCCACCGTCGCCCACCGGGTTCGCGGTGGCCGACAACACCACCGCGGTGCACGGCTTCGCCGCCCTCGGCTACGCCCTGCTGCACCGCGAGCGCACCGGTGAGGGCCAGCACATCGACATCGCCATGGCCGACGTGATGTTCGGCCTGCAGGACCAGTTCGCCCAGTACGAGCTGTCCGGCCACCGGATCCGTCCCGGTCGCAACCCGCGTCACCACCCCATGTACTGCCCGGTCGGTACCTACGACCTGCCGGAGGGCTACGGCTATCTGCTGGTGCTGGAACGTCAGTGGCCGAACCTGTGCCGGGCCATGGACCGCCCCGACCTGGTCCACGACCCTCGCTTCGCCACCGGCGCGTTGCGGGCCGAGCACCAGGAGGAGCTGGTGCCGCTGGTGCAGGAGTGGCTGCTGTCCTTTTCCGACAACGCCTCGGTGATGGCCCATTGCCTGACGCACCGGGTGCCGCTGGGGGAGGTTTTCGACCCCACCCAGGCGGTCGGGCACCCGCACTTCGAAGCCCGTGGCATGGTGCGACGGGTGCCCGACCCGGTGCTGGGCGAGGTGATCGTGGCGGGCTACCCGTTCAAGTTCTCGGCCCAACCCGAGCTGCCCGAGCTCTACGCCCCTCGGCTCGGCGAGCACAACGCCGAGGTGCTGCAGCGGGTGCTCGGCTACGACGACGCCATGGTGGCCGAGCTGGTGGCCCGCGGCGTGCTGCAGTCGGGCTCGCGCTGAGCGTCAGGCGAGGCGGAAGGCCCCGGCGTCGAGCACGGTGCGGCCGTCCTGGCCGAGGGTTTGGAACAGGGCGCCGCCGTCGGTGTCCCACATCTTCACGGTGAGCGCCTCGCCGGGCATCACCGGCGAGCTGAAGCGCACGTCCATGCTGCCGAAACGGGCCGGGTCGCTGCCGCACAGCTCGTGTAGCAGGGCGCGGCCGGTGAAGCCGTAGGTGCAAAGCCCGTGCAGGATCGGCTTGTCGAACCCGCCGGCCTTGGCGAAGGTCGGGTCGGCGTGCAGCGGGTTGCGGTCGCCGTTGAGCCGGTACAACAGTGCCTGGTCGCTTCGGGTCTGGTAGGTGACCTGGTGGTCGGGCGTACCGGAGGGGATCTCCACGACCTTGTTCGGGCCTCGATCGCCGCCCCAGCCGCCCTCGCCCCGGGCGAAGAGCGACATGCGGGTGGTGAACAGCGCCTCCTTGGTGTCCGCGAGCACCGAGACCGACTCGAACTCGATGACCGCGCCCTTGCCCTTGTCCCAGATGCCGGTGACGGTGGTCGTGCTCTGCAGCGTGCCGGCCACCGGGATCTCACGGTGCAGGGTGATGCCCTGCTCGCCGTGCAGCATGAGGAACAGGTTGATCTGGCCCACGGCGGAGAAGTCGAGTCCGCCGGCATTGAGGACCACGGCCATGGTCGGCATCACCCTTTGGTCGATGCCGGTGCTGTTCTCGGTGGTGAACTCCAGCTCGACGCCGGTCGGATCGGCGGCCCCGGCACCCACGCCGAGCGCGTAGAGCAGGCAGTCCTTGGAGTCCCATGTCCGGGACTTCGGGCCGGTCACCGTTCCCACCGCGTCGGGGTTGATCGCCATCTGTGGACCTCCTGAGCATCGAGCTGACCGGACAGTACCCGCGGCAGCACCTTGGCCGTCGTCCGGATCTCAGGAACGGATGTCCTTGCGGCGGAACCACACGATGGCCGCGGAGAAGAACACCAGGGCATAGACCACCTGCACGATGACGCCCGCTTTCAGGTCGCCCGAGAACGAGTTCGCGGTGATGCTGTCCACCCATGCGGTCCGGTAGTGGGTCGGCAGGCCGTAGCGCAGGGACCCGAGGTCGGTGATGGCGTCGAGGATCTCCGACACGATGTACACACCGACCGTGGCGGCGATCGCCCCCGAGGCCCCGTCGGTGAGGGTGGAGAAGAACGTGCCGATGGCCACCAGCGCGGTGAAGCCGAACGCCACGTAGGCCGTGCCGAAGGCCAGACGGGCCAGCAGCTGGCCGGCGGTCAGGTCGAACCCGACGCCGGCACCGGTGTCGGACACCGAGAACGGGACGCTGATGCCGTGCCAGCCGAACAGCACGACCCCGGCGACCAGCGCGGTGAGGACCACGACGATGGTCGCCGTCCACACCAGCAGGGTCGAGACCGCGGCCTTGGCGATGAGCAGCTTGGTACGTGACACCGGTCGCAGCAGCAGGTAGCGCAGGTTGCCGGTGGCGGCGTCGCCGGCCACGGCATCACCGACGACGGTCCCGGCGATGATCACCAGCAGGAAGGCGCTGGTCATCATCAGGATGGCAGCGGGGACCACCAGGCCCGACTGCGATGCCAGCCGGAACAGGCCCTCGCCATGGTCGGGCCGCCGGTCGCTGCGGGCGTTCACCGCCAGGGAGATCACCACGGGCAGGCCGACCAGGGCCGCCAGGATGATGAGCGTCCGGGTCCGTCGGACGGCCTTGATCAGCTCGGTGCGCAGCAAGGCGATCATCGGGTCTCCTCGCCGGGCTGGGCGGACGGGTCGGGCTGGGCGGCATGCGCGGTCCGGAGCTGTTCGCTCTGGTCGACCAGGCCCAGGAACACGTCCTCGAGGTCCCGGGTGGCGGTCACCGACTCGACCCGGATTCCGGCCATGACCAGGGCGGTCACCAGGTCGGAACGGCGGCCGTCGTGGAGTTGGACCACCAGCTCGGGTCCGTCGATCTCCACCCGCCCGACGGCGGGCAGGCCTCGCAGTACCCCGGTGGCGGTCGCCAGGTCGTCGACCTCGATGCGCACGGTGGCGCCCGACGAGCGCAGCTCGTCCACGGTGCCGCTGGCGACGAGCCGGCCCCGGCTCATGACCACCACCTCCGAGCAGGTCTGTTCGACCTCGGCCAGGTGATGGCTCGACAGCAGGACCGCAGCGCCGCGGTCGGCGAGGCGATGGACCAGGTTGCGGATCTCCTTGATCTCGGCCGGGTCGAGGCCGTTGGTCGGCTCGTCGAGGATCAGCAGCTCGGGGCGGGCCAGCAACAGCCGGGCGAACCCGAGGCGTTGCTTCATGCCCTGGGAAAAGGTGCGGACCTTGCGGTGTACGGCGTCGCCGAGGCCGGCAATGGCCAGGGCGCCGTCGAGGTCGGCGTCGCGCAGGCGACCGCCTCCGGCCTCCCACCACAACCGCAGGTTGGTCATGCCCGACAGGTGGGGCACGAAGGCGGCCTGCTCGACCATGGCGCCGACCCGCAACAGCTCGGGGCAACCGGCCTGCACGGTGGTGCCGAACAGCGATGCGTGGCCCGCACTGGGGGCGATGAGACCGACCAGCATGCGCAGCGTCGTGGTCTTGCCGGCCCCGTTGGGCCCCAGCAGGCCGCACACCTCGCCCGGTCGTACGGCGAAGGACACGTCCTGCACGGCCGCCACCGTCCCGAAGGACTTGGTCAGGTGGCTCACCTCCGCGATCGCCTCGGTCGTCATGGCGCGCCCCTTCCGATGCCCGGGGACACCCCCGCTCCGGCAGTCGGCGTCCAGTCTGCCGGGTGCGCCTGGTGATTGGCTGAGGACCACCTGGGAGTCGGCACCGAGTGGCAGTCCGGTGGTGACGGCGCCGCATCGCCGGTCGGGGAGAGGACCGGCGGCCCCGCATGGGGGTGGACCGGGTCGGGCGGTGTCCCCTACGTTGCGGCGACGCGGCCGAGGCGCGGCCCGCACGACACACCGTCGCAGGGCGGGCTGAGGAGCTGGACATGGCACGGGTGGTCGCCGTCCACGGCGCGTTCAACGAACTGTGGGGACCCCACTCGCTGACGGCGCGATGGCTGCCGGCGGTGCAGGACGGCCTGTGGCACCACGGCGTGACGCTGGCCCCGGAAGATTTCGCCGTGTGCTTCTATGGCGACCTGTTCCGGCGCAACCCCGAGCGCGACGTGCCCGAGGAGATCGCCCGAACCCGGGCCGGCGCCGAGGAGCTGCTGGCCGAGGCATCAGGCGGCGCCGCCGAGGCGTTGCAGCAGATGTTCGGCAAGGCGCTCTACGACCGCACGGTCGACCTGGTGGCCATCATGACCAGCCGCACCGATCTGACCGAGGCGGTACGGGCCCGGATGGATGCGGTCATCAGCCCCGACACCCGGGTCGTCGTCGCCCATTCGCTGGGCACCGTCGTGGCCTATCGGGCGCTGCTGGCCCACCCGGAATGGAACGTCCACACCCTGGTGACGCTGGGTTCGCCCATCGGCATCCCGCTGCTACTGGACACCTACGTGCCCGAGCGGCGCGACGGCATCGGCCCGTGGCCCGGCACCGTGCAGCGCTGGGTCAATGTCGCCGCCAAGGGCGACATCGCCGCCGTCGTGCCCCGCCTGGCCGACCTCTTCGGCGACCGGGTCGAGGACGTCGTGGTCGACAACGGCCTGCGAGCCCACGACCCCGAGCCCTACCTCAACGCCGAGATCACCGGCGCGGCCATCGCCGCCGCGCTCGCCGTCGACTGACCCGTCCTGTCGATCGCCACGGCCAGCTCGTAGGATCCGGTCGACGAGGAGGTCGTTCGATGGGCGAGCGGGTGGGGTTCATCGGGCTGGGCAACATGGGTGGGCCGATGGCTCGCAACTTGGTCCGTGCCGGGTTTCCGCTCACCGTGCTGGATCTCGACGAGAGCCGGATGGCCGAGCTCGAGGCCCTCGGTGCCCGGCGGGCATCCTCGCCCCGTGAGCTCGGCGAGCACAGCGACGTGATCTGCTCGGTGGTCATGAACGACCGGGAGACGCTCGAGGTGCTGCTCGGTGCCGACGGGGCGCTGGCCGGCGCGGCGTCGGGATCGCTGATCGTGCTGCACAGCACCATCGGGGTCGCCACCTGCAGGGAGGTGGCGACCGTCGCCGCACCCAAGGGGGTGGCGGTCATCGACGCCGCCGTGAGCGGCGCCGCCGAACGGTCCGAAGCCGGGACCCTGTCGCTGATGGTCGGCGGCGACGACGCCGACGTGGCCCGGGCCATGGCGCTGTTCGAGGTGGTCGGCTCGGAGATCTTCCACATGGGCGCCCTGGGGATGGGCCAGGCCACCAAGCAGTGCAACAACCTGATGTCGCTGGCCAACATCCACGTCGTCGAGGAGGCCCTGCGCCTCGCCCGCGAGTTGGGCATCGACGAGGCTCGCATGCGTGAGGTCGCTGCCGCCAGTACCGGCGACAGCTGGGCGCTGCGCAACATCGACCAGATGCGGGCCATCGCCGGCCTGCACGGTGAGGGGGCGGACCGCATGGGGACCTTCGGGCGCAAGGACCTGTCGCTGGTGTGCAAGCTCGCTGCCGAGTCGGCTGTGCCGTTGCCGATCTCCGATTTCCTCTACGAGCAGACCAAGCACGCCTGAGCATGCGCCGTCGGGCGCAGCGGCGGAACTCAGCCGGCCAGACGCCCGGTCACGAATGCCGCCGCTGCAACGGCGTCGACGGTGAGGGCCACCCTCGCATTGGCCGGGCGATTGGCGGAGGGCAGCCGGAACAGGCTCTGGCCGGCGGTGTGCTCGCCGCCGAGCTCGATGGTGACGTGCACGTCGTGCCAGCCCACCAGCTCGGGTCGCAGCAATACCGCCACGGCCAGCGGGTCGTGCAGGTAGGCCCGGCCGTGCGCCCGATAGCGCGGGTCGTGCTCGACGAGCTCGGCCAGGGCGTGGTGGAAGGGACTCGGCGCGGCGTGCAGCTGCGCCACTTCCTCGGCGTGCACGGCGACCCGGGTGGTGACATCGAGCGGCACCAGCGAGATGGACGCCCCCGAGGCGAACACCACCTGTGCGGCCTCGGGGTCGCAGCGCAGGTTGTGCTCGACGATGGGCAGGTGCAGGCCGACCGGTCCGCGCAGCACGCCGCCCATGATGGTCAGCCCGGCGAGGTCGCCGGCGAACCCGGGGTCGAGCTGTATCGCCCGGGCCACGTTGGTCAGCGGACCGATGGCCACCAGATGCACCGTGTTCGGCCGCTCCCGTACCTGGCGCACCAGGAACGACACGGCGTCGGTCCCGGTGGGGGCGAGCAACTCGTCGCCGGCGGCGAGTAGCCCGTCGCCCTCGTGGCCGCCCCAGTACAGCGGCCGGCTCTCCACCAGGGGACGTGCCTCGCCGGTCACCACCGGGAGGCCGTGCACCCCACGCAGCGCGAGCAGCTTGCGGGCCATCTGCGCCCGCAGCACGACGTCGCCGTAGACGGTGGTGATGCCGACGAGGTCGATTTCCGGCGATCCCAGGCACACGCCGAGAGCGAGGGCGTCGTCGACGTCGGTGCCGATGTCGGTGTCGAGGATGACGGCCAGCGGCCGGCCGGGCTCGCCGGGGTCGCTCACAGCACACAGCCGTAGTGGGCGGAGGACACCAGCCTGACGTACTTGTCGCGCACCGAGCCCGGCCGGACCCGCTCGGAGAGGTCGGGCGGCTGCCACGCCTGCATCCGCCGGGCGATCTCGTCGTCGGCGACGGCCAGCTCGAGGGTGCGGGCAGCCGGGTCGATCACGATCACGTCGCCGTCGCGCACCGCGGCGATGGGCCCGCCCCGGGCCGCTTCGGGGGAGATGTGCCCGATGAGAATGCCGTGGGACACCCCGGAGAACCGCCCGTCGGTGATCAGGGCCACGTCCGCCCCGAGCCCCCGGCCCTGGAGTTGGATGGTCAGCATCACCATCTCCGGCATGCCCGGACCGCCGACGGGGCCGACGTTGCGCACCACCACCACGTCGCCCGCCATGATCGTACTGGCCCGTATGGCGGCCATGGCCTCGGCCTCGGATTCGAAGACCTTGGCCGTTCCCTCGAAACGACCCCGTTCGAGGGTCTTGCCGGAAAGCTTCAGTAGGCAGCTCTCGGGGGCGAGGTTGCCGCGCATCACGCTGATGTGGTTGTTCGCCGGAGCGATGGGTCGCTCGACGGAGAACACCAGATCCTGGTCGGGGAGCTGGTCGAGGGTCGGCACGTCGGCGAGGTTCTCGGCCAGCGTCCTGCCGGTCACCGTCATGACGTCGCCGTACAGCAGCCCGGCCCGCAGTAACTCTCGCATCACCAGTGGTACGCCGCCGAGCGCGTGCAGGGTGGTCATGGCGTAGGGGCCCTGCGGCTGGAGGTTGGTGATGAGTGGGACCCGTTCGCCGACCTGCGCGATCCGTTCGATGGTCAACGGGATCCCGGCCTCGCGGGCGATGGCCAGCAGGTGCAGGTAGAGGTTGGTCGAGCCGCCCATGGCGTAGACCGTGGTGATGGCGTTGTCGAACGCGCGCTCGGTCATGATGTCGAGCGGGCGGATGCCGGCGGCGATCAGCCGGTACAGGGCGTCGACGGAGGCTGCGGCCTGCGCCCGTACGTCCTCGTGGATGTCGCTACCGGCACCGTGGTCTGCCGGATGTGAGGCACCACGCGGCAGCATCATGCCCATCGCCTCGGCGATGGTGCTCATGGTGTTCGCGGTGAACATGGCCCCACAGGTGCCGCTGCCGGGCATCACGCTGCGTTCGAGCTCGCGCAGTTCCTCGGTGCTGATACGGCCGGCCTCGTGCGCGGCCCGGCCCTCGGCGTAGTCGAGGATGGTGAGGTTGGGGCCCTTGGCCGCCCACGGCCCGAAGGAGACCCGACCCGGCGAGCTGGTCCCGGGGTAGAGCACCAGCCCGAACGCGTTGGTACGGGCCAGCGGCATGAGGGCGGCCGCCCCGGTCTTGTCGCAGCCGGAGATGACGATCATGGCGTCACCATGGTGGGCGTAGTGGCCGATCTCGAAGCAGTCCGCCACGACGTCGCGCGACACCAGGCTGTAGCCGGCCGTTGGGGTGCCCTGGGTGAGGGCGTCGGACACCGCCGGGGCGCCGACCGTCAGGCCCTGGCCGCCGCGTTCGGCGACGAGCTCGATCAGCAGCTCGCTGATCGTGGCGACCCGGTTGTTGCAGCGGTGGGCGTTGGTGTGGGCACTGGCGATGGTCACCACGGCGTTGGTCAGCGCGGCCCGGTCCGGTTCGAAGCCCGCAGCTCGTAACTCCACCCGGGACTGCTTCCAGTACTTGCTGCTGTCCTGGGGGTTCATGGTTCTCCTCGGTGCGCTCGCCATACCGATCGGTTCGGACCTCGGCTCCGGCGGGCATCGAGGTCGTCAGCGTCGCCGATGGTCCTTCGTCGATGGTAACTCTGCCGGTTGTCGTGGTGCCGTCGTGGGCATGACTGGCTGCGGGCGGCGCCACTGACCTGCTTGTCTGCCGCACGGGGGTGGCCTAGGGTGCCCACCCAGACGATGCGAGGTGGAGCCATGGCATTTTTCGGTTCGAAGTGCAGCCGGTGCGGAAATCGGACAGGGCGTAAGGGTGACACCACGTGTGACTCCTGCCGCGCCACGGTGGAGCTGCGGGTCCAGGCCCAGGACGAGGTGCAGCGGCTGTGCCCGGTGGACGGCACCACAATGACCAAGGACGTCGCTCACATGCTGGTGCTCGACCGGTGCCCGCAGTGCCGCGGCGTCTGGCTCGACGGCGGGGAGCTCGAGCACATCGCCGAAATCAACGACAAGGCCCTCGCCGCCATGTCGCGCGGCATGCTCGTCTACTGAACTCGCGCTGATCCCGGGATCGTGCTGATCCGAGGATCGTACCCGCCTACGCCGGACTCGGGGATGTCCCCGTGCCCGGCCGGGCTCAGGCCGGTCGGACCCCGCCCGTAATGGGTCGCCGGTACCGTGCCGAGCAGCCGCGAAGCGATCAGACGATACGGGCGTCGCGCAGGGCAGCTACCTCGGCGCTGCTGTAGCCGAGTTCGGCGAGGACCTCGTCGGTGTGCTCGCCGAGTTGCGGCGCCCGCCGGCGGATCGTGCCCGGAGAGGCCGACATGGTCACCGGGAAGTTGGCGATCGGCACCGGCTGGGCCGCGGTGGGGTACTCCATGGGGCTGAATACGCCGATCTGGCGAATGTGCGGCTCGTCGAGGGCCTGCTGCGGTGACAGCACCGGACCGCCCGGCACCTTGCGGGCCTCCATCTCGTCGAGGCACTGCTGGGTTGTCCGTTCGGCTGCCCATACCGAGGTGCATGCCGAGAGGATCTCGCCGTTGTCGCCCCGGGCGAGGTCGTCCTTGAAGCGGTCGTCGTGCAGCAGTTCGGGCTTGCCGACCATCTGGCACCAGCGCTCGAATTGGTACTGGCCGATGACGAGGCACATCACCCAGCCGTCCTTGGTCCGCACGGTGTCGCCGGGGCCGGCGGTCTGGCCGCGGTTGTGGGTGGAGACCCGGTTCACCGCCAGCAGGTCCTGCTCGATGATGGTCGGGCCCATCCAGGTGAGAGCACTACGCAGCAGGGCTCCCTCGAGGAACTGGCCCTCGCCGGTCTGGTTGCGGTGCATCAAAGCCGCCATCGTGGCCAGCGCCGACAGCGTCGCCGTCGAGAAATCGACATAGGGCGCACTCGCCCTGGTGGGGTGGCCCTCGGGGCCCGAGAGGTACATGTTGCCCGACGCCGCCTGGGCCAGGCCGTCGAAGCCGACCTTGTTCGACCATGCGCCACCGGACCCGAAGGCGTTGACGGTGGTCAGGATGATGTCGGACTTGTAGCCGCGCAAGGTCTCGTAGTCGAGGCCCATCTGGACCAGTGTCTCCGGTGGCAGGTTGGCCACGACCACATCGGCGCCCTTGACCAGGCGTTCGACGACCTTGCGTCCCTCGGGCTTTACCGGGTTGAGGGTGAGGCAACGCTTGTTGCGGTTCACCTGTAGGAACATGGCCCCGACCCCGTCGTCGGTGACCGGGGCGACCCAGCGGTCCTCGCCGCCGTCGACCCGTTCGATCCGGATGACGTCGGCGCCGAGGTCGCCCAGCAGGGCTGCGCACCACGGCCCGGCGATGTAGCGACCGAAGTCGATCACCCGCACACCCTGAAGAACCGAAGCCATCTGCGGACCCCCTGTTGTCGTCGTCGCCCCCGCGACGCCGCGTCCCGCACAGTACGCCACCGGGTCCCCGACCGGGTCCCCGACCGGGTGGCCGGGTGGCCGGGTGGTCAGGCGGCGTCGGGACCGAGGGCGGTTCGTACCGTGGCGGCGTCCTCGGCATGGGGGTCGAACACGGTCACGTAGGTGATGCCGTAGTCGTCGCGCAGCCGGGTGATCTGCGAACAGATCTCCTCGACGGTGCCGAAGGCCAGGAACGGCGAGGTGAGCACGTCGAGCAGCGGCTGGCCGTGGCGCCGGGCCAGCGTCGTTGCGAGCAGCTCACGGTCATCGGTGATGACCAGCAGCTGCAGCAACAGGTGCCGTTCCGGTGGCCGGGTCCGACCGGCGCTGTGACGCTCCACCAGGGCCACCCGGTTGGCGAGACCCGCCCGGTTGGCGTGGGTGCGTACGTTGTGACCGTCCCGGTCGGGGCCGAAACCGGTGAAGCCCACGATGTCGGCGTGCTCGGCGGCGAGGGCCAGCAACTGGTCGCCGTTGCCGCCGATGAGCAGCGGTAGGGACGCGCCCTGCGTCGGCCGGGGAACGACGAAATGGTCGCGTAGGGCGAGGTGCGGCCCGTCGGTGGTGACCGGTTCGCCGCCGAAGAGCGTCCGCAGGGCGACCACCGTGTCGCGGAGCCGCTCGACCCGGAGCCTCGGCGCGTCGTAGGCGATACCGGCCCGCAGGTACTCCGCCCGCGCCCAGCCGGCGCCGAGGCCCAGTTCGAGGCGGCCGTCGCTCAGCCGGTCGAGCGTGGCCGCGTCCTGGGCCAGCAGCGCCGGGTGGCGGAGGTCGTTGTTGACTACGAGGGTGCCCAGGCGGATCCGACTGGTGGCCCCGGCGACCGCCCCGAGGGTCACGAACGGCGAGGCGGCGTCGAGGTGGTCCGACAGCGAGAACGTGGAGAAGCCGGCCAGCTCGGCCCAGCGGGCCCGGGCGAGCAGCGGGCCGAGATCGGTGCGGCCCGGTGTGCTGAGGCCGAAGCGGATGGGCCGTGATGGTGGCGCCGTCGGCTGGTCCGGGGATTCGGCGGGCATCGGCGCCACGTTAGCGGCGGCACGTCAGCGGCGGTCGCCGGCCGACCGCGGACCCACCGGCGCGGTCCTCGCCCCACTAACTTGCCGGCGATGAGCACCGACCCGGCCTATCGCAGCTTCGTGTCCTACATCGACAAGTCCCGGGAGTACTACGCCGCCCAGGGCTACACGAACGCCTACCGCTGGGCGTCGCCCGCCGGGGAGCTGGTGCTGACGCGGCTGCCGGGGCCGTTGTCGAGCCTGCGGGTGGGGGTGGTGACCACGGCGTTCCCGTTGCCGCTGTCGGGCCCCGAGAAGCCCTACGCCCAGGCGGTGGAGCCGTTGCCCTCCGGCCGGTTCACCGCGGACGACAACCGTGACCTGCAGGCCGCGGCGGCGAACGAACGTGAGTCGTTCCTGCCGCTGGCCCGGATGCAGGAATTCGTTGCCGCCGGACGCATCGGCAGCCTGTCGCCGCGCTTCTACGGGGTGCCGTTCGACTACTCGCAGCGCCGGACCACCGAGCAGGACGCCCCGACGGTCCTGCGGCTCCTGCAGGAGGACGCCGTCGACGCCGTGGTGGTCGTGCCGCACTGCCCGGTTTGTCACCAGAGCGCGGCGCTGGTGGTACGCCATCTCGAGGCGGCCGCCATCCCCACGGTGCTGGTCGGTTCGGCCCGCGACATCATCGAGGAAGTCGGGGTGCCCCGCTTCCTCTTCGTCGACTTCCCGCTCGGGTACCCGACGGGCCGCCCAGGTGACCGGGCCCAACAGGCGGCGATCTGCGCCCAGGCGCTCGACCTGCTCGAAGGGGCGTGGTCGCCCCGTACCACCGTGCAGGCCGATGCCCGCTGGGGTGACGACGCATGGCGTACCCACTACATGCGGGTCGACGAGTCCACCGAGGCCGCCCTCGCCGCCGCCGGGGACAGCCGCCGGGAGGACCAGCAGCGGGCCCGCACCGACGGACGGGCCCGAACCAGCTGAGCGTCCGCCCGGCTGTGCCCGCCAAGGCGTTTGACCGTGGTCGGCCCAGCGGGAAAGCTGCGGACGATGAGCAGCGCCGCCGACGATTGGTCCTCCGAGCTCGAGGAGCTGCGTGCCCGTGTCGGCTTCGCCGCCGGGCTGGGCGGGCCGGAGGCGGTGGCCAACCACCGGGCCAAGGGGCGGCTGACGATCCGGGACCGCATCGACCGGCTGGCCGATGTCGGCACCTTCGCCGAGGTCGGACGGCTCGCCGGGCGGGCCATCCGTGACGAGAACGGTGCGCTGCAGGAGGTGAAGCCCGCCAACTTCCTGTGCGGGGAGATCGAGCTCGACGGCCGGCCGGCGGTGGTCACCGGGTACGACTACACCGTGCGCGGCGGGGCCATCGAAGGCGGGCTGATGGACAAGCGCCCGCACGCCGAGCGCATGGCCCACGATCTCAAGGTGCCGCTGATCCGTCTGGTGGAGGGCGTCGGGGCCAGCGTGCGCGGGGTCAAGACCATGGGCGCGACCTACGTGCCGACGGTGCCGGGCTGGGAATGGTCGGTGGCCAACCTGTCCCGGGTGCCGGTGGTGTCGGCGGCCATGGGCTCCCTGGCGGGGCTGCCCGCCATCGAGGTGACCGCGGCGCACTTCTCGGTGATGGTGAAGGGCCAGGCGCAGGTGTTCGTGGCGGGCCCGCCGCTGGTCAAGGCGGCGAGCGGGGTCGACATCGACAAGGAGTCCCTCGGCGGTTGGCAGGAAGCGACCCGGTCGGGCTCGGTGGATGCTGCGGTCGACACCGAGGAAGAGGCGCTCGAGCTGTTGCGCCGGGTCCTCGGCTACCTGCCGTCCAACGTCTGGGAATTGCCGCCACGGGCCACCCCGGCCGACGACCCGGCCCGCGAGGATCCGTCGTTACGGACGCTGGTTCCCCGTTCGCGCCGGCCGGTGGACACCCGCCGGTTGTTCGGGTCCGTCGCCGACGCCGGGTCGGTCACGGAGATCGCCGCAGCGCACGCCCGGGCCGCGGTCGGGGCCCTGGCCCGTCTCGACGGCTACCCGGTGATCTTCCTGGGCACCGACGGCCGTTTCGACGGCGGCGGACTGTCTGCCGCCGCAGCGGACAAGGTGGTACGCCTGATCGACCTCGCCGACACCTTCCACATCCCGGTGGTGGCGTTCATGGACCATCCCGGGCTGTTGATCGGCCTGGAGGCGGAGCGGGCCGGCACGTTGCGGGCCGGGTGCCGGGCGCTGTCGGCCATCTACGAGGCCGACGTGCCGTGGGCCTCGGTCATCGTGCGACGGGCCTACGGGGCGGCCGGGGCGTCGCACCGCAACCCCACCCGCCATACCTTCCGGGTGGCCTGGCCGTCGGGGGAGTGGGGCTCCCTGCCACTGCGTGGCGGGGTCGACGCGGCCTACCGCCGGGTGATCGAGGAGGCGGAGGACCCCGCCGCCAAGCGCGCCGAGCTCCAACGGGAGTACGAACAGATGACCTCGCCGTTCCGTACCGCCGAGGTGTTCGGCATCGAGGACATCATCGATCCGGCCGAGACCCGCCCGCAGCTGTGCCGCTGGGTCCGCACGGCGTACCGCGCCATGGCCTCTGGTCCGGTCGGCCCCTCGGGACGCACGTTCCGGCCCTGACCGGGAACGCCACCGCATGAGGTTCGACCCAGCCGATCCCGCTGCCCCTGCCGTTCCCGCCGGCCCGCAGCCGGTACGTCGTCCGGTGGTTCCGGTCGACGTCAGCCGCCGGGCCGGCTGGTTTCCCGACCCGTGGCGGATCGCCGCTTGGCGCTGGTGGGACGGGGCGGCATGGACCGCCCACCTCGCACCGTCGGCGACCGTCGTGGGCGGCGCCCCGCACCGGCGGCCGCGGCTCGGGGCCTGGCTGAGCTTCCCGGTGCTGGTGGGCGGCTTGATCACGGTGCCGCTGGTGGTGCTGAGCGTGATCATGGCACCGGTGGTGTTGGGCCTGGTGCTCCTACCGTTGGGTCTGGTGCTGCCGGTGCTGGCCTGGCTCGACCGGGTGGAGCCCGAGCCGCGGGCCTCGCGTATCCATGCATTGCTGTGGGGTGGCGTGGTGGCCACGCTCGTGGCCGGGATCGTCAACTCCACCGTGTTGGCGCTGGGCTCCGAGCGACTGGCCCTGGTCGTGTCGGCACCGTTGATCGAGGAGACCATGAAGGGCCTCGGCGTGCTGTGGGCGGTCCGACGCAAGGAGATCGACGGCATCATGGACGGTGTCGTGTACGCCGGTTGGGTGGCGGCAGGATTCGCCCTGGTGGAGAACCTCGAGTACTTCTCCGCCGCCGAGGGAACCTCGCTGGTCCAGGCCTTCGTACTGCGGGGGGTGCTGACACCGTTCGCCCACCCGCTGTTCACGGCATGGACCGGCCTGGCGGTGGGGCTGGCGGTGCATGCCAACCGCCGGGTGTTCCCCACGGTGCTGTGGGGCTGGATCCTGGCGGTGGCCGCCCACGCCTTCTGGAACGGCACCCTGTTGTGGACCGACGAGAACGGTGGCGGCCTGCTGCCCTACGCGGTCCTGGCCTTCGTCGCACTGTTGGTAGCGGCTGCGCTGACCCTGGTCGGGGTGCGTCGGGCCGATCGCCGCCGGTTCGTGGCTGCAGTGCCCGGTCTCGCCGAGCGGTACGGCATGAACCCAGCCGACGTGGCTCCGTTCTGCGATTGGCGGCGGCTGCTGGCGACCCGTCGGGCTCTGCCGCGGTCGCGGCGCCGGGCCTTCGACGCCGTGCACCGGTCCTTGGCGCGGTTGGCCGCGTTGCACGACCGTGACGGCGGCGGCGATCCCGCCGACGAGGCCCGCCTCGTCGCCCAGTTGCGCATCGCCTGGACCACCCGACGCTGACGGCCGCCGACGGTCGGCCCCCGTGGGGTCCTTCGGGTCGCTGTCGGTCGGGCCGGAGTCGGTGAGGCCGCGGTGGGTCAGGCTGGGGTCGTGCCTTCGAGCCGGCCGAGGCGGTCCATCAGCAGACCGACCGCCCGGTCGCGGGGATCGGCACCGTCGACGAGGGCGGTCTGCACGGCATCACGGTCGGGCGCTGGCCGGTTCTGCGAGAGCTTGGCCTTGGCGTCGATGGCCGCGATCTGCAGCTCGACGCCGACGATGCCGGCCAGCATCTTGTCGAGGTAGGCAGCCGGCGCGTCGCTCATCCGCCAGGCCTCACCGCCTGCGACGCCGGCCTCGAAGACATCGGTGAGCTCGTTCACCAGCCCGCTCAGCCAGGCCCGATCGTGATGGACGCGGATGGTGCCCCTGAGGTGGACCTCGACGTAGTTCCAGGTGGGTACGACCTCGCCGGCCACGGCCTTGGTCGGGTACCACCGCGGTGAGACGTAGGTGTCGGCGACGGACACCAGCAGCAGGCCCTCGGCGCCGTCGATGTCGCGCCACTGGCCGTTGGCCCGGGCCAGATGGCAGCGCATGCTGGTCAGCCTGTCGTCCACCACGAACGGGACGGGGGTTGCCTCGATCCGACCCACCGCGGTGACCAGCCGCCCGAAGCCGCTGCTGCGCAACAGGTCGAGCTGCAGGACCGGGTCGTCCACGACGAAGTGCGAGGGCACGTACATGGCCTCACCGTAGGCTTGCGGCGAGGCCCGCATCGAGCGGGTTGCCCGTCGGAGCCGTGGGGCTGGGACGAGTCTGCGAGGAAGTCATGGCTGAGATCACCGAAGCACAGGTCCTCGAGCAGGTGCAGGACTGGTTCCATCAGGCCTGGGACCCGTCCCTGTCGCTGCTGGCGTGGCGCGAGCGGCTCGTCGAGTCGGGTTGGGCGGTCCCGTCGTGGTCCTCGCAGTGGTACGGCCGCGACCTGCCGGCGTGGGCCGGGGCGGTCGCGCACGCCGCGATCCGCGAGGCCGGCGGGGTGGCCGTGCCGCTCGGCGGTGGCATGGGCCTGGCCGCGCCGACGATGTACGACCATGCCGATGACGAGGTCAAGCGGCGGTTCCTGGCCCGCACCCTGACCGGCGAGCTCACCTGGTGCCAGCTGTTCTCCGAACCGGTTGCCGGGTCCGACCTGGCCGGGCTGAAGACCACCGCGGTCCGTGACGGTGACGACTGGGTGGTGAGCGGTCAGAAGGTGTGGAACACCAGCGCCCACCATGCCGACATGGGCATCCTGATCACCCGTACCGACTGGGATGTTCCCAAGCACGCCGGGATGACCTACTTCGTGATCGACATGCACCAGCCCGCCATCGAGGTCCGCCCGATCAAGCAGATGAACTACCACGCGTCGTTCAACGAGGTGTTCCTGACCGACGCCCGGGTGCCCGACGCCAATCGTGTCGGCGAGATCGGCGGCGGCTGGCGGGTGGCTCGGGGCACGTTGGCCCACGAGCGTTCGTTCTCGACCCAGCGCAGCGTGTTCTTCCATCCCGACGCCACCGGCCGGGTCATCGAGGAGGCCAAGGCCGAGGCTGCGGACTACCTCGAGACCTACAAGTGGTACCCGCAGCGGATGGGCCGAATCGACCTCGCCGTCGAGCGGACCCGCTCGACCGGTCGGGCCACCGACCCGGTGATCCGCAACGAGCTGGCGGCTTTGCTGAGCTTCCAGCGAGCGGCCGAGTGGACCGCCGGGCGGGCCAAGGCCGCGCAGCAGCTCGGCCGGCCACCCGGCTCGGAGGGGTCGATCGGCAAGCTGGCCCTGTCTCACATCGCCCGGGCGTGCAACGACCTCTACACCAACAGCGGTGGTCCGCTCGGTATGTTGGCCGGTGGCCCGGGTGCCGACGACGACGCCATCGCCGAGGTCCTGATCTCCACGCCCGCCCAGTCCATCGCCGGTGGCACCGACGAGATCCAGCACAACATCCTCGGCGAGAACATGCTCGGCCTGCCCAAGGAGCCCGACCCCAACCGCGGCAAGCCGTTCCGCGACGAGAGCCGCCTCTGACCCGGGTCGCGGCTCCCGCCGGTCAGACGATGCGGGTGCCGTACATCTCGCCGAGCGGCTCGGCGATCAGTTCGAGGCGTTCACCGTCGGGCCCGGCGAAGTACATCGAGCTGCGGTGTACCCAGGTGGGCACCCCGGCGGCGTCGAGCTTGGCCCCGATACGCTCCCAGTCCGCCGTCGACATCGAGATCGCCAAGTGGTGATGGCCTCCCAGCACCTCCTGGTAGGCGCCGACGCCGAGACCGGGGAAGTCGAAGAACGCCAGGGCGTTGCCGTTGCCGATGTCGAAGAAGAAGTGGGTGGAACCGACGTAGTCGCGGTTCTGGAACAGGTCGGTGAGCGGGAACTCCAGCAGATCCTGGTAGAAAGCGATGGTCCGCTCGACGTCGGAGCTGATCAACGCCTGGTGGTGCACCCCGCCGGCCGACGAAGCCGGGCGCGCACCGGCCGGGCGCAGGTGCCGGTCACGGAGCCGGTCCCATTCGTCGCTGCGGTCGGGATGGTCGCCGTCGTGGGCCGAGCCGAAGTGGGGCGTGTCCATTGCCATGGCGCCATGGTGGCAGCTCGGCCGGCCCTGGGCGTGCTCGTCGGGCGCAACCGCTAGCGTCCGGCGGTGACCCTGAGGACTTCGTACTGCTCGCTGGTGGGGTGTTCGCTGCCCCTGCAACAGTCGCCGATGGGCTCGGTGTCCTCCGTCGAATTGGCCGTGGCGGTGGCCGATGCCGGTGCGGTGGGCACGGTGACGGCGTTGGGCCTGTCCCCGGGATCGTTGGCCCGGCTGCTCGACGACGCAACCGCCCGCACCGCAGGTGTCGTGGCCGCCAACTTCCTCACCGGCCCGGTCGATCGGGCCGCGGTCGAGGTGGCGGCGCAACGGCTGCGGTTGCTCGACTTCTTCTGGAGCGATCCGGACCCTGCGGTGATCGAGCTGGTCCACGGCCACGGTGCGCTGGTGTCGTGGCAGGTGGGCAGCGTCGAGGAGGCGCGCGCCGCTGTGGGTTCGGGGGCCGACGTGGTGGTGGTCCAGGGCGACGAGGCCGGTGGGCACGTCCGGGGGGTCGGTTCGTTGTTGCCGTTGCTCGCCGCGGTGCTCGATGCTGTCGAGGTTCCGGTGCTCGCCGCCGGAGGCATCGGCCATCCACGGGCGCTGGCGGCGGTGCTCGCCGCGGGGGCGGCCGGAGCGCGGGTGGGCACGGCGTTCATCGCCACCGAGGAGTCCGGTGCCCATCGGACCTACAAAGATGCGGTCGTCGCCGCCGGGCCGGGAGCATCTGCCGTTACGGGGGCCTTTTCGTTCGGGTGTCCGCTGTGCGTCACCTCGGCACGCCACCGGGTGCTGCGTAGCTGCATCGTGGCGGCACATGCCCTCCCGGAGGGGGTTGTCGGCGAGACCAGGATCGGTACCCGCCAGGTGGTGCTGCAGAAGGGGTCGCCGCTCTCGCCGGCGGCCACGACCACCGGGAATCTCGGGGCCATGGCCCTCTACGCCAGTGATGCCGCAGCCGCGGTCGACGCCATCCGCCCGGCCGGGGACGTGGTGCGCGGGCTCTGCGACGGTGCGGCCACGCTGCTGGCAGCGCAGCCAGGCTGACGGCGTGCCCGGTCCCCGGGTCTGGGGTGTGGCCGGTCCGGCGGCGCCGCCGGTCACTGGTTCGCCGCCCCGGCCGAGCCGGTGCGGGTAACGTGCGGCGGGTTGGAGCCGACGGGGGTTTGGTCATGAGTGGGAAGTCCGCAGCACAGGTTCGGGCCGGTCTGACCCACCCGGTGGTGGATGGCGACGGGCACTGGATCGAGTACCAGCCGGTGATCGCCGACGCGATGCGCCGCATCGGCGGTGACCTCGCCGCCGAGGGATTCGCCGGGTTCGGGCGGATGATCGGATCGAACACCGCGCTGAGCACCGCCGAACGACGTGCCCGCAACATGGGTCATGAGGCGTGGTGGTCGGTACCCACCGAGAACACCCTCGACCGGGCGACCGCCATGATGCCGGCGTTGCTCAACGACCGTCTCGACGAGTTCGGCCTCGACTTCACGGTGCTGTATCCCACCCAGGGACTCGGCATCGTCAACCTGCGCCACGACGAGATGCGCCGCGCTGCCTGCAAGGCCTACAACACCTTCACCGCCGAGTACTTCTCCCCCTACGCCAAGCGGATGACCCCGGCGGCGGTGATCCCGATGTACGACCCCGAGGAGGCCGTCGCCGCGTTGGACCATGCCGTTGGTGAGCTCGGCATGAAGGTGGCGATGTTCGGCAGCATGATCCCGCGTGCGGTGCAGGAGTCCGGCGATCCCGCCGCCACCGGTCCGGTATGGCTGGACGTGCTGGGCCTCGACTCGGCCTACGACTACGACCCGGTGTGGCAGCGGTGTGTCGAGCTGGGCATCTCGCCGTCGTTCCATGCCAGCGGGCGTGGTCAGGGCTTCGGCCTGCGGGCATCGCCGTCCAACTTCTCCTACAACCACATCGGCCATTTCGCCGCTGCCGACGAGGCGGTCTGCAAGGCCCTGTTCTTCGGTGGGGTGACCCGGCGGTTCCCGACCCTGCGCTTCGCCTTCCTCGAAGGCGGTGTGGCTTGGGCCTGTCAGTTGCTGCACGACATCACCGAGCACTGGGAGCTGCGCCACTCCGGCGCACTGCATCGCACCGACCCGCGTAGCCTCGACCTGCAGCGGCTCGACGAGCTGGCCCGCCGCTACGGGACCGAGGCGATGGCGGCCGCCGTCGGGGCCCGCAAGGACCGCCCGGTGGGCCCCAGGGACGGCCTGGTCGGAGGCCGCCCCGCTCCCGACGATTTTGCCGCCTGCGGGATCGAACGGGCCGAGGACATCGCCGAGCTGTTCGTGAAGCCGTTCTGGTTCGGCTGCGAGGCCGAGGACCGCCTTGCGGCGTGGGCCTTCAAGGCCGAGCACAACGCCTTCGGGGCGAAGTTGCAGGCCAGCCTGGGGTCCGACATCGGCCACTTCGACGTCACCGACATGGCGAAGGTGCTGCCGGAGGCGTACGAGCTCGTCGAGGACGGCCTGATGACCCCCGAGGATTTCCGGGACTTCTCCTTCGTCAACTCCGTGCGGTTCTTCGGGGGCGGCAACCCGTCCTTCTTCCAGGGCACCACCGTGCAGGCGGAGGCCGCCGCCGTGCTCGCCGAGGCAGCCATCCCCGTGTGATCTGCCCCGTTGTTGCGCCGGCCATGGGTGAGCGCCGCGCCGGCCACCGTGCCTGCCGAGGCCGTCATCCTCGTCTGGGCCGCATGGTGGTTGCGCCGGCCCGGGTGCGGCGGTGCGGCCAGTCCTACGCGTTCGAGCACCACAGACACCGCGACGCCGCCGAGGATCTCGCCTCCCTGTTCGGTGAGGTCGGGGTTGACCCTGGAGGTGATGGGGCCGGTGATGGCCTCGAACCGTCGGGTGGCGGATGGTGGCCCAGAAGGTCGGTGGTTGTGGCTCGCCGCCCGGTGGGCCCTGCTCGGTTCAGCGTCTTGTCGGGCTGTTTGTAGCGAAGTGGTTCCGGCGCTGGGTCGCCGCCGGACGTGTCGTGGCGAACGTGCTGGTCAGGCGATTGTCGTTTCGGGGGCGGCTTCGTGGCCGAACCATTTGGCTACAAACAGGATGCGTGGCGCCCGACGCGACGCGGCCAGGTGTGGTCACGGCCACTCGGCGTGCCCGGTTTGCGCTGACCGCTCGAGACCACCCCGTCGAATCGGCGCATCGCGGCGAATCGACGTCGAATCGCTCCGAGGGTGGTTGATTCCCCGGCCTTCGTCGGGTTTCGAAACGCCGGGGCGACACCGGTCCGCCGGAAGGCCGGGAGGCAGCGGTTCGGGTCGGTGGTCGAGATTCGGCCGGAATCAGGCCGGTCAGGGACCGCCGGCACCGGTCGGGGCCCATCAGGGACGAAACCGCGTAGTTGGCGCTTCGGCGCGCCGGCGCCCATGCTGGGCAACGGCGTCAGCGCCGACTCGTGGTCGTGCTCGGCGGCGGCGTTCGCTGCAGGAGGCATCCCGATGAGCAACATCTCCGGTCACGAGTGGATCGCCCGATTCGCCGGGGCGCTCGGCGTCGCGGTGCCCGATCCCTCGACCCTGGACCGACTGCTCGAGTTGGCGGGCGTCGCGGCGCACCGGTCGGAGCGCCTGGCCGCTCCGATCGCCTGTTATCTGGCCGGTCTCGCCGGGGCGGATCCTGCCCAGGCGCTGGCGCTGGCCGAGATGCTCGACCTCCCGGCCTGAGCCGACCATGCCGGGCCAAGCCGGGTCGGCCCGACCGGTTGTGGGCTCAGATGATGTGGTGCTCTCGGACCACGACGAAGGGCAGGTCGGCCTGCAGGAAGTTGGGCTCATCGGCACGGGTGTTCGCCAGCTCCGCGCTGGTGGCGTTGGCGCGCACCTGCTCCATCGAGTCGAACCACACCAGCGGCAGGCCCATGAACTCGTACTCCTGGACGCCGGGACGGGCGTGGCACTGCACATAGCGACGCAGGCCGCCCATGGCCGAGGCGACTGCGGCGTGGTTGGTCCGCCAGTACTGCTGGGCGGCATCGAGGTCGAGGTCCTCCCGTCGACGCAACCAGGTGATCAGCTTCACGCCACCACCGGGCGGAATGGCCCCGTTGACGATGACCACCTCCTCGGTGAGGATCGTGGTGCGGTACACCGGGTCCATGAACTCGAGCTCGTCGGCCAGCAGGTTGGTGAGCGCCTGGGTCCCCCGGTGCGCCTTCATGGCGTCGCGGTCGTCCCACCACGTCTCGGCCACCCCGTCGGCAAAGGGCTGGCGACCCCCGACGTACTGGCCCTCGACCACGTGGTTCTGAACGTACTTGCGCAGGCCGGGCAGTTGCAGCACGACCTTGGGGTGCTCTTCGCGCCAGTACCGCTGGAACTGTTCGACCGACATCCCGGGCTTGCGCCGAAACCAGCTGATTGCCTTGATCATGAACGCTCACCGTAGCCGTCACCGACGTCACGGGACGCCGCGAACACCCCGGCCGTGGCCGGTCGAGCGCCTACGCTGCGGCCGGGCGAACCGCATCACCGGGGATCGCATCACGGGGGATCGCATGACGGGGGATCGCATGACGGGAGATGGCGTGGACACCGACCTGGCGGCGCTCGTGGCGCGGGTGCAACGGCTCGAGGATCTCGAGGCAGTACGCGCCACCTGGCTGGACTACTGCAACCGGCTCGACACCGGAAACCTCGACGCCCTCGGCGACGTGTTCAGCGAGGACGGCCTGCTCGATATGGTGGGCCTCGGGGAGGCGCTCGACGGCAGTTACCGCGGCCGGGCGTCGATCATCGGCGAGTTCTACGCCCGCACCGGCTCCGGCGGCGGCCAGCCGGTACGGCGGCTGATGACCGGGCACCTCAGCACCAACATGCAGATCGACCTCGACGGCGACGAGGCCCGGACCGTCGCCTATTTCTTCGAGATCGTCGACGACAATCTGATCCTGATCGGCACCTACCAGCACCGCATGCACCGCGACGCTGACCGTTGGCGCTTCGCCCACCTGCGCATCACCGTGCGCTACCGCGGGCGGCTCGGCGTCGACGAGCTCGAAGGCCGGACCCTGCGCGACATTCTCGCCGCCCCGTTCTGAGCAGGATGGCCATATCGGCACCCGATTCCTCTGACCCCCGTTCCGTCCCCGGCCCACGATCCGCGCACGATTCCCCGCATGAAGGAGGAGCCCTATGGCCCCGGCCGAATCCACCGAGTTCCTTCGGCACCTACCGGCCAGTATGGCGAGCCAGTTCTATGACCGGGTGCAGCGATCGGGCGGACGGGAGGCCTTCCGCTGCCCGGACGGTGACGCGTGGGTGTCGGTCAGCTGGCTGCAGGTGGCCGAGCGGGTGACCCGGTTGGCAGCCGGCCTGCTGGCCCTGGGGATCGAGCCCGAGCAGCGGATCGGCCTGGTGTCGGGCACCCGCTACGAGTGGATCCTGGCCGACCTGGCCATCATGGCCGCCGGGGCGGCGACGACCACGGTGTACCCGACCACCAACGAGACCGACACGGTGTACATCCTGGGCGACTCGGGCGCCCGGGTGATCTTCGCCGAGGACGACACCCAGTTGGCCAAGCTGGCCGCTGACCCGTCGCTGCTGGCCGGGGTGACCAAGGTGGTGACCTTCGACGGCACCGCCGACGGGGACCGGGTCATCGGCCTGGCGGACCTCGAGGAGCTCGGCCGGGCCCGGCTCGACGCCGACCCGGATCTGGTTACGCGGACCGTGGCGGCCATCGACCCCGAGCAGCTGGCCACGCTGATCTACACCTCGGGCACCACCGGTCGGCCCAAGGGCGTGCGGTTGCTGCACCGGTCGTGGGTGTACGAGGGCGAGGCCATCGCGTCGTTGGGGCTGCTCGGTGAGGACGACCTGCAGTACCTGTGGCTGCCGATGGCCCACTCATTCGGCAAGGTGCTGCTCTCTGCGCAGCTGGCTTGTGGGTTCGCCAGTGCGGTCGACGGCCGGGTCGACAAGGTGGTCGACAACCTGGCGGTGGTCCGGCCCACGTTCATGGGTGCCGCTCCGCGCATCTTCGAAAAGGCCCACGGTCGCATCGTGGCCATGGCGCAGGCCGAAGGAGGTCTTCGGCGCAGTCTGTTCGACCGGGCTTTCGCCGTCGGACTGGCAGTGTCGCGTCGGCGTCGGTCCGGGCAGCCGGTGCCTCCGCTGCTGGCGATGCAGCATCGGGTCTTCGACAAGCTGGTCTTCGCCAAGATCCGGGCCCGCTTCGGGGGCCGGATCCGGTTTTTCATCTCCGGGGCGGCTGCCCTCAGCCCGGAGCTGGCCGAATGGTTCCATGCCGCCGGGCTGCTGATCCTCGAGGGTTACGGGCTCACCGAGACCTCGGCCGGCTCGGTGGTGAACCGCGCCGAGGACTACCGGCTGGGCACCGTCGGCCGGGTGCTGCCCGGCAGTGAGGTCCGACTCGGGCTCGACGACGAGGTGGAGCTGCGCGGCCCCGGCGTCATGGCCGGCTACCACAACCGGCCGGATGACACGGCAGCGGTTCTCGGGGCGGACGGGTGGCTGCGCACCGGGGACAAGGGAAGCCTCGACGCCGACGGGTTCCTGACCATCACCGGGCGCATCAAGGAGGTGTTCAAGACCTCTGGCGGTAAGTACATCGCGCCGTCGGCGATCGAGGCCGCGTTCAAGGCGGTGTGCCCGGCGGCGAGCGCCTTGTTGGTCTTCGGCAGCGACCGGCACTATTGCGTGGCCCTGGTGGCGCTCGACCCCGACGCGCTGGCAGAGATCGCCGCGTCCAAGGGCCTAGCGGGACGCAGCTACGCCGAGCTGGTGCGCACGCCCGAGGTGCGCGAGGTGGTCGGCGCCTGCGTGGAGCAGCTCAACGCCGGTCTCAACCGCTGGGAGACCATCAAACGCTGGGATCTGTTGGATCACGACCTGTCCATCGACTCCGGCGAGATGACCCCGTCTATGAAGGTGAAGCGCGGCCAGGTGGAGGACACCTACCGGCACCTCATCGAGGCCCTCTACGACTGAGCGGCTCAGGCCGGCGACGCAAGGCGTCGTGCCGGTCAGCGACGCAAGGCGTCGACCTGCAGATCGACCAGGAACTGCAGCAGTGCGATCGGGCGGACCTCGTCGCCCACCAGTTGCACGGCGCGTTCGAGGCTGGCCTCCGGTACCCGTAGGACGGCCGAGGTGAGCAGCGCGGTGTCCCCGACGGGCAGTGCCCGGGTCAGCACCGCCTCGCCCTCGGCCAGCGTGGAGGCGGCGTGACGGTCCTCGACGGCGAGGTCGGTGTCGGCGAGGACGTCGACCGTGGCGAGTAGCCCGTCCGCCCCGGTCGTGCCGATGCGCAGTACCCGCATCGGCTGGGTCAGCCAGTGCTGGGCACAGGCCAGTTCGTCGGCGGGCAGTAGCGCACCCCGGCTGGCGAGGTAACGGGCGAGTCCGCCGTTGGCGAACAGCAGCATGTCGCCGGCCAGGGCTATGGCGTCACCGCCGCCGTAGCTGGTCTCGAAGAGGTGGCGCAGCGACTGCAATGCCAGGGGATCGGTCCGGATGGCGTGCCGGGTGGCCTTGGCCAACAGCCAGCGACACCGGTCCGCCAGGGGGCGGGCCTTCGGAGCGATCGCACAGCACGCCTTGAACTTGCGGCCCGACCCGCACGGGCAGGGTTCGTTGCGCCCGACGTCGCGGCGCACGAGGAACGGTGATAGCTCGGCCAGGGCGTCGGGGTGGACCGGGCGACCGGTCCGTTGCAGCAGGGCCATGGCCGTCGCGGCGTCGCCCCGGTCCTGTTGTAGCTCGGCCAGCATCCCCAGGCACGCGGGATGATCTGCCTCCGCGGCCAGGCCGGCGTGTAGCAGGTCCTCCGCCGCCGGCGAGTCGCCCGCCGCATCGGCCCCCAACGCCCGCAGATAGCACCCCCCGGCAGAGGTGGACCCGGACGCGTCGGCCACGGCCTCGGCCCAGCGGCCCAGACGGCGTACCGAGACCAGCGGCCGGCCCAGCGTCGCGGTCTCGGCCAGGACGCCGGCCACCGGCCCATGGTCGAGGTCCTCGGCCATGGGAACCGCGTCGGCGCTGCTCAGCGTGGCGCCGGCCTGGTCCATCCAGGCCTGCCAGGCGTCGAGGCTGCGACGCGCGGCTCGCAGGCAGCAGCCGTCTGCGCCGGCCAACAGCTCGTCGAGGCGGCGGCGGCGAGCCTGCTCGGCCGGGGTGGCCCACACGGTTTCGGTGGGGCCGACCCACACCTCGCGGACCCGCAGCCCGGCGGTGGCGAGGAGCTCGGTTACCGGCGCGATCGTCACGGCGAACGCTGCCGGGTGCCGGCCGATGGTGTCGATCGCCAGACGGTGCACCTCCGGTGCCGACGGTGCCGGGTCGATCCCGGCGAAGGACGCGGCCAGGGCCGCTGCGGTCGCCTCACCTGCGGTCGCATCGACGTCGGCCTCGTCGAGGGCGACGAGGCCGACCTGTTCGCCGTCGTAACGGACCGCAACCAGCGAACCGACCGGGAACGCCTGCAGCCAGCCGGCAGGGCCCAGCAGCGAACCTTCATCGGCGGCTCGGGGGTCGTCGTTGGATCCCGCGCTGCGCAGGGGCGTGCCGTCGGTGAGCACGAACGTGCGGGGCAGTGCCAGGGCCAGCAGGTCGGGACAGACGTCCAGAGCGTCGCGGGTCCGCTCGTCGGCGCTGATGCGGTGGGTGAACACCGCCCGCCGGAGGTGGTGCAGCACCGGGGCGAGGCGTCCGTCGGGCAGGCGCCAGAAGGCGTCGGAGTGGCGGGCCAGCTCGGTGACCAGTGCCTCGATGTCTCCGCCGGGACGTGACGCCGTCAATGCCTCGGCCAGCTGGGGATCGTTGTCGGTCAGCGCCGCGGCGAGCTCCTCGACCGTCAACGCACCGCGGGCGATCAGCAGCTGTTCCAGCGCCTCGGCCGCAAGCTGTTCCACCCGGTCGTGCTGCTCGGTCGCTTCGTCCATGGCGACCGACGGTAGCCCCTCGGACCGACGGGGTCGCACCGGGCGGGTGGGGTCACGCCGGCTGAACCGGTGGACCCGGCCTGCCGGATCGATCGCCGCCGGATCGATCGCCGCCGGATCGATCGCCGCCGGACCGGACGGTGCCGGACCGGACGGTGCCGGACCGGTCACACCAGCCGGCGACGGTACAGGTCGTAGAGCAGCGCGGTGCCGGGCAGGGTGGGCAGCCAGTAGGTGAGCATGCGGTAGCCGACGGCGGCGACGACGGCACCGTCGGCATTGCTGCCGGTGGACACCAGGGCGGCGACCAGGATCGCGTCGGGGATGCCCAGCCCACCCGGCACCGGCACCGCGATCGTGGCGGTGAAGGACAGTTGCGTGGCCACCAGCAGGACGGCCGGCTCGACCGGGTTGGAGGTTGCGGCGACCAGCAGCGCCAGGCAGGCGACCTGTCCGGTCATGGTCAGCAGCTCCCCGAAGGCGATGGCAGCACCGTCGCGGGGGCGCCGGCTGACCGAGCGCAGGTAGTGCGCGGCATCGGTGAGCCAGTGGCGCAGCCGGCGACGAAACCGCGGTCCACGGACGGCTGCGCCCGCCACGACGACGAGCGCCGCCAGCACGACGATCAGCTGCCAGCGGCTGCTGGGCACCCGGTCGCGCACTCGGTCCAGGTCCACGTTCGAGGCCGCGATCGCAGTGGCCAGGGCCACCGCCACCGAGGACACGATGGTGGTCAACAGGCTGTAGATGCCGGTGGCGGTCGCCGCCTGGGCCCGGGAGAGGCCGGTGCGACCGAGGAAGCGGACACGGAGGGTGGCGCTGCCGGCGTTGGCCGGGGTGAGCAGCAGGGTGATGGCCTCACCGACCTCGAGCTGCAGGGTCCGGCCGAAGGCCGGCCGCCACCCCGCCGACGCGACCAACGACGTGGTGTTGCCGAGGTAGATCAGCGGCACGACGAGGGCGGCGGCACCGGCGAGCTCCCAACGGAAGCCGCGGGTGGCCGCCAGGTGCTGGGGGAGCCGGGTCAGCACGACGACGACGACCACCACGACGACGAGCGACGCGAGCGCGATGCCGAGCGTGACTGGCGAGATGCGCAGGTGCCGCTGCAGCGCCTGTACCCGGCGCAGCGGCGTCGGCGGGCTCACCGCTGCGTCCCCGCACGCGTACCGTTGCGGGTCACCCCGGTCCGGCTCACGGGGTCGGCGCCCACCGATCAGACGAGGTCGCGGCGGTACAGGTCGTACAGCAGGGCGGTGCCGGGAAGGGTCGGCAGCCAGTACGACAGCATCCGGAAGGCCAGCGCGACGACGATGGCGTCCTCGTGCCGGACGCCGGTGGAGGCCAACGCGGCGATGAGGATCGCCTCGGGCGCACCGAGCCCACCGGGGATCGGAACGGTGCGGGAAGCGGCGCTCGCCAGCTGGGTGGCGACGATGAGCGCAGCCGGGTGGACCGGCGCCTCGACGGCGTGCAGCAGCAGGCCGAGGCAGAGCGCCGGGCCGGTGATGCAGACCAGCTGCCCGCTGACGATCCCGATCCCGGTGGCCGGCTTCTCGAGGACCGTGCGGACGTAGTGCAGCGCCTCGTGGAACCACACCACCACGCGGTGGCGGAAGCCCGGCGCCTTGATCACCACGGTGACGAACACGGCGATGGCCAGGATGCCGACGATGACCATCCACAGACCGGCAGGCACCTCCTGCTTGAGGGCCTTGGTGTCCAACGTCGAGGCGGCGAAGGCCGCGGCGACGGCCAGCCCGATACCCGACACGATGCTGGTGAGGAAGCTGTAGAGGCCGTACGCCGCAGCTCCGGTGGCCGCGTCGAGCCCGGCGCGGCCGAGGAAGCGCAGGCTCAGCGAGGCGCCGCCGACGTTGGCCGGGGTGACGACCAGGGTGAGGGCCTGACCCGCCTGCAGCTGGGTCAGGCGGGGGAACGACGGCCGCCACTTGGAGGCAGATCCCAGCGAGATCGCGCCGCCGAGGTAGTACAGGGGCACCGCGAACGCTGCGGCGAGCGCCCACGGCCAGTGGAACGTCTCGGCATCGATGATCGCCCGGGGCAGGTGGGAGACCTTGAGGACCGCCAGGATGACCACGACCAGCATCACCAGGCCGACCACGACCAAGGTGGGCGTCACGTGCAGCCGACGGTACAGCCCCAGCACGCTGTGCTTGGCCTGGCCCGGTGCGGCGGCGTCGAGCGGCTCGTCGCTGCGGTCTGCGCAGTGGTCGCCTGCGGGTTCGCTCACCCGCCAGACCCTACCGACCAGCCGGCCGTGGCCCGCGGTCAGACGCGCTCGAGTCGGCGAGGTCGGCGAGGTCTGGCGGGGTCTGCGAGGTCTGCGCCGGTGTCACCGTCGTCAGTGGAAGCGGGCGACGAGTTCGGCGTAGCGGTCGAGCAACGGCAGGATCACGTCGGGTCCGTCCGAGGGCAGGCCCAGCACTGCGTAGGACGCGCCGAGGGCCGCCATGTTCTCGATGTGGGCGACGTCGGGCTTCACCCCGAAGATGCCCAGTGACAACGTCGAGGGGTCGCGGCCGCCGTCCTCGGCGAGCTGCAGCAGTTCCGGCCACTTCTCGGCGATCTCGTAGCGGCCCTCGTTCGGCATCCAGCCGTCGGCCCATTCGACGATGTGGCGGAAGTGCAGCGGGGTGGGGGAGCCGCCGACCACGATCGGCGGATGCGGGGCCTGTACCGGCTTGGGCCAGGCCCACGATGGCTCGAAGTTCACGTAGGTACCGCTGAAGGAGGCGACCTCCTTGGTCCACAGCTCCTTGCAGGCCAGGATCTTCTCGCGCACCAGGGCTCTGCGGCGCGTCACGTCGACGCCGTGGTCCTCCATCTCCTCGTGGTTCCAGCCGTAGCCGACGCCGAAGATGACCCGTCCGCCGGAGATCATGTCGAGGCTGGCGACCTCCTTGGCCAGCCACAACGGGTCGCGCTGGGCGACCAGCGTGATGCCGGTGGCGACCTTGAGCTCGGTGGTGACGGCGGCCGCCGCGGCGAGCGCCACGAACTGGTCGTGGGCGCGCCAGTACATGTCGGGCAGCGGCGGTGCGCCCTCGCGCCCGCCCCACGGGGTCCGGCGGGACACCGGGATGTGGGAGTGCTCAGGGAACCACAACGAGTCGAAGCCGCGGGCCTCGACCTCCTTGGCCAGCTGGATCGGCTGGATGGACTGGTCGGTCGGGAAGATCATCACACCGAGACGCATGGCGGCGGACGCTACCGTCTCGCCGCCCGACGCGCCTCGGTGCCCGCCCCGCCACATCCGGCGCGTCGACCGTTCTCGGCTGTTACCGACCGTTCTCGGCTGTTACCGACCGTTACCGACCGTTACCGACCGGCGCCGACCGGCTCGGGCAGCGCCACCGCGGTCTCGAGGTGCAGCAACTGGTCGAGGGTGGTGTGGAAGTGGATCAGCCCCGGCTCGTTGCGGCCGAATTGGATGGCGTCCTGCGCTCCGGACCCGAACGAGCGCTGGATCTGCTCGCACATGATGAAGTCCTCGGTCTCCGTCACCTGCATCAGCAGGTCGAGGTTGCGCGTCCAGTAGGCCCGGGCCTTGTCGGTCTGGGGTTCTGTCGGTGCGTACAGCGTCACGTGCGCGGTGCAGCGTTCGGGCCCGTCGGGGAAGATCTGATAGAGCTCCACGTGGTCCACCTGCTGGATGAGCACGGTGTTGGGCAGCAGGTAGTACACCAGGGTCGCCGCCGTCAGCAGGTCGCGCTTGTCGCGGGGCACGTCGACGTAGTCGTTCATGGTCCAGCGGGCCACGGCCATGCGTCCGTGGCTGCCCCACGCGTCGAAGCAGCTGTTGTTCGACTGGATGAGCGGGTGGATGGTCTGCCGGTGCAGGTGCTCGACGTGGTACACCTCGCCGAAGGTGTCGAACATCAGCTTCCAGTTCATCTCCCGGGTGGTCACCCGGGTCTCGGTGCGGTGGTAGTGCTCGAGCCCGAAGCTGGCCAGCTCCCCGGCCGCACCGTCGAGCCACGACGACGGGTCGAAGTCGGCGGGGTCGCCATCGAGGTGGATGAACACCAGGCCGTGCAGCTCGGCACAGGCGATCGGCGACAGGCCGTTGTCGGCCTTGTCGACCCCGGCGAAGCCGGCCCGGTGGGTCATGGCCACCAGGCGACCGTCGAGCCGGTAGGACCAGGCGTGGTACGGGCAAATGAACGACTTGGCGGTGTGGCCGCGGCCATCGGCGACACAGGCCCCGCGGTGACGGCACACGTTTCGGAACGCCCGAACCACGCCGTCCTCGCCGCGGACCACCAGGACCGGGATGTCGGCGATGGACAGGGTGACGTAGTCGCCGGGGTTGGGCACGTCGGGGGTCAGGCAGGCGATGAGCGGCAGACCTCGGAACAGCGTGGCGACCTCGGCCTCGTAGCGGTCCTGGCGCACGTACTTGTCGACCCGGTTGCGGTAGACGTCGGGGCCCATGTCGGTGGTGTTACCGGCGAGGTGGTGGGCCAACATCCGATCGAGCAACGCGAGCTGCCAACTGTCCTGCACCGGTTTCCTCCATCGACTGAACCGCCCGCGGGCACGGGACCTCGGATCGCAGCGTAGCGGCCCTTCACCCGGGGGGGGTCCCACCCGTCGCTGACCGTCGCCCGGGTCGCCCGGGTCGCCCGGGTCGGGCTGGTCAGCGGCCGCTCCAGCGGGGCGGTCGCTTCTCCATGAAGGCCAACGGCCCTTCCCGGGCGTCGTCGGTGGCCATCACCGCAGCCATGGCGGCGGTCTCGATCGGGTAGGCGTCCTCGAGGGCGAGTCCCGAGGTGCGCACCACGACCTCCTTGGCCAGCGCCAATGCCAGCGGCGCGGCCTCGGCGACCCGTTGGGCGGTGTCGACGGCCGCCGGGATGGTGTCGGCGTGGGGGACGACCTCGCTGACCAGTCCGTGGCGCAGCGCGAACTGGGCATCGACCGGTTCGGCGCCGAGAATGATCCGCATCGCCGCGGTGTACGGGATCTGCCGGGCGAGCCGTACCAGGGTGCCGCCGGCGGGGATGATGCCCCGTTTGACCTCGGAGGTGCCGAAGATCGCTCGTTCCGAGGCGATACGGAAGTCGGTGCCCATGAGCAGTTCGGTGCCACCGGCGATCGCCGGGCCGGTAATGGCCACCACGATCGGTTTGAAGACGTCGAAGCCGCGCAGCAGCGCCTTGCTGAGGGTGTCGGGGTCGGCCAGGAACGCCTCGTCCCATTCGTCCTCGGCGCCGCGGGCGCCGGTCATAAGCGGGATCAGCCGGCCGAGATCGGCGCCGGCGCAGAACGTGTCGCTGCCGGCTCCCCGTAGCAGCGCCACCGACACCGTCGGGTTCTGACGCACGTCGTCCCAGGCCCGGCCGAGGCGGATCAGCATCTCCGGAGTCATGGCGTTGTGCCGGTCGGGGCGGTTCAGGGTGATCGTCGCCACGCCGTCGGCGATCTCGTAGAGCACGTGGGGTTGGTCCATGCCGCGCAGTCTGGCCGATCGGCGGCGATGGTTCCGCTCGTGCGGGCCGCGTGGGTGCCGGGCCTGGCCGGGCTGGTGTTCCCGTCGAGCCCTCCGGGGTCCTCGTGGCCGGTCTCGGGTAATGTCCGGGCTCGTTGACCGACCAGACGTCGCACCGGGTCGCGGTGGGCCGTCGCCGACCCGTGAAGAAGCGTGTGCGATGACCACATCCGAGGACCGGCGGTTCGTGCCCGACGAGGACCCGATCGTCACCGAGGCCGGTGAGACGGTGCAGCGCGGCGACCTGGCCCGGCTCGACGAGCTGCTCACTGCGCATCCGTGGTTGGCCACCGCGTCCTTCGGTGACGCCGAGTGCCACCGCACGCTGCTGCATGCGGTGTGCGACTTCCCCGGCAAGTTCCCCAACGGGGCCGCCGCCGTGCGACGCCTGGTGGCCGCCGGTGCCGACGTCGACGCGCGCAGCTGTTTCGACGGCCACACCGAGACGGCCCTGCACTGGGCTGCGAGCTGCGACGACGTCGCGGTGGTCGACGCTCTGCTCGACGCCGGTGCCGACATCGAGGCGGCCGGGGCCGACATCGGCGGCGGCACCGCGCTCGGCGACGCCTGCGAGTTCGAGAGCTGGGGCGCCGCCTGGCGGCTGGTGCAGCGTGGTGCCAACACCCGGCTGCGCGACGCCGCCGCACTCGGCATGGTCGAACAGGTTCAGACGGCCCTCGCCGAGGGTGACGATTTCGAACTCGACGAGATCTCCCGGGCGCTGTGGAGCGCGGCAGTCGGCGGTCAGTACGCCATCAGCGTGCTGCTCGGAGAGCGCGGGGCCGACGTCAATTGGCGGGGCCGCGACGGCCGCACGCCGTTGGACTGCGCCGAGGAGGCCTTCGCCCCCAAGCTGACCGCATGGCTGCGCGAACGCGGCGCATTGCGCTCCCGCGAGCTGCACTGAGTGCCACGGCGCCGCGGGGTACTGCCCGCGGCCGACATCGCGGTGTTGGCGGGGCGATGTCGGGTCCTCGCCCCAGCCTGCGCAAGGTCGAGAGCGACGGAGCGCCAACGTGGGGCGTAGCATGGCGGCTCTAACCATGCCGCAGATGCAGGGGGCCCGGTTCTGCCCGGCACCCGAGGGGGTAGGACCATGAGCACCACAGCGAGCAGCGAGACGCTGGTCATCCGGGGCGGCACCGTCGTCGACGGCACCGGCGAGCCGGGACGGCGGGCCGACGTGGCGGTCGCCGGAGGCAAGATCGTCGAGATCGGCGACAACCTCCGCGGCGACCGGACGCTCGAGGCCGACGGCTGCGTGGTGGCCCCCGGGTTCATCGACATCCACACCCACTACGACGCCCAGGTGTTCTGGGACCCGGCGCTGACCCCGTCGTGCTTCCACGGCGTCACCACCGTGGTGGCTGGCAACTGCGGGTTCTCCCTGGCCCCGATCCGGGCCACCGACCACGCGCTGATCGCCAACACCATGGAGAAGGTCGAGGACATGAACCCCGCGGCCCTCCTCGAGGGCGTGCCTTGGGACTTCGAGACCTTCGGCGAGTACCTCGGCTCGGTCGAGCGCCGCGGCACCGTGCTCAACTACGGCGCCTACATCGGGCACACCGCACTGCGCCTGTACGCCATGGGCTCCGAGGCCGTCGGCCGCGCCGCGCGTCCCGACGAGCTCGAGCGCATGGCCACCATCATCGGTGAGGCGATGGAGGCCGGTGCGGTGGGTTTCGCCACCAGCTTCGCCGCCACCCACCTCGGTGCCGACGGCAACCCGATCCCCAGCCGCTGGGCTGATCGCAATGAGCTCGAGGTGCTGTTCCGGGCCGTCGCCGACAGCGGCCGCGGCATCATCGGGGTCAACGGGGGCGACAACCTGACCCTGCGGGAGAACTACGCACTGCAGAAGAAGATCGGCATTCCCTTCACCTTCACCGCGGTGCTGACCCAGCCCAACGGCGGGCACATGAAGGCCCTCGAGATCAACCGTCAGGGTTGGGCCGACGGGGCCGAAGTGTGGCCGCAGGTCAGCTGCCGGCCGCTCACCTTCTCGATGACGCTGGTGGAGCCGTTCACCCTCAACACCAACCCGGTGTTCGCCGAGCTGTCGGCGGGCACGCTCGAGCAGCGTCGCGCGGCCTACGCCGACGCGGGCTGGCGTGAACGAGCTCGTGAGTACTGGAACAACACCCGGGCGTTCCGCCCGCGCTGGTCGACGATGGAGATCATGGAGTCGGCCGCCCATCCCGAGCACATCGGGCGGCGCGTGAGCGACTTGGCGGGTCAGATGGGCATTGATGTCTTCGACGCCCTGATGGAGCTCGCGGTGGCCGAGCCCGACCTCATGCTGCGGATCAAGGTGGTCATCGCCAACGACGACGAGGACGGGGTGAAGGCCCTTCTGTCGGACCCGCACACCACGCTCGGCCTGTCCGACGCCGGTGCCCATGTCGGCCAGTTGTGCGACGCGCCGCTGCCGACCGACCTGCTCGGCAACTGGGTGCGCGACCGTCAGGCGATCCCGATGGAGCTGGCGGTGCGCAAGCTGAGCGGCCTGCAGGCCGACCTGTTCAGCTTCGCCGGCCGCGGCTACCTGCGGGCGGGCAACTGGGCCGACATCACCGTGTTCGACCCGGCCACGGTGGCTCCGGGGCCGGTGCGTCGGGTCCGTGACTTCCCGGCGAACTCGGAGCGGCTCACCGCCGACGCCCCGCTCGGCATGCGCCACATCCTGGTGAACGGCCAGGCCATCCAGCAGGACGGCGCCCGGGTCGAGGGTGCGCTCGACACCCGGCCCGGGATGTTGGTCCGCCCGGCGCTACGAGGCTGATCACCCACGGCCACGGCCTTGTTGACCGGGCCCGGACCGCCCCGGGCGGTCCGGGCCCGTTCGCGTGCGCCCACAACGGGGGTGGCGAGCGTGTTTGTAGCGACGTGGTTCGGGCTCGTTCTCGGCCGCGGAGGGCTCAACGCTCTGACCTGTGTAAATGCGAAACCGGCCGTCGGGACTGGTGCGGCGCCGAACCATTTCGTTACAAACCGGCCGATTTTGGGTCTCACACCCTGGCTGGGTCGGTTCGGGTCGTCCGGATCTGCGCCCCGGTCGGGCGGTCGGGGTGACATCGGTGCGTCGTGGACGCCCAACCCGAAGGAAGTGCGCCCTTCCGGGTGAACGAACTGGCCGGGAGGCGGGCACCGCCGCGTAACATCATCGACCATGTCTGTCGGGATTGTCGGGATTGTCGGGAAGTCAGTCCTCAACGAGGCCACCCTGCCCGAGGTCGTCGCCGCCCTCGCAGCGGCGGCTTCCGGCCATGACGCCGATGGGTCCTTCCCGTACGAGGCGTTCGACCTGCTGTGGCGCCACGGCGTCCTCGACCTGGTGGTGCCCGCCGGACTCGGCGGCGGTGCAGCCGGGCTGGAGACGGCGGTGCGGGTGCTGGTGGATCTCGGCCGCGGTGACCCGTCCGTTGCGCTGGTCACCGCCCTGCACCTGCTGTTGCACTCACAGATGGCTGCGCCCGGGTCGGTCTGGCCGCAGGTGCTGCGCGAGCGGTTGCAGCGCTCGGTGGTGGATGGTCCGGCGCTCGCCAACGCCCTGCGGGTCGAACCGGAGCTGGGCACCCCGGCCCGTGGCGGCATGCCGGCGACGGTCGCCGAACGGCAGGCGGACGGCAGTTACCGGCTTCGCGGGCGCAAGATCTACTCGACCGGTGCGCCGGGTCTGCGCTGGTTCGTGGTCTACGCCCGCACCGATGACCCCGAGCCGTTGGTCGGGCAGTTCGTGGTGGACGCCGCCGCCGCAGAGGAAGGTGGCTGGCGCATCGAGCCGACCTGGAACCATCTCGGGATGCGGGCGACGGCCAGCCACGATGTGGTCTTCGACGGTGCCCGCGTCGAGGCTGACGCGGTGGTCGATCTGCGTCCTGCCGATGCGCCGGCGGGCTACGACCCGGTGCTCATGGCCTGGAATGCCCTGTTGATCGCCGCGACCTATCACGGCATCGCCCTCGCCGCCCGTGACTGGCTCGCCGACTACCTACAGCGGCGGGTGCCCTCCGGCCTGGGTAAGCCGCTCGCCACCCTGCCCCGGTTCCAGGAGGCGGTCGGGCGTATCGAGGCCAAGGTGCGGACCTCGACCCGTCTGCTGGCCGACACCGCTCGGCGGATCGACGAGGGGGTGGAGTTGGTCGACGCCTGCGCCGACGCCCCGCTGGTGAAGCTGACCGTGACGAACAACGCCATCGAGGCCGTGACCGAGGCGATCGCGCTGGTCGGCAACCCCGGCCTGAGCCGCGACAACGACCTCGAACGCCATCTGCGCAATGTGCTGTGCAGCCGGATCCACACCCCCCAGGACGACATGATCCTGGTCGGTGCCGGCCGGGCCGCCCTCGCCGACGGGACCGGCGGGCGATGAGCGTCGAGGTCGCCGGCTGGCTGGCCCCGCGCATCACCTCGGAGATCATCGCGCCGTCGGGCCCGGTGTTCGACAAGGAGATCATCACCCGCACGGCCCGGGTCCACGAGGAGGGCGGGTTCGACACCGTGCTCGTGGGCTACTTCACCAATGCCCCCGACGGGTTCCTGGTGGCGGCGCATGGGGCAACGGTGACCGAACGGTTGCGGTTCCTCATCGCCCACCGTCCCGGGTTCGTGTCTCCGACGGTCGCCGCTCGTAAGTTCGCCACCCTCGACCAGCTGACCGACGGCCGGGTGTCGATCCACCTGATCTCCGGGGGCAGCGACGCCGACCAGGCGAAAGACGGCGACCACCTTGACCATGCCGGGCGGTATCGCCGTACCGATGAGTACACCCGGGTACTGCGGCGGGTGTGGACCGAGGAGCATCCTTTCGACCACCTCGGCGAGTTCTACGACATAGCGAAGGCCTACTCGGAGATCCGTTGCGTGCAGTCGCCGTACATCCCGATCTTCGGCGGCGGGGGTTCGGACTCGGCCATCGACTGTTTGGCCCCCCACGTCGACACCTTCATGCTGTGGGGCGAGCCGCTCGCCGATACCAAGGTGTTCATGGACCGGGTGCGCACCGCTGCGGCCCCGCACGGCCGGACCCCGAGCTTCTCGGTGTCGACCCGGCCGATCCTGGGCCGTACCGAGGGGGAGGCGTGGGACCGCGCCCGGTCCATACTGGCCCGAATCGAGGCCCAGACCGGTGGACGGGCACCGCGGCGACCCGACAACGTGGCCTCGCAGCGGCTACTCGACGCTGCAGCGAAGCAGCAGCTCTACGACCGCTGTCTGTGGACCCCGTTGGCGACCGCATCCGGCGCTCCCGGCAACTCGACCGCACTGGTCGGTACGGCGGAGACGGTGGCCGAGGGGATGGTCGACTACTACGACATCGGGGCATCGACCCTGCTGATCCGGGGCTATGACCCGCTGGTCGATGCCGAGGAGTATGGCCGAGAGCTGATCCCGCGGGTCCGCCAGTTGGTCGCCGAGCGCGACCGGGCCGCGTCCCGGGCGCAGGCCCCTACCGCCGGTTGACCCCGCAGGTGCGCGCTCAGAGCAAGTAGGCGGCGATGGCCATGGCGGCGGTAGCACCATCGCCGGCTGCAGACACCGCCCGTCGGGCGCTGCCGGCCCGGACGTCGCCGGCCACGAACAGGCCCGGGAGACCTCCGAGGCGGAGCGAAGGGTCGGCGACCAAGCCCCCATCGTCGCCCGTGACGGCGAAGGCCGCCGCAGGCTCGACGAGGGGTTGGCCGGGCAACCCGCCGAACACGCCGCCGGCGGGGATCGTACGCCGGACGCCGTCGCCGTCGCGGTAGCTGACCCCGCTCACCCGGCCGTCGTCCTGTTCGACGACGAGGTCGATGGCGCCGTGGAGCAGCTCGACGTTGGTGTGGCTACGTGCGGCATCCAGCCAGGCCTTCGCGGCGTCGGGCCCCGGTCCGGGCACGGCGACGGTGACCCGGTGCACGAGCGGGGCCAGGCTGCACGCCTCGGCCATGGCGATGTCACCGCCACCGACCACGATCACGTCCTTGCCGTGGAACAGCCCGCCGTCGCAGGCCGCGCAGTACGACACCCCGTGTCCGTCGAGGCCCTCGCCGCCGGGCAACGGGGTGGGCTTCGTACCGGTGGCCAGCAGCACCGCGTCGGCGGTCCGGCGGGCTCCGTCGATGTCGACCACCCAGGCCGTGGCCCCGTGCGCCGGTGCGCGCAGGCCGGTGACCCGTCCCAGGGTCAGCTGCACCCCGGCACCGAGCACCGCCTCGCCGAGTGACGCAGCGAGATCCCAGCCGGCCACGCCCGACGGGAAACCGGGATAGTCGGGCACGTGCTCCACGTTGATCAGCTGCCCGCCGATGCCGAGCGGGTCGACCAGGCGCACCGGTAGGCCCTGACGGGCCAGCGTGAACGCCGCCGTGGCCCCAGCCGGGCCGCCCCCGATCACGATCACCTCGGTCATGTCGGCGTCTCCTCCTCGATCCAGCGGGTCACCGCTGCGGTGGGCCCGCCCCAGCCCGGCACCACCGTTGCCTTGATCCCCGTCCCTCCGCTGACCACCACCATCGGCGGTCCTACCCCGAGGGCCTGCAGGTCGGCGTCGAGGGTAGCGAGGTCCCAATCGTGTCGGGTGAGAAAGGACGCCGACTCCGGGGGCAGCACCAGCACGGCGTCCGGGGCGCACAGGCCGCGTAGAACCTCGGCCAGACGGGCCGCGACGGCGTCGGGTCCGGTGGTCGGCAGCACGACCTCGACCGAACCGACCCCGGCGAAGACCGTGACCCCGGCCCCGTCGTGGTCGCGACCGCGACGGGCGGACAGCGACGGCCACGGGCTCGCCGCCTGGTTCTCGGCCACCAGCCAGGAAACCTTTCCCGGGTGGCCGTGGGTGGCCATGTCTGCCTCGCCCGGGCGGCAGATGCCGACGTCGGCCAGCACCAGGCGCACGGCGCGGCCGATGGTGAGATTCGCCCGATGCCCGGCCCCCATCGAACCCGCCCCGGCGTGGCAGCCGAAGCGGGTCACCGCGGCCCCGTGCACGATGAGCAGGGGTGCAGCCGCACCGGTGGTGGTCTGCACCCCGAGCAGGTTGAACGCCGGATCGGCCACCGCATCGAGTGCCGCGGCGATCAGGGGCAGGGCTCCGGCTCGGCACCCGGCAAGCACCGCGGCGGTGGCCACGTCGCCCCAGGTCGGCTTGGCGAAGGCGATGGGGAGCGGACCGCCGCCGGTGAGCGCCTCGGGGTTACGGCCCGCCAACATGGCATGCACCCGGTCGGCGCTCGGCGGCACCACCGGCAGTCCATCACCCAGCCCGGCCCGGTCGAGCCCGTCGAGCACTGCGGCCCCGTCGGCGAGATCGGTGGCGGCAAGCGCACGGGCGAGCCGGACCCGGTAGGGCCCCAGCTCGTCATCAGCCGGCGTCTCACCGGGGCGGTTCTGCGGGTCGGCGGATGGTCCGCGGGCCACGGGTCAGCGTTCGAGCCGGCGCATAACCGGCTTGGTGTCGCCCCCGAAGGTCGGCATCCAACACGAGTGCTTGCCCGGTCCGCCGGCCACGATGACTTGGAGGTTGTCGGCCTTGTTGGTGACCGGGGCGGCGTCACGACGACCGGTGATCGACTCCACCCGGTCGGCCAGGCGCCCGTCGGCGGTCCACTCGGTGGAGAAGCGATCGAGCGGGAAGCGGCCCTGCTCCCACAGGAACTGCTTCACGTCGGCCTTCGAGTAGCCCGACACCGCCACCTGATGCGCGTGTTCCGGCCCGAAGGCCACCACCGGGAAGCCGGAGTTGAACATGATGTTGTTGCTGCCGGCCTGGCCCAGCGCCCCCGCCACGGTGGTGAGCACCCCGAGGCCGCTGATGCTGAAGTGGTCCTGGATGTTGTGGGGGCCCTCGCAGGCGATGACGGTGACCACGTTGTCATCCACGTCGAAGCCGCGTTCGACGTGGTAGGGCTGCCACGGCGACTCCAGCTCGTTCTCGGCGACGCAGAAGGCGATCTTGGCCGGGGTGGCCTGGGTCGCCCGGTCGCCGTCGCCGGGCGTGCCGCCGCCGATGTTCAGCAGGCACAGCCGCAAGGCCCGGCCGATGGCCATGTTGGCCCGGGGGCCGGGACCCATGCAGCCCGGCCCCGAACCCACCGACAACTTCGAGGCGACCGGCCCGTTGAGCAGGATCATGATGGCGGTCGGGTGGGTGGTCGACTGGATACCGTTGAGGTTGAACTCCGGCGCTGCGACGGCCTCGACCGCGGTGACGACGATGGGCAGGTCCTCGGGCCGGCAACCGGCCATCACCGCGTTGGCGGCGATACGGGCCACGGTGGCTTCCCCGTTGCGCGGTGCCAAGGTGCACACGACCTCGTCGGGATCGCGTCCGAGGTGGCCGACGAGGCGGGCCACCCGGTCGCTGGTGGGGGGCACGAACGGCAGGCCGTCGCTCCAGCCCCGTACCTCGAAGTACTCCTGGATCTCCTCGAGGGAGTCCTCGAGGGCGATCACGGGTTCATGGTCGGTGGTCATGTGGTCCTCCGGCTCAGGAACGAGTTCCGAGCAGCTCGAGCAGCGCCGGCAGCACGGCACGAGCCTTGGCCCGCACGTCCTCGGGTTCGATGCCGCCGAGGGGGTGTTCGATGACTGCGACGGCCAACTCGGGCATGCCCATCGCCTTGGACTGCAACGCCGCGAGTCGGACGAAGGAGTCCGTCGCCAAGGTGATGGTGGGCGTGCCCAGCTTCTCCAACTCCACGGAGGCGTGGATACACCACGCCGTGCAGGAGCCTCAATCGGCCGAGCCGACGAGCACCCAGTCCGCCTCGCGGACCAGGGTGTCGATCACCTCCGGGTCGGCCGGGGCGGCGATGGACTTGTGGGTTATGCGCACCAACTCCACGCCATGGTCGTCGCGCAGCAGCTCGGCGATGCTGGTCAGCAGCAGCTCGGCATGCTGCTTGCCGTTCTCCAGCACGCCGACCCGCGAGCCGTTCAGGCGGGACAACCCGCCGCTGCCCACCACCAGGCCGGGTTCGGGGGCGGTGGGGTTCACGATCTGCAACCTCATGGCCGCAGTATCCCAGATCGCGCGGCGCCCGCGTTCAGAGGACCACCTGCTGGGCCCGTAGGGCGGCGATCTCCTCGGGGGAACGGCCCAGGATCTCGCCCAGGATCTCGTCGGTATGCTCGCCGAAGCTCGGCGCATGGCGTCGCAGCCCGCTCGGGGTTACCGAATAGCGCGCCGGGGGACGCACCTGGCGGATCGTGCCCACCACCGGGTGCTGGGACTCCACCAGCAGTTCCCGGTGCCGGATGTGGGGATCGTCGATCATCGCCTGACGGGTGTTGACCGGTGCCACTGGCACGTCGGCGGCGTCCATCATCTGGACGACCTCGTCGGTGGTCATCGTGGCGGTGATGGCCTGGATCTCGTCGTTGACCTCGGCGCCGTAGCGCACCCGGCCCTGCAGGTCGGCGAAGCGGGGGTCGGCGGCCAGATCGGGACGGCCGAGGGTGGTGCACATGCGCTGCCAGTGGCCCTCCGTCGCCACCGAGTACACCATCGCCCACCCGTCGCTGGTGCGGTACAGCTTGTAGATGTCGCTGAGGTTGGGCATGTCCATGGTGTGGTCGAGGTAGGTGTCGTTCCACATCGCCTCGGGCCACAGGAAGTGGACCGCGACGTCGACCATGGCCACCTCGATGTGCTGGCCGCCGGCGCCGTTGGCCCGTGCCAGCAGGGCGGCGAGCACCGACTGGGCCACCTGCAGCGAGGTGATCTTGTCGCACACCGCGGTGGCGACGAGGTTGGGGCGACCCTCGTCGTCGATCTGGACCGACGGGTAGCCGGCGACCGACTGGACGATGGGGTCGAACGCCGGCCGGTGCGAGTACGGCCCGTCGGAGCCGAAGCCGCTCACCGAGCACATGATGAGGTTCGGGTTGAGCTGCGAGAGCACCGACCAGCCGACCCCGAGCCGCTCGAGGGCGCCGGGCCGGAAGTTCTGGACCACCACGTCGGCATCGCGGACCAGTTCGAGCAGCAGCTCCCGCCCGGCGGGCTGCTTGAGGTCGATGACGATGTTGCGCTTGTTGCGGTTCATCGCGGCGTACATGGCGCTCATGCCGGAGCCGTCGAGCAGCGGGCCCGAGGCCCGCACGATGTCGGGGGCATCGGCCCGCTCGATGGCGATGACGTCCGCACCCTGGTCGGCCAGCATGGCGGTGGCGAACGGGCCGGAGATCACCGCCGACAGGTCGATGATCCGGATTCCGGTCAGTGGCCCGTCGGCGAACCCGTGGTGGGTGGTGTCGGTCATGGTGCGTTCCCCCGGAAGACACGAGCGGCGAAGTGTCGCGGGTGGAGCATGCCACGCCGCCGTTGGTCCGTGACGCCGACCTGCATCCCTGCGGTGGCCGATCCTCGGCAATGCCGGCGGCATCATCGCCCAGATCCACGAGCAGGCGTCCGTCCGGTTGGTGGCCGCGGCCGGGACGAGCTGGTGTGGGCCGGTCGTCCAGCGGGCACCGCTCGACAAGGGTTGCGAGAAGGCCGCGAACCCTCACCGCCTGGCGGTGGGAAGCCGTCGCCCCGCCGCCGCGCCGGCAGCAGCACGGGTTCGACGACCGGGCGTGGAGCACGGCCACCGTGTGTACCCCTGCCCAGGTCGGCACCAAGGACGGGTAGGACACCATTCGCTGGGACCGCGGTGCTTCGCTCATCTGGACCGCTGACCTCGAGGCCGACACGCCATCCTGTGGCGGGCCACCGCCGCCCGCCCCGCCTGATCGCCCGGGGCCGGCGCGTCTAGAGTGCGGGGTCGGACCAGATCTGGAGGTGCCGACCATGGACGAGGCCACCCGCGCCCGGCTGACCGCGAGCATCGAGGAGTTCCTCACCCGCTACAGCGCGGCGTTCGAGACCGGCACCCGTGACGACCTCGAACAGCTCGTACACCTGCCGGTGGTGTACATCGCCGAGGACAACGTCCACGTCCGCGACCGGTACCCGTTCGATCCGGTGAAGATGCGCGAGGCCAGCGGGTTCGCCCGTGGTGAGGTCACCAAGCGCATCGTCCACCTCGAGCCGACCCGGGCCCATGTGCTCATCGAGGGTGTCCGCTACCGCGGCGACGGCAGCCCCATCGAGTCGATCAACTCGGTCTACGTCCTGCAGGATCGCGGCGACGGTTGGAAGGTCGCGGCCTTCTCGGGCATTCGGGCCGAGGTCTGAGCGCAAGTCGGGCCGACGTCTGAGCGCCTGGATCGCCCGGGTGCCCGCCTTGCCGGGTCGGGTCGCTCGCCCGGCCGGGTTGCTTGGGAGCTTCCCGCCGGTGACACGATCCCGCCTGCCGGCGCAAGGCGTTGCTCACCTTCAGGGTGGCCCTGATCGTCAGCCAGAGGGTCCTCGACGTCGGCTACCTCCTGTTCCAGAGCGAGGTGCCACGCACCACGGTTCCACCCAACGGGGTGTTCATCGGCTTCGCGTGCTACTGGGCGGTGATGTTCGTGCTGGAGAAGCCCGTGCTCACCCTGCCCGAAACCGTCTGACCGCCGGGCCGGGCTGACTGGCTGACCGTCCGGTCTCCCTGCCCGCCGGACCCGGCCCTGCCCGCCGGGATCGGCCCCGGCTCGCAAGGTCAGAACAGGGGGTCGTCGGCCTCGAGGCCGAGCAGGACCCGTCCGGCGTTGAGGTCGTTGTAGGAGCCGACCATGACGTGTTGCGGTACGGCACGGACATCGGCCAGCAGCCGGTGCAACGGGGAGCTGAGCAGGTTGGCGGTGGTGCCGGCCGCGGTGCAGAGGGTCTCGACGGCGGTGACGCAGCTGGCCACGGCATGGGTGCAGGCGAGGCGGGTCCGGGCGTGCACGTCGGCCGGGATCGGCTCGCCCTGTTCGGCCAGCGCCCAGACCGTTTGCACCATCTCGGCGGCGAAGGCCCAACCCGACCCGATGAGGGCTTCGGCCCGGGCCACCGCGAGCTGGGCGTCGGGTCGGTCGCGCAACAGCGACCGGCCGATGCGCGGCTTCTTGCCCTGGGCCAGGTCGGAGAACTCGGCGAGGGCGTGGCGGGCGACGCCGGTGGCCACGCCAACCTTCGGGAAGGGGAAGCGCAGCGACGGCGGCAGGCGGAACAGGGCCGTGTCGGGCACCGTGTCGAGCCCGTTGGCCGCGAGGCCCATGCGTTCGTCGGGGACGAAGGCGTCCTCGAGGGTGACGTCGTGCGATCCGGTGCCGCGCAGGCCGACGGTGTCCCAGGTGTCGAGGATGGTGACCTGCTCGGCGGGCAACAGGGCGAAGGCCAGCGATCGGGGCCGGGGACCCTCGACGGTCGCGCCGACCACGATCTGGTCGGCGACGGGCCCGCCGGTGACGAAGGGCCACCGCCCGCTCAGCCGCCAGCCGCCCTCGACCCGGCGGGCCCGGCCCAATGTGGCGCCCGATCCGGCCACGATGACGGCGGGTGCGGAACGGCACACCTTGGTCATGGTGACCGCGGGTAGGTAGGCGGCGGAGATCTCGATCTCCTCGTTGAGGGTCATGGCTGTCCACGCGGCCGAGCCGTCGACCCGGGCCACCCGCTCGACGAGCTCCATGAAGGCCAGTCCGTCGGCCTCCTCGCCGCCGTAGGACCGGGGGGCCAGGATGCGCAGCAGGCCTGCGTCGGCCAGGGCCCGCATCACCGGACGCGATGGACGACGGCTCTGCTGGGTCTCGCCGACGTGCTCGGCGATCAGCGTGGTGAAGGCTGCTGCCCGCTCGGCCGGTCTGGCCTGCGGTTCGCTCGAGGGCGTGGTCGCGTCCATGCTCCGACGGTACCCCACCGCCCGGCCGCGAACCGCCCGGCCGGGTCGTGGTCCGGTCGCCTACGCTGCGCGACCGTCTGTCCGGGACGATCAGGGGGAACGCCATGGCCGGGGTACTCGAGGGGATCCGCGTCTTCGACCTGACCCTGGCAGCGGTCGGCCCGTGGTCGGCCAAGCTGCTCGGCCAGCTCGGCGCCGACGTGCTGCACATCGAGGGCCCCAAACCGGAGCTGGCCCATCACATCCCTCCCGAGATCGCCGGCGTCGGGGTGCTGTACCTGGCGGCAAACACCAACAAGCGCAGCGTCCTGCTCGACCTCAAGCGCGACGACGACCGCGGCCGGGCACTCGAGCTGGCCGCGACCTGTGACGTGTTCGTTCAGAACATGCGACCCGGTGCGGTGGAGAAGCTCGGCCTGGGCTACGCCGAGGTGGCGCAACGACGTCCCGACATCATCTACGTGTCGGCGTCGGCATACGGTCGGGTGGGTCCGATGGCCACCGAGGCCGGCGTCGATCCGCTGCTGCAGGCGTTCTGCGGCTGGTCCTCGATCAACGGCCAGCCTGGTGGGGACGGTGAGCTGTTCCGGCACTACGCCCATCTCGATCTCACCACCAGCTCGATGATCGTGGAAGCGGTGCTCGCCGCGCTGTACGTACGGGCCGGTACGGGTCGCGGCCAGCACATCGAGCTCGAGATGTTGACCGCGGCCCTGTCGCTGCAGTCGAACCACTTGGCCGACCATGCCGCCACCGGGGTTGCCCCCGTTCCGCTCGGTTCGGCATCGGCCACCACCGCGCCGCACCAGGCCTTCCGCTGCGCCGACGGCCGTTGGCTGGCCGTCGCCGTCGAACGCGACGAGCAGTGGCCCCGGCTCTGCGCCGCCCTCGACGCGGCGGACCTCGCTGCTGATGTGGGGCTGGCCACCAACGCCGGCCGTCTGGCCCGGCGCGACGAGGTGGCAGCCCGCCTGGCCACGGTCATGACCACGCGCCCGGCCGCCTGGTGGGCCCTGTGCTGCACCCGCCTCGACGTCCCTCACGGCCGGCTGCTCGACTTCGACGAGCTGCGACACCATCCCCAGGTGACCGCCAACCAGCACCTGGTCGAGGTCGGTACCGATAGGTATGGCACGCTGGTGCTCGACGGCGTCCCGTGGAAGTTCGAGACGACCCCGGCCCAGACCCCCGTCCCCGGGGGGGTTGCCGGCGCCCACACCGAACAGGTCCTGGCCGAGCTGACCGAATCGGCCAAACCGACTGGTACGGCCATGAGCGAACCGACCGGTACGGCCGTGAGCGAACCGACCGGTACGGCCGTGCCCGCCGGGTCCGACGCGACGGCCATGCCCGCCGGGTCCGACGCGACGACCGGTTCGTTGGGCAGGGCTGGGACGTTCGGTCCGCCGTTGGCCGGGGTGGTCGTCGTCGAGTTGGGCGAGGGGATGGCCGGGCCGTTCGCGGCGTCACGGCTCGGCGACCTCGGGGCCGAGGTGATCAAGATCGAGCGCCTCAGCGGCGACCCGGCACGGGGCCACGGCCACGACCTCGGCACCGACGGGCTGTTCAGTGCCTCCTTCGCCGCCCTGAACCGCAACAAGCGCAGCCTCGCGGTGGACCTCGAGGATCCCGACGGTCGGTCGCTGGTTCGGCGCCTCGTCGATCGGGCCGACATCGTCATCGAGGCCCTCCGGCCGGGCGAGGCGGATCGGCTCGGCCTCGATGCGGCGACGCTCGCTGCGGACCACCCGGACCTGGTGTACGTGGCCGTCTCCGGCTGGGGCGAGCAGGGCCCCCTCGCGAATCAGCCCGCCGCCGAGCTGGCGGTACAGGCGATGGCCGAATACACCGCGTCGCTCGGCCGTATCGGCGACCCGCCGGTACGGCTCGGTACCGACGTGGCCGGGCTCAACACCGGCATCTTCGCCTGCCAGGCGGCGCTGGCCGGCCTGCTCACCCGGCGTCGCGACGGACGGGGCCAACGCATCGCGGTGTCGATGTTCGGGACGTTGCTGCACCTACGGGGGATCATGTGGGCGGCGCGCTCGAACCCCGACGACTGGTTCGGCTTCCATCTCGACCACTACACCAACCCGCCGGAGGGTGGCTACCGCACGGCGGACGGGCAGCTGTTGTTCGGCCTGCGACGGGGAAACAGCGAGGACTTCGACCGGCTGATGATCGGCCTCGGACTGATCGAACACCTCGACGACCCCCGTTTCGAGGGCTTCGGCCGCCAGGCCGCCCCGCTCGGTCGCTACGCGGTCGAGGCCAAGGAGGTGTGGGAGTCCGCCTTCGCGGGTTGGGACACCGACGAGCTCATCCGCCGGTTCCACGAGGTGGGTGGGGACGCGGTGCCCTTCACCGACTACCAGCGGATCACCGCACACCCGCAGGTGGCGGCGATCGGCGCGTTGACCACGGTCGAACACGACGGGTACGGCCCGGTGCGTGCGGTGTCGCCGCCGTGGAAGTTCGCTCTCACCCCGGCGTCGATCCGTCGCGGCGCGCCTCGGCTCGGTGCCCACGGCGACGAGTTGCTCGCCGAGGCAGGGCTCGACCCGGCCGAGATCGCCGCGCTGCGCGAGCGCCGGATCATCCGCTGAACGATCATCCACTGAACGATCAGGCCGGGACCACGCGGCGCTTGGATGGCAGGATCACCAGGGCCAGCAGCGTGATCAGCGGCAGGAAGAAGCCGAGCACGCCGTAGAAGGTCGGGTGGCGGCCCTTCATCCCGGCGATGCGGGCACACAGCACGCCGCTGATGACGGCGACGGCGAAGGCGATGAGGGCGATGATGAGCGTGGACATTGGTCTCTCCGAGGTCGGGCCGGGCCGACGGATCGGGATCGGTCCGTTCCAGGCGCGGCCTGCACGCTAGTGCCGGTGCGGTCCGGCCTGGGTGCACGCAGCGGCCCGATGCGGCGACGTACGTGGCGTCGGTGTGGTAGTCATCGGCCATGTCCGACTACGACGTCGTATGGCCCCGCAGCCCGCGTACCGCCGAGCTGGTGTCGTTGGCACCGCGTCCGGCGAGCCTGGAGGGCATGCGCATCGCCTTCATCTGGGACTACCTGTTCCGTGGCGATGAGATCTTCCCCATCCTGCAGCGCGAGCTGACCCGTCTGGTTCCCGGCGTGCAGTTCGTCTCCTACGAGGCGTTCGGCACCACCCACGGTGCCGGTGAGCACGACGTGCTCGACAGCTTCCCGGCTCGTTTCCGCGAGCTGGGGGTGGACGCCGCCATCTCCGGGATGGGGTGTTGAGGCAGCTGCACGCCCGCCGTGTTGCGGGCATCCGCTGCTGCCGAACTGGCCGGGGTGCCGACCTCGTCGCTGGTCTGCGAGGGCTTCCTGGGCCAGGCTGCCTCCACCTCGAGCGGGCTGGGCATGCCGAACCTGCCGGTCGCCGTGGTGCCGGGTCATGTCGATACCCAGCGGTATGACGAGCTGGAACGCAACATCGTCGAGGTCACCCTGGCCCGGGTGATCGAGAACCTCACCGCAACGCCCGACGAGGCCACGGTGGCACCCGAACCAGGGCCGACTGCGGTGGTGTTCCGCGGCTCCTTCGAGGAGGTCAACCGGCTCTACTACGAGAACCGGTGGTCCGACGGGCTGCCGATCGTGCCCCCGACGATGGAGGCCGTCGAGACGTTCCTGGGCTACACCGACCTCGACCCGCAGCACAGCTTCGGCTCGTTGCTGCCCGACCGCCGGGCCGCGACCGTGTGGTCGACCGCGGTCAATGCGGTGATGGCGGGCTGTCGGCCCGAGTACTTCCCGGTCCTGCTCGCGGTGGTCGAGGCGCTGGCCGATCCGGCGTACGGCGTCGAGCACTCGGGCAACACGCCGGGGGCGGAGACGCTGATAACGGTCAACGGTCCTATCGCCCGACAACTCGGGTTCAACAACGAGCAGGGTGCGTTGCGTGACGGGTTCCAGGCCAACACCAGCGTCGGGCGGTTCTTCCGGCTGTACCTGCGCAACGTGGCCGGGTTCCTGCCGTGGGAGACCGACAAGGGCACGTACGGCAACACCTGGCGGGTGGCGATGGCCGAGAACGAGGCCGTCCTCGCCGAGATCGGCTGGCAGCCCCAGTCGAGCGATTTCGGCTTCGCCTCAGGCGACAACGCCGTCACCATCTCGCGTTACACCGGCGGCGGGGTGGTCACCTCGGTGTTCGGCCAGACCCCCGAGCAGATGGTCGACTACCTCGCCGACGCGCTCACCAAGATTGGCGGCTGGGAGTACGTGTTCACCGTCGGCGTGGCTTCGGACACCTACCGGCCGCTGTTGCTGCTGACCCCGGTCCTGGCTCGGGCCATCGCCGCCGGCGGGTGGTCCCGGCGTGATCTCAAGGTTGCGTTGTGGGAACGGGCCCGCCTGCCGGCCTCCAAGTTCGAGCGGTACCTGGGGGAGTGGACCAACCTGGTGCCCGGCCGGCGGACCCTCGAGGACCTGGTCAACCTGCGCAAGGCCGACCGGGTCTTCAAGCAGTCGACCGACCCGGATCGCCTGGTGCCGATCGTGGCCGACCCCGACCACATCCAGATCGCGGTGACCGGCGATCCGTTGCGTACCAATGCGTATGTCTTCGCCCACAACGGCATGTTGGGGTTCCCCACCGCCAAGGCCGTGCGGCTACCCGCCGACTGGGAGGCCCGCCTCGCCGACGCCCGCGACCGGTGAGCGGCGACGGCGCAGGCTCGCAGTGGGTGCTGGTGCCGGTGGCTCAGCGCCGCGACGGCAGCTGGCTCGACGACACCCTCGCCGCCCGCAGCGCCGAGGCCGGTCTCACCGCACGAGCTCCCGAAGCCGGGCGTTTCCCCCGCCAGCGGGTGGAACTGTTCCGGGGGCCTGCCGCCGAGGCCGACCTCGAGCGGGCGTTCCGTCGGCGGGGCTGGACCGACGGCCTGCCGGTGGTTGCCCCCACCGTTGGCCGAGTGGCGGCGTTGGTGGATGCCTCGGGACGGCGACCGGCCGAGCAGGTGGGCGTGCTCGCGCCGCTCGGCGGGGTCGCCACGGTCGAGCGGGTGGCGGCGAACGCGGTGATGGCCGGATGCGGCACCGAGCAGTTCCCCTTCGTGCTGGCCGCGGTCGAGGCGGTGTGCGACCCGGCGTTCAACCTGGCCGGAGTGCAGACGACGGACGAGAACGTCACGCCCCTGGTGGTGATCAGCGCGCCGGCGACCCGCCGGGAAGCCGCCGAGCTGAACAGCGGGTTCGGGGTGCTCGGGCCGGGATGGCGGGGCAACGCCACCATCGGCCGGGCTCTGCGCCTGGTGCTGCAGAACCTCGGCGGCGGTTGGCCCGGTGCCCTGTCCTTCGCCGGGGCCGGTCAGCCCGGGCGTTACACGCTCTGCGTCGCCGAGGACGATGAGCGCTGCCCGTGGGAGCCACTGCGGGTCGGTCTCGGCTTCGGCCCGCACGACGCGGTGATGATCGCCGGGCGGGCCGAGTCTGCGGTGAACGTGACCGGCGGGCTCGACGAGGTCGTGTCGGTGATGGCCTCGGCAACCTCGGCGTTCACCGCGCTGCACGGCGGTTCGGCGGCGTTGCTGCTGGCCCCGCACACCGCGGCGGAACTGGCCGGGCAGGGCCTGTCGCGCCTCGACGTGGCAGCGATGCTGGCCGAGCGAGCGGTCATCCCTGACTCGGTGTGGCGACGGTTCTGGGTGGCCTCGGCCGTCAAGGGCGGTCCGCCACCGGGTGACGTGCCGGTGCTGGTCGACCCCGACCGGCTGCTGATCGTGGTGGCCGGGGGCACGGTCCCGATTGCGCAGCACGTGTGGTTCCCCGGCTGGGGCTTCCCGCCGGCCCATGTGACCCGCCCGGTCGCGTCAATCAGGCGCTGAGCGCCGGGCGGCGGGCGGCGCCGGTCAGTTCCGCTTCGGGGTGGGCAGCGTCGGCGGGCGGCGTTCCTCGATCTCGCGGTGACGACGCTCGATCGGGGCGTCCCACACCTCATCGGTGAACAACCAGAACTGGTCGGTGAGGATGGCGTCATGCACCAGCGCGGCCACCTCTGCCGGCGGTTTGCCGCCGTCGATCATGCGACGGGCGATCTCCACGAAGCGGTTCCCGCCCCCGTCGCCATCGGTTTTTGGCTCGGTGCGTGCCGGCGCCGTGCCGGGCCGGTTGCGCTGCGAGTCCAGGATGTTGGTGGCCACGAAGCCGGGGCACAGGCAGGTCACGCCGACGGTGGAGTTCTCCCGCCGCAGCTCGTTGTAGAGCGTCTCGGTCATGGTGGCGACCCCGTGCTTGGACACGTTGTAGGGCGCACCGTACGGCGAGGAGGTGTGCCCGGCGATCGACGCGGTGGTGACCACATGGCCGTCGCCGTGCTCGATCAGATGGGGCACGAACGTGCGGATCCCGTGGATGACCCCCCACAGGTTCACGTCGAGGGTCCAACGCCAGTCGTCCACCGACAGCTTCCAGCTGAGCTTGTTGACGCCGCTCACACCGGCATTGAGGCATACCACGTTGACCTGGCCGAACGCCTCGATCCCCGCGGCGAGCACCGCCTCGTGGTCCTCCGGTCGGCCGACGTCGCAGCGCACGCCGATCGCCTCGGCCCCGGCGGCGCGGAGCTCGTCCACCACGGCCTCGAGCGCCGGTTGCTCGATGTCGGCCACCACCACGCGCATGCCGGCCCGGGCGAAGCGCTCGCAGAACGCCCTGCCCATGCCCGACGCCCCGCCGGTGACGACCGCGGTTCGGCCCTGCAGCTCGTTCATGTCATCAGCCCTTCGTCGGGCGGGGATCGCCCATGTTGACCAGTGCGGCGCGCGAGGTGAGTCCGCCGTCGACCACGAGTGCCTCGCCGGTGACGAACGACGACTCGTCCGAGGCCAGCCAGACCGCGGCGGCGGCGATCTCGCCGGGTTGGCCGATGCGGCCGAGAAGATGCGAACGGCCGGTGGCTTCCGCCGCTGCGGGGTCGGCCAGCATGCGCTGGACCGGCGGGGTCTCGATGGCACCGGGGCAGATGCAGTTGACCCGGATGTTCTGACGGGCGTGGTCGGTGGCCAGGCAACGGGTGAGGTTGATGACCGCCGCCTTGCTGGCCCCGTAGACGACGCCGGCCGGGTCGCCGCGCAGCCCCGAGACCGATGCGGTGTTGATGATGGCCCCGCCGCCGCTGTCGGCGATGACGGGGACGGCGTACTTGGCGCCGAGGAAGATCGACTTGACGTTGGTGTCCATGACCACGTCCCAGTCGTCCTCGCTGAGCTTCACCGCGTTGCCGGGCCGGATGGTGCCGGCGTTGAAGAACGCCACGTGCAGGCCTCCGAAGTGCTGCACGGCGGCGTTGACCATGGCCTCGTTGTCCGCGGCGCGGCGCACGTCGACCTCCACCGCGGTGGCACGGCCGCCGGCGGCGACGATGGCCGCGGCGGTCTCCTCGGCGCGGGCGAGACGAATGTCGGCGCAGACCACGGCGGCGCCCTCGGCCGCGAACCGTCGGGCCGATTCGGCCCCGATCCCCGAGCCGGCACCGGTCACGATGGCAACTTTTCCTTCGAGCAGCATCGGCCCATCGTCCCACACCGCCGGCCCGCCGGGCCGCGTGCATCCGCCCCGCCCGTCCAACGGGCCTGGTGGGCGGCTGGGCCTGGTGGGCGGCTGGTCCGGGGGTCAGCTCCAGCCGGGGCGCATCCGCCAGCCGCCCTCGGCGTGGTCCTGCAGGCCGTTGACGAACTGGCGGGTACGCATCGCCCGCATCCCGTGCTCGTACTCGGTCCGCAGAGCGTCGTCGAGGGACTGGCCCCACTGCTCGTAGGAGGCGAGGCGATCGCCCCGCAACGCCGCCTGCGGGCGCTCGGCGAGCTGATGGGCCAGGCGCAGCGCCTCCTCGAGCGCACGACCGGGCGCCACCAGGCGGTTGGCGAGACCCATCTGCTGGGCCTCGGCACCGCTGACCCCCCGTCCGGTGAGGATCAGGTCGAGGGCGTGGCTGTGGGCCAGCAGCCGGGTGAGCCGCACGGTGCCGCCGTCCATCAGCGGGATGCCCCAACGACGGCAGTACACGCCGAACACGGCATCGGTGGCGGCGACCCGCAGATCGCACCAGGCGGCCAACTCCAACCCGCCGGCCACGGCATGGCCCTCGACCGCGGCGATGGTGGGTTTGCCCAGCAACCGGCGGGTGGGGCCCAACGGGCCGTCCCCGTCGGGTCCGGTGCGTAGGACCCGGCCGGGATCGCGGCTGCGTGACGCCTTCAGGTCGGCGCCGGCGCAGAACGTGCCGCCGGCCCCGGTGAGCACGGCCACCGCCAGGCGCTCATCGGCGTCGAACGCGGCGAACGCGTCGGCGAGCGCCTCGGCGGTGGGCCGGTCGATGGCGTTGGCCACCTCGGGCCGGTTGATGGTGACGACGGCGACGGGACCGTCGACGCTGAGTTCGACCGGCACGCCAGCTCAGTCGAAGACGATGACCTGGCGGGTGACCTCGCCGCGCTTCATGGCGGCGTAGCCCTCGTTGATCTGTTCGAGCTTCAGGGTGGCCGAGACCATCTCGTCGAGCTTGAGCCGGCCGTCGAGGTACATCGACACCATGTTGGGCATGTCGGTGCGGAACTGGTTCGAGCCCATCATCGAGCCCTGCAGCTTCTTCTCGGCGAGCAGGTCGATGCCGCGGATCTCCAGCTTCTGGGTGGAGGGGACCATGCCGATGACGGTGGCGGTGCCGCCCACGCCGAGCATGTTGAAGGCCTGTTCGCTGGTGGCCTTCAGGCCGATGGCCTCGAAGCTGTACTCGACGCCGCCGTCGGAGAGCTCCTTGACCGCCTCGACCACGTTGTCGACCTTGGAGGCGTTGACGACGTGGGTGCCGCCGAGCTGGCGGGCGACCTCAAGCTTCTCGTCGGACACGTCGACCACGATGACCTGTACTGCGCCGGCGATGCGCGCCGCCTGGATGGCGGCCAGGCCGATGCCGCCGGCGCCGATGACGCACACCGTCGCACCGGGCGGCACCTGGGCGGTGCGGAACACCGCACCCATACCGGTGGTGATGCCGCACCCGATCAGGGCGGCACGGTCGAGCGGCATGTCCGGGGTGATCTTCACCACGCCGTTCTGGTGGATCAGCATCTGCTCGCCGAACCCGCCGAGACGGGCGAACTGGTCGACCGCCGTGCCGTCGTGCTTGGTCAACCGCGGGGCGGAACCGCGCGGCCGGGACGTGGCGGCGGGGTTGGTGCAACGGTACGGGTGACCCGACAGGCACTGGCGGCACTGGCCGCAGAAGATCGACGTGCAGCAGATCACATGGTCGCCCGGCTTGACGTAGCGGACGTTCTCACCGACGGCCTCCACGATGCCGGCGGACTCGTGACCGAGCACGGCCGGCAGCTTGGTACGGAAAATCCCCTCCATGAAGTGCAGGTCCGAGTGGCACAGTCCCGCCCCCTTGACCTGGATCAGGACCTCGTCCGGGCCCGGCTTGTCGATGAGGATGTCCTCGATCTCGAGCGGGCCGGGTTGGGCGTTGAGCACAGCGGCTTTCATGGTTCCCCCTGGCAGGTTGACGGGCAGGCGTGACCTTACCGCCCGACGCCCGACGCCCGGCCCCTCGGCCGGTTCTGTCGGGTCGGCCGTGTCGGGTCCGTTAAGCGCGGTCGGGCGAGGCGGCAACGTCGCTTCGGATGGGGCAGGCTGGGAGCGGTGCTGTTCGTGACCGCTGTCCTGTGCCCCCATCACGAGTCGTTCGTGCGCTGGTGCCGTTCCAACGGGTATCGCCAGTCGGGCGACGGCGGGGAGACCTCCGACGGGCGTTGGGTGGCGGTCGAGGTGTTGCGGGCCTCCGACCTCGAGGGGCTGATCCTCGACCGGGTCGATCACGGGCTCGACTTCTGGCGGCTCGGCGATCGGGACACGGTGTTCGCCCTCGACGCGTTGGCCCGCAGCCTCCTGCGAAGGTCCTACGACTGAGCGCCGTGGGGCGGAGCGGCGCGCTACCGTGCGGCCACCACCGTGCCGCGCGAAGGAGCGTTCTCCCATGCCCATGTTCGAATCCGGCGATGTGAAGCTGTACTACGAGGAGCACGGCAGCGGGTTCCCGATCCTGTTGATCGCCCCGGGCGGGATGCGTTCGGAGATGACCTTCTGGGAGCGCACGCCGTGGAATCCGATCACCCAGCTGTCGGACCGCTACCGGGTCATCGCCATGGATCAGCGCAATGCCGGGCGATCCACCGCCCCGGTGGGCGCCGGTGACGGTTGGGAGACCTACACCGCGGACCAGTTGGCGCTGCTCGACCATCTCGGGGTCGACCGGTTCCACGTCGCCGGCATGTGCATCGGCGGCTCGTACATCATGGCGCTGGCGGCCGCGGCCCCGCAGCGGGTGGCATCCGGGGTGGTGTTCCAGACCATCGGCCTCGACGGGAACCGGCAGGCGTTCTACGACATGTTCGACAGCTGGGCGGTGGAACTGGCGCCCGAACGGCCCGACATGACCCCACAGGCCTGGGCCGAGTTCCGGGAGCGTATGTACGGGGTCGACGAGTTCCTCTTCACCGCCGGCGACGACCAGGTGCGGGCCTGCACCACGCCGCTGTTGGTGCTGTTGGGCGACGACCTCTACCACCCCGAGTCGAGCTCCCGGCGGCTGGCCGAACTGGCCCCCAACGCCACGTTGGTCGAATTCTGGAAGGAAGCGTCCCATCACGCCACGGCCATGGCCGAGATGGAGCAGTTCCTGGCCCGCCACACCCCGTCGGCCTGACCCGGCCCGGTTGAACCCGGTCGGCCTGACCCGGCCCGGTTGAACCCGGCTGGGTCGTCGTCGGGCTCAGCGGATGGCGTTGGCCGGGAGGTCTTTGAACGCGGTCTCGCGAGGGTGGCCCGGCTCCTTGGGCAGGCCGAGGCCGCGTTCGCCGATGATGTTGCGTTGCACCTGGTCGGTGCCGCCGTAGATGCCCGGGGCGGGGGAGAACACCACCAGTTCCTGGAACCAGCCTTCCGTCACCGCCTCGTCGCCCCACAGCTGGGCATCGGGTCCGAGGATGCGGCAGCCGAGCTCTCGCCCGCACTGCACCGCCTCCGTCATGGCGATCTTGGCCAGCGGTCCTTCGACACCGGTCCGGCCGCCCGCGCCACCGCGGGCCCGTTTGGCGCTCCAGGTGATGACCTGTACCCGGGTGTGCAGCTCGGCGAAGAGTTGTCGTACGAGCGGGTCACCGAGCGCGCCGCGCTCGGTGGCCATGGCGATGAACCGCTTGATGGTGCCGGGCGAGATGTGGCCCTGGCCCATCTGCGGCCGGGCGCCCTTGAGGAACTCGTGGCAGGGCCGATCGAGGTGGCCGGCCAGCCCGCCGGTGAGGGCCCGGCCGAACCCGCCCGAGGCCTCGCCGATGCCGGCCCGTTCGTGGTTGAGGGTGGTGTTGGCCACCGCCCACCCGGCACCGAGATCGCCGAGGCGCAGGCTGTCGTGCACCCGTGCGCCGTCGAGGAAGACCTCGTTGAAGACGGCATGGCCGGTCATCTCGCGCAGCGGCCGCACCTCGATGCCCGGCTGGAGCATGGGGATGAGGAAGTAGCTGATGCCCTGGTGTTTGGGCTGGTCGGGGTCGGTGCGGGCGATGAGGATGCCGTACTCGGCGTGCTGGCCGGTCGAGGTCCACACCTTCTGGCCGGTCACCACCCATTCGTCGCCGTCGCGTACGGCCCGGGTCTGCAGCCCGGCGAGGTCGGATCCGGCGCCGGGCTCGGAGAACAGCTGGCACCAGCTCTGGGCGCCTTCGAGGCAGGGTCGCACGAACCGTTCGATCTGCTCCGGCGTGCCATGGACCAGGATGGTCGGCATCGCCAGGAAGGTGCCGACCCCCGCCGGTGGGCCCATCGCACCCTTGGTCCGCAGCGCCGCGGACACGCCGTTGGCCTGCTCGCGGGTGTAGCCACGGCCGAACGGCGCGGCGAGCTGCGGGTAGCTCAGCCCGGCGTCGGCGAGGAGCTTCCACCACTGCCGGACGCTCAGGTCGGGGTCCCAGTTGGCGTCGAGCCACGCCTCGACCTCGGCTTGGACGGTCTCGGGGGTCAGCTCGCTCGTGCTCATCGGTCACATCCCACGGATCTCGGGCCCGCCCTCGACAGGCTCTCCCGCAACCCTAGACCTGGTAGGTCGAGGGCTCAGGCCCGGGCGAGGTCGTAGCGCTGGGGGATGGCCATTGGCTGGCGGTGCACGACGATGTCGTTGCGGCTCGGGTCGAGCGTGCCGACGAGCTGCACGGTCACCACCCGGGTGGTGCCCGGGTCGACGTCGACCCAGATCTCGGCGGTGTTCCAGCCAAAGGTTGTGGAGCCGCCGACCGAGGCGTACTTGCCGTCGATGGTCACCGGTTGGTCGTCGAGCCCGATGGCGGTGGCCCGCAGGGCGCTGTAGGCCGACACCATCATCCGGTTGGTGCCACGGGGCAGGCCGACCGCGTTGCCCACGGCATAGTCGGGTTTGCCGACGGGGTCGACGGTGTTGGTCAGGGTGATGGTGGCGGTGGCGGTCGCAGCGCCGGTGGCCGGGTCGACACGGCAGCGGTACTCGGTGCTGACCTGCAGGTAGGCGTCGAGCTTGTTGGCGCCGCCGTTGTCGATGGTGACGGCAATGCCGTCGCGGCCCTCGAGCGCCGGGAAGTTGCCCCCGACGCCGGCCTGCACGAACAGGCGCTCCTCGTCGGGGTGGGCGCTCCACACCATGATCCGACCGTCCGCGGCGAGTGGTCCGAACGCCTCGAGCAGCCGGGTGGGTTCCTGCATCCCGCCGTCGAGCAGGCGTCCGACGGTGGTGAGGGCCAGGTACTCGAGGCCGTCGATGCGGTCGGTGGTGCTGCCGTCGTAGTACTTGTACTGGTCCTTCTCGATGAAGCGGACCACGTTGTCCGCGGTGACCATCTGGCTGATCCCGGGGACCTCGACCGGGCCCGTCGAGCGCATCAGCGCGGACAGCGCCTCGGGAAGCAACGCGATGACCCCGTCGATCGGACCACCCCCGCTCTGCGGGTACAGCTGGGCCATGACCTCACCGACCATCGGCAGGTCGGGCGGCATGCTGATGTTGCTCCACGGCATCAGGTCGGTGGTGCCGTCCTCCTGCATGAACCCGAAGCGGCCCCAGCGCTCGATGAACTCCGCCGGACCGGTGATGACGCGACCGCCGGGGTCGGTGCCGCCGCGGTTGAGATTGACGCTGCGCCCGAAGTCGGCGAGCTCGAACTGGCCCTCGGTGATGGTCAGCTCGGCGAAGTTGCCCATGTGGCCGCCGAGTCCGCGGGCCTCGCCGGGGTGCAGGAAGGCGATCAGGTACCGCCTCGGCCCATTGCGTCCGAGCAGGTCCGGGGCGAGGTCGATGGCGGTGCGGGCCCGGGCCAGAGCGGGCCGGCGTTCGCCGAGCATGCCGCCGAAGGTGTCGAGGCGGTCGGCGAGTGGCGGTGCCAGCCAGACCGACTCGTGGTCGTCGATGGTGCGGGCGAGCCCGGCGAGGGCGGTGTCGATCTCGCTGAGGGGTGTCGCCATATCGCTGATGGTGTCGATGTCGACTGCCCCGTTCGTCAGGGCCAACTGTGCCGGGTCGAGCCGGGTCAATGCGGCGGAGGACCGTTCGAGCGCAGTTGCGGCGGCGGTGGTCAGGGCGGTGGCCGCGGCCCGGTGCTGGGCGGCGACCGGCACCATCGCGGCAGGCCGGGTCCACCAGACGGAGAGGTCGCGACGGGCTTCGTCGAGGGCATGGCCGGCATCGGCGAACGCGGTCGCGGCGCCGGGCAGGTCGCCCGTTTCGAGCGCCCGCATGCCGAGCCGGGCCTCGCGGTTGCCGGCGCGGAGCGGGCCCGATGCCGACCAGGCGGCGATGGCCAGGCCGCCGACCGCGACGAGGGCCGCAGCGGCGAGGACCCCCAACGCCTGGCGGCTGCGGCGCCGTAGCGGTGCGGGCCAGCGGGCGGAGCCGATCAGGTGGAGCGCGCCGAGCAAGCCGAGGGACACCACTGCGGTGAAGCCGGGGAAGACGGCATGTTCGAGCCGGCTGAGCACGCCGATCGCGGCGATCGACGCGATCGCACCGCTCCAGTCGCGATGGCGGTTGGAGAAGCTCCCCGCAGCGGCGGCAGCCGCACCGGCCAGGCCGACCAGCGCCCAACCCCAACCGGGGGCAAGGGTTGCGGCCACGACACACACCCCGGCCGACGCCCACCAGGGGGCGGCGGCGGCCGCCATGGCGACCAACGCCGCGGCCACGAAGACCACAATCGGGTCCAGCCAGCCCGTGCCGGTGGGGTGCAGGTCGGCCAGGACCGCGACGAGCCCGCCGACGGCCGCCGCGCCCGTGGTCACCACGGGGCGGAGGGGCCGGGGCTCCGGCCGTTCGGACCGGGACGATCGGCCCATGGCGTTGACCGCTGACGATGTGCTCACCGCTGCAAAACGCTATCGGCCGATCGGGTGCCCACCGCGTCCGCTCCGCCTACCCGACACGATTCCCTCACGCGGGGTACGGCCCCGTTGGGATTCAACCAAAACGGGCGAACCCACCTCGGGGACCCCTTCCTTACCCTGAGAGCAGGCCCGGATTCCTCGCCATGCGAGGGCCCGGGACAACCGGCAAGACCATGTCAAGCCGACCGACGCCGACACCCCGACAGCACAGAGAAGGTTTCACCATGGCCCGTTTCCCGAAGTCGTTCGCAGCTCCGCTCGCCGGTTGCGTGCTCAGCGCCCTCGCGTTCACCGCTGCCACCGGCCCGCTGGCCGGTGCGGCCTACCCGCCCGCCCCCGGCTCCGGCTCGGGCTCCGGCGGCGTCGAGGCCGGCGGCCCGGGTGTGGGCCTGCCCCGCACCGACGGCCTGCCCCGCACCGGCTCGAACACCGCTTCCACCGTGCAGCTGGCGTCGGTCCTGGTGGCCGCAGGTGCCGGTGTGCTTGTGGTGCAGGCTGCCCGCCGCCGCAGCGCGGTCAACACCGAGGCCTGATCGGCTGCGGTGGCTTGCCGCCACCGAGCTGACCACCGCTGAGATCTGGCGACGTTCGCGTCGCACGGCGTTCGGCCCTTCTACCCGGCGAGTCCGACGGGAAGCAGGTTCGTCCCAGAACGGCCGCAGGGCTTCGGCACTGCGACATCGAGGGGACGACCGCTTTTCCGGCGGGCTCGCCGTGGCGCGCCCGGGCCGAGTCGCGCCCGGGCCGAGTCGCGCCCGGGCCGAGTCGCGCCCGGGCCGAGTCGCGCCCGGAACGGCGACCCTGCGACTGGGGCGGCCGCCGCGGACGACCGGTCAGAACAGACCGGCGGCACGGCCGGCTTCGGTGAGCCGGTCGCGATGGGCGGGATGGGCGATGGCGATGAGCCGTTGCGCCTTCTGCGCCATGGTGGCGTCCTGCAACCAGGCCACGCCGTGCTCGGTGACCACGACCTGGGTCTCGTAGCGTCCGCCGGTGGTGGCGTTGGGCGACAGGTGCGGCACGATGCGCGACACCGAGCCGTTGGCCGTGGTCGACTCGAGCACGAGGATCGACAGTGCGTCCTCGGCCAGGGTGCAGGCCCGCAGGAAGTCGAGCTGTCCGCCGACGCCGGAGTACTGCGTTCCGGAGAGCATCTCGGCGTTGCCCTGGCCGAACAGGTCGACCTGCAAGGTGGCGTTGACGCAGCGCATCCGGTGGTTGCGGGCGATCTGGCGAGGGTCGAGGACGATGGAGGCCGACTCGAGGCGGGCCATCGGATGGCCGGCGAGGGCGTCGAGCGTCTCGGGCAGGGCGATGGTGAACACCGTCTCGCCGGGATAGAACGTCTTGCGGGTGTTGGTCACCGCGCCCGTACCGATCAGTTCGGCGAGGCCCGGACCGAACACCTCGGTATGGATGCCGAGGTCCTGTTTGTGGCCGAAATGCGCCACCACCGACTCGGGGAGGCCGCCGACGCCGGACTGCAGGGTGGCGCCGTCGGGGATGAGGTCGTCGAGGTGGCCGACGATGGTCTCGAGGTGGGGGGAGACCCGTCTGCTGTCGTAGAACGGCGGGTCGGTGTCCTGGGGCAGCGCTACCAGCGCGTCGAAGTCCTCGACGTGGAAGGCGGCACCGCGGAGGCGGGGTTGGTTCGGGTCGACGATGCCGATCACCACGGCATCGTCGGGGCGCTCGCCCCTGACCAGCTCGTCGTCGTTGGCGAGCGCCGATCCCGGGTGGACGGTGCCGTCCTCACCGGGCGCGGCCACCAGCACGACCCGTACCCGGGGCCGCCAGCGGCGGATGAACCCCGGCATCGCACTGAAGTGGACCGGGAGCACCTCGACCGGAACACCGGCTCGCCGGGTCGCCTCGGTCAGGAAGCTGGTGAGCAGCGTCATCCCGGCATTTGCCGCGACCGCCACCCCGCCGGTTCGCGGGGCGGCGAGGAACACCTCGACGTCGTGCAGGTCGGTACGGGCGCCGAGCGCGGTGAGGAACGGGGCCGGTTCGGGCATGCCGCCCATCACCCGGTCCCCGTCACGAACCAGGCCGGCGGCCTGCTGCATGGTCAGGATCTTGGCGGCGTAACGCTCAGTCCAGGACATGGGCCGCACCCTAGGGGCAGACGTTCCCGACCGATGGCCGAATCGCGGCTCCGAGCGGGCCGGGCCCTGTGGGGCTACGGTGCCGGTCGATCGAGGACGGCCCGGGGTTCGAGGACGAACCGTGGGTCGAGGGGGCTGGCATGGATCGCACGACGCAGCTCGCCCTGCTGGACCGTGTCATGGCCCACCGCGCCGTAGGCAACACCACCGATCTGGCGCCGTCGATGTACCGGAATCCCGTCGCCACCTATCTCGATACCGATCGGTATGAGCAGGAGATCGAGCGGCTGTTCCGGCATCGGCCGGTACTGGCCTGCATGTCCGGCGACGTCGCCGGGCCCGGTGACTCCATCACGTTGACCATCGCCGAGACGCCGGTCGTGGTGGTGCGCGGCGAGGACGGCGTGGTGCGAGCGTTCCGCAACGTCTGTCGGCACCGTGGCGCGTGCGTCGCGGAGCCCCGCGCCCGCTGGGAGCTGTTGCCCTACGCCACGATCAACTATTTCCTGGTCCCCAACACGATCATGATCTACCAGCAGGACCACGTGCAGCTGTTCCAGCTGTACCGCGAAGGGGTCGGTCGCACCCGATCGGTCACCACGATCTATGCGCCGGCCGACGCCGCGGGCGAGGAGCACCGGCCGCGCTGGCAGAAGTCGCTCGACATCATCGTGGACGTCATCGACCGCGAGGACTACGCAGTGTGCGAGCAGATCCAGCGCTCGTTCCGGTCGGGTGCCCAGAGCGATCTGGTCTTCGGTCGCAACGAGCCGTGCCTGATCTACTTCCATGAGGCGATCGAGCAGCTGTTGTGGGGCGTCGAGGTGCGTGTCGGCGGCTGACGGTCCGGGCCGGTGAGCGCGGCCGGTTGCTACGTTGTCGCCTCCATGGGACTACCTCTTCGTTTCGGTGTCGTGCACGACTTCCGCTGCCCTCCGGGCTGCGACATCCCCATGCCGCGGGTCTATGCGGAGACCTTCGAGCAGGTGGAGCTGGCCGAGCAGTGGGGCCTCGAGCTCTGCTGGTTCACCGAGCACCACTTCCTCGAGGACGGCTACCTGCCGAACTTCGTGCCGGTGGCCGGTGCCGCCGCGGCGCGCACCACCACCATGCGGTTCTCGACCGACATCTGTCTGCTGCCGTTCCGTCATCCGGTGCGCCTCGCCGAGGATCTCGCGATCCTCGACAACATCTCGAACGGCCGGATGGAGCTCGGCGTCGGCATGGGCTACGCCCTCGGCGAGTTCGAGGGCTTCGGTATCCCGCGTTCACGCCGGGTTTCGTTGACCGAGGAGTGCATCGAGGTGCTGCGGCGGGCCTGGACCGGTGAGCGGTTCAGCTTCGCGGGCAAGCGTTGGAACTTCGAGGACCTGCGGGTCACCCCCGACCCGGTGCAGGCAGGCGGTCCGCCGTTGTGGATGGGGGCCACCAGCCTCGCCAGTGCGCTGCGTGCCGCCCGCTTCGACACCCACCTGTTGCCGCAGGGTGCCCGGGCCGACGTGCTCGACCCGTGGCAGGCGGAGCTGCGCGCCACCGACCGTGACCCGGGCAACTACCGGGTCGGCATCATCCGCGGGGTGTTCGTGACCGAGGACCCGGAGCGGGAGTGGACGCCCGTGGCGGCCGCCGAGCGGTACCGCCGGGGCGTGTACGGCACGTTGCTGAAGACCGCGAACGATCAGGTGATGGGTGGTCGGCCCCCGAAGGGGGAGCGGCCGAACATCCCGCTCAGCCCACTGGCGTGGACGGTGGGCAGCGTGGACCAGGTGGTGGAGGAGCTCAGCGTGTTCATGGCCGAGCACGGCGTCACCGACCTCGTCACCTGGGGTGGCCCTCCCGGGCTCGCCCCGTCGGTGATGAACGCCTCGCTGGAACGCTTCGCCAAGGAAGTGGTGCCCCGCCTGCGGGCCAACCTGGCCTGACGGCGCCGGCAGGCGTGGGCGCAGCGACCCCGGCCGGCAGTACCGATGGTGCGGCCGGCGGGGTCGGGCGTTCAGCGGGCGGTGGCGAGGGCGTCGGCCCAGCGGCGCAGGTGGACGTCGAAGTCGCGGGTGGGGATGCCGGGGGCGATGACGAACTCGTCCACCCCGGCGTCGCGGGCCTGTGCGGCCTTGACGGCCACCTCGTCGGGGGTGTCGGTGGCGATGGGCAGGCCCAGCCGCAGGCTCCAGTCGGGGCCCTGGCTGCGGCCGGCCTCCGCCAGGATGGTGCGCATCTTGCCGATGTGCTCCTCGAGTTCGACCCCGGCCCACCAGCCGTACCAGCCGTCGCCGAGGCGGGCGGCCCGGCGCATCGCCGCCGGGGAGTCGCCGCCGACGATGACCGGCACGGTGCCCGACAGCGGGGCGGGCCGCAGTACGGCATTCTCGAACTCGACGAACTCGCCGTGGTAGGCGGCCCGGTCGTTGGTCCAGGCCTCCCGGATGGCCTCGATGTACTCGTCGGCCCGCTTGCCGCGGCGGGGCCACGGTACGCCGAGCGCGGCGAACTCCTCGTCGGACCAGCCGATGCCGATGCCGAGGTCGAAGCGGCCACCGGCGATGTGGTCGAGGGTCATGACCTCCTTGGCGGTCAGCAGCGCTGGTCGTTCGGGCAGGATCAGCACGCTGGTGGCCAGGCGCAGTTTCGTGGTGACCATGGCCGCCACCGCACACACGAAGAGCGGGTCGTACAGGCCGGTGTCGGGGCCCCAGTTGGGCGAGCCGTCCTCGGTGTAGGGATATTTCGACTCGTAGGAGGCGAAGAACACGACGTGTTCGGGAGCGTAGAGCGCGTCGAAGCCGACCTCCTCGCAGGCCACGGCGAAGTCCTTGAGGAAGCCGATGTCCCGTTTCGGTGATCCGCCGAAGGTGGATGCGATGCCGATTCTCATGGTGGAGTCCCTCCCGCTGCTCGTGGCCGCACCGTAGCGCCGCCCGTCGGTTCCCGCCGCCGGAACGTGCACCCGGACAGCTTCCGGCTACGTGTTGACTCGCCCGTTAGTTGTTAGGCATAGTGAACATTGTTGCTTCGGCACGCGCTACGGGAGGCCGGCGGTGTTCCAGACATACCTAATCGGTTTGCGTGAAGGACTCGAGGCGTCCCTGGTGGTGGGGATCCTCGTGGCCTATCTGGTCAAGACGGGCCGGCGCGAGCATCTGCCGAAGGTGGCCATCGGGGTCGGCGCCGCAGTGTTGCTCAGCGCCACCATCGGGGCGGTGCTCACGTTCACCTCCCGCGAGATGTCCTTCACGGCCCAGGAGGTCTTCGGCGGGATCATGTCCTTCATCGCCGTGGCCTTCGTGACGTGGATGATCTTCTGGATGCGCTCCACCTCCCAGCACCTCAAGGGCGAGTTGCAGGCTGCGGTCGACAACGCCCTGGCGATGGGCCCCGTCGCTCTGGTGGCCGCCTCCTTCGTGGCGGTGGCCCGTGAGGGCATCGAGACCGCCCTGTTCGTGTGGCCACTCACCCAGGGAAACAGCGGTGGCAGCGCCGCCAAGCTGCTCGGGGTGTTGGCGGGCCTGGCCACCTCGGTGGTGCTCGGCTACCTGATCTACCGCCGGGCGATCGCGTTCGACCTCGGCAAGTTCTTCCGCTACACCGGCATCGGCTTGGTGATCGTGGCGGCCGGGGTCCTCGCCTACGGCGTGCACGACCTGCAGGAGGCCGGTTGGCTGCCTGGTCTGGCCAACACGGCGTTCGACGTGTCCGGCACCATCCCGCCGGGCAGCTGGTACGGCACCCTGCTGAAGGGCATCTTCAACTTCAACCCGCAGCCGACCTTGCTCGAGTTGGTGGTCTGGTGGCTGTACCTGGTGCCGGTGATGTACCTCTTCCTGCGCCCGCAGCGCACGGCCGCCGTCGCCGAGCCGGCCGCGGCGTCGGCCCCCCGGCCTTCGGCCTCGGTGCGCTGAACCGTTCCCGCCCAGAGCCCATCGTTCCCGATCCGACCAAGGAGTCCCGTCATGCGTATCCACCGTTTTGCCGCCACGGCTTTGCTGTGTTCCGCCACGCTCGCCGCCGCTTCTTGCAGTAGCAGCGGCGACGATGGCGACGCCGGGGGCGGACTTGAGATTGCGGTGGCCGGCAGCGACAGCGCCTGCACCCCGGCGTCGAAGGAGCTCGCAGCGGGCAAGACCACCTTCGTGTTCACCAACTCCGCCAAGGACGTGAGCGAGCTCTACGTGTACGAGGGCTCGAAGGTCCTCGGTGAGGTCGAGAACGTGCTGACCGGCAGCAGCAAGAATCTGACGGTCACGCTGGCCTCGGGCAAGACCTACAAGCTGACCTGCAAGCCCGGCCAGAAGGGCGACGGCTTCTCCGCCGAACTCACCGTCGACTAACTCCCGCAGGTGCGCGTCGCCGATTGCCCGGTGCTACCGGCTCCCGGGGGTCGCGCCGGTGCGATACTGCGGTGATGGCCGGCCCGGACCCCAAACCGCTCGACCGTGCGGCCGGCCGTGACCCGAACGGGTCCCTGCCGGTCGCGGCGAACGGCTGGTTTAGGGGTGTGTCGGGCCGGCGTCGCGTGGCTGTGGTGGCCCACGTCGGCATCCTCGGTGGTCTCGGCGCGGCCGTGGTGCTGCCGGTGGCGCTGGCTTCGCTGCTCGGTTGGGATCTCGCCGCCGTGGCCTTCGTCGGCTGGGTCTGGCTCGCCGTCGGTCGCCTCGACCCGGAGCAGACCCGCAACGTGGCCACCCTCGAGGACAACAGCCGGGTGGCCCGGTCGGTCGCGGTGGTGGCGGCCAGCGTGGCCAGCCTGCTCGGGGCCGGCGTCGCCCTTGCCGCCACGCAAGACCTGCCCCGCGGCCAACGCGTCGCCGTACTGGCCGCGTGCGCCGCAACGGTGCTGTTGTCGTGGCTGGTGGTACAGACCGAGTTCGCGCTGCGCTATGCGCACCAGTACTACAGCGCCCCGGTCGGGGGCCTCGACTTCGGGGAGGACCGGCCCGACTACGGCGATTTCGCCTACCTGGCCTTCACGATCGGCATGACCTTCCAGATCTCCGACACCACCATCACCAGCCGTCCGATCCGCCGGACCGTGACCCGCCATGCGCTGCTGGCCTACCTGTTCGGTGCGATCATCCTGGCGGTGATGGTCAACGTCATTGCCGGCCTGGTCAATTGAGCGGCAGCTCGAGGCCGGGACCGATCGAACCGGGTCGGCTCAGTTCGGCACCACGAGGTTGGCCGTGGCCGCTACCGAGGTGCCGTAGGTGTTGGTGGCCACGACGCTCACCACCGCGGGGCCGGCGGGGGAGCTGATGGTCGCCGAACGGGACGACGCGGGCAGGGTGATCGAGTGGGACCCCACCGTCACCCGGTAGATGGTGACCACACCGATCTCGGGGGGCCGCCAGCCGACCAGTATCTTGCCCCGGGTGGCGGTGGCGCCGAGCGCGGTTGGGGCGGTCGGCGCCGAGCGGGGCAGCGGCGTGACCGAGCCGAGCTGGGTGACCTGGCCGTCGCGGGCGCCGTGCAGCACCGTCACGGACACCGCGAGCGGCGCGTCGCCCGGCAGATCGTTGAACCTGGCCGAGCTCTGGTTGCCGTTGAGGGTGATCGACGAGCTGCCGACCGTGACCCGGTAGCCGGTCACCGGCTCGGCACCCTGGTAAGCGCTGACCAACCGGAACGACACGGTGGCCGCGCCATAGCCGGCGGCGATACTGCCGTTCGTGGCAGGGGAGGCGGCGCCGGTGGTGGCGAAGGACGCCGTCGCCATGGCGCGGCCCGGGCCGATCAGCAGCGCCTGGACGCTGACCGGTAGCCGCCCGGCGGGAAGGTCGGTGAATGCCGCCCGGTACGGCCCGCCGGCCGGCAGCGTCACGCTCGTCGAGCCGACCTGGACCCGGTAGCCGCTGATACGCGGGCGGTAGCTGCCGGCGAGGGGACTGAACGTGACGGTGGCGCTGCTGCCGAAGCCTCGAACGGTCACGTTGCCTGGGCCGGGCAGGGTGATACTCGACAGCTTCTCCACCGGCGTCGGGGTCAGCGGCGGGGTCAGCGGCAACGCCGGTGCGCCGGGGGCCAGCGCGGCGATGGCCGCGGCGGCGTCGACCCGTCCGCTGCCCATGCCCTCGAGCCCGGCCGGCCTCTCGGCGGTGGCGGCGAGCAGGAAGCGCAGCTGCGTGGGGGTCAGGGCGGGGGCGGCGGTACGGAGGATGGCAGCCACCGCGGCGGCGGCCGGTGCGGCCATCGACGTGCCCGACAGCGAGGCGTAGCCCCCTCCGGCATAGGTCGACACGATGTCGGCGCCCGGTGCGGCGAGGGTGACCTGGCCGTAGTTGGAGAACGAGGCCCGCAGGTCCTGGCGGGTCGTGGCCGCAACCGACACGAGGTTGGTCAGCCCGGTCCAATAGCCCGCCGGGAACGGGCCCGCCGTGGTGAGGTAGGTGCCGGTATTGCCGGCGGCGGCGAAGACCAACACCCCTTTGGTGCCGGCGTACGCCAAGGCGTTGCGCAGGGCCGCGGACGGGGTGGAGGTGCCCCACGAGGCGTTGATAATCCGGGCGCCGTTGTCGGCCGCGTAGATGACGGCGGCGATCGCCGCGGAAAGCTGCAGGGTGCCGCCGCTGTCGGCCACCTTGAGGCTCATGATCCGGGCGTCGGGGGCGATACCTGAGCCACCGATGCCGTTACGGGCGGCAGCGATGATCCCGGCCACGTGGGTGCCGTGCGGGCCACTCGCCCCGGCCGCCACGCTCGGTATGTTGTCGTTCTGGCCGAAATCCCAGCCGACGCAGTCGTCGACGAAGCCGTTGTCATCGTCGTCGAGGCCGTTGCCGCAGGTCTCCCCGGAGTTGTGCCACAGCTGGGTGACGAGATCGGGATGGTCGAGCTGGGTGCCGGTGTCGATCACCGCGATGACCACGCCGGCACCGGTGCTGGTGGCCCACGCCGTCGGTGCGCCCACGTCGGCACCGGCCACGCCGCCGGACCGGCCGTCGTTGGCGAGGTGCCACTGGTCGCCCTGGAACGGCTCGTCGAACAGCTGCAGGCTGCGGTCGGCCTCGACCGCCGCTACCCCGGGCAGCGAGGCGAGCTGCGCGGCGCTGAGGGTCGTGGTCACCTTCGCGGTGCGTCCGGCCAACGGTTCGGCGTCGAGGACGTCGCTGCGGGCATCGAGGGGCTGCAGGGCCCGGTCGAGCCGCTGCCGCTGCGCGGCGTCGGTGGCATCGGCCACGCTCGGCACCGCGGGGCCCTCGAAGGTGACGACGTAGGCTGTCGGTTTCGCCGCCGGTTGAGCACCTGCGGTGGCCGGGAGGGCAAGCAGCGCGATCGCCACGGCGCCGATCGCCGCCTTCCGACATACCCGCATAGGTGTTCCGGCTCCCGTTCGCGTCACGATGACCGCTCCGGAGAAGGAATACCTCGCCCGATGGAGTGGGGGATACCTCCCCGATGAGGAAATCGGCGCGCGCCTGGGTGATCCCCTGCGGACCGTACGGCGTGGAGGGCGCGACGCGAGCGCTCCGGGCGGGCGAACGGGTCGGTGCCGACCGGCCGATTCGTGGTAGTCCGTCAGGCGCTGACGCCGAGTTGGGCACGCACCTCGTCGAGCGGCAGGGGCGCCAGCGCGAAGTGGTCGATGCCGCCCATCACGTCGACGTTGCAGGCCCGGCCCCGGCGCAGGGCGTGGGCCATGCGGGTGATTGCACCGAGATCGCCGAGGGTGTCGGTACGGGCCAGCCGCACCCGCTTGCCGGCTACATGGTGGATGCTGCCGTTCTGGAACAATCCCAGCGTCACCGCCAGCAGCACGAGTCCGCTCTGGTCGGGCATGGCAGCGGCGATGAAGGCGAAGGTGTCGATCTCGCCCTCGGCGGTTGCGTCATAGCCGGTGAGCACGTGCACGAAGTCGTGCAGCGCACCCAGCTCGTAGATCCCGTGCTTGTCGCCGGGGAACGGGAAGTTGTGCCGGTGGTAGAAGTAGGCCAGTTCCCGGCCCCAACTGCCCTCGGGCAGGTCCTCGAGGGCGTGCCATTTCCGGGAGATCTCGGCGTCGGCGATGACACCGCTGTAGGCCAGCTTGGAGCGGATCTCCCGCCACAACCGGCCGTGCAAGGCGCCCTCGAGGGTGTGCCTGGCGTACCAGCTGCTGCGCTGCAGGTCGAGGTAGGCCACGGCGTAGTGGCGCTCGGCGATGGCCCGGGCGTCGACGAGCAGTCCGGGGCTCACCCCCAGCTGCCGGGCGACGTCGGCGGCGGCGGCTGTGCTCGCGGGCCTGATGGGATGGGCGACCAGCTCGGTCACCGCCAGCAGGTTGATCACCTGCTGGCGCAGCTCGATGCTCGGCTCGGTGGCGAGGAAGGCTTCGGCCGTGAGAGCGTCGTCCTCGAAGGCGGCCGGGGCGAGGCCGTAGATCCCGTCGCCGATTGCCTCGAGCAGCTCGCGTTGCACCTCGGACAGGCCGATTGGCGCCAGCGCGCCGTACACGGCCTGCAGGACGCGCGCTGCGTCGCGTTGGTCCGGGAGCAGCATGGGCTGAACCTTACTGCGACACCCGGGACCGCGGCGGGAGCAGGGCGGCGCCCACACACGCCACCGAGACGACGACCCCCGACAGCATCACCCGGCGGAATCCGGCCAGCTGCGCCGTCACGTCCCCGGTGCCGCCGGCGCCGACCACGAGAGCGTTGGCCACGGCCAGCCCGATGCCCATGGCCATCAGGCGGACGGTCTGGGTGACCGCCGAGGCGTCGGCGGCGGCCATCGGAGGAACGCCCTCGAGCCCCGCCGCGGTCGAACCGTCGAACACGAGGCCCTGACCGGCGCCGGCGAGGAGCAGGCCCGCCAGGATCACCACCAGCGGGGTCGACTGCGTGGTGAACACCAGCACGGCGAACCCGCCGGCCATCAGCGCACCACCGGCGCCCATCACCACCGACACACCGAGGTGGCGGTCGAGGGTGCCCATGAGGGCACTGGCCAGGCCGAAGGCGCCCGAGAAGGCCAGGAACACGCCGCCTGCGCCCACCGCATTGAACCCTCGCACGCCCTGCAGGTAGATGGCGACGTGTACTACTGCGAGGCCGAAGGCCCAGTTTCCCGTACCGGCGACGGCATTCGCCCCGAGGAAGCGGGGGGCGCTGGTCACCGCAACGGGGACGATGCGGTCGGTGCGACGGCGTTCGGTGCGCAGCAGACCCGCCAGCGCCAAGGGCCCGAAGGCCAGCGGGACAAGCGTGCCCGGAGCCGTCCAGCCCCAGACCGGGCCCTGCTGCAGGGCGAAGACGATGGCGAACAGGGCGACCGTTAGCAGTCCCAGCGTCCACGGTCGGTTCGTCGTCGCCGCCGTGGGGCGTTCGTGAGGGACGAGCAGCGCTACGGCCACGAGCGACAGCGCGCACAACGGCACGTTGAGGGCGAAGAAGGCGCGCCAGGACACCGTCGAGGTCAACACCCCGGCGAGAACGGGTCCGAGCGCCGATCCCGCTCCGGCGATGGCCCCCCATGCCCCGATGGCGGAACTGCGTCGTTCCGGGCGGAAGGAATCCATCACCACCCCGAGGCTGGTGGTGAAGATCAACGCCGAGGCCAGGCCCTGCACCACACGCCCGCCGATCAACCCCGCCCCGCCCGGGGCGAGGGTGCACAGTGCCGAGCCGATGGCGAAGCCGGCGATGCCGGTCAACAACGGGCGGCGACGCCCCAGCCGGTCGGCGAGATGGCCTGCCAACAGCAGCGTCGAGCCCATGGCGATGACGTTGGCATTGACGACCCAGGTCTGGGCGCCGGGCCCCAGCCCCAGCTCCCGCGACAGCTCGGGCAACGCCGTCCCGATGCCGTTGACGTCGAAGGACAGGGCGGCGAGGGACAGGGCCATGGCCCCGAGCAGCGACCACGCCCGTCGATCCTCGGCGTCGGCGTCTACGAGGTGCAGGAGGGCTGGATCCAGCTCGAACGTGACCGCGGTGGCGCGTACCTGGCCTTCCAGCCCCTCCCCGAGGGTGCGACCAAGGGCGACGCCCGGCTGCGGGCCGACATCGAGGTCGTCGACATGGACATCGCCCAGCGGCAGATCGAGGAACTCGGGGGCCGGCTGGTGGCGATCATCGAGGAGCCCGACGGTGACAGCCATCGACGGATGGCCGATCCCGAGGGGAACGAATTCACGATCCTGTTGCCCTTGCCCGAGTTCCGCTGACTCTCGGGCACTCCTCCGCGGACCCGGACGAATCCGGTGTTCGCGCCGGCTCGGAGGCAGGGTACGCGCTTCTCGGGGCCGCAGTGCGGCGCGAGCGCTCCGGGCGGGCGACCGGGTCGGTGCGGGTCAGATGTTGAAGGCGAAGGTCTGGCTGGCCAGGCCCAGCAGACGGCCCGAGGGCGACCAGGCCCGCAGGTCGCCGTGGGCGGCACCGCCGCCGACCGCGCCGAGGCGCACGTCGAGCAGCAGCCAGTCGGCGGCCTCGAGCGCCACCACCCGCACGGTGTTGTCGAGGCTCGATGCCGGCTTCTCGGTCTCCTGCAGCACCAGCCGGAAACCGGCCGGTACGTAGTCGCCCAGCATGGCCAACCCGGCTGCGGTCTGGTGCATACCGTCCGGCATGCGGACCCAGAACGCCACGGTGCCGGCGTCGGCGTCCTGGGCGGCGACGCGCAGGTCGACGGTGCGGTGGAACGAACCCTCCGGCTCGACGCCCAGCGCATAGGGCGGGCAGTCCTCGGGCCGGGGCGCGACCGGGGGTGCACCCCAGCTGCGGACGGCGCCGCCCGGGCGCTGTCCGAACGCGCCGCTGAAGCTGGCGACGAGCCGGTCGCCGACGGTGGCGACGGCACCGGCCTGGCTGGTGCGGTTTCCGGCCGAGGCGACCTGCACGGAGTAGGTGACCGTCTCGCCGACGGTGGCCCGGCCCACGTACTGGGCGGTCGCCCACGTCAACGGACGCCCGGTGGCTGCCTCGATGGCGGTGGAGGCGGCGGCCAGCGAGCAACCACCGTGCAGGTTGCCGGTGCGTCCGCACAGGCGGGGCACCACGGTGAGCTGCCAGCGCTCGGCGTCCGGCTCGACCCGGTGCAGTCCGAGCCAGGCGCCGTCGCCCAGCGGTCGAAGCGATTCGGCGGGATCGGCGGCGCCGTGGTCTCGGGTCATGGCGCATTCTGGCCGATCCGGCCATCGGCCGGGCAACGCCGGACCGTGACCGGCAGGCCCCGGACCCGTAGCATGGCGGCACACACCGAGTGAGCCGGGGGGCTTGTCATGCACGATCTTGTTGTTCGCAACGGACGGGTGGTGGACGGGACGGGTGCGCCGGCTCGTATCGCCGATGTCGCCGTCGACGGGGGCCGTATCACCGCAGTGGGGTCGGTGGCCGAGGTCGGCCGTACCGAGATCGACGCCGAGGGCCGGCTGGTCACCCCGGGCTTCGTGGACATCCACACGCACTACGACGGACAGGTGGTGTGGGACCCGGCGCTGAGCCCCTCGTCGTGGCACGGCGTGACCACTGTGGTCATGGGCAACTGCGGCGTGGGCTTCGCCCCTGTCCACCCGGACCGCCACGAGTTCCTCATCAGCGTGATGGAGGGCGTCGAGGACATTCCCGGCGCGGCGCTGGCCGAAGGGGTCACCTTCAACTGGGAGTCCTTCCCCGAGTACCTCGATGCGATCGAGGGCCTGCCGCGCCTGATCGATGTCGGCGCCCAGATGCCGCACTCCGCCCTGCGGGTGTTCGTGATGGGCGACCGGGGCCGTGACCACGAGGAGCCGGCCACCGCCGAGGAGATCGCCGAGATGCGCCGTCTCACCGTCGAGGCCCTGCGGGCCGGGGCGTTGGGCTTCACCACCTCGCGCACCATCAACCACCGCGACCGCGAGGGCAACCAGATCCCCACCCTCAGCAGCGCCCCGGCCGAGCTGTGGGGCATCAGCCAGGCGCTGCGGGAGACCGGGTTCGGCCACCTCGAGATCGTGTCGGACTTCGGCGACCTCGACACCGAGTTCGAGATCTTCCGGGGTCTCGCCGAGGGTGGCGACGCACCGCTGTCGATCCTGCTGGTGCAGAACGACCAGAACCCCCAGCGCTGGCGGGAGGTGCTCGACCGCATCGGCGAGGCGCGTGCCGCCGGGCACGACCTCACCGCCCAGGTCGCCATCCGGCCGGTCTGCCTGCTGCTGGGCCTCGAGTCGTCGATGCACCCGTTCATCACCTGCCCCACCTACGGGCGCGAGCTCGCTGCGCTGCCGCGCAGCGAGCGGGTGGCCCGCATGCGCGACCCGCAGATCCGCGCCGCGCTCATCGAGGAGCACCAGCAGCGCACCCGGGGCATGTCGGGCATCGTGGCGCAGTCCTTCCACAAGATGTTCCCGCTCGGCGAGCCGCCGGAGTACGAGCCCCGCCCCGAGGACAGCATCGAGGCCCGCGCCGCAGCCGTCGGGGTCGCCCCGGTCGAGATGGCCTACGACCTGCTGCTCGAGCGCGACGGCCGGGAGCTGATGTTGTTCCCGCTGGCCAACTTCACCGACGGGGACCTCGAGGTCATCCGCGAGATGAACCTCAGCGAGTACACCGTGCCGGGTCTGTCCGACGGTGGCGCCCACTGTGGGGTGATCTGCGACGCCAGTTACCCGACGTACATGCTGACCCACTGGGTTCGTGACCGGCAGCGAGGCGAACGGTTGCCGTTGGAGTACGTGGTGCGCCGGCAGTGCCGTGACACCGCCCGCCAGGTCGGCCTGCGGGACCGGGGCACGCTCGAGCCGGGAATGCTCGCCGACCTCAACGTCATCGACTTCGACTCGCTCACCCTGCACGCCCCGGAGATGGTCTTCGACCTTCCCGCAGGCGGGCGCCGTCTGGTGCAACGTGCTGATGGGTATGTCGCTACCATCAAACGGGGCGAGGTCATCTACCGCAACGGCGAGGCCACCGGGGCGATGCCGGGCCAGCTCATCCGCGGCCCGCAGCAGGCCTGAACCAGCCAGCCAGCCAGCCAACCAGCCAACCAGCTGGCCAGCCGGCCGGGCGCTGCGGCGCTCAGCCGGCCGGCGGTTCGGTCGGCATCATCGCGGGCGGTGCGGGTGTGACGCCGGCCACGGTCGTGTCGGGTCCCGCGAGCTCGGTGATCGAGTACACGTAGCGCAGCCGTGGCGAGTGTTCGACCCGTACCTGTTGGTATCGGGCGAGGGCCGGGTGGTGCCCGGCGAAGGCGCGCAACGGTGTGGTCCCGCGAGCGTCGTCGACGACGCTGTAGTGCCGCGTCGTGGTGTGGCCATTGCGGTTGTGATCGGTCCGGACCAGCGTCGCGACCAACATGCCGTCGGTGTGGGTGCGCTGGTTGCGATCGCCGATGGCCGAGACGAGCACCGGGATTCGGCGCCACAGTCGAAAGGCGAAGAGCACCACCAGGCCTGCCAATGCGCCGAGGCCGACGTGGAGGGCCGGCTCGAACCACCCCGCCCAGCCGCGTACCGACTCGAGCAGCGGGCCCGACAGGGCGATGGTGAGCAACCACCCGGTCACGACGAGACCGGCTGTGGCCACGATGGTGTCCCAGGCGGCGCTCAGTGCGGTCTGACCGGGGGTCTGCGGCGGGCCTGCGCCTCGGGGAACGGCCACGGGCACCGAACGCCAGCGGCCGGTGGCCGGACTCCAGACCTCGTCGTCGCGGTCGGGGCCGATGGGGAAGGTGGCCGCGACCGCCGGGGCCTCGTCCAGGGCGCAGGCGTAGGCCAGATGGCGATCCCACACCTGAACGGCGTCGGCCTGCAGCTCGCCGAAGGAGCCGGTGTGCTGGTAGGAGCGCTTGACGCCCAGCCAATGGGCGGCCGAGGTGCGGCCCGCAGCGGTGTGGCTCAGCCCGCGCAGTCGCCGTGCCCCGGCCCTCGTGGCCAGGGCGGCGATGAGGGCGGCGCCGCCGATCACCCCGACCCAGTTGGTGCTGACGCTGGTGACCGCGCCGGGGTTCCATCGGTCGTACGCCATCGACCAGGGCAGCAGTGCGACGGCCAACGTGGCCCACAGCGCCACGCCGGTGGTTCTGGTCCAGCGTCGGCGGGCCAGGCCGGCGGCGATGGCCTCGCCCTCGACGAGGTGGCGGAAGTCGTCGAACCAGGTCGGTCCGGCGGCCTCCAGCAAGGCCGGTGCGGGGATCGTGTCGTTGACGGCATGGCGTGACACCAACTCGAGGACCGACTGCTCGAAGGAGACCAGCGATGGCTCTCGGCGAGCCGTCCCTGTCGTTCGGGGCACGCGCACCAGCATCGTGCCCTCGCCGATACGTTCGATCCGTAGGTGGTGCCGGGCGGCGAGATCGACCAGGGTCGCCGACGCTGCGGAGCGGGTGACGCTCCAGCGGTGCGTCAGCAGGTTTGCCGTGGCCGGGGCCTCGATGCCGGGCGCGCTCGTCTCTGCGTCGGGGCGGGGCAGACGCGGTGCCGACGCCCGGGCCAGGGCGGCGAAGCCGATGCTCCAGGCGAGCAGCACGACCGCACCGATGACCAGCCACGGTCGTGGCCCGGTCGTGGCGAACTGCGCAGCGAGGGTGGTCAGCGGCGCGGTCGGCATCACCCAACGATCCCACGCTGCGGGTCACGACGCAGGGTCGGCCGCGCCCGTCTCGGACCGTCCTCGGCGGGTGCCGGTGGGTGCACGGTGTTCAGCTGCGGGTCGGGCCGGTCCGCACCAGGACCTCCTGGGTGCAGGTGGCGACCAGGCGCCCCTCGGCGTCGTGGAGCTGGCCCAGGGCCAGGCCCCGTGCCCCTGCGGTGACGAGCGGGCGCTGGACGAACAGCAGCCACTCGTCCACCCGGAACGGCCGGTGGAACCACATGGCGTGGTCGAGGCTGACCACCATCAGGTGCTCGCCGGTCCAGGTCAGGCCGTGCGGGGTGAGCACGTTGTCCGAAATCGACTCGTCGGCCACGAACGCGGCGATGGCCCGGTGCAGGTGCGGGTTGTCGCCTACCGGGCGGGGGGTGCGCCACCACACCCGGATGCCGTCGTCGTCGGCGGGGCCGGCCTCCGCCCACGGGGCGTGGGCGTAGCGCAGCTGCACCGCCCGCGGCCGGTTCGTCCAGTACTCGTCGAACACCGGGGTCTCGCGGTTGGCCAGTAGCTCATCGAGGTCTGCGAGGTCGTCGGGGCCGGCCAGCCCGGCCAGGTGCAACGGGGGCGCGTCCCATTCCAGGCCTTCCTCCTCGGCCTGGAACGAGGCGGTCAGGCGGAACAGCTCCCGCTCGCCGCGCATGGCCCGGACCTCGCGATGGGCAAAGGTGCCACCGTCGCGGATGCGTTCGACCCGGTACTCGATGTCGCCGACGGCGGGTCCGCCCGCCACGAAGTAGGCATGGAAGGAGTGGATGGCCCGCCCGGCCGGAGCGGTGCGGCAGGCTGCGGCGACACCCTGGCCGAGCAGGTGGCCCCCGAAGATCCCGTAGTCGTTGGGGATGTCACCGGGGCCGACGAAGGTGTTGGGGCCGGTCTCGGTGAGGTCGAGGGCGGCGAGCAGCCCGTCCAGCGCGTCGGGGAGGTCATCGTTCACGTGCGCAGCGTGGTTGCCGGCCTACGCCACCGTCAACTCGCGCGGTCCGGGCCGGCTCGGCCCTACCAGCTGGTCCGGTCGATCTGCCCGACCCGGGCTGCGCTCAGCGCGGCAGCAGGTTGCTGACCAGCTCGCTGATCATCTTGATGCCCAACGCCCCGTCCTGGCGGGTCAGCAGGTACAGCGCCTGGATGCGGTGGTAGGGACGGCCATCGCGGTCCCACCGGGTGGCGGTCGCCACGACACCGAGCCGCGGGCCGCGGCGGGTGCGGGCGTCGGGGTCGACCGGTGGCGGGGCCACGGTTCCCAGTGGGGTCAGCGCGTCTACCGTCGAGTGGGCCCAGTAGTCGGGGAGTTGGCCGAGCAATGAAGCCGGGTCGGTGAGGATCGGCAGCGTGCGGCCCACCCCGGCCTCCTCGGCGCCGGGAGCCGGCAGCACCGTGACGGGCGGGTGGAAGCACGCGGCGAACGCTTCGGTGTCGCCGGCGTTGAACGCCGCCATGTAGCGCTCGAAGAAGTCCGTCACCTCGGCGGCAGGATCGATCGCCTGGCCGGCTGCCGGGTCGGTTGTGTGCTCGGTCGGCGGGTCGGTGGGGGCGGTGCTCACGGCCTCGTCCTAGCACGACGTCGGCGCCGGCGCGGTAGGTTCCCGGCGCACGACTCGTGGAGGTCCACATGCAGTTCGGTTTCAGCGCACCGTTCCGGGGTCCTTTGGCGACCCCGTCGGCCCTGCGGACCATCGCCGCCGCCGCCGACCGCCTCGGCTACGGGGTGGTCTCGGTGTCGGACCATCTGCTGGTACCCCGGCAGATCAGCCCGAACTACCCCTACAGCGACAGCGGCGAGTTCGCCTGGTCGGCCGACGGCAGCACCGACTGCATGGAGCAGTTCACCCTGCTGTCGTGGTTGGCCGCCGCCACCGAGAAGGTCAAGCTGCTGACCTCGGTGATCGTGGTGCCCCACCGCAACCCGGTGTTCATGGCCAAGTCGCTGGCCACCACCGACGTGCTGTCGGAAGGCCGGGTGATCGTCGGTATCGGCGCCGGTTGGATGCGCGAGGAGTTCGAGGGCCTGAACCTGCCCGACTTCGATGCCCGGGGCCGGGTTACCGATGAGTACGTGACGATCATGAAGCGGCTGTGGACCGAGCAGTGGGCCAGCTACGACGGCGAGTTCTTCCGCTTCGTCGAGGTGGCCGCGGACCCCAAGCCGGTCCAGCAGCCGCACCCGCCGGTGTGGGTGGGCGGCGAGAGCATGGCGGCACTGCGCCGCACGGTGGCCCTCGGCGACGGCTGGTACCCCTTCGGCACCAACCCCAAATTCCGCATGGACAGCGTGGAGGCGTTCGTCGCCCGTCGCGACAAGCTCGTCGCCATGGCCACCGACGCCGGCCGCGACCCGTCGACGATCGCCTTGGCCTACAACTGCGCCTTCCACGACGAGACCGAGCGGACCCGCCCCGAAGGCGGCCGCCTGGCCTTCACCGGTTCGCCGCAGCAGCGGGCCGAGGACATCACCGCGCTGGCCGATGCCGGGGTGACCACGATGATGGTCAACGTCACCGCCAACGACCTCGACCGCATGTTGGCCCGTATGGAGGCCTTCGCTGCCGAGGTCATGCCGCTGGTCTGACCCGCGCCGGCCCGGGAGCCGGGCTCAGCGGCGTTCGAACCACGGTTCGATGTCGATCTCGACGCCCTCGGTGAGGTGCGCGGTCATCGAGTACATGCCGACGTGCAGCAGCACCTCGATCAGCTCGCGTTCGCCGAGGTGCTCGGCGGCCGCGGCCCAGGTGGCGTCGCTGATGCGGACCTCGGCCACCGACTCGCGGGCCAGGGCCACCACCGCCCGGCCCGCCTGGTCGAAGCGCTCGTCCTGCACGGCGGCGCTCAGCGGCTCGCCGGCTTCGAGGGCGTCGATCTGGGCTCGGGGCACGCCCAGGGAGAGGGCCAGGTTGGCGTGCTTGCCGAACTCGTAGGCGGCGCCCTTGGCGTGGCTGACGGCGAGGATCGTCAGCTCCCGTAGCCGCGGGTCGAGCACGGTGCCGTTGCGCAGCTCGTTGGCGAAGGCGACGAACGCGCTCAGCACCGAGGGGGAGTGCCCGACCGTGCCGTGCAGGTTGATGCGCGGGCCGTTCCGGCCGATCATCACCGTCTGGTAGACGCTGCCGTAGGGCTCGGGTAGCTGGTCGACGTCGACGGGTTCGATGCGGGCCATGGGTTCCTCCGGGGACGTGTTCTGGGCTGCGGGTCAGTCCGCCCACCAGGCGAGGCGAGCGCCGGACAGGTACTCGATGATCGGCGGGCCGTCGACGGTGTGCACCACAGCCTGCGTCGAGCCGGCGGAGTCCACGGCAGGCGCCACCAGCCGGCAGCTGTCGGCGGACCACACGGCATGGCTCTGGGCGTACTGCTCGAAGAAGGGCAGCACGTCACGCAGCCAGGTGACGGACGGCCGGAACGGTGCGAGCCGGCGGACGCTCTCGCCGTCGTGCACGATCCATTGCAGCTCGCTCGGGCCGGCCGGCACCACGGCGGCGAGCCGTCGGGCATCGGGCGACCAGAAGAACGCCGCGGTCGGCTCGGTGGTCACGGTGGTGCGTTCGCCGGTGAGCAGGTCGACGATGACGAGGGCGGTGCGGTCCTCCTCGGCGTGCAGCAGGGCGATGCGCCTGCCGTCGGGGTCGAGGCAGAACCGTCCGGCCCCGGCCGGCACCCCGAGCGGGGTGATCTCGCCGTCGGGACGGGCGCTGACCAGCTGCTCCCCGTCGGCGAAGATGACCGTGCCGTCCGGCGTCCACCAAGGCGTGATGAACCGGCCGGCGTCCTCGCTGAGGACCACCGGGGCCCCGCCGTCGGCCGGGGCGATGAGGACCCGGTCGCCGACGTGCACCGCGAGTTGCGTGGCATCAGGCGACCATGCCGAGAACAGCGGCTGGCCGCGCTCGATGATGCGCAGCTCACCGGTGCCGATGTCGGACACGGTCAGCTCGAGGCCCAGCGGCCCGGGAGACAGGTGGCTGAGGTAGCGACCGCACGGGCTGGGGCACAGGTAGAACGCGCTGACGCCGCGCAGCAGGACCTGGTTGGACTCGGTGTCCTCCACGTGCAGGCGCAGCTCGCGGGTGCCGTCGGGGTCCTCGTCGTCGAGGGCCCAGGCCGTCCACTGGCCGGTTCGTGACCAGGCCGCGGTCCGGGCGGGGGTCCGGCCACCGGCCCCGCCGGCGGTGGGCAGGTCGTCGAAGGCGAAGCGGGCGCCGCTGTCGAGGTCACCGACGATCACCCGACCGCCGGGGTCGATCAGCAGCAGACAGCGCATTCCGCCACTCTTCCAGATCCGGCACCGGGCTGACAGGCCGACCCCTCGCCGAGGACCCCCGCCGGCGGGCGGCTGCTCACCGGCCCGCCCGGCTCCGGGCTCTGCAGGCCCGACTCGGGCCCGCTGCGACCCTCAAAGCAGATAAAGTTGATTGCAATAGTCAGGAATAGCTAAGGTCATCCTTGATGTCGTACGCGCCCGCCTCGCTGCAGCTCACCCCCGCCGATCTCGACGTGCTCAACGACCGGTTCGAGTCGGCCCCTGCCGAGACCGTCATCGCCTGGGCCGTGGAGGCCTTCGGCGACGGCTTGGTGCTGACCACCTCGCTGTCCGAGGCGCTCCTCGTCGACCTGGTGTTGGGGGTGTGCCCGACCGTGCCGGTGGTCTTCGTCGACACCGGCTACCACTTCCCCGAGACCCTCGAGACGCTGGGCGAGGTGCGCCGGCGCTACCACCCGCAGCTGGTGGTGGTCTCCTCCGACGCCCCGAAGCTCGACCTGTGGCAGACCGACCCGGACGCCTGCTGTGCCCAACGCAAGGTGCAGCCGCTCGACGCGGCCCTGGCCGGCCGTACCGCCTGGTTCAGCGGCCTGCGCCGGGTCGATTCGGTCGAGCGGGCCGGCACGCCGGTGCTGCAGCGTGATCGCCGCGGCCTGGTGAAGATCAACCCCATCGCCACCTGGAGCGACGAGCGGGTCGAGGCGTACAGCCGTGAGCACCGGGTGGTGCGCAACCCGCTGCTCGACCAGGGTTACCCCTCCGTGGGGTGCTGGCCGTGCACCCGGGCCGTGGCTCCCGGCGAGGATCGCCGTGCCGGCCGCTGGGCGGGCCAGGACAAGACGGAGTGCGGCCTGCACCTCTGATCCGCCGGCGGTTTGGAACGTTCGGTCCGCGCCCTCGACCGGCGCTGCCCCCGGGTCGGGGTGGGGCCGCCTACGATCGAGGCCGATCCGGCCGGGTGCCGGCTCCCACCCGTACCAAATGGTATGGACGTGTGGCTGCAGGGGGAGATCCGATGGGCGCCGGCGCACAGGGCATCGAGTACGAGGTGGTGCAGGGCTGGGAGCAGCTGCCCGAGGGCTGGAGCTTCGTCGACGTCGCCGGGGTTGCCACCGACTCCGCCGATCGGGTGTACGTGTTCTGCCGGGGCGAGCACCCCGTCATCGTGTTCGACCGTGACGGCCGGTTCCTCGACGCCTGGGGCGAGGGAGTGTTCACCAACGCCCACGGCATCTGCATCGGCCCCGACGACACCGTCTACTGCGCCGACAACGGTGACCACACCGTGCGGGTGCTGCGCACCGATGGCACCCTGATCCGTACCCTCGGCCAGGCCGGGGTGGCCTCCGACACCGGCTTCGTGCCCTGGACCCATCCGGTCACCCGTTCCGCAGGCCCGTTCAACATGGTCACCAACGCCGCGCCCGGCCCCGACGGCCGGCTGTACGTGGCCGACGGGTACGGCAATGCCGCAGTGCACGTGTTTGGCCCCGACGGCGACCACCGCTTCTCGTGGGGCGAGCCCGGCACCGGGCCGGGCCAGTTCCGCCTGCCGCACGGCATCGCCGTGGACCGCTCGGGCCGGGTGTACGTGGCCGACCGTGAGAACTCGCGCATCCAGGTGTTCACCGCCGAGGGTGCTTACCTCACCGAGTGGACCGACGTGCTGCGGCCCGACGACGTCTACATCGACGCCGACGAGAACTGCTACGTCGCCGAGCTCGGCTACCGGGCCGGGAAGATGCCCTCGTCGATGATGGCGCCCGCACCGGCCGGGCCGCCCGGGCACGACCCGCATGCGCGGGTCTCGGTGTTCACCCTCGACGGCGAGATCGTCACCCGATTCGGCAACGACGACGCCTGCGCACCCGGGAGCTTCTTCGCCCCGCACGGCCTGTGGGCCGACTCGCACGGCGACCTCTACGTCGGTGAGGTGATCGCCGCCGGTGGCGGCCGGGCCGGGCTCGTGCCGCTCGACTGCCACGCCCTGCAGAAGTTCGTCCGCGTCCGTCGCTGAGGTCCGGCTCGTCCGTCCGGCCGGTCCGACTGCTCCGACTGGGAGGCTGGTCAGGCCGGCAGGGCGTGGGCGCAGGCCAGGTGGACGCCCGCTTCGAGCACCCGGTCGGTGACCACGAAACCCGCCGGGTTCGGTCCCGGGGTGAGGGTGAGGGCGCGTAGCCGGTCGGTCAGGCCGTCGTGACCGGTCTTGACGAAGGCCTCCTTGCGGGTCCAGCAGCGGAAGAATGCCAGGTCGCGGTCCGCAGCGCCGGCGATGTAATCCAGTTCTGCCGGGCTGAGGACCCGCAACGCCAGGTCCAGGTCCCAGGCCTGCGGTCGGACGAGCTCGACATCGACTCCGATCGGGCGGGCGGCGAGCGCGACGACCCCGTGATCGCCGGTGTGGGAGGCGCTGACGTGCAGGCCCGAGTGCGCCGCCGGTCCGCTCAGGACCGGCCGGCCGCGGCCCACGGTGGTGAACGCCACTGCTGCCGGCTCGAGTCCGAGCGTCTCGCCGACCAGGTGCCGCAGCGCCATCCGGGTCTGGACGAAACGCCGGCGGTCGTCGTCGTGGTGGAAGCGGACCGCTCGGAGTCGTTCGTCGATGGACAGCACGTCCTGGTCGGCGGCCGGGTCCTCGCCCCGGCCGAGCCCGATCCGCAGGTGCCGCACGACGGTCCGGGCCGGCAGGTCGAGTCCGGCCGTCGGTTCCGCCCCGGACGGGCGGGTCCCAGGGGTTGTTCCGCCGGCCACGGTCACCGGTCGAACTCGTCGAGGAAGCGTTCGACGGCGACGGTCACGGCCGCGAGCCGGGGTGGCTGGAGGAAGGAGCCGGGGCCGAGGTGGGTGCCAGCGGCGGTGAGCAGCTGCGGAACTGCGCCGGTGAGCAGGGTCCACCGTTCGACGGCCGGACCGGCGCAAGGCTGCATGGGCCGGTCCTCGCTGCGCACCAGCAGGGCCGGTACGGCTCGGGGCAACGGAGCCGGTCGGTAGCGGGGCAGCACCCGGCGGTGGTGTACATGGTTGAGGATGCCCAGCACGACCGGGTCGACGGTTCGGCCGCGTACGCCGGCCACGCGCAGCTGCAGCTTGCGCTGGAGGTCGGCCCGGAAGCCCGAGCGCCGCCGGTACCACTGCGGCGGGGTCATCCGGTTCCAGTCGGCGGGCGGGTCGAGCAGCACCAGGGCGGCGACGGGGATACCGGCCAGCAGCAACCGACGTGCCGCCTCGAAGGCAACAAGTGCGCCGGACGAGAACCCGCCGAGCAGGACCGGACGGTCGATGCCGGCGGTACGGATCGCCGACGCCGCATCGATCCCCATGGCCTCGACCGACGGGGCGAAACGCCCCGAGCCGCTGATGCCCCGAGCCTCGACCCCGCGCAGGGTCCGGCCCGCCGGGTAGTGCGCCACCATCCGCTCGTAGTGGAACAGGAAACCCCCCGACGGGAACGCCAGGTGCAACGGGGTCCCCTGCATACCGTGCCGCATGGTCACCAGCCACGACGCCGGATCGCGGCCGGCACGCCAACGCGACGTGGCCGGTTCGCGCCCGTGTACTTGCGAGGGACCGGCCAATGCCTCTGCCGGGGTGCGGGGCGGCGTGGTCCGCCCGGCAGGGGTGGGCTGCACGGTGACTGCCAGGCGGGAGGCCAGCGTGGCCGGGGTGGGGTGTTCGAACAGGGTGCTCAACGGCAGCGACACCCCGTGGCGACGCTCGAGCAGGCCGAACAGCCGCACGGCGAGCAGCGAGTGGCCACCGGCCTCGAAGAAGTCGGTGTCGGCGACCGCCTCCGGTTCGTCGAGGACCTCCCGCCACAGTTGCACCAGGTCGTCGACTGCGGCAGGCCCTCGGTCGGACCGGTCGCCGGCTCCGATCGGCTCGGGCCGATAATCCGGACCGGTACGGTCTGGGTGGGTACGGTCCGGGTGGGTACGGTCTGGGTGGGTACGGTCCGGGTGGGTGCGGTCCGGGCCGGCACGGTGCGGGTCTGCCGGGGCGTCCGGTTGGACCTGCCCGGACGCTGCCGGTCCGGCCTCGCGGAGAGCGGCCCGGTCGGGTTTGTCGCCGGGGGTCCGGGGAAGCCGATGGTGGACGACGAAGCCGGTCGGGACGAACGCGACGGGCAACAGTGTCGCCAGGGCCCGCCGGAGCTCGGCTGCGGTGTGGTCCGCGGTCTCGACATGGGCGGTAAGGGTCGGTTGGCCGTCGGCTCCGAGGTGACCGAGCACCACCGCATCGCGGACGCCGGGCAGGCGACGCAGGGTGGCCTCGATCTCGCCCGGTTCGACGCGGACCCCGCGTATCTTCACTTGGTCGTCGACCCGTCCAAGGAAGTCGAACCCGCCGTCGGGTCGGACCGCCACGCGGTCGCCGGTGCGATACCAGCGGGTACCGTCGAGGGTGACGAAGCGCGCGGCGTCGAGCTCGGGCCGTCCCAGATAGCCCTGCGCGAGCTGCGGTCCACCCAGTAGGAGCTCGGCCCCGTCGAGCCGAGTGGCCACACCCGGCAGCGCGATGCCGATCGGTACCCGACCGGTGCCGTCGAGCACGCCGGGGACGAGGTCCGCGGTGGTGGCCGCCACCGTGCACTCGGTCGGCCCGTAGGTGTTGATCAGGCGGACCCGGTCGCCCACCACCCGGTGCCAGCGGCGGACGGCGTCGGGATCGGCGGCCGCGCCGCCGATGATCACCAGGCGAACCGATTCGGGCATGCGCACCGTGGCGTCGTGCAGTTCGTCCACCAGGACGTGCCAATAGCTCGTCGGCAGGTCGAGCACGGTGACACCCTGTTCGGCGGCATGTCGCAGGAGGTCCCCGACGGCGCCGAGGCGCAGACATGCGTCGTCCACCAGGGTGCCGCCGGCCGCGAGGGTACAGAAGATCTCCTCGACGGAGGCGTCGAACCCGTAGGAGTGGAAGCGCAGCAGACGGTCCTGCGGGCCGAGCCCGTAGCGGGTGATGGCGACGCCGACGAACGCGTCGAGTGCCCGGTGCGACACCGCAACCGGGGAGGGACGTCCGGTCGAACCGGAGGTGCCGATCACGTAGGCGAGGTCGTCGGGGCCGGCATCGACCTCGGACGCGGTAGCTGCACCGTCGGCGGTTTCGCTCGGCCGGCCGACCCCGGTCGCGGTCTCGCCCTCGGTCCCGCCGTGTCCGGCGTCCAGACGCAGGACCGCAAGGCCGGCCGGCAGGCCGTCGACGATGCGGTCGGCGATCACGAGGGTCAACGCCACGTCCTCGAGCAGCAGGTCGCGCCGGGCCGGTGGCAGGTCGGCCGGAAGGGGGAGATAGCCGGCCCCGCAACGGTGCACCGCCAACAGGGCGACGAGCTGCCCGACGCCGGCCTCGGCCGTGACCCCGACCAACGATCCCGGCCGGACACCGGCTCGACTGAGACGGCCGGCCAGGCCGGTGACCAGCCCGTCGAGCTCACCACGGCAGACCGTCCGGTCGCCCGTGACGAAGGCCGGCCGGTCCGGCTCCGCCCCGGCGAGCCGGGCGATGATCCTGGCCGGCGTGGCCGGGGTCGGCCGGGGTTGCAGCAGCCGGTGCAGCTCGCCCCGGTCGACCTTGCCCGAGGGTGCCACGGGCAGGTGATCGACGAAGCGGACGATCCGGGGCAGGGCCAGGGCGGGCAGCTCCTCGGCCAGGGTCCGGCGAAGCTGCGCTGCGGTGAGGGCCGGATCGGTCCGAACCACTGCGGCGGCGAGACTCGGCTCGGCTGCGGCTCCGGCTGCGGCTCCGGGCCGCACGACGACGACCTCGGCCGCTGCCACGCCGGGCACGCGGCGGATGCGAGCAGCGATGTCGGCGGGCTCGATACGGACATCGGCGATCTTCACCTCGTCGTCGAGACGACCAGACACCACCACGGCGCCGTCGGCCCGCCGATGACCACGATCACGGGTCCGGTAGCGCAGGACCCCGGTGCCGGGCTCGTACGTGGCCCGGCTGGCCCAGCCCTCGGGGTCGCCGCGGTAGCCGAGGGTGCCGTGGCAGGTTCGGATCACCACCTCGCCGGACATCCCGGACGGTACGGGCTCTCCGTCGTCGTCGAGGATCAGCAGCTCGCTGCCGGGCAGGGCCCAACCGACCGGCAGGGGTTCGTCGTCGAGCACGTCGGGCACCAGGAAGGCGGCCCGGGCCATGGTGGTCTCGGTCGGGCCGTAGAGGTTGACCACCGCGCCCGGCCGGGCCATGCGGCCGCGCCAGCGCCGCACCAGCGACGCGGTCAATGGTTCGCCGGCGAAGAACGTCCAGCACAGCGACCCCTCGGCCGGCCTGGACGGCATACCCCGGAGGATGTGCTCGGCAAGGGTCGGGGTCACATGTAGGACGGTGATCCCTGCGGCGGCCAGCCAGGCGGCGGCGTCGAGCGGATCGAGTTCGTCGGGGGCGACCACGACGCAGCCACCGGCGAGCAGCGGTAGGAACACGTTGCGTAGGGTCACGTCCCCGCCGAGGCCGGTGAACATGGCCACCCGGTCCCCGGTGCCGATGCGGAAGCGTCGACGTTGCCAGTCGATGAACTGGCGCAGGCTGCCATGACGGCCCATCACGGCCCGGGCGCGACCGGACGAGGTCCCCGAGGTGAAGAACAGGTAGGCCGGGTCCCCCGGCGTCGGTTCGGGCCGGTCCACCGGGGTCGCGGTCGCGGCCGCAATCGCGGCCGCGGTCGTGGCGGGCCCGGAGCGCACGGTGCCGTCGGTGTCGAGGGTCAACGACATCGACGCCCGGCCGCTCGGTCCGCCCGTGGTGAGCTCGATGCGGGCTCCGCCGATGGCCAGCCGTTCGTCGAGGGCGCCCGGCGGCAGGAGGGTGGGCAACGGCATCATGACCCCGCCGGCGGCCAAGGTGCCGACCATGGCCACCACGGTTGCGGCGGTGCGCGGGCCGGTGATGGCCACGGTCTCGCCGGGGCGCAGGCCGGCAGCGAGCAACGTGGCGGTGACGGTCTCGGCTCGGGAGGCCAGCTCGGCGTAGGTGAGGGTGACCTGTCCGTCGTCGACGGCGGTGGCACCGGGTGTGGCCGAGGTGCAGACACGGAGCGCATCGAGAACGGTGCCCTCGGGCTCGGCGACCAGCGGGGCGTCGGGTGCCGTGCCGGGGAGGGTGCGTTCGTCGTGTCGGGCGTGGTCGGTCAGGGCGTGCCAGGGCAGGTTGGTCGATCGGACGGCGCGGTGCAGCCCGGTGATGATCTGTCCGGCCACCTCGGTGAGCTCGGCCGGTGCGTCAGGGTCGGCCATGGTGCGGATCACCAGCCGGAGGCTGCCGTCGGCAAGCAGCTCGCCGGTCACGCTGAGCACACGGGTGCCGTCGGCCCGCAGGTCGCTGCCTACCACGTGGGGGGCGCCCGCTACTCCCGCGGCCGGGTCGAAGTTCTGCAGTTGGACGACGACGTTGCCGGCCAGAAGACGTTGGGCAGGCGTCAACGGCCCAAGCAGTGCGGCGGTCGGACCGGCACCCGGGTCCAGCAGGGTGCGCAAGGCGCGCCCGGTTCGGGCGATCACCTCGCCGACGGTCGGCTCGCCGCGGAGGTCGCCGGCGAGGAAGCGCAGCAGCGAGAACCGGCCGATGGCGGCCTCGGCTTGTCGGGACGGTCGGTTGGCCAACGGCACCCCGACCAACGGGCGGCGGAGCGAGCACGCTTTGCCGAGGACGATGAAGACCGTACCGAGCAGTACGGCGAACAGCGTGGTGTCCGCCACATCAGCGACGCTCTGCAAGCGGGCGACCGCGGCGGGGTCGAGCTGATGGACGGCCAGGCGCAGGTCGGCTCCTGCAGGTGAAGCGGTCCAGCGGACGATCGGTTCAGCCCCGTCGAGCAAGCCGGATACCGGGTGCCGGTCTGCGGCGTCGGTGGATGCGGCCGGGGACGCAGCAACGACGTCGAGGAAGCGGGGCGGCGCCGGTTCGGCTTGGTGCTCGTCGCCGGTGCGGGCTCGACAGGCACGGTGGAGGACGGCCGCAAGGCGCGTGGTGCTCCAGCCGTCGATCGCCAGGTGATGGCACACTATGAGGACGAGATGTTCGTCGCTTCTGCGACGTACCAGGGTGACGGTGGTGGGCAGGGTGCTGCGTAGGTCGATCGGGGTGGCGGCCTCGGCCTCGGCCTCAGCCAGGACCGCCCGCAGGGCCGGCTCGTCGGGCGCGTCGCGCCAGCGTCGGGGCACCTCGGAACTCGGGTGGAGCCGCTGGCGGGGCAGATCCCCGTCGAGCGGATAGCTGCAACGCAGGGCGTCAGCGTGCTCGAGGACCTCGTCGACGGCGGCATCGAGGACGGCGCGTTCGAGCGGACCGTGCACCACCAGAGTCCGCACGTGGCGAAGGCTGTGCGCCGGGTCGAGCGCCCAGCCGAGCCAGATCTGTTGCTGACCGGCGGTGAGCGGTGCCTCGATCGTGACCGGCGCGCCGGGCGCGACCGCAGGCCCGACGGGACCGACGGCGCGACGCTGACGGGCGCGGTCGAGCGCCGCAGCAAGGTCGGCGTGGCGGGCCTGCGGCGGGCCGACCGTGGTCACCGATCCTGCAGGGCCGCGGCGACGACGTCGGCCTGAGCCTCGATGGTCTTGGCATCGAAGAGGTCCACCATCGACAGGTCGAGCTCGAGGTCCTCGCGCAGGCGGACCAGGAGTCGCATCGCCGCCAACGAATCGCCGCCGAGGTCGGGGAAGCGGGCCCGGGCATCGTGCACCGGACGTCCGAGCACCTCGCCCCAAAGCTCGGCCAGGAAAGCCTCGACCGGCCCGTCGAGCTCCCGGGGTGTTGCGAGCAAGGCGCCGTTGCCGTCGAGGTCGGCGAGGCCGAACAGGTCGGCGAGGCCACGGCGTTGGAGCTTGCCGGTCGCACCCTTGGGTATGTCGGGGCAGATCATGATCCGCCGGGGCACCTTGTGCGGTGCGAGGTGGGCGGCGATGAAGCGGCGCAGCTCCATTTCGGAGGCGTCACCGCGCAGTACCACTGCGGCGGCGACCTGTTCGCCGAGCCGTTCGTCGGCCACGCCGAACACCACCGCGGTGGCGACCGCGGGGTGCTCGGTGAGGACGTCCTCGATCTCACGCGGGGCGATCTTCTCGCCGGCGCGGTTGATGAGCTCCTTGCTGCGGCCGACGAGGAACAGATAGCCGTCCTCGTCGAGCCGGCCGAGGTCGCCGGTACGGAACCAGCCGTTGCGGAGGGCCTCGGCGTCGGCCTCGGGCCGCTCGAGGTAGCCGGTGATTACCGAACCGCCCCGTACGACGACCTCGCCAACCGTGCCATGCGGTACGGGATGGCCGTCGTCATCGACCACGGCGAGCTGCGGGCCGGTCGCCCGTCCGACCGAACCTGCCTTACGGGCTGCAGGCGGCAAAGGGTTCGAGGCGATCTGATGGGTGCCTTCGGTCATGCCGTAGGCCTCGATGACCGGCACCCCGAGGATGGCCTCGAGCGCTGCACCCACCGCCGGGGGCAGCGCCGATGAGCACGAGCGCAGCAGCCGCAGCCGGTGGTCGGGTACACGGTCCGCGGCCTGCGCCAGGAGGCCCTGCAGCAGGGTCGGCACCGCGGTCATCCAGGTTGCGCCGCTGCGTTCGAGCAGGCCGGCGAGGTCGGCGTTGCGTTCGGCGGGGAGGACCACGGTGCTGCCGGCCAGCAGGGGGGCCAGGACACCGGCCACCAGACCGTGGACGTGGAACAGCGGCATCACCACCAGGCCGACGTCGGCAGGCGAGAGGTCCAGGCCGGTGGCCACGGCGCGGGCCGAGGCGTACACCGCGCCATGGGTGAGGCCGACCAGCTTGGGCCGGGCGGTGGTGCCGGAGGTGTGTAGCACCAACGCCAGTCGGTCGGGGTCCGGGTCCACACCCGGGTCCACGTCGGGCAGGGCAGTTCCGTCGGGCAGGGCAGTTCCGTCGGGCACGGCAGTTCCGTCGGGCAGGGCAGTTCCGTCGGGCACGGCAGTTCCGTCGGGCACGGCAGTTCCGTCGGGCAGGGCAGTTCCGTCGGGGCGGCGGAGCTCGAAGCGGCCGGCGGTGCCGAGCGGGTGCAGGCGCAGGAGAGGACACCCGGTTTCGGCGGCAGCGGTCTCCGCAGCGCGGTGGCCACCGGCCGCCACGATGACCGCCTCGGCGCGTAGATCGGCCAGCAGCGCCGTGAGCTCGGCTGCGGTCGATGCCGGGTTCAGCGGCGCGGCCACCGCGGCGTGCATGACCGCCAGTACGGCGAGGGCGGTCTCCGGTCCGTCGGGCAGGACCAGCGCCACCCGCGAGCCGGGGCCGACGCCGCCGCGGCGCAAGCGGCGACGCGTGTCGTCGAGTTGGGCCACGATCCCACCCGCGCCGGACGGTGGCCTGCCGGGGCTGTGCAGACGCGCTTCCGGGCCGATCGTCAACCCGATGTCGGTCACCTCCGCCATGTCCTCAGAATGAGGGAACGGCGCAGCCGCAACGATAGGCCGGACGTCCCGTACGGTCGGGCAGGCGGGGGTCAGCCCGGCGCGGGCACCCAGGCGGGTTCAGGCCGGGGGTGTGAAGCTGAAGGTGTTCAGCACGACCTCGACCGTGGCCTTGTTGAGCGGGGCTTTGCCCTGGTAGAGCCACAGGTTCATACGGGCGTTCTCGCCGCCGGGTAGCGGGATGTCGGCACCGGTGTAGGTCCGTTCGTTGACAACGGTGCCGCCGACCACGGTCTGGAACACGATCGAGGTCGGCGACCAGGTGAAGCGGACCACGGTGGGCACGGTGGAGCCGATGGTGAAGCGGGTCAGGTTGCCGGCGGTGTCGTAGGGCTGCACCACCCATTGGGCGTTGGTCACGTCGTTCTTCCAGCCCCAACGCGACGCCTCGAAGTCGATCTCACGGTGGTTGTAGGCGGGGTCGTCGTTCCAGGTGAACAGGCCGAGCACCGCCTGGGCATCGAGGTTGGACACGTTCGAACCGAGCGTCCACGCGTACGTGCCGTAGCCGAGCGAGGCGTTGAGGACGACCTCGGCGCTGGTCCAGCGGTTGCTGCGCTTGGCGATCTTGAGGTGCAGCTTGCCGTTGAGGTCGACGGTGACGTTGGCTGCGGCGAAGACGTTGGGGCCCGGCCCGACGGCACCGCTGCTGGTCTTCATCGTCCAGGTTCGTCCGGCGAAGCCGACGGTGGGTGCCGCGGCAGCGACCGTGGTGGCCCCGCCCGGAGCGCCGCTGAGCGCCGCCAGTGAGCCGACCGTCAGGGCCACAACCATGCCGACCGCCATGCGCACCCGTTGTTGCATGGGCGCATGCTACGCGACGGTGCCCCGGCGGTTCAGGGTCCTTCGACCCGTTGCTACGGCCCGGCCCGGTCTCGCCCGGTGTCCGGCCCTGCCAGGTACTGCCCGGTATCGCGCGGTGTCCGACCCGGTGGCTGGTAGGAACTGGGTGTGGTGACCGTGGGCTGGCTGTTGCTGTCGGTGGCGGGGGTCGTGGCGATCGTGTGGGGGCCGACACGTGCGCCGAGCACCTGGCGGCGGCCTCGACCCGGCTCGGTGTGTCGGCCTTCGCCCTGGCCGTCCTGCTGGCGGGGGCCGAGCCCGAGGAGTTGGCCACGTCGGTGACCGCGTCGCTGCGCGGCGCGCGGGTGATAGCCCTGGGTGACGTGATCGGCGCCAGCGTCGCCCTGTGCCTGGTGGCGGTGGGGGCCACGGCGCTGGTGGAGGGCGTGCGTCGGGTCAGCGACGTCGAGGCCACCCAGGGCCGTCTGGGCCTGGTGGCTGTCGGTTTCGCCACAGCGTTCGAGATGGTGGTGCTGGCCTGGGCGTCGGTCCGGCGGGGGGTGACCACGGCGGTGATGGCCGGCGTCGTCGGCTCGTACACCTACAACGTGACGATGACCCTGGGCGCCCGGGACGCTGGCCCGTCCGTTGATGGTCACCGATCCCGGCCTGTTGCGCGGCCCGTGGCTGGCCATGGTGGCGTCGCTCGGCCTGGTCGTCGCCCTCGCCGCACGCCGCGGCCGCATCGGCCGGGCCGGGGGCGTGGTGCTGCTGGCCGCCTACCCGCTGTTCGTCGCCGGGGTGCTCCTGGCCGGGTGACTGCGATTGCCGGGTGGCGGCGACCGGTGGACCGGCCGCCGGGCGATCAGGGGGTGTTCGAGGTCGGCTGGGTGCTCTTGTAGGGGTGTGCGGCGGGAAGCGCCGACGTCGTGCCCCACTTCCACGCCAGGTAGCCCTCGAGGGCCTGGCGATCGGCGGTCGACAGCACCGACTTGGCGATGACGATCTCGCCGATCCGTCCGTAGAAGTAGCCGGTACTTGTGCCGGCCGTGACCGGGTCCTTGTCGTAGCTGCGGCCGAGCGCCGCGCCTGCCCAGCCGCTCGAGCGGTTTGTGTTGGTGTTGGTCGCCGAGAGTGTGCCGCCCTGCTGGTAGACGCCGTAGCCCGCGTTGCTGATGCTGCCGGTGTGGACCTCGTCGGTGGTCGCGGACCAGGCGGGCACGGTCATGTCGAGCGAGTGTGCACCACCGCCGTAGACGCTGATGCTGAGGCGGGCCCCGTTGCTCCAGCCGAACAGCACGTTCATGCCGTTCGTGCCAGCGGTACCGCCGAGGTAGGCGTTCCAGCTCTTGTTGCTGTAGCGGGCGACGGCCGAGCCGATGGTGAAGTCGCTGCTGTTGAGGAAGGTGGTGTTCGAGAAGGTCAGGAAGTCGTTGGTGCCGTCGAACACGACCGCGCTCTTGCCGCCCATGACGCTGGCGGTGCGGACCGGTTTATTGGTTGCAAGGGTCTGGCTGACGGTGAGGCTGGACACCGAGCCGCCCCGGCTCGCCCAACTGGAGACCGAGGTACCCGACAGGGTGAAGTCGGCGGTGTTGTCGGCGTCGAACCAGGCGGCGAGGGTGCTCAGGTAGCCCGGTGTCCAGTAGTACACCGAGAGGCTGGTCGAGTAGCTGCCGGTGCCGGCGCCATTGGTGGCGGCCACCTGGTATTCGTAGTCGGTGGCGTCGGTGAGGCCGGTGACGGTGGCCGAGGCGGCGGTGGAGGTGCCGTCGGCGAAGGTCAGCCACGTCGAGCTGCCGATCACCCGGTACTGGACCACGTAGTCGGTGACCGCGCTGCCGCCGTTCGACGCCGGGGCCGTCCAGGTGAGCGCCTGGGTGGTGGCGGTCTTGGTGCCGCGGGTCAGCGCCGTGGGGGCACCGGCGGTGGTGGCGGCGATCTTGCTGACCGACGACGAGTAGGTCGAGGTGCCCACGGCGTTGACGGCGGCGACCTGGAAGTCGTAGGTGGACCCGGCGACCAGCCCGGTGACGGTGGCCGATGCGGTGGTCGACACCCCGTCGCTGAAGGTCGACCACGAGCCGGCGCCGGACAGCCGGTACTGCACGATGTAGTCGGCGATGGGGGTGCCGCCGGTCGATGCCGGAGCCGTCCACGTCAGCGCCACCTGGCCGCTGGCGCCGGTGGCGGCGAGGGCGGTCGGCACTCCCGACACCGTGTTGGGGCTCGACGTGTACGGCGGCACGCTCTTGTACGGGTGGGCCGAGGGCAGTGACGAGGTGGTGCCCCACTCCCAGGCCAGGTAGCCCTCGACCTTCTGACGGTCCGAGTCCGACAGGGCCGAGGTGGCGATCACGATCTCGCCTATCCGCCCGGCGAAGTACGACGGGCTCTGCGACCAGTACCCCAGCGTCGAGCCCGCATAGGCGGCCAGCGGGGTGGTGCTGGCCGAGGATCCCGAGGCGGCGAGGAGGCTGGTCCCGCCGTCGACCCAGGTGTTTTTGCCGGCGGTGGAGGAGTGCTGGAACACCGACAGCTGGGTGGCGGTCGACGAGTAGCCGGCGACGGTCATGTTGTAGTCGTTGCCGTACTGGCGGTGGCTGAACGAGGTGTCCGAGACCCAGCCCAGGTGCAGGTTGTTGTTGGTGGTCTGGGTCGAGCCGGCCATGAAGTAGTTGCCGGACTTGTTCGAGGTCCGTGCCACGGCCGCGGCGATGGTGTAGTTCGTGTTGGCCAGGAACGAGCCGGTGTAGTTCAGGAAGCTACTGGTGCCGTTGAACACCACGCCGGCTCGGCTGTTCATCAGCGAGGCGGTGCGGGTCGGTTGGTTGGCCACGGTGCCCTGGGTGGCGTGACGGCTGTTGCCCGACTTGTCGTTCCACTGGCTTACGACGCTGCCGGAGGAGTACGAGAACGTCGACGCGTCGTCGGCGTCGTACCACAGGGCCAGGCCGCCGCTGAGGTCCTCGGGTCCCCAGGCTGTCGAGCCGGCGCCGGTCGCGGTCGACGAGTAGCTGCCGGTTCCGATGCTGTTGGTGGCGGCGACCTGAAAGTCGTACGAGGTGCCGACGGTCAGCCCGGTGACGGTGGCCGTGGTCGAGCTCGACGTGCCGTCGGCGAAGGTCGACCACGACCCGGCGCCGGTGACCCGGTACTGCACCACGTAGTCGGTGATGGTGGCGCCGCCGTCGGAGGCCGGTGCGGTCCACGACAGGCTCATGGTCTGCTCGCCGGCGGTGGCGGTCAGCCCGGTTGGCGCACCGGGTGTGGTGTCGGTGGTGACGTTGACGGTGGCGGAGTACGTGCCGGTCCCCGCGGCGTTCACCGCGGCCACCTGGAACACGTAGGTGGTGTTGTTGGACAGCCCGGTGACGGTGGCGCTGGTGGCGGTGGAGGTCCCGTCGGCGAAGGTGCTGAACGACGCCGCTCCGTTCACCTTGTATTGCACCACGTAGTCGGTGATGGCCGAACCGCCGGTGGAGGCGGGGGCGGTCCAGGTGAGGGCGACCTGGGTGTTGCCGCCGGTGCCGGCGAGGGCGGTGGGTGCGCCGGGCGTGGTGCGCGGGGTGACGCTGGTCGACGTCGAGTAGCTGCTGGTGCCGGCGGTGTTGGTGGCGGCGACTTGGAAGTCGTAGGCGGTGCCGTTGGTGAGGCCGGTCACGGTGGCCGAGGTGGTGGTGGAGGTGCCGTCGGCGAAGGTGAGCCAGGTGCCGCTGCTGGAGGCCTTGTATTGCACGACGTAGTCGGTGATGGCCGCGCCCCCGTTGGACGCCGGCGCGGTCCAGGTGAGGGCGACCTGGGTGTTGCCGGCGGTGCCGGCGAGGGCGGTGGGTGCGCCGGGCGTGGTGTACGGGGTGACGCTGGTCGACGTCGAGTAGATGCCGGTGCCGACGGCGTTGACGGCGGCGACTTGGAAGTCGTAGGCGGTGCCGTTGGTGAGCCCGGTGACGGTGGCGCTGGTCGCGGTGGAGGTGCCGTCGGCGAAGGTCGACCACGACGCTGCGCCGGACACCTTGTACTGGACCACGTAGTCGGTGATGGCCGAACCGCCGGTGGAGGCGGGGGCGGTCCAGGTGAGGGCGACCTGGGTG
>CANJRG010000013.1 GCA_947476745.1 Acidimicrobiia bacterium | reverse complement strand
GGGTCCCGCCGCCGGCGCGCTGTGGAAGGCGGGTGCGACGAGTTGGGGTGACATCATCCCACCGCCGAGCAAGCGGCCGAGGAGCAACAAGTACGGCAACAAGAATGTGATCGGCTGGAACTACACGACGGCCGGCAAGGCGATCCTGGCCAACAACTGCCAGGTCACTGCCACCTCGCCCACGACCACGACGAGCAGCACATCGAGCACGTCCACCTCGAGCAGCACATCGAGTTCGACCAGCACGTCCTCGTCGACGTCGTCGACCTGGGACACGATCCCCCGACAGACGACGACGTGGAACACGTGATGTTCGGCAGTCGCCGTGGGTGATGCGGTTGAGGTCGGTGACGCCCCTATGGTCGAGGCAGCCGCCGGTGCTGATGGGGTTGTTGGTGCGTCCTGCGGCGGGCGCCGGGTCAGTGCGGCGGAAGGTCGAGAACCTGACCGCTGAAGATCAGGTCGGGGTCAGAGGGGTCGGCCAGCCGATGCCGATTCGCCTCGATGAGCCGTAGCCAGTACCGCGAGACGGCTTGGGTGTCCGAGGTTGTGTTGTCGCGGCCCAGGTGCTCCTCGGCGATGGACCAGAAGCTCTCACCTGGGTGGACCACCCAGGTGGACGGCGTCTGGGCGGCCGGCGGTTCCGCGGTCGGCGTCGGCATCGGCATCGGCGTTCCCGATGTCGATGTGGATGGGAATGGTGGGGCCGTCATCGGTTCCGGTCCATCCGGGGTCAGGAGTTGCAGGACCGGTCCGTCACCCACCGCCGGCGCCGGATCCTCGAGCAGGCGGAGCAGCGGTGCCGGGCGGTCGACGACCTCGGATCGGGCCAGAGCGGGTGTGCTCAGGGCCGCCAACGTGCCCACGCTCGTGGTGGTCGCTGCGCAGATCCGGCCGACCAGGCCGAGGCTGAGCCGATCGAAGCATTGCTGCGCCCGGACGCTGCCGACCACTGCCGAAACGCTGACGAGGAACTGGGTGGTTGCGAGGTAGGTGGCCAGCACCAGCACAACCAGCCGCGCGCCGTGGGCGAAAGCGGCCTCCGGCGACGCCCACAACCACGCAGATGTTGCGCCGCCCCTGCCGGCTTCGGGGGACGGGAGCCGCGACCCCGTTGCCCATGCGGCGGCAGCGATGAGCGTGTCGGCGGTTGCTCCAGCTGCGGCGATCGCCGCCGTTCGACGGTGCCCCGACTGCGGTGGCGTGGAGGTTGACCGGTCGGGCTTCATCCGCCTGCCAGATCGTTCAACTCGGTCACCGTTCCATCGGTCATGGCGACCCGGACCGGGCCGCAGCCTTCATCGAGCGGGTCGAGGAGCCCGGTGGATCCGGGAACCACCCCGGCTAGCCGACCGGAGACCGTTGCGGTGGCGGTCGCCCAGCGATCGAACAGATAGACCCGGCCGCTGGACCGCTCCCACAGGACCGGGGTCAGCAGGCCGCTGCAGGCGGGATCGCTGAGGCCGACCTGATCGCCGGGCGCTCCGAGCGCGTAGCGAGTCGTCCCGACCCGGATCTGCTCGCCGTCGATGGCTACGGTCGTTGCGCAGTGGGTGGGCACACCTTCGCCGGCGATGCGGTCCGCGTCGGTTGGGCATCCGATCGGTGTGGCGGTCGACGGCCGCCTGTCGATCGTCGAGCTGACGCCGGTCTTGGCTCCCGAACGGTTCGGCCTGGTCGTGACGGTGGGTTCTGCCAGGGCTGGCGAGGCCGTCGACAGGTTGGTTCCTGAACGGTCGGTGGGGATGTCGGTGGATGCTGACACGGGCTGCGAGCCGCGGCCCGGGCCGACGGCCCGGTCGGGAACATCGACGGCATCGACGGCGGTCGTTGAGTCGAGTGTTGCGGAGCGAGACGGAGCAACCGGCCCGGCGGATCCTCCCGAGGCGAGCTGGTAGAGCACGATCACCGTGAGGGCCGCGGCTGCCGCCGCCCCAACGGCGGCCAGGGACAACCTGCCGATCGGACCGTGGGCCACACGCATCGCTCGGGGGGCCCGCCCTGGCCGGTGCCGACGGCGGATGGGCTCGACCCGCCCATCCGGGGTGCCGCCTGCCAGCTCGAGCACCCGCACCAGCTCGGTCAACGGTGGGCGAACCGAGGAGTCGGGGTGGCGTGCCGCCGCGGCGACGGCGGCGAGCTGGGTGCGGGCCCGACCGCTCAGCAGGCGGTTCGCCTGTGCCGAGCGGGCCGCGAGCTCCCCGAGGGCCGCGATGTCTGCGGCCGGGTCGTATGCGGGGGCGGACGCGTCCTTGTGGCCGCTGCCGGGGTTCCAGCGGAGGCTGGGACCCTCGTTCTCGGCGGGGTCGGGGCTGCTGTCGGGCCGATCGTCGAGCTGCTCGATGTTTGCCTGTGCGTCCTCCCGCAGGCCTGCTGCGGACCACCCGGCGAGCACCGGGCGGCCGTCATCGTCGAGCAGGACGTGGTCCCCGGTCAGCCGACCGTGGGAAACCCCCCGTTCGTGGGCGGCCTGAAGGGTTCGGGCGATGCCGGCCAGCGCGGACAGCAGTTCGCTCGGTTGGAGCCCCTCGAGGCCGGCCAAGGTCCGCGGCCCGACGTAGACGAGGTCGACCTGTCCGCCGGACCCGTCCTCCCGAGCATCGTTGGGCGCGCAGACCGCCAGGCCGTCGAGGTGGCGCAGGACGGCCACTTCTCGTTGCAGGCGTTGGTGCGATCCGGGCGGGACGGCCTTGCGGGCGACGAGGCAGTCGGTCCGCGGGTCGAGGGTCACGGTGACGCCCTCATGGCGTAGCGACGCCGATGTTGGCTGGGTACTCATCGGCATCCTCCGGTCGGCCGAACTGGCATGTAGAAAACATAGAAAACATCGAAAAATGCTGAAAGCGAATATCAGCGGAGTACTGCTGACGCCCGGCCGTGCGCCTCGATGGTCGTGCCGGTGATGTGACGGAAGACGGCGCGGCTGAACGGATAGGGCGAGATCGCGCGCAGGGTCACCACGACTTCGGTCGGGCAATCGGCGCCGGGCGGGGACAGCCGGACGCTGACGATCTCGGCGCCGACGTCAGTCGCCGCCAGGTCGGCGCTAACCGAGCGAACCGTTCGTTCGCGGGACAAGCAGTAGGCGCCTGTGGCGCGCAGGCGGGCGTCGTCGAGGCCGAACGTCACGGCGTCGTTCGCGGCGGCGTCCGCCAGTTCGACCAGCTGGCGCTTGGACTGGAACGCCAAGGTCAGGTCGAAACACAGCGCCGCCAGGACGAGCAGGATGAGCAGCCCCGCCGGTGCGAGCAGCACGGCGCTGCCCTGTTCGGGGTCGGTTGCGATTGCCCGTCGTCGGCCGACGCCATCGGGGAGTTGATCAGGTTCACCCACAGCCGCCGCCTTCGAGACCGCTGCGGTACGGGTCGACCAGTTCGCTGTGGGTCGCGCGTACGTCCAGCCCGTCACCGAAGCCGCCGAGCCACGGTACGACGATCCGTTCGACGGTGACCTGTGCCTCCACGACCACTCGCCGGCAACGGAATGGGCCGGGCCCGGCCCGGGGGTGGAGGCTGTGATGGTCGGGGGTGATACCGGCTGCGGCGAAGGCCCGGTCGCCGGCGGCGGCGGCTCGTGTCCAGGCCGCCGCCGGGCCCATCCCCGCCGGTGTCTCGGCGTAGGTGCGGGCCGTCTGGGCCGCCGCGTTCGACGCCGCCATCTTGGCGTTGATCACGGCCCAGGCGTTGGCCACCAGCAACATCCCGGCGACGAAGATCAGCAGTGCAAACGGCAGGATCTCGATGCCGGCGACCTGTCCGGACTCCCGATCGGACACCGGGGGCCGCCACCGTGGGCTGCGTCCGTCGGGAGCCCGTCCGGTCATTGCAGGACCTCCAGGCGCAACTCGGCACGTCGGGTGACGGTGGCGGAGCCCAACGTGCCGCCGCCGAGGAGCAGGCGGGGTCTGGGGGCCTGTACCGTCACTGTGATCCGGTCGGCGGCGAGGTCGATCTCGGTCACGTCGAACCGGGCGGCCTCGCCGAGCAGATCGCGAACCCGTCGCTCGGCGGCCGAACGTGCCGCGGTGAGTTCGCCGGGGGCGAGCACGCCGTCGGCTCCGGCGGCCCGGGCGACGATCCGGCCACCGTCGAGCGCTGCCCCGCTCACCACCGTGTTTGCGTAGAGGCTCATCGCTATCTGTGTGGCGAGGAGGAGAAACCCGAGGAAGCCCAGGACGCCGAAGCACAGGCCGAGCACGCCGCTGCCCCGTTCGGACGCCCCGTTCGCCGACGCATCAGCCACCGACCCTGGCGATCTGGGCCTCGGCCTTCTCCTTCGTGCCTTCGAGGAGGCCCTTGAACGCCAGCCAGGCGGCCGCGCCGAGGAACGCCACGATGAGGACCGCGATGGCCATGGAGATGACGCCCTCGCCCCGGTCGTCATGCTGGTCCAGCCGATCGGACAGGGTGATCCGCCAGGCGAGCGTCGTTGCGTGGACGCGCCGGCCGAAATCGACCAAAACGGACTTGGCTCGGTTGTCGTGGTTCATGATTCCGCCTTCGTTGTTGTCGGGGTGTTGTCGGGTAGGTCTCGGGCTGTGGCCGGTCGATGCCGCCGCGGTGCGGAACGGTCAGAGCGCGGCGAAGGTGCGCATGGCCTCGATGAACGGGATGGCCATGAACAGCACGCCGGGCACCAACGTGGCGATGGTGACCGGCACCCACACCAACTGGGCCCGGCGGTCGATGATCTCGAGGATGCGGCGGTGCGCTTCCCGCCGGATCGCTCGTGCCTCGACGGCGACGAGCGGCCCGAGGTCGGCGCCGTGGCGGTTCAACGCCAGCAGGTCCACGAGCCGGTCGACTTCGGCCAGGTCGGCGATGGCGGACCATTCGCGCAGGGCCTGCTCCTCGGACAGGCCTTGACGGATGCGGTTGGAAACCCGCCGGAGATCTTCCGCCGCCGCACCGCGGCCGCGGCTGCCGAGCCGTCCGATCGCAGCACCGAGCGAGTACCCGGCACCGAGCAGCATGCCGAGCTGCTCGGTCACCACGGGAAGTTCCTCGAACAGGCGTCGGCGGCGACGGGCGCTCGCCGAGGCCAGCCGCTGTTCCAGGACGAGGAAGGCGAGCAGGGGCGTGCCGGCCAGCAGCAGCATCGTGAGCGGGGGCGGCGGGGCGACGACGGTGGCCGCCAGCGCCGCCACGGCGAATGAACCCGCCACCCAACCGGCCTCGCGCAGGCGGAACGTCGCGGCGTCGATGGGGGCATGGAGCCGCTGCAGGGTGACGCTCAACGTCTCGTTCACGCCCAGCACGGACAGCAGCCGGTCTGCGCCTGCGCTCATGAGGGGCCCGACGACCTCGGCAACGGAGGCCGCCGACAGTGCCCCGCTGCGACGCGGCGAGCCCGCAGTGACGGGAGCGTAGCGGTGCAGACGTTCGGTCAGCCCGGCCCGTCGGAACCAGCGGAACTCGGCCAGCACCAGCAGCAGGCCCGCCCACAGAGCGACAACGGCGATGAGCGTGGTCCGGCTCATGGCTGTGCCGCTCGATCGTCGGCGGCCAGGTCGGACCGTGGGGCCGGGGCGAAGACCCGCTGGGGTTCCGGCAGCCGCAGGAACCGACCCGCCCACACCCAACACAGCACCATGAGGGCGAGCGCGACCAGGACGAGCAGCTGACCGAGGGCGGTGGAGTAGGCCTCTCGGCCGGTCCCGATGAGGCAGCCCGCCGCGGCCATACCAAGCGGCACGACGAGCACGAAGCGCCGGGCGAAGCGCACCCCGGCCTGCTTCGCCCGGGCATCTTTTCGGCTGGCGACGTCGTTGCGGCGGTCCTCGGCCAGGGCACTGAGCCGCGGGCCGAGATCGGTGCCGCCGAGATCGTGGGCGATCAGCAGCATCTCGCACACCAGATCCGCAGTGGAATCGGCGAGTTGGGTCTTCAGCACGTCGAGGGTGTGGGTGAAGTCGGTGCTGATGAGCCATTCGCGTTTGGCGGCGTCGAAGGCCGGGCGGAGCTCGTCGGAGGTGCTCGCGCCGACCTCGAAGAGGGCCTGGGGCAGCGATCGGCCGAGGGTTGTCGATCGCAGCCGGAGCTCCTCGATGAGACGCGGCCACTCGTCCGCGGCATGCTCGCGGCGGGCCTGGCGACGGTTCCGGTAGAGCCCGACGGGCGCGCAGGCCGAAGCGACGGCCGCGAAGATCGCTGGAAGCGGCGACCCGAAAACGACATAGCCCAGTGCCGCCCCACCGACGCCCAGCAGTGCCATGGCCGACAGGAACTCGCCGAGAGCGACCTCGGCGAGCCCGGCCTGGGCGAGCCATTGACGCAGCGCGGCCCGCGGGGTGATCGCACCCCGCCCGGGCGACGCCGGTGCACGATCCCGCCAGCCGAACGCGGTAGCCGTGAACAGCAGGTAGGTGCCCGTGGCGGCGAGCAGCGCGACGATCGACGCGGTCATGGCGCGCCGTCCTGGAGCAGCGCCCGGAGGTCGTGCCCGGCATTGGCCATCGCCCGTTCGAGCCGGATCGGCAGGTGGCCACTCCAGCGGAGGGCCCGGCCTGGTCCCGCCCGGTGGAACAGGTCGGTCACGGTGAACTGGGCGGCGTCGATGCCGCCGGTGAGCTCTTCGACGGCGGCGATCTCGTTGACCTGCGGGCCGTTGGGGCCGCGCCCGCAGTGGACTACGAGGTCGATCGACTCGCTCACCAGGGTGTTGAGCGCGCTCATCGGCAGGTCACGCGCGGCGTCGGCCAACTGGCAGATGAACCGCAGGCGGGTGAGCGCCTGGCGTGCCGATCCGGCATGAATGGTCGTGTACCCCTTCACCCCCGAGGACAGGGTGAGCAGCAGCGGCAGCGCCTCCCGGTCGCGCACCTCACCGACGATGGCGATGTCGGGGGACATACGCAGGAACCCGGCGACCAGGCGGCGCAGATCAACCTCGGCCCGGTCGCTCCTGGCCGCTCGCGTCTGGACTTGAGCAAGGTTCGCCATGGGGATGTCGAGCTCGAAAACTTCTTCGGCGGTCACCACCCGCAGGGTCGGATCGAGCTCGGCCGTGCAGCAGCTCAGCAATGTCGTCTTGCCCGATCCCGGCGCCCCGGCGAACACGATTGAACAGCGGGCGGACACCGCTGCGGCGAGGAAGCGGGCACTTGGCGCATCGAGCATGTCAGCCCGGACCAGCTGATCGAGCCGGTTGAACGACAGCCCGGTGAACTTGCGGATGTTGACCAGCAGGTGGCCGCCCCGGCTGAGATCGCCGTGGACGATGTGGACGCGGGCACCCGTGGCCAGCTGCGCGTCCTGCAGGCCTTCGGACGGGTCGAGCTTTCGGTGACTGCCTGCGTCGTCGAGCAGCTTGGTCATGGTGCGCAGCACGTGGTCGTCGTCGTGGAACGCCTCGTGGTGGTAGCCGCTCGGTCCTCGGTGGCGGCGCACGAAGATGGCATCGGGGGCGTTGACCATCAGCTCCCACACGTCGTCGTCGGCGAGCAATTCCTCGAGCGGGCCGTACCCCGTCAAGTTGCGCATCGCCCGTTGCGCGACGGCCTCGTGGTCGACCAGGGCGAAGGGGCGGAGGCCGCGGCGGTGGTCGAGGTTCCAGCGCTCGACCTCCTCCTCGACGAGGCGGCGGAGGGTACGCGTGCTCGACGGTGAGGCCATGTCGAGCGACATCGCAGCGGCGCGCTCCTGGACCGTGCGTTCGAGATGGCGCAACGGTGAGGCGGCGTCCTCGGGCCCGGCGGGCGACGGGGCTGCTTCGATGGTGACGGCCATCAGCTCACCGCCCGGTCGTCGAAACGGTGGCCGAGATCACCGGGGCGCACCGGTTGGGGCCCGACGTCGTCGTCGTCGACGCGAGGTCCAAGTTCGCCCAGCACGGCGTCGACGGCCCTGGCCAACGGCTGGCCCAACGCGTCGGGGAGCCGACCGCCGTCCCGCACGACCTGATCGACGCGGCGGACGTTGGGTACGAGGACCACGCCGGCGAGGCCGTTCGGCTCCGGTCCGGGGTCGTCATCGTCGCGTGGTGTCGAGGGGGCGAAGCCGAGGTCGCGGATCGCCCGGGTCAGCTCGGCACGCGCCCGCGGCTGGCGTGGGGCCCGGTTGACGACGGGCACCAGGCGATCGGTCGGCACCCCGAAGGATCGGAGGCGCCAGAGCAAGCGGATCAGCGCATGCAGACCCTTGAGGTCGCCGGTTCCGACGGCGAGGACGAGGTCGGCCCGGCCTACCGCGCTGCGGGCGAGCACGTTGCGTTCCTCGATCTCGACGCTGCCGCACTCCTCCTCGCCCTCGAGGTCGGCATCGGTGTCGGCCACGACGACCGGATACGCCCCGGCCAGCCCGTCGAGCGCTGCGGCGACCGACCGGGGCCGCAACGCGGCCCAGTCCCGGTGCCGACGCAGGCCCAGCAGCAGGTGATAGCCGCGGCCGTGCACCGCGAAGGTGAGGTCCCGCACGGCAGCGGCCTCGAGCCGTCCGGATCGGTAGGCCTCGGCCAGTTCGCTGACCCCGGGCACGATGTCGGGTGCGCCGTGGAGCATGGCCTGATCGGCATCGAGGCAGAGGTCGGCCAGGACGACTTCGTCATCGTCGCCGCGCCGCTGCCGGTCCTCGCCGAGCGCCTGTGCGAGGGCCATGGCCAGTACCGACGTGCCGGCGCCTGCCCCGACCACGCTGATCCAGCGGTGGTCTCCGAGGGCGGTCGCCACCGATTCGGGCTCCCTGTGGACGTCGAGAACCTGGCTCGCTTCGGCGTCGATGCGCGGCAGCGGTTTGGCGTGCGTGTCGAGCGCAAGGACCAGATCGGCCCGCGAGAAGCCTCCGCCCAGCACGCTGTGCGCGCCGAGCGCCTGCCAGTCGCGGGGAGCGGGCGTGTCGTCCACGACGATCGTGGCCGACCCTGCCGTTCGGGCCAATTCGATGAGGTCCCGGTCGAACCCGTGGCTGCCGGCGTCGACCAGGACGGCCGAGAACGGGCGCCCCGAGGCCAGGTTGGCAGTCAGTTCCTCCCGGGCGACGCAGCGGATGAACTCCAGCGGGGCTGAACCCGCCGTCGCCCAGCGGCCGACCTCGGCGAACCAAGGTGCTCGCGGCCGTGCGAGGCCCAGCACGACGTAACGGTGGTTCACGGGGTCACCCGTCCGGCCCCGTTGCTCGGCGCGCGGGTCGGGCCGGTGAGGTTGGTCGCTGCTGCGGTGACCCGACCGTCGGGCGGGGGGTAGACCGGGTCCAGTCGATCGTCGGCGCGTGTCGAGCGGAGCACGGTCAGTTCGCCCACGGCAGCTCCGTGCGCGACGGCCAGGGCTTCGCCCGGGTCGTCGAGGGCCAGGGTCAGCACGACGTCGTCGGAGACCACCAGAGCGTTGTCGGAGCCGTCCGAGGTGGCCAGGACCAGCGCCCGCTGTACGAGGACCTCGGTGCGTTCACCGATCGTGGCCAGCACATCGATCCGGTCGCCGCTGTCCAGATCGCCCGCCAGGGCCCGTGAGCGGGCCACGGCGAAGGACACCTCGCGATAGCGGAGGCCGTCGTCGGCGCCCCGAGGCACGGCATCGACGTCGACCACGGCCCCGGTGAGCAACGCTCCGGCGGCGACGGGCCCGCGGAGCACGGCGTCGTGGAGTGCGGCCGGGTCGCGCAGTGCACTGGCCGCCAGCTCCGGGGGCAGGTCGACAACGGCCACGGCGAGGTCGTCGTCGGCGAGAAGCGTGCCGGCGGCGAGGTCCCGGGTGGCCACCACGAACCGTTCGGTCGGCCGGTCCTTCCCGCCGGTGACGGCCAGGAAGGCCAGGACCGCAGATGCGGTGATGAGCAGCGCCCCGACCATCGCCCGGCGCCCGGGCAGTGGGCTCGAGCCGCCGATGAGCCGGTGCCGCCGGCCGGGGCCCGACAACCCGCGATCGTGATGCGGCGACGTCGTCGGCGCCGAGGGCCGTGCCGCCGTTGACGTCCGTGTCTTGCTCGCAGATGTCATCCATGCCATCCCGGTAATTTCGATGTAGTTCGGGTATATTGCCGAAAGTATCGAAAATGCGCAAGAGGCTGTCTAGGATGGGGCTCTATGAGCAGTTCTGAAATCCGTTGGCTCAGCACTGCAGAGTCGGCACGTCGGCTCGGCATCACACCGCGGACCCTGTATCGCTTCATCGACGAGGGGCAGTTGCCGGCCTACCGCTTCGGCCGGGTCATCAGGTTGAAGGAGGACGAGGTCGATGCCTTCATCGATGCGTGCCGTATCGAGCCCGGCACGCTCGAGCACCTCTATCCGGAAACCCTGGGTGACACGTCGACCAACGAGGAGAGCCGGAGGTAGCGCCGTCCATCGGTGAACGGCCGTCGCTGCCCGAGCGTCGGGGTATCGGCGGGGTCGAGGGCGAGCACGTCCTCGGAAACCCAGATGGCGCGTCCGGCCACTACGGTGCCGCCCGTCAACGTGCAGGTCAGCTCAGCCTCGGCATCGGCGAGCTCCGCCAGGACATGGCGCAGCGAGGGGGCCTGCGACCGGTCGCTCCGGTCGCCGTCGAGCTCGGCGGCGGTGCCGTCGAGCACAGCGGTGAGGTGGTCGAGAGCCACCAGGACCGGGCGGCTTCGGGCAGTGCGGAGGACGACCACGTCCTCGCCGACCGCAGTCGGTACACCCGTGAGCATCCCGCCGGTGTCGGTGAGTAGCCGCACGGTCTCAGTTCGTTCGGCGAGATTGCGTAACAGGCCGGCGAACGTGCTCGATTCGGTGGCTTCGCGCTGCAACCAGCGCCGGCGGCGTCGCTCGGTCACCCGTTCGTCGGTTCGGGCGTCGGAGACGAACCGGGCCAGTGCATCCGCCCATTCCTCCCCGATGGGCCCGCGTTCCGGCACCGGGCGTCCCTCGCTTTCGGGGTCAGGTCGGTTGTTCGGGTCGGGCGTCCATGTCATGCTGCACCTCTACGGAATCCAGGCCCGCCCCGCCGGCGTTCTCGGTTCTGTGATCACCTCATGACTCCATCGTCTCCCAGCCCCGCTCCCCTGAAGCTGTCCGTGCCCGGCAATGAGGTCATGGCTGCTCTGTTGGGGCCGCGCGACGAGCTGCTACGCATCGTCGAGCAGGCGTTTCCCGACACCGATATCCACGTGCGTGGCAACGAGATCTCCCTTACCGGTGGCGACGCCGACGAGGTGGCGCGGGTGTTCGAGGAGCTGGTGACCATGGCGCGGCTCGGTCACGCACTGGAGCCGGCGGGCGTCGTGCGAACCATCGACATGGTCCGGGCCGACGAGCGACCGTCGGAGGTCCTCACCTCCGAGGTCCTCCGGGCGACGCGGGGCCGATCGGTACGCCCGAAATCCGCAGGTCAGAAGCACTATGTCGAGGCGATCGCCTCGAACATCATCACCTTCGGCCTCGGCCCGGCCGGCACCGGTAAGAGCTGGCTCGCGGTGGCCCTGGGGGTCCAGGCGTTGCAGAACAAGGAGGTCGAACGGATCATCCTGACCCGGCCGGCGGTGGAGGCGGGGGAGAAGCTCGGGTTTCTTCCCGGCGATCTCACGGCCAAGATCGACCCGTACCTGCGTCCGCTCTACGACGCGCTGTACGACATGGTCGAGGCGGAGGGCGCGCAGAAGCTGCTGGCCCGGGGCCTGGTGGAGGTGGCGCCGCTGGCGTTCATGCGGGGCCGAACCCTCAACCGCAGCTTCATCATCCTCGACGAGGCCCAGAACACCACGCCCGAGCAGATGAAAATGTTCCTCACCCGTATCGGCTTCGGGTCCAAGGCCGTCATCACCGGGGACACGACGCAGGTCGACGTGCCCGGCGGGCGGAGTGGTCTGGACGGGCTCGAGCCCCTCCTCGAGGGCATCGACGGTCTGGCCTTCGTGCACCTCGGCAGCCGCGACGTGGTCCGGCATCGCATCGTGGCCGACATCGTCAACGCCTACGAGCGGGCCGGCGGCCAGCCTCGCAGCACCCGATGATGCGCCGACGCGCCGCCGGCGTGCCTGCCCCGGTCCCGGTCGACATCGAGGTCGGCGACGAGCAGGACGACGTCGCGATCGACGCCGGGGCGTTGGCGGCGTTGGCCGGCGCGGTCCTCGCCGCAGAGGGGGTGTACGGCCCCGCCGAGCTCACGCTGACCTTCGTCGACGAGACCGAGATGGCAGAGCTGAACGCGAGGCACATGGGGGAACCCGGCCCCACCGACGTGCTGGCCTTCCCCCTCGACGACCCGGCCGAGGTACGCCCGGCTGGGATGACCGCCCTACTCGGCGACGTCGTGGTCTGCCCGGTGGTCGCACGGCGCTACGCCACCGAGCACGTCCGCTCCACCGACCACGAACTGGCCCTGCTCGTGGTGCACGGGGTGCTGCACGTCCTCGGCCACGACCATGGCGAACCCGACGAGGCTGCGGTGATGCGCGACCACGAGCTCCGGCACCTGCGCGCCTTCGTCGACCCTGGGTTCGACCGATGAGGCCCCGGACGTGACCCCGTTGACCTCGGCCGACGTGGCCGCGCTGGTCGTGGTGGCGGTGGCCATACCGGCGAGCGCGGTCCTGGCCATCACCGACACCGTGCTGACCCAGGTGACCCGGGCGCGGATGGAGGCCTTGTCCGAGGAGCAGCCGAATGATCGGGCGGTGCGCGCCCTGCAACGACTGCTCGACCAGCGCGACGAGTCCCTGCACCCGGTTCTGCTGCTGGAGCTGGCCTGCGACGTGCTGGCCGCGTCGCTGTTCACCCTGGTGGGTTACCGGGTCGCAGGCAGCGGTAACGGCTGGGCGGTGCTTCTGGCGCTGCTGGCGTTCGTTCCGATCATGTTCCTGCTGGCCGCCTCGGTGCCCCGGGCGTGGGCGCTGCACAACCTCGACCGGGCGGTACGGGTGGCGGGGCCCGTCGGCATGGGGGTGCGTCGGCTGTGGCCGGTCCGCATGGTGGCCCATGGAGCCCTGGCCCTGGCCCGCCGGCTGTTCCCGCGGGCGGAGCATCTGCCGCTGGGGGAGCTCGGCGACCAGTCCTTCGCCGCCTTGGCGGGTTCTCCCAGCGAGTCCGACCGCATCGACCTCGGCGGACGGAACCTGTTGGCGTCGGTTATCGACTTCGGGGCCACCGTGGTGCGCGAGATCATGGTGCCCCGTCCGGACATGGTGGCTCTCGATGGGGCCCTCAGCCTGGACGAGGCGGTGACCAGGGTGCGCGCCGAGGGGTACAGCCGATATCCCGTGACCGGTGGGTCGATCGACGACGTCATCGGGGTTCTCTACGCCAAGGATCTGGCCGAGGCGGCCCTGTCGGGTCGCGCCGATCGCAGCCTGGCCGGTTTGGTCCGGCCGGCCCGCTTCGTGCCGGAGCTGAAGCCGGTGGCGACGCTGCTGCGCGAGCTGCAGCAGGAGAAGTTGCACCTGGTCGTGGTGGTCGACGAGTACGGCGGGACGGCCGGCTTGGTGACGATGGAAGACATCATCGAGGAGTTGGTCGGCGACATCGAGGACGAGTTCGACGACGGACGGCCTTGCATCGAGCACCTTGCCGATGGCACCACGCGCATCGAGGCCAGGTTGTCGCTCGACGAGGTCAACGACGAACTCGACCTCGATCTGCCGGAAGGGGACTGGGAGACGCTCGGCGGGTTGGTCATCGATCACTTCGGGGCGATTCCGCAGGTAGGCGACGTGGCCCGTTTCGGTGACCACGTGCTCGAGGTCATCGCGATGCGCGGCCGGCGCATCGTCACGCTCGTGTTGCGTTCGCAACCCTCGGCCGAACGACCCGACAGCGCCGGCGAACGGGCCACGGCGGAGGAGGGCTCAGCATGAAGTCCGGTTTTGTGGCGCTCATCGGCCGACCCAACGTCGGCAAGTCCACGCTGGTGAATCATCTCGTGGGCACCAAGGTGTCGATCGTGTCGGACAAGCCGCAGACGACGCGGACCCAGATCCGCGGCGTGCTCAACCTTGACGACGCCCAGGTGGTGTTCGTGGACACCCCCGGGGTGCACAAGCCCCGTACGCCGCTCGGCGAACGGCTCAACAGCCGGGCCTACGAGGCGGCGGGCGGGGTCGACGTGGTCTGTGTGGTGGTCGACGGTGCCTCCGGCGTGGGCCGCGGTGACGAACGGGTCCTGGCCGGAGCCCCGGCGGACGCAGTCGTGGTCCTGAACAAGATCGACGGGATGAGCCGCGAGAAGATCTTCGAGCAGCTGGCCAAGCTCAACGCGCTGGCCCTGGCCGACGGAGCGGAGGACCGACGGGAGTACTTCGCGGTATCGGCCCGCACCGGTGAAGGGGTCGACCATCTGCGGGACCACCTCATCAGTCGCTTCGAAGATGGTCCGGCGTTCTTCCCCCGGGACGAGTCGTCGGACAACCCCGAGGCGTTCTGGGTGGCGGAGCTGGTGCGTGAGCAGCTCCTGTTGCGTACCGAGGACGAGCTGCCGCACTCGATAGCGACCCGGGTGACCGAGTGGGACTGGCCGCGGATTCGCTGTGAGATCCTGGTCGAGCGCGATTCGCAGAAGGGCATCGTCATCGGTAAGGGCGGCTCGGTGCTCAAGGCGGTTGGTACCGAGGTGCGCAAGTCGCTCAGCCCAGGGGCGTATCTCGAGTTGGTGGTGAAGGTCGACCCGAACTGGCAACGGCGGCCGGCTTCACTCGACCGTCTCGGATTCTGAACGGCCGCTCCGGTGGTCGGCGCTCGTCCGGGGTGGCGCGCCTCCGAGCCGGCACGCAACCGGGGCGGGTGCGCGGCCCGCGATGCCCGAACCGGTAGCTTGCCGGGCGTGGTTGGTGTGCGCAGGAGCAGGAGCGGCGACGACGAACGTATCCGGGCTCTCGGGCTGGATCCGACGCGTATCCCCCGGCACATTGCCTGCGTCATGGACGGCAACGGCCGCTGGGCCCAACTGCGCGGCCTCAAGCGCACCGAAGGACACGCTGCCGGCGAGGAAGCGCTGCTCGACGCGGTGAACGGTGCGCTCGAGCTCGGCGTCCGCTGGTTCAGCGTCTATGCGTTCTCCACGGAGAACTGGAGCCGGCCCACCGACGAGGTGCGGTTCCTCATGAACTTCAACCGCCGGATCCTGCTGGATCACCGCGACGATCTGCATACCAGGGGCGTCCGCATCCAGTTCCTGGGCCGGCGCGACTGGCGGGTGCCGCGCAGCCTGCTGCGGGTGATCGACGAGACGGTCGAACTGACTGCGGGCAACCGGAGCATGACCCTCTCGGTGTGTTTCAACTACGGCGGCCGGGCGGAGATCATCGACGCCGTGGCGGCGATGATGCGCGACGGGGTGTCGCCCGAAAAGGTCAACGAGAAGACGCTGCGGCGCTACTTCTACGCACCGGACATGCCCGATCCCGACCTGGTGATCCGCACTTCCGGCGAGTATCGCATCTCCAACTTCCTGCTCTGGGAACTGGCTTACTCGGAGCTGATCTTCACCCCGATCTACTGGCCGGACTTCCGTCGCGAGCACCTGGTCGAGGCCGTGCGCGAGTACCAGGCTCGCGATCGGCGCTTCGGCGGCCTGGCCTGAGTCCGGTGGGGAGCGACCGGTGAGCCTCTACCGGGCGACCGGCATCGTGCTGCGCACCTTCAAGGTGGCCGAGGCGGATCGAATCGCCGTGGTGTTCAGCCTGGAGCATGGCAAGATCCGTGCCGTGGCCAAGGGCGTCCGCAAGACCACCGCCCGTCATGGCCTCCGCATCGAGCCGCTGGCCAACGTGGCGCTGCAGCTGTACCGGGGACGTGAGCTCGACACGGTCACCCAGGTCCAGGGCCTCGATACCTTCCCGGGGATCCGCAACGACCTCGACCGGCTGGCCCGGGCTGCGGTGCTGCTCGAGGCGGTTGAGCTGTCCACTCTGGACCGCGAGCCCGACGAGCGGCGCTATCAGCTGTTGCTCGGGGCGCTGCGGACCATGGAGAGCGGGGACCGGCCGCTGCTGGTCAGCGGCATGCTGCTCAAGCTGCTGCAACTCGACGGGGTGGTGCCGGTACTCGACGTGTGCACCGGTTGCGGCCAGCCGGAGGATCTCGTCGCACTCGACCCCCAGGCGGGCGGGGCGCGCTGTCGCACCTGCCGATCGGGGATGCTGCTGAGCCCGCGGGGTTTCGAGCTCGCCCGCATGATTCTCGGGGGCCGACTCGGCGGTGCGCTCAACGAGCCGCGGTCGCCCGATACCGAGGGTTTGGACCGGGTGGTTCTGGGGGCGATCGAGCAGCATCTCGAGCGTCGCCTTCGTACGGCGACGGTGAACACCCACTGACCGCTCCCACGTCGGCACGCCGGATCGGGTGAGACCCGACGCGACCGCCGGCTACTGGCTGATCGGGCCCCAGACCTTTGCCTGGTCGTCCCACTCGAGCCAGGCCTCCGAATCCGGTGACCAGCAGATGTAGGCCCGGCGGACCTGGTCCCACTGCGGCGGGTAGGGGTTGCCACGGACGGCTTCGGTGGTCCCGGCAGGGTCGTGGCCGACGGGTGCGAGCTCCTCCACCGGCGCCGGTACCGGCTCGATGCCGGCCCACCGCGGCGGCCGATCGCCCGCCGAAGCAGGGTCATCGGCCGTATCGGTTTCGCCGCCGGCATGGGCCACGCCGGCGCGGCCAGCGCCGGTCGGTTGCGACCAGGCCTGATGGTGATCGGCCTGATGGTGATCGGCCTGATGGTGATCGGCTTCGCCGGTGTGGGCGAACTCGTCGGTGTCCGCGAGTCCGTCGGTGTCCGCATCGGCCGGCAGCACCGCGGAAGTGACGGCAGGTGCCAGGGGCAGCGGCTCGGGGCGGCCCCCGATGTAATCGGCCCGGGCGATCACGTCCATGCCCAGGTGGCCGTCGCCGATCGGACCGGCGAGCAGCGGCACGAATTCCCCGAGGGCCCGGAACAACCCGAGGGGCACGAACACCACCAGTAGGCGGAGGGGCCAGGGCGAGCCGACGATGGCGGCAAGCACCCCGACCATGCCGAGGACCCCGTCGGGGAGCGCCCAGCGGACGAACGATCTGACCGGGCCGACCGAACGTCGCGCGCTGTCGGCCAGTCGCACGCCGGTGATCAGTTTTCCCGGGGTCCAGCCACTCGTGCCCTGGACGGCCACCAGCACCAACAGGATGTACGCGAGGGTGACGAGGTACGCCGCCGGCGTCGGCGGGTCCGCGATGTACACCCGGCCGCCGATCTGGAAGGTGGGATGCTCGCTGTCGATCACCCGTGCGTCGGCCAGGGTGAATTCGATGACCGTGTTGCCGGCTTGATCGAGGTGGTCCGCCTGGGTCACCACGTTGCAGCCAGGGGCCGGGGCCGGGTCACACGCGCCGGGCTGCGATTCGAGGATCTGGGACCCGGCCACCCACAACGCGCCGAAGAGCACTGCGACGGGAACCAGGTCGATCAGACGGGCCACCCCACGTCGGGTCCACAGCCCGGGGTCGGAGAGGCGATCGGGTCCTCCTCGGCGGGCGCCTGAGCCGACCGTGGGGGCACCCTTTGCCTTCGACCGGGTCGCAGCGGTGGTCACCTGGCCATTCTTACCGTTCCGTGGCGCCGGTCCGGCGCATGCTGTGCCGTGTGGACGGGCCGTTCAGACCACCCGGCAGGTCAGTCGGCGTCGACCGGTCCCCATCCGCCGAGGACGTCGTCGTACTTCATCCACCGTTTGTCGAGCGGGTCCCACTGCACGTAGGCCTCGAGGGTGGCGTCCCAGATCGGGTCGAAGTGCTGGGCGGTCGGGAGGTCGTTGCCGCTGTAGTGCTCGGGCGCCGGGCCCGGCACGACCGTCGGGGCGGTGTCCGCCACCTCCTCGCGGGTCGACACGACGTTGGTCCCCGCGATCAGATCCCCGACCCGCTGGTGGTTCGGGGTGAACCAGATGAGGGTCAGGGCCAGGCCGCCGAGGCAGGGAAGGCCGTCCACCGCCCAGGCGGCCAGCCGGATCAGCGCGAACGCGGTGCCCGGCGGGCGCCCCTGTTCGTTGACCAGTCGCAGGTCCATCAGCGCCTTGCCCGGAGAACTTCCGGTCTCGCCCTCGACGACCCCGTACACCGCGGTGGCGAACAGCCCGACCAGCACCAACGAGCCGAGGCCGGCCCCGAGCAGCCGCCGCGCCACCAGCAGGACGACTACCACGATCGCGAGATCGACACCGAGGCCGGCGACCCGCCGTTTGAGCACGGACGGGCTGATCTTGGTGCGGCTGGACTGGATGGTGGGGCTCGTCATTTCCTCGGGTCCTTCAACGCCTCGCCGGTCGGTGTTGCGCGGTTCGGGACTGGTGCGCCGGAGGGATAACCTGCCCCGCCATGGCCAGCGACTCCCTCCGGACATCGGCTCACGACGACGAGGACTTGAACGGCGCTGTGCCGGATCCCGCCGGATCGGGTCGAGGTCCGACCCCGGCCGGGGACGCGCCCGGCCGTGATGTAGCTGACCGGGATGTGGCTGGCCGGGATGTGGTGGCTGGCCGGGATGCGATGGACAAGATCGTCAACCTCTGTAAGCGGCGGGGCATCGTGTTCCCCTCGGCGGAGATCTACGGCGGGTTCCGCTCCACCTACGACTACGGCCCGATCGGCGTGCTGATGCTGCGCAACGTGAAGGATGCCTGGTGGCGCACGATGGTGCAGATGCGCACCGACGTGCTCGGTCTCGACGCCTCGATCCTCTCGCCGCCCGCGGTGTGGGAGGCATCGGGTCACCTCGCCAACTTCACCGATCCGCTGGTCGACTGCACCAACTGCAAGCAGCGCTTCCGTGAGGACCATCTCGAGGACGTGATGGTCTGCCCGTCCTGCGGGGCGCGGGGCAGCTTCACTGAGGCTCGCCAGTTCAACCTGATGTTCAAGACCCACGCCGGCCCGCTCGAGGAGTCGGCCGCCGTGGCCTACCTGCGACCCGAGACCGCTCAGGGGATGTTCACCAACTTCGCCAACGTGCTGAACACCAGCCGCAAGAAGCCGCCGTTCGGGATCGCCCAGGTGGGCAAGTCGTTCCGCAACGAGATCACGCCCGGCAACTTCGTGTTCCGGACCCGTGAGTTCGAGCAGATGGAGCTGGAGTTCTTCGTCCCGCCCGATGACGCGAGGACCTGGTACGAGTACTGGTGCACCGAGCGCTTCGACTGGTACGTCCGCCACGGCATCGCCCGGGAGAAGCTGCGGCTGCGTGCCCACGACGCCGACGAGCTGTCGCACTACTCCTCGGGGACCTCCGACGTGGAGTTCCTCTTCCCCTGGGGTTGGGGCGAGCTCGAGGGCATTGCCAATCGGGGCAACTACGACCTCACGCAGCACGCGACCCATTCGGGTGCGGACCTGAGCTACTTCGACCAGGAGTCCAAGTCCCGCTACGTGCCCCACGTAATCGAGCCGGCGGCCGGTGCCACCCGCTCCATGATGGCCTTCCTCATCGCCGCCTACGACGAGGAGGAGGTGAAGGGGGAGATCCGGACGGTCCTGCGGTTGCATCATCGCATCGCCCCTTACAAGGTGGCGGTACTGCCGTTGTCGAAGAAGGCACCGCTGACCGAACTGTCGCGTGAGGTCCTCGCCGACCTGCAGCCGCTGTGGATGACGGACTACGACGAGACCCAGGCCATCGGTCGTCGCTACCGCCGCCAGGACGAGATCGGTACGCCGTACTGCGTGACGGTCGACTTCGACTCGCTCGAGGACCGGGCGGTCACCGTGCGTGAGCGGGATTCGATGAGCCAGGAACGGGTCGGGCTCGACCGGCTCGTCGGGTACCTGGCGGAACGCCTGCGCTGACCTCGTCGGGCCCCGGCTCGGCGACGGCGGATGTGGGTGCAGGGGCTGCTAGCATTGGCTCGCTCGACACTCGCCGAGCGACCGCGCCTGGTCACGGCACCCCATCTCTGGGACCGGACCGAGGGGCAGGGTCAGATGCCCAAACCCTGAAGGGAACCCCCCGACATGGCCGAAAAAGCCGACATCATCGCCAACCATGGCCAGCATGCCACCGACACGGGTTCGCCCGAGGTGCAGATCGCACTGCTGTCGGACCGTATCGCCTACCTCACCGAGCACTTGAAGGTCCACAAGAAGGACCATCACAGCAGGCGAGGCCTGCTGATGCTGGTGGGCCGTCGCCGTCGTCTCCTCGACTACGTCCGCAAGAACGACGTCGAGCGATACCGGGCGATCATCGCCAAACTCGGGCTGCGTCGCTGACCCGACCCACGAGCGGCCTTCGGGCCGCTCGTCGTGTATTCCGAACCAGCTTCGGGATACCTCTGTACCAACGAGAGCAAACAACCCAGGAGTGAGGGTCCGTCCGGGCGGTGTCCGGACGGGAACTGCCAGCTGCCAGCTCCCAACATTCGATCCCGGCGCCCGGCCGATCTGCTCGAATGCTGCGACCTGGGAACTGGTGGGTGCCCTGGCTCCTCGTTCGGGCTCCAGGAGTGAGCCCGGAAAGGACCAAACAGATGGGGAAATCCATCAGCGTTAGCGCGCCGGTCACCGGCGTGCCCGACAAGATCTTCTCGATCGAGACCGGCAAGCTCGCCGGTCAGGCCGACGGCGCAGTGATCGGGCGGATCGGCGGCACCTACGTGCTCGTCACCGCCACTGCAGCCAAGACCGTACGTGACGGGGTCGACTTCTTCCCGCTCACCGTCGACGTCGAGGAGCGTATGTACGCGGCCGGGAAGATCCCCGGCAGCTTCTTCCGCCGTGAGGGTCGCGCCCCTGACAGTGCCATCCTCACCTGCCGTCTGACCGATCGCCCGTTGCGGCCGAACTTCCCCGACGGCTTCCGCAACGAGGTCCACATCATCGCCACGGTGATGGGGGCCGACAAGGTCAACCCGCACGACGTGCTCATCATCAACTGCGCCTCGGCGGCCCTGCTGCTGTCGGGTATCCCGTTCCTGTCGGCGATCGGCGCCGTGCGCCTCGCCTACACCGAGGACGGCCAGTGGCTGGCGCATCCGACCTACCAGGAGGGCGCCGAGTCGTCCTTCGAGATGGTCGTCGCCGGTCGTGAGCTCGACAACGGCGACGTCGCCATCATGATGGTCGAGGCCGGCGGCACCATCTCCACCTGGGAGAATGTCCAGTCCACCGGCAACAAGGTCGACGAAGCGGCACTGGCCGAGGGCCTCGAGGCCGCCAAGGTCCACATCAAGGACATGATCAAGCTCCAGAAGGAGCTGGTCGCCCAGGCCGGCGCCAAGCCGCTGATGGCCTACAGCGAGCAGGTCGACTACTCGCCCGAGATCTTCGCTGCCGTCGAGGCGGCGGGTGCCGAGAAGATGAAGCCGGTCATCGCCATCGCTCTCAAGGCCGAGCGCGACCAGGCCGAGGGCGAGGTCCGCGCCGCGATCGTGGCCGAGGTCCTCCCGCAGTTCGCCGGCACCGCCGACGCCGAGAAGCAGATCAAGGCCGCGGCCCGAAGCCTCACCAAGAAACTGGTGCGCAGCCGCATCGTCAACGAGGGTGTGCGTATCGACGGTCGCGGTCCCAAGGACCTGCGTCCGCTGGCCGCCGAGGTCCACGTGCTGCCCACGGTCCACGGCTCGGGCTTCTTCGAGCGGGGCGAAACCCACGTGGTCAACGTCACCACCCTCGGTGTGGCCCGCATGGACCAGATGATCGACGGCATCGACACCACCGAGCGCAAGCGCTACATGCACCACTACAACATGCCGCCGTTCTCCACCGGTGAGACCGGCTTCATGCGTGGTCCGAAGCGCCGGGAGATCGGTCATGGCCTGCTCGCCGAGCGGGCCCTGCTGCCGGTGGTCCCCAAGCAGGACGAGTTCCCGTACACCATGCGTCTCGTATCGGAGGTGCTGTCCTCGAACGGCTCCACCTCGATGGCCTCGGTGTGCGGCTCGACGCTGTCGCTGATGGACGCCGGCGTCCCGATCAAGGCCCCGGTGGCCGGTATCGCCATGGGCTTGGTGTACGCCGATGGCAAGTACACCACCTTGACCGACATCCTCGGGGCTGAAGACGCCTTCGGCGACATGGACTTCAAGGTGGCCGGCACGGGTGAGTTCGTGACTGCGCTGCAGCTCGACACCAAGATCGACGGCATCCCCGCCGACGTGCTGGCGGCGGCCCTGGCTCAGGCCAAAGAAGCCCGGATGCAGATTCTCGAGGTCATGCACGGCGCCATAGCCGCCCCGCGCGACGAGGTCGGCGAGACCGCCCCGAAGATCATCAGCTTCACCATCCCGATGGACAAGATCGGCGAGGTCATCGGCCCCAAGGGCAAGGTCATCAACTCGATCCAGTCCGAGACCGGCGCCGGCCTCACCGTCGACGACGACGGCTTCGAGGGGACCGTGACCATCTCGGCGGTCAACATCAACTCGCTGCACGAGGCCGAGCGCCAGGTGCGGCTCATCCTCGAGCCGCCCACGGCCGAGGTCGGTGCGACCTACACCGGCCGGGTGGTGAACATCACCAAGTTCGGTGCGTTCGTCAACATCCTCCCCGGTCGTGACGGCCTGGTCCACATCTCCAAGCTCGGCGGTGGCCGTCGGATCAACAACGTCGAGGACGTGTTGACCCTCGGCGAGGAGATCGAGGTCGTGGTCGAGGACGTCGACCCCAACGGCAAGATCTCCCTGCGGCCGACCAACGTGCCCGAGCGGACCGAAAGTGCGTCCGAGCCGACCAACGGCGGTTCCCCCGACAGCGGTTCGGGCCGCGAGTACGTGTCTTTCGAGGACTCCTTCGAGACCGAGTTGCGTGAGGAGTTCGGCGATCTCGGTCCTGTCACCGTGCAGGGTGCACCGGGCGATCGTGACCGCTCCGACCGCGGTCCCCGTCGGGACGGCGGCGGTGGCGACCGTGATCGTCGTCCGCGCCGTCGCACTCGTTGAGTTCAACCGGAGGGGCCGCCCATCGCCGTCAGGCCGGCGGGCGGCCCCTTGCCGTATTCGGTGAGCTCCCGGCGGAGCCGGCCTGGCAGCGCACCGAGCTGGCCAACGGCGTGCGGGTTGTTTCCGAGCCCGTCGCCGGGGCCCGGTCGCTCTCGGTCGGGGTCTGGGTCGGGCACGGGTCGCGTGACGAACCCGCCGAGCAAGCCGGGTTGTGCCACCTGCTCGAGCACCTGATCTTCAAGGGAACGGCGGAGCGCGACGCCCGGTCGTTGTCGCTGGCCTTCGACTCGGTGGGCGGCGAGATGAACGCCTACACGGCCAAGGAACGCACGGCGTATTACAGCCGGGTACCGGCCGGTGCGGAGGAGATCGGGGTCGACCTCCTGCTCGAGTCGGTGACCAGGGCGGCGCTGCGCGAGGATGATCTCGTCGGCGAACGCGAGATCATCCTCGAGGAGCTCGCCGGAGCCGAGGACGACCCGGCGGACTGGGCGGATACCAAGCTCTACGAGGTGCTCTTCGCCGACCATCCCCTGGGACGCGAGGTGATAGGCAGTGCCGACACGGTGGGCGCCATCACCCGCGCCGACGTGGCCCGCTTCGTGGCCGACGGTCATCACGGCGCCAACGTGGTGGTCACCGCGGCGGGGGTCATCGACCATGGTCGGCTGGTCGATTCGGTGAGCCGCTGGCTCGGCACGTTGCCGTCCGGTGCGCCGCCGGTGCGTGTCGAACCCGTCGGCACCGGCGCAGGTCGGGTGCACGTGCGCCGCCGGACCGAGCAGACCCAGCTGGCGCTGGGCTGGCGCTGTGGCGGTCTGCACAGCGTCGACCGTCATGCCCTGACCGTCATGGAACACGTGCTCGGCGACGGCCCGGCGAGCCGGCTTTTCCACGAGGTGCGCGAGGTCCGGTCGCTGGCCTACTCGGTCGGTTCGTCATTGTCGCTCTACAGCGACGTCGGAACGCTGCTGGTGGCGACAGCGGTGGCCCCTGAACGTGCCGCGGAGACCCTGCGGGTCATCGAGGGCGAGGTCGCCCGTCTGGCCGAAGGCGGGGTCACCGAAGCGGAACTGGCTGCGGCGCAGGGGTACATCGTGGGTTCGACCCTGTTGGGCCTGGAGGAGGCGTCGACCTGCATGGCCCGGCTGGCGTATCTCGAGCTGACCTACGGCGGGGTCACCCCGATCGAGACCTACCTCGCCCGCATCCGGGCGGTGACCCTGGCCGACGTGGCCCGGGTCGCTACCGGCGTGTTCTCGGTGCCCCCGGCGCTGGCCACGGTGGGTCCGCGCGTCGTGCGCTGATCTTCTCGGTGCGCTGGTCCTCCCGGTGGTTTGCCCCGGCCGGTGCGCTGCGGCGTCCGGGCGCAAGCGGCCGGCCGGTCGGCAAGCTCCTCCCGCCGGGTGCTCGCAGCGGGTTCAGGGCTGCGGGCACGGCGTCTTCTACGCTCGGCCTCATGACGATCCGGGTGGCCGTGTTGGGAGCGAGGGGACGGATGGGTGCGACGGTGTGCGACGCCGTGGACGCCGATCGCGAACTGGAGTTGGTGGCGGCAGTCGACGAGGGCGACGACCTCGAAGCCGTACGGGCGGCCGGGGCCGAGGTCGTGGTCGACTTCACCGTGGCCGAGGCAGCCCGCCGGAACCTGCCCCGCGTGGCCGGATGGGGGATGCATGCGGTGGTCGGCACGACCGGCTTCAGCGCTGACGATCTGGAGCAGCTGCGCGGTGCGTTCTCCTCCAGCAACATCGTGGTGGCGGCCAACTTCGCCATCGGTGCGGTGCTGATGATGCGCTTCGCCGAGATCGCTGCGCCCTACTTCGACTCGGTCGAGGTGATCGAGTTGCATCACGACAACAAGGTCGACGCACCGTCGGGGACCGCTACCGAGACGGTGCGTCGCATTGCCGAGGCGTCGACCCAGTGGGCCCCGGACCCGACCCGGACCGAGGTGTTCCCCGGTTCCCGCGGTGGCGTCGGTCCGGCCGGTATCCACGTGCACTCGGTTCGGCTGCGGGGCCTGGTGGCCCACCAGGAGGTGCTCTTCGGCACGGCCGGCCAGATGCTCACCATCCGTCATGACAGCTTCGACCGGGTGTCGTTCATGCCCGGCGTGGTGCTGGCCTGCAAGCGCATCGCCGATCACCCGGGGCTGACGATCGGCCTCGAGCCCCTGCTCGGTCTGTAGCCCCGGAGCAGGCCGGCCCGGCGTGATCCGGGCCTGCGGGTGGGTCGGCTCGGACCGGTGCGATGGGGGTCTGCCGTCTGGCCCTGCGTGATCCGGGCCCGCCGGGGTCAGGGTGCGGTGGCCGGCGCCGGATCGGGCGGGACGTCGGCCCCGGTGCGGGCCACGACGAGGTCCCACAGCTGCCGCCGCCGGGCCGGGGTGTCGCTACGCCTGGTGGAACCGAGCCGGTGGATGGTCCGGCACCGCCGGTCGAGCCAGAACCCGCCGCTGGTGGCGAGCGGATCGCCGTCGTCGGCGGCGAGCCAGACCATGGTGTCGGCCCCTTGGTCCGGCGTGCGCAGCAGCGGACGCAGGATCGTGCGGAAGGTGGGCAGTGCCTCCGCCACCCCGGGCGTGTCGGCCCATCCCGGGTGCACGGCGTGGAACACCACCGCCGATCGGTCGACCCGTCTGGCCCACAGCTCGTTGAGCGTCACCTGGGCCCGCTTGGCCCGGGCATACTGTTCGGTACCCCGATAGGTGTCGACGGTCATCTGGAGGTCCGTGACATGCAGCCCGGTGCTGTACATCCCCCCGGAGGACATGGTCAGGACCCGTCCCGGGCGTGGCCCCACCGACAACACCGGCAGCAGCAGGCTGGTCAGGAGGAACGGCCCGAGAACCTGGCTGGCCACTGTGGCCTCGTCCCCCGTGGAGGTGGAGCGGCGATCTGCCAACAGGGCCCCGGCGTTGTGCACCACTACGTCGAGCCGGCCGAAACGGTCGCGCAGCTCGGCGGCGGCGGCGCGCACGGCGTCGAGCTCGCTGAGATCGGCGATGACCGGGGCCACCACACTGCGGCCACTATGGGCCGCAACGTCAGCGGCGGCACGTCCGGTCCGTGCGGCGTCGCGGCCAACGAGGACCACCGTGGCCCCGGCGACGGCGAGCCGGGTGGCGGTGGCCGCGCCGAGCCCCGAGGTGGCGCCGGTGACCACCATGACCCGGCCGTCGAGCGATGCAGGCGTCGACTCACCCCAGTGGTCGAGCCGGCGACGGATGTCGTGGCCGATGCGGGTGAAGCTGGGGGCGATGGGCACCTCGAGTAGGCGGTCCACGACGTCGGCGAGGTTGCTCATGACGCCGTCCCGTCGAGCACCCGACGCAGCCCTGCGGACGCCCGATCGCCGATACGGCGAAACGGCGGGCCGAGTAACGGCCCGGCCAGGGCGAGCGGACCGCGGAGGGTCAGTTCGGCGTCGTAGGTGACGCGGCAACCCTCCGGCTCAGCCACGACGGTGACCCGATCGACCGAGACGAGGGCCTTGCTCTCCGCCTGGACCGTCAGCGACCGCCCCAACTCGAACTGCACGGTCCGGTAGCGCAGGGCCAGGTCGTGGCCGATGGCGGCGACCGTGACCTCGAAGACGCTGTCGGGGCCGCCGCCGTCGCCGCTCACCTGGGTCACCGACCGCACGCCCGGGTCCCACTCGGTGAGGTGGCGCAGGTCGGCCAGGTAGCGAAAGACGTCCTCCGCTCGTTGGGGCGTGCTCACCGTCGTCACGTAGCGGGCCATGGCCGTCTCCACACCAGTCGATCGAAGACGGTCGTCCCGCTGGCGTCAGGACGGCCGCCCCCCATTCCACCAAGCGGTGCCCGCCTAAGCGACAGGGGCGGCGCCGGGTGCTACTGCCTCTCCCCGTCCGGTCTGGTCGACCCGGCGTGGTCGGTCGTTCCGGTCGTTTCGGTCGTGTCGGCGAGATCGTCCCCGAGATGGCGCAGCGCCTCGACCTCGCCGCCGCCTTTGCGCCGGTCGGACCACGTCGACAGCAGGGTCAGCAGCACGCAGGCCCCGATCAGATACCACCGGTAGTCCTTCACGAAGCCGAGAAAGGCGTCGATCGGTTTCTGGAAGATGTTGCCGAGCAGGCGGATCAGCACGAGCCGGGTGATGGTCCCGGTGATGTTCAGGGCGGCGAACACCGCCGGGGGCATGGCCACCGCACCGGCGAGCAAGGACACCATGTTGTTGGGCGCGATGAACACCACCACGTAGCGCGCCTTGGCGAATCCCTTCTCGACCCACCGCACCGACGTACCGAGCGACGGCGAATGGCGTTCCATCCAGCCGATCGCACTGGCCCCGTACCACAGGCCCAGCAGGTAGAACAGCGGGTCGGGCGCCAGCAGCCGCGCCGTTCCCACCAGGTAGTACGACCAGGCGTCGAGGCTGTTGGTGGTCAGGGCCAGGTAGCGGTTCTGCGAGCTCAGGGTGAGCAGCAACAACGGATGGGTGTCCACCAGCGACGGCCACAGGAAGAACGCCGAGTTGGAGGCGACCACCATGGCGACGATGGGCCCCACCACGAGGCTGACGACGCTGCGGCTGGGCGGACGGCGCGAGCTGAGTGGGATGGGGGGCAGCGACATGGGATCGTGGTCGCACCGAATCGACGGCGGATCGGTGCAGTGGCACTGTAGAGGCTCCTGCAGCCCCGTCACGCCAACAGGAGGTCCTCATGGACGGCTTGATGATGAATGTTCCGCTCACCCTGAGCCATCTCTTCGGGCGGGCGGAGCGCTACCACCACCGCAAGACCATTCTCACCAACACCCGCAACGGGGTAGTCAGCAGCACGTACGGGTCGTGGGCGGACCGCACCCGCCGCCTGGCCACCGTGCTCGACGAGCTCGGCCTCGGCGCCGACGCCCGGGTGGCCACCTTCGGCTGGAACACAGCCAACCACCTGTCGCTGTACTTCGCCCTGCCCTGTTCGGGCCGGGTGTGCCACACCCTGAACATCCGGCTGTTCCCCGAGCAGATCACCTACATCGTCAACCACGCCGCGGATGAGGCGATCTTCGTCGACCGATCGCTGATCCCGTTGCTGGCCCCGCTGGTGTCGACCTTCACCACGGTGAAGCACCTGGTGGTGATGGACGACGGCGGTGATGACGCCTTCGAGCTGCACCATCCCGGGGCTCCGGCCGTGCACGACCTCGACACCCTGCTCGCTGCAGCCCAGCCACTGCCCCGCTGGCCCGAGCTCGACGAGAACAGGGCCGCCTCGATGTGTTACACGTCGGGCACCACCGGCAACCCCAAGGGCGCGGTGTACTCCCATCGCTCGACCTACCTGCACACCATGGCTCTCATGCAGGCCGATTCGGTGGGCCTGTGCGAGCGCGACGTGGTGATGCCGGTGGTGCCGATGTTCCACGTCAACGCCTGGGGCCTGGCCCACGGCGCGGTCACCACCGGCGCCACGCTGGTCTTGCCCGGGCCGGACCTGTCCGCCCCCGCCCTGGCCGATCTGATGGTCGAACAGCGGGTCAGCGTCGCCGCCGGCGTGCCCACCATATGGATGGGGGTCCTTCCCCTGCTCGAGGGCCGCGACACGTCAGCGCTGCGTACCATCCCCTGTGGCGGGTCCGCGGTGCCCAAGGCCCTGTCCGAGGGATATCGGGCGGTGACCGGCAAGCCGCTGCTGCAGGCCTGGGGCATGACCGAGACCTCGCCGATCGCGGCCGTGTGCCACCTGGCGACGAGCTTCGACGGGCTGAGCGAGGAGGAGGCGGCCGAACGACGGACCTTCGTAGGCCGGGTGGTTGCGGGGGTCGAGATGCGGGTGGTCGACCCCGACACGTTGCAGGAGCGGCCGTGGGACGGCGAGACCTCGGGCGAGCTGCAGGTGCGCGGCCCGTGGGTCATCCGCAGCTACCACGACGACGCCCGTTCCCCCGAGAGCTTCACGGTGGACGGCTGGCTGAAGACCGGCGACGTGGCGGTGGTCGACGACTACGGCTACGTGAAGCTCGTCGACCGGTCCAAGGACGTGATCAAGTCCGGCGGCGAGTGGATCAGCTCCGTCGAGGTGGAGAACGAGTTGATGGGCCATCCCAAGATCGCCGAGGCCGCAGTGATCGGGATCACCCATCCCCGCTGGCAGGAGAGGCCGCTGGCCTGCGTGGTGCTCAAGCCGGGCGAGACGGCCACCCGCGAGGAGATCCTGGCCTTCCTCGACGGCCGTATCGCCAAGTGGTGGATGCCCGACGACGTGGTGTTCATCGACGAGGTGCCCAAGACCTCGACCGGCAAGTTCTCCAAGAAGGACCTGCGCAGCCGTTTCGCCGCCCACCAACTGCCGACAGGATGAGCACCATGTCCGACCGAACCACCGACACCGCGGGCCGTCCCGATCATGCTGCGGACCGACTCGAGGCCGCGGTCGCCGCCACCGCGTCGGTCGCCTGCGTCGGGCTCGACCCCCGGCCTGAGCTGATCCCGCCCGCGTTGCGCCGAGCCGCTCTCGAACGCCACGGGGACGGTGCCGAGGCGGTGGCCGACGCCTTCTTGGCGTTCAACCTCGGCATCCTCGACGCCGTCGCCGGTCGTTGCCCGGTGGTCAAGCCGCAGGTTGCGTGCTACGAGGCCTACGGCGCCGTCGGCTGGCGAACCCTCGAGGCCACCGTCGCTGCGGCGGGCGAGCGCGGCCTGCAGGTCATCGTCGACGGCAAGCGGAACGACATCGGCTCCACGGCCACCCATTACGCCCAGGCGGCGTTCGGGGGCGCTCCCGGCCTCGACGGGGCCAGGCTTTCCGGTCTGGGAGGCGACTGGCTGACCGTCAACGGCTACCTCGGCGGCGACGCCATCGACCCGTTCCTCGGCGCGGCCGGCGATGCCGATGCCGGCGGGCACGGCATTTTCGTGTTGGTACGCACCTCCAACCCGTCGGCCGCCGACCTGCAGGACCGGGTCATCGATACCGGCACGGTGGCCGATGCGATGGCCGAGCTGGTGACGACCTGGGGTCGCAGCCGCGTCGGCCGGTGCGGGCTCAGCGCGGTCGGTGCGGTGGTCGGCGCGACCTGGCCCGACCAGGCCCGCGAGCTGCGCAGGCGGATGCCCGACACGTGGTTCCTCGTCCCCGGCTACGGCGCACAGGGCGGATCGGCTGCCGACGCGGTGGCCGGCGCCCGCCTGTCCGGCCCCGCCGGTCTGCTGGTCAACTCCTCCCGCCAGATCCTCGCGGCCTGGCAGCACGACGATGAGGCCGACTGGGTCGGTTCGGCCGGCCGGGCGCTCGACGCCATGAACGCCGACCTCGGGACGGCGTTGGCCGCCCGCTGAGCCGCGCCGCGCCGGCGGGTCCGGGAACTTCGCGGGGCTTTCGGTGCCCGGGTGCACGGTTGCGTCGTGCTTCCCGATACCCGTCACGATCCGATCGTTTCCAGCGCCCGGCGATCCGCACCGGACCGCCTCGGTTCTACGGTCGCGGTCGGCCACCATGGAGACGTGTCCGTCCCGTCGACCGAGCTCGAACAGCAGGGTCCGATCGGCCAGGTTCCGGCCGCCGAGGGGGACCATGGGACGCCGGCGGTGCGATCTGTGGGCCTAGCCGTGGCGGGTGCCGTGCCGGCCGTGCTGTTCGCCTGGCTCGCGGTGGCGGCGTTGGGCGGCAAAGGTCCACTGGCCTTCGATCGCTCGGTCGATCCGGTCGCGGCGCGGCTCGCCGAGTGGTTGCCGGTCGGCGCCCTGGCCGGAATCGACGGCCGTTGGCTGCTGCTGCCAGCGGTCGCAGCCTGGGCCGGGCTGGTCTGGCTGGCGGGCCGGCGGGCCGACCAGCGCCTCGGCCGTGCGGCGGCCGCCGGCCCGGTGGTGGCGCTGGTCGCCGGCCAGCTCGTGGTCCGTCCGGTCATCGGCCGTCGCTTCGATGGCGTGTTCACCTTTCCCTCCGGGGTGACCACCGCGGTGGCCGCCCTGGCCGTTGCCGCCGCGCTGGTGGCGTGGTGGCCGCAGGGCGATGCCAGGAGCCGGCGGCGTGGTCGGACCGTCGTCTGCTTCGGCGTCGCAACAGCCGTGACCCTGGCCGCCGTCGCGGTGACCACAGCCGGTCCGTCCACCGCCAGCGACGCCGTCGCCGGCGCCCTGCTCGGAGCCGCCACGGTGCTGCTCACGGCGGCCGGCTGCTCCAGGTTCGTACCCGCCGACCGACCGGCCATCAGCCGGCCCTGGCTGCGCTATGGGCTGTGCCTGGTGGCGGGCGTCGCCGCAGCCCTGGCGGGGTCGATCCGGCTGCCGTACTTCGTGCTGTCACCGGGGTCGCTGATCCCGCTCAACTCGGCGATCGCGGTGCGCGAGCCGGGTGTCGCCGGGGCGGAGACGCTCAACGGCACCTACAGCGGCCTGACCGTTCGCTCCACCACCCTCACCATCGGCGGTTGGGCCTGGCACGAGCTCGCCGGCTCGGTCGACGAGATCGTCCCCCACGAGGCCGTCGTCCCTGCCGGGCAGGACGACGCCGCCTACCGGGCGATGGAGCGTCAGCGCTTCGTCGACGCCAGCGCCGTGGCGGTGGCGGTGGCTGAACAAAAGCTGGGTCGTACGGTCGGCCAGCAGGGCGACGGTGCGCTCGTGACCGGGGTCGAACCGGCAAGCCCGGCGGACGGCGTGCTGGTGGCCGGCGATGTGGTGACCGCCGTCGGTGGCGAGGCGGTGACCAACGAGGATGCATTGCGTCAGGCGCTGATCGCGGTGACCGGCGCCGCCGGTATCGACCCGACCCCGTCGGAAGCGCCCGACGAGCGGACCGTGCCGACCGAACTGACGGTGCGGGCCTTCGACGGCACGGTGCGCACGGTGCCGGTGCAGCTGCGTCGCCTGCCCCGTTCGGGTCGATTCGGGCTGGGGGTCGGGGTCGCCACCGCCAACCTTCATTTCGATCTGCCGATCGACGTCACCGTCGACGGCGGTCGGGTCGGCGGACCGTCCGCAGGTCTGCTCACCGCCCTGGCTGTGTACGACACGCTCTCCGAGGAGGACCTCGCCGCAGGCCGGCACATCGCCGGCACCGGCACCCTGTCGCTCGCCGGGACGGTCGGCCGCATCGGCGGGATCGAGGAGAAGGTTCGGGCGGCGGTGAACTCCGGTGCCGCGCTGTTCCTGGCGCCGGCCGAACAGGCCGAGGCCGCGACGGCGGCGGCGCAAGGACGGATCGAGGTCGTCGGGGTGCACACCTTCGACGAGGGCCTCGCCGCCCTACGGCAGGGCTGAGGCGGTCCCGAGCCGGTCCTCGCCCGGCCCGGGACCGCCGGGCCGGACACAGGCGGCGAGCCGACCGTCGGCGGTGGCCTCCCAACGCAGGGTCATCCTGTCGTGGCCCAGGACCAGGTCACCCTGCTCGTCGACGGCCCGGCCCGGTCCCCACACCTCGACCAGCCACCGGGGGCTCAACCCCACCCGGCACCAGCTCGCCGTGCCGTCCAACACCCCGGCGGCGTGCGGCGGGGTGTCCCACGGGGTGACGACGCACTCGAAACGCACCAGCGCCGCCGGGCGCACGACCCGGTTCCAGCGGGCCAGGCTGCGCACGAAGCTGCTGCGGGCCCGCACCTGGACCGCCCGGCGGATCGCCCCGGCCAGGGCGTCGTTCGGGCCGGCCCGGCGGTTGCGGCGCACGACCCCCAGTGCGGCGCGGTCGACCCAGGCTTGCGGGAAGCGCAGCAGGAAGCGGCCCATCGCCTCGGCCCGTCGGGCCGGCAGGCTGCGCAGCAGGTCCTGGACCCCTTCGTTGCGCAGCCGGTTCACGGCGATCTGCAGGTGGTGGCGGTAGACCGGGTCGTCGAGGTCGTGATCGCACCACTCGGCCAGGAAGCCGCCGTCGGTGACCGCCCGGCGCCAGATGGCCACGGCGTCGACGCAGGCCGGCAGATCGCCGCCGAGGGCCGCAAGGGCCGCCTCGCTGTCGAGATCGGGATGCGCGGCCGCCCGAAGGCGGCCGGCGCTCCAGTGCAGCTGGTGGACCTCTGCGGAGCAGGCCACGGGCAACGCGAGGTCGACGAAGTCCTCGGCCCATCCACGGTCCATGCGACGCCTCGCCTCGCCTTGCCGTCCTCGCCGGTCAGCCGGCCGGGGTGGCGGGTCCGAGCAGGCCTCGCTCGGTGCTGCTGGCCGGGGTCAGGGTGCCCGCGTTGCGGTAGACGTCGAGCTTGGCCCGCGAGTCGGCGATGTCGAGGTTGCGCATGGTCAGCTGCCCGATGCGGTCGAGCGGACCGAACGCGGCATGCTCGACCCGTTCCATGGACAGGCGCTCCGGCTCGTAGGTGAGGTGCGGCCCGGTGGTGTCGAGCACGGTGTAGTCGTCTCCCCGGCGCAGCCGCACGGTGACCTCGCCGGTGACGGCGGCGCCCACCCAGCGCTGCAACGGTTCGCGCAGCATCAACGACTGCGGGTCGAACCAGCGGCCTTCGTAGAGCATGCGCCCGAGCCGCCGGCCCATGGACCGGTAGTTGTCGATGGTGCCCTCGTTGTGGATGGCCGTCACCAGCCGCTCATAACACAGGTGCAGCAGGGCCATGCCGGGCGCTTCGTAGATGCCGCGGCTCTTGGCCTCGATGATGCGGTTCTCGATCTGGTCGCTCATGCCGAGCCCGTGCCGGCCGCCGATGGCGTTGGCGGCCATGACCAACTCGACGGCGGAGGCGAACTCCTTGCCGTTGATGGCCATCGGCCAGCCCTCGTGAAAGCGCACCGAAACCACCTCGGCAGGCACCGCCACCGTCTCGTCCCAGCTGCGCACGCCCATGATCGGCTCGATGAGGTCCATCGACTCGCTCAGCAGCTCGAGCTTCTTGGCCTCGTGGGTGGCGCCCCAGATGTTGGCGTCGGTGGAGTAGGCCTTCTCGGCGGAATCCCGGTAGGGGAAGCCGTGCTCGGTGAGCCATGCGCTCATCTCGGCCCGGCCGCCGAGCTCGCCGACGAAGGCGGCGTCGAGCCAGGGCTTGTAGATGCGCAGGGCGGCGTTGACCAACAGCCCGTAGCGGTAGAACCGCTCGATGTCGTTGCCCTTGTAGGTCGAGCCGTCGCCCCAGATGCCGACCCCGTCCTCCTGCATGGCACGGACCAGCATGGTGCCGGTCACTGCCCGGCCGAGCGGGGTGGTGTTGAAGTAGGTCCTGCCGCCGGTGGAGATGTGGAAGGCGCCGCACTGCAGCGCGATCAAGCCTTCTTGGACCAGCAACTCACGGCAGTCGACGAGCCGGGCGATCTCCGCCCCGTACGCACGGGCCCGGTCGGGTACCGACCCGAGGTCGGGCTCGTCGCACTGGCCGAGGTCGGCGGTGTAGGTGCAGGGGATGGCACCGTGGTGGCGCATCCAGGCCACTGCAGCGCTGGTGTCGAGTCCACCCGAGAAGGCGATACCCACCCGCTCGCCGATCGGAAGGGACTGCAGCACGGTCGACATGGCGAGCGAAACTAGCCCGGCCGCTGTCGATGGGCAGATCCGGACCGCCACCCGGCGGGTGCGACCACCGGCGGTAGCGTGAGGGACTGTGCCGACGGCGGTGAGGAACAACGGCGTGAAGAGCCTCGACTACCGGTTCGCCCTGCGCCCGAAATGGCTGATGCTGCACGTCCTCGCCGTGGTCGGGCTCGCGGTCATGATCACGGCCTGTTTCTGGCAGATCTCCCGCCTGCACGAGAAGCAGGCCCGCAACGCCCTCTACGCCACGCACTCGGCGGAGCCGGTCGAACCGGTGGCCGCTGTCGTGCCGCCGGGAGCGACCGCGCAGCAGCAGGCCGACGCCCGCTACCGGGTGCTCGAGGCCCGCGGCCGCTATCTGGTCGACGAGCAGGTTTTCGTGCGCTCCCGCAGCCTCGACGGTCAGCCGGGCGCTTGGGTGCTGACCCCGTTGCTGCTCGAGGACGAACCCGGTGTCGCCGTGGTGGTGAGCCGTGGTTGGATCCCCGCCTCGGACACCACGCCCACCCTGCCCGCCGGGGCGGAGGCGCCAACCGGTCCGGTCACCGCTGTCGGGCTGGCCATGGAGGGTGAGGTCCGCAGTTCGTTCGGTTCGGTCGACGTGTCCGGCACCGATCTGTCGGTGCTCGCCCGGCTGGACCTGGTGCGGTTGCAGGAACAGGTCGAGCCCACGTTGCTCGGGGTGTACCTGCAGCTCCAGGAGCAGCAACCGGCCCCGACGCAGCCCTATCCGGCGCTGGTACCGCCGCCGCCGCCCGACGAGGGCCCGCATCTCAGCTACGCCGGACAATGGGCGATCTTCGCCCTGCTCTGGCTCTTCGGGTACCCGATGCTGGTGCGCCGGTCCGCCCAACGCCGCGCCCAGGACGCCGTGGACTCGGGGACCGCCGGTGACGTGCCGCCGACATCGTTCACGTCCGCCACCAGGGCAACGACGGCGCCCGGTACGACGGTCTCGTCGGCCGGGCCGGCCGACGATCCACCAGGCTGATCGTCGAGCGGGGAGGCTGATCGTCGAGCGGGGAGGCTGAGTTCCGACCCGACGAGGTGAGCACGTGGCGTCGGCCCGCCTGGCGGCGGCCCGACCTGCGCTCGGCCTGCTGTCGGTGCCCCCGGGGTTTGCCCGGGGTGCGCCCCGGCTGCGGAAACCGCCGGTAGCGTGGGCGTCGATGAGCCCGACCTCGCCGCCCTCGTTGCTGGTGCTGCTGGGGTTACGTCTCGCCGGGTTCCGCCCGGCCGACGTCGTCGCCGCAGCGGCCGGCTTGCCCCAGGAGGAGGTGGCCGCACTGCTCGAGGGGTTCGCCGCCACCGGGCTCGCCACCCACCGGTCGGGCCGCTTCAACGGATGGTCCCTGACCCCTGCCGGCCGGGCCGAGGGCGAACGCCTGCTGGCCGCGGAACTCGACGACGCAGGCTGCCGTGTCGAGCTCGAGCGCTGCTACCGGGACTTCCTGCAGCTCAACGGCCTGCTTCTGGCGCTGTGCACCGACTGGCAGATGACGGGCCCGGAGACGCTCAACGACCATACGGACGCCGCGTACGACGACGCCGTGGTCGGCCGGCTGGTCGAGCTCGACGGTGCCGCCCAACCGGTCTGCTGGCGTCTGGCCGCGTGCATCGGCCGCTACGGCGGCTACGGACGGCGTCTGGCCCACGCTCTGAGCCGGGTCCGTGACGGCGAGCGCGACTGGTTCACCAAGCCGATGATCGCCAGCTACCACACGGTCTGGTTCGAGCTGCACGAGGACCTGCTGGCCACGCTCAACCTGGATCGAGCGGCCGAGACCACACGCTGAGCGCCGGTGCCGTCCGGCCCGCGCCCCGGCATGCTGCCGGGTAGGCTCGAAGCCGATTCGTTCTGCCTCAGCTGGGAGCATCTCGATGGCTCGTTTCGGAGCGGTCCTCACCGCCATGATCACCCCCTTCGACGAGCGGGGTGAAGTCGACTTCGACGAGGTGGCCGCGCTCGCCCGTTGGCTCGTCGACAACGGCAACCAGGGGCTGGTGGTCGCTGGGACCACCGGCGAGAGCCCGACCCTCAGCCATGACGAGCAGGGCCGGCTGTTCCAGGTTGTGCGTGACGCGGTGTCGGTGCCGGTCATCGCCGGCGTCGGGTCGAACAACACTGCCGAGTCGCTCGATCTGATCGAACGGGCCGAGGCGGCCGGCGTCGACGGGCTGCTGATCGTGACCCCGTACTACAACCGCCCGTCACAGGCCGGCCTGCTGCGGCACTTCACGACCCTTGCCGAGACGTCGTCGCTGCCGGTGATGCTCTACGACATCCCGGTACGCACGGGGCGCAAGATCGACACGGCGACGTTGCTCGAGCTCGCCCATGGGGTGCCCAACATCGTGGCCCTCAAGGACGCGGCAGGCGATCCGTCCGAGACCGCTTCGTTCATCGCCCGGGCGCCGTCGGGGTTCGAGGTCTACTCAGGGGACGATTCGTTGACGTTGCCGTTCCTGTCGGTCGGCGCGGTCGGCGTGGTCGGCGTGGCCACCCACTGGTGCGCCGCCGACATGGTCGACATGGTCGAGTCCTTCGCCAAGGGCGACGTGGAGCGGGCCCGTCTGCTCAATGCCCGGATGATCCCGTCCTACGACTTCGAGACCGGGCTGGTGGCGCCCAATCCGGTGCCTACCAAGGCCCTGCTGCGGGCCATCGGTCGCAAGGTGGGGGAGTGCCGTCCGCCGATGGGCCCCACCCCGGAGGGCCTGCAGGACAAGGCCCTGCAGGTGCTGGCCGACCTCGAGGCGGCCCGCCGGGCCTGATCCCCACTGGCGCGCTCGTGGCCGGTGCACGTGCCGGGAGCGGGAAACGGCTACCGTCGTTGCACCATGGCGTCACCGGTCACCATCACGTTCCTGGGCGGACTCGGCGAGATCGGGCGCAACTGTGCGGCCGTCGAGGTCGACGGGGACCTGGTCCTCATCGACTTCGGGCTGATGTTCCCCGGCCCAGACATGCCGGGCGTCGACCTGGTCCTGCCCGACTTCTCGTGGATCGTCGAGCATGCCGACAGGCTGAAGGCGGTGGTACTGACCCACGGCCACGAGGACCACGTCGGCGGCCTCCCGTTCCTTCTGCGCGAGGTGTCGGTACCGCTGTACGGCTCCCGGTTCACGCTGGGCCTGGCCCGCAATCGGATCGAGGAGGCGGGCCTGCTCGGCCGCACGTCCTTCAACCCGGTGGCCGACGGTGAGTCCGTGACCATCGGGTCGATGGAGATCGAGTTCATCCCGATCACCCACTCGGTCCCGTCGGGCAACGCCATCGCGTTCCACACCCCTCAGGGCATCATCTTGCACTCGGGCGACTTCAAGATCGACACCACCCCTGTCGACGGGCGCCGTTCCGATCTGGCCAGGCTCGGCCACCTGTCCCACAGCAAGGGCATCCGGCTGCTGCTCGCCGATTCCACCAACGCCGACGAGCCCGGGTATTCGGCCTCTGAGAGCGCGGTGGGCCGGGTCCTCTACGACCTGTTCCACGAGCACCAGGACCGGCGTCTGGTCGTGGCCTGTTTCTCGTCGCACATCCACCGGGTGCAGCAGATCGCCGATGCCGCCATCGAGCAGGGCCGGGTGGTGGCATCCCTCGGAATGTCTATGAAGCGGAACATCCGCATGGCCCGCGACATGGGCCTGCTCGACATCCCGGCATCCAAGCTGGTCGACATCGAGGAACTGGAGAAGTACCGGCCCGACCAGGTGTGCATCATCTCCACCGGGAGCCAGGGCGAACCGATGTCGGCCCTGTCCCTGATGGCGGCGAACCAGAACCGTTGGCTGAAGATCGGCCGCGACGACACGGTCATCTTGTCCTCGCACCCGATCCCCGGTAACGAGCAGAACGTGTCCCGGGTCATCAACGGTCTGACCCGGCTGGGCGCCGAGGTGGTGCACACCGGCATCGCCGACGTGCATGCGACCGGGCACGCCCAGGCCGGCGAGTTGCTGCTCTACCACTCGCTGGTCCGTCCGGAGTGGTTCATCCCGGTCCACGGGGAGTACCGCCAGATGGTGGCCCACGGCCGAATCGCCGAGGACATCGGGATCGATCCTGACCATGTCATGGTCTGCGAGGACGGCGACCAGATCGTGCTCGACGACCAGGGCGTGCACCGGGGCGGCAAGGTCAGCGCCAACTACGTGTTCGTCGACGGCATCGTCGGTGACGTCGGACGCGGCGTGTTGCGCGATCGCCGGGTGCTCAGCGAGGAGGGGGTGGTCGTGGTGATCGTCGCCGTCGACACCCACGCCCGCTCGGTGGTCACCGGCCCGGAGATCATCACCCGGGGCTGGGTGTACGCCCCCGAGGCCGAGGACCTGCTCGAAGAGGGTGCCGAGGTCGTGCGGGCGGAGCTGTTGGAGGCGCTGAGCCAGGGCACGACCGACCTCGAGACCCTGCAGCAGCGCATCCGTCGCAGCACGGGACGCTTCGTCAACGAGCGCACCAAACGCCGACCGATGATCGTGCCCGTCGTCATGGAGATCTAGTCGGCCTTGGGCGCCGGTCGGCATCGAGTGCCCGCCGACCTGAGGTTCCCGCCGGCGACCCGGAAGCGGGTGGTCTGACGGCCACCTTCCGCGGTCGTGCCACCTCTTGCTGTTAGCGTTGGTTCCGCTGTGGCTACCAGAACTGCGCCCAAGTCGTCGTCCGGGCGGTCCCGGAGCACGAGTCGCTCCTCCTCGAAGGGGTCGCGGACCGCCCCGTCCCGTTCCACGTCGTCCCGTACCGCCTCGTCGCGATCCGCTCCCAGGCGCCGGACGGCGAGGCGCGTGTCCCCGGTTCGCAGGCTGGCCGCGGCCTTGGCGACCGCCAGGGCGTGGGGGGTCATCATGATCCTGTCGGGTGTGCTGTCGGGTCTCGGCACCTACTTCGGAGCCGCCGGAGCCGCCGGGTTCGCCGCCGAGACCGGCCTCGCCGTGGCCCTGGGCGTGTTGCGCTACCTCGCGCCGCCGCTGATGATCGCCGCCGGTTGGCTGCTGGCCCGCGGCCTGCGGCTCCCGTGCGAGGAGGATCCCGAACCGGCTGCGTTGCATCCCGCGGCGGTGTCGGTGGTGCTGTTCGCCACGTTGGCCGGCCTCGCCTACGTCTGGGGTGGGGGCGACGCATCCGCCGACGTGCTGGATCGGCTCGAGTCCGGCGGTGGGCTGCTGGGCATGGCGGTGGCCCGACCGTTGGTGGCCGTCACCAGCCGGCTTGCGGCCGGCGCGCTGCTGGCCATGGCGGCCATTGCGCTGCTGATGGTGCTCTCCCGTATCCCGCCGTCGGCGGTCACCGGACGGCTGGCGCTGGTGTGGACCCGGGTGCTGGTACCGATCGGCCATCACCTGCGCTCGTCATTGCACGCGGTCGAGGACCCCGACGCCGCCAAGGACGCGCCCTTCCACCAGGCCGCCGGCGGGTCGCGTCGCCGTGCGGCGCGCCGCAGCACCGTGGCGGAGGACGACCAACTTGCACCGGCCGATGGCGACGCCGGCTCGTGCCGCCCGGTCGAGGTGCAGGTCCCGGCGGCCGACGAAGCCGCGGCCGCGTCTACCGACCAGGCCATCGGTCTTGGCGGGGCGCTGGCGGTGCCCGCCGATGCCGTGCTCGACCTCACGGACGGCGCCCTGACCGATGACGCCCTGGGCGGTGGCGGCCTGGCCGGTGACCTGATCGGTGCCGACCCGGCCGAGCCGCGAACCTGGCGGCTGCCGGCCGGGTCGCTGCTGGGGCGTAGCGGTGCCCAGGAGGTCGACCGCGGGGCCGTGGAGCGGGCCGGGCGAACCCTGGAGCACGCCCTGGCCGAGCACGGGGTCGAGACCCGCCTGGTCGGCATGGTGGTCGGACCGACCGTCACCCGTTACGAGCTCGAGCTCGGCCCCGGCGTGAAGGTGGCCCGGGTCACCAGCCTGCACAAGGACATCGCCTACGCCATGGCGACGCCGGACGTGCGCATCCTGGCGCCGATCCCGGGACGTCAGGCCATCGGCGTGGAGGTCCCCAACTCCCATCGCCAGCTCGTGACCATCGGCGACATCCTCAGCTCGGAGGAGGCACGTCGGGCCGACCATCCGCTCGAGGTCGCGATCGGCCGGGACATCACCGGACGCTCGGTCATGGCCAACCTGGCCAAGATGCCCCACGTGCTCATCGCCGGCGCGACCGGTGCGGGCAAGTCGAGCTGCATCAACTGCCTCATCACCTCCATCCTCATGCGTTCGACGCCCGACGAGGTCCGGATGATCCTCATCGACCCCAAGCGGGTCGAGCTCGGCCAGTACAACCGGCTGCCGCACTTGCTGACCCAGGTGGTCACCAACCCCAAGAAGGCGGCCAACGCCCTCAACTGGGCGGTTCGGGAGATGGAGCGCCGCTACGACCTGCTCTCCGAGGTCGGCGTCCGGGATATCGGCGGCTACAACGCGGCCTACGACCGCGGCGACCTGCAGGGCGAACGGTCCGAGACGCTGGCCAAGACCCTGGGGTTCAACAACCCCGATGTCGATGTCAGCTTCCCCCGCCTGCCCTACATCCTGGTGGTGGTCGACGAGCTCAACGACCTGATGATGGTCGCCGCACGCGACGTCGAGGACGCCATCTGCCGGATCGCCCAGATGGCCCGTGCCGTCGGCATCCACCTGGTTCTGGCCACCCAGCGCCCGTCGGTCAACGTCATCACCGGGGTGATCAAGGCCAACGTGCCGGCCCGACTGGCGTTCGCCGTGTCCTCCTTGGCCGACAGCCGGGTCATCCTCGACCAGGCCGGCGCCGAGCGCCTGGTGGGTCGCGGCGACATGCTGATCCTGGACGGATCGACCTCGACCGCACAGCGGCTGCAGGGCGCGTGGGTGACCGAGGAGGAGGTCCGTGCCGTCGCCGCCCACTGGCGCCGCCAGTCGCCCGAGCCGGCCTACGTACAGGGCGTGGAGGGTTCCGACGATGGTGACCAGCTCGACCTGTTCGCCTCCATGGGCGGGAACACCGGCGACGAGGATGACGACGAGCTGTTCCGCCAGGCCCGGGAGCTGGTGGTGCGCAGCCAGTTCGGTTCGACGTCGATGCTGCAGCGCAAGCTGCGGGTCGGCTTCGCCCGGGCGGGCCGCCTGATGGACCTGCTCGAGCAGGCCGGTGTCGTCGGGCCGTCGACGGGATCCAAGGCCCGCGAGGTGCTCATGTCACCGGACGAACTCGACGGGCCGACCGCCCCGCGGGACTGACCACCCTGCGGGACCGACGAACCCGAACCGCGTTCGGGGGTTCAGCCGCCGAGCAGCGTCCGGACCCGTTCCTTGGGACGGCCGATGATGGCGGTGTCGTCGGTGACCACGAGCGGACGCTGCATCAGCATCTTGTGCGCCAGCAGCACCTCGATCACCTGGCTGGCCTCGGCGACGTCGTCGTCGGTGAGGCCGAGCTTGGCGAACTGGGCGTCACGACGGACCAGGTCGGTCACCGGGTCCTCGAGCTTGGTGATGATGGCCTCGAGCGTCGCCCGGTCGGGCGGGGTCTTCTGGTACAGCACGATCTCGGCGTCGACACCCAGTTCCTCGGCAATGCGCACGGCATTGGTCGAAGAGTTTCAATTGGTGTTGTGGAAGATGGTCACGGCCATGGCCTGAACATACTGCGCCACCGCCGGTCCGGCGAGACCCCACCGGGGCCGAGGCGTCGGGCCACCGTGCCGGCGCACTAGTTTGGGATGGTGGCGCGTTCGTACTGGGTCGAGACACTGGGGTGTCCCAAAAATCAGGTCGACTCGGACAAGTTGGAAGGCACCCTGGCGGCGGACGGGCTGTTGCGGGCCGACGATCCCGAACAGGCCGATCTGATCGTGATCAACACCTGCGCCTTCATCGAGGAGGCCCGGCAGGAGTCGATCGACACCATCCTGGCCTTCGACGCCCAGCGGCGCGAGGGGGCCAAGCTGGTGGTGACCGGCTGTTTGGCCGAGCGCTACCGTGACGAACTCGTCGAGGCGCTGCCCGAGGTCGATCTCGTGGCCCCGTTCGGCACGGCGCTGACCTCCGTCCTCGCCCCGAGCTCGGTGGCCGTCCGCATCGGCACCAAGCCCGGCAACGGTCCGGGCCGGTCGGCGCCGGATTTCGATCTGCTCAACCTGCCCCGTCCGGCGGCCCGCGCCCCCTGGGCGTACGTCAAGGTGGCCGAGGGCTGCGACCGCAACTGCGGGTTCTGCGCCATCCCCAGCTTCCGGGGAAAGCAACGTTCTCGTGCGCTCGACGACGTCGTGGCCGAGGTCGAGGCGCTCGGGGCCAAAGAGATCGTGCTCGTGGCCCAGGACCTCGCGGCCTACGGGCGGGACCAGGGCCAGGGAGAACGGGCCCTGGTGCCGCTGGTGCAGCGGCTCGACGGGTTGGTCGACTGGGTGCGGTTGCTCTACCTCTACCCGTCTGATCTCACCGACACGCTCATCGACACCATCTGCGCCACCGAGGTGGCCTACTTCGACCTGTCGTTGCAGCACGTGTCGGCCCCGCTGCTGCGTCGCATGCGCCGCTGGGGCGACGGCGAGCGCTTCCTGGCCCGCATCGCCGACATCCGCCGTCGCCGCCCCGACGCCGCGTTCCGGACCAACTTCATCGTGGGCTACCCCGGTGAGACCGAGGCCGATCACGATCAGCTGGTGCGATTCTTGGAGGAGGCCCGCCTCGACTGGTGCGGGTTCTTCGCCTACTCGCCGGAGGAGGGCACCTACGCCACCACGCTCGACGGCGACGTGCCGGCCTCGTTGCGTGACGAGTGGTTGCACGAGCTGCGCGAGCTGCAGGACGGCATCACCGCCGAGGCACGCGACGCCTTGATCGGCACCACGGTCCGGGTGCTGGTCGACGAGCCGGGTGTCGCCCGCAGCTTCCGCGAGGCACCGGAGATCGACGGCACGATCGAGGTCCCCGAGGACCTTGCGGTCGGGAGCTTCGCCGAGGTGGCCGTGGTCGACGCCCTCGGGCCCGATCTGGTGGCCGAACGGGTGCGCCCATGACCACCCGCACCTACGACGCCTCGGCGCGGCTTACGCCGGCCAACGTCATCACGGTGGCCCGGTTGCTGTTGTCGCCGGTGCTGTTCGCCATGGTCCTGGTCGACGGTCCGAGTTACTGGGCATTGCTGCTGGGCGTGCTCATCTCGGCCACCGACGGCCTCGACGGCTACCTGGCCCGTCGCATGGGCGCCACCCGCAGCGGTGCGTTCCTCGACCCGCTAGCGGACAAGGTCCTCGTCCTGGGCTCGCTGGCCTCGTTGGTCCAGGTGGGCATCGTCCCGTGGCTACCGGTGGCCTTGATCGCCTTCCGTGAGGTCGCCATCAGCCTCTACCGGTCCTACTGGGCCCGTCGAAGCCTCGCCATCCCCGCCCGCAAAGGGGCCAAGGTGAAGACCGTGGTGCAGGAGGTGGCGATCGGTCTGGCGTTGATGCCGGTGATCGGGGTCGACCGGCCGGCCATCGCGGTGGGTGTGCTGTGGGTTGCGGTGGCGCTGACGCTGTGGACGGGTGTGCAGTACGTGTTGGACGGTCGCAAGGCCATGTCCTCGACGGGGTCGAGCGACAGCGAGTCCTAGCGACCATGCGAGATCAGGCCATGACTACGGGGTGACCCGGGGGGAGCAGGCACCATGAAGGTCGAAGTCGTCGCCATCGGGACCGAGCTGTTGCTGGGTCAGATCAACGACACCAACTCGTCGTGGATCGGCGAGCAGTTGGCCCTAGCGGGGCTCGACACGCACTTCCAGACCAAGGTGGGCGACAACCAGGCCCGCATCGTAGAGGTCTTGCGGCTCGCGCTGTCCCGCAGCGACGGGGTGATCTGCTGCGGTGGTCTCGGCCCCACCCACGACGATCTGACCCGTCATGCCATCGCCGAGGTGATGGGGGTGGAGCAGGTCCGCGACGACGCGGTGGTGGCCCGGATTACCGAGATCTTCGCCTCGCGGGGCCGCTACATGGCGGCCAACAACCTCCAGCAGGCCGACGTGCCGGTGGGGGCCCGGACCATCTCGCAGCAGCCCGGCACCGCCCCGGGTCTGATCTGCCCGGTCGGCGACAAGGTCATCTATGCGGTACCCGGCGTGCCCTACGAGATGAAGGAGATGGTGTCGGGCACCATCATCGGCGACCTGCAGGATCGTTCCGGTGTCCGCGCCGCGATCGTGTCCCGGGTGTTGCGGACCTGGGGGCAGTCCGAGTCGGGCCTCGCCGAGATGCTGCAGGGCGTGATCGCCGAGCTCGACGCCCGGGCCGCCCGGGGCGAGGCGACCGCGACCATTGCGTTCCTGGCTTCGGGCATCGAGGGCATCAAGGTGCGGGTGACGGCGAAGGCCCCGACGGAGGCCGAGGCTCGGGCCATGCTCGCCGTGGAGGAGCAGCAGTTGCGCGCCATCCTGGGGGATCTGGTGTTCGGTGTCGACGACGAGACCATGGAATCGGTGGTGCTCGACCTGTGTCGTGAGGCCGGCCTGACCCTGGCGGTGGCCGAGTCGGTCACCGGGGGATTGATCGCCTCGCGGCTGAGCTCGCTGATCGGGGCGAGCGATGTCTTCCGGGGCGGGATCGTGGCCTACGACCCAGCGGTCAAGCACGAGGTTCTCGGCGTGCCCGAGGGTCCTGTGGTCACCGAGGCTGCTGCTGCTGCCATGGCCGTGGGCGCCCGCCGTACCCTCGGCGCCGACGTGGCGCTGGCCACCACCGGTGTCGCAGGACCTTCCGAGCTCGAGGACATACCGGTTGGTACGGTCTGCCTGGGCGTGGCGATCGGGGACGACGTGGTCACCGCCACCGTGCGGCTACCCGGGGATCGGGCCCGGGTGAGCCAGTTCGCCGCCATCTCGGCCTCGGACCTGCTGCGCCGGGCCCTGCTCGAACGTCGGGGCTGAGGCCGCCACCGCGTCGTCGCGGCGAGGTAGGCGTCGGCGGCCATGGCGGTCGGGAGCGGTGGCGAACTGGCAGCGGGCGGTCGCGGTCGTCAGGCGGTACGGTCCGGCCATGCGCTTCAGCTACTGGATCCCCAACTCTCTGCCCTGGGATGCCACCGTCGCCCAGGCTCGCTTCGCCGAGCAGGCCGGCTTCGACGGCATCTGGTACGCCGACCACTTCATGCCCAACGCCGTCGAGCCCGCCGACGGCCCGGCGCACGAGGCCCCCACGATGCTGGCGGCACTCGCCGTAGCGACCAGCCGGGTGCGCCTCGGCCCGCTGGTCTACGGCAACACCTACCGTAACCCCGCGGTGATGCTGAAGAGCGCCGTGACCATCGATCACATCAGCAACGGCAGGTTCGTCCTGGGCCTCGGTGCGGGTTGGCAGGAGAACGAGCACCGGGCCTACGGCGTCGATTTCAACACCTTCCGCTGGCGTTTCGACCGGCTCGAGGAGGCCTGCAAGGTGATCACCTCGTTGCTGGCCGAGTCCCGTAGCTCCTTCAGCGGCGCCTTCTACTCGCTGGTGGACGCGCCGCTCGACCCCAAGCCGGTGCAGTCGCCGTTACCCATCCTCATCGGCGGCGGTGGTGAGAAGCGGACCCTGCCGATCGTGGCCCGCTACGCCCATGAGTGGAACGTGTGGGGCACGCCGGAGTTGCTGGGCCAGAAGGGCAAGGTGCTTGACCAGTGCTGTGAACGCGACGGGCGCGACCCTGCCTCGGTCACCCACAGTGCCGTGGCGCTGCTGTTCATGTCGGAGGACCCCGCAGTGCTGGCCAAGGTCCGTGGCATGACCATCGAGCGTCCGACGGTGATCGGCACCCCGGCCGAGGTGGCGGAGACCATGATCGCCTACCGCGATGCCGGCGTGGGGGAGTTCATCATCCCCGGCTTCAACTTCCGCTCCGACGGCGATCGGGAGGACGTGCTGGGCCGGTTCATCGCCGAGGTGGTGCCCGCCCTCAACGGCTGACCCCGGTTCCCGACGGGAACATCGGTGCTTGAAACGAACACCGGTTCGTAACTACACTCCTGTCGTTCACCCGCATGCCGCTCGCAGGTGAACGACAGAGGTGCCGGCCGCTTGGCTGTCACACCTCGTGCGTACGGTCTCATCAATCAGACGCCGGGGCCACCGCAGCCCCAGCCCATTCAAGCCTCAACACCCGAAGGGGATGCACGTGGACCGCAGCAAAGCACTCGAGATGGCGCTCGGACAGATCGAGAAGCAGTTCGGCAAGGGCTCGGTCATGAAGATGAGCGAGAAGGGCGACATGGCCATCGAGGCGGTGTCCACCGGGGCTTTCGCACTCGACATCGCACTCGGTATCGGCGGGTTGCCCCGGGGGCGGGTCGTGGAGATCTACGGCCCGGAATCCTCCGGCAAATCCACGCTGGCCATGCACGTGGTGGCCGAGGCCCAGCGCAACGGCGGGATCTGCGCCTACATCGACGCCGAGCACGCCATGGACCCGGTCTATGCCAAGAACCTCGGGGTCGACGTCGACGAGCTGCTCATCTCCCAGCCCGACACGGGGGAGCAGGCGCTCGAGATCACGGACATGCTGGTCCGTTCCGGTGCCATTGACGTGGTCGTGATCGACTCGGTGGCCGCCCTCACCCCTCGCGCCGAGATCGAGGGCGACATGGGCGACACCCACGTCGGCCTCCAGGCCCGCCTCATGTCGCAGGCCCTGCGCAAGCTAACCGCGAACCTCAACAAGTCGAACACGATCTGCATCTTCATCAACCAGCTGCGAGAGAAGATCGGCGTGATGTTCGGTTCACCGGAGACGACGCCGGGCGGACGTGCGCTGAAGTTCTACTCGTCGGTCCGTCTCGACATCCGTCGGATCGAGTCCATCAAGGACGGGGCCGAGGTCGTCGGCAACCGCACCCGGGTGAAGGTGGTGAAGAACAAGGTCGCTCCGCCGTTCCGGCAGTGCGAGTTCGACATCATGTACGGGCGTGGCATCAGCAGGGAAGGCTCGCTGCTCGACGTCGGTGTGGAGCTGGCCATCATCAAGAAGTCCGGGGCCTGGTTCACCTACGAAGGAGAGCAGCTCGGTCAGGGACGGGAGAACGCCAAGAACTTCCTGTCCGAGAATCCCGAGATCATGATGGAGATCTCCGACCGGATCCGCAGCAAGGTGGGCCTCAACGGTGCCGCCGAAGGTGCCGCCGAAGCTGGCGACGACGCGATCGTCCTCGACGTAGCCGCCGAGTAGGGCGATGCTCGCGCCGGCTACGGCCGGAGGGCAGGACAAGACCTGCAGCGGGGCTCGGCACCGGACGAGTCCCGCTGCGCCGGTCGCGTCATGCTGGGATGCCGCCGTCGGAGCCCATCGTGCGTAACCTGTCAGGGTGACCAAGCGGTACGTCGTGCGCACTTACGGGTGCCAGATGAACGAGCACGATTCCGAGCGCATCAGCGGTTTGCTCGAAGCGGACGGGTATGCACCCACCGACTCGTTCGATGATGCCGATGTCATCGTGCTGAACACCTGCTGCATCCGCGAGAACGCGGACAACAAGCTCTACGGGCAGCTCGGCCATCTCAAGGCCCTCAAGGCCCGCCGGCCCGACCTCCAGATCGTGGTCGGTGGCTGCCTGGCCCAGAAGGACCGAGACCTGGTGCTGGACAAGGCGCCGCATGTCGATGTCGTGTTCGGCACCCACAACGTGCACCGGGCTACGGAACTGCTGGCCGAAGCCCGCACGCAGGGGGCCTCCCGCATCGAGATCCTCGACGAGGCCGTCCTCGATGAGCACGCCCAGTTTCCCTCGGCGCTGCCCGTGCGGCGCGAGGTCGACTATGCCGCGTGGGTCACCATCCAGATCGGGTGTGACAACTCGTGTGCCTTCTGCATCGTGCCATCGGTCCGCGGACGCGAGATGAGTCGTCCGTTCGGTGAGATCGTCGACGAGGTCGCCCGCCTCGCTGCCGACGGGGTCAGCGAGGTCACGCTCCTGGGCCAGAACGTCAACTCCTACGGTCGTGATCTCACTCTGGGCCTGCGCAACGGTTCGTTCAGCGCACCGGCCGACTGGCTCGCTGGGGCCACCTGGTGCGACGAGGGAGCGAACCGTTCCCGGGCCCTGTTCGCCGACCTGCTCCGGGCGATCGGTCGGATCGACGGGATCCGTCGGGTTCGCTACACCAGCCCCCACCCCAAGGACATCCGGTCCGATGTGATGGATGCCATGGCGCAGACCCCGGCTGTGTGTCCGCACCTGCACCTGCCGCTGCAGGCCGGGTCTGATCGCATTCTCGCCGCCATGCACCGCGGCTACACCGCTGAGCGTTATCTGGCCCGGTTGGCCGAGGCCCGTCGGGTCGTCGACGACCTCGCTGTCACCACCGACCTCATCGTCGGCTTCCCCGGGGAGACCGACGAGGACTTCGCCCAGACCCTCGAGGTTGTGGCCGAAGCCGCCTACGACAGCGCCTACACCTTCATCTTCTCGCCTCGTCCGGGGACCGAGGCGGCGACGCTCTCCGGTCAGTTCGTGCCGGCCGACGTCGTCGCCGAGCGTTTCGAACGCCTGCGGATCGTGGTGGAACGATCGACCCGGGCCAAGCATCTGGCGCGGGTGGGGCGGTGCGAGGAGGTCGTGGTGGAGGGCCCGTCCAAGCGTAACCCGGAGCTGCTCACCGGCCGTACGGGGCAAAACAAGCTGGTGCACTTTCCGAGTGGAGGTCGGCTCCGGCCCGGCACCTATGCCCTCGTCGAGATCACCGATGCCGGAGCTCATCACCTGATCGGCCGGCTGGTCGAGGTCGTGGCCACGCCGCGGCATCGCACCCGTATCCCGGTGGTGGCGGGCTGAGCGGGGGTCCCTTGCCCCCGGCGCTGCGTCCCCTGCGGGTTCCGGGCTGGTGGCAGGTCGATCCGGCTCACGGTCCGGCGCTGCTTGCGTTGGTCGCGGACCCCGGCGGGGGTCTCGAGGGCGCGAGTGATGCCGAGGTCGCGGGTCTGGCCTGGTTGGCCGAACGCGGGCTCGGCCCCCGTCCGGCGGCGGCACCGGCGCTGGCTGTATTTCCGCCCGTCGACGGTGCCGGGTCGGAATCGCTGGCCGATGCGCACTGGCTCGGCCGGGCGCGATGGTACGGTCGGCCGCCGGGTTGGCCGGCAGACGGTCCGGAGAACCGGGTCCAAGGCGCCGGCTTGCTGGAGGGACTCGGTTGCGCCCTGCGCCGGCTGCACGATCTGCCGGTTGACGCCTCCCTGCCGGTTGTCGACCTCGGGGAGCTGCTCGTCGATGCTGCGGAGCGGGTGGCGGCGGGGGTGGTCGACCGGGAGCAGTTCGCCCCGGCCAGACGCCGCCTCGAGCCACAGCGTCTGCTCGACCAGCTCCATGCGCTCGTGCCGGTGCTCGAACGCCGGCGGCCGGTGGAGCCGGTCGTCACCCATGGAGCCTGCCGACTCGGTGCCGTGTGGCTGGAGCGCACCGAACCCACCGGCTTCATCGGCGTGGCGCGCCTTGCCGTCGGCGACCCCTATCGCGACCTCGGGGCCATGGCCCGCAGCCTGGCCGCGGTGTTCGGGGCGGAGGCGCTACCGGGGTTCTTCGCCGCCTACGGACTGCCGGAGCCCGACCCCATCCGGTTGGAGTTCCATGCGCTGCTCGATGAGTTGCTCTGAGCACACCGGCCGGGGCGGAGAGAGACAAGCCGGTGTCGCCGACCCGGCAGGTCCGCGGACCGCCCCAGGCTCGGCGACTGCTCCGGGGCCGGCGACTGGGTCGAGTGTGTCGCCCGTTGCGCCGGGCGAATTGTGGTCGCTGCCTGCGTCGATTGTGGTGGTCGGTCCGACTGCGAGCGGTAAGAGCGCCCTGGCCCTGGCGCTCGCCCGCCGGGCCGGCGACATCGAGCTGATCAGCGCTGATTCGATGCAGGTGTACCGGGGCATGGACATCGGCACGGCCAAGCCCACGCCGGCCGAACGGGCTGAAGTCCGCCACCATGTGATCGACCTGGTGGAGCCTCACGAGTCGTTCTCGGTGAGCGATTTCCAGCGGGAGGCCCGTCGGGCCATGACCGAGGTGGCCACTCGGGGTGGCCGCTGTGTGGTGGTGGGCGGTACCGGACTCTACGTGCAGGCGCTCGTGGACGAGTTGGAGCTGCCCGGGCGATACCTATCGGTACGGACCGAGCTCGAGCTGGAGGAGGACACGTTGGCGCTGCACCGCCGTCTGGTGACGTGCGATCCGCTGGCCGCGTCGCGGATGGAGCCGGCCAACCGCCGAAGGGTCATCCGAGCGCTCGAGGTCACCCTCGGGTCCGGCCGTCCGTTCTCCTCGTTCGGGCCCGGCCTCGACAGCTATCGGCCGACCGCGCACCGGCTGATCGGCCTGGACCTCCCGCGTGAGGACCTCTACGCCCGCATCGAACAGCGCTATCACCGTCAACTCGCCGAGGGGTTCCTCGATGAGATCAGCGAACTTCTCGACGCCTCGGGCGGGCTTTCACCGACGGCGGCTCAGGCGCTGGGCTACAAGGAACTGCTGGTCCATGTGCGCGGCGAACAGTCGCTGGAGGAGTCCTTGGCCCTCGCCATCGCCCGGACCCGACGTTTCGCCCGCCGTCAGCAGCGCTGGTTCAGACGCGATCCGCGCATCGCGTGGCTCGATGCCACAGCGGTGGCGGAGGACCCCATAGCGGCCGCCGAAGCTCTCCTGGCCTGACCGCGCTGCTGCGCCGACCGAGCCGAACCCGCGTTGTCCGCCGGGCCGCGCCAGCGTCCCCCGGGGGCCGTACCCGTGTCGGACGAGCCGGACACTGCGTCATCTCGTCAGCGGTCGCATCGGTTGTTCAGCTGAGCCAGCCCCGGCGGGAGGCCAACGCAGCAGTTCGTGCCCGCCAGGCCGAGTCGTTCACGGTCCACGGCCATGGCCGGCCCGGCTCGACCCAGGTCTGTTGCGAGCCGGCGAGCCAGGCCAGTGTCTGGTCCCGCTGGCCCATCATCGCAGCCGCATAGCCGAGGGTCGCCCAGGGCTGGGCGTCGGGGGTGCCCGGGTTGTCCCGGGTGGTGACCCACAGCGGCCACGCCTGATTGATCGAGGCCCACAACGCGGTACGCCGGTTCTTGGGGCCGTAGCCGAAGATTATCGGCCAGGCCTGCACCACGGCATCGGGGTAGAAGGTGCCCCACTGGGGGTTGGGCTGATCGGAGGCCCAGCCGTACATGTCCTTGTCCGCGAACCAGAGGTGTTCCTCGACCGCCCGGCGTATCAGGTCCGCCTCGCCCTGCCAGGTCCGCGCCGCAGTTCGGTCTCCGAGGACGTTGCGCAGCAACCAGGCGTAGTCGCTGAGGCCGCGCTCGGTATCGATGTTGTCCAAGAGGTATTCGCCCCACCAGTCGGGTCGTGCTCCGGTCAGGCCGGTGTCGTGCTTGGTCGCGATGGCGGCGCGGGCGACGGCGTCGAGGCGGCTGCGCTGGCTGCGGAGGTAGATCCGCTCGCCCGGCAATCGCTCTGCGTAGGCCTGGACCAACGACAGGAAGACCCCGGCATAGGCGTCGGTCGAGTCGTAACTCGGCATGGAGGTATTGGGGTCGATGACAACGGTCTGCTGGCCGCTGGTGTCGACCCAGACGTCGTAGATGGTGCCGTCGACCCCGTTGTGATCGGGGAAGTTGAGGTTGCGGAGATACCAGTCGATCCACGCTCGAACCGCCGGGTAGTAGGCCGGCCCGCCGAGCAGGAGCCCTTGGGCGCCCATCGTTCCGTCGTAGGGCGAGACGAAACCCGGGGTGTCCGCCGACAGCGGATACCGGGCGATCGCCCCCGAGGCCGGGCCGAGCCCCGACGGCACCTGCGCCCGGGCGATCCACTGGGCCTCCTCCGCAGCGATGGCAACCACGGTCGGCCGTCCGGCACCTGCGGGTTTGGCGGCGGTACTCACCAGCAGCAGGGCCAAGGCAAGCGCAATCGCCGGCAACCTGGTTCGTGTGACGATTCTGCGCATTCCCCACCATGAGCCTTCTGGTGCTGGCCCGCAATGGCGGAGCGACCCCGGTCCGTGCGGCGCTGGGGCGATGGTCCCGGTTACGTCGACAGGAGTCGATGATCGGATCGCTCACCGACGTCGTCCGACCGCCCTACGCGCGTCGGTCCCCACGACGGCCACCGTCGTGACAGGAGAGGCCAGCGGCAATCGACGGGCTTTGTAGGCGTGGTGCTGAAAGACTGAGGCCGACATGGCCTCGACTGCACCCGCCGCATCTCCGACCCCCCGGCCCTGGCCGACCGACCCGATCGCCCCGGGAACGCGGTTCGTGGCCCTGACCAAGCACCACGGGTTGGGCAACGACTTCCTTGTCACGGTGAGCGCCGATCCGGCAGCGTTGCTCGACCCGGCCCTGGCCGTGCGCCTGTGCGACCGTCGCCGGGGTATCGGTGCCGACGGGTTCATCGTGGCCGGTCCCGCGGCGCAGCCGGGACACGACGCGGTGATGGTGTTGTTCAACGCCGACGGAAGCCGGGCCGAGATGAGCGGTAACGGCATCCGGTGCCTGGCCCAGGCGCTGGCCCTGGCTCATCGCGCCGATGAGGTCGATCTCGTCGTGCTCACCGACGCCGGGGTGCGCATGTTGGCTGTCCGGCCGCATCCGAGCGATCCGGGATCGGTGTTCGTGCGCGTCGGTATGGGCCCGGTGACCGACGGGCCGTCGTGGCAACCGTCGCCCGAGGCCCGACGGGCCGTGGCGGGGTTGGCGCCCTCGCACAGCGCCACCGCCGACATCGGCAATCCCCACCTGGTTCTCGCCGTGGCCGATCCGTGGCAGGTCGACGTGGCCGCTGCGGGACCGATCCTCGAGGCTGACTTCCCTGCAGGGGTGAACGTGCAGTTCATCGCCCCACGGCCGGGCTGCAGCGACGAACTCGATTTGACGGTGTGGGAACGCGGCGCCGGCGTCACCGAGGCCTGTGGCACCGGGGCGAGCGCCGCGGCCACGGTCGCGCATCGCTGGGGGCTGGTCGGCCCCACCGTCACCGTCCACATGCCGGGCGGTATGGTGACCGTCGAGGTCGGGGACGACGCCACTGCGCTGATCGGCCCCGCCACCTTCATCGCCCGAATCGAGTTCGACCTTGGCTGAGCGTCGGTCCCGACGCTCGGACCGCCACGACGACACCATCCCACCAGGGCACGATCCCGACGTCTCCGAGCGGTTCGCCGGCGCAAACGGCGGGCCCGGTGGCGGCGACGGCAGGGACGACGCGGACGGATGGGGTGAGGCCGCCGGATGGGGTGACGCGGACCGATGGCAGGACGCCGGCGGGGCCGATGAGGACGCTTCCGGTCGGCCCGACGCGCCGGACCCCGGCCACCGCGGCGGGTTCGGGGAGTTCGGTGGTGCCAGCGGTGGTCTCATCGAACGGACCTTCCGCGAGCGCATCATCCTCGTCGGGCTGGTGCAACCGCCGGCCACAGTCGAGGAGGTCGAGGCTTCGCTCGACGAGCTGGCCCGCTTGGTGGACACCGCCGGTGCCGATGTGGTCGACCGGGTGATCCAGCGCCGTCAGCATCCCGACCCCGCCACCTTCATCGGCAAGGGCAAGGCGCACGAGGTGCAGGCCCTGTCCGAGCTCTATGACGCCGACACCGTGGTGTTCGACGAGGACCTGACCCCGAGCCAGCAGGTGAACCTCGAACGGATCCTCGGTCGGACGGCCATCGACCGAACCGCGGTCATCCTCGACATCTTCGCCCAGAACGCCTCCACCCCAGAGGGCCGGGCCCAGGTGATGCTGGCCATGTTGCGCTACCGCCTGCCGCGGTTGCGGGGCCGTGGGTTCTCGCTGTCCCAGCAGGCCGGTGGACGGCTCGGCGCCCGTCGTGGGCCGGGTGAGACCCAGCTCGAGATCGACCGTCGCCGCATCGTGCGACGCCTGCACCGCCTCGAGACCCAACTCGAGGAGGTGCGCCGTCACCGGCAGGTCCAACGCAAGAGCCGGTCGCGGGCCCGTTTCGCCCATGTGGCGGTGGTCGGCTACACCAACGCCGGGAAGTCGACCCTGGTCAACCTGCTCACCCATGCCGGGGTGCTGGTGGAGGACCGCCTGTTCGCCACTCTCGACGCCACCACTCGCCGTCTGCAGCTGCCCGGCGGCGAGCAGGTGCTGTTGACCGACACCGTGGGCTTCATCAAGAAGCTGCCGCACGGTCTGGTCGAGGCGTTCAAGACCACGCTCGAAGTGGTGCTCGAAGCCGACTTGCTGGTCCACCTGGTCGACGGCGCAGCCCCCGACCCCGACGGGCAGATCGCCGCGGTGCATGCGGTTCTGTCGGAGATCGGCGCAGGGGACAAGCCCGAGCTCATCGTGTTCAACAAGGTCGACGCGAACGAGGAGGTGACGGACATGGTGCGGACCCATCCGGAATCGTTGGCCATCTCCGCCGCCACCGGGGTCGGTATCGACGCGCTGCTGGCCGAGGTCGGCAAACGGCTGAGGGTGATGACCGAGATCACCGAGCTGTCAATCCCCTTCGCCCGCGGTGATGCGCTGGCCATCGCCCACCGCGAAGGCGAGGTCCTGACGGAGACGACCGACGACGACGGATACCGTGTGCGGGTTCGTCTCGAGCCCGCCGGCCGGGCCCGTCTGGCGCAGTTCGTGGTCAACACCGTCCCGGGAGGCAGAATCGAGCTATGAGTCCGGTCGCATCTGGCGCAGGCATCCCTGCCCCTTACGTCCCCCCGCCCTATCCCTACGACCGGCTCGACGCGTACAAGCCTCTGGCCGAGGCGTTCCCCGGTGGCCTGGTCGACCTGTCCATCGGCACACCGGTGGACCCACCGCCTGCGGCGGCGGTCGAGGCGCTTGCCCATTCCAACGCCGAGCGGGGCTATCCGCCGTCGATCGGGACCCTGCCGCTGCGTCAGGCGGTGAGTCGTTGGGTCGACCGGCGTTTCGGTGTAACGGTCGAACCGACGCAGGTCGGGGCTTGCATCGGGACCAAGGAGTTCGTGGCCAGCCTCCCGCTGTACCTGAAGCTGCGACGCCCCGACCGCGACACGGTGCTGTACCCGGAGATCGCTTATCCCACCTACGAGATGGGGGCGATCTTCGCCGGCTGCCGTCCGGTTCCGGTGCCGGTCGACGAGCACTGGCGGATCCGTCTCGACGCGATCGACCCGGCGGATGCCGAACGGGCGTTGGTGCTGTGGGTCAACACGCCGGGCAACCCGGCCGGTGGGCTCGACGATCTCGAGGCCGCCGCAGTCTGGGGCCGGGAGCGGGACATCCCGGTGTTCTCCGACGAGTGCTACGCCGAGTTCACCTGGCAGGGTCCGGCCCGCACGATCCTCTCGGCCGGTCGCGACGACTCCTTCCGCGGGCTCGTCGCCGTGCATTCGCTGTCCAAGCGGTCGAACTTCGCCGGCTGCCGGCTGGGCTACTACATCGGCGATCCCGAGATCGTCCACTATCTGCAGGAGGTGCGCAAGCACGCCGGCATGATGGTGCCAGGGCCGGTTCAGGCCGCTGGCATAGCCGCCCTCGACGACGACGAACACGTGGTGCGCCAGCGCGACATCTACTGGAACCGGCTGCTGCTCGGCCAAGCCGTGTTCGCCAAGCTCGGGATCGAGGCCCCGCTCCCCGCCGGTGGCTTCTACCTGTGGATCCCGGCACCCGACCGCGACGCGTGGGCACTCACCGAGCGCCTCGCCCGGGAAGCCGGAGCGTTGATCAGCCCCGGTGAGTTCTACGGGGCCGCCGGTTCCGCCTATGTGCGGGTGGCCATGGTGCAGCCCGACGAGCTGCTGAACCTGGTGGCCGAGCGGGTCGGTGCGGCGTGATCCGGCCGGGGTCGGCGCAGGCCGCTGGCGAACGTCGCACGGCGGGCCACCGTGGGTGATGCGACGGTGCTGTCCGCCGAAGAGCTCCGGCATCGACTGGTCGCTCGGACGGTGGAGTTCATCGACATCCCTTCGGTGAGCTTCGCCGAGACACCGATGGTGGAGCGTCTCGAGGACCTCCTCGGCGACTGCCGCCATCTGCAGCTCACCCGGGTCGGCGACAACCTGGTGGCCCGCACGAACTTCGACCGTTCGCGTCGCCTGGTGCTGGCCGGCCATACCGACACGGTGCCGGTGAACGGCAATGCCCTGGCCCGCGTCGAGGGCGGCATGATCTGGGGCCTCGGCGCCGCCGACATGAAGGCCGGCCTGGCGGTGATGGTGGAACTGGCCCGTACGCAGCGCGAGCCGGACCTCGACGTCACCTACGTGTTCTACGCTCGCGAGGAGGTCGCATCCGAGCACAGTGGCCTCGAGGAGCTGTTCGTGGCCCGGCCCGAGCTGCTGGTGGGTGACGCCGCGATCCTGGGCGAGCCGACGAGCGGCAAGATCGAGGCTGGATGCCAGGGCACCCTGCGGGTCCGCATCACCCTCCGCGGTGCCCGGGCGCACACCGCCCGCCCGTGGATGGGCCGCAATGCCATCCACCGCCTCGCCGCCGTGCTCGGTGCGCTGGCCTCGTTCGAGCCGCGGCAACCGGTCATCTCCGGGCTGCAGTTCCGTGAGGCGTTGCAGGCGGTGTCGGTGCAGGGCGGGGTGGCCGGCAACGTCGTGCCGGACGAGGTGACCTTGGTGGTCAACCACCGCTTCGCCCCCGACCGCGACATCGAAGCCGCGACCGAAGCGGTTCGGGTGGTGGTCGCTCCCTATCTCGAGGACGGCGACGGGTTCGAGCTGAGCGAGTTCTCGCCGGCGGGGTTCCCGTCGGTCGACCACCCGTTGCTCGCCGCGCTGCAGCGGCAGTCGGGGGCAGAGGTAGAGGCCAAGTTGGGCTGGACCGACGTGGCCCGGTTCTCGGCCCGGGGCGTGCCGGCGGTGAACTTCGGTCCCGGCGACTCGACGTTGGCGCATCGTGCCGATGAGCGCGTCGACGCCGCATCGCTGGTCTCGGTATTCCGCACCCTCGAGGCGCTGCTCACGGGCCAGGGCTGAGCTCGCTCACAGCCGTCGGAGGACGCTGACGACCTTGCCGTAGATGGCGACATCCTGGGGGCTGAACTCCATCGGGCTGAGCCGGCTGTTGGCCGGGGTCAGCACGACCCGGTCCCGTCGTCGGCTGAAGAACTTCACGGTGGCCTCCTCGCCCGGGATGCCGGCCACCACCATGTCACCGCTCGCCGCGTCCTTCTGGGCCCGGGCGACCACGAAATCGCCGTCGAGGACCGCCGCTTCGATCATCGAATCCCCGCGGACCCGCAGCATGAACAGATCGCCCTCGCCGGTGAAGTCGGCGGGCATCGGGACCAGCTCCTCGATGTTCTCCTGTGCCAGCACGTTCGTGCCGGCGGCGACATCGCCCAGCAAAGGGATCAGGCGCGAGGGGCGACGTTCCGTCCCGCCCAGCGACGGGTCCTGGCAGACCTCGATGGCACGAGGTTTGGTCGGGTCCCGACGGAGGTAGCCGAGTCGTTCGAGGGTTGAGAGGTGGGCGTGCACCGTCGACGGCGAGCCCAGGCCTACGGCCTCGCCGATCTCGCGGACCGAGGGTGGGTACCCCTTAGCGGCCACCTGTCGTTCGATGACATCGAGGATGGCCTGCTGGCGGGTGGTCAGTTTATGGGTGGGCATGACGCCACTCCTGTGCGGGATCGAATCGAACAATTGTTCGCCAAACCTCTTGACTACGAACAAGTGTACGTGAATATGGTGTCCGGGTGGTGGAACCTGCGTTCGATCCACGCCGCGCCCGAGCGGCCCGGTGGCAGTGCTGCCCCCCAGTCGACTCAGCCGCTTCGTTGTCACACCTCTCGAGGAGGATGCCGTCATGGCCTCGTTGATGCTCGCTCCTACCGCTCTTGCCGAGTCGACCTCCGTCGCTGCCCCTGCCACCCAGCCCGGCGGCTCCCGCTGCGAGGTGGTGTCGTTGGCCCAGCGCCGAACGGCTACGCGGTCGTCCTCGGTGCTGCAGTGGCACTTCTACCGCCGCCGGGCGGCAGCGGTACTGGTCCTCGTTGGACTCCTCGTCGGCGCCTGGCAGCTGGTGGCTGCCCTCGGTGCGATGTTGGTGGTCTCGCCGGCAACGCAGTTCGGGCGCACGCCCGATGTGGCGGTCGTGGTGCACGACGCGACCCCGGGGGAGACGTTGTGGTCCCTGGCTGTGGCGCTCGGCCCCAACGGCGACGTCCGGCGTTCGCTTGACGAGTTGACCCGGCTGAACGGTGGGAGCGGACTCGTGGCCGGCCGGCCCGTTCGGGTTCCGGCCGCCTGGTACGCCGCAGGCCGATGAGCTGTCGGGTTGCTTCACCGGCATCTCCGTGGGCCAGTAACCTCCCCGCTCGTGCGTTGTCCTGCATGTGGAGCCGAAGACACTCGAGTGGCCGACTCCCGATCGGCCGACGACGGCGCAGTCGTGCGGCGGCGGAGGTCCTGTGGGGACTGCGGCTACCGGTTCACCACGTTCGAGCGCTTCGAGCTGAGGGTGGTGCGTGTTCGCAAACGCTCGGGGCAGCGTGTGCCGTTCGAGCGGCGCAAGATCACGTCGGGCCTGGTGGCGGCCACCAAGGGTCGGCCGGTCGATCGCGACGATGTCGAGCGCATTGCCGAAGAGATCGAGGCGTTGGCCGGACGAGCCGAGCCGCTCATGAGCACCGAGGAGATCGGGCGGGCAGTTCTCGAGCGGCTACGCCAGCACGACCATGTCTCGTATCTGCGGTTCGCCAGCGTCTACAAGGGTTTCGACGACGCCGAGGACTTCGCCCGGGAGCTCCGGCTGCTCGAGGCCGGCGAGGGCCTCGAACCGGCGTAACGGCCCTTCTGCTGGCGGCTGTGCCGGTCCGTCCGGACCGCCGAGGTCTCGCCGTGAGGGCTCGGCCTGTCTGCAGCTCGGCAACTGGATGGTTCCCGCTGACGTCACTCTTGCATCGGGCTGTGGATACTCCTTCGTTATCCGCAGCTTCGGCCCTCCTATCCCCAGAACTTCCCGGTAATTCACAGGGTCATCCCCTTCCTGCCCACAGGGCTCCCCACTTAGGGTGATCTGTGCCGAAAGCGGGCTGCGGGGACGGTGACCGGATGGTGGTTGGCGTCTGCATCATGTCTGGGTGGGCGACTTCTGGGGAAGGCCGATTGTGGACGATCGACGGGTGTTGAGCCTGACGATGGTGCGTGTCGGGCCTTCTGCCTGGTCATCGGCCCCGGGTCCTCTTCGGCGGGTCGTTGTGGCCACTCGTGCTCTGCGGATGGGTTCCGGTCGGTCCCCCGGTCGCCGTTGACACGGCTGCAATTTCAATGCTGTAATTCGCACTGCATCTAGTACGCATTCTTGGCTCGGTCGTCATCAGGCACAACATGTTGTGTCCTGTGGTGGTCGAAGTCGAAACCCACGCCGATCCGGCGCCGGGCAGTAGTCGGTGTGCGTCGACCGAGCTGTCCATGTTGCCGCCGTCCGGCACCCGAGTAACCAGTCACCGATCGAGACCTTCAGGAGTTCACCCATGGCCGTCGCACCCGAACAGGTAGGAATCGGCATACGCCGACACTTCACGGCCGAAGGCATCGCCCCCTACAGCCAGGTCGGCTGGGAGCGCCGCGACGCCCGTATCACCAACTACCGCGACGGTGCCGTGGCCTTCGAGCAGCTCGGCGTGGAGTTCCCGCTCGGATGGTCGCTCAACGCCACCAACATCGTGGCCCAGAAGTACTTCCGTGGCCCGCTCGAGGGTCCCGATCGCGAGTGGTCCCTGCGCCAGGTCGCCGATCGCGTCGTGAACACCATCACGGCATGGGGCTTGCGTGACGGCTACTTCACCGACGACGCCGAAGCCCGTGCATTCAGCGACGAGCTGAAGTACCTCATCGTCACCCAGCGGGCTGCCTTCAACTCCCCGGTGTGGTTCAACATCGGCGTCGAGGGCGTGCCGCAGCAGGCCTCGGCCTGCTTCATCCTCTCCGTCGAGGACACGATGGACTCCATCCTCAACTGGTACGTGGAGGAGGGAAACATCTTCAAGGGTGGCTCGGGGGCCGGCATCAATCTCAGCCGTATCCGCTCCTCGCTCGAGGCGCTCAAGGGTGGTGGCACGGCCTCCGGCCCGGTGAGCTTCATGCGGGGTGCCGACGCCTCCGCCGGCACCATCAAGAGCGGTGGGAAGACCCGCCGGGCCGCGAAAATGGTGATCCTCAACGCCGACCATCCCGACGTCGAGGAGTTCATCTGGTGCAAGGCCGTCGAGGAGCGCAAGGCGCGCGTGCTGCGTGATGCCGGATTCGACATGGACCTCGACGGAGCCGACAGCCACTCCATCCAATACCAGAACGCCAACAACTCGGTCCGGGTGACGGACGAGTTCATGCAGTCGGTGCTCGATGACGGCGTGTGGGCTCTCAAGTCGGTCAAGACCGGCGAGACGGTGAAGGTCATGAAGGCCCGCCAGCTCATGCGTGAGATCTCCACCGCAACCTGGGAGTGCGCGGACCCGGGCATGCAGTTCGACACCACCATCAACCGGTGGCACACGGCATCGAACACCGGGCGGATCAACGGGTCCAATCCGTGCTCGGAGTACATGCACATCGACAACTCGGCCTGCAACCTGGCCAGCCTCAACCTGCTGACCTTCCTCGACGATCGCGACCACTTCGACATCGATGGGTTCCGGGCAGCGGTGGAGGTCGTGTTCACCGCCCAGGAGATCCTCGTCGGCAACGCCGACTATCCCACCGAGCCCATCGCCGAGAACTCCCGCAGATTCCGCCAGCTCGGCCTCGGCTACGCCAACCTCGGCGCGCTGCTGATGGCGCTCGGGCTCCCGTACGACTCCGACACCGGTCGTGCGTTGGCCGCTTCCATCACCTCGCTGATGACCGGCCACGCCTACTACACATCGGCCCGCACAGCGGCACGGATGGGACCCTTCGCCGGCTACCACGAAAACCGCGAGCCGATGCTCGACGTGCTCGGCATGCACCGAGCCGCAGCGGCCCAGATCGACGAGGAGTTGGTCCCGGCCGACCTGCTCGCCGCCGCCCAGGCGTCCTGGGACAACGCGTGCGAGCTCGCTGAGCTGGTGGGCGTGCGCAACTCCCAGGCGTCGGTGCTGGCCCCCACCGGCACCATTGGCCTGATGATGGACTGCGACACCACGGGTGTCGAGCCCGATCTCGGTCTGTGCAAGTTCAAGAAGCTGGTCGGCGGCGGCACGATGTCGATCGTCAATCAGACCGTGCCCCGTGCCCTGCGCCGGCTCGGCTACCGGCCCAACGAGGTCGACGCCGTCGTCGCCTACATCGACGAACACAAGACCATCGTCGGTGCCCCGTTCCTGAAGGCGGGCGATCTGCCGGTCTTCGCCTGTTCGATGGGTGACAACGTCATCCATCACCTTGGCCACGTACGGATGATGGGCGCGGTGCAGCCGTTCATCTCGGGGGCCATTTCGAAGACCGTCAACATGCCCGAGGACGTCACGATCGAAGACGTGGAGCAGCTGCACATCGACGCCTGGAAACTCGGCGTGAAGGCGGTGGCCATCTATCGCGACAACTGCAAGGTGGCCCAGCCACTCTCTACCGCCAAGAAGGACGGGGCCGACGGCGTGGTCACGGCGGCGGTGATGGAGCCGGTGGAGCGGATCATCGAGAAGATCGTCCACAAGCCGGTGCGCGAGAAGCTGCCCCGCAGCCGTGCGTCGCGGACCTTCGACTTCCGGGTGGCCGACTGCAAGGGCTTCGTGACCGTTGCCGAGTACGCCGACGGCCGTCCCGGCGAGTTGTTCATCCGGGTGTCCAAGCAGGGCTCCACCCTCGCCGGCATCATGGACGCCTTCGCCATAGCGGTCAGCTACGGCTTGCAGTACGGCGTGCCCCCCCGGGCGTTCGTCGAGGCCTTCACCGGGATGCGTTTCGAACCGGCGGGCATGACCGACGATCCGGACATCCGCATCGCCACCAGCCTGATGGACTACCTCTTCCGGCGGCTCGCGGTGGAGTACCTCAGCTTCGAGGAGCGGGCTGAGCTCAGCATCTACACCACGGGTGAGCGCACGCAGCAGACGCTGCCGGGTGTCGAGGAGACCGCGGTCGAGACCCGCCAGGGTTCCGAGATCCCGGCCGACCCGCCGTCGGTGCCGTCGGTGGAGGAGTTGCAGCTGCAGCTCGCTCGTCCGACCTTCCGCCACTCGGATGCCCCGATGTGCATGCAGTGCGGTGTCCAGATGATGCGTGCCGGCTCCTGCCACGCCTGCCCAAGTTGCGGCACGACCAGCGGCTGCAGCTGATGTCGAGTGACTCCGAGATTTCAGCGCAAGTGGCGCTCGGAGTTCAGTCGAGTGACATCGACTTCTCAGTAGGCGATATCCGCCATCCGCCATCCGCCGGTGTGCCGTAGGTGGAGGGCAAGGTAATCGGCCCTTCTCTGGTACACGGGATGGTTTGACCGGGTCGCGGCGTCGGCGCTACGCCGAGCCGCGACTCGGCCGACACACCGGCAGGCGCAGATTCGCCCTGTGTCCACCGGGCGGCGGATCGCCCCCGGCGCGATGTCTGGTTCGCCGACCGTCCGGCCGATGTTCCAAATAGAATCCGTGTCTTCGGCCGATTGCCGGGAAGGGGATCGGACATGGGCACGCAGACGGGCAGATCGCAGGCAGGGCTGAACGACATCGAGTTGCATGACATCGATGCCTGGCACCGTCACGGCTACCCCTGGGAAGGCTGGGCGCGACTGCGGCGGGAGGCTCCCGTCTACTGGTACGAGCGGCCCGGCATCGACCCCGCGTGGATGGTCACCCGCTATGCCGACGTGCGCGCCGTCAGCGCGGATCCCTCCACGTTCATCAACGGCGGCCCCCAGTTGCGGTACGCCGGGCAGGACTACAACGCCCGGGCCCGCACCGCGAAGCTGCGCAAGGCCGACCTGCACGGGTGGGATCCCGACGTCGTCGACGACATGATCTACCTCGACGCCGCCGGTCACGGGCGTCTCCGTTCGCTGATGGCCCGCAGCTTCACCCCGGCCCGTTGCCGGCGTATGGCCGCCGAGCTCGACGCCACCGCCGCCGACATCGTGGCCGGCTTCGACGCCAAGCTGGCCGACGGCGGCGAGGTCTGTCTGGTCAACGACCTGGCGGTGAAGCTGCCGCTGGCCACGATCTGTTCCATGCTCGGCCTGCCGGCATCGGACTGGGCCGACATCCATCGCTGGACCGACGCCATGTTCGACGTCGACACCATGCGCTGGGCGCAGCCCGGTGAGGACCGTCGGGCCTTGCGTAAGCGGCTGCACGGCGAGTTCCACGCCTACATCGACGAGGTCATCGCCCACAAGCGGGCCCATCCCGGCGACGACCTCGCCACCCAACTGGTGCAGTCCCGCCCCGCCGGCGACCCGCTGTTGCACCAGGAGCTGCACGGCTACCTGAAGCTGCTCATCTCCGGCGGCAACGAGACCACCCGCAACGCCACCAGCCGCGGCGTGTTGGCCCTCCTCGAGCGGCCCGACCAGGTTGCCCGTTTCCACGCTGAGGGCGAGGCGGTGCTCGAGACTCTGGTCGAGGAGGTGGTCCGCTTCACGTCGCCGGTCATCCAGTTCGTACGCACTGCCAAACGCGACACCACCGTGGGCGGCACCACGGTACGGGCAGGTGAGATGGTGGTGCTGTGGTACCCGTCGGCGAACCGGGACGAGGCCGTGTTCGATCAGCCTGGCCTCCTCGACGTCGGGCGTTTCCCCAACGAGCACGTCGGCTTCGGTCATGGCGTGCACTTCTGCCTCGGCGCCAACCTGGCGCGCTGGGAGCTGCGGGCCATCTTCCGGGCTCTCGGCCGCTCGGGCACGCTCGGGCGGTTGCAGGTGGCCGGCGAACCGCGCTGGCTGACCGACCTGCACGTCGGCACCATCGCCGAGATCGCCGTGCGGGCAGCCTGAACCGGTGGAGCGCGACATCGAGTTGTCCCTCGTCGAACGGGCGCTGGCCCATATCGCCGCCGACACCCGCGATGGCGCCGCTGCGGCGGTGTGCCGCCCGGTTACCGACTACCTCGACCCGTCCCGTTTCGCGACCGAACACGAGATGCTGTTCCGGGACCATCCGGTGGTGGTCGGCCACAGCGCCCAGTTGCCCGGCCCCGGTTCCTACTTCACCCACGACCACAGCGGACTGCCGTTGCTGATCACCCGTGACGAGCACGCAGGGTTGCACGCCTTCGCCAACGTGTGCCGCCATCGGGGTGCCAGGCTCTGTACCGTGCCCGCCGGAACCGCTCGCCGGCTGACCTGTCCCTTCCACGGCTGGACCTACGACCTGGCGGGCGATCTGCGCGGTGTGCCGCAGGCAGAGGGGTTCGCCGGGCACGATCCGTGCGGGTTCGCGCTCGCCCCGGTACCGGTCGCCGAGCGGCACGGCTTCGTGTTCGTCCGGCCGAGGGTCGGCGGCGCGCCGATCGACCTCGATGCGCTCATCGGTGGTCTCGGCGCCGATCTCTCGGCTCGGCGACCGGAGGGCCACGTGCTGGCCCAACGACGATGGGAGGTCGCCTGCAACTGGAAGGTGTTGCTCGACAACTTCCTGGAGATGTACCACGTGCCGGTCCTGCACCGGAAGAACATCGGTCCCCTGTTCGAGCCGAACCGCAGCCTCTACGACCGTTTCGGCCGCAACGGCCGCCGCATCGACCCCCGGGTCTCGATCCGCCGGCTGGTCGGTGAGCCGCAGGATCGTTGGCGCTTGCGGGACCATGCGCTGGTCACCTATCACCTGTTCCCCAACGTCCAGACCTTCTGGACCCAGGATTACCTGTCGTGGCTGTCGGTATGGCCGGTCTCGGTCGATCGCACGATCTGCGAGCAGCTGATCGTCGCCGACTGGGCGGCGGACACCGACGAGCGCCGGGACCACCTACAGGCCAACCTCGACCTGTTCGACCAGACCCTCGGCGAGGATTTCGCCATGTCCGAGGGCGTGCAGATCGGTCTGCGCAGCGGCGCGCTGGAGCAGGTCACCTTCGCCGGCTACGAATGTGGAGCGGCCGCGGTGCATGCCGCCATCGACGAGCTGCTCGCCGGACGAGCCGGTCACCCCGTCGACGCCGTTGCGGGGCCATGACTGCCTTCGGCGCCTCGGCGTCGCGACCCCATCGTCCGGCCGTCGGAGCTCCGTTCACCCGGAAGTGCGCAGCAGGTCCTCGGTGCTGATGGCGAGGCCCGACCGGCGGGGGTCGCCGCCGCCGAACGCCACGCCCCGGATGTTGACCAGTTCCCGCACCAGCGGGGTGTCCCCGGCGGTGATGACGAGGATCCGACCGTCGTCGGTGGCGATCCACTCGAGGTCGGGCGACCAGAACACGCTGTCGAGGCCGTACGTGTAGTTGCCGGGCCCGGTGGCATCCAACAGGACGCGCCGCCCGCCGACGGGTTCGGTGAGCGTGATGGTGACCCTGCCGCGCTGCGCGTCGGAGGTGTAGCTCAGCTCCTGCCCGGTCGGGCTGACCGTGGGCCGGGTGGCCAGGTTGGCCGCGGCGGGTGCGTCGGCGATGGGCAGGTCGACCACGGCGCCGGTCCGCGCGTCGACGATCTTCTGCCGGCCGGCCCTGAAGCCGGGTCCGGGCGGATCGGTCATGCGGAACATGGTGACCTCGAGCAGACCCTTGTCGAGCCGGACGAGCTGCGGATCGAGCGGCTTGCCCGTCGCCTCGGCGTCGGCGAGGTCGAGGGGCGGGATGCAGAACACCTCGCGGTTCGGTCCGCCTCCGGCCGCGCCTGCTGCGACCACGGCGATCAACGACAGGCGAACCGCGCCGGCACTGGTGTCCAGGATGGTCGCCCTGCGGGGCGCGTCGATGCCGGATCCGCGGTGCAACATGGCGGTCACCCTGCCGCTCCGGTCAGCTCCGACGTAGAGCCGATGGTCCCCACGTCGCCGACAGTCGACCTTCCGGGACGTCTCGCTCGAGTGCCGTCAGACCGGGCCGGTGTCGACGTCCCGGCCCGTGGACGGACCACGGGATCGGGGGGTCAGCAGGCGCCCGGGTCGCTGTCCGGTCCGGGTTCGGCACGGCGCAGCTGTGCCACCTCGGCCCGCAAGCGTTGCAGCTCGGCCAGCAACTCGGTGGCGGTGGCCTCGGTGAGCGTCACCGGCGACGCGCCCCCGGCGGGTGGGTCGTCGTCCGCCTCGTGTCCGGCGGCGGCTTCCGCTTCCTCCCCAGGAGAGAAGAACGAGCCGAGGGTTCCGGCCAAGCTGCCGATGAGGGCCACGCCGCCGATCATGAGCAGGACCCCGGCCAACCGCCCGGGCGTGGTCACCGGGTAGAGGTCGCCGTAGCCGACCGTCGTGAAGGTCACGATCGACCACCACATCGAGTCGCCGAAGGTGAGGAACCCCGACGACGCGGGCTCCACCGCCTGCACCACCAGCGCGCACACGATCATCAGCACGATGCTGTAGAGCGCCGCCGCGCCGAGCCGACGAGCGAGGTCGCGCAGTTTCGTCTGCTTCGAGGAGACCAGGAACACCCGGCCCAGACGGCCCAGACGGCCCAGACGGGTGGCGAAGGTCAGGGCCACCCCTGCCCCGGGGATCACGTACCACGGCGCCGTGAACAGCACGATTCCGAGGTCGAACAGCCCGAGCTTGCTGCGGGCGTACCCCTTGCGATGGCGGAGGTGGACGAGGTAGTCGACGATGAAGATCGTCCAGGACACCAGGTCGAGGCCGAGCATCGATTCGCCCGAACGGGTTCCCGCCAACGCGGCGGCGAGCGGGGCGATGGCGGCGGCGATGAGGATCGAGCCGGTCCGGCGCTCCCAGGCGACCAGGAACGGGTTGTCCGGGACCACGACCCCATCGGGGGCTGACACGTCATCGAGGTCGGAGAGCTCTTCGGCACGACCGTTCATGACCGAATCACGTCGGCAGGGTAGCGAATCGAGGGTCGTGCGCGCGGCGTCTGCGCCGGCCCCGAATGCCCCGCCCGGGTGTCACCGGAGGTGGGCCCGCCACTAGGGTGCCAGCCATGACCGGAGCCGTTGGCATCGGTGTCGCAACCCGTTCGTTGGTCGGCGACACCCAGATCATCCTCGACGTCCGATTCCTGCGCTTCCAGCTCGGTGCGTGGTCGCAGGCCGATCTCGGCCCGGCGTTCACCGACGCCGGCACCCACGTGCTCGCCGGGTCCGACCTCGCCGCAGCGGCGGCCGTCGCCGGTCTCGGCGTCGATCTCTCGGGGTTCGTGGCCGAGGACCCCGACCGCCGGGTCCGTACCGAGGTGGTGTCGGTGGTCGCCGCCGACCTCGGGTCCGGTCCCGCGGATCCCGCCGAGGCCTACCTGCGGCTGCACCTGCTGTCAGGACGGCTGGTCCGGCCCAACGAGCAGAACCTCGACGGCCTCTTCGGCATCCTCAACAACGTGGTGTGGACCACGGCGGGGCCGTGCGACACCAACGACTTCGACACCACCCGGGCGCTGCTGCTGAGCCGCGGTCGCAGCTGCAACGTGCTCGGCGTCGACAAGTTCCCCCGCATGGTCGACTACGTCGTGCCCTCCGGGGTCCGCATCGCGGACGCCGACCGGGTTCGTCTCGGTGCCCACCTTGCCGAGGGCACCGTGGTCATGCACGAGGGATTCTGCAACTTCAACGCCGGCACGCTCGGGCCGGCCATGGTGGAGGGCCGCATCTCACAGGGCGTCATCGTCGGGGCGAACTCCGACGTCGGTGGCGGGGCGTCGATCATGGGCACCCTCTCCGGCGGGGGCAAGGAGGTCGTCCGGGTGGGCGAGCGGTGCCTCATCGGGGCCAACGGCGGCATCGGGATCAGCCTCGGCGACGACTGCATCGTGGAGGCCGGCTGCTACGTCACCGCCGGATCTCGGGTGGTGCTGCCCGACGGCAAGGTCGTCAAGGGCAAGGAGCTGTCCGGGGCGGCGGGGCTGCTGTACCGTCGCAACAGCCAGAGCGGTGCCATCGAGGCGGTGCCGCGCACGAGCGCAGGCTGGGACGGACTCAACGCCGCCCTGCACTGAGCCCGCCGGCTTGCGGCTGCCTCCCGAAGACGGCACCGAGGACGGCCCCGGAGAGGACCGTGACGACGGCCCGGCGGTCAGCGCAGGAACAACTGGGTCTGCGTGACCCGTCCGACCAGGCGGCCGGCGTCGTCGAACAGCTCGGTGTCGGCCACCACGGTGGTGCGGCCCTTGTGCAGTGCCCGGGCCACGCCGTGCAGCGCGCCGCTGGCCACGCCACGCAGGAAGTTGGTGGACGAGCTGACCGTGGTGGTGCCTGCGGCGTCGGCCGGCAGGTTGGCGAAGGCCACCATGGCGCCGAGCGAGTCGGCGAGGCTCATCAGCAGGCCGCCGTGCAGCAGCCCGTTGCTGGTGCAACGTTCGGGTGCCCAGGCGATCCGGGCCCGGACCTCGTCGGCGTCGAAGCGTTCCACCTCGACCCCGAGCAGGCGGGTGTAGGGCATCAGCTCGTGGACCCGGCGGGTGGCGTCGAGGTCGATGTCGGTCACGGTTCCTCCTGCAGTTCGGCCGGCCGGCGCCGGTGGCGGGCGAACCTACCGCCCGGCACCGGCGGCCGCGCAGCACATGGCGCCGTCGCCGTCGCCGTCCTCAGCGGAAGGTCCACTCCTGGCACAGCACCCGGCGCGGCGACCGCTGGGTGTCGGCGAAGCTGGTCACGTCGTCACGGATGGCCTGCTGGCCCTCGGGGCCGTCGAAGAACCGCTGGCGCAGGTCGTCGTCGGACCCGAACCCGCACAGGGCGATGCCGTCGTAGTCCTCGCCGGAGAACCGTTCCACGATGCTGCACTGGGTGTAGGCCCACATGCCGATGTGAATGCGCAACGCCAGCGGTGCGTGGATGTCGCGCCAGTGGGCGTCGGACTCGAGGTGGGAATGGTCGCTCCGGCGCACCAGGCCGAAGGCCGCCACCACACCGGGGGTGGGGTTGGGTCCGGTCCAGTTGTGGGGATGGGCCCGCATGGACCGGCTGAAGGCCAGGTAGAGCCCGAGATCGGAGGCCGGGGCCAGTCCTGCAGGGTCGGAGGTGGCGACGCGAACGATCGACGCGAACGGACGTCCTTCGCCGCTGCCGCCGGAGAGGTAGGCGATCCCGCCCAGTTCTTGGGCCACGGCCTTGGCCGCAGCGGGATCGGATCCGAGAGCGAGAAACTCGAGCATGGCCGCAGTGTGCCACGCCCGGCGCCGCTCGAGTGTCCCGATGGGTCCAGGGACGCGAATAGCGGTTCGGTGGAGGGGCTAGCTTCGGGGCGTTCCTGGCCCGCTCACCTCCCGAGGTCCCCCATGCGTTTCGTCGATGCCCCCACCGCAACCGTGACCGTCGACATCGTGGCCTCGCCCGAGCAGGTGTGGACGATCTGTACCGATCTCACTCGCTTCGGCCAATGGAGCCCCGAGAACCGCGGCGGGCGCTGGCTCGACGGGGCGTCGGGGCCGTCGCTCGGGGCCCGGTTCGAGGGCATCCAGGAACACCCCGCCCGCGGCCGGTGGGAGACGGTGTGCGCGGTCACCGAGTTCGACGCACCCCATCGTTTCGCCTGGTGCCTGGGCGAGGTGGACGAGCCGGGCGCGGTGTGGTCCTTCAGCCTCGCCCCGACCGGTTCGGGCACCGCCCTGACCGAGTCGGTACGTATGGGCCCCGGCCCGTCGGGTATCACCGATGCCATCGCTGCCATGCCCGACAAGGAGCAGCGGATCATCGAGCGCCGACTGGCGGAGTACCAGGCCGGCATGACCGCCGTTCTCGAGGGCATCAAGGCGGCGGCCGAGAGCCAGGCCTGACAGGGCCGGCACGCCGACCGGCGGAGCGGGCCGCGCATCTGCGACCCAAGTCGCCTGCGAGCCGACGGTCGGGGAAGGTGCTAGAACGACGATCCGACAGACCACCCGTCGAGAAGGGGGATTCATGGCCATCGAGCGCTTTCCCGTCGAGGCCAGCCACATTCTGATGTTCGCCCGTGCGGTGGGAGATGCCAATCCCATCTACAGCGACGCCGAGTATGCGGCCAGCACCGAGGTGGGTGGGATCATCGCCCCGCCCACCTTCGCCCAGTCCAGCGCCCAGTTCGACCCCAACTACTTCCTGCGCCCGAAGATCGGCCAGCCGTGGTTCGGGTCCGGCCGAGAGCCCTCCGGTGTCACGCGCGAGAAGAAGGATGGCGAGAGCTCCGGCGCGGCCTCCGGCGGCCTGCATGCCGAGCAGCACTTCACCTACCATCGCCAGCTCCGTCCCGGCGACATACTGACCGGTACGGAACTGCCCGGCAAGACGTGGGACAAGGAAGGCAAGCGCTCCGGCAAGCTGGTCTTCACCGAGAACATCACCGAGTACCGGGACCAGAACGGCGAGCTGGTGATCACCGCCCGCGGCGTGGGCGTGCGCACCGAGCGGGTCATCGAGAGCTGAGAGGACGGCGGACATGGCACTGAGCGCATCCAAGATCAAGGTCGGCGACACCTACAGCGAGCAGGTCGTCGACAACCTCTCCCGTACCCAGATCGTCCAGTACGCCGGGGCGTCGGGCGACTACAACCCGATCCACAGCGACGAGATCTGGGCCACCCAGGTGGCCGGATACCCCACGGTGTTCGCCCACGGCATGCTCACCATGGGCCTCACCGGCAAGGCGGTGACCAACTTCGTCGGTGACGGGCGTCTGACCAACTACGGCGTCCGCTTCGTCCGTCAGGTGTGGCCCGGCGATACCTTGACCACGGCGATCGAGGTCTCCGCGGTCCGCGCCGAGGGCGCCGATACGGTCGCCGAGGTCACCATCACGACGACCAACCAGAACGGCGAAGCGGTGCTCACTGGTTCGGCCACGGCCCGCCTCGATCCCTGATCCGCAGGGGGCGGGGAAGCCGGTCCGGGCCGGGGGACGACGCCTCGTCCCATGTGCAGAGGATCTCGCCGACGATGGGCATCGAAGAGTACGTCGATCTTGACATCGAGGAGTTCCAGCGCCGGTCCAGGGACCGGTTGCTGGGGCTGATCGAACAGAGCCGTGCGGCCATCGAGGCCGATCTCGGGAGTGCCTTCGGCGTCGCGGCCAAAGGAATGCGCGTCGAGCTGCTGGTCGGCGACCGCCCGGTATACGTTGCAACGACCACGGCTGCCGGGCGGCTGCTTTTGACCGACGTGTCCGGCCGCTTCGACGGTCGGCTCTGATCGAAACCGGGTCTGATCGAGGGTGTCATTGATCGAAGCCGGTCGGGTCTCCACGGTCGGTGCCGGCTGATGATTCGGGCGGATGGGGGCAACCCCGCCGCTGCGGCGCGTGTGGAGCCGCTATCGTACGGCGCTGTGACGACGGAACAGATCCGGCTCACCGCCTTCAGTCACGGCGCCGGTTGAGCTGGCAAGCTCGGCCCGGCCGACCTGGCGCAGGTGCTGCGCCATTTGCGAACCCCGAGCCATCCTGACCTGCTGGTCGGGACGGATACCGCCGACGACGCCGCAGTGTGGCGTCGCCCGGGTGGTCGCGCCCTGATCGCCACGGTCGACTTCTTCACCCCGCTGGTCGACGACGCTCGGACCTGGGGCGCGATCGCCGCCGCCAACGCGGCGAGCGATGTGTACGCCATGGGCGGTCGGCCGCTGTTCGCGCTGAACATCGTGGCGTGGCCGCAGGGTCGCCTGCCGCTCGACCTGCTCGGCGAGGTGCTGGCCGGCGGTGAGGCGACTGCGTCGGCCGGTGGCTGGCTGGTTGTCGGCGGCCACACCGTCGATGGGGAGGAACCGCTGTACGGCCAGGCCGTGATCGGCGAGGTGGACGAGGCCGATCTTCTGGTCAACACCGGTGGTCGTGCCGGCCAGGCGCTGGTGCTGACAAAGGCCCTCGGCACCGGCGTCGTCGCCACCGCGACCAAGCGACTCGACCCGGCTGCGGTGCAGCCCGGAGGCCGGCTGGCAGCCACGTATGCCGCGGCGGTTGCCGGGATGACCCGCCTCAACGCCGAGGCCGCGGACGTGGCTCGCAGCGTCGGTGCGACCGCGGCGACCGACATCACCGGGTTCGGGCTGGTCGGTCACCTGCGCAAGGTCGCGCTCGGCTCCGGTCTCGGGGCGCGCATCGACCTCGACGCATTGCCCGTGCTCGAAGGGGTTCGTGGCCTCATCGATGACGGGTTCGTGCCCGGCGGCACCGACCGGAACCTCGCCGATGTGGTGGGGAGCCTGCGGTGGACCTCCGACGCCGCACGGCTGCGCTGGGAATCCCTGGTGGCCGACCCACAGACCTCCGGCGGGCTGCTGTTCTCCTGCCCTGCAGAGACGGCCGACGATGCGGTGGCGCAGTTGCGGGCCACCGGCCATCAAGCCGCCCGTGTCGGCGAGCTGCGCTCCGATCTCGATCCGGGCACGATCGAACTGGTCTGAGCGGGCCGTCTGTAACGGCAAACGCCGCCGGGCGGGCCCGGCGGCGCAGCTCAGGATCTCCGGATGACGCCGGGCGTCAGCGGCTGACGCCGCCTCCCGCTGCTCGTGTCTCGGCCGCGGTACGCCGCTGCCAGGACTGAACCTGGGTCCGAGTCAACGGAACCCGGTCCATGCCGGTGATGAGCGTGAGATCGGACGCCGTTGTCTTCTTCACGCTTGCTCCTTTCTGTTCGCATTGCCCCGACGACCCGGTGCCGTCGAGACGCCTCTCCGTCGCTCACATCGGCAAGAACGGATTCGGCCTGATGGGCCGCTTGTCCCTATCGGGTCGTCGTCGGCTCCATAGCGGTTGTACCCCATCAGGCGAGGCTGGCAAGGGGCTGGCACGAACTTGTCACCGAAGCCGACATCTGTTCATGCGATCGTCACAATCGATGTCAGTGATGGCAACGAGTCCGGATGGTCAGGGCCGCGTGGCCGACGTCGCCGAGACCGGCGGCGATCAGCGGGTGGTGGGGGTGGGTTTGCCTGCCGGTGCGGCCGGCGGTGCCGAGGTGGCCGTCACCGACGCGGGGCAGCGCAGCAGCTTGTCGCACGCGGCGGTGATGAACGGCGCGAACGTGAGCGCCCCGGGATCGACCCCGGTGGGTGAGTACGCCGTGCTGACCACGCCGAGGACCTGTCCCGCTCCGTTGGTCAGCGGCGCCCCCCTGAACTCCGGACCCAGCGGCGTGTCGTGGCGAATGCCTGCGGCGCTGGCGTCGATGGCCAGCCCGGGCGCAGCGGTGGCGCCCTGCCCGCCGAAGCCGCTGACCGCGTAGACCCGCTTGCCCGCGGTTCGGGCTCTTGCGTCGTCGGGTGCCCAGTCGAGCTGAGGCAGCCCACCCCGGGTGGTCTTCAACAACGCAAGGTCCCGCGCGGGGTCCCACGCCCAGAGTTCGGCACTGAAGCTGTCCTTGCCCTTCTCCACGGTCAGGGCCGGCCCGGGCTTCGCCGCGAGTGCGGCGACGACCTGGTAGCTGGTCAGCAACAGCGACTCCGTGGCACTGGAAGAGACCACGAATGCCGAGCCGACCGACGGCTTCCCGGCCGTGTCGAGGGTGCGGACCAGGAAGACGCCGCCGCCCACCTTGGCGGGCAGTTCGGTCACTGCGTTCGCATCCTCGGCCCACGCCCGCAGCGGCTCGAGGCTGGCGGTGACCTCACCGACCGCGTCGTCCCGTGTGCGCTGGAGTTGCTCCTGGGCACCGGTGAAGGTCTGTTCGAAACCCTGGGCGAAGGCCAGACTCTGTGCCTCCGACTCGCTGGCCCGCCAGTCGTAGTAAGCGTAGAAGGCCGCTCCCGAGAAGGCTGCCCCCACGCCGAGCGCGGCGAGCATCAGGGAGGTGCCCAGCACGGTACGCGGCAGGATCCGGTGCCGCAGGCGCAACGGCTCGGGCGTGAGCTCCACGAAACCGAGCTGGCGGTAGTCACGGCGGCGCTTGCGGCGGCTGCGCCGGGCCGAGGGCTGCACGAACGGGGCGACGCCGTAGCGGTGCAGGGCCACCCGTCGCCGGACGCCGGGCGGTTGCAGCACCGCAGGTAGCGTCGTGGCGCCCCCCAGGAGCCGCCCGCCGGTGAACGCGGTCCGTGGCTCCCCGGCGTCGCCGGCCGGTTCATCGCTCGAGGGGGCCTCGAACCAGGTCAACAGTTCGTCGGCGCTGATCTCCGCGCCGAGGTTCGTGGCCGGCGCGATGGCGCCGATGCCGAAGCCCTGGCCCCCGATCTGGCTTGCGAGGGGGTCGCCGGCGCGCTCGCCCACGGCAGGCTCGCGGTGGGCGTCGCCCGTTCGGCCCCCCGGGTCGGTGGGCGACGGATCGGCTGCAGGATGCTCTCGGGACGGGCTCATGGTGGTCCTGTCAGGTTCGGAGGTGGAGCCGGTGGGTCCGGTCGGGCGAGGCGGGAGAATCGGAACCCGGTGCACGGGGAGGTGACGCGGGGTGCAGCCGGCGCTGGCAGGTGGTGGAGCGGTTCACAGGCGGCACGGCCCCCCACAGTTGGCGGGGGTCTGGATCGGGGCTCCGGCCTCGGCGGGCCGGATGGTGGTGTCCTCGGTGGTCCGGGTGGCCCCCACCCCGTTCGGGCCGGCCGATACGCCGGGTCCGGGAGCGTCGCGGACGACGACCAACGAGCCGGGCGGACTGAACTCGACCACCGGCTGGCCGGCGAGGGCCCGCCGCATGAACGAACTCCATGCCAGGGCGGGGTAGCTGCCCCCCGTCACCCCGCCGAGGTTGCTCACCTCGTCGCGGTGGCCCATCCAGACGGCAGCGGCGAGTTGGGGGGTGTAGCCCACGAACCAGGCGTCGTGGTAATTGTCCGTCGTGCCGGTCTTGCCCGCCGCCGGCTGCTTGCCGAGCGCCGCGTTGCGGCCGGTGCCGCTGGTCAAGACCCCGCGCAGCACGTCGGTGACGTTGGTGGCCACGGCGGAACTGAGGACCCGGGCCCCCGGCCTGGCTGTGTTGTCCTCGAGCACGCGGCCGGACTTGTCCACGACCCGGACGATGCCGGTGGGTTGCTGGCGTACCCCCTGGTTGGCGAAGGTGCTGTACGCCCCGGCCATGTCGAGCGGCGAGACCTCGTAGGCACCCAGCGTCAGGCTCAGCCCGTAGTCGGCCTTGGGGTCGATGGCCCCGACCCCGAGCCGGCCGGCCATCTCGGCGACGATGGGGATGCCCACGCTCATGGCCAGGTTGGCGTAGGCGGTGTTGATCGAGTTGGCGGTGGCAGTACGCAGGCTGGCCGATCCGTAGCCCGAACCTTCCGAGTTCTTGATCGTGCAGCCCTCGTCGTCATCGCAACCAGGAACCCGGTACAGCGCCGGAGCCGGCACCACGCTGTCGGGCTGGAAACCGTGCTCGAACGCCGCGGCCAGTGTGAACGGCTTGAACGAGGACCCCGGCTGCATGCCGAGCGAGCCGCCGGTGGCCAGGTTCACCTGGCTGACGGCGTAGTCACGACCGCCCACCATGGCCCGGACGAGGCCGGTTCGGGGCTCCACCACCGCCATGGCCATCTCCACCGACGGGTCGAAGCCGCTGAGCCGCTCGGTCACCGCGGCCTCGGCGAGCTGTTGCAGCGACGGGTCCAGGCTGGTCTCGATGCGTAGGCCACCGCGGTAGACCACCTCGGCGCCGTACTTGCGCAGCAGGTCCTGCTCGACCCACCCGACGAAGTACGGGTTCGACACCGCGTCGTCGGCCAGTGGGACCACCACGGTGGCCGGACCCGGGGCGGGACCGTCGGTGGCCAGCCAGAGCACCTGTTCCTTGGCCTGCTCGGCCTCGGCCGGGGTGATGAAGCCGACCATGGCCATGGTGTCGAGCACGATGCGGCGGCGTTGCTCGGCGTCGGCGAGACCGACCCGCGGGGACCACACCGTCGGGGCCGGGATGACCCCGGCCAACGTCGCCGCCTCGGACAGGCTGAGCTGGCTGACCGGTTTGCCGAAGTAACGCTGGGCGGCAGCAGCAGCCCCGTAGGCCCCGGAGCCGAAGTAGATGGTGTTCAGGTAGTTGAACAGGATCTGGTCCTTGCTCATCTGCCGTTCGAGCTGTGTGGCCAGCAGCGCCTCGCGCAGTTTCCGGGAGATGCGCACGTCGAAGGTGAGGTAGGCGTTCTTGATGTACTGCTGGGTGATGGTCGACCCGCCCTGAAGGATGGCGCCACCCTGGTAGCTCACCCAGGCGGCTCGGGCCACGCCCTGCGGATCGACGCCGCGGTGCTGGTAGAAGCGCTGATCCTCGGCCGCCACTACGGCCTTCTTGAGCACGTCGGGGACATCCTCCGGCGTCATCGGCACGGTCAGGTCGAAGTCGCTGAAGGTGCCCAGGGCGTTGCCGGCGGCGTCGTAGACCGTGCTCGGGCGGGCCTCGAACACCGGTTTGCGCTCGGGAAGGCTGCCCGGGAGTCGGACGAAGAGCAAGGTGCCCAGCGCCACCCCGGCACACAACGGCACCAGCAGGGCGACGCAGATGACCGACACCGTCAGCGTCTTCGTGCCGCCGCGCACGGCCCGCCAGGCCCTGGCGGGCCGTCGGCCCGGCTGGACCCTGCTGCTGACGCTGCGCAGCATCTCAGCGGCTCCCGGTCGCAATGGCGTTGGCTGCGCCGGCGACCGTCTCGGCGACGCAGGTGACCTCGACCGTCTCGGCCGCCACCACCGCGGTGACCGAGAAGCTGCCGCTTCCCGGCTGCGTGCAGCGGAAGGCGAAGGCCACGATCCCGGCTCCGTTGCTCACCGCCTGGCCACCTTGGCCACCCAGTACACCGGACCCGCTGGCGGTCACCAGCTCGTTGGGCCAGCCCGTCTTGGTGATCTGGCCGTTGGCGTCGATCACATCGACCAGTGCCTTCACCTCGAGCATCGCGGTCTGGCCGACGACGACCCGGGAGGGGGTGGCCCGAACCGACAGGTCGAGTCGTTTCGGTGCATCCGTCGGCAGCACCAGCGAGCGCCGTTCGCCGTCTGCGAGGAACAGCACCTCGGAGGACTGCTGGGTGTAGGTCGGGGCCCGCCAGGCCCGCACCCGGTACCGCCCGCCGGCCAGCGCAGAGGCGTTGAACGTGCCGCTGGCGTCGGTCATCAGGTCGAGCGCGGCCGTGCGGTCCTCGACAAGACGCTCCAGTCGGACGGTGGCACCGGGCAGCGGCGCGCCGTCCGGTCCGAGGACCACGCCGTCGAGCCGCGCGTCGCCGACGACGGGGGCGGCCGTTGTGGCGGACGTCGCCAGCAGGGGGAGACTTGCCGCCCGGGTGTCGGGGGCGACGGCAACCCGCAGGCCGGCCTGGGGCGCATCCTGGCGGACTGCGTCCGTGACCGCTTTCGGGTCGAAGGAGGCGATCAGCGGCCGTTCGATGGTGGGGTTCCACGTGTACGCCTCGGTGATCGCTTCACGGTGGGAGTACGCCACGAGTCCGGCCAGGAGCATCAGCCCCGCCAGTGCGTACTTGATCACCACCATCTGCGCCACCCCTTGCCCGAGGGCGTCAACCGTCGATCCGTCGTGGAACGCGCCATGCAGGGGCTCGGGTGCCGGCCGTCGTCGGTCCGCGACTCGTCCACGTGCACTCCGCGCATCCGCCAGCTTAGGTAGGCCGATCGGCCCTGACGCGGACCCTGTCGCGACCTCGCCGACAAAGCCGGCACGGGTCCCCGGTGGAAGGGACGTGGTCGTCCCCCATCGGGGGGAGCCGGTCCTTGCGCGAGGGCGCAGGTCCCGGGCCGGTTTTCCCGGGGCCGTCCGGCCGCAGCAGGATGTTCGGCATGGCAACAGTTGTGAACGGTCTCGACGAGCTGAAGACGAAGGTTGGGGAGCACCTCGGGTACTCCGAGTGGCACACGGTCAGCCAGGAGCAGGTGAACCTCTTCGCCGATGCGACGGGCGACCACCAGTGGATCCACATCGATGTGGAGCGGTCCAAGGCCGGTCCCTTCGGAGGGCCTATCGCCCACGGCTACCTCACCTTGTCGCTCACCCCCGTGCTGATGGGCGAGGTACTGCACCTCAAGGGCATCTCGATGGGCGTGAACTATGGCGCCAACAAGGTGCGCTTCATGTCCCCGGTTCCGGTGGGCTCCCGGGTGCACATGGGCGCCAAGATGGTGAACTGCGAGGACGTCGCCGGCGGCGTGCAGTACACGTTGGAGCTGACCTACGAGGTGGAGGGCGCTGCCAAGCCCAGCTGCGTCGCTGAGTGCATCTTTCGCGCCTACGCCTGACGCCCGCCGGTCCGGTCGTGCCGCCTCCCGACGGCGGTACGGCCGGATGAATTCCCAAATGTTCGCCCGACGCTGATCGGACACGTTCGGCCGACACCCTCTACCATGGTGTTCTCGGCGCGGGCTGTCCTTCGCCGGAACCCCGGCTCTGTCGCCGGGAATGTGTGGCTGGTTCGGTCGGCGGTGACGCCGGGCAAACGCGAGTTGTCGGGAGTTCCATGACCTTCAAGCCTGGGGATCGAGTGGTGTACCCCCACCACGGTGCTGCGGTCATCGAGCGGGTCGAGTCGAAGGAAGCCTTCGGGGAGACCCGCGAGTACCTGGTGCTCAAGATGGCACACGGGGACCTGACCCTCGCCGTACCGGCCGCCATGGCGGAAGAGGTCGGCATGCGGTTGCCGATCTCCACGGAGGATGTCGAGGATCTCTTCGAGTTGCTGGCCAAGAAGGACGTGCGCGAGCCCGCCAACTGGAGCCGCCGGTTCAAGAACCACCAGGAGAAGCTCAAGTCCGGCGACGTGTACCAGGTCGCCGAGGTCGTGCGGAACCTGGCCCTGCGTGAAGCTGCCAAGGGGCTCAGCGCCGGCGAGAAGTCGATGCTGCAGAAGGCCCAGTCGGTCCTCGTGTCGGAGCTGAGCTTCGCTCTCGACGTGTCCGAGGACGACGCCCTCGTGCAGGTCAAGGCCCAGCTGGTCTGACCGGGCCCGCTCGCCCAGGAGGCGGCGTCGGCTCGCCGGTCAGCGCAACCCGAGCAACGCCAATAGTGACGGGGGTAGCCGTAGGTCGCCGTCGGCCAGCATGGCGGCACGTTCGAGATTGATCGAGTCGAAATGACGGTCGCTCCAACGGTCCCACGGTCCCGACGGGATGTGCCCGGCCGCACAGGCGCTGAGGTAGTCGGCCAGGATCAGCAGGTCGGCCGATCCGCCTATCGGGCCGTGGCCGGGCACCACGATGCGCTCGGCGGACGCCAGCTCGTACAATTCGGCTGCCCATCGGCCGGGATCTCCGTCGAAGGCCAGGGGCGTGGTACCGAACGTGGCCATCGACCCTGCGAGCAGTACCCCGGCCCCTGGAAGGTCCACCACCAGGTTCTCCGCCGACTGCCCGCCGGTGATGCGGACCACGACGGCGTCGGTGAGCAGGGCGTCGCGGTCCACGACGTGGGAGATCGGCCGGGTGCGCAGGTCGTCGTCGAACTCGTGGGCCAGCGCAGGCACCAGGCGCCGGTAGCCGGCGACGTTGGGTGGGAGGTCGAGTAGTTCCGATGCCGTCTCGGTGCCGTAGAACCCGGCCGCCCAGAAGCACGACGTGCCCCCGACGAAGGGGATGTGCGACGAGGTGAGTACCACCCGGCGCACCGGGCGTCCGATGGCCTCGACCGCCGCGGCGAACGGCGACCATTGCGAGGCCACCATCAGGGTGTCGACCACGGTGAGCCCGTCGTGGTCGATCACGACCGCGGCGTTCGGCCGGCCGAACCCGCCCTGGCCGACCCACACCGCGACACCCGGAGCGAGGACCTCGAGGTGTGGGGCCGGCACGGCGTCGTGGTGGCGGTGCGATTCGCCCGGTGAAGCGGGTCTCATGACCGGGGACTCTAGGGGCGACCCCACATCTAGAGTGAGCGTGCGGCGGACGGTGAAGGGACGGGGGCACATGGCTGCGGGGGCATCAGGTACGGACCGCGACTGGTCCAGCGACTACGACATCTTCGACCCGGCGTTCGTGCAGGACCCGTACCCGATCTGGACGGCGCTGCGCGACGGGGTCCCCCTGGCCCGGACCGAGCGCTGGGGTGGCTCGTGGATGCCGACCCGCTACGAGGACATTCAGACCATCGCCCACGACACCGCCCGGTTCAGCTCCCAGCAGATCCTGGTCGCTCCCATGCCCCCGGTTCCCGGCCGGCAGGGGCAACCGCGCCGGTCGATCATCGGCAGTGACGCCCCACACCATGCGCCCGAACGCCGGATCGTCCTGCCGTTCTTCACGCCGCAGGCCGTGGCCCGCTACGCCGATCACACCGCGGAGCTCTGCCATCGCTTCATCGACGCGTTCGACGATGCCGACCAGGTCGACGCTGCGGCGGGCTACGCCCGGCAGCTCCCACCGCGGATCATCGCGGCCATCCTCGGCGTCGACCCGGAACGGGCCGACGAGTTCGTCAGCTGGGTCCAGGGCTTCTTGGAGTTCGGCCTCACCGACCCGGTGGCCCGCGACGAAAGCAGGGCCCGGATCGACGCGTTCATCGCGGAGCAGATCGCCGACCGCCGAGAGCATCCCGGAGCGGACCTGATCTCGTGGCTGTTGGGTCAGCAGATCGAGGGCGCGCCGCTCGGGCTCGACATCGTCGAGGCCAACATCAGCCTGATGCTCATCGCCGGCATCGACACCACCTGGAGCTCCATCGGATCGGCGCTGTGGCACCTCGCCGCACACCCCGAGGACACCGCCCGGTTGGTTGCGGACCCGGAACTGGTCCCGACGGCGGTGGAGGAACTGTTGCGGGCCTACTCGCCGGTGACCATGGCCCGTATCGTGACCGAGGAGACCACCTTCGGAGGACGGACGCTGCACCAGGGCGACCGGCTCCTGCTGCCCTTCGCCGCCGCCAACCGCGACCCGGCGGTGTTCGAACGGCCCGACGAGGTCGTCATCGACCGTGCTCACAACCGGCACATCGCGTTCGGCTCGGGCGTGCATCGCTGCGCCGGGTCGAACCTGGCCCGCATGGAGATGGTCACGGCGCTGCGGGTGTGGCTGGAGCGCATCCCGCGGTTCCATCTCGCGGACCCCGATGCGGTCACCTGGGCCGGCGGACAGGTTCGCGGGCCCCGGCATCTGCCGGTCGTGATCGACGGGCGCCGCTGAAGGCCCGCCGGTGAACGGTCGAGCTGAAAGGTGACGCCGGCGGTGGCGGTCGCGGTCGGCGAGCAGGATCGAAACCCGGCCCGGTCGCTCGGCGGCGAGCAGTTCGGCGGCCGTCGACGGTCCGCCGCGGCTAGACAGACGGAGACGACGGCAGCGGCCTGCGCCCAGGCGACCGAACCGAGGAGGCATCCATGACCGAGTTGCACGAGCTGTCTGCGGTGGCACTGGCCGCCGCCATCCGCGCCGGCGAGGTCTCCAGCCGGGAGGCACTGGAACATGCCGTGGCCCGGGTGGACCGCCTCGACGGGCCGATCAACAGCGTGGTCACCCGGGATCTCGACGCCGCCAGGGCGGCCGCGGCGGCCGCTGATGCGGCCATCGCCCGGGGTGAGACGGACCTCGGTCCGTTGCACGGCGTACCGATGACGGTGAAGGACAGCTTCAGTACCGCCGGTATGCGCACCACGTCGGGTGCTCCCGAATTGTCCGACCACGTGCCCACCGATGACGCCTGGCCGGTGGCCGGTCTGCGCCGGGCCGGGGCGATCATCTGGGGCAAGACCAACCTGCCGATCTACGCCGGGGACATGCAGAGCTACAACGAGGTCTTCGGCACCACCCACAACCCGTGGGACCTCGAGCGGACCCCCGGTGGATCTTCCGGCGGGTCGGGCGCTGCGCTCGCCGCCCGGTTCACCCCGCTGGAGCTCGGCTCGGACATCGGCGGCTCGATCCGTTTGCCGGCGCACATGAGCGGGGTGTACGGCCACAAGCCCAGCTACGGCATCGTGCCCGCCCACGGGCAGATTCCCGGCCCTCCCGGTTCGCTGACCCAGGCCGATCTCGCGGTGGCCGGCCCGATGGCCCGCACCGTGGAGGACCTCGAGCTCGGCCTGTCGGTGATGACCGGGCCCGACCGTTGGAACAGCCCGGCCTGGCGGCTCGAGCTGCCGCCCCCGCGCCAGCGTGAGCTGACCCGGTTCCGGGTGGCGGCGTGGTTCGACGATGCGAGCTGCCCGCTCGACCCCGAGGTGGCCGCCGTACTGCACGGTCTGTCGGACCGTCTCGACGCCGCCGGTTGTGCCGTCGATCGTGAGGCCCGGCCCGGCTTCGACCTGTCGAAGGTGGCCGAGCGGTTCTACGGGTTGCTGAACGCCGCGCTCGCTGGTGGCTACAGCGTCGCCGAGCTCGAGAAGTTCGCCGCGGCCGAGGGCGTTGGGCCCGTGGCGGTGACCAAGCGGCAGACCGCGATGCGGCACCGGCAGTGGCTGTCCAACAACGAGAGCCGTCTGCAGATGCGTCGTAGGTTCGAGCAGTTCTTCGAGCAGGCCGACGTGCTGCTGGTTCCGGTGATGCCCTGCGTCGCCTTCCACCACGACCACAGCGAGCCGATGTCGGCCCGGACGGTGACCACGCAGGCCGGGACCCGGTCGTACTGGGAGATGAACCGCTGGATGGCGCCGGCCGGGGCGTGCTACCTGCCCGCCACGGTGATCCCGGTGGGCATCGGCGCGGCATCAGCCATGCCGATCGGCGTGCAGATCATCGGCCCCTACCTGCACGACCACACGACCCTGGCCTTCGCCACTGCCCTGGCCGAACTGGTGGGGCCGTGCCCGACCCCGCCAGCCTTCGCCGGCTGAGCCCCCGGCCTGTTCCCGGCCCCGCCCCGCCTGTTCCCCGCTTGTTCGCGGCCTGCATCCGGCCCAGCCCGGTTTCGCCGGCCGGTCCGGGTCGGTCCGGGCCGGTCCGGGTCGGTCCGGGCCGGTCCGGGTCGGTCAGCCTTCGAGCCCGCGCCGTCCGTTCAGTGGGCGGTGCGCAGCGCGGCGTCGGCCAGCTCGGCCAGCAGGTCGACCGAGGCCCGGATCGCTGGGACGTCGACGCCGTCGGAGGCTTTCTGGCCGGCGTCGTAGCGGTCCCACACCCCCTGGTTGATGCAGGCCACCTTCCAGTAGGAGAACGCCACGTAGACGTCGATGTCGGACAGGTCGAGGTCGCTGTGCGCCGCGTAGCGGGCGAGCATCTCAGCCCGGGTGGGGAAGCCCGGCAGCGATGACGGTGAGGTCGCCGTGGTGGCGAAGGTCTCGCCCTCCTCGGGCCACATGGCCAACAGGTAGCCGAGATCGGCCAGCGGGTCGCCGAGGGTCGAGATCTCCCAGTCGAGCACCGCGGCCACCGTTCCGTCGGGGCGGGTGATGGTGTTGCCCATCCGGTAATCGCCGTGCACCACTGCGGCTCGCTGCTGGGCCGGCAGGAGCGTGACCAGCTCGTCGTGCAGCGAGTCGATGAGCGGGGTGGCGCCGCGGGAGGCCTGGTACTGGCGGTACCAGCGGGCCAGCTGCCGTCCTACGTAGTCCTCCCGCTTGCCGAGGTCGCCGAGGCCGACGGCGTCGACGTCGACCTGGTGCAACGCCGCGGCCACCTCGACCAGCGACTCGCCGGTCCGGCGACGGGTGGCGAGCGGCAGGAACTCCTCCACGTCGGTGGTCTCGTGCAACACCCTGCCCTCCACGAAGCCCATGACGTAGAAGCGCCCGCCCGTGACCGAGAGGTCGTCGCAGAAGCCCAGTGACGGTGCCACGGGAACCGGGGTTGGGGCGAGGGCGGTGATGATCCGGTATTCGCGGAACATGTCATGGGCCGACGGCAACAGCTCGCCGGTCGGTGGCCGTCGCAGCACGCTGACCGCGCCGTTGGCGTCGGTCACCCGGTAGGTGAGGTTGGAGTGTCCGCCGGCGAGCCGGTCGAAGTGCAACGGGCCTGCGCTGCCGGGGATGTTGGCGCGGTACCACGCCTCGATGTTGGCGACGTCGAGGCCTTCCGGTTGCGATGATGCGGGCGCGCTGCTCATGGCGCCGACCGTAGCCGCGCGCGGCCTGAGAGGCTGATGAGCGGCCGGACCGGGGTGAGGTCCCGGCCCGGGTCGGTCGGCGCCGGTAGGGTGCGAGGTGGAGGAGACACTGATGGCCCCCAGTCCGACCCGCTCGCTGCACCGGCCCGACCTGCCGGTGGGCCGACCCCAGGCCCGCAGCCTCGGCTTCGAGGCCTACAGCCATCCGGAGGTGTACGCCGCCGAGCGGACCCGCCTGTTCCACCCGGCCGAGGGGCCGTTGTTCATCAGCCACCGAAGCCTGCTCGACGGAGCCGGCCATGCCGCCGGCGAGGCCGACGACCGGGTGTTGCTCACCAGCGAGGACGGCCGGGTGGTGCGGGCGTTCGCCAACGTGTGCACCCATGCCATGCGCCCGTTGGTCCGCAGCCGCGAACGGCTCACCCAGGCCTGCGTGACCTGTCCGTACCACCTGTGGTCCTTCCGCCGGGACGGCTCGTTCATCGGCGGGCCGGAGATGGTGCTCGATTCCGACCAGCGGGCGGCCCTGGCGCTGCGGGAGTTTCCGCTGGTGGAGTGGCGGGGCAGCTTCTTCGCCGGCGCGGCCGCCGCCGGTGAGGCGTTCCAACGCGATCTGGCGCTGGTCGACGAGGCGTTCGTGGCACTGGGTCGCGCCGACTGGCTGGACTTCGCTGACTGGCAGCTGGTCGCGGCCGACGAAGAGGTCTATCCCGGCGACTGGAAGTCCTTCATGGAGGTCTACGGCGACTGCTATCACGTGCCACCCTTCCATGACGGGCTGGCCTCCTTTGCCGATTGCGACACCTTGCAGTGGACCTTCGGCGAGAGCGTCCACCTGCAGGCGTTGCGGCTGTCGGCGGAGCAGGGTCGCCGCTCGGCCAACTACACCGCCTGGTGCGACGGGCTGCGCCGCTACTACGAGCTGCGGGGAGAGCCCGAACCGGAGCTGGCCGTGGTGTGGTCGGCGTTCTACCCGAACCTCATGATCGAGTACTACAACGGCCTACGGGTCATCTCGGTGCTCGTGCCCCAGGGGCCGGACTCCTATCTCAACCGGGTTCGCTACTACGTGCCCGCCGACATGGAGGAGCTGGTCCCGGGCCTGCCTGCGGCGATCATCGCCGCCTACGGCGAGACCGAGGTGCAGGACAAGGTGCTGAACGAGTCACGGCACCAGGGTCTGGTCATGGCGGCGGAGCTGGGCCTGGACGCCTCGACCTACCTGCCCAACCTCAGCGGGCCGCAACCGGAGCTGGGCACGGTGCACTTCCACACCTGGTGGCGCCGGCGGATGAACTGGCCCACCGAGGGTGCCTGCGCCGTCGCCGTCACCCTGCCCTGAGCGCCGGCCCGTTCAGGGCTGCCCGCCGGTGGCCACCGGCAGGCCGGGTGTGCAGGACCATGCCGACCAGGACCCGACGTAGAGCCGGCCGAGCGTGCCGGTGGCCTCGAGTGCCAGCAGGTTGTGGCAGGCGCTGACCCCGGAGCCGCAGTAGGCGATGATCTCGGCGTCGGGGTCGGGGTTGCCGGCATCGTCGGCCAGCAGCGGGGCGAAGCGAGCCGCGAGCTGCTCGAGGGGCAGGAACCGTCCGTCGGGCCCGAGGTTGCCGGTCAGCGGCATGCTCAGGGCGCCGGGCACGTGCCCGGCCTGCGGGTCGATCGGCTCGGTCTCGCCCCGGTACCGCTCGGCGGCCCGGGCGTCGATGACCCGGGCGGAGGGCCGCCGGGCCTGGACGTCGCCGGTGGTCAGGAAGTACTCCGGGGGCCAGGCCTGCACCGGGAACGAGCGCGGTTCGGCGGTCGGGCCGTCGTCGTCGTCGAGTGGGCCCGGCCAGGCGCCGAGGCCGCCGTCGAGCACGGCGGCATCGTGGCCGAGGCGGCGCAGCATCCATACCAGTCGACCGGCCACGAGGCCGGCCTGGTCGTCGTAGGCCACGACCACGGTGTCCTCGCCGATTCCGTGACGGCCCATGCCCTCGGCGAAGGTCTCCGGGGTCGGCAGGGGGTGACGTCCCTCTGACGGTTCCCCGTGTCCGGCCAGCCAGCGGTCGAGATCGATCCAGATCGAACCCGGCAGGTGGCCATGGTGATAGGCAGCCTCGCCGGAGCGGCCGTCGAGGTACCAGCGGCTGTCGACGACGACGAGGGGGCGCCCTTCGAAGGCGGGAACCTCGGCCCTGAGCAGCTCGACGAGGCGTGCGGCGCTGATGATGGGGGCGATCACCCGCGCAGCGTACCGTTCGGCCCGCCGGCCCTGCCCTGCCCGGTTCCACTGGCCGCGGAGTCCACCGCCAGGCGGCGCGGGAACCCGATGCGGACGTCGACCCCGGGGGAGTAGCGCACGACCATCCGGTCCTGGGGCTCGGGCAGCCCGGCCGCGGCGACCAACGTGTCGTCGAGTTCGTGCACGGTGGCCCGTTGCAGCGGCCAGGGATCGTGTTCGACCGGGGTGTAACGGACTCGGGCGGCGCGGGTGGCGGTCAACAGCCCCCAGCGGTTGGAGAGGAACAGGTCGAGGTCGTCCGCCACCACCGGGTCGCCCACCTCGACCGTCAGCCGGCTCGACGCGGTGCCGTCCCCGCCCCGTCCGCCCCGCCGCACTGACTGGTATGCCACTCGGTGGCCGATCCGTTCCATCGACATCCGGGCGAGTCGGTAGGGCAGCGCGAAGCCGATCCGGGCCGCGGCCACCACCGGCGCCGAGGGGACGTCGAGCGAGAAGAAGTACACGCCCGGTGTGCCGTCGGGGCCCACGACGTAGGTTCGCACGTTGGTCTCGCAGAACCGATAGGTGCCGGGGATCGGCGGTAGCCCGCTCAGACGCAGGTGCTGCATCTCGAAGGGAACCAGGCTGACCCAGGCCGCGCCGTCGAAGGTGTCGGGCCGCAGCGGTGCCGGCAGGCGTGCTGCGACGTCGGCCGGCTCGTACTCGAAGTGGACGAAGGTCAGGCTGTCCCAACGCTGGGTCATCGAGGCCCGTCGCACGGGGTCGGGGTGGTGCTCGTCGGTGGGGCGGGCCGGCATGGACCCATCGTGGCCTGCGCCGACCGGCAACGGCACGGCGAAAGCGGCGAAAGCGGCGAAATGGTCCGAACGTGCGGAACGGGGGGACCTTCGGCGGCGTGATGCAGGCCGATCGGACGATGCGCGACGGGGACGCGAGGAATAGAACGGTCCAGCAGGTAAGTTGAGCGGAGGTGACTCAACTATGAACGCACATCAGGACTGGCTCGAAACCGACTTCTACGCCGTGCTCGGCGTGTCCGCGACCGCCTCCCACGACGAGGTGAAGAAGGCCTACAAGAAGCTCGCCCGTGAACTGCACCCCGATCGCAACCCTGGCGACAAAGCCGCCGAGGAGCGCTTCAAGGCCGTGTCGAGGGCCAAGGAGGTGCTCAGCGACGCCAAGACCCGCAAGGAGTACGACGAGTTCCGGCGCTTGTCCCGTGACGGTGCGTTCCGCACCGGTCCCGGCGGGCCCGGCGGTTCGGGCGGCCCGTTCCTCGCCGGCGACGTGAACCTCAACGATCTGCTCGGTGGCCTGTTCGGCGGCGGCGGTCCCGCTCGTGGCGGCCGGCGCAGTGGCGCGATGGGGCCACGACCCGGGCCCGATCTGCAGGCGCACCTGAGCCTGGACTTCGTCGACGCCGTCTCGGGCCTCGAGACCACGATCACCGTCGGCGGCCGGCAGGTGAAGACCCGCCTGCCCGCCGGGGTGAAGGACGGCCAGACCATCCGGCTACGGGGCAAGGGCGAGCCGGGCGTCAACGGCGGTCCGGCCGGTGACCTGCTGCTCGAGCTGTCGGTCGCGGCCCACCCCACGTTCGGTCGCAAGGGCCACGACCTGACGGTGACGGTCCCGGTCACCTATACCGAGGCCGTCCTCGGTGCCGAGATCGAGGCCCCCACCCTCGCCGGGCCCTCGGTGCGGCTCAAGGTGCCAGCCGGCTCGCGCGCCGGCCGGGTGCTGCGGGCCAAGGGCCGCGGCGCAGCCGGTCACGACCTGCTCGTCACCATCGAGGTCGCGGTGCCCCAGCACGTCAGCTCCGAGGAGCGGGCGCTGCTGGAGCAGTTGGCCGTGCTCGAACAGCAGCGGGCCTCGCCCCGGGAGACCCGCTGATGAGCCGGGATGCCGACTACCCCCGCTACGTCATCTCCGTCGTCGCCGACCTCGCCGGGATCCACCCCCAGACCCTGCGGGCCTACGAACGGGTGGGCCTGGTGGTGCCGGCCCGAACTGCCGGAGGCGGGCGGCGCTACTCCGACGCCGACCTGGTCCGTGTCGGCCGCATCGCCGAGCTGACCCGGATGGGCCTGCCGCACGTGGGCATCAAGCTCGTACTCGACCTCGAGGACGAGCTGCGGGGCCTGCGCATCGCGTTGGGCACCTCGTCGTCATCCCGCTCGTCGTCGTCCTCCACGTCTGCTTCTGCTTCGGCGTCCACGTCTTCCCCTTCTCCCTCTTCCTTGTTTCACTCTCGCCGGGCGACAACGGCCCGGATCAGCCGAAGGATGACCCCATGAGCCTGGACGCGAACCGCTGGACCATCAAGACCCAAGAGGCCGTGCAGGCCGCCATCTCGGCCGCTCGGAGCCAGAGCCATCCAGAGGTCACCGCCGACCATCTGCTGGCGGCCCTGCTGGGCCAGGCCGACGGGGTGGTCCTACCGATCATCGACCAGCTCGGCATCAAGCCGCTGACGCTGCGCAACCAGCTCGACGAGGCCCTGGGCAGGCTGCCGCGGGCCTACGGCGGCGAGAGCCGGATGGGCCGCGATTTCACCCGCACCATGGAGCAGGCCGACGTCCTGCGCACCGAGCTCGGTGACGAGTACCTGTCGACCGAGCACCTGCTGTTGGCCATGGCCGACCGCGTCGGCAGCGACAAAGAAGCGATGCTGGGCGCCTTGCAGAAGGTGCGCGGCAGCCACCGCGTCACGTCGCAGAACCCCGAGACGACCTACCAGGCGCTCGAACGGTACGGCCGGGACCTCACCGAGGTCGCCCGCCAGGGCAAGCTCGACCCGGTGATCGGGCGCGACGAAGAGATCCGCCGGGTGGTACAGGTGCTGAGCCGCCGGACCAAGAACAACCCGGTCCTCATCGGCGAGCCCGGCGTGGGCAAGACCGCCATCGTCGAGGGCCTGGCCCGGCGCATCGTCGAGGGCGATGTGCCCGAGAGCCTCAAGAACAAGCGGCTGATCTCGTTGGACCTGTCCTCCATGGTCGCCGGGGCGAAGTACCGCGGCGAGTTCGAAGAGCGACTCAAGGCCGTGCTCAAGGAGATCTCCGACTCCGAGGGCAAGGTCATCACCTTCATCGACGAGATGCACACTGTGGTCGGCGCCGGCGCCGGGGGTGACTCGGCCATGGACGCCTCCAACATGCTCAAGCCGATGCTGGCCCGTGGCGAGCTGCGCATGATCGGTGCGACCACCCTCGACGAGTACCGCAAGTACGTCGAGAAGGACCCGGCGTTGGAGCGGCGTTTCCAGCCGGTGCTGGTGGGTGAGCCGTCGGTCGAGGCGACCATCGCCATCCTGCGTGGCCTCAAGGAGCGCTACGAGGTACACCACGGGGTGCGGATCCAGGACTCCGCGTTGGTGTCCGCTGCCGTGCTTTCGGACCGCTACCTCACCGGCCGGTTCCTGCCGGACAAGGCCATCGACCTCGTGGACGAATCGGCGTCGAAGCTGCGCATCGAGATCGATTCGATGCCCACCGAGATCGACGTGGTCAGCCGGCGCATCCGCCAGTTGGAGATCGAACGGGTGGCCCTGGCCAAGGAGACCGACCAGTCCTCGGTCGAACGACGCGACGCCATCGACGCCGAGATCGCCAACCTCAGCGAGAAGCTCGACGCCATGAAGGCGCACTGGCGCAACGAACGCGACGCGATCGACCGCATCCGGGTGCTCAAGGAACAGCTCGAGACCACCTCGACCGAGGCCGACCGGTTGGAGCGTGAGGGTGATCTGGCCCGTGCCTCCGAGGTGCGCTACGGCCGCCTACCCGATCTGACCAAGGCGCTCGAGGTGGCCTCGGCCCGTCTCGACGAGCTGCAATCCACCTCGAAGATGCTGAAGGAGGAGGTCGACGAGGAGGACATCGCCGAGGTGGTGTCACGTTGGACCGGCGTGCCGGTCATGCGGCTCATGGAGGGCGAGGTCCACAAGCTGGTGCGGCTCGAGGACGTGCTGCACGAGCGGGTCGTCGGCCAGGACGAGGCGGTCAGCGCGGTGGCCAACGCCATCCGGCGCAGCCGGGCCGGGCTCAGCGACCCCAACCGGCCCATCGGTTCGTTCCTGTTCCTCGGGCCCACCGGCGTGGGCAAGACCGAGCTGGCCCGTACCCTGGCCGAGTTCCTCTTCGACGACGAGCGGGCCATGGTGCGCATGGACATGTCGGAGTACATGGAGAAGCACTCGGTGGCCCGGCTCATCGGGGCGCCCCCCGGCTATGTCGGTTACGACCAGGGCGGCCAGCTCACCGAGGCGGTGCGGCGGCGGCCGTACTCGGTGCTGCTGCTCGACGAGGTCGAAAAGGCTCACCCCGACGTGTTCAACGTGCTGCTGCAGTTACTCGACGACGGCCGTCTCACCGATGGCCAGGGGCGCACGGTCAGCTTCGCCAACGCGGTGGTCATCATGACCTCGAACATCCCCGGTGATCCCGGTGACTTCTTCCGTCCCGAGTTCATCAACCGGATCGACGAGATCGTGCGCTTCCGCCGGCTCACCGAGCAGGACATGGGCCGTATCGTCGGCATTCAGCTGCAGACGTTGGTGAAGCGGCTCGCCGATCGCCGTATCGAGCTCGTCGTGTCGCCCGATGCCGCGGCGAAGCTGGCAGCGGACGGCTACGACCCGGTCTTCGGCGCCCGCCCGCTCAAGCGGCTGATCCAGAAGCAGGTCGGCGATGCCTTGGCCATGGCCTTGCTGCAGGGCAAGTTCGCCGAGGGCGACCGGGTGAGCGTCGGCGTCGATGCCGACGGTGAGCTCACGATGGGCTGACGCGGCGCGGACGATCGGCTGAGCGCCGGCCGTCCCAGGCAGGTCCCCGGGGGTCGGTCCGCCGGGCCGGCCCCCGGGCGGTTCCGGGCCGGGTATCGCCGGGCGGGGTATCGCCGGGCGGGGTATCGCCGGGCGGGGTATCGCCCGGCCTGGTACGTGGCGCTCGAGGTCGCTCGGATCCGTCCGGCGGTGTGTCGCGTCAGCGGTCTGAGGGGGTGCGGGTCCTCTGGTCGCGACCTGCAACTTCCACGTGATGGCCGTTGGCGTACTGCTTGGCCCGGTACATGGCGTGGTCGGCGTTGCGCAGCAGGCCCACCGGGTCGTGGCCGTGCTGCGGGAAGCAGCTGAAGCCGATGCTGGCCCCGATCTCGACCACGTGCCCGTCGAGGTTGAAGGGCTGGCGGACCATGGCCTCGATACGGATGCCCAACGCCAGCAGCTCGGCAGGACTGTTGTGTTGCGGGGCGAGCAGGGCGAACTCGTCGCCACCCAGACGCGCCAGCAGTACCCCCGCCTCGAGTCCGATGCGCAGCCGTTCGGCAACGGCGGTCAACAGCAGGTCGCCCACATGGTGGCCGAGCGTGTCGTTGACCTGTTTGAACTTGTCGAGGTCGATCAGCCCGACCCCGAGGGATCCACCGAGGTCGGCGGCCTCGTCGAGGAGGTCGGCGAAGCGACGGTTGAAGTCGGCCCGGTTGGGAAGACCGGTCAACGGGTCGTGGCGCGCCTCGTGCAGCCGTTGCCGGTTCTCGTGGCGGAGCCGGTCGATCAGCTTGGCGTTGTCGAGGGCCGACGCCGCATGGCGGCTCAACGTGTCGAACAAGCGGGCGTCCTCGGCGGCGAAGGGACCGAGGTCCATGCGATGGGAGTCGACGATCAGAACCCCGAACAGGTTGTCCCCCGAGTAGAGCGCAGCGGCCAGCCCGTCCGGTCGACCCAGATCGGCGGCGAGGGCCAGGTGGCGTTCGAGCGGGCTGTACCGGGCGTGCTGGGGGTTCGCCCGCTCGAACGCCACGAGCCGTTGCCGCAGGTCGCCGGGCGCCGCGGCCAATTGGTGGCTGGCTGCATCCATCCAGGTCTCGACCGAGCTGCCGTCGACATCGCCGCGGTCCAACAGGTGGACCGCCACGAACTCGGCGGCGAGCAACTCACGCAAACGGCCCAGCAACGGTGCGACGACGTCGCTGGAGTGCTGGCTGCCGGCTACGAGGCGGGTGAAGTCATAGAGCAGGCTCATGCTGTCGAGACGGGCGGCCAACGTCGCGTAGCTGTGCCAGGCCATGATGACGATGCCGACGACGGCGATCAGCGGCAGCAGGGCCAGCGGGCTCACCTGGAGCAGCAGCAGGCCGGTGATGGCCAGGCTGGTGTTGGTCAGCGCGGTGGCCAGGGTGGTCGGGATCAGCGGGGAGAACCGCACCGGTGCCCCGTGGAACGTCATGGCCAGGTGCACCACCAGCAGCGCGGTCAGATCGGCGACGATCATGGCGACGCCGGCCGCGAGCCAGCTACGGGGCGCGGCGATGCCCGAGCCACCGGATACGACGTCGAACACCAGGAACGCCACGATGCACTCGGCGCCGGTGATGGTGATGTTCAGCAGCATCTTGCGCGGCATCTGCCGGGTGACCAGCACCAGCACCAGGAACGTGCCGACCAGACGGGCCATGAGCACCGGCAGCGGACTCGACAGGAAGAGGCCGATGACCAGGGGGATCTCGGCGAAGGTGAAGGTGATCTGTTCCCGGTCGAGCTCGATGTCGAAGATCGCCAGCTCGGTGGCGGTGAAGGCCAGGGCGAACACCCACCAGGCGACCACGGGGCCGAGCGCCGCCGGGTTGTCGCGATCGACCAACCAGGCGAGGCCGAGTTCGGCACCGATCACCAGCGTAAGTGACAGGTTGATCGTGCGAAGCAGGGCATGATCGATCCTCGGTCGACGCCTGGGAGCAGACGCGACGCAGTCGGTCTGCTCGCCGGCATCGCCGGCATCGCCGGTATCGGTGGGATCGGATCGGTCGTTCATGTTGTCGAGGGCAGACTCAACGGGTGGCTCCGCTGCTCGCCGGACGCCGAGTTGCGCCATGCCGTTGCGCTATCGGCGCGATGGACCCCGAACCGAAGTGGAACTTCGGGCGAGACGACACGCCGACGTCGCGGGGGAAGGCGGGTTGGCTGGCATCTACTTCCCCGGCGGGCCGGGGTCCGGCCCGCCGGCTTCTGTGGCCGTGGTCCATCGACCACCTTCCGTGGTCACGGTGTGCTCTGGCCGGTCCGGTCGATCCCTGCCGGGTTGGGCCGTTGCCTGGCCGGCGAAGAGCACGGCGGCCACCGCGACGGCGGTGAGGGCGATGGCGATCTTGCGGCGACTGCGCCGGGCCGGTGCCGGGCCGGTGCCGGGTCTGTCTGGGATGTGGGGTTTATCCGGAGTGAGTTCTTCGTTGTCCGGCGGGGTTACCGCCAGCGCACGCCCCGGGCCTCGCCCAACCAATCCTCCGAGCTCACCTCGGCCCGAGTGGTGCTGGTGACGATGGGTGCCACGGTGGTCACGACGCCGACCACGGAGCCCACCTCGGCCAGAGTGGTGCTGGTGACGATGGGTGCCACGGTGGTCACGACGCCGACCACGGACTCGGTCCTCACCTCGCCGCCGCGCTTGCCCTTGCCCTTGCTGGGTTTGGCCGAGGCCTGGCTGGCCAGTAGCAATGACGTCACGGCCACGGCCGCAAGGGCGAGGGCGATCTTGCGGCGGCCGTTGCCCGGCTCGCGGTTGTGGATGAGGTTGCTGTCCATGATTGTCCTGCCTTCCCGACTTCGACTTCGACCATTCCATGGAAGCGGCCGGTCGGCACGACGTCCTCCCCTCCCTGGATGAGAAGGAACAGATGGGGACGGTCGGGTCCGGCGGCCGCTGAACGCTCGGCCGGGCTGGCCGGGCGGGCGTTGCGTCGACGCTTGCGTTGAGGGTGGCCGGTGCAGGCCAACTACGATCCGACCGGGTACTGAGACCAAGGGAGCGACCATGGACCCGCGTTACTCAGCTGAAGCGGAGACATTCCGCACGAGGATCCAGGCGTTCCTGGCCGACAACCTGCACGCCGACTGGAGCGGCGTGGGCACCCTGGAGGCCGAGGAACGCGAGGCGTGGGTCGCCCAGTGGCGTCAGCGCCTGGTCGACAACGCCCTGATCGCCCCGGCGTGGCCCCAGGAGTACGGCGGCTCCGGTCTGTCCGCCATCGAACGGGTGGTGCTGCACGAGGAGTTCGCCAAGGCGGCCGTGCCCACCGGCGGCCCCAACGACGGCTTCGGCATGTCGATGATCGGCCCGACGATCATGGTGATGGGTACCGAGGAACAGAAGCGGTACTACCTGCCGCGCATCCTCTCCGGGCAGGATCGCTGGTGCCAGGGTTATTCGGAGCCGAACTCGGGTTCCGACCTCGCCTCGTTGGGTACCTCGGCGGTGCTCGACGGCGACGAGTGGGTGATCAACGGCCAGAAGATCTGGACCTCCGAGGGTCACACCGCGAATTGGATCTTCGTGCTGTGCCGGACCGATCCGACGGCCATCAAGCACAAGGGCATCTCGTTCCTGCTCTGCCCGCTCGACCAGCCCGGTATCGAGGTGCGGCCGATCATCAACATCACCGGCAGCCACGACTTCAACGAGGTGTTCTTCAGCGACGCCCGTACCGCCAAGGAATGCATCATCGGCGGGGTCCACGAAGGCTGGCGGGTGGCGAACCAGCTGCTGGCCTACGAACGCGGCGACGACGCCACGACGGTGTCCTTCCGGATGAAGGCGGTGGCCGACGGCCTGGTGCGCATCGCTCGCGACAAAGGCCTCGACAAGGACCCGGTGATCCGCCAGCAGCTGGCGTGGTGCCAGTCCAAGGCCGAGATCCTCCGCTTCTACGGCCTGCGGACGCTGACCTCGATCCTCAAGGACGACGTGCTGGGCCCGGAGTCCTCGATCAACAAGCTGCTGTGGAGCGAGCTGTTCCAGAAGATGACCGAGCTCGCCACGAATCTCCTCGGGGCCGACGCCATGGCACCCAGCGGTGCGTCGCCGCTGTCGACCATTGCGCCGGAGGCGGCCGGCGATCCCGATTCCTCCTATCGGTGGGTCACCCACTTCCTGGGCGCCCGCCCAGCGTCGATCTACTCCGGCTCGAACGAGATCCAGCGGAACATCCTGGGTGAGCGCGTGCTCGGCCTGCCCAAGGAGCCCCGTTCGGACGAGGGCCCATGGAACGAGACCCGTCGCTCCTGAGAGACACCGTCGAGGTGGTTCACGGCCCCGGGTGCTCGCACTCGGGGCCGTGTCGTTCCTCACGCCGGTCGCCGGCCTGCGTCCCGAGTCCGTCGGGCTCGGCGGGCGGCCTGTTCGTCTGCAACGCCGATCGTGGGTCCGATCCGTACCAGGCCGTTTGTCCCCCGTATCTCCGGGCTCACCGCTACGCTCGTCCGACGTGACCGAGTATGTAGCGCCGCTGGCCGATCTGGCATTCGTGCTGGAACACATCGTGGAGTACCGGGAGCTGGCCGCCCTGCCGAGCTTCGAGCACGCCGACCTCGACACCGTCATCGGGGTGCTCGAGGAGTGCGGCCGGTTCATGTCCGAGGTGGTGGCACCGACCAATCGCCCGGGCGATCTCGAGGGCAGCCAGTGGCAGCCGGACGGCTCGGTGGTGACCCCCAGCGGGTTCAAGCAGGCCTACCAGCGCTACGTCGAAGCCGGCTGGCCGTCGGTCCCGTTCCCGCCGGCCTACGGCGGCGGCGGGTTCCCCTGGGTGGTCGGGGTGGCCATGCAGGAGATGCTCACCTCCGCCAACATGGCGTTCTCGCTCTGCCCGTTGCTCACCCAGGGCGCCATCGACGCCCTGCTGCACTACGGCGACGAGGCACAGCAGGAGACCTACCTCCGCCAGATGGTGAGCGGCGCGTGGACCGGCACCATGAACCTCACCGAGCCGCACGCCGGCTCCGACGTGGGTGCGCTGACCACCAAGGCCATCCCGCAGGACGACGGCACCTACCGCATCACCGGTCAGAAGATCTTCATCACCTACGGCGAGCACGACATGGCCGAGCAGATCGTCCACCTGGTGCTGGCCCGTATCCCGGGCGCGCCGGCGGGCACCAAGGGCATCTCGTGTTTCATCGTGCCCAAGTTCCTGCTCGCCGAGGACGGGTCGATCGGTGCGCGCAACGGGGTCAGCTGTGTGTCGATCGAGCACAAGCTGGGTATCCACGGCTCGCCGACCTGTGTGCTCGCCTACGAGGACGCCATCGGCCACCTCATCGGCGAGGAGAACACGGGCATGCGGATCATGTTCGTGATGATGAACAACGCCCGCCTCTCCGTCGGCCTCGAGGGCCTGTCGCTGGCCGAACGGGCCTACCAGCAGGCGCTGCAGTACGCCCAGGACCGGCGGCAGGGCAAGGCCGTGGGGGCGACCGGCACCGATTCGCCGATCGTCGATCACGCCGACGTGCGCCGCATGCTGATGACCCAGAAGGCGTACATCGAGGCGTTGCGGTGTCTGATCCTGCTCAACGCGTCGTACATCGATCGCAGCAACCATCATCCCGACGAGGTGGTACGGAGCCGGTCCAACGAGCTCGTCGGGCTGCTGACGCCGATCTGCAAGGGGTTCGGGACCGACCTCGGTGTCGAGCTGACCTCGCTCGCTCTGCAGATCCACGGTGGTATGGGCTTCGTGGAGGAGACCGGGGTGGCGCAGCACTTCCGCGATTCACGCATCGCCCCCATCTACGAGGGGACCAACGGCATCCAGGCCGCCGACCTCGTCGGCCGCAAGCTAGGCATCCGCGGCGGTGCGTCGGTGCGCGAGTTCATCGACACGATGCGCAGCGTCGGGGCCGACCTCGAGCATGCCGGGGCCGGCTACCAGTCCATCCGCAGCAACCTCGACGCGCAGCTCGACGGGCTGGCGGAGGCTACCGAGTGGCTGCTGGCCCGTGGTACGGCCGACCCCAACGCCACGCTGGCAGGGTCCAGTCCATACCTGCGCATGTTCGGTCTGTGCGTCGGGGGCTGGTTGCTGGCCCGCTCGGCCACCGCGGCGGCGGCAACAGGGGATGCCGACCTCGCCCACGACAAGCTGGTGACGGCGCGCTTCTACGCCGAGCAACTGTTGCCGCAGGCCGGCGGGTTGCGCGGCGCCACCACGGCGGGTGCCGACGATCTGTTCGCCCTGGCGACCCACCGGCTGCATCCGTGAACCGGTGCTGAACGCCATCGTCGGGTCCATCCCGAGCCCTTCGTCGGGCCAGTTGCACATCGGGCCGCTGCGGCTGACCGCATACGGGTTGATGATCGCCCTCGGGGTGATGGCTGCGGTCGAGATCGCCCGGCGACGCCATGCGGCGCGGGGCGGTGATCCCGACGACTTCTCCCAGATCGCGGTCTGGGGGGTGGTCGCCGGGCTGATCGGTGCCCGCCTCTACCACGTCCTCACCGACCTCGACCGCTTCCGCGGCCACTGGGGCGACACCGTCAAGGTCTGGGAGGGCGGCCTCGGCATACCCGGTGGTCTGCTGCTCGGTGTGCTCGTCGGCCTGTGGGCGGCCCGTCGCCGGGGGATGACCACGGGGTACGCCCTGGACATCGTGGCCCCGGCCATCCCGGTGGCGCAGGCCATCGGCCGATGGGGCAACTGGTGGAACCAGGAGCTCTTCGGCGGACCCACCAACCTGCCGTGGGGGTTGCGAATCGACTCCGCCCACCGGCCCGCCGGCTACGAGGACGTCGCCACGTACCACCCGACCTTCCTCTACGAAGGCCTGTGGAATCTGGCCCTGGCCGGTTTCATCGTGTGGCTCGAGCGGCGTACCCGGGACCGGTTGCGCCCCGGCAGCATGTTCGCGGTGTACGTGGCGGGGTACGGGATCGGCCGCTTCTGGGTGGAGTCGCTACGGATCGACCCGGCCCAGCAGCTGCTCGGTGTCCGGTTCAACCTGTTGCTCGCCGCGTTCGCCACCGTGATGGCGCTGGGGTGGCTGGTGGTGTTCGGCCGGCGCGGCCCAGACGTCGGTGAGGCCGGTGGCGTTGCCGGGCTCGTCGGGTCTCCGGGCGTCGATGACGACGGGGATGACGGCGCCGCCGATGGAGCCGGGGCCGACGTCGGCTAGGGGTCCGGCAGCGACGACGTCCCAGGTGGTCACCACGAGCCGCACCGCCGGACAGATGCCTCGGTCACGGCGGCGCGTCCCTGCCAGCGGGCCACGGGGCCGGCGATGCTGCCGGGCCGAGCTCGGCCAGTACGGCGTCGGAGAGCTGGGGCCAGGCGGTGGCGGCCCACAGTCCGAACGGGAGGTCACCGAGCCCGGCGACGGCCAGCCCGGCGACCGGGTCGACCCATAGGAACGCACCGCTACGCCCGAAATGACCGAAGGTCGCCGCGCTGTTGCGGCGACCGGTCCAGTGCGGCATCTTTCTGCCGCGTACCTCGACCCCCAGCCCCCAGGGGTTGGGGTTTTGGTATCCGAAACCCGGCAGTACGCCTGCCAGGTCGGGGAACTGCGGCCTGGTGGCAGCGAGCCAGGTGCTGTGGTGCACGAGCCGGGGGGCGAGCAGCTCGCGGCCGATCGCCAGCAGGTCGTCCAGCGTGCCCCGGCCGGCATGGGCTGGTGACCCCTCCAGCGTGCTGTGCCGACAGCGCAGCGGTTCGAATACCGCCTCGGCCAGATAGGTCGCCACGGTGAGGCCCGACGCGGCCTCGAGGTGGGCGCCGAGCACCTCGAACCCGGCGTTGGAGTAGATGCGCCGGGTCCCCGGCGCGGCGAGGACCCGAGCCTCGTCGGGGGCGAGTCCCGAGGCGTGAGCCAGGAGATGGCGGATCGTCGATCCCGGCGGCCCAGCCGATTCGTCGAGGCGCAGCGTCTCCTCCTCGAGCGCGACCCAGCAGGCCATGGCCACCAGCAACTTGGTCACCGACGCGAGCGGCAGGACCCGGTCGGTCGGGCCGGTGACGGCCACGGTGGCTGCGGCATCGGTCACCCCGACCGCCACCGTGGCGACCGGCCAGCCCCGCACGTGGCCGGCCAACCAGCCTTCCTGCACCATCGTCACGACGGTAGCGGTCGCATCCTGCGCGGGCGCGGGCGCGCGGCGTTGCGGGCGCGCGGCGTTGCGGGCGATGTGGGCGCGCGATCATCGGGCCATGCTCCCGTTACCTGACGCGATCGCTGCGGTGCTGCACTCGCTCGGCCCGGGCGACGTGGTGACCTACGGCGAGGTGGCCGAGGAAGCCGGCTATCCCCGTCGCGCTCGCGCCGTGGGGCACTTCCTGGCCACCACGGACGGTGAGTTTCCGTGGTGGCGGGTGGTGGCCGCGAACGGTCGGCTGGCCCCCGGCCACGAGCAGGAGCAGGAGGCTCGGCTGCGGGCCGAGGGCGTTGAGGTGGACGAGCGCCGTGTGATCGGGATGCGTCGTCGTGCCCGGCACGCCGCGTCCGGCCCGCCGGTGACGCGCCGATCGTCACGGTGAGCGGTACACTGAGCCGGTCGCCCGGCAGTCGGCTGGGTGGACGGTTGGCATCTGGGCCGGACTCGCCCATCAGGTTGCCCAGCCGGAGCCGTTCGCGGGGTCGAAGCGAGCGGCCGCCCCGTAGCGGTTCCGAGCGAAAGGTGCCTTCGTGTCCTCCAGTGGTTTTGAAACACTCGGCGTGTCCGCCGATCTCTGCGAGGCGCTGCGCGTCCGCGGTATCGAGCAGCCCTTCGAGATCCAGACCCTCACCATCCCTGACGCCGTCGCAGGCAAGGACGTGTGCGGGAAGGCCAAGACCGGCTCGGGTAAGACTCTGGCGTTCGGGCTGCCGGTGCTGCAGAACCTCGCCAAGGCCCAGCCGCGCCGACCACACGGACTCACGCTCGTGCCTACCCGCGAGCTGGCCCTGCAGGTCCACGACGAGCTTGAACCGTTGGCCACCGCCCGCGGTGTCAGCATCGCCGCCGTCTACGGCGGGGCCCGGATCGAGTCCCAGATCAAGCGCCTGATCGACGGGGTCGACCTGGTGATCGGAACGCCGGGACGGCTCATCGACCTCATCCAGCAGGGCGAGCTGTCGGTGGCCGACGTCGATCACGTGGTCATCGACGAGGCCGACCGGATGGCCGACATGGGCTTCCTGCCCCAGGTCGAGTGGATCCTGCGTCATATCGACGGTCGGCACCAGACCCTGCTGTTCTCCGCCACGCTCGACGGTGCCATCGGCAGCCTGGTGCGCCAGTACCAGACCGATCCGGTTTTCCACGAGGTGGAGTCCCGTCAGGTCACCGTCGACCAGATGGTGCACCGTTTCGTGCTGGTCCACGACCTCGACAAGGTCAAGGTCACCGCGGCGATTGCCCGTAACGCCAAGCGGGTGCTGGTCTTCAGCCGCACCAAGCGGGGCGCCGACAAGGTGGCGGCCTCCCTGCTCAACGAAGGCATCGAGGCGGCGGCGATTCACGGCGATCTCCGTCAGAACTTGCGGGAGAAGGCCCTCGCCGATTTCTCCGCCGGCAGCGTGCACGTCCTGGTGGCGACCGACGTCGCCGCCCGCGGCATCCACGTGGACGATGTCGCCGTGGTCGTCCACTTCGACCCGCCCGAGGACCACAAGGCCTACCTGCACCGATCCGGACGGACCGCCCGGGCGGGCGAGGCCGGTATGGCGGTGTCGCTGGTGTTGTGGAACCAGGAACTCGAGGTGCGGCGCTTGCAGAACCGGTTGAATCTCAAGCTGCCCATGGTCGAGATGTTCTCGAACGATCCCCGCCTGAGCGATCTCGCCGCGTGGGATCCGATGGCGACCGCCGGCCGCTCCTGAGCGACCCTCGGTTGCGGTCGGGCGGCCTGGGGTCCCTCAGCCGTTGCCGAACAGCCCGAAGCTGAAGGCCCACAGCAGGCCGGTCAGTGTGAGGCCGTCATGGATCTCCCCGGCAGCGATGAGTTCGCGCACCGCGTTGGGGCTGAACCAGGCGATGCGTTCGGCCTCGTTGAGGTCTGTCGGTGGGCCGATCTCGTGCATTGCGGTCCCGAAGAACAGGTGGAACTCACCGTCGGAGCTGCCCGACGCGAAGCGGTAGGACGTCAGCCGGTTGATCTTGGTCGGCTCCCAACCGACCTCCTCACGTGCTTCGCGACGCGCCGCGTCCGCGGGGTCCTCCCCGGTCTCCACCCGTCCGGCCGGGATCTCCCAACCCCAGAAGTCGCCGATGAAGCGGTGGCGGTACAGCAGCAGCACGCCACGATCGGGACTCGGGTCGTACAGCACGGTGCCCGCCGCGGTGTTGGGCATGCGCAAGGCGTGGTGCTCGAATCGAGCGCCGTCGGGAAGCTCGACGTCCACGAGGTGGACGCTCATCCACGGCGACGAGTACATCGCCCGTTCACCATGCACGGTCCAACGCATCAGAACGGGCATTGTAGGGAGATGCAGGAGGGCCGCGCAGCAGGCCTCGGGCGCTGTCTTGGGGCCTGGCAGCGATGGGCGAAGGCCGAGTCTGCGCCGCGTCGGGCCGCAACGGCGGTGCTGGCGGCGGCTGCGGTGGCCGAAGTCGCCGCCGGCCGTGATGCAGCGCCGGCGGCATTGCTCGAGCCGCTGGCCGTTTTGGCTGCCCTGCCGGCCCCTACCGACCTTCCGGGCGAGTTGCCGGAGGACACGGTGCGCGCGGCGACCGCAGACGGCGTGGCGACGCCGCACCTGCTCGGGTTGGTCTACGAGGCGGCGCTCAGTGCCTCGGCGCGGCGGCGTGGCGGGGTGTTCTACACGCCGGGTTCGGTGGCACGAGGGCTGGTGGAGCTGGCCTGCGACGGTGTGGCGGGGTCATCGCCTGCGGGTGACGGGACCGTTGGAGGCTCGGCCGGGCTGGCGGTGGTGGCAGATCCGGCAATGGGTAGCGGCGCGTTCCTGCTGGCCGCCGCCGAGCTGTTCCGGCAACGGAGCGGTGCGACCGGCGCGGCATGCGTGGCGGCGTTGCGGGGCTGTGACATCGACCCCGGTGCGGTGACCGTGGGCCGTACCGCTCTGGCGTGGTGGGCATGGATGATCGACGGGGTGCCCTGCTGGCCGTCGCCCGACGCAGTGCGGTCCGGGGACGGGCTCGCGCTGCCCGGCCCGGGCGGTCCACCGACGGGGGTGGTGGACGTGGTGGTGGGCAACCCCCCCTTTCTCAACCAGCTGCAGGGTGACACGGCGCGTACGGCGGCGTCGCGGCAGTTCCTGCAGCGACGCTTCGGCGACGCCGCCAAGGGTTACGTCGACACGGCCCTGCTGTTCGTCCTGGCGGGACTGGACCTGGTGGCCGACGGCGGTCGGGTGGTGCTGGTCCAGCCGGAATCGACGTTGGTGGCCGCACACGGTGCGCCGGCACGCGCCGAGATCGAGCGACGGGCCCGGCTCGAAGGCCTGTGGATCGGTGGGGGGGATGTCTTCGCAGCCGGGGTCCGGGTGTGCGCGCCGGTCCTGCGGCGGGTTCGGGAGACCGCCAGCCCCGGGGCGTCGGCCGGTCCGGTCCGGTTGTGGGTGGGCGTGTCGGTGACTCCGTCGGGGCGAATCGACGTCGATTCGCCGCACGCTTTCGATTCGCCGGGGACGGTTGATTCGACGCAACCGGTTGATTCGACGCAACCGGTTGATTCGACGCAACCGGTTGATTCGACGCAACCGGCCGATTCGACGCAACCGGCCGATTCGTTGCAGGTGGTCGGTTCTCCGTTGCGTCGATCGGTTCGCCCGGCGGGGGAGTGGGCACCGTTGCTGGCCGCGGGACGCGGCGTTCCGTCGGTGTCGTTACGAGGGGCCGGCCGTCTCGGTGACCTGACCACCGCCACCGCCGGGTTCCGGGACCAGTTCTACGGGTTGGTGCCGTATGTCCACGAGCACCCCGATTTGCCTGTCGCCGGCGACCATCGAGTGGTCGCGCCGGGCGGTGGGGCAGTGGACGACCCCGGCGTTCGTTGGGCACCGCTGGTCACCTCGGGCTCGTTGCGGCTCGGCCGGTTGCGGTGGGGTGAGGTGCCGGTGCGGTTCGCCGGACGGCGTTGGTCGCGCCCGGCGGTCGACCTCGCGGCGTTGGCCGAGGGCGACCCGACGCTGTACCGGTGGGTTGCGCGACGCCTCAGGCCGAAGCTGGTGCTGGCCACGCAGACGTCGGTGGTCGTGTTCGCACCCGATCCCGACGGCCTGGTCGTGCCGTCGGTTCCGGTCGTCGCCGTCGAACCCCGCGACGCGCCGAACGGGTCAGCCGGGTTGGTCGCACCGTTCGATTCGGTCGCACCGTTCGATTCGGTCGGGCAGGTCGACTCCGCCGGGTCGGTCGGGTCGGTCGCGCCGGTCGGGCAGGTCGCCTCCGCCGGGTCTGTCGGGTCAGCGGAACCGATCTGGATGGTGGCGGCCGTTCTGGCGGCACCGGTGGTGTCGGCGCACGCGGCGACGCGTTTCGCCGGGGCCGGGTTGTCTGCCGGTGCATTCCGTCTCGGGGCGAAGCAGGTGCTGGCCCTGCCGACTCCGGTCGACACCGAGGCTTGGCAGGAGGCGGCGTTGCTGTTGCGCGCCGCTGCCGGTCCACCGGGCCGGTCCAGCGCCTGGCTCGGTGCTCGGCCCGACCTCGCGGTCGGCGGCCCCTCCACGGGCTGTGACGCCACCCCGGCCGGCGTCGCCCCTCCGGTGCCGGTCGACCTCGAGGCGTGGCGGCGCAGCGGTGAGCTCATGGTCGTGGCCTATGACGTTCCGGCGGAGGCGGCGGACACGGCTCGCCGCTGGTGGGAGGCCGAGGCGGCGCGTCATCTTCCCGCCACGGATCTGTAATCGAGCTGTCCCGCTGCCCCGAAATGGCCGGCGTATCCAGGCGTTGTACCAGCCATGTGCGCAACGCCGGGTGACACCATCACGGCCCTGCGACTGGTTCCGACGTCGGCTCCTGGTCCACGGGGCAAAGCCTTGCGGGAACGGGCCGAGGGGCTCCGCTGCGAAGCCGGTTCGGTGCCCTCGGTGCTGGCAACCGCCTACCGACGTGGCGCTGCCGAGCTCGAGTTCGAGGTCTGGCTGACCGAATGGGTCGGGGGCGTGGCGGCCTGAGCGGCCCCCCTGGTCCGCCCGCATTGACGGGCCTGCGTCATTCTTGGTCCAATGGAGGTCCACATCCGGAGTGAACCGACCAGCCCTGCTGGGAGGTTCCGGCAACCTGGGATCGGACACCCAAGGTGCCAATCCGTGCAAGGGCCCGTCTCGACGCCCGCCCGAACACGGAGATGCGGTTCGGCCTGCAGGCCGGGCAACTCAAGTCCGAGAAGGATCGACCCATGAACCGAGTGCAGCCACCCGATGGCCTCGGTCGTCCCCCCGGCCGCAAGCCCTTGCCCGCCAGCGGAGCCTGGACACCGGCCCAGCCGGTGCACGACCGGAAGTTCTTCTCGTTGCGGGCCGTTCCGTTCGCCCTCGAGGAGGGTGGCATCCTGCCCGAGGTTGTGGTCGGCTACGAGACATGGGGCACGCTCGATCCCGACGGTGGCAATGCCATCCTGGTTTGCCATGCGCTCACCGGCGATGCCCACGCCGCGGGCGATTCCGGCCCGGGGCAGCCGACCGCCGGCTGGTGGGACCCGCTGATCGGTCCGGGCCGCACGCTCGACACGAACCGGTTCTTCGTCGTGTGTGCCAACGTGCTCGGCGGTTGCGAGGGCAGCACCGGGCCCTCGTCGATCGACACCCGTACCGGACGCCCCTGGGGATCGACGTTCCCGGTGGTGACCATCCGGGACATGGTGCGCTGCCAGCGACGCCTGGCCGACGAACTGGGCATCGCGCGATGGCTGTCGGTGATCGGCGGTTCGATGGGCGGGATGCAGGTCCTCGAATGGGGGATCATCTATCCCGAACGGGTCCGCTCGCTGGTGTCCATCGCCTCGACGGCGGAGGCCAGTGCCCAGCAGATCGCCTGGAGCGCCGTCGGCCGGCTGGCCGTGGCGAACGACCCGCGGTGGCGCAACGGCGACTACTACGACGCCGCGCCGGGTGACGGCCCGCAGGACGGGCTGGCTCTTGCCCGCCAGATCGCCCAGATCCACTACCGCGCCGAGCCGATCTTCCAGCAACGGTTCGGTCGCAACAGCACCAACCCGGTCGACCACTTCGGCCTGTGGGACCCCTTCGAGGTCGAGTCCTACCTGACCTACCACGGCGAGAAGCTGGTGCGGCGATTCGATGCCAACACCTACCTGGTGCTCAACCGGGCCATGGACCTACACGACATCGGGCGCGGTCGTGGCGGGACCGACGCCGCGCTGGCCCGGGTCACGGCCCCGGTGTGCACCATGGCGATCCCCACCGACACGCTCTACCCGCCGTATCAACAGGAGGCGTTGCGCGACGGCCTGCGGCGTTGCGGCGCCACAGTGGATCACGTGGTGATCGAGAGTCCCCACGGCCATGACGGCTTCCTGCTGGAGTTCGACCAGGTGGGTTCGGCCATCGAGCGCTTCCTGGTCCGGCTCTGAAGCCGGACGTCGCAGGCCGACGACGATGCCCGAGTTGCTCGAGGTCGAGTACTACCGACGCCTCGCCGAGCGGGTGGTGGGCCGCGGAATCGTCTCGGTCGACGCGCCCGACGCGTGGTACCTGCGCGGTGGGCTGACCGCGGGCGAGCTCACCGCGCTGCTGCGCGGCGCGGTCGTGCTGGGCACGGGTCGGCGGGGCAAGCTGCTGCTGCTCGAGCTCGACCGCGACGCCGTGCTGGGTCTGCGCTTCGGCATGACGGGCCGCCTCGTCGTCGACGGCGTGGCGGCGATCGACAAGCTCGAGTACAGCAGTGCCCGGCAGGAGCCCCGATGGGAACGCTTCGCCCTTCGCTTCGCCGGCGGCGGCGACCTGGTGATGATCGATCCGCGCCGGCTCGGCGGTGTGGAGCTCGACCCCTCCCTCGACGCGCTCGGTCCCGATGCGGCCTCGATCGGGCCGGCTGCGCTCGGCGCCGTGCTCGACGGCGGTGCGGCGTTGAAGGCCCGGTTGCTGGATCAGGGCCGGCTAGCGGGGCTCGGGAACCTGCTCGTCGACGAGATCCTGTGGCGGGCTCGCCTCGACCCCACCCGTCCGGCCGGCGGGCTCGACGCGGCCGAGCGGCGACGGTTGCATCGCGTGCTGCACCAGACCCTGGCCGAGCTCGACCGTCGGGGCGGGTCCCACACCGGTGACCTGTTCGTCGCCCGTGGTCGTGCGGCCGGCTGCCCCCGTTGCGGCCGGCCACTCGCTCGGGCCACGGTGGGGGGACGCACGACGTTCTGGTGCCCGGCCGAGCAACGCTGACCGGGGCGGGCCTACGTCGGCAGTACCGGACGGACCGGATCTTGTGGGGTCCGTGCCCGGTCTGGTCTGGTCTGGTCTGAGCCGGACGGGACCACCCCGGACCGGCGTCGCGGCGTGGGGTGATGGGGGGTCAGCGTGCGACCGGCGGTGGTTCACTACACTTCGGGGCCGTTCGGGATGGAGTGACCGGTACGGGTCAGCGACGGACAAAGGAGCGCGGTGGCCGATTCTCGCTGGCGACGGATGGGCACGGGGATGCTCCTCGCATCGGTGCTGACCGGGTTCGGTGCATCACCGGGTGGTGCCCTGCAGAGCACCACGACCGCACTGGAGCCGACCACAACGGTGGCACCGAGCACCACGGTCGGCCCGACCAGCACACAGGCGCCGACGACCACCGCGGTGCCGAGCACCACCACCGAACCGCCCACGACCGCGCCCCCGGAGGAGGAGCCGCCGTCGCCGACCACAGCCCGGCCGTCTCCCACCACGGCCGCCACGGCGTCCACGGCCAAACCCACCACGACGGCCAAGCCCAGCGCAACGACCGTTGCTGCCGCCGTAGCCACCACGGCCAAGGTGCCGGCCACGTCGACGTCGAGCGGGTCGAAGACCTCCGTGGTGCCCGTCGCAGGTTCGGCGGCCGACTCCGGCAACGAAGGCGGGAGCAAGGAGAAGCAGGTGGTGTGGATCATCGGCGGACTGCTCTGCGTGGTGGGCCTGCTGATCGCCACCCTCACCTGGCGTTACTGGTGGTTCACCGATCCCCGGCGGGGCTACACCCGGTCGCGGGCCGTGCTCGGCCAGGCGTTGGCCCACGACGAAGAGGACACCGGGGTGGTGCGCGTTTTCCAGGACGGTGAGGTCATCGTCCTGCCCGACCCGGCGCCGGCTGCAGTTTCGCAGCCTGTCGTGCCCTCGGCGTCGGACGACTCGTCGGCGGACTGGCGGACTGTGTCGCGTCCGCCGTCGAATCGTCGGCGCCCTCCGGCGCATCGCCGGAGCCGGCGCTGACCGACCACGAACTGATCGGTCGGCCCGGTCGACCTCCCGGCCCGAAGACGTGATGTTCCGAAGACGGTCGGGTAGGGTCGGACCATGCCAGGACTGGACCTCGAGGCAATGATCCAGCGCTTCCGCGAACGGGCTGCGGCGGTGAAGTCGCGTCCGTTGCCACCGGTCGGTGGTGACGAGCGGCAGTTCTTCATCCGCCAGGCGCAGAACGACTTCCAGGATTTCGCCATCATCGGCGACGCCACTGCCACGGTGGAGGACGGCTTCCTGGTGCTCCGGGTCGATCTGCGCCCGGCCGACCAGGGAAGCTGATAGCGGATTTCGGTCGCACCGATCCTTCTTGGTAAGGTGCTGGCCCCTGCGGATGTAGCTCAGTTGGTAGAGCATCACCTTGCCAAGGTGAGGGTCGCGCGTTCGAGTCGCGTCATCCGCTCCAGGAGAAGTACCTGGTCAGAGCAGGTTTCGAGCCAAGCTCCCAGGTAAGGATCCGCAGAGCGTTAAACCATCGCGTTAAACCTCTGCGAGATTTCGTCGTAGTGCTGTCGTACTCTGGCCGCTCATGGCGGTCGAAACGGAGTTGGGTGGCTCGGGACGGCGGCGAGGCGGCAAAAAGCTGGTCCGACCTGGGGTTTGGCGAGTCGACGCCGAGCTGCCGAGGTCACCGGGGGCGGCCCGCCGGCGGATATCTCGGACGGTGCAGGGCTCCGAGGCCGACGCCGAAGCAGCGCTCGAGCAGCTGATGGCCGACGTGGCGGGCGGTGCGGTCGCCCAGCCTCGGCCTCGTCGCAAGGGCGGCGCGGCCCGGGCGAAGCAGTCAGGGGCGGTCAGCGAACTGGGGGCCGATCGGTGGCTGGTCGGCATCGAGTCGGGCCGCGATCCGCTCACCGGAGCGCGGCGGCGCCAGACGCAGGTGGTGCGCGGCAGCCGGGAGGACGCGGAGATAGCGCTCGCTCGGCTGCGGCTCGTCGACAACGACGCGGTGCCGCAGTCCGCCACCAACGCCCGCACGGTGCGCGCCGCCTGTGAGCTGTACCTGCGCGAGGTCCGCACCGAGTTGCAGACCCGGCGCACCGACCGGTCGGCCTGCAAGCGCATCGTCACCACCCGGCTCCCGGGGGGCAACCAGCTCGGCGATCTGGCGCTGAGCAAGCTCGACTGGCGCACGGTCGAACAGGTCTTCGCCCGATGGTCGGCAGAAGGGCTGCACCCGACGACGCAGTCTCGGTACTGCTCGGCGCTGTCGAAGGTCATCGACCACGCCAAGCGATCAGGCTGGGTGCGCCACAATCCGGTGCGCGAGGCACGCCGGCCCAAGGTGCCCGCCCACCGGCCCGATGTGCCCCGTGACATCGAGGTGCGCGCCGCCCTGCGTGCGGCCGAGGCGAAGGACTACCTGCTGTACGCCTACGTGTTGGGCATGGCGACGATCGGGTGCCGCCGAAGCGAGCTGCTCGCGGTCCAGGTGGCCGATCTCGACCTTGTGAACGCAGTGGTCACCATCCGTGCATCGCTGGCCGACGGCGGGCCGGGGGTGGGCATCTACCGCAAGGCCACCAAGCGAGACGACTGGCGTGACGTGCCGCTCACCGAGCAGATGGTCGGGGTCTTCACCGAGCTGCTCGACCGCCGCCAGTCGCTCGTGGCCGAGTTCGGGCAAGGGGAGATCAGCGCCACCGGCTATGTGTTCTCCGACGACCCGGATGGCGCCACGTGGATGCGGCCCGACTCCACCACGCAGCGATGGCTGGCCGCCCGAGGCGACTGCGCCGTCACGTTCGCCATGCACCGCCGTTACGTCGCCACCAAGCTGCTCGACGTGACCGCGGGCGACTACCGCACCGTGGCTTCGATCACCGGCAACAGCGAGGAGACGCTGCGCCGCTGGTACGACGCCGGGCCGAACCTGGCCAAGAAGAAGGCCGTGGTCGCCATGGCCCGCCTGTGACCGTCACCGCTCGCCGCCGCTGCCGTCGTCGGACGGCTGGCCCGCCGGCGCCTCGCCGAGGTCCGACCCAGGGAACATGGCCAGAAGCTCGATGCGCTTGATCAGGATCCGGCGGCCGATGCGGACCGCTGGTAGCTCGCCTCGGCCGACAGCGTCGTAGGTGGCGCTCTCCGACAGCCCGATCAAGGCGGCCGCCTCCGACACGGTCATCGTCAAGGGTGTTGCCATCGTGTCTCCCTACGGTCACGGGTTCGGACGGATGTGGGCGCACCTGAGCGGCGCACCCAGCTGGGCTAAGCGCATTGAGGGCGCCAGAGTCGACAAAGAACTTCGCTCGAAGCACGGGAACCGCCATGGCCCGGCTGTGAGATGGTCGCTCACGCCGTCGACACCAGCGTCGAAATCGCCTGCCTAGCGCCCGCCAGCGGTCGGCGCCGGATTCCCCTTCACGTGCGGCGTAGCCGCAAGTGGACAGTCTGTGCACCCCGAAAAGAATCGTTGGCCACCGCGACGGAGGAGGTGCGCGGTCGCTCGGCAACGAGCGGTCGCAAGGGGTGGGGCCGGTGGCCGGGCGAACCAAGCAGCGCACAGGCCAGGGCCTGGCTGCCGTAGGGGTGGGCGACGGGCCGGCGGGTTCGTCCGGTGCGCCGCCGGACCCGCCCTCGAGCCCCATCACAATCGCTCCGGCGACCCGCTGCGGCTCTGCGACATCTGCCGGCGGGGCTCGCCGGAGATCAACCTCACGGTGAACCTGGGGCCGCTCGGACGAGGGGACCGTTGCCGGTGCAGGTCGGCCGGGTCGCCGGTCGTATGCCGTCCTCTGGTCGCTCGGCCTGAGCATCGTGACGTCATCGGTGGCAACCTTCGCGGCGGGGCCGAGCACGTCGGCCCGCTCCGCAACGGCCAACGGCCAACGGCGTTGGCGGCCCGGCGCCCGTGAGCAGGGCTGTTGAGGCCTCAACAGGGGCGCACTGTTGAGGGCTCAACGCGAACCTCAACACTGGTGCCGTCGGGTGTCCACACGGACCGTAGGGACGTCGAAGCGCCGGAAATCGGACAACGACCACGTGAACGCCGCTGCGATCCACTCGCGCCCGACCAACGTCATGGTCGAGGATCGCAGTGCTAGGAGCCCACCGTGCGTGCTCCTGCGCCCTAGCAGCATCAACCCGAAAAACGTCGAGACACATCTGGAGGTCCTGCGGACCTCCGCGCCAGTAGATGGACGTGACCGTCACGCACGGTGAGCCCAACTCGGTAGATCGCCCAGCGAGGTCCGGCAGTTGCCGGACCCACCCGTCCCAGTTCCGCTGGGCCTGGCGCACTGCCGCTACGCGGCAGCTTGCCCTCAAGCGCCTCCCTGCGAGCGTCCCCCCGAGCGAAGCGACTGGTCGGCTCCATCTACTACCCGCGTGCGGGCGTCATCTACTACCGACGTCGGGTCATCTACTACCGGCTCGGTGCGACCATCTACTACCGCTTGGACCAGCGATATCGCACCCACGCTTGTAGACACGTTGGTGGCGGTGGAGGCGCCGGGCGGGCAGACGTGGTGTCCGACGGCGAGCAAAAACGCCCCCCTCCACTGGCGCCATGGTCAGCTCGGCCTGAAGCGATCGCGGGGTTGCGTGGCCAATGAGTTTGCCTGGCGCCGACGGTGGCCGCGCTCGTATGGGCCGTTATGCGTGGACCAATCGAGGGCGACTGACCCGCCAGCGTGCCGGTCCGAGCTGACCCCATCAGTCGCTGCTCGCGTGGGTCAGCAGTTGATAGCGGTGCAACCACCGCAAGTGGACGGGGTTGAGTTACGGACCGCGCAGGATCGCCTCGCCTGCCACGAGGCGTTCGGCCAAGGCCCGCAACCGGTCGTCGAAGGCGTGGGGTTGCGTTCCCTCCCATGCACGGACCTCAGCCTCCGCCCACGCCAGCCAGTCCAGCGTCAGCCTCAGCTGCTCGCCGATCAGCACCCACCAAACCGCGTTGAGGCTGGCTCGCTCTGGATAGGGCGCGGTGCCCGCCAGCTGTTCCTTGACCTGGCGGCGCCCGGCCTCGTAGCGAGCCGTAACCGCCTCGCGGCATGCTGCGATCGAGCCGAGCAACGCCTCCTTGTCGCCGGCGTCGGCGAAGGCGACCCGCAACAGGATCTCCGAGCCGAGCCCTGGCGCGGCGGGGGCGGTGTGCAGCCACCCGGCGAACGCTCGTCGACCCTTGGCGGTGATGCGATAGACGGTGCGGGTGCGCGTCGGCCCGGCGGGCTCCTTGGTCGCCTTCACCAGGCCCTCGCCGACCAGGCGCCGCGGCTCGGCATAGAGCTGGCTTTCGGAGATGGGCCAGATGAACGCCAGGCTGCGGCGCGCTTGCTGGGTGAGGTCGTAGGCCGAATGGGGGCGGAGGGACAGAAGACCCAGGATCGCGTACGACGTCGTGGTGAGCTCGGCCATCGTTGACACACTACTCCGCTCCGGAGTACGTTCCGAGCTACTCCAGCCCGGAGCAAATGCCGAGTCACCGAGGAGCTGCAGCGATGTCGTTTCAACAGAGCTTCGACCCTTTGCCCGTGCAGTTCGCCCGCTTCACTGCGCTGTTGCGATCGCTCACCCCGCAGGAGGAAGCGGCCCGTGTCCCGGGTATGGAATGGGACGCCCGGGAGGTCGGCGTCCATGTCCTCACCGTCCTCAGCCGCTACCTGTCCCCCACCGAGCGGGCCGCCTCGCGGGCGCGGCTGGCCGCGCTGAACGCCGAAGACGTCTCGGCCGTGGACAGGACAGCGGCCGAGGTAGCCGACCAGCTCGACGCCACCATCGCCCAGCTCGCGCCCGTGGCGCCGAGCATTCCGCTCGACATGCTGCGGGAGTTCCATCTCGGCCTCACCGTGACCGTGGCCGCAGCCTGGGCCAACCTCCTCGGCGAGTTGCTGGTCCACGGCGATGACATCAGCCGGGCCACGAACCGTCACTGGTCGATGGACGGAGAGCTCCTCGAGGGCATCTGGCGCAATCTGATGCCCGTCGCGTCTGGCTGGTTGCGGCCCGAGGCGCACGCCGTGAACGAGTTGTATCGGCTCAACTTCCCGTTCGGCCCGGTCGCGCTGCGCATCGCCGAGGGCGAGGTTCGCGTCGATCATCCCGACGACGTCGACCTGCCCGCCGACCACACGATCCACGTCGTCGACACCGCGCAGTTCACGCTGCAGTTCCCCTACCGCCGAGCGTGCATCCTCGATCCCAGCACCGCCCTGCTCGCCACCCGGTTCTTCGACATCTGACAGATCGGCCAGCGCGCAGGCAAGCGAGCGCGCGACGCCCGTCGGCACCGCAAGGCCCCGGGCCCGCGCTCACCAGATCGACCCCATCAACGAAGTCCCTGGGCAAACCGACGGGTGCCTCGGATGAGGGCTTGCGACGTCGTCGATCCAGTCGCCGTACGCCAGCATCGAGCGCACAGCGGTCATCGCTTTCCGACCCGGCGGAAAGTAGCTCGCCCGCTCAACGGGATCAGCGTCCGCAATCGCTTCGGCACACCTCTCCGGTGGGTGCGCTCGGGCCGTGGACCGATCGGGCCTGCAACCACCTCGCCACACCGACGCTGTCGGGCAAGGTAAGCGGGTGACTCCCCGGCCGGCAGAGGACGCCTCGATACCAACCTGCCGGACGGCGTCGCCGTGAGCGCCGGGTCCTCGCAAGAGGATGTTCGCTGCATCGTGCCCGGGCTGTGCGGCCCAGTGGCTCGCCTCCGGCCGCACACTTCCGGCGGAGTGCGGCGGAGGCATGGGTGTCCGGGCGGTCAAGGGCGTGCCCGCCGAAACGTGTTGTGGGGAGAGTGCTCGCGGCCGGTCGGTTGGGCCGGAGCTTCCCTGGGCTGACTGCCGTGCGGGATGGGCTTGTGTTTGCCGGGGAAGTCGAGTCGCTTCTTTCAGGTCCGCCGGGTACGTATCGGATCCGATACGGTGGATCGGTGGATTGGTCGGTGGTGTTGCGGGGGGCTCGGCGGGCGGCGGGGTTGACGCAGGCGGAGTTGGCGGGGCGGGTGGGTACGTCGCGGACGCGGTTGTCGGCGTACGAGTCGGGTTCGGTGGTGCCCTCGGTGGAGTTGTATTTTCGTTTGTTGGCTGCGGCGGGCGTGCAGTGTCGGGTGGTCGAGGTGCAGCCGCTCACGGCGGCGGAGGAGAAGAGCTTGCGGTTGCATCAGGTGATCGCCGAGCGGCTGGTGGCCGACCCGGAGGCGGCGTTGGCCAAGGCCCAGGCGAACTTGGCGACGATGCGCGCCGCGGATACCGCGCGGCATGCCACGCGCTGGCTCGATGAGTGGGAGCGGCTGCTGGCCGGGTCCTTGGTCGGGCTGGTCGACGTGCTGTTGTCGCGCTCGGAGCAGGCGTGCGATCTGCGGCAGAGCACGCCCTTCGCCGGTGTGTTGAGCTCGACCGAACGTCTGGCGGCGCTGCGAGGGCAGCAACGTGCGTCGTGATCAGCTGAGCACCCGATCCGCGCTGCTGGCGCCATCGTCCAGTCCGACGACGTGGTAGCGGTTGGAAGCCAGGCGATCCTGGGCTCCTACGACGAAGCGGTGCTCCCCGGTGAAGCGACGTTCTCGGTCGAGGCCGACATCGTGCCGCCCGGCGTTGTCGACGGTCGGCGGGCCGATCTCATCGACGGTGCGATCGGTGAGGCGTCGATGTTTCACGAGACCTATGGCATCTACGCCGAGGGTGTCGGGCTGTCGACCGCCATGCTGGCGTCCGGGTGGGATGAGCGTCTCGTGCCGTTGGTGGACCGATCGACGGGCACCACGAGCTGGTGTCTGGACGTGCGCGACCTCTGCGTGGCGAAGCTCCTCGCCGGACGGCAGAAGGGTCGCGACTTCGTCGCCGCCATCATCGGGGGCGCGCTTGGCCGATCCGGCCGAGGTCGCCCGCTTGCTCGAGGTCGCCGTCGTTGGGACCGATCGCCGAACGACGGCGCAGGGTGTGCTTGCTCAGCTGGAGGTGGGCACGCCAGCCTTCCCGGCGATGACCCCCACCACCGCCATCCGAAGGCCGCACCGGCCTTTCCGAGCATGGATCGACGCTGTCGCCCACTGCGAACGCGATCACGGTGGCCCCACCATCCCGTTCCGATACTTCGACGCGAGCCTCGATGGTGGTAGACAGACGCCGGATGACTGTCAATCTGATCGAGCCTGAAGGACTACCCAAGGTCGGCTTCCACAGGCAGGTGTCCATCGCTACCGGATCGAAGCTGGTGTTCATGGCCGGCCAAGTCGCGTGGGACGCCGACGGAGCCCTGGTCGGCCAGGGCGACCTCAGCGCGCAGGTCGAGCAATGCTTTCTGAACGTCGGCGCCGCCGTCGCCGCAGCCGGCGGCTCCTTCGACAACGTGGCGAAACTGACCATTTACATCGTTGACTGGACCGCCGACAAGATGGCTCTGGTGAGTGAAGGTCGCGCCCGGGCGTTCGAGAAGCTCGGGGTCACCTCGCTCGCTCCAGGCACGCTGATCGGCGTCGCGGCGCTGTTCACGCCGGACCTCCTCGTGGAGATCGAAGCCATGGCTGTGCTCGACTGAGGGTCGGACACGTGTTCATCAGGCCGGCGAACTCGAAGCCGTCGACGTAGGGGCAGACCTAGGCGGAGGACCACCGCCATCTCGTTCCACGGACCACCGGGCAACCTCGCAACCGGAGACGGGTCCTCGTAGAGCGGTTTAACGCGTGGTGCATCGGCCGCCGGAATGGGGCCGACTCTGCGGATCGGGCGGAGCGGCCTCTGGAGAACTTCCTGCTCAGCGGAACACAGACCCCTGGACGGGGAGATCTCCCCGCCTTGCCAAGGTGAGGGTCGCGCGTTCGAGTCGCGTCATCCGCTCCACGTCGAAGTCGAGGTCGGCGGCCCTTTCGGGGGCCGCTTTTGCGTGGTGAACGCGACGGTCCGGCCCGTCTTGGCCGGAATGGATGAGCTACGTGCCTGCGAACCGCCCGGGGCGACGTCCCGTGGTGCAGGGCCCCCGTCGCCAGTCCGCCCGCGCACGACGGCTAGGGCTCGACTGAAACCTGGGTCGGTTCTGCGGCGAGGTCCCGGCTGTGCCGGTCGGTGTCGGTTGCGGCCGGTTCGGCTGCGACCGGAGCCCGGCGGGGTCGCCGGAAGGATTCCTGCGTTACCGCTGCGGCCCGGCCCGACAGGGTGAGCAGCGGCGCAGGGACCTTGGCGTTCTTCAGCCGGAGGAAGGGCCGCTCGACGAGGTAGTAGCTGCCGATCGACATCGGTACCACGAGCGCAAAGGTCACCAGCACGTACCACAGCTGCCCGTGGCCGACGGCCTGGGGATAGATGGCCAGCAGCTGTTGGACCGGGAAGGCGTACAGGTACAGGCCGTAGGAGAAGTCTCCGTAGCGGTCGAACCACCTGAACGGCAGCCGCCACCCGGCCCACAGGAGCGCGTAGGCGAGTGCCGCCTGACCGATCACGAAGTAGACGTGGTAACGGAACGACAGCAGCAGCAGGCCGGTGGCCAGCACGCCGGCCCGATCGTCCATCGGCACCCGCTCCCGGTACAGGAACAGGCAGGCGCCCAGCCCGAACAGGAACGACAGGCGGACCAGGTAGAGGTCGGCCGGCATCAGGGTGCCGCCACCGCCCGGGGCGGCGATGACGACGAGCTGCAGCACCCACAGCATGGCGGTGAGGCCCAACACCATTCCCCGTGCCCGGCGGAACACCCCGAAGACCCCCAGCGCGGCGACCGCGAGGTAGCAGCGGAGCTCGTAGATCAGCGTCCAGAGCGACCCGTTGAGGTCCCGCGGTGCCGGGGCGTTGGCCAGGAGATCCCCGATGTTGTACTGACGCATCGCGAGCCTCGAGTTGCGCAGCACGTAGTCGAGCGGCGAGTCCCTCGAGATGTCGAGGTAGCCCGAGAACCCGCCGTGATCGGTCCGCCAAATCAACGGTCCGATGATGAAGGCGGTCACCAGGAGACAGACCCAGAACGCCGGGAAGATCCGCAGGAACCGCTGCCAGAGGAACCGGAACACCGAGGTGGTCGTGGTGTAGCTGCGGGTGATGAGGAACCCGCTGAGCACGAAGAACCCGCCGACCGCGATGCCACCGAAGTTCTCCTGCCCGAGGGTCCAACTCCAGGCGACCTCGTCACCGAACCCACCCAACACGTAGCTGTGACCGACGAGCACCATTGCCGCCAGCACGAACCGGATGAAGCCGATGCTGTTGGAGCGGGCATCGAAGACGTCCTGCAGCGTGGTCGGAGTATCGGAGACGGCCGTCGTTCTCCCTACGCCGATGGGTTCGCTGGCAGGGTTCGTGCTCACTCGCCTACCCGTCCCGGGGCTCTGGTGTAGTCAGGCTGTTGGGGCACCCGGGTGGCTTGGGGGTGGGCGCGCCGGACGACCCTTCAGTAGTACCGCCCGGAACGTAGCAGAGCCGCAGAGGTGATCGACGTGTGTCGCGTCCCGGCAGCTAGGAGGCTGCGACCGGGTCATCGATCGGCACGTCTCCTGCGCCGGGGGGCCACCAGCGCAGCCGGCCGTCGGTCCCGAGCGCGAGCAGGCCGTGGGGGCCGGCGACGCGGTCCCACCACGTCGGTCGCAGTGCACCCGAGGCCCACGAGGCGGTGGCGAGGGCATCGGCGACGGCCAGATCGGGACCGGTCACGGCGACCGAGTCGACCGCCGCGGCCCGCCCGCGCAGATGGTTGCCCCGTTCGTAGGTACCCGACGTGGCAACGGCCCCACAGGACAGTTCCAGCACCGCGGCGACGGCGTCACGGTCGGCGGGGTGCTGGATGCCGACCCGCCACGCCGGTCGGCCGGCCGGTCGGGTCGCCACCACGTCGCCGCGTCGTCACGTCGTCACGTCGTCACGTCGCCGCGTCGCCGCGTCGTCACGTCGCCGCGTCGCCGCGTCGTCACGTCGCCGCGTCGCCGCGTCGTCACGTCGCCGCGTCGCCGCGTCGTCACGTCGCCGCGTCGCCGCGTCGTCACGTCGCCGCGTCG